>NZ_JBIVQO010000006.1:409592-455639 GCF_044755265.1 Streptomyces sp. NPDC092370 | reverse complement strand
TCCCTCACCGGACGGCACCGACTACCTGTCGCTGCCGTACCGACCGGCCCTGCTCACCCTGCAGCGCTGACCCGCCCCCTCCACGGTGATCGCGATGGGGGTCTGCCCGCCGACGCGTGGACGAGCTGTCCACGACATGGGCGAACCCACCCGCTGACCGACCCACCACCTTGAGGAACCCCAGCCGCACGTCGGCCGGGGTTCCTCCCTTCCGGGCCGCCTTCCTGCCGCGACTACGCGAGCCACCCCGACCATGAGCGAACGGCCCGGTGCCAAGGTCACCCAGTGACCCTCCACCGGCGGCTCCAACCAGGACTGGCAGATCCTCGCGGTGTGAGCCGCCGGGACGCTCAGTGAGGGCGGAGTTGTCCGGCCCAGATCGGTAGCGAAACAGGTGCCGAGTGGCTGGCACCAACGGCTATCCCCCACCCGCTAATCACCATCACTCGCAGAAGAGGACGCCTGTATGAGAAAGCCCTGGATTTTCCCCCTGGTCACGCTTGTCGCCGCCGTGCTCGGGGTGACGGCGGCGGGTGTGGCCCCTGCCTCCGCCGCCTCCGACACCCCTTTGCGGGTCTTGCCGTTGGGTGACTCGATCACCTGGGGCGTGGGCAGCAGCACCGGCAACGGCTACCGCGGGCCGTTGTGGAACAGGCTCGCGGCGGACGGGCATCCGCTGGACTTCGTGGGCACGGAACGGAGCGGCTCGATGTCCGACAACGACAACCAAGGCCACCCCGGGTACAAGATCCACCAGGTCGCCGCCCTCACCGACGCCTCGCTGACCCGCTACCGGCCCAACGTCGTGACGCTGCATATCGGCACCAACGACCTCAACGAGAGCTACCAGGTCTCCACCGCCACCGCCCGGCTGAGGTCGCTGGTCGGCCAGATCACCGCCGCCGCCCCCGACGCGACCGTCCTCGTGGCCTCCCTGGTCGTGTCCACCAGCGGCTCCGAGGAGCAGTACCGGGCCGCCTACAACCAGGCGATCCCCCAGATCGTGCGGGACGCACAGTCCGCGGGCAAGCGCGTCGCCTACGTGGACATGAGCAGCCTGACCACGGCCGACCTGGTCGACGCGCTGCACCCCAACGACTCCGGCTTTCAGAAGATGGCCGACGCCTTCCACCGCGGGATCCGGTCCGCGGACAGCGCCGGGTGGCTGAGGAACCCCGCCCCCGCCCCCGCACGCGTGCAGTCCGGCATCGCCGGCAAGTGCATGGACGTCAACGGCGCCGCCACCGCTGACGGGACCGCCGTCCAGACGTGGGGATGCAGCAACGGCGCCAACCAGTTCTGGTCCGCCTACACCGACGGCACCCTGCGCTCCATGGGCAAGTGCCTCGACGTCGCCGGGGCGGGCACGGCCAACGGCACCAAGGTGCAGCTCTGGTCCTGCCACGGCGGCGCCAACCAGGTCTGGCAGCCCTTCAACGGCGGCTACCGCAACCCCGTCTCCGGCCGCTGCCTGGACATTCCGGGTGCCTCCACCGCCGACGGCACACAACTCCACCTGTGGGACTGCCACGGCGGCTCCAACCAGAAGTGGACCACCCTCGCCACCGGATGACCCCCACTCCCTGGGTCTGAACCCCTTCCGGGTTCTCCTCGCGTGAGGCCGGCCCAGGGCCGGCCACTCGAACAGGGTACGGCCCGCCGCACCAGGAACACTGGTACGGCGGGCCGCTCGCGGTTCTCAGCTCTGCTGCAGGGGAGTCAGGAGGAACACCGCGCGTCACCACCCGGCGGCCGTTGCCCCGGAGCACCCGGCCTCGTCGACGGCACACGGTAGAGCTCCCGATCACCTTGCGGGTCAGATGTGCCCAGCCTGGCAGCCGGCCCGCGCTCTGCAGCGTCGCCATGCCGCCGCATCGGACGCTGCCGCCGCCGCGCGCAACACGTGGTGCATGCGAGGCTCGACCTCGCGCGAGACCGCGCACATCCCGCCCGCGCAGGTGGGAGTGACGCTCCATCAGGTCATGGGTTCGATGTCGCTGAGCAGAACCCACGTGCTGGTCAGCACGATTCCGACGCCATCGATCTGCGGGAATGCGCGGTCGGGTACGGCCTCAGTTGCCTCGGCGCCGGCGCGGTCGCTTTCGGTGGCTCGTCGTGGAGGGCGAGCTGTATCAAGGGACGGCCCAGCGGCTCTTGTTGACGACCGCTCAGCGGCACCGACCGACGCCGTCGCACCAACGGGAGGACCCGCCATGGCACCTCAGCGATTCCACGAGCAGTTCGACCAGGTCCAGCGCTCGATGCCGGACGTGCCGCTGGCGATGGGCCCGGACGACTCGGCGGAGTTCATGTACGAGAAGGGCGTGGTCCTCGTCCGCGACGGCGAGGAGGCCCGGATCGTCGAGGACACGGTACGGGCGCACTTCACGGCGGCACCCGACCTCGACCAGGAGCAGGTCCGCCGCGCGGGAGAGCAGGCCAACCGCAGCGGCATCACCCGGATCCGCGTCGGCGACCCCGGCGAGGGCGGCCGGGACGCCGACCGGGCCGTCGCGCACGCCCTGCGCTCGGTTCGGGAGCACGAGTCCCGGGCCGGGCGCCGGATGGTCGCCCGCAACCACGTCGTGCACATCGCGGTGAACGCCTGCCCCGGCGACGAACCCGTTCCCGCCCCGCTCAGCGAGCCACCCAACCCGGCCGCCGCCGACACGCCCCACGACCCGGACACCGCCGTCGGCGTCCTCGTCGTCGACACCGGCCTCATGCACGACTACCGCTCCTGCGGTCTGCTGGCCCACACCGACGGTGACGCGCAGCTCCAGGAGTGCGACGACCGGGGGATCCTCCAGCAGTACGTCGGACACGGCACGTTCATCGCCGGGCTCGTCGCCGCCGTCGCACCCAACACCGACATCACCGTGCGCGGCACCCTCAACGACGCCGGCGCCATCCTGGAGTCAGAGTTCGGCGAGAAGCTCTTCGAGGCCGTCGACGCCGACGGCTGGCCGGATGTCCTCAGCCTCTCCGCCGGCACCTCCAACGGCCGCGCCGACGGCCTGCTCGGCGTCGAGAACTTCATGCGGGAACTGCGCGAGCAGCGCACCCTGCTGGTCGCCGCCGCCGGCAACAACGCCAGCGCCGCGCCGTTCTGGCCCGCCGCCTACGCCGACCTGCCCGGCTGGGAGGACTCCGTGCTGTCGGTCGGCGCCCTGCGCAGCGACGGCGCATACGGCGCCTGCTTCACCAACCACGGCCCCTGGGTGAAGGTCTACGCCCCCGGCGAGCGCCTCACCAGCGCCCTCACCGGCTTCGACTCGCCCGTCCCGTACGTGTACCAGCACTCCACGTACGAGGCCTGCCGGTACGGCTTCTCGTACGGCTGTACCTGCCAGCACCCCCGCCACAGCGGCGTGCTGAGCGATCAGGGGAACACGGCCAAGCCGGACCAGGTGATGTTCGAGGGGTACGCGCAGTGGAGCGGCACCTCCTTCGCCGCCCCTGTGACCGCCGGCCTGGTCGCCGCCCACATGACGGCGCACAAGGAGACCGATCCGCGCGCGGCCCGGCGGCAACTTCTGGCTTCGCAGGCGGAGTTCGCCGACGTGCGTGGCGCGCACGTCCCGGCGCTGCGTCCGCCCACCTGGCGGCCGGTCCCGGTCGTGCGCCTCGGCCCCGCGCTGTGAGGGCCGAAGCCGCCCCCTCCACGGCGTACCATGACGTGCCGTACTCGAGGGGTGGGGCTGCCGTGGACCGTACTGATGCCGGCGCGCTCGTCCAGGCAGCCGCCGACGGTGACGCGGCGGCCTGGAAGGCGCTCGTGGAAGGGCTGAGCCCCCTGGTGTGGTCGGTCGTCCGGGCCCACCGGCTCTCCGACGCCGATGCCCACGAGGTGTACCAGACGGCCTGGTTCCGCTTCGCCCAGCACCTCGGGCGGATCCGCGAGCCGGGCAAGGCGGGCGCGTGGCTGGCGAGCACCGCGCGCCACGAGTGCCTCAAGGTCATCAAGAACTCCCAGCGGCTGACCCTGACGGACGATCCGCGGCTGCTGGACCGGGTCAGTGAGGACGGCACGCCGGAACAGTCGCTGCTCGACTCCGAGGAGGCCGCCGCACAAAGCGAACGCGTACGGCGGCTGTGGCAGGAGTTCGAAGAACTGGGCGAGCGGTGCAGGCAGTTGCTGCGCGTGCTGATGGCCACCCCACCGCCCAGCTACCAGGACGTGTCCGCCGCGCTGGGCATCGCGGTGGGCAGCATCGGGCCACTGCGCCAGCGCTGTCTGCGGCGCCTGCGGGCCCGGCTCGAGGCACGGGGGGCGATGTGAGCGACATGAGCGACGACATGAACGACGACGAACTGCTCGCCGAAGAGAACTGGCACGACGAGGAGTTCGACGCAGGGCTGCTGGAGGAGGAGCTGCGGCAGGCCGCCGCCGTCCTCGACCCGGTGCCGGCGGAACTCCAGCAGATCGCCGTCGACGCCTACGCGCTGCACGACCTCGACGCGCGCGTGGCCGAGCTGACCTTCGACTCGCTCGTCGACGCCCTCCCGGTCCGGGGCGCCGCCGACGTGCCCCGGATGCTGACCTTCCGGGCGGGCGAGGTGACCGTCGACGTCGAGGTGACCGCGCACGGGCTGATGGGGCAGGTGCTGCCGCCGCAGCCGGCCCGGATCGAGGTCCTCGGCGGGCCACGCCCCGGTTCCCCGCTCACGGCCGACGACCTGGGCCGCTTCACGGGCGACGTGCCGCTGTCAGGCCCGTTCGCCCTGCGGTTGCGGACCGGCGGGGACGTGGTGGTGACGGAGTGGCTGCGGGCCTGAGGGATGTGGGTGCTCCGGCACCGGCGACCGGGACGGGGACGGGGACCGCGGCGGATCAGCGGGACACGGCGTCGACCAGCCCGGCCAGCGCGGCGGCGAGCCGCTCGAGACCGGGCCCCGCGGGACCGCCCGGCTCGGTCATATACGTGTCCCGGCGGATCTCCACCATGAGGGCGCTCACCTCGGGCCGTTTCCCGTAGAACTCCAGGGGGACGTAGGTCCCGCCGAACGGGGTGTCGAGCTGCGTCTCACCGAACGCCTCCCGGGCGGCGTCCAGCAGCGCGGGCGGCGTGTGAAAGGAGTCCGTACCGAGGCAGACCGGAGGGCGGGGCCCCTCCCCGTGCAGCTCGTACGGCAGTCTCCGGCTCGGGTAGGAGTGCACGTCGATGATCACGGCCCGCCCGGCGGCTTCCAGCCGGTCCGCCACGGCCCGCGTCATCGCCCGCGCGTAGGGGTCGAAGTACCGCTCGAGGAGCGGCGTGGTATCGACGTCCCCGACCCGCAGCGCACCACCGTGTGTGGTCCGGGTGTACACCGCCCCCATCCCGGCGGCGAGCATCTCCTCCCGCTCGTCCGGAAACCGCTCCGGATCGACGACCAGCCGCGACAGCCGGTTGACGAACCGCCACGGCACGACGCCCGCCAGCCCGGCCGCCGCCTCGGCGATCTGCGCCGTGTGGGCGTCGGTGATGTGGTCGAGCTCCCGCTCCAGCTCTTCGTCGCCCAGCACGATCCCCGCCCGCACGGCATCCGGTATCTCCCGCGCGGAGTGCGGCACATGCAGGATGACGGGAGAACGCCCGTCCCCGGACAGCAGCTCGAAGGGGTGCGGGGTGTCGGTCACGAGGCGGCTCCAGGGGCGTTGTCAGTGGGGTGCGGCACGATCAAGGTGTCACATCGCCGAACCGTCGAGGCCGAGGACGTCATGCCGATCAGCAACGAGCAGGTGCGCACTCACCCGTTTCTCCGGGGGCTGTACGAGGACGACTACTACCCCGATCACGTGGTGGACCGCGGCCGCGCGATCCTGCTCGCCCTGTGCGAGCGCATCGAGGCGGAGCGGCCCGTCGGCCTCGACGCGCTGTACGCCCTGACGCAGGCGGCCACGGAGGAGTTCAACGACCTGGAGGCCGCGTTCGAGGCGGCCGGCAGCGAGATCGAGACGGTGGCCCGGGAGGAGATAGCCGAGGACTTCGACTTCCTCGCGCGAGCGTACGGCTTCCCGGACGCGGACGTGGAGGAGCTGATCGCCACGCGGGAGTGGTGAAGGCCGCGGGAGGGGCGAGGGGCCTGGGGAGGGGCGAGGGGCCGGGGGAGGGGCGCACAAGGCTCCGCCCCGGCCGGGCGTGGTGCCGGCCGGGGCGGAGCCCGGGAGCCGATGCGGCCCGGGGCGTCAGCTCAGGGACGCCAGGGCCTCGTTCCACGTGGAGGACGGGCGCATGGCCGCCGCGGCCTTCTCCGGGTCGGGCTGGTAGTAGCCGCCGATCTCGACGGGCTTGCCCTGGACGGCGTTCAGCTCGTCGACGATCTTCTGCTCGTTTGCGGCGAGCGTCTCGGCGAGCGGGGCGAAGGCCTTCGCCAGGTCCGCGTCCTCGCTCTGCCCGGCCAGCTCCTGCGCCCAGTACAGGGACAGGTAGAAGTGGCTGCCGCGGTTGTCGATGCCGCCGACGCGACGGGTCGGGGACTTGTCCTCGTTGAGGAAGGTCGCCGTGGCGCGGTCCAGGGTGTCGGCCAGGACCTGGGCGCGGGCGTTGCCCGTGACCTTCGCGAACTGCTCGAGGGACGGAACCAGGGCGAAGAACTCACCCAGGGAGTCCCAGCGCAGGTAGTTCTCCTTGACCAGCTGCTGTACGTGCTTCGGCGCCGAGCCGCCCGCACCCGTCTCGAACAGGCCGCCGCCCGCCATCAGCGGGACGACCGACAGCATCTTGGCGCTGGTGCCCAGCTCCAGGATCGGGAACAGGTCCGTCAGGTAGTCACGCAGGACGTTGCCGGTGACGGAGATCGTGTTCTCGCCGCGGCGGATGCGCTCCACCGACAGCTTCGTCGCCTCGACCGGGTTGAGGATCCGGATGTCCAGGCCCTCGGTGTCGTGGTCCGCGAGGTAGCTGTTGACCTTGGCGATCAGGTTGGCGTCGTGCGCACGGGTCTCGTCCAGCCAGAACACGGCCGGGTCGCCGGTGGCGCGGGCGCGGGTGACGGCCAGCTTCACCCAGTCCTTGATCGGCGCGTCCTTGGTCTGGCAGGCGCGGAAGATGTCGCCGGCCGAGACGCTCTGCTCGATGAGCGCGGTGCCGTTGCCGTCGACCAGGCGGACCGTGCCCGTGCTGGCGATCTCGAAGGTCTTGTCGTGGCTGCCGTACTCCTCGGCCTTCTGCGCCATCAGACCGACGTTCGGCACCGAACCCATGGTGGAGGGGTCGTAGGCGCCGTTCGCCCGGCAGTCGTCGATCACGGCCTGGTAGACGCCCGCGTAGGAGGAGTCCGGCAGCACCGCGAGGGTGTCGTGCTCCTGGCCGTCGGGGCCCCACATGTGGCCCGAGGTGCGGATCATGGCCGGCATGGAGGCGTCGACGATGACGTCCGAGGGGACGTGCAGGTTCGTGATGCCCTTGTCGGAGTCGACCATCGCCAGCTCCGGGCCCTCGGCGAGCTCGGCGTCGAAGGAAGCCTTGATCTCGGCACCCTCCGGCAGGGCCTCCAGGCCCTTGTAGATGCCGCCCAGGCCGTCGTTCGGGGTGAGGCCGGCCGCGGCGAGCTTGTCGCCGTACTGCGCGAACGTCTTCGGGAAGAAGGCGCGCACCACGTGGCCGAAGACGATCGGGTCGGAGACCTTCATCATCGTGGCCTTCAGGTGCACCGAGAACAGCACGCCCTCGGCCTTGGCCTTGGCGACCTGCGCGGTCAGGAACTCGCGCAGCGCGCCGACGCGCATCACGGAGGCGTCGACGACCTCCCCGGCGAGTACGGGTACGGACTCGCGCAGCACCGTGGTGGTGCCGTCGTCGCCGACCAGCTCGATGCGCAGCTCGCCGTCCTCGGCGATCACGACGGACTTCTCGGTGGAGCGGAAGTCGTTCTGCCCCATGGTCGCCACGTTCGTCTTGGACTCGGCGGTCCAGGCGCCCATGCGGTGCGGGTGGGACTTGGCGTAGTTCTTGACCGAGGCGGGGGCGCGCCGGTCGGAGTTGCCCTCACGCAGGACCGGGTTCACGGCGGAACCCTTGACCTTGTCGTAGCGGGCGCGGATCTCGCGCTCCTCGTCGGTCTTCGGGTCGTCCGGGTAGTCCGGCAGCGCGTAACCCTGGCCCTGCAGCTCGGCGACGGCGGCCTTGAGCTGCGGGATGGACGCAGAGATGTTCGGCAGCTTGATGATGTTGGCGGCGGGCGTCTTGGCCAGCTCACCGAGCTCGGCGAGGGCGTCCGGGATGCGCTGGTCCTCGGTCAGGTACTCCGGGAACAGGGCGATGATGCGTCCGGCCAGCGAGATGTCGCGGGTCTCCACGGGGACACCCGCCTGTGACGCGTAGGCCCGGACCACCGGCAGGAAGGAATACGTCGCCAGGGCGGGGGCCTCGTCAGTGTGCGTATAGATGATGGTCGAGTCAGTCACCGGGTGCTCCGCTCCACGTCTGCAACATTGCTCGACATCAAGATATCTCGTGACCGACCTCGTCTCGACAGGGGTCCGCGTCCAGTCTCGTGCAACCGATCGGCTCGTTCCCGTGTCCTGGAGAGAGATCACTCACTCCTAGCCACGGCCGGATCTGACCACCCGGCCGTCCGAGCGAAAGCGGACCATGAGATATCGCACCAGAGTGACGGCCCCGGCGGTCGCCCTCATCGGCACGGCGGCGGCGCTCACCACGGGGATCCCGGCCCAGGCGGCCACCAGGACCGGCGCCACCCCGGGCCCCGAGACCCTCGGCGACTCCGTCTTCCCCGACCTGGGCAACGACGGCTACCGCGTCTCGGCCTACCACCTCGACTTCGCGTACGACGCCACGACCAGGCTCGTCGAGGCGACCGCGACCCTGGCCATCCGCACCACCCAGGCCCTGAGCCGCTTCTCCCTGGACGCGCGCGGCCTGGACATACGCTCCGTCCGTGTCGACGGCCGCCCGGCAGCCTTCGAGCAGGTGGCCGAGAAGCTGAGGATCACCCCCTCGCGCCGGCTCCCGCCGAAGGCCCGGGTCACCGTGTGCGTGGCCTACGGCGCCGACCCGCGCCGGACCCCGCCGCCCGCCGGCGGCTGGGTGGCCACCCCCGACGGATTCGCGGTGTGCTGCCAGCCGGACCTGGCCCACACCGTCTTCCCCTGCAACGACCACCCCTCCGACAAGGCCGATTTCACCTTCCGCCTCACCGTGCCCGCCGGCCTGCGGGGCGTCGCGAGCGGCATGCTGGAGCGCACCGAACAGCTGGCCGGTGACCGGACCGCGTACACCTACCGCTCCCGTTCGCCGATCGCCACCGAGGTGGTGCAGATCACCGTCGGCGACTACGTGATCAAGGACCGGCAGGGCCCGCACGGCCTGCCGCTGCGGGACGTCGTCCCCGTCGCCCGGGCCGCCGCCCTGGAACCTGCCCTGGCGCTCACCCCGGCCCTGGTGGAGTGGGTCGAACAGCGGCTCGGCGCGTACCCCTTCGAGACGTACGGCCTGCTGCCCTGCAACAACGACGCCTCGGACGCCTTCGACTTCACCGGTCTGGAGACCCAGACCCTCACGATCTACAAGCCGAACTACCTCCTCCAGGAGGAGAGCAAGATCGGCTCGCACATGATGCACGAGCTGGTCCACTCCTACTTCGGCAACAGCGTCAGCCCCGCCACCTGGGCCGACCTGTGGCTGAACGAGGGCCACGCCGACTATTACGGGCTGCTGTACCGCTACGAGCGCGGCTGGCCCGACTCCAAGGGCCTGACCACCATGGAAGCCCGGATGAAGGACACCTACGCCCTGGGCGACCAGTGGCGCCGCACCTCGGGGCCGGTCGCCGCACCCAACGCGGCGAATCTGTTCGACAGCCAGCGCTATCTGGGTGGCGTCCTCGTCCTCTACGCGCTGCGGCAGCAGATCGGCGAGGCGGCCTTCAGCGCCGTCGAGCGTGCCTTCCTCGAGCGCTACCGCGACTCCTCGGCCTCCACCGAGGACTACATCGCGGTCGCCTCGCAGGTCTCCGGCCAGGACCTCTCCGGATTCCTGAGGGAGTGGCTGTACGGCACGAAGACGCCGCGGATGCCGGGCCACCCGGACTGGACCGTGACGCCGGCCGCGCCGTCCCTCTCGGCGCCGCGCGACCGGAGGGCCGGCGGGCGCCACGACAACTCCGCGACGCTGTGACGCGGTGAGCGGTGACGCCGTGAGCCGCTAGTCGAGCCGGACGGAGGCCACTTCGTCCGGCTCGATCGCGCCGGTGCGCTGCTGGGGGATGACGACCGCGCCCTGCTGGAGCGCCACCGTCCGGGCCGGGGCGGGTATGCGGATGCCCTCCGCGCGGTAGCGCTTGTGCAGGCGCTTGATGAACTCGTGCTTGATCCGGTACTGGTCGCTGAACTCGCCGACGCCCAGGATGACGGTGAAACCGATGCGGGAGTCGCCGAAGGTGTGGAACCGGATGATCGGCTCGTGGTCGGGGACGGCGCCCTCGACCTCGGTCATGGTCTCGGCGATGACCTCGTTGGTCACCCGCTCCACGTGGTCCAGGTCGCTGTCGTAGGCCACCCCGACCTGGACCAGGATGGTCAGCTGCTCCTCGGGGCGCATGAAGTTGGTCATGTTCGCCTGCGCGAGCTGGCCGTTGGGGAGCACGATGAGGTTGTTGGACAGGTTGCGGATCGTCGTCTGCCGCCAGTTGATGTCCTCGACGTAGCCCTCCTCGCCGCTGCTGAGCCGGATGTAGTCACCGGGCTGGACGGTCTTGGACGCGAGGATGTGGATACCCGCGAAGAGGTTGGCGAGGGTGTCCTGCAACGCCAGCGCGACCGCCAGACCGCCCACGCCCAGGGCGGTGAGCATCGGCGCTATCGAGATGCCCAGGGTCTGGAGCACCACCAGGAAGCCGATCGCCAGGACCAGGATGCGCGTGATGTTGACGAAGATCGTGGCCGATCCGGCGACCCCGGAGCGGGACTGCGTGACCGTACGGACCAGCCCGGTCACCACTCGGGCCGCCGACACCGTCGCGACGAAGATGAGCAGCACGGTGAGCACCTGGTTGGTGGTGTGCTGCACCACCCGGGTCAGCGGCAGCACCGCCGCGGCGCCCGCGGCGCCGCCCACGACCGCGGCCCACGGCACCACGGCCCGCAGCGCGTGCACGATGACGTCGTCCCCGGTCCAGCGGGTGCGGTCGGCGTGCCCGCCCAGCCAGCGCAGCAGGATGCGCAGCGCGAACGCCGCCAGCAGGCCCGAGCCGAGGGCGATGCCGGCGAACAGCAGATCGTCCACGGTGAGTGCGCGGTTCACCGGTCACCTCCGGGGCGGGGTATCGCGGCGAACGCCGCCATCGGCGGCCGGATGTGAAGTCTCGTCACGTCGTCACCTGCTCGTCTTCCGGGATGTTCGAAGGCGCCCGACCACCCTGACCTGCGGTCGGCACGATCGTTCATCCTGCCGTATCCCGGACGGGGTTCCGTACCGGAGACAGGGATGAGCGGGGGGTGAGTTACTGCACATGACACACCGTCACGAACGGTTCGCTCACGGGTCCGTGGGCGCTCGGGGCGGATCCCCGCGACGGAGTGGCACGCCACCCGGGTCAGATCACCTTCAGCCGTACCAGCGCCGCCAGGGTCAGCGCGCCCGGCGCCAGGGGGAGCCAGACGGTGATGACGCGGAAGGCCAGGACCACGGCCGTGGCCACCGCGGCCGGGCCGCCCGCGGCCACCAGCGCCATGACCAGCGCCGCCTCCACCGAGCCGATGCCGCCGGGCGTCGGCACCAGAGCGACGGCGACGGTCGCCGCCAGATAGGCCACCGCCATGTGCGCGACCGGAACGTCCAGCCCCAGGGCCCGCCCCACCAGCACCAGGACGGAGGCCTGCAGCGCCGGGAAGGTGAAGGCCCCGCCCCACAGCGCCAGGGCCCGCGCCGGACGCCTGTGCACCGAGCGCGCCTCACCGAGCGCCGTCCGCAGGAAGGACACCACGGCCGAGCGCAGCCGCCGTACGAGGCCGAGCACGGTCGCGGCGATCACGAGCACCACGGCGACGCCGGCCAGCAGCGGGCCGAACGCCGTCTCCGGCACCAGCGTGCCGAGGCGCAGCGCGTCGGGGAACGCGATGAGCAGGGCCCCCAGCAGCAGCACCCGGCCGGCGCTCTCGGCCAGCAGGTACAGGGCGAGGGCGGCCGAGGAGCGGGCGAGCGGCAGCCCGCACACCGTCATGAACCGCAGGTTGACCGCGCTCGCGCCCAGCCCGGTCGGCAGCAGGTGGTTGGCCGCGCCCGCCGCGAACTGCGTGGCCAGCAGCCGCCGTCGGGGCAGCCGCTCGACGACCGCGCCCTGCCGGGTGCAGGCGGCGGCGACCCAGGTCAGACAGGTCGCCCCGGCCGCGGCCAGCAGCCAGGGCCACTCGGCGGTGCCCAGATGCGCGAAACCAGCGGCCAGCACGGACCGGTGCTGCACCGCGACCACGGTGACGAGCAGGAGCGGGAGCAGACACAGGATCTGCCGCAGGCGGCGGACCGGGACGCGACGGGGGAGTCGTCCCGGGTGGAGTTCGGGGAGCTGTACCGCTGTCACATCACCAGAGGCTGCCCAGGCCGGGCCAACTCCGGGTTGCGGGAGCGGGGACTGGGCATTGCGCGCGGGAAGCGGCTGTGTGGGGAGCGTCATCGGGGCCTTTGCGCGGAGAGACGGAGAAGAGGGGGATCGGGCTGATTGTGCGGGATGTCGGGACAATAGGCGAGCCCCTTGACCTCAACAATGCTTGAGGTTCTACGGTCTTCTTCATGAGCATGGAGACCACAGCGTGGACACAGCTGCACAGCGTCATGAACGCCGAACGGGAGCGCCGCCCCTTCGCTCCGGCGACCCTGCGCCGCATCGGCGCGTTCGCCCGCCCGCTCCGGCGCCGCATCACCCTCTTCGTCCTGCTCGGCGTGGCCACCGCCCTGCTCGCCGTGGCGACCCCCGTCCTGGCCGGGTCGGTCGTGGACACCATCGTGTCGGGCGGCGACGAGGGCAGGGTCGTACGCCTCGCCCTGCTCATCGCGCTGATCGCGGTGGCGGAGGCGGCGCTGGGCATCCTCGGCCGGAGGCTGTCCGCGACGCTCGGGGAGAATCTCATCCTCGATCTGCGGACCGCCGTCTTCGACCATGTGCAGCGCATGCCGATCGCGTTCTTCACACGCACTCGTACGGGCGCCCTCGTCTCCCGGCTCAACAACGACGTCATCGGCGCCCAGCGCGCCTTCAGCAACACTCTCTCGGGAGTGGTCAGCAACCTCGTCACCCTGCTCCTCACCCTCGCGGTGATGCTCACGCTGTCCTGGCAGATCACCCTGCTCGCGCTGGTGCTGCTGCCGGTGTTCGTGATCCCGGCGCGGCGCATGGGCAGCAGGATGGCCCGGATGCAGCGGGAGGCGGCGACGCTGAACGCGGCGATGGGCACCCGCATGACCGAACGCTTCTCGGCCCCCGGCGCCACCCTGGTCAAGCTCTTCGGGCGGCCGGAGGAGGAGTCGGAGGAGTTCGCCGAACGAGCCCGCCGGGTCGCGGACATCGGGATCCGGACGGCGACCGCCCAGGCCGCCTTCATCACCGCCCTCACGCTGGTGTCCGCCCTCGCCCTGGCCCTGGTCTACGGCCTCGGCGGCTGGTTCGCCCTGCGCGGCTCCCTGGAACCGGGCGCGGTCGTGTCCCTCGCGCTGCTCCTGACCCGGCTGTACGCGCCGCTGACCGCGCTCGCCGGGGCGCGCGTGGAGGTGATGAGCGCCCTGGTCAGCTTCGAGCGGGTCTTCGAGGTGCTCGACCTCAGGCCGCTCATCGAGGAGAAGCCGGACGCGCGCCCGGTGCCCGACGGGCCCGTGGCGGTCGAGTTCGACAACGTCCGCTTCGGCTACCCCGCGGCCGACAAGGTCTCCCTGGCCTCCCTGGAGGAGGTCGCGTCCCTGGACAAGCGAGGCGGCGACGAGGTCCTGCACGGCCTGTCCTTCCGTGCCGAACCCGGCCGGACCGTGGCGCTCGTCGGCTCCTCCGGCGCGGGCAAGTCCACCATCGCGCAGCTGATGCCGCGCCTGTACGACGCCGACGAGGGAGCCGTGCGCATCGGTGGCGTCGACGTCCGCGACCTCACGGCGCGGTCGCTGCGGCAGACCCTCGGCATGGTCACCCAGGACGGCCACCTCTTCCACGACACCGTCCGCGCCAACCTCCTGCTCGCCCGTCCCGAGGCCACGGAGGAGGAGCTGTGGGACGCCCTGCGCCGGGCCCGCCTCGACGACCTCGTACGGTCCCTGCCCGACGGCCTCGACACCGTCGTCGGTGAACGCGGCTACCGTCTCTCCGGCGGCGAACGCCAGCGCATGACCATCGCCCGGCTGCTGCTGGCCCGCCAGCGCGTCGTCATCCTCGACGAGGCCACCGCCCACCTCGACAACACCTCGGAGGCAGCCGTCCAGGAAGCCCTCGCCGAAGCCCTCGCGGGCCGCACGGCGGTCGTGATCGCCCACCGCCTGTCCACCGTCCGCGCGGCCGACCAGATCCTGGTCGTCGAGGCCGGCCGGATCGTCGAACGGGGCACGCACGAGGAACTCCTGGCGGCGGGGAAGCGGTACGCGCAGCTGTACCGCACCCAGTTCGAGGGGACGCGGGCGACCGCGGTGGAGGAGGCCGCCTAGAGCGGTGAACACCTGTCCGGACCTGTCCGTACTCCCTTCGAGTACTCCTGCCGACAGCCGCACCCGGAGAGGCGAAGTGTTCCAGCAGCGACCGCACGTACGATCCACCCGCCGGACCCCGTCCCGTGCCCGGCGTCGCATCGCCGCCACGGCCGGGGTCCTGGCGGTGCTTCCCCTCGTCACGGCCTGCGGCGGCGGTGACGGCCGCGGGGCGGCGACGACGCCGAGCGTGTCCGCGGCACCCGCCGCCGGGGTGGTCGCGCCGGCGAAGGTGGAGGTCATCGCCGGCCTGACCGGCTGCAAGGCGAAGATCCGCACCGAGGCCGACGAGTTGCGCGAGGGTGTGTGCCGCACCCGGAAGGGCGACTATCTCATCACCACCTTCCCGGAGGAGGGGCTCAAGGAGACCTGGCTGGAATCGGCCCGCGTGTACGGGGGCACGTACCTGGTCGGCATGCGCTGGGTGGTCAGCGCGAAGCCCGCGGTGCTGGAGCCGCTGCGCGCGAAGCTCGGCGGCACCGTCCGGACGCTGACGGGCGTCGGCCCGCGCGCGAACCCCTCCTGACGTCACCGCGGTCCGGACCCGTCACCGCGGTCCGGACCCGTCACCGCGGTCCGGACCTTCTCCCCCCTCGTCTCCTTCGGCGTGCGCTGGTGGACGTCACGATGGTGCGACTCGGCGGATGAGCCGCCCCTCTCGCGGCGGCCTCAGAGACTGAGTGCGTCGTGGTCGCCACCTTCCGTCGCCACTCGCTCGCGGGCGGGATGCCGGTGCTCCGGCTCGCCGTCGTCGTGATGGTGCCGCCGGCTGTCGCCGCGGTCTCCCCGCCCAGTCCGTGCCACCTGCGACCGGGTCGAGGGACGCCGGGCGGGCGCGCTCGCCGAAATGGACGCCGATCGGGAGCATCCCGCGCGATCGCCGCCGCGCGGACCCGGTCCGCGCGGCGGCGATGTCGGCCGGCCCCCGACCGTACCGGGGCCGGCGTGTCAGGGCTGGTTGGTGAGGTAGCCGCCCATGGAGGTGAAGTAGTCGGCGGCGGGCAGCTCCCGGCCGTCCTCGGTGCGTACGCGGGTGAGGGCCAGACTCGACATCCCCATGTACCACGGCTACGGCCCCGCCGAGACGACCATCGGCGTCTCGCACGTCATCTACCGGGGCGCCGCGGAACGCCTGTCGACCTCCATCGGCAAGGCCAACCCCCACACCCAGCTCTACGTCCTGGACGACGAACTGCGCCCCGTCCCGGTCGGCGTCGGCGGAGAACTCTACGTCGGCGGCTTCCTCCTGGGCCGCGGCGACGTGGGCGCGCCCGGCCTGACCGCCTCCCGCTTCGTCGCGAACCCCTTCGCCGACGACGGCTCCCGCCTCTACCGCACCGGCGACCTCGCGCGGTTCGCCCCCGACGGTTCGCTCGACTTCCTCGGCCGCGCCGACAACCAGATCAAGATCCGCGGGATGCGGCTGGAGATCGAGGACGTCGAGGTCGGTCTCGCCGAACACCCCCGCGTACGGCACACCTGCGTCGTCGCGAAGAAGAGCGCCGCAGGCGGCACCTATTTGATCGGCTACCCCGAAGCGGACCGTGTCGAGCCCCGCTGGCAGCGGAGCGACCGGCCGCTCGACGAGTGCATCGCCCTCGCCACGGACGGGCTGGACCCTGCGGGCGGCGTGATGCTCCGGGCCGTCTGGCGCCCCCGGGCCCGTCACCTCGTCCTCGTGGCCCATCACGTGGTGGTCGACGGCGTCTCCTGGCGCGTCCTGATGGAGGACCTGGCCACCGCCTGGCGGCAGTTCACCTCGGGCGAGCCCATCACATTGCCCGCGGTGGGCACGTCCTTCCGGCGCTGGACCCAGCTGCTGGAACGCGCCGCGTTCGACGCCGACAGCTCCTTCTACCGGCGCCCCCTGCCCGGCGAGGACCAGCCGCTGGCCCACCGCCCCCTGTCCGGGACGGACACCGTCGCGAACGAACGCCTGCGGACCGTCTCGGCCGGTCCCGACGTCACGGCCGCGCTGTTGAACGAGATCCCCGCGAAGTTCCACGCCGGCGTCAACGACGTCCTGCTCACCGCACTCGCCGTCGCCCTCGCCCGCCGGCGCCACGACCTCGGCCAGGACCAGACGTTCGCCCACATCGAGCTCGAAGGCCACGGCCCGCGAAGGGCAGTTCGTGGCGGGCTCCGCCGGCTTCGAACCGGACCTGTCGCGCACCGTGGGCTGGTTCACCACCCTGTTCCCGGTGACCGTGGACCCCGGCACGGCAGCCGACTTCACCGCTCCCGCGTAGCTGACCGCCGCTCTCAAGGCGGTCAAGGAGGACCTCGCCCGAGTACCGGACAACGGCGTCTCCTACGGCGCCCTGCGCTACCTCACTCACAGCGAGTTCGACGCCCCCGCCCCCCAGGTGCTCTTCAACTACCTGGGCCGCTTCGCCGCCGGCGCCCCCGGCGACTGGCACCTCGCGGGCACCACCGGCCAGCTCGGCGAGAAGCGCGACCCGAGGATGCGTCTGCCGCGCGCCCTGGAGTTCAACGCGATCGCCGAACCCTCCGCCACCGGCGGGTACGAACTGGTCACCACCATCTCCTGGCCCGACGGCATGTTCACCGACGCCGACATCACGACACTCTGCGACTACTTCGGCACGGCCCTGGCCGGACTGGCCGCGCTCGACCAGGGCGGCCACTCGCCCAGCGACTTCCCCCTGGTATCCCTCACCCAGGCCGACGTCGACACCCTGGACGGACCGCAGCTGCGGGACATCCTGCCGCTGACGCCGCTGCAGGAAGGCCTCTACTTCCACTCCGTCTTCGACGACGACTCCGCCGGCGCCTACGTCGAGCAGCAACTCCTCACCCCGGGAGGGCGAGGTGGACGCAGGCCGGCTCGCGGCGGCGGCCACCCGGCTGCTCACCCTCTTCCCGAATCTGGCCGCCCGCTTCACGGCCCTCTCCAACGGCCGGGTGGTCTCCGTCCTGGAGAGCGGCGCCGAAGCCCCCTTCACCACCCTGGACCGCCCCGGCATCACCGACGAGGAGCTACGCGACCTCGCCGAACAGGACCGCCGCACCGGCTTCGACCTGGCCACCGGCCCGCTGATGCGCTACACCCTCGTCCGCGCCGGCTCCGGCCGGAACGTCCTGGTGCAGACCGTGCACCACATCATCGCCGACGGCTGGTCCGTGCCTTTCATGCTCCGCGCGCTGCTCGCCGAGTACCACGCGCCGGGCACCGTCCACCCGCTCGGCGGCTTCGCCGACTACGTCCACTGGCTCGCCGGACGCGACGCCGACGAGAGCGACCGCGTCTGGCGCGAGGAACTCGCCGGACTTCCCGGCCCCTCACTGGTCGCCGAGGGACACACCCCCTCCGACCGGTTCGCCGACACCGCCGTGGAATCCGAGGGCGATCTCGACGCCGCCGTTCGCGAGGCCGGCGTGCCGCTGAGCGTGGCCGTGCACAGCGCCTGGGCCGTCATCCTGGGCGGCATCCTCCAGGGCCGGGACGTCGTGTTCGGCTCCACGGTCTCCGGCCGCGACGCCGAGGTCCCCGGCATCGAGGACATGGTGAGCCTGTTCATCAACACCATTCCCGTACGCGCCCGTTGGACCCCGGGCGCCACCGCGGGCGACTTGCTCACCTCGGTGCGCGACCACCAGGGCGCGGTCCTGCCGCACCAGCACGTCTCCCTGGCACGCATCGCCCGCCAGGCCGGCACCGGCTCCCTCTTCGACACTCTCGTGGTGTTCGACGTGGCCACCGACGTGACCTCGCTCCGGCGCCCCGGCGACACCCTGGCCATCACGGACATCGTCAACGAGGGCGCCCCGCACTACCCGCTGACCCTGGTGGTCGAGCGCGCACTCGACGGCCGCCCGCGCTTCAACCTCATCTACGACGCCGAACTGCTGGGAGAACCGACCGCCCGGACCGTCCTGCGCACCTTCACTCGCACCCTGACCGGTCTGCTCACCCACCCGGACGCCCCGGTCGACGACCTGACGCCCGAGAGCGAACGGCGGCCGGCACCCGTCACCCCGACGACCCTGGGCGGACTCTTCGACGCCGCCGCCCGCCGCGACCCGGCGGCCACCGCCGTGACCCAGTGCGCCCTCGACGGCGCCACCCGTTCCCTGACCTACGGCGAACTGTCCGACGCCAAGAACGACCTGGCCTCGGCGCTGCGCGCGGCCGGAGTGGGCCCGGGCAAGCGGGTCGCCGTGGCCGTCCCGCGCTCCCTGGAACAGGTCGTCGCCCTGGTCGCGATCGTGAGGGCGGGCGGCGCCTACGTCCCGCTGGACCTGGCGTACCCGGCGAGCCTAACCTAATCTTGACCCTCCGAGGAGGCACCGCGCATGAGCACCAACCCCTTCGACGACAACGAAGGCCGTTTCCTGGTCCTGGTGAACGACGAGGGCCAGCACTCCCTCTGGCCGTCCTTCGCCGAGGTGCCCGGGGGATGGACGATCGCCTTCGCCGAGAACACGCGCGAGGCGTGCCTCGAGTACGTCGAGACCCACTGGCCGGACCTGCGCCCCCGGTCCCTCGCCGCGACCCAGGACGCCTGACCCTGCCGATGCTGTGCACCAGGCTGACCAACGCCCGTTTCCTCACCATGGATCCGGACCACCCGGTCGCCCATGACCTGGGCGTCTGGCAGGGCCGGATCGTGGGTCTCGACGACGCCGTGACGTCCCTGCCCGCCCGGGAGGTCGTCGACCTGCAGGGCGCCACGGTGCTGCCGGGGTTCGTCGACGCCCATGTCCACCTCGCCTGGACCGGGTTCAAGCAGAGCACCCCGAGCATCGCGGGCCGCACCCGCGTCGACGACGTGCTCGCGGTCGTGGCCGAGGCCGTCGCCCGCACCCGCGCACCCGGCGACTGGGTGAGCATCGCCGGGTACGACCAGCGGGCCCTGGGCCGCCATCTGACCGCCGACGACCTCGACCGGGTCAGCGACGGACGCAGGCTCTACCTGCTGCACGACTCCGGGCACGGATGCGTCGTCAACACCGCCGTCCTGGACCTGCTCCCCGCCGGCGTCCCGCACGAGAACGGCTTCCTCGCGGAGCAGGCCATGGGCGCCGCCCGCGCCCTGCGCCTGCCGCACTCGCAGGAGGACCTGGCCGAGGCGATCGGCCGCGCGGCCCGCACCTGCCTGGCCGAGGGCGTCACCGCCTGCGCCGAAGCGGGCATCGGCGGCACCCTCTTCGGCCACAGCCCCGTCGAACTCGGCGCTTATCAACTCGCCCGGGACAAGGGGCTGTTGCCGCTGCGCGTACAGCTCATGGTCTCCGCGGAACGGCTGCGCCCGGTCGCCGCCCACGAGGCCGACGGCATCCCCCGCGCCCTCGACCTCGGCCTGCGCACCGGCTTCGGCGACGACCGGCTCTCCGTCGGCGCGTTGAAGATCTACACCGACGGCGGCATGATGGCCCGCACAGCCGCGCTGACCCGTCCGTACGAAGGGCTCGACCACGCCGGGCAGTTGCAGGACGACCCGGACGTGCTCACCGACGTCATCGTGGACGGCCACCTCGCCGGCTGGCAGCTCGCCGTGCACGCGATCGGCGACCGCGCGGCCGACATCGCCCTGGACGCGATCGAGCGCGCCCAGCGCCTGCGCCCCCGCCCCGAGGCCCGCCACCGCATCGAACACGCGGGACTGATCCGGCCCGACCAGCTCCCGCGCTTCGCGCGACTCGGCGTCACCGCCGTCGTCCAGCCCACCTTCCTGCGCAGCTTCGGCGACGACTACGCCTCGATCATGGGTGAGGAACGGGCGCCCTGGATGTACCGGGGCAAGGCGTTCCTGGATCACGGCATCCCGCTGGTGGGCAGCTCCGACCGCCCCGTCGCCGACGGATCGCCCCTGCGCGCCGTCCAGTTCATGGTCGAACGCGCCTCAGCCTCCGGGCAGTTGATCGGCCCGGACGAGGCCGTCACCGTCGACCAGGCCCTGCACGCCTACACCGTCGCCGGCGCCCGCGCCTGCC
The DNA here is from genome assembly GCF_044755265.1 of Streptomyces sp. NPDC092370. Taxonomy (NCBI): domain Bacteria; kingdom Bacillati; phylum Actinomycetota; class Actinomycetes; order Kitasatosporales; family Streptomycetaceae; genus Streptomyces; species Streptomyces sp. NPDC092370. Next base: position 435,018 of record NZ_JBIVQO010000006.1, on the reverse strand, counting down.
ACTGGGAGGACCGCCTGGGCAGCCTCACCCCGGGCAAACGCGCCGACCTGGTCGTCCTCGGCGACGACCCCCGGAGCGTCGACCCCTCGCGCATCGGCGGCATCGAGGTGGCGCAGACGTACGTCGACGGCCTCCCGAGCCGCCCGCGCGCCTGATTCCCGGTCCGGAACCGAAGAAGGAACCCCTTGACCACGGCCATGCCGCGCCCTGCCGCGCCGCCACTCGCCTCTCCGGCGCCGACGCCCTTCGTGCGCACCGCCCGCCCGGACGAGGCTCTCGCCCTCGCCGTCCTGTCCCGGCCCTTCGTCCGCTCGGGCGCGCTGCGCGAACGCCCCCTTTCCCTCTACGCCGCCCACGCGGCCGACTTCCTGGTGCTGGAGGCCTCCGAGGGCACCCTCGACGGCTGCGTGGGCCTGCGCGCGTACCCCGGGGACGCGGGGGAGGGGGACGAACGCGCGGGCGTCGTCTACAACTTCTGCGTGGCCGCGCACCGGCAGGGGAGCGGAGCGGGGGCCGGGCTGTTACGCGCGGTGCTCGCCACGGCACACGCCCGGTCGCTCGACGCCCTGTACACGGCGACCACCGGGGGTGCCGGACTGTTCCTGCGCTACGGTTTCACGCAGACGACGGCCCGTCACGCGCCGCGGTCCTGGGTGGATTCGCTGGACCCGCGGCGCAACGCGCAAGTCCTGGTCAGGAGGCGGTGACCTGGTCGGGGACCACGGTGGTCCCCGGGCCGGCCTCGGTGAGCACGCTGCGCAGCACCGCGTGCGGTACCCGCCCGTCCACCACGTGCGCCCTGCGCACCCCGCCGCGGACGGCCCGCAGACAGCCCTCCATCTTCGGCAGCATCCCGCTCGCCAGCCCGGGCAGCAGCTCGTCCAGCGCACGGGCCGTCAGACGCCCGATCACCTCGGTGCTGTGCGGCCAGTTGGCGTACAGCCCTTCGACGTCGGTGAGCATCACCAGCCGCTCGGCGCCGAGGGCCACGGCGAGGGCCGCCGCCGCGAGATCGGCGTTGACGTTGTAGACCTGCCCGTCCGTGCCACGCGCCACGGGGGAGACGACGGGAATGTGCCCCTGCTCCAGCAGCGCACGCACCATGGCCGGATTCACGTCCACGACATCGCCGACCAGACCGAGGTCCACCGTCCGGCCGTCGACGCGGGCCGGCCGCCGCACGGCCGTCATCGTGTGCGCGTCCTCCCCGGTCAGGCCCACCGCGAAGGGCCCGTGGGCGTTGATGTGCCCGACCAGCTCCCGCTGCACGCGACCCGTCAGCACCATGCGCACCACGTCCATGGTCTCCGGGGTGGTCACCCGCAGACCGGCTTCGAACCGGGTCTCCAGCCCGAGCCGGTCGAGCATCGCGCTGATCTGCGGCCCGCCGCCGTGCACGACGACCGGCCGCAGGCCCGCGTGCCACAACTCGACGATGTCCTGCGCGAAGGTGCGTTGCAGACTCGCGTCCACCATGGCGTTGCCGCCGAACTTGACGACGACCACACTGCCCCGCAGCTCCTCGGGCCAGGGAAGGCTCTGAACGGACGCATCCCCTGCTCGGGCGGGTGTCACGGTCACGCGGTCACTCCGTTTCATCACCGGCATGGGGCAGAGGTACTTAGCTGAGCCTAACCTAAATCGGCGGTTCGTCGGTCAAGAGGGCGCGGAGAAGGGGCAGTTCGCATGTCTCACGCGCGCCTGAGGGCTGATGTCCTCGGGGGTGTCGGGTGGGCTCTGTGCACGGGTGCCCGCACCACGACCCCCCGGCCCCGAGAATCAACCGGGGACGGCCGGTTGCCAGATGCCGGCGAGCGTCGAGGGGGTGAGGAGGTGCTCGGGACTCCCTTGATCCACCAGGCGGCCCTCCCGCAACAGGAGGCAGGCGTCGGCCGAGCGGGCGGCGTCCAGGTCGTGGGTGGCGTGGACGACGGTGACGCCGTCGGTGGCCAGCTCCGTCAGCAGTGTCGCTATGCGTTCCCTGGCCTCGGGGTCGAGGCCCGTGGTCGGCTCGTCCAGCAGGAGCAGGTCCGACTCCTGGGCGAGGCCCTGGGCGATCAGGGCGCGCTGTCTCTGTCCGCCCGACAGTTCTCCGAGTTGGCGCGAGGCCAGGTCGGTGATGCCCAGGCGTTCCATGACGGAGTCCACCGCGGCCCGGTCCTGGCGGGTGAGTCGGCGCCAAGGGCCGCGCTCGCCCCAGCGCCCCATCTCCACGGTCTGCCGGACCGTCAGCGGCAGTGCGTCGCCGACCGCGCCGCGCTGGGGAACGAAGGCCGGTGCCCGAGTCCCGGCGTGGTGCAGAACGCCCGCTGTGGGCTTGATCACACCGGCCAGCACGCCGAGCAGGGTGGATTTTCCGCTGCCGTTCGGCCCGACGAGCGCGGTGGTCGCCAACGCCGGTATGTCGGCCTGAAGTTGGTGCAGGACTGGATGGCCCGCGTAGCCGGCTGACACCTCCGTGAGCCGGATGCGAAAGGCGGCATCTTCGGTGACGGGGGGCGAGGGGCGGGATGTTTTGAACATGATTTTCATTGTAGTGTGCTCGTTCATGGAGTGGTTGACAGGCCCTTTCGAGGTCACCTTCGTGCAACGGGCCTTGTGGGGCGGAGTTCTGGTATCGGCGATCTGCGCCCTGGCGGGGACCTGGGTGGTGCTGAGGGGGATGGCCTTCCTCGGTGACGCCATGTCGCACGGACTGCTGCCCGGCGTCGCGATCGCCGCGCTCCTGGGAGCGAACCTGCTGGTGGGGGCGGTGCTGAGCGCGGTTGTCATGACGGCCGGGGTCACCGCCCTCGGCCGCAGGCCGCGGCTGTCCCAGGACACCGGTATCGGCCTGCTCTTCGTGGGCATGCTGTCGCTCGGCGTCATCATCGTGTCGCGGTCGCAGTCCTTCGCGGTGGATCTGACCGGGTTCCTCTTCGGGGACGTCCTCGCCGTCCGCGAACAGGATCTGGTGCTGCTGGGCGGGGCCCTGCTGCTGGCGCTGGCCGTCTCGGTCCTCGGCCACCGGGCCTTCCTGGCCCTGGCGTTCGATCCGCGCAAGGCTCAGACGCTCGGTCTGCGTCCGCGCCTGACGCATGCCGTGCTGCTGGGGCTGCTGGCGCTGGCCATCGTCGCCTCCTTCCACATCGTGGGCACGCTCCTGGTCCTGGGACTGCTCATCGCTCCGCCGGCGGCCGCGCTGCCATGGGCGCGCAGCGTCCGGGGTGTGATGGTGCTCGCGGCCCTGCTCGGCATGACCGCCACCTTCGGCGGCCTGCTGCTCTCCTGGCACCTGAGCACCGCGGCCGGCGCCACCGTCTCGGCCTTGGCGGTGTGCCTGTTCTTCCTCTCCCACCTGGCGTCCGGCAGCCGCCACCGCCGCGGCGCGCGCGTGTCCGGCATCCGTCCGGCGACAACCAACTGAGAAAGACCTGAGGCGATGTCCTTGTCCGTCGGAAGAAACGTCACTGCATGGGCGCCGGCCGCGCTGCTGGCCCTGGGGCTGCTCACCGCGGGCTGCGCGGGGCAGGACCGGAACGCGACTGCCCCGAAGGCGCATTCCTCGCCTTCCGCCACCCCGCACGGCTACGTCGAAGGAGCAAAGGAGGCAGCCGAGCAGCAGTCCCGGCTGCTGCTCAACGACCCGGACACCGGTGACACCCGGGTGCTCGACCTGATCACCGGGAAGAAGCACGACATCTCCCGGACCACGGGCGCCTCGGGCCTCACCACGGACGGCCGGTTCGGCTACCTCCACACCGGCGGCGGCACGCGTGTCCTGGACGGCGGTGCCTGGACGGTGGACCACGGTGACCACGTGCACTACTACCGCGCCGCGATACGCGACGTCGGCCGCATACCCGCGGGCGCCGGCGCGCACGTCCGCAGCGACGCGGCCGTGACCGCCGTGACCGGCCAGGACGGCCGGGCCACGGTCTACCGCCGGGCCGAACTGGAGCAGGGGAAGATCGGAACTCCCCGCTCGCTGCCCGGGACGCACGCGGGCGCGGTGGTGCCGTTCGAGGAGCACCTGCTGACCCTCACCGACGACGGGGAAGTCGCGGTGTACGACCGCGAGGGCGGACGGTCCGCGTCTGTGAAGGCCACGTGCGAGAAACCGAAGGGAGACGCCGTCACCCGTCGCGGAGTCGTCTTCGGATGCGCCGACGGCGCCCTGCTGATCCGTGCGGACGACGGGAGCTTCACGGCCGAGAAGATCCCCTACGGAGTGGCCGTACCCGCGAAGCAGCGCGCCTCGGCCTTCCACCACAGGGCCGGAAGCGACACGCTCACGGCGTCGGCCGGGGACCGGGCCGTGTGGGTGCTGGACGTCACCGAGCGCACCTGGACCCGTGTGAAGACCGGCCCCGTCGTCGCCGTCAACACCGCGGGCGAGGGCTCGCCCCTCCTCGTCCTCCAGGACGACGGGGCCCTGCACGGCTACGACATCACCACCGGCAGGCAGGTGTCCGAGACGAAGCGGCTGCTGACCGGCCTGCCCGGAAGCCTCGCCGACAGCGCCACGCCCCCCGCCATCGAGGTCGACCGCAGCCGGGCCTACCTCAACGACCCCGCGGGCAGGCGCGTGTACGAAATCGACTACAACGACAACCTGCGCGTCGCCCGCATCCTCGACGTCGGCATGAAGCCGGCCCTGATGGCGGAGACCGGGCGATGACGACACCGAAGCACCACGTCCTGCGACTGCGCCGTCTGCCGGCGGCCCTGCTCACCCTCGCTCTCGTGGGCTCGGCCACCGCCTGCGCGAGCAGCGACGACCGGCCCCGGGTCGTGGTGACGACCAACATCCTCGGCGACATCACCCAGCAGATCGTCCGTGACGAGGCCGACGTCACCGTCCTGATGAAGCCGAACGCCGACCCCCACTCCTTCGGCCTGTCGGCCGTGCAGGCCGCCGAACTGGAGCGCGCCGACCTCGTGGTCTTCAACGGGCTGGGCCTGGAGGAGAACGTACTGCGGCACGTGGACGCCGCCCGCGATGCCGGGGTCGCCACCCTCGAGGTCGGCAAGGCGGTGGATCCGCTCACCTTCCAGGCGCACGCCGAGGGCGGCCCCGAAGAAGAGGCAGGGCGACCCGACCCGCACTTCTGGACCGACCCCGACCGCGTACGCAAGGCCGTCGGCCTGATCGCCGACCAGGTCGTCGAGAACGTGGACGGAGTGGACCCGAAGGCCGTCCGGGCCAACGCCGCCCGCTACGACGGGCAACTCACCGGCCTCACCGCCTGGATGGAGAAGTCGTTCCACCGCGTACCCGAACAGCGACGCGCGCTGGTGACCAACCACCACGTCTTCGGCTACCTCGCCGAACGCTTCCGCTTCCGGGTGATCGGCGCGGTCATCCCCAGCGGCACCACGCTGGCGTCGCCCAGCTCCTCCGACCTGCGCTCGCTCACCGAAGCCATGCGCGAGGCCGGCGTGCGGACGGTGTTCGCCGACTCCTCACAGCCCAAGAGGCTCGCCGAGGTCCTGCGCACGGAACTGGGCGGCCGGGTGCGCGTCATCGCGCTGCACTCCGAGTCACTGACCGGCAAGGGCGAGGGCGCCGCCACCTACCTGCAGATGATGCGCGCCAACACCACCGCCATGACCGACGGCCTGACCGACGACTGAAACCCGCGCCGCCGCGTCGCCACCGCACGTTCCCACACCCCCACCCCGTCACCCACGCCGCATCCGTGCGGCGGGAAGGAGCACACAGTGAAGAAGCCGGCACGCACCAGAGCCGTCACCGCAACAGCCCTCGCCCTCGCGGTCTCCGCGGTACTGACCGCCTGCGGAGGAGGCGACGCCGACTCCGCCGACACGAAGGCGGCGAACGACTCGCCGAGCCCCGGGCCCGTCGCGGTGAAGGACCCGCTGGTCGCCACGTTCGACGGTGGACTGTACGTCCTGGACGGTGAGAGCCTGAAGCCGGCCAGGACGATCGAACTGGCCGGATTCAACCGCGTCAACCCGGCCGGCGACGCCTCCCACGTCATCGTGTCCACCGACTCCGGGTTCCGCGTCTTCAACGCCGCCGAGCAGACCTTCACCGGCGTCGAGTACAAGGGCGCCAAGCCCGGGCACGTCGTCCGGCACGCCGGGAGGACGGTGCTGTTCACCGACGGCACCGGGGAGGTCAACGTCTTCGACCCCGAGAGCCTCTCGGGCGACAAGAAGCCGCGGGGCCGCACCTACACCTCCGCCGAGCCGCACCACGGCGTCGCCATCGAACTGGGCAACGGCGAACTCCTCACCACCCTCGGCACCGAGGAGCAGCGCACCGGCGCCCTCGTCCTGGACGAGAACAACAAGGAGATCAAGCGCAACGAGAACTGCCCCGGCGTCCACGGCGAGGCCGCGGCCAAGGACGAGGCGGTCGCCGTCGGCTGCGAGGACGGCGTCCTGCTCTACAAGGACGGCACGTTCACCAAGGTCGACGCCCCCGACGACTACGGCCGCATCGGCAACCAGGCCGGCAGCGAAGCGTCCCCCGTCCTCCTGGGCGACTACAAGACCGACCCCGACGCCGAACTCGAGCGGCCGACCCGCATCTCGCTCATCGACACCAGGACCGCGAAGCTGCGCCTGGTCGACCTGGGCACCAGCTACTCCTTCCGCTCACTCGGCCGCGGCCCCCACGGCGAGGCACTCGTCCTCGGCACGAACGGCACCCTCCACGTCATCGACCCGGAAACGGGCAAGGTGGAGAAGAAGATCCCCGTCGTCGGCGAGTGGCAGGAGCCGCTCGACTGGCAGCAGCCCCGGCCCACCCTCTTCGTGCGCGACCACACCGCGTACGTCTCCGAACCGGGCAAGCGCAAGCTGCACGCCGTCGACATCGAATCGGGCGAGAAGCTCACGTCGGTGACGCTCCCGAAGAGCACGAACGAACTGTCGGGTGTCATCACCGGCCACTGACCCCCGCGGGACACCGGACAGGGCCGGTACTGCCTGACCGGTCGTCATACGGGGGGCGAGCTCCCAAGAGGAACCTCTGGACTTGCTCAAGGGGAGATTGAGGTCACCAGGGCGGGGGGCATCGTCCGGACACCCGGTGCGCCTGGCCCGGTGAGAGGGGGAAGTGATCGTGACTGCTGTGATCGTGGTGGCCGTTGCCATGCTGGGGATCACCGTGCTGTGTACCTGGCTCGTTCGTCGTGCCTGGCGGCGTGCCTGGAGCGATCTGGGCCGGCAGACGTCCGGGTATGGCCGGGGGGCCGGGCGGGGGGCATGGCCGACGAGCAGCCGTACGGGGGCGGCATCAGGGAATGGAGGCGCCGGCCCTTCGTTCAGCTCTTCGTCCTGGTACGCCGCGGGTGACGCCTGCGACGGCTCGCCGTCCGGCACTTCCTGCGGCGGTTCCTCCGCCTGCTCCGGCGGCAGCTCGTCGTCCTGTGGCAGTTCGTCGTCCTGCGGTAGTTCGTCGTCCTGTGGCAGTTCGTCGTCCTGCTGACCGCCGGGGCGTTGCAGGGGACGTCAGCAACGGTTCGGTGTGAGCCCTGAAACACTTGGGGGCTGCGCGGACGTCGTGGTGAGGTTGAGTGGAATGACCCGTTGACGAGGCTGACCACGCCACCGCCGTGGTCGACCACGCGCCACTGCTGGCCGGTGGCACCGGTGTCGGCCTGCTGGACGACGTCCGCGCCGGTCGCGGTGCCCGTGGGCCGGAGGAACAGGCCGCTGTGCAGCGCCTTGACGCGGACGTGGCCGTTACCGGCGTCGACGAACTCGAACTGCTGGTTGGGGCGACTGTTGGTGGTCCGCTGGACGAACCCTGCGCCGGCGGTGGTGGAGGCCGCGTTGATCTCGGCGGCCTTGCCGCTGTGCTGGGCCACCAGGCTATAGGGGCCGGGACCGCTGGGCGATTCGCGCAGCTGAGCCTCCCACCTGGTGTCGGACCCGGACGCGTCAGCCGGGAGGCGGTCCCGGGCGGCGGTGTCGCCGTACATGGTCCAGCGGGCCCAGTCGACGACGGTCCTCGGGAAGCGCTGGTCGCTCCAGAAGCTGGTGTGGCTGCCGCCGACGAAGGTGAGGAACGCTTTGGGCCAGGTGATCTCCGAGTACGCCTGCCGGGCCGAGGAGTACTGCGTGGTGGAGTCCCGGTCGCCGTGGACGAACAGGACCTTGGCCGAGACCGAGCTGGACGGGTTGCCCATGTCCACGCAGGACTGGGGGTTGGCGGAGACGATCCGGCTGTCGGGCCAGGAGGTCAGCAGACCGTGCGTGACATGCCGCCCAGGGAGCACGGCCCACTCCGCGTCGTCTTGTCCGAGGGATACCGCCGAACACGTTCCGGGTGATCGGCCGCGTTCCCGAACCGGTGAGCGACACGATCACACGTCGGTGCAGCCGAGTTGGACTCCACGGGCGAGCAGATACGACTGCGGCAACAGAGTCTCCCGGATCTCGGTTGGCTCCGCACTCCCGAGTTACCAAGAGGCCCTGTTCTCATGCCCACGGCCGACTGCGATCACCCGATCGAGACTCCCGTTCGACGCGCACCCCTCAAGATCGGAACGACCACAGCGTCTGCAGAGCCCGGCCCGCGCTCTGGGGGTCCAGCTCGCGCTGCGCCGGCACCGGTTGTCGGCACCGCGACGGCAGTGACCCCCGTACGCGAGGACGGACGGGGGGTGGAACCCGCTCGGCTCAGATCGCCCTGGCGTCCTCGGCCCCGGCCGCCGTCCGCCCGGCGCCGGCGTCGCCGGCGGGAGGGGTGAGGTCGGTCAGGTCCCGGTGGCGGGTCTCCTTCGCCGCCGCCACCGCGACGACCGTGAGGACGGCGGCGGCGATGACGTACAGGGAGATCGGCGTGGAGCTGCCGTAGTCGGACAGCAGAGCGGTGGCGATCAGCGGCGCGGGCGCCCCCGCCGCGACCGAGGCGAACTGGGCGCCGATGGACGCACCGGAGTAGCGCATTCGCGTCGCGAACATCTCGGAGAAGAACGCGGCCTGGGGCGCGTACATCGCGCCGTGCAGCACCAGGCCCACCGTGACGGCGAGGATCAGGCTGCCGAAGTCGCCGGTGTCGATCAGTGAGAAGAAGGGGAACATCCACAGCCCGACGCCGACCGCACCTATCAGATACACGGGACGGCGGCCGACGCGGTCGGAGAGCGCGCCCCATGCCGGGATGACCGCGAAGTGCACGGCCGAGGCGATCAGCACGGCGTTGAGGGCCGTCTGCTTGGAGACGCCGGCCGAGGTGGTGGCATAGACGAGGATGAACGCGGTGATCACGTAGTAGCTGATGTTCTCCGCCATGCGCGCCCCCATCGCGACCAGGACGTCCCGCCAGTGGTGCCGCAGTACGGCGACGAGCGGCAGCTTCTCCGCCTCCGCGTTCGGCACCGCCTTACGGGCCTCCGCCTGCGCCAGAGCCTGTTTGAAGACGGGCGATTCATCGACAGACAGACGAATCCACAGACCGACGACGACCAGCACACCGGAGAGCAGGAACGGGATCCGCCAGCCCCAACTGCCGAACGCGGCGTCCGACAGCACGGCGGTCAGCAACGACAGCACCCCGGTGGCGAGCAACTGCCCCGCCGGGGCGCCGGTCTGCGGCCACGACGCCCAGAAACCCCGCCGCCGAGCATCGCCGTGCTCCGACACGAGCAGGACGGCACCGCCCCATTCGCCGCCCAGCGCGAACCCCTGCACCAGCCGGAGCACGGTGAGCAGGACCGGCGCGGCCGTTCCGATCGTGGCGTGCGTCGGCAGCAGTCCGATCGCGAAGGTCGCCCCGCCCATCAGCAGCAGGCTCAGCACCAGCAGTTTCTTCCGCCCGAGCCGGTCACCGTAGTGCCCGAACACCAGCGCGCCCAGCGGCCGGGCCGCGAATCCGACGGCGTACGTCAGAAACGACAGCAGTGTGCCGACGAGCGGGTCGGAGTCCGGGAAGAACAGCTTGTTGAACACGAGCGCGGCGGCGGCGCCGTAGAGGAAGAAGTCGTACCACTCGATGGTGGTGCCGATGAGGCTGGCGGTGACGATGCGCTTCAGGCTGGCGGGGGGTGGGGGAGCGGTCGCGGGGGAGGACATCGGCACCACTTCCTGCTGTTCGGCGGGGACGTTTGTGTGTCGCCATACCGTAGGAACTTGCAGGTGAGAGGCGTATGTGGTGGGGCACCATAGTTCTGCGTTCGGAGGTGCGTGTGACCACCATGACCGCGTCGCCGACGCCCCTACGAGCCCCAATCGAGCCCGCGAGAGCGCTGTCCGAGTTGCTCTGTTCGGGCATGATGTGGAGGTGGGGTGCTGACTCCCGTGCTGACTTGGTGCTGACTACGCTGCGTTGAACTCGGTCATCTGGGGCCGATCGGGTAGCAGCCGTTGCTTGGTCCTGCACGAAGCTGAGGCATGGGAGCGTGGGGATCAGGTCTGAGGTGAACGGAATGGTGGGCCTGTGCATGGTGCGGCGCCCGCGAGCGAACATCGTCTGCGGCGGTTGCGTGGTACGACACCCCGGCCGCGCATGCCGGAGCCGGCGATACTTCTGGTGCCGTGACCGTCAGGTGCTTGCCGTGAGTGTGTTTGTGGATGGGGGACGGATTCGGTGAACCGGCCGAGAGCCTGGGAAGCCGATTCATTTCGCCGAACTCGATCGAGTCAGGCCCGCGTAGCGGTGTGCCACTCCGCCGGGAAGCAGGTATTCGGCCAGCAGGTTGCCGGCGCGGCGGGATGGCAACCCCATGTCGTGCAGGAGTTCGTCCGCGCAGTGGATGTCGTAGGGGCCGAAGTCGTAGCCGCCGGAGCCTGGCAGTACCTGCTCCTGCCAGGCCAGGCAAGCGTCGATGGCCTCCCGCATCCCCTGCTCGTCCGGGGTGGTGCGCAGCGTCGCCCGGAAATGGCTGGTCAGCCAGTGGGCGGTGAGTTCCACGCCCAAGATGTTGTTGAAGACCTGCCGGAAACCGACGAACCCGAGCCGGTCGGCGCCGGGTGGCACGATGCCTCGGTAGAGCCGCAGCCGCCCGTCGTCATCGTGCACGCGCACGCTCGAGTCCAGGAACGGGAAGACTTTGTGGTGCCCTGTGGCGAACACGATGACGTCTGCCGCCACTTCCTCGCCGGTCGCCAGTCGGAGCCCCTTGTCGGTATACGCCTCGACGGCACTGACCTTGGGGGCGATCAGGCCGCGGCGGACGGCCCGCGCGTAGCCGCGCGGCATCACTCCCGCGTGGGCCAGATGGAAGGGGAGCGCGTGAGCGGGCCGCAGCTGCCTCGGAAGCCGGTACAGCCCGGTGGAAAGCAGCACGTCGCGGGTGATGAGCCACCACAGAGCCCGCTTGACCCGCTCGTCGATGCGGTCGATCGGACGGACGCAGGCCGGATCGTGGTAGCGGGGCAGGAGCGCCTCACCGAGCCGGGTGAACAGGATCCACTTGTAGTTGACCAGACCGAGCAGGAACCGCTCGGGGATCATCCAGTTCACCTTGCGCTGCACGATCGTGGCCGAGGCCGCCTCGTGTGCGGCGCGGGTGATCAAGTCCAATGCGGACTTGCCGCCGCCCACGACGACCACGCGCCGGTCGGCGAATGTCCCGGCCCGCACCTCGTTGGAGTGCAGCACGGTCCCGCGGAACGACTCACGCCCGGGCAGCTCGGGCAGTTGGGCATGATGATGAGCCCCACTGGCGACAACGACATAGTCGAAAGTCTCGCGATGAACGTCCGCCGCCTTGTCCCCGGTGGGCCGGGAGTCGACCGACCAGCCGGAGGCGCCCACCCGCCCAGGCCCCTCCACCGGCCGGATGGAGATCACCTCGGTACCGGGCCGGACGCGGTCCAGCACACCGAAAGTCTCCGCGTACTTCTCCAGGTAGCGTTGCGTGTCCACCGCGCTGGCGAAGTGCAAGCGGTTGGGCAGGTCCGCGAACTCGAAGATGCGGAGCGCGGACTGGTTGGCCAGCCCGTCGTAGCAGCCCTCTGCTGACCAGATCCCGCCGACCTGCTGGTACTTGTCGAAGACCGTGACGTCGAAGCCGTTCTCCAGCAGCACCTTGGCGGTGACGATTCCCCCGGGGCCGGCCCCGACCACACACGCTCTCATCAGCTGTCACTCGCCCTGGGCGATCGCCGTGTCCAGCTCGTTCATCATCCCGATTGCGTAGCTTCCTGCCCAGGGCGCGCCCTCCGGTACCTGAGGCGTCAGAAGCTGAACGAGCACGGCCACACCCCAGGACACGATGTACGCGGTCAACGCCCACAGACGGGGACGACCGCGCGCATCACAGTGCGTCAGAAACCGGGAACGCCGTATCCATTTGTCGCTGCGGCAGTCGACGACGCGGAGACCTCGACCCCTGCGCCGCTTTGCCACCCAATCCAGCCCATGCAGGTCAGCGCCGTCCGTCCGACTGACTTCGCTGTCAACAGACAACGAACTGCTGTCCGCTGTCATCCCATCGAGGCGTTCGACAGCGAACCCAGCCTCTCCGGCTTCCTTGCCAGCGAACCTAACGACCTCGTGCACGGTTGGCCGTGGCTCGTGGAGGGGTCTGGTCCTGGCGGCTTTCACGCTCCCAGGCCGCGGGACAGAGTGGGTCTGCTGGTGTGAGAGCAGTCCCGGCGACGGCTTGGACGATGTCGCTCATGTGCTCGCGGCGGCCGAGGTGGCGGGCAAGAGCCCTCCAGTTCTTCAGGTGCGCGATGCCGTGCTCGACAGGGATGCGCCGCGAGGGGAGCGCCTTGCGCTGCTGCTCGTGCCTCTCCTCGTACCAGGCGGGAGCGTTCTTCTTGAATGTGTGATGTGGCGGTGTCACCACCCGTCCGCAGGTCTGCGCACCCATCCCCTGATAGCCGGCATCCGCAAGGATCTCCCTGAACGGACTGTCCACCAGTAGCTCGACCAGGCCGAGCTGTCGGGGCCTGGGTGATGTCCGCGCAACTGCCCGGCCGGGCCGGGCTGCAGACACGCGCCCCTCGGCGTCCGTGAGGACCATGGACTTCACGGCGTTCTGCTTTGGTCTTGCCGGAGACGAACTTGTCCCGGTCCTTGCGGCCTGCGGCCGGGCGTCGCACGCGGATCTCCGTGCCGTCAATGACCCCGGTCTGAGCCTCGGCGCCCAGGTGCTCTATGACCTCGGCGAGAGTACCCAGGCGGATGCCCGGTGTGACCGTGCAACCCCGCTGCGCGAGCAGGGGCCGCACCTCGCCGATGGCGCGGGTGATGGTGGAGCGGTCCACGCCGAACCAGCAGACCAGCACGTCATGCGTGGTGCCATGACGCAGACTCACCAGGGTGGCCGGCAGCCGGTCGACGAAGACGAACTTGTGCTTCGCCCCGGCTCCTACAGCCCGCCGCCGCAGCCGAGCCGTCAACCGAGCCTCATGCTGCTCGTGCCACAACGGCCCCACATCAGTGACGAGTTCAGCGATCACATCCGGCGACAGCCCGGTGACCCGGTACTCCGCCACGATCAATCACGCTCCCCAGTCCCCATCATGCGCAGTTCAACGAGCCACCTGAGCGCCGAGCCACGGACAACCGTGCACGAGGTCGTCAGGGAGATTTCCTTCTGTGGCTCCGATGGTGACCGACATATCCTCCGACCGTCTGAACGCGCTGATCAAGCACCCGTTTCACCGTGAGAGCGGCGAGCGGCTGGTCGGCTTCCACGAGAACCTGCGCCAGTGTCGCGGTGTCGAGGGCCTTCTGACGTTTTAGCGGTCACTCCTGCGCTCCGGGCCGCGCGTACTGCATGGCGGTCGACTTCGGTCGACGCCCGCGCGCGCCGCTCCGCCGTCGGCATGCGGTCCACGTTCAACCGTGCGGCGACGCCGACCGCCTCGTCGGGGGGCGCGCGCTCAGCACACTGATCCGGGACGCGTCCACCTGTGTCCGGGTGGCCTCTGCCGCAGCGGCGGCTCGCATCCCCCTGAATTACTTCCGCTCGCAGTACAACCCTCGGTGTCCCCCGTGAGTCTCCCTGGAGCCTCCCCCCGCTTCATTTCGCACATGTCATCTGGCATTTGGCATACTCGGAGCGTTCATAGTGATAACCGGCATCAAGGGCGTACGTATCCGCAGAGCCGCAGCTGTCGCCGGCGCCGGCGCGCTGCTCGCGGGCGGCGTCCTGACCGCGCCCGCGCAGGCGGCGACCGCGCCCTCGGTCAGCGCCAAGGGCGCGTTCATGCTCAACAGCGCGACGGGCTCCACGCTCTACAGCAAGTACGCCGACACCAAGCGGCCCATGGCGAGCACCACCAAGATCATGACGGCTCGTGTCGTACTGAGCACCCCCGACCTGAACCTCGACCGGAAGGTCACCATCAAGCAGGCTTACCGGGACTACGTCACTGCCAAGGGCGCGAGCACCGCGGATCTCAAGACCGGCGACAAGGTCACCATCCGCCAGTTGCTCCATGCGATGCTGCTGCCGTCCGGCTGCGACGCCGCGATGGCTCTCGCGGACACCTTCGGCACCGGTACGACCGTCTCGGCGCGGACCAAGTCGTTCATCAGCAAGATGAACGCCAAGGCGGACACCCTCGGCCTGACCAACACGCACTTCGACTCGTTCGACGGCAACTCGACGCAGAACACGAACTACACGACGCCGCGCGACCTCGCCAAGCTCGCGCGCAGCGCGATGAAGTACTCGACGTTCGCGGGCATCGTGAAGAAGCCGAAGACCGTGCAGTACGCGACGACCAGCACCGGCGGCACCCGCACGTACACCTGGTACAACACCAACCAGCTGCTGGGCTCGTACAGCGGCGCGATCGGGGTGAAGACGGGCACCAACACGCCGTCCGGCCCCTGCCTCGTCTTCGCCGCGACCCGCAACGAGAAGACGGTCATCGGCGTGCTCCTCAACGACCAGTACCGCTATACAGACGCCGCCAAGTTGCTGGACTACGCCTTCGGCACCAGCTCGGCGAGCACCATGCAGCTGCGCACCCTGCCGAAGGGCGCGCAGAGGGACTGACCTGGGCTGACGCGCACCCGAACGAACGCTGGTGTGTACGGGCGCGGGCAGGAGCACCCGCGGTAGCTCGTTGGGCTCACACTCCAGGCCGCAGGTTCACACCTGTCCCCGCCGCCACCACACTGGCGCCCTCGAGATGGCCCGTACCACGACGTGCTGGTCACGTCCTCGTCCTGAGCGACTTTGGCGCTGAAGGGTGCGTCACCCGGGTTCTGGCGCGGGAATGGCCCGGGTCCTGGTTTCGGAGACGAGACCCGGACCATGCCCGGGCGCCCGGGAACCTTCATCCAGCGGGTGAGGTCGCCGGCAGGTCGCGCCGGCGTGCGACTGGAAGGCGTGCTCGTACGAAACGGCGCCGCGCGTAGCGTTCCTTCACGTCCTGGCCCAGTGCCCGGCAGTGCAAACCGCCGCCGGGCCCACGGTGAACGGGTCCACCCGGGTCGCCGGTCTGCTACTTGTCTACTTCTCCCAGATCCTGCGGTAGGACTCGCGGTAGCCCTCCGAGTCCCAGGACAGAGCGCCGCCGCTGGTGGCGGCGGTGGTGACGTGGACGGGGGCGACGTATCCGCTGGCCGACTTGCCGGCGAAGGAACGGTTGAACTCGTCGATGATCTGCCACCCCTGTTCGGACAGCGGTTCTGGCACGGTGGCCGCCTGGAACTCCTTGCTGTTGATGCGCTGGAAGGCCGAGGGGTCGCCGTCACCGGCTCCGATGTTGAACGGGGCGCCGTCGCCCTGCCTGCCTGCGGCACGCAGGGCGGGGCCCGCGTGGTCGAAGTACAGGTCGTTGATGGCGGCGGAATGGGTCCACCTGTCGCCGAAGCGGGAGGCCAGGGAGGAGATCCGCTTGGTGGTGAGGCTGCCCGCCTGCGGGATGGGGATGTTCTCGTAGCTCAGCAGTTTGACGCCGGAGCAGGTGGCGAGTTCCTTCTTGATCAGATCTGACTTGCGCTTGGCGAAGGGGATCGAGGCGTCGGTGAAGAGGACTACGCCCGCGCGACCGTTGGACCGGGCGATGATCCAATCGGCGCTGATCTTCGCGACATCCTCGACCCTGGTGGTGATGTTGCTGAACAGCTTCGGGTTCTCGCTGGGGCCGGGAGTCGCGACGGCGTGCCAGCCGATCAGCGGGATGCCGTCCGCGTTCGCCTGCTCGACCTGTGCGGCGACGGAGGTGGGATCGAAGCCGCCGATGACGATGCCGTCGGGTTTGAGGGCCAGGGCCTCGGCGAAGGCGGCCTTGATTCCGGCGGGCGTGCCCTGGCCGTTGAGGGTGCGGACGCGCCAGTCGATGATGCCTGCGGCTTCCTGTACGCCCTTGGCGACGCCCGCCACGCCGGGGTTGGTCAGGGTCTGGGCGATGTAGACGATGGTCTTGTCGGGGACGGCCCGGGGCCCGCTGGTCGGCCCGGACCAGGGGGCGTTGACGTCCTCGGCCGTCTTGACGGCCTGCTTGGCCTCGGCGAGGGCGGTGGGGCAGCCGGATCTGGCCGAGCCGCTGGGAGAGGCGGCGACGGACCTGTCGGTGGGGGAACCGTTCTCGCAGCCGGTGGTGAGGGTGATGGTGGCCGAGGCCAGGAGAGCGGTGGCCGTGACGGCCGCCTTGCGGGTGGGGTGCACGGGGTCTCCAACACGGTGCGAAAGAGGGCAGGGCTGGGTGGGGAGGCGGAGCGTGGGGTCGGCGACGGTTCCCGCGCGTGGCCACTGTCGGGAGGATCAGGCCGGGGACGGGAGGAGATGCCCGCGAGGCCGGCGGGCGGCGATGCCCGGCGGTGGCTCGGGTGGCTCGGGGAGGCAGCGCGTGCCCGAGCCGAGGGGCGCGTTCGACTGGTCGGTCCGCGTCAACGTCCGCGCTGAGCACCGTGGATCGATCAGCGGTGTGCAGGAGGACCAGCGCCTCATCGGGCGAAGCATTGCACTCGGAAGATACTTCGCAAACATTCCGTCATTGATTCTTTATGACCCAAACTTTGTCATGTCATGGTAAAGACGATACTCTCGCCCAGCTGGTTCCAGACACCTGGCGCGATCTCTTCGTTCCTATCAGCGATGAAGGCCGCGAAAGTGTCACGTCCGGTGCCGGCCGGTGGGCGGTCCGTGAACACGACATCCCCGTCACCGCTCAGCAGCATTCGAAGGAGGCCCGGGTGTCCGCCATCACAGGCAACCCGCCGCACGCACCGGACACGCCCAGGCATGCCCGCCGGACTCCGCGGTTTCGCCGCAAGGCGGCGACCGTTCTCGACCGGTGGCCCTTCCGACGTAAGCTCAACGTACTGGTGATCGCGCCCATCGCGGTCGTCGGCGTACTGCTCGGCGTCGGCGCATACGGCCAGGTGCAGCAGGCCCGGGACGCCGACCGGATCGCGGATCTGGTGCGCGACAGTGAACAGGTCGCGCGGCTCATCAACGACGTACAGGCCGAGCACCGGCAGGCGCTCCTGCTCTCCGTGCAGTACGACTCGGCCCGCCCCGGAGCCCCACTGCCGCCGACCACCGACTACCGTCGGGCGCAGCGGAGCACCGACGCGCAGGTCGCCGCCGTGCGTTCGGCGTTCGCCTCCGGTCTGCCGCCTGAGGAGGCGCAGGCGTTCGACTACATCCGCGGCCTCGGTGTCCTGCGCGAGAAGCTCGAACGGGGCTATGTCCCCGCCGCCAACATCGACCCCGCGTACGCCTCCGCGGTCGAGTACCTGATCGACGGCATCGGCCTGGGAGGCTACTCCGGAACCTCGTCGTCCTCGGTCGTGGCACTCCTTGACACGGTGCTGCGCGCCGACGCGTCCCACGCGGCCTTCGAGAGTGCCGTGTTCTCCGCCCAGAGCAGGGACGCCAACGCCCTCACCGAGTACAGCCGGGCGGTCGGCGCTCGCAAGCTCTACGACCACCAGCTGGACCGGTTCGAGCGCATCGCCACACCGGCGCAGGTCCTGCGCATGGACGGCATGCGGCGCAGTGCCGAACAGTATGGTGTCGAAGCCCGGTTCGCGGAGCTCCAGATCGATCCCGGGGCCCTGCAGGGCCAGACGTCGACGCAGCTGCGCAAGGTGATCGCCGATGGGGCCCGGCAGTCCGAAGCCCGACTCGCCATCACCAGGTCGCTGATCGAGCAGACCGCCGCCCAGGCCGACGCCGTCTCCGCGGATGCCCTGCGGAACGCCGTCTACCTGCTTGGTCTGACCTTGCTCGGCTTCGCCGCCTGGCTGACCTTCTGTGTCCTGATCCGGCGTTCGGTCGTGCGCCCCTTGGAGGCCCTGACCCGCTCCGCCCAGGAGGTGGTCGACGTGGCGGGCGAGGAACTCGCCCGCGTTTCCGACGACGAGTCCGCCGACAGCACCCCCCTGCGACCGAGGTCGATCCCGGTCCCGGTCCGTGACGAGATCGGCGAACTGGCCGAGGCGTTCAACCAGGTTCAGGTCACCGCCGCCCGACTGCTGGAGCGGCAGGTGCTCAGCCGGCGCAACGTCGCCGAGATGTTCGGCAACGTCGGTCGGCGGGTAAGCAACCTGACGACACGTCAGCTCATGCTGATCGACGCCGTCGAACGCGAGGAAACCGACCCCGAACTGCTCGAACGGCTGTACAGCATCGACCACATCGCCGTACGCCTCCAGCGCAACGCCGACAGCCTGATGCTGCTCGCCGGAATCCGGGACACCGGCGTCGAGGCCCGGCCGACCCCCCTGGCAAACGTCATCAGGGCGTCGCTCGGCCAGATCGAGGGCTACCAGCGGGTGTCTCTGCGGCCCGAGACAGAGGTCACCGTCGCGCCCGACATCGTCGGTGACCTGACGCTGATGCTCGCCGAACTGCTGGAGAACGCGGTCGCGTTCTCGCCCTCCCAGACGCCCGTCGAGGTGGCCGTCCGCCCCGGGACCGACGTCACCGAGGACGGCGGGGCGCTGATCGAGGTCATCGACCACGGCCTCGGCATGAGCGCGGAGCGCCTCGCCGAGGAGAACGCCCGGCTCGTGCGCCGGGAACGGCTCGACCTCGTGCCGACCAGGGTGCTCGGCCTCTTCGCGGTCGGCAGTCTTGCCCGGCGGTGGGGTGTGCGCGTGTCGCTGAGCCGTACGCCGGGCGGCGGGGTCACCGCAACCGTCTGGATCCCCGCCTCGCTCCTGCTGACCATGAGTCCCGAGGACCCCGAGCAGCCCGTGGACACGGGCCCGATCGGAGCCGTAACGGCGTTCCCGGTGAGGACCGGGCAGGAGACCGCCGTGCCCGCGCCGTCGCACGTACCGGTCTCCGCCATCGGTGTTACCACGCGGTCGGCGGCCCCCTCGTCGCACGACGCGCTTCCCCGGCGCCTCCCGGCGCGCACCGGCGCGGGACCGACCACCGCGGAACGGACCGTCGAGGACGCCGGCGGGGAGCGGACGGCCGCATCGGGCGAACAGCGTGCCGCAGAGGACTCACGGCCGCTGCGGCGGCGGGTCCGGGGCGCGACACTCGCCATGACCTCTTCGCGGGCGGACCGGGGGGCGCCGACGGTGCGGCAGCCCGCCGACGCCGAGGCCGTCCGCTCGGAGCTCGACGAGTTCGAGGCAGCCGTACGCAGGGCAGAGCAGGACAGTGCTCACGCCCGGACGAAACCAGCACAATCGCACCACCAGCAATCCCAGAAGGAGTCCGGCAGTGACCACGTCGACAGCTGACAGCAATTCCGAGCGGCCGGAACCCACCGATCTGCGAGCCGCCGCGGCCGATTTCACCTGGCTGCTCGACCGGTTCGCCACGGAGACCGCCGGTGTGGTCGACGCCATCGCCGTGTCGTCCGACGGCCTGCTGATCGCCGTCTCCCAGCTGCGCGAACACGCCGACTCCGAGCGGCTCGCCGCGATCGTGTCCGGCCTGACGAGTCTTGCCGCGGGAGCCTCCGGCAACTATGGGCTCGGCAGCCTCAACAAGGTCATCATCGATCTGGAGGGCGGCCATGTGCTGGTGTCGGCCATCGGCTGCGGCGCCGTCCTGGGAGTGGTGACCTCCAAGGAGGCGAAGCTGGGCAACATCGCCTACGAGATGACCCTCTTCGCCAACCGGGCCGGGGCCGCGCTCACCCCCCAGCTGGTGCTGGAGCTGAAGAACAGTGTCGGCGCGGCCCCGGCCGGCTGACCGTCCCCCCCCCCGCCCGAGGCACGGGTACAGGCACTTCGGAAAGGGATCGTGATGGCCGTCGGCGGACCACCACGCGACGCAGCGGGGCCCACCGGGAGCTCGCCGGCCCCGGCCGCCGGCCGCGCCCCCGCGATCCGGCCGTTCCTGCTGACCGCAGGCCGGGTGTCGGGGGGCGGCGCGACGTTGCCGATCCCGGTCGAGACCCAAGTCGTGTCGACCTCGGCCGGGCTCTCCGTCCTGCACGCGCTCACCTTCGAACATCACGACATCATCGCGGCCTGCCGGCGGCCGCAGTCGGTGGCGGAACTGGCCGCCGGGCTGCGACTGCACCTCAACGTGGTCCGGGTGCTGGCCGAAGATTTGCGTGCCGCAGGGCATCTGGCGATCCACCGGCCGAACGCCGGGACCGCCCAGGATCTCTCCGTACTGCGAAGGGTTATCGATGGTCTTCGTGCCGTCCCCGACTCACGGGGGACACTCCGTGACACCAGTTGAACAGCCGCCGACGCCGGTCAAACTGGTCATCGCCGGAGGCTTCGGTGTCGGCAAGACCACGACCGTGGGCTCGATCTCCGAGATACGGCCGCTCACCACGGAGGCCGCGATCACCGAGGTCGCGGCAGGAGTGGACGATCTCACGCACACTCCAGGCAAGACCACCACCACGGTCGCTATGGACTTCGGCTGCATCACCATCGACCCGACGCTCAAGCTGTACCTGTTCGGCACCCCAGGCCAGGACCGGTTCGGCTTCATGTGGGACGACCTGGTGGAGGGCGCCCTCGGCGGTCTGGTGATCGTGGACACCCGCCGACTGGACGACTGCTACGCGGCGGTGGACTACTTCGAGCACAAGGACGTCCCTTTCGCGGTCGCCGTCAACGCCTTCGACGGGGAGGTCGAGCACGACCTCGACGAGGTGCGGTGGGCACTGGACATCGCCGAGCACGTTCCGCTGATCGTCTTCGACGCACGGAAGACGGGCTCGGTCCGCGATGCGCTGCTGGTCGTATTGGAAGTCGCCCTGGCCCGGGCCGAAGCCGCCGCGGCGCCCTGAACGTGAACGCGCCCGGTGGAGTTGTGGATGGCGACCACGCACGCCATGGCTATCACCATGACGGTGACCTACCGGTCCTGTGCGCCACGAACCCCGTGCTGGTTCCGTGCTGACTGCGAGGGCCGGAGTCATAGAAAACCGCAGGTCCTAGCTCGGACAGTGTCCGTGTCGCCTCAGCGTGCTGGTGCCTGAAGGGGGAGCCATCGCTTCTCTTCGGCGCGACTCGCATCGTCAGTGGTGTTCCACCCGCAAGAGTTCGCAAGGGCCCGGCCGGCCGGACCACGCTCGGCCGTCCTTGTGGAGTGAGACCAGGTCGGCCCGGCCGCCGCCGGACGGGTCGAGTCCGCCGACCACGTCGTCCTAGGAGGTGCCCCAGTCCTTGGGGACCAGCGACCGGGGCAAGAAGGTGCCGTCGCCGGTCCCGCTGAACCGCTGCGGCTCGTTCGAGGCGTCGATGGCCAGCAGGTCGTTCGTGCAGACGGCCGCCTCGTGGCCGCCCGGGCCTTTCCGGCGCGGAAGGACCCGGCAATCGCCGGGTCCTTCCTCCTTGGCATACCGCCTCTGTGCCGGAGGAGCCGGTTCAGGGGCGGGGCCGCTCAGAGCGTCTGCCAGCTGTGCGGGGCGTGGAAGGGGTGGGGGCGCCAGGACGTGGTGCCGGGGGAGGAGATCTCCGTGCCGGTGCCGGCTCGGG
The DNA here is from genome assembly GCF_044755265.1 of Streptomyces sp. NPDC092370. Taxonomy (NCBI): domain Bacteria; kingdom Bacillati; phylum Actinomycetota; class Actinomycetes; order Kitasatosporales; family Streptomycetaceae; genus Streptomyces; species Streptomyces sp. NPDC092370. Next base: position 413,231 of record NZ_JBIVQO010000006.1, on the reverse strand, counting down.
CACTGCGGCTGAGGAGCAGGACCGCCACGGCGGCGAGCTCCTCCTCCGTGGCCTCGCCCTTCTCGATGCGGATGGGGGCAGTGGGGGTGGGCATGGGTTTCCTCCGTCACTGAGGGGATGCCGTGCTGTCACTGCGGGGGGTTGCCGTGCTTGCGGGAGGGCAGGTCGGCGTGCTTGGTGCGGAGCATGTCCAGGGAGCGGATGAGCACCGAGCGGGTCTCGGCGGGGTCGATGACGTCGTCGACCAAGCCGCGTTCGGCCGCGTAGTAGGGGTGCATCAGCTCGGCCCTGTACTCCTTGACCATCTTCCGCCGCATCGCCTCGGGGTCCTCGGCCTCGGCGATCTGGCGGCGGAAGATGACGTTGGCGGCGCCCTCGGCGCCCATCACGGCGATCTCGTTGGTCGGCCAGGCGTAGGTGAGATCGGCGCCGATGGACTGGGAGTCCATGACGATGTAGGCGCCGCCGTAGGCCTTGCGCAGGATCAGTGAGATGCGGGGCACGGTGGCGTTGCAGTAGGCGTACAGCAACTTGGCGCCGTGGCGGATGATTCCGCCGTGCTCCTGGTCCACACCCGGCAGGAAGCCGGGGACGTCGAGCAAGGTGATCAGGGGGATGCTGAAGGCGTCGCACATCTGCACGAAGCGGGCGGCCTTCTCGGACGCCTCGATGTCCAGCACGCCGGCCAGCGCCCGGGGCTGGTTGGCGACGATGCCGACGACCCGGCCGTCCATCCGGGCCAGCGCGCAGATGATGTTGCGGGCCCAGCGCTCGTGGACCTCGAGGTACTCGCCGTCGTCGACGATCTCCTCGATGACCTCGGCCATGTCGTACGGCCGGTTGCCGTCCGCGGGGACCAGGTCGGCGAGGCTGTCGCAGCGGCGGTCGACGGGGTCGTCGCACGGGACCGGGGGCGGGTTCCCCCGGTTGTTCTGGGGGAGGAGGGAGAGGAGGTAGCGCACCTCGGCGATGCAGGTCTCCTCGTCGTTGTAGGCGAAGTGGCACACGCCGGAGGTCTCGGCGTGCACGTCGGCACCGCCCAGGCCGTTGTGAGTGATCTCCTCGCCGGTGACCGCCTTGACCACGTCCGGACCGGTGATGAACATCTGCGAGGTGTCCCGGACCATGAACACGAAGTCGGTGAGCGCGGGGGAGTAGGCGGCACCTCCGGCGCACGGGCCGAGCATCACGCTGATCTGCGGGATGACGCCGGACGCCCGGGTGTTGCGCAGGAAGATGCCGCCGTATCCCGCGAGGGCGGTGACGCCCTCCTGAATGCGCGCACCGGCGCCGTCGTTGAGGGAGACCAGGGGCGCCCCGGCCGAGAGCGCCATGTCCATGATCTTGTGGATCTTGGCGGCGTGGGCCTCGCCCAGCGCACCGCCGAAGATCCGGAAGTCGTGGGCGTAGACGAACACCGTCCGGCCCTCCACCGTGCCCCAGCCGGTGACGACGCCGTCGGTGTACGGCCGCCTGGCCTCCAGGCCGAAGCCGGTGGCCCGGTGTCGGCGCAGGGGTTCCACCTCGCGGAACGAGCCCTCGTCCAGCAGCAGCTCGATGCGCTCACGCGCCGTCAGCTTGCCCTTGGCGTGCTGCGCCGCCGTCGCTTTCTCGCCGGGGCCGCTCAGGACCTGTTGGCGTATCTCGGCCAGCTCCGCGACGTGGGACCTCATGTCTCCCCCTGAGTATGACGGGTCGTCAGTTGCCGAGGCGGCGCAGGCCGCTCATCTGAAGGAAGGCGAACGCCGCGACGACGGCTGCCTGGAGCGGGATCCACACCGTGCCGACCGTGTTCGGACCGAACCAGCCGAAGACGGCGGTGGCGATGCTCACGACCGCCCAGAGCAGGTTGGCCTCGATGATCAGCTTGGTGGGCGTGACCGGCGGCACGGGGCGGCTCGCCGCGATGGCGACGAGGACGCCGTAGACCGTGAGGAAGGCGCCGATGCCGCGCAGGAAGCCGGCGTCGAGGCCGAGCAGCTCACCGACCGGGCCGGCGGCGAGCAGGTAGATCAGGCCGTTGGCGCCGGTCACGGCGGCGTCGAGGGCGAGGAACATCCTCAACGGACGCGCGGCCGCAGGGGACCCGGCTGCCGTCCGCGCATGCGTCGTGGTCTGACTCGTGGTCATGGGATCTCCAAAGGGTAGGGGCCTGTTCCACTTCATTTCGGATGGTGCCAAGTGCCGCTGACCGGGCGCTGACGAGCCGCTTACGCGTCCGGCGGCCGTGCCCGGCGGCTCAGGTGAGCTGGAGGAGCAGGGGGTTGCGGACCTCGCCGGTGAGGGCCGGGTCGTGGGAGAGGATGGCGCTCTCCACGTGGCGCAGTGAGGGAGAGGGCTCGATGCCGAGCTCGTCGGCGAGGTGACGGCGCATCCGGCGGAAGACGTCGAGAGCATCGGCCTGGCGGCCCGAGCAGTACAGGGCGATCATCAGCTGCTCGCAGAAGCGTTCCCGGAGCGGGTGGCTGGTGTGCGTCTCGGTGAGCTCGGCGAGGATGGCGGCGTGCCGGCCGAGACGCAGTTCGGCTTCGAAGCGGAGCTCCATGGCCCGCATGCGGTACTCCTCGTAGCGAGCGCCGGCCAGTTGGCACAGGGCGCCGCCGGGGAATCCACCGAAGACCGGACCGCGCCACATGGCCAGGGCCTGGCGGAGCAGCCGGGCGGTCTTGTCGGGGTTGTCGCGTCCGGCGACCTCCGCTTGGCGGACCGTCTTGATGAACTCGGCCGCGTCCAGTTCGCCTTCGTTGACGGTGATGCGGTAGCCGGAGGGGTACATGATGACGCGCGAGGTGGTGCGGTCGGGTTCCAGGCTGCGGAGCTTGCGGCGCAGTCGGCTGATGTGCGCCTGGAGCGCGTTGGCATGGTTGTCCGGGGCGAGCTCGCCCCACATCTCCTCGATGAGGGCCTCGCCGGAGACGGGCTGGCCCTCACTGGCGAGGAGCGTCTGGAGGAGAGCCCGCTGGAGATCGCCGGAAATCTCTGCAGGGCCTGATGCGGTGTGGATCTGGAGCGCCCCGAGGAGCGAGAACCTCAGCATGGCGTTTCCCCCCTTTGACGATCGGTGAGGCCGAGGGCGGGTGTGGTCTCGTCACGGCGGTCCACGCCGTGGCTTGGGACCGCGGAGGCCCGCGCGCGGCGTTGTACCGGGGTGATGCACGCTCTGAGCTTCCACCCGCCCGTATCGTTCCACAGAATAATTCCTTTGAGAAGGTATTTTTTCTGGCGGGTTCGATGATCGCGCTCGTCAGCGCGCTGACCTGCGTCGTTGTCCTGTAGGACGCCACAAGCGGAATGACCCGATGGAGTGAAGAGCCCGGGCGCGCACGCCGCGCACCCCGGCGTGCCGCCGTCTTCGGGCGGTACGCCGGGGTGTGAGCCCGCCGGGCCGGGGGATTGCCGGCGGTCCGTACGGCATCGGTGTGACACGCGGCCGGTGGGGCGGGGCCGCGGAAGGGGGGTCCGATGCCGGGAATCGGTATGGCGGAGAGGGCAGGATTCGAACCTGCGTGGGCTGTTGTGGCCCGACCTTGAGGCGTGCTCGCTGGTCCCCGTTAAGCCGCTCCGGGCACCTCTCCTGGGTGGCGGCGTTGTGTGTGGTGCCGCCTTTGCGGAGAGGGCAGGATTCGAACCTGCGTGGGC
>NZ_JBIVQO010000006.1:0-409495 GCF_044755265.1 Streptomyces sp. NPDC092370 | reverse complement strand
TCCTGGGTGGCGGCGTTGTGTGTGGTGCCGCCTTTGCGGAGAGGGCAGGATTCGAACCTGCGTGGGCTGTTGTGGCCCGACCTTGAGGCGTGCTCGTTGGTCCCCGTTAAGCCGCTCCGGGCACCTCTCCTCGTTCCCGGCTTTCGTTTTTCCGTGCCGGTCACGTCAACAACATTGGCAGGGGTTCCTGACGGGACGCTGACACGTCTCTGACGTGGTCGACGAATTCCTGTCAGGTCTTTCCTCGCGGATGGCACCGGTGCTCTACTCGGGTCGAAAGCAACCGCTCCCGGAAGGGGAAAGGAAATGACCGCGACCACGACCGGCAATCCGGTTCTCGACGCGATACGCACGCACACCGCAAGTGGGAATCCGAGCGCCTTCCTGGCGCTCAACAGCGGAAACAGCATATTCACGATGCCCGGTGCAGACGGCATCGTGGTGTACCGCCGCACGGGTCGGTACGCCGTCCAGTTCGGCGGCCCCTTCGCGGCGAAGGACGCCTACGAACCCCTCCTGGACGGTTTCCGCCGGCACGTGCGCGACGAGGGCCGCACCCTCGTCGGCATCCAGCTCCAGCGCGCCGACGCCGAGCACTACGTCCGCCGTGGCTTCACCGTCAACCAGGTCGGCGCCTCCTGGGCCGTGAGCCTGCCGGAGTTCACGCTGCGCGGCACCCGCTTCATGCAGCTGCGCAACAAGATCTCCCGGGCTCGCCGCAACGGCCTGGTGGTCCGGGAAGTCCCGGCGGAGGACTGGCAGCAGGCGATCGCCGCGATCGACGAGGCCTGGCTCGGCTCCAAGGGCGGGGCACGGCAACTGGAGTTCCTGGTCGGGCAGATCGGCGGCGAGGTGCAGGCGCACCGCCGACTGTTCAGCGGCACCATCGACGGCAAGCCGGTTGCGTACATCTCGTACTCGCCGGTCTACGGAAGCCGCGCCGGCTGGATGCACGACCTGAGCCGCCGCCTCCCGGACGACTCGCCGGGCCTCATGGAGGCCATCAACGCGCACGCCATCGAGGTGTTCCGGGCCGAGGGCGTCGAGTGGCTGCACTTCGGATTCACCCCGTTCACCGGCCTGGACGCCGGCCACGAACTCGACGGCCACAGCCCGGCGTTCCAGTGGCTGATGCATGCGCTGTGGGCCGAGGGCGCCGCGCTGTACCCGGCGCAGACGCAGCTCGCCTACAAGCAGAAGTGGGCTCCGGACGTGGTCATCCCGGAGTACGTCGCCTTCGACGGCCCTCAGGCCTCGCTCCCCGGATTCGCCCACGTCTTCCGCGCCTGCAACGCCTTCTGAGGTACCGGAGCAGGCCTTCCCGCACCTTTCACGGAACAGGAGTCGTCCAAGATGAGCGCCATCCCCGAGCCCACTGTCGAAACCGAAGTACTCCAGCACACCGTCGTCGAGCAGCTCATGGCCGTCATCGGCGCTCCCGACGACCAGGACGTGGCGCGTGCCGCGGACAACGCTGTCCGGGCGCTCGACGAGCGGCTGCGCACGACCACCGCCTGAACGCCACGTCGGCCGCCGGTCAGACCGGTATCAGTGCCACATCAGCGCGGCGCACCACGCTGGACACACGTTCGCCCGGTGGCCCGGGCGGGGGAGCGGCGCGTACTCCGGTCTGCCCGGGCCACCGGGCGGACACCGCCCGCGCGTTCCTGACCGCAGCGGGAGCACTGTCGACTCGCGGCGCCCGCAGGTCCGCGGGGCAGCGGCGCCGCCGCCCGAACCGGGTACTTCTCCCAAGGAGAGCAACGCATGCAGCCGCAGATACAGCAAGCCGGCGCCGTCGCGGACGCCGGGCAGCGCACCGGGGCCTCGGCATCCTTCGCCGAGCTCCTCAAACGCGTCAAGGCGGAAGGTCTCCTCGACCTCGACCCGCGCTACTACGTGGGCCGCCTGGCCCTGAACACCACCCTGCTGCTGGTCGGGTTCGCCGCGTTCTTCGCGCTCGGCGACTCCTGGTGGCAGCTGCTGACCGCCCTGTGGATGGGCCTGTGCGGCGGCCAGTCGGCCTTCATGTGGCACGACGCCGGACACAAGGCCATGTTCCGCGGCAAGAAGGCCGCTTCCGCCGTCGGTTACATCCACGCCAACCTCATCAACGGGGTCAGCTACGGCTGGTGGGTCAACCACCACAACCGGCACCACAGCAACCCCAACCACCTCGACATGGACCCGGACATCGGCCGGCGCACCGCGATTTTCGACATCAAGCAGTACCCGAGCCGGCGCGGCACGCAGAAGTTCGTCGTGCGCTACCAGAGCGTGCTGTTCTTCGTGCTGCTCGTCCTGGAGAACTTCAAGATGCTCCGGACGGCCGTGGTGTCGATCGCACAGGGCAAGACCAAGCGGCCCGTACTCGAGTCGTTCCTGCTCCTGCTGCGCGCAACCGTCTACCTCACGCTCGTCTTCACCGTGCTGTCCCCGGGCCTCGCGATCGCCTTCCTCGCGGTGCAGCACGCCTGCCTGGGCGTCTACTTCGGCATGATCTTCGCCCCCAACCACAAGGGCATGCAGGTCCGCGACGGTGAGGAGGAGAGCCTCGACTGGCTGGAGCGCCAGGTCCTCACCTCCCGCAACATCCGCCCCAACCGCCTGGTCGACTTCCTCTACGGCGGCCTCAACTACCAGGTCGAACACCACCTGTTCCCGGCCATGCCGCAGAAGAACCTCCCGCGCGCCCGGGAGCTGACCCGCGAGTACTGCGCCGAGCGCGGCGTGCCGTACCACGAGGTCGGCTTCTGGGCCTCGTACAAGGAGGTCGCCTCCTATCTGCACGAGGTCAGCGCGCCCGTGCGGCGCGGTGACGTGGAGGAGGAGATCCGGCGGGCCGCCCGGGCCGCCTGAACCCGCTCCTCCCCTCCGCTTCGTGCGCGTTCCCGGCGTTCCCCCATCCCCCAGTCCCACAGCCCCACAGCCCCGGACCCCCGGGCCGTACGCCCGGGCCGGCCGGCGGCCCGGGCGGTTCCTTCCCAGGATCCAGCAGTTCCAAGGAGCCTCCCATGTCCCAGACCACCACGGCGCCGAGCGGCCTCGCCGCTCCCGCCGCGATCGGGGTCCGCCTGGACCGCATGCCGATCACACCGATGCACCGCAGACTCACGGCGGTCATCGGTGTCGGCCTGCTCTTCGACACCTTCGAGAACAACCTGTCGGGCACCATCGCCAAGGTGCTCCAGGACGACTTCGCCTTCGGCGCGACCGAGCTCAAGCTCGTCCTGGCCTCCGTGTTCATCGGCCAGTTCATCGGTTCGCTGGTGCTCGGCCGGATCGCCGACCGGTTCGGCCGGCGCCGCGCCTTCCTGATCAACCTCGCGATCTACTCGGGCTTCTCCCTGCTCGGCGCCTTCTCACCGAACGCGACCTGGCTGATTGCCACCCGCTTCCTGGCAGGTATCGGAATCGGCGCCGAACAGGTGCTGTCCGACTGCTACTTGGCCGATGTGCTGCCCGCCAAACGGCGCGGCCGGTACATCGCCTGGGCCTACACCCTCGCCTTCTGCGGGGTGCCCGCAGTCGGCTTCGCCGCGCTGTGGCTGGTGCCGCTGACCCCGCTGGGCGTGGACGGCTGGCGCTGGCTGTTCGTCATCGGCGCGCTGGGTTCGGCCGTGGTGTGGGTGCTGCGCCGCCGGTTGATCGAGTCCCCGCGCTGGCTGGCGGCCCAGGGCCGCGTCGCGGAGGCGGAGGAGCTGGTGGGGCGGATGGAGGCTCAGGCGTCCGTGCGGCCCCTCCCCGCGGTCCCGGCCGCGCCGGAAGCCCTCGCCGCCGAACAACCGCGTCTGCGCGACGTGTTCCGCCCCGGCATGCGGCGCCGCACCGTGGTCCTGTGGATCTTCTGCGTGCTCTCCGTGGTCGGCTACTACGGCTTCGGCACGCTCGCCCCGCAGATCCTCGCCGCCAAGGGCTACGACATCGTCGCCGGCCTCGGCTTCACCGCGTTGTCCTTCCTGGGCTACCCGATCGGATCGGCGCTCGCGCTGCCGATCGTCGACCGCATGGAGCGCAGGACGTTGGTGGCCGCCTCCGCCGCGGCGATGGTCGCGTGCGGTCTGGGCTTCGCCTACGCCGGATCGCCCGCCCTCATCGTGGCGTTCGGATTCCTCTACACGCTGTGCAGCAACGTCTTCTCCAGCGTCTCGCACGTGTACCTCTCCGAGCAGTACCCCACCGCCATCCGTGCCACCGCCTCGGGCGCCGCCTACTCCCTGTCCAAACTCAGCGCCGCCGCACTGCCGTTCGTCCTGCTGCCCGTTCTGGAGTCGCACGGCCCCGGGGCCCTTTTCGCGGTCATCGCCGCCGCCATGGCCGCCCTCGCCGCCACCGTCCTGATGCTGGGCGAGCGGACCACCGGGGAACCGATCGCCGAGTCCCCGGTCCGAAAGAACATCCCTGCCGAGTGAAGGAGTTGACGATGGCTTACGTCATCGCCCTGCCCTGCGTCGACGTCAAGGACCGCTCCTGCGTCGACGAGTGCCCCGTGGACTGCATCTACGAGGGCAGCCGCGCTCTGTACATCCATCCGGACGAATGTGTCGACTGCGGGGCCTGCGAACCGGTCTGCCCCGTCGAGGCCATCTACTACCAGGACGACGTGCCCGCCGAGTGGGGCGACCACGCCGGTTCCAACGCCGAGTTCTTCGCCGGTCTCGGCTCACCCGGCGGCGCCGGCGCCCTCGGCGCCCTCGACCACGACTCCCCGCTGGTGCGGGAGCTTCCCGGGGCGGTGGCCCGGGCATGAGCGGACTCCTCGCCGGCAAGCGCGTCCTGGTGACCGGAGTGGTCACGAACGCGTCCATCGCCTTCCACGCGGCCCGCATCGCCCAGGAGGAGGGCGCCGAGATCGTCCTCACGGGCTTCGGGCGGCTCTCCCTGATCGAACGCGTCGCCGCACAGCTGCCCAAGCCCGCCCCGGTGATCGAGTTGGACGTCACCGACCAGGGCCACCTGGACACCCTCGCGGACCGGGTCCGGGAACACACCGACTCCCTCGACGGCCTCGTGCACTCCATCGCCTACGGCCCGCAGGGTGCTTTCTCCTTCCTCGAGGGCGACTGGGCGGACGTGTCGACCGCGGTGCAGGTGTCGGCGTACTCCCTCAAGGCGCTCACCACCGCCTGCCTTCCGCTGATGGAGCCGCGCGGCGGCTCGGTGGTCGGGCTCACCTTCGACGCCGCCGTCGCCTGGCCGCACTACGACTGGATGGGCGTCGCCAAGGCGGCGCTGGAGTCGACCAGCCGCTACCTGGCCCGAGACCTGGGCGGACGCGGTGTCCGCTGCAACCTCGTCGCCGCCGGGCCGCTGCGCTCCATGGCCGCCCGATCCATCCCCGGCTTCCCGGAACTCGCCCAGGTCTGGGAGCACCGGGCTCCGGCCGGCTGGGACCTCACCGACCCGGATCCGGCCGCGCGCGGTGTGGTCGCGCTGCTGTCGGACTTCTTCCCCCGCACGACGGGGGAGATCGTGCACGTGGACGGCGGCGTGCACATGATGGGCGCCTGAAGCGCCCGTACAACGAAGAGGGGCGGGAGCCGGGACGAGGTCCCGGCGCCCGCCCCTCTCGCGTTTGTCACTCGGTCGCGCCGCCCGGCAGGATCCGGCGGAAACCGGTGTACGGGACGAGTGCCTCGGGCAGCAGCACCGAACCGTCCTCCTGGACGCCCTGCTCCAGCAGTGCGGCGATCGTGCGGCCGATCGGCAGCGCCGAGCCGTTGAGCGTGGCGGCCGGCGTCCTGCGGCCGTCCGGCCGCTTGACCCGGATGTCCGCCCGGCGTGCCTGGAACGTGCCGCAGTCGGAGACGGAGGAGATCTCGCGGTAGGAGCCGCTGCCCGGCAGCCACACCTCGATGTCGTACGTCATCCGCGCCGCGAAGCCCATGTCGCCCGCGGGCAGCAGGACGACGCGGTGGGCGAGTTCGAGGCGACGCAGGCACTCCTCGGCGTGGTTCACCATGAGCTCCAGCTGCGCCTGCGCGTCCTCGGGTGCACAGATGCGCACCAGCTCGACCTTCTCGAACTGGTGCAGCCGCAGGATGCCCCGGGTGTCCCGGCCGTACGCCCCCGCCTCCGCGCGGAAGCAGGGGGTGCGCGCGGTGAAGGCGTACGGCAGCTCGCGGGCGTCGAGGAGCTGCCCGGCCACCAGGTTGGTCAGCGGCACCTCGGCGGTGGGGATCAGGAACAGTTCCCGGTCGCCGACCCGGGTGCGGAACAGGTCCTCCTCGAACTTGGGGAGCTGTCCGGTGCCGGTCATGGTGTCGCGGCCGACCAGGAACGGCACGGACTGCTCGGTGTAGCCGTGCTCCCGGGTGTGCAGGTCGAGGAAGAAGTCGCCGAGCGCCCGCTCCAGGCGTGCCCCGGCGCCGCGGGCGACGCTGAACCGGGCACCGGACAGCTTCGCCGCCGTCGGGCCGTCCAGGATGCCCAGTGACTCGCCGATCTCGGCGTGGTGGCGGGCGCCGTCCGCCGGACGAGGCGCCGGACCGCCCCGGCGTATCTCCACCGCCTCCTTCTCGGAGTCGCCGTCCGGGACGGAGTCCAGCGGCACGTTGGGGATGGACAGCAGCAGATCGGTCAACCGGGCGGCGGCCGTGCGGGCGGCGGCCTCGGCCCGCTGCACCTCGGCGCGGAGCGCGCGTGCGGCCTCCTTCTCCGCCTCGGGCGGCGGTCCGGAGCGGCGGGCCTTCGCCGTGCGGTTCAGCTCGGTGCGCAGCCGCGTCACCTCCGCCTGCGCGTCGTTCCGCTCGCGCAGCGCGTCGGACAGGGCGGCCGGGTCGAGGTCGTAGCGGCGGCGGGCCAGCCGGCGTACTGTGTCCGGCCCGTCCTTCAGCAGCTCATTGGTGTCGTGCATGGCTGACTCCTGACGTGGGGCGGGGTGTGGCGTCCATGGCGGGCACGGGGCCGGCATCTGCCCTGCGAAGGGCGCCCGACCGCGTGCCCGGGGGAGAGGCACAGCAGGGTGATTCCGGTGAAGGGGAGGGCGGACGGCCGCCCCGTGCCGCCGCCGAGGACGAACGCGAGCGGTACGGTGCCGTCCGTCACCGGCGGGGCCGCCGCGGCGACGGCCTGGAACGGGACGTGACCGGTGCCGAGCCGCCCCGGTGACGGGGTGCCGGTACTCGGCGGGGAACCTCCGGCGGGCATGGGACCTTCACGGCGGGACAGGGACAGGGACAGGGGCAGGAGGCGGGCGCGGGCACCACGGGCCGCCCCCATGGCTGCGCGCTCGGCGGGTGCCGCGCCTACGACGACCGGCAGCCGCCCGCTCGGGATCCGCGCGGACGGCTGCCGGTGCGTCTCGCCACCAGGGCGTGTGGCGTCCCATGTCCTAGGCCGGCGCGATGGCCAGGGCCGTGTTCTGGCCGCCGAAACCCAGTGAGTTGCTCACGGCGAGATCGATCGGCATGGACGTGGGCGTCTGGGCGAGCTTGATCTCGACCCGCGCGTCGGGCATGACGAGCCCGGCGATGGGCGGGACGAGGCCGTGTTCGACGCTGAGCACGGTGAACGCGGCCTCGACCGCCCCCGCCGCACCCAGCAGGTGTCCGGTGACTCCTTTCGTGGAAGTGACCAGCGGGTCCCCGCGCAGGGTCCGCCGGATCATGCGCGCTTCCGCCAGGTCGTTCAGCGGCGTCGACGTACCGTGGGCGTTGACGTGCTGCACATCGTCCGGGTCGGCGCCGGCGTCGGCGAGGGCCGCGCGTACGGCCGCCTCGATGCCGGCGCCGTCCGGATGCGGCGACGTCATGTGGTGGGCGTCGGCGGTGGCGCCGTAACCGACGATCCGGCCGTGGACGTGGGCGCCGCGGGCGCGGGCGTCCGCGACACGTTCCATGACGAGGATCCCGGCGCCCTCGCCGGCGACGAATCCGTCCCGGTCGGCGTCGAACGGGCGGGACGCGGACGCCGGGTCGTCGTGCCGCTTCGACAGCGCACCCATCTGGGCGAAGCCGGCCATGACCAGGGGAGTGATCATGGCCTCGCTGCCGCCCGCCAGGACGATGTCGCAGCGGCCGAGGGTGAGCAGGTCCCGGGCCGTCCCGATGGCGGTCGCGCCCGAGGCGCAGGCGGTGGCCACCACCAGGTTGGGGCCGGTCGCACCGAACTCGATGGCCGTCTGCCCGGCCAGCATGTTCGGCAGCTGCATGGGCAGCAACAGCGGCGAGACCCGGTCGGCGCCCTGCTCGCACAGCACGTGGTGCTGCTCCTCGACCGTCCCCGGGCCGCCGTCGGCGCAGCCCAGCACCACGCCCACCCGTGCCCCGTCCCAGGTCTGGGGGTCAAGGCCCGCGTCGGCCACCGCCTCGTGCGCGGCGACCAGCGCGAACTGCACGAACCGGTCCAGGCGGTGCGCCCGCCGGGCGCTGAGCAACTGCTCCGGATCGAAGCCGGGTACACGGCAGGAGATACGTACGGGGTTGTCCGCCAGCACGGGATCGAGGGCGGCGGCCGGCCTGCCGTCGCAGACCGCCGCCCAGCTCGGCCCGACCCCGATACCGCCCGGGGTGACCAGGCCGAGCCCGGTGACGGCGATGTCCATGGCGGCCATCAGACCGTCGCACTCCGCTCCTCCATGAGCCGCACCATGTCGGCCACGGTCTGAGCCTCCATCAGGTCGTCGTCACTGATGTCCAGGTCCAGCTCGGACTTCAGCAGCAACGACAGCTCCACCACGGCCAGCGAGTCGAGCTCGATGTCCTCCCGGGTGGCCTCAGGGCTGATCGCCTCGGACGACACCTTGAGCTTGTTGGACAGGATTTCCTTGAGCTGCTCCAGCATGTCGGTTTCCTTTCGAAGATGAATCCGAAGGTGTACGCACTCCGCGTACTGCTCGGGCCGAGAGGGCTCGTGCGGGTCTGCCCGCCGGCTCGACGCGTGGGTGACGGTGGGTCAGAAAACCTGCAGCTCCGGCCAGACCAGGGTGGTCGCACCCCAGGACAGCCCGCCGCCGAACGCGGTCAGCAGCAGACGGTGCCCGGCGGCGAGCCGGCCTTCCGCCGCGGACTCGGCCAGCAGGAGCGGCAGGGAGGCGGCGCCGGTGTTGCCGACCCGTGCGATGTTGCTCAGCCGGCGCTCGGTGGGAATGCCGAGCCGCTCCGAAACCGCCTCCAGGATCCGGGCGTTGGCCTGGTGCGCGGCGAACCGGTCGACGTCGGCCGGCTGCCAGCCCGCCCGTCCGGCCGCCTCGGCGGACGTGGCGGCCATGGTCTCCACCGCGTGCCGGTAGGTCTCCCGGCCCAGCATCCTGAAGTAGTGGTCCTCCGGCGCGGCCGGTCGCCCGGACGACCGCTGCCTGGAACCTCCCGCCGGCACCTCGATGAGGTGGCTCAGCGCGCCGTCGCTGCCCAGGACCATCGGACCGATCGCCCCGGCCTCGTCGGCACGGCCCGCGCGCAGCACCACCGCGCCCGCGCCGTCCGCGAAGATCACCGCGGTGGTGCGGTCCTCGGGGTTGATGATCGTGGTGAACGCGTCCGCCGCGATCAGCAGCACGCTCTCCGTGACCCCGGCCGCGATCAGCCCCGCCGCACTGGCCAGCCCGTACAGAAAGCCGGAGCAGACGGCGGACACATCGAAAGCGGCCACCTGCCCGAGTCCGAGCCGTGCCGCGACCTGCGGAGCGGTCGCGGGGCACGGCTGGTCCGGGGTGGTGGTGGCCAGCACCACCGCCCCGACCCGGTCGTCGCCCGCCGACTTCAGCGCTCTCAGGCCCGCCTCCACCGCCAGGTCACCGGTAGCGGTGCCGGAGGAGACCACGTGCCGCCGGGCGATCCCGGTGCGCGACCGGATCCACGAGTCGGAGGTGTCCAGCCGCCGGGCCAGGTCGTCGTTGGTCACCACATCGGGCGGGACGTACGACCCGATACCGCAGATCACGGCGGCCCGGCCGGTGCTCATGCGCCCGCTCCTGGACTGCTGAGGACCTCCAGCGGCAGGCCCATGTACTTCATGCGGGCCTCGGCCATCTCGTCGGTCCACTGCTCGGCCATGTCGTAGCGCTGCTCCGGGGTGGTGTCGAGCATCCGCACACCGGGCCAGATCTCGTAGTCGCCGATCTTGTCGGCGTGCTGGAGCATGCCCTCCTGGAACAGCTCCTCGCGGTGGATGACGAACTCCCGGTCGGGGATCTCGTCCCACAGCCGCACGCCGGCCCGCAGGATCTCGAGGAGGCGGGGCCGGTACTCCGGGTGCGCCTCCACGTGATCGCGCAGGATGGTGCTGGCGACGGTCAGATGGCGGATCTCGTCGATGGCGGTGCCCCGGGAGATCTCGCCGGTGGCCGGGGACAGCGGAGTCCACTTGCGCTCGCTCAGCTCGGCCGCCGGGGCCAGCACGCCCTCGATGACGATCGCGAACACGGCCACACCGCCGGGAAAGTCGGCCTGGTCGCGGACGATGTCCAGCGTGAAGTCGACCACCGGGTCCAGGACGCGCTTGCGGTAGTCCCGGGCCATCTCGTCGATGTCCTTCAGCAGCGTGTCCGCGGGCTCCCCCAACTCCACCAGGTGGTTGCGGAAGACCCGGGCGTGCCGCGCCTCGTCGAGCAGCTGGGTGGCGTAGAACTCCATCTCCGGGATCCCGGGTGCGATCGACACGTAGTGGCCGAGCAGCCGGGTGGCCAGCTCCTCCGACAGTCCGCGGAAGCCGAACTCCAGTACCAGCGCCTCGCGCAGCGGACCGGGTTTCTTCAGGAAGTCCGGCACGACGGCGTTCTCGTGGTGGCCGGTCACACCGCGCTCGCGCAGCGTTCCCTGGGCCACCGAGGTGATCCAGTAGGCGAGGTCGCACTCCTCGGGGCCGAGGGCGAGCTCCTTCGCGCCGTCCAGCAGACCGGGCGCCTCGTCCCAGTCCGCCTCGGGAGCCACGGGTGCGGTCATGATGCGGTGTCCTCCTTCGCCGGGAGCAGGGAGCCGGCATACAGGCCGCCGGCATAGCTGAGCAGGGGGAGCCCCGCGTCCGCCGTGGCGCGCACGACGTAGCCGAGCAGCAGCTCGCTGTCGCCCGCGGTGTGCACGGAGTGGAAGCGGCAGGTGTAATGGGCGAGCGCGCCCGCGATCAGCGGGGCGTGCGCGTACGGGTCCGCCGTCCAGGGCAGGCCCGCGAACTGGGCGCTGCCGTCGGGGCGGCCGCTGTCGGCGAACCGGCGTGCCACGTCAGCCTGCTCACTGCGCAGCACGTTGATCGCGAACCGTCCCTCCGCGGCGGCCAGCCGGGCGAACGACGACCCCGCCCGCAGCGCGACGCCCACCAGCAGCGGCTCGCGCGACACCAGGGTCACCGTGCTCGCGGTGGTGCCGTGCATGCGGCCCTCGGGGCCGGTCGTCAGCACCGACACGGGGGAGGCCAGGTGGTACAGCGCCCGCCGCCGCTCGGCCGGGTCCTGCCGCACGGGGCGGTGCGTCCCCGTCCCCCTGCGGGGCGCCACGGCCGGCGTCGGGGGCGCGGCCGTGCGCAGGTCCGTCGCGGTGCTCATCGCACGACCTCCCGCTCACGTGCCGGGCGGGCCGGGACGTGCCCGACCGGGGCCGGGTCCTGGGCGTGCCCCACCGGCGCGGGGCGGGGCAGGCCCAGGTCGTCCAGGAGCCGCAGGTAGCCGGGCTGGCGCACCGGCTCGAAGGGCAGTGCGAAGGACTTCATGAAGTTGCCGAACAGGCCGCGGTCGCCGAAGAGATGGAACGGCAGCACCAGCAGCGCCCACTCCGGCTTCACCAGCCAGCACCACAGCGCGGCCACCACGCCCTGCGTGATCAAGCTGTGCATCACGTTGTACAGGACGTAGTACGCCTTGTGGATGGGCCGCCCACCGCTGCGCCGGAAGGCGATCGCGCCCGGGATGTAACCGATGAGGTCGATGTAGAGGAACAGCCCGATCGCCGGAAGCCAGCGGATCTCGTCGAAGTGGGCGATGATCAGACCGGTGGTGACGGCCAGACCCACCAGGTACTCGGCGCGGTGCAGCGAGAACGTCCGCGGTGTTTCGAAGGGGTTCGCCTGGTCCATGGTCAGCTCCTCGGCGTTCCTACGCGCCGACCGCGGCGGGCGTGGTCAGTTCGATGCCGCCCTGGATGCGGGTGGCCGGGAACAGGCCGGTCAGGGCCCAGGCGACGGTCTCCTTGATGACCCGTTCGGCGATCGGGTCGAGGATGCCCTCCAGGCTCGGGATGCCGAAGTCGAAGTCGGCGTCGAAGCGGACCGCGACGTCGTCGCCGGCCTGCGTGATCGACCAGGTCCCGGAGAAGGAGTCGAAGTCGCCGTCGCTCTGCTCGAAGCGGATCTCGCCGCACTCCGGCTCGACGGTGTCGTCCTCAGTCCAGCGCAGCAGGCCGCTGCGGAAGTGCAGCTCCCAGCTGGAGGAGGCGTCCGCGGCGGGGTAGGCGGCGTGCACCGTGGTCGCGTTGACGTGGGGCGCCAGGTCCGGGTACCGCTCCCAGCGCCGTACGGCGTGCAGGACCGTTTCGGCCTGCTCCGCGGGTATCAGGGCATCGAGTTCGACGTGCCGCACGATCAGTTACCGCCTTCCGGCATCTTGGCCGCGCCCCGTACGAGGTCGCGGGTGGCCAGGTCGAAGGAGTTGAGGAGGAAGTCCACGTCGGTGTCGCCGAGCACGGCGGGCGGGGTGAACCGCACGACCGAGCTGCCGTTCATGGAGTGGTTGGCGACCACGCCGTGGTTGAACAGTTCGATCAGCAGCTCGCCGGCCAGCCCGGCCTCGACGAGCTCCACGCCGATCAGCAGACCCCGGCCGCGCACGTCCACCACCAGGTCGGGGATGTTGCGGTGGGCGATCTCGGCGATCCGCGGCAGCAGCCGGGCGCCGAGGGCCATCGCCCGGGTGACCAGCCGCTCCTCCTTCACCGCCCGGATCGCGCCCTGGACAGCGGCCATCAGCACGGGCTGACCGGAGAAGGTGGCGGTGTGGACGTAGGGGTCCTTGTCGAAGGGGCGGAACGCCTTGCGGGTGGCGACGGCCGCCGAGACGGGCATCACCCCGCCCCCCAGTGCCTTGCCGGTGAGCAGGACGTCCGGGACGATGCCGTCGATGTCCGCGCCCCACCACTCGCCGAGCCGCCCGAAGCCGGACTGCACCTCGTCGAGGATCAGGAAGCCGCCGTACTCGCGGACCAGTTCCTCGACCCGCTTGAGGTAGCCCTTGGGGGGGATGATCACACCGCCCTCGCCCTGGACCGGTTCGAGTATCACGCAGACCTCGCCCGGGTGTGCGGCCAGCTCGGCCTCCAGGGCGTCCGCGTCGCCGTACGGCAGATGCAGGAAGTCCGGCACCAGGGGGCGGAACGGCTGCTGGTAGACGTCCTTGGCGGTGGCCGACAGGGCGCCCAGCGTCTTGCCGTGGTAGCCGCCGCGCATCGACACCGTCCGCTTGAAGCCGTTCGCGCGGGCCAGCTTGAGCCCGGTCTCCACCGCCTCCGCACCCGACAGCGCGAAGTGCACCCGGTCCAGGCCGGGTGGCAGCACGGAGACCAGCGACTCGGCCGCACGGGCCACGGTCGGCTCCAGCAGGATGCGGGTCGCCGTGGGGTGGGTGCGCAGCTGGCGCTCCACCTCCTCCATGACGATCGGGTGGCGGGCGCCCATGATGAACACGCCGTAGCCGCCGGCGTTGAGGAAGCGTTCGCCGTCGCTCGTGGTGAGCCAGGCACCCTCGGACGCCACCTCCATGTGGCTGCCGAACAACTCGGCGAGGGTGGCCCGGCCCTTGCTCAGATGGGCCCGGTACAGTCCGAGGATCTGCGCCTCGGCCTCCGCGGACGATGCCGCGGGTGGTTCCTGGATGACGGTCACGTGTCGCTCACTCCAAGGGTGTGGGGTAGTCGGGAGGCCTGCTCAGGACAGGACCAGTTCGCCCCCGGCGAAGTACCGCAGCAGCGGTTCGGCGGCGGCGGCGCGGGACGGCGGGTGGAAGGCGAGGGCGCGCAGCGCCGCTGCGGTCTGCGCGGGCGCGGAGTTCTTGATGAAGTCCGTGCCGCCGAGCAGCTCCAGGGCGCGCGAGGCGATGTCCGGCAGGGCGTTCTGGACGGCGTAGCGGGCCACCAGGACGCGGGCCACCGACTCCTCGTCGCCCGGCTCCGGACCGGTCGCCCGGGCGACACCCTCCAGCAGCGCTACGGCGGCCTCCATGTCGACGGCGAGGGCGGCCCGTTCCGCGGCGCTGCCGCGTTCCCGCTCCAGCACCTGCTCCACGAGCGCCATCGCGCCGCCCGCGTACCCGGCGGAGATCAGCATCTCGAACCACACGAACCCGGCCGACTGCAGGTCGTCCAGGCGATGCGGATCGTCGGCACCGGCCCGCACCACCATGTCGGCCGACACGAACACGTCCTCCAGACGCACCTCATCGCTCTCCGCGCCCGCCAGCAGTTCGCTGCCCCAGAACGGGTGCACGGACAGGCCGGGGGCGTCGGCCGGCACCAGGGCGAGCGCCAGCTCCGGAACGCCGCCGTCCTCGCCGTGGATGGCGACACTCGCCGTGAGCAGGCTCATCGAGCGGGACAGGCTGCACGGCTTCTTGGCGCCGCTGAGCAGGAACCCGCCCTCGACCGGCCGCGCGGTCACCGCCGGCCTGAGGATGTTCTGCGCGGTCCGGCCCTCGGCCCAGCCGGAGGCCATCACCAGCTGATCCTGCACGACCCGGTGCAGCAGCGCGGTCTGCGCGTCCGTGAGCCGGCCCGCCTTGACCGCCAGCGCGTAGAGCATCGCGGCGGTGAAGTGGTGCATGGACACCGCCGCGACCAGCGAGGGGGACACCGCGCCCAGCGCCAGCTGCACCCTCAGCGCGTCCAGCGGGTCGGCGCCGTGGCCGCCGTACTCCTGCGGAATCAGCAGACCGACTCCGCCGTGGATGCGGAACAGGTCGATCACCGGGCTGCCGGGTCGCTCGCGGTCGGCGTGGGGGATCTGCTCGAGTTCCTTGAGCAGTCCGGGATGGAACTGCTCGCAGACGGAACGGGCGGTCTCGAGGGAACGCATGGAAAACCTCCGGAAGAACGAGGGTGCCTGTGGTCAGGCGCCGAACACCGCGTCGTACGGGCTGACGCCGCGGGCGATGCTGACCCCCTGCACGTGCGAGGTCTTGAGCATCGGGTAGTTGGCCTCGCCGAAGGCGCCGCCGGTACGGCCGGTTCCGCCGTGGCTGGGCAGGTACGGCAGGAAGCCGATGTGGGAGTCGTTGACCTTCAGCAGACCGCCGTTGACGACCCGGCGCACGAAGGTCTCGACCACGTGGTCGGAGCGCGACCACAGCGAGTTGCGCAGCCCGTAGTCGTTGCTGTTGACGAACTGCAGGAACGCCTCGAGGAGTGCCTCGTCGTTGTCGCGTTCGGCCACCACGACCGGGATGAGCGGGAAGAACGTCTCCTCCCGCACCACGTCGTAGGTGCGGGCCCGGTCCAGTCCGTCCACCCGCACCACCGTCGGCTGCAGGAAGACGCCCGTTTCCGACACCGTGCCGTCCAGCTCCATACGGTGCCCGCCGGTGACGAGTTCGGCGCCGTTGTCCAGGGCCTGGCGCAGCAGCCGGAAGAAGCGCTCGCTGCGCCGCACCGGCGACAGCAGCACGTCCTCCTCCTCGGGCAGGCCCGGCTTGATGCCTTTGACCTGCTCCTTCACCTCGGCGATCAGCTCCTCGGCGACATCCGGGTGGACCAGCACATAGTTGGGCACCATGCATATCTGGCCGGAGCCGTAGAAGGCCTCTGTGATGGCCTCGGCCGCCCACTTCACGTCGGCGTCCTTCCACACCACGATGCCGTCGTTGCCGGCGAGTTCGAGGATGGGCTTCTTGCCGTGCGCCACGCACTGCTGCTCGAAGCGCAGGCCCTCCTGGCTGCCCCCGATGTAGAAGATGTCGTTGATCAGCGGGTCGGCGATCCAGCGGTCCAGGGTCTGCTTCGGATTGCTGCACACCGCGTTGAGCACCCCCGCGGGCGCGTCCAGCTCCTCCAGCAGCGGAGCCACGATGTCGCGCAACAGCCACATGGTGCTCAGCGCGATGCTGCGGGGTGCGCGCACCACCACGGCGTTGCCGGCCATCAGCGCCAGCACGCACAGCGCGGCGCTGGGCAGCGGGGCGTTCTGCGGCGGGTTGAAGGCCACCACCCCGTCGGGCTGGCGGTGCAGCACCAGCGTGCGGCCGGCGTACTCCTTCTCCACCCGCATCTGCTTCGCGTACCAGCGCAGAGAGCCCGGGGCGTAGATCTGCAGCAGGCAGCTCAGTTCCCAGCGGGCCAGCTTCACCGGGTGCGATTCGGAGACCAGCATGCGCAGGAACTCGTCCTGGTGTTTGATCAGCTCCTCGCGGAACCGGGTGCCCAGGCGCATCCGCCGCTCCAGCGGCACGGCCGCCCAGTCGGGCGCGGCGGCCGC
Organism: Streptomyces sp. NPDC092370; assembly: GCF_044755265.1. Lineage (NCBI taxonomy): Bacteria > Bacillati > Actinomycetota > Actinomycetes > Kitasatosporales > Streptomycetaceae > Streptomyces > Streptomyces sp. NPDC092370. Next base: position 393,109 of record NZ_JBIVQO010000006.1, on the reverse strand, counting down.
GGCCGCCTGCGTGGCCAGGTCGATGGCGTTGTCGTCGGCGACCGCGCAGCGCCCCACGACGTACGGGTGCCTGGCAGCCTCGGACTCCGGGTCCTGCTCCAGGACACGCTTCAGACTCACGCTGGTGAACACGTCTTCCAGCAGGGACCGGCCGCTGACGGTGTACACCCACCCGTCCCCGGCGACGTCCTTGCCCGCGATGTATAGGTCGTAACTCTTGAATCGGGAAGGTGCCTCGGCACTCTCCTCCTGCGCGGCTTCGCGAAGCATTTTCTGCCTTTCGGATACGGCGAGTGGATTCGGCCAGTGGATTTCTTGGAGCACTGCGAGCCTGGCAGCGGAATCTGACCCGGCGCTGACGCCTCGCTGACCGAACCGATCCGGCCGTCGGAGCGGCCGTGAGCCGTCAGCGGGGCGTCAGCCGGCGCTGCTTGCATGACCGCATGCCATCCGTCGACAGCACGATCCAGCGGTTGCGAGACCTGCCGCGCAGCGAACTCGCCGAGGAAATCGAGACGATCGTTCTGAAGAAATTCAGGACCGTCCTGCTCATGGACGACACCGAGGACCTCCCCCTCGACATCAGTTACTTCGATCTCGGCCTCACCTCACTGCGGCTGACCGAAATACGGCAGAGCCTGGAGCAGCTCCTGGACCTGTCGATCAACGTCAACGTGCTCTTCAACGAGCCGACGATCGCCCATCTCGTGGACCACCTGACCCAGGCCATCCAGGAAAGCTGAGGAGTCGCCCCATGCCGCGTACGGAATCAGAGCAGGCGCCCGAGCCGGTCGCGATCGTCGGAATCGGTCTGCGGTTCCCCGGCGGCAGCGGCTCGCCCGACGAGTTCGACACCTTCCTGCGGGAAGGCCGCAGCGGGATCGGCCCGATCCCCCGGGACCGCTGGGACGTCGAGGCGTTCACGCCCGAGGGACCCGACGACAAGGGCAAGATCCGCGCCTCGGCCGGGGGGTTCCTGGACCGCATCGACCTGTTCGACGCCGCCTTCTTCAACATCTCCCCGAAGGAAGCCCGCTACATGGACCCCCAGCAGCGGCTGCTGCTGGAGACCGCCTGGCAGGCACTGGAGCACGCGGGCATCGACCCCGCCCCGCTGCGCCGCGGCAACGGCGGCGTGTACATCGGCGCCAGCTCCATCGACTACGCCCTGGAGCTGGACTCGCTGCCGTACGAGGAGCTGGACGGCCACCTGGCGTCCGGCATCACGATGTTCCCGCTGTCGGGCCGGCTGTCGTATTTCCTCGGCTGGCGCGGTCCCAGCATGAGCGTCGACACCGCCTGCTCGTCCTCCCTGGTCGCCCTGCACCTGGCCGTGCAGGCGCTGCGTGCCGGCGAGACCGACATCGCGCTGTGCGGCGGCGTCAACGCACTGCACCACCCGCGCATCCCGGTGATGTTCTCCAACGCCCAGATGCTCTCCCCGGACGGACAGTGCAAGACATTCGACGAGGCGGCCGACGGCTACGCGCGCGCCGAGGGGTGCGGTGTCGTCGTCCTCAAGCGGCTCTCCGACGCCGAGCGGGACGGCGACCGGATCCTCGCCCTGGTGCGCGGCACCGCCGTGGGTCAGGACGGCGACAGCGCCGGCCTGACCGTGCCCAACGGGCCCGCCCAGGAGAAGGTCATCCGCAGCGCCCTGACGGCCGCCCGCCTCGCCCCCGAGGACATCCAGTACGTCGAGGCGCACGGCACCGGCACCCCGCTCGGCGACCCCATCGAGTTCGGCGCCATCGGCGACGTGTTCGCCGAATCCCACACCCAGGACCGCCCGGTACTGGTCGCCTCGGTGAAGACCAACTTCGGCCACATGGAGCCCGCCTCCGGCATCGTCGGCGTCATCAAGACGGTGCTCCAGCTGCGCTCCGGCACGATCTACCCGCACCTCAACCTCGACACGCCCTCAGGGCGCATCCCGTGGGACCTGTACCCGCTGCGGGTGCCCACCGCGTGCGAGCCGTGGGAGGCGGACGTCAGGCGGGCCGTGGTCAACAGCTTCGGGTTCGCCGGGACCATCGGCGCGGTCGTGCTGGAGCAGGCGCCCGAGCAGCCTCCCGCGACGGACACCGCCGGAGCCGCACCGCTGTTCACCCTCTCCGCCAAGAGCGCCGCCGCGCTGCGGGAACTCGCCGCCGCGTACCGTCGCTCGCTCGACGAGCGCCCCGAGCTGCCGCTCGGCGCCGTGTGCCACACCGCCAACGTCGCCCGCACCCACCACCCCTACCGCGTCGCCGCCCCCGTCGCCGACCGTGCCGCGCTCGCCCGGCTCCTCGACCAGGCCGCCGAGGCCGAGCACGAGGGCCCCTTGGGCCTGCGCAAGACCGCGTTCATGTTCTCCGGCCAGGGCTCCCAGTACGCCGGCATGGGTGCCGCCCTGTACGAGGCCTTCCCCGTCTTCCGCGCCCAGGTCGACGAGTGCGACCGGCTGTTCACCGGGCACCTCGGCCGTTCCGTGCGTGAACTGCTGCTCGGCACCGCCGCCGACCCCGAGGCGATCGACCGTACCGAGTACACCCAGCCCGCCCTGTTCACCCTGGAGTACGCCCTCGCCCAGCAGTGGATGGCCTGGGGCGTGCGTCCGAACGTGCTCATCGGGCACAGCATCGGCGAAGTCGTCGCCGCTGCCGTCGCCGGCCTGTTCAGCCTGCCCGACGCCGTCCGGCTGGTCGCCGCCCGCGCCCGGCTGATGCAGGCCGTGCGCGCGGAGGGCGGCATGGCCGCCGTCGCCGCACCCGCCGAGGACGTCGCCCCGCTGCTCCAGGGGCGCGACGACCTGGCGCTGGCCGCGGTCAACGCCCCCGACCAGACGGTGGTCTCCGGTGCCACCGCAGCCCTCGACGAAGTCCTCGGCATCCTCACCGAGCGCGGTGTCCGCGTCGACCGGCTCACCGTCTCGCACGCCTTCCACTCCCCGCTCATGACCGAGGTGTACGACGACTTCCGGGCCGCCCTGGACGGCATCACCTTCCACGAGCCGACGATCAGCCTCATCTCCAACGTCACCGGACGCCTCGCCAGGTTCCGGGAGATCGGCGACCCCGAATACTGGGTGCGGCACATCGGCGAACCCGTCCGCTTCCTCGACGGCATCCGCGCCGTCGCCAAACGCGGACGGCACGCCCTGATCGAGATCGGCCCGCAGGCCGCGCTCACGGCTCTCGCCCGGCGTGGCATCTCCGCCGAGGACCACCTGTGGCTGGCCAGTCTGCGCCGCCGTGACACCACCACCGCCACCACCCTCACCGCGCTCGCCGACTACTACGCGGCCGGCCTCACCGTCTCCTGGCAGGGTTACCACTCCGGCCACCCGGTACCCGCGCGGGTGGACCTGCCGACCTACGCCTTCCAGCGCAAGCGCTACTGGCTGCCCTCCGCCGGCCCCCGCCGCTCGGCCGCACACGGAACCGCACGGCACCCGCTGCTCGGCACCGAGGAGCGATTCGCCAGCGGCGTACGGGAGTTCACCGCGGAGTTCACCGCCGAGGACCTCGGTGCGCTGGCCGACCTCGCCGACGGCGGCCGTACGATCCTGCCCGCCGGCGCCTACGTCGACCTGCTGTTCGCCGTGCAGGACGCCGTCCGCGGCCACGCCCGTTCGGCCGTCCGCGACCTGAGGCTGCTGGCCCCGCTCGAACTGCCCGCCGAGACGGTGACCGCGCTGACCACCCGCTGGCGGCCACGCCCCGACGGCAGCGCCGAGGCGGAGGTGTTCACCGTCGTCGGCGGCGAGGAGAACCTGCACGCCACCGCCGTCGTCACGGCGGAACGCGAACCCCTCGTCCCCGTCTCGGAGCTGGCCGAGCTGGACGCGGCACTGCCCCCGGCCGGACAGGAGATCGACGACGAGGACATCTACACCGACCTCGCGTCCGTCGGCCGCCCCCAGGGGCAGCGCATGCGGCTGCTGGTGCGCGCCGCCCGGCACGGCGACGGCGTGATCACCGGCGAGCTGACCGGCCGCGACGCCACCGCCGTCGAGCACGTCCCGGCGGAGCTGCTGGAGGCCGCCGTCCAGGCCCTGGTCGTCCTGGACCCCGAAGGCCCCGTGTTCGTCCCGCGCGAGATCACCTCCGTACGGCACTTCCGCAAGCCGCGCGGTGAGACGCTGCGCGTGCTCGCCCGGGTCCGCGGCGAACAGGACCGGCGCCTGGCCGACGTGTTGCTGCTGGAGAACGGCGAGCCGGTCGCCGAGCTGCTCGGCGTCCGCATGGCCCGCCCCGAGGGCCGCACCGGCCGCCGGCAGTTCCTGCACCGGCCCGAGTGGGTGCGCCGCAGCCTGCCCGCACGGGAGGGGGGCGCCGCCCGGCACGTGGTGCTGCTCGACCCGTCCGCCGCCCGCGTCGCGGAACTCGTCGGCGAGCCCGGTCTGAAGGTCACCTGGCTGACCGACCTCACCGACCTCAAGGCCGTCCTGGAGGACCCGACCGTCACCGACGTCTGCCGCGTCTGGCGGCAGCACCCCGGGGAGATGTCCGCGGACAGGCTGCGCGCCGAGTGCGAGGACAACTACCGCGAAATCCTCGCCCTCGTCGGCGCGCTGGACACCTCCGGCACGCCCCGGCCGCCCCGCCTGTGGCTGGTCACCGAGGGAGCCCAGTGGCTGCCCGGCGATCCGGCCGGCGACGGTGGTCACATCGGCGCCGCCACCCTGTGGGGCTTCGGCCGGGTGTTGCTCACCGAGTACCCCCAGTACCGGACCACCCTCGTCGACCTCGCCCCGGGCAGCGGCCTCGCCCCGCTGGCCGGCGAGTGGCGCGCGGAACCGCCCGGCGAGTACCAGATCGCCCACCGTCCCGGCCGACGCTACGTGCGTCGGCTGCTCGCCGGTGACACCGCCCTCACCTGGTCCGGAGACTTCGAACTGCGTGCCCCCGACTCCGGCGACCTCTCCGATCTCGCCCTCGCCCCGGCCACCGGCCTCGCCCCGCAGGCCGAGGAGGTCCAGGTCCGCGTCCACGCCGTCGGCCTGACGGCGGAGGACGCCCGCACCGCCCTCGACTCCGGCCGTGCGGAACGCAGGGAGGAGAACGAGGCCGAGGAGGAGCCGCCGCCGCTGCTCGGCAGGCTGGCCGGCGGCACGGTCCTCGCCGCCGCCGACGGCACCGGTTTCGCGCCGGGCGACGAGGTCCTCGTACGCCACGACGGCACGTTCCGCTCCACACTCACCATCCCCGCGGCGGCCGTCGTCCACGCCACCGGCTCCCCCGACGACACCGCGCCCCGCTTCCGGCTCGACGAGACCGGAGAGGCGCTGCGCACCGCCCTGTCCGACCCCCTCGGCCGTGCCTGGGTGACGCTGCCGGAGGACCTGGGCGAGGAGCGGGCCGACCATGTCGAGGAGGGCCCGGCCCGCCTGCGCGCCGACCGCACCTACCTGGTCACCGGCGGACTCGGTGGCCTCGGCCTGGTCACCGCGCGCAAGCTGGCCGCCCTCGGCGCCCGGCACCTCACCCTGGTCAGCCGCAGCGGACGGGCCACGGAGGAGGCCGCGCAGGTCCTCGCCGACCTCGCCGCCGACGTCGAGATCGACGTCGTGCGCGCCGACATCTCCCGCCCGCAGGACGTACGGCGCATGGTGCGGCAGCTCACCGCCGGGCCCCGCCCGGTCGGCGGGATCGTGCACGCCGCCGGGTCCTACGACAAGAAGCTGATCTCCGAGCTGACCTGGGAGTCGATCGACGCCCAGCTGGCCGCGAAGGCGTACGGCGGCTGGCTGCTGCACGAGGCCGCCGGGACCTCCTTCCCCGAGCTGGAGTTCTTCGTCGCCTACTCCTCCATCGCCTCCGTCCTCGGCGGCGCCACCCAGGGCCACTACGCCGCCGCCAGCGCCGCCCTCGACGCGCTCGCCGAGTGGCGCGGCCGGCGTGGGATGCCGGGCCTGTCGGTGAACTGGGGCGCCTGGGCCCGGGTCGGCATGTCGGCCCGCCTGGAGGAGCACCTCAGCCAGGAGATCGAACGCAGCGGCGTACGCTTCTTCTCCCCGACCCGGGCCCTGGACACCCTCGCCCGGCTGTGGGACCGGCCGCGTACCCAGCGGATAGTCGGCGAGTTCGACTGGGACCGCTACGTCGCGGGCAGCGTCACCGGCGACCTGTTCTACGACCGGCTCGCCCGGCAGGCCCCCGACGACGACGGCACCGGCCTCGACCTGGCCGCGCTGGCCGCGCTGCCCCCGGCCGAACGGCTCGCCGCCGTCACCGGCGCGGTCCGCGAGAAGGTCGCCGCCGTCCTGCACCTGGAGGAGGGCGACGAACTGGACCCGAACGCCGAATTCGTCTCACTGGGCCTGGACTCCCTGATGGCCCAGCAGGTCAGGTCCGGTCTGGAGCAGGCCTTCCGGCTGCCCCTGCCGGCCTCCCTCACCCACGACCACCCCACGGTCCGCGCGCTGGCCCAGTTCGTCGACGGGCAGCTCGCCCCGATGCCGGCCGCGTGACACACGCAAGGGACGGGAGAACCACGATGTCCGACATACCGAGGGAGCGCTGGACGCTCCACCACTCCGCCCGGGCCCACGCCGGAAGCCGCCCGGATCACCCCGCGATCATCTGCGAGGGACGCGTCACCACCTACGCCAAGCTCCACCGCGACAGCAACCGCGCCGCGCACGCCCTGCGCGCCACCGGCGTCCGGCGCGGTGACCGGGTCGCCTACCTCGGCCGCGAGTCGGAGAACTACTACCTGGTGATGATCGCCTGCGCCAAGGCGGGCGCGGTCCTGGTCCCGGTCAACTGGCGGCTCACCCCGAACGAGGTGGACCACATCCTGCGCGACTCCGGTGCCGCCCTGCTCTTCGTCGACGACGAGTTCTGGGACACCGTCGTCGGCGTCCGCCACCAACTGCGCGGACTGCGGAAGGTGATCCGCGTCGACGGCACCGACGCCGACGGCGAACCCGCCCGCGGCGCCGGCCTCCCCGCCTGGGCCGCCGACCAGCCCGACACCGACCCCGTCCCCGGGACCGGCCCCGACGACGCGGTCGTCCAGATCTACACCAGCGGCACCACGGGCCTGCCCAAGGGCGCGGTCCTCGCCCACCGCAGCTTCTTCACGCTGCCGCATGCCAGCCGCGAGCGCGGCGTGGACTGGATCGACTGGCGGCCCGACGACGTCAGCCTGATCTCCCTGCCCGGCTTCGGCGTCGCCGGCATCGGCTGGTTCCTGCACACCTTCAACGCAGGCGGCACGAATGTGATCATGCCGCAGTTCGACCCGCAGGAGGCCGTGCGGCTCATCCGCGCCCACCGCGTCACCACCACCTTCGCCGCCCCGGCCATGCTCCAGGCGATGGCGGCCGAACGCGGCGCGGGACCCGAGGCGTTCGTCTCCCTGCGCAAGATCGCCTACGGCGCGGCGCCCATGTCGGAGACGCTCCTGAAACAGTGCCTGGAGACCTACGGCTGCGAGTTCGCACAGATCTACGCCAGCACCGAGACCGGCAGCGTGGCGGTCTGCCTGCCACCGGGGGACCACCACCCCGGCAGCACCAGACTGACCTCGGTCGGCAGGCCCTGCCCCGGCAACGAGATCAAGGTGATCGGCCCCGACGGCGAAACCCTCCCGCCCGGCGCCATCGGCCAGATCTGCGTCCGGGCGCCCTCCCGGATGCTCGGCTACTGGAACCTGCCCGAGGCCACCGCCCGCACCCTGGTGGGGGAGTGGCTGCACATGGGCGACGCCGGCTACCTGGACGAGGACGGCTATCTCCACCTGTGCGACCGCATCAACGACACGATCATCGTCGCCGGGCAGAACATCTACCCGGCCGAGGTCGAGAAGGCGCTGGCCGCACACCCGGCGGTGGCCGACGCGGCCGTGGTCGGCCTGCCCGACGACCGCTGGGGCGAGAGCGTGCACGCGGTGGTCGTCCTCCGGCCCGGCACGAGCGCGACGCCCCGTGAACTCCTGCTGTCCCTGCGCGGCCGGATCGCGGACTACAAGATACCGGGCACCTACCACTTCACCGACTCCCTGCCCCGCAACCCCTCCGGCAAGATCCTGCGCCGCGCGGTGCGCGAGCAGCTGGCGGCGCCGGCCAGGGACGTGCTTCAGGCAACGGTCGTCTGACGCCACCGATCGCTTGAGAGGAATCCACACGCATGCCTTCGAACGCCGGGCACGGCACCCCTCCACAAGGCCGGGAAACCGCGCGACCGGCACCGCAGTCCGCGGACGAGCGCACCCCTCCTCTGCGGATCGGCATCCTCCTGCCGACCCGGGAGCAGGCCATCAACGGCACGTACGCGGCGGCCCCGTTGCTGGACTTCGCCCGCCAAGCGGAAGCCCTCGGCTTCGACTCCCTGTGGGCCGGTGACTCCCTCACGGCCCGCCCCCGCCTCGACCCGCTGGTCGTGCTCTCGGCGGCGGCGGCGGCGACGGAGCGCATCACGGTCGGCACCGCCGCCCTCACCCCCGCGCTCCGCCACCCCCTCATCGGCGCCAACATGATCGCGAGCCTCAGCCATGTCGCCGCCGACCGGTTGATCCTCGGGCTCGGCTCGGGCTTCCCGATGCCGGAGACCCAGGAGGAGTTCGCCTCGGTCGGCGCCGCCTTCGAGGGGCGGGTGGGCCGCCTTGACGAGATCACCGCGCTGTGGCGCACGGCCTGGCGCTCCGGCGAGGAGGGCGAACCCGCCGATTTCCAGGGCCGCCACTGGCAGGCCGAGCGGCTGGACCGCCTTCCCTCGCCCGCCGTCGCCGGCGGTCCGCCCCTGTGGCTCGCGGGCAGCGACACCCCTCGTGTCCTCGCCCGCGCGGCGACCCGCTACGACGGCTGGCTGCCCTTCCTCCCGGACACCGACGCCTACGCCCGCGCCCGGCGCCGCATCGGCGAACTCGCCGAGGCGGCGGGCCGCAGCGCCCACGCGGTCACCCCCGGGCTGTACGCGACGGTCACCGTGAACAGCCGTGAGCGCGCGGCCGAGGCCGAACTCGAGCACTACATCAGGCACTACTACGGCCGCTCCCTGGAGCAGATGCAAACGATCCAGGCCTACGCCTGGGGCAGCGCCGAGAAGTGCGCCGAATGGCTCGGGGGTTACGTCCGCGCCGGTGCCCGGCACCTGGTCGTACGGATCGGGTCCCTCGACCCCGAGCCGCAGTTGAAGGAGATCGCCGAGGTGCTGCTGCCCGCGGTACGCGCCCTCGGTCCGACCATCACCGTTGGGAGTACGCACTCGTGACCACCGCCATCGGCACCATAGGCCGGCAGATGTCCAGCGCCGGGCAGTGGTTCCACCCCGTGGAGCCCTCGCCCGACGCGTCCCTCCGGCTGTTCCTGCTGCCCCACGCGGGCAGCGGCGCCATCATCTACCGCGACTGGGAAGGCCTGTTGCCGCCGGACATCGCCCCGCAGGCGGTGACCCTGCCCGGCCGCCACAACCGCCGGGAGGAGCAGACCTACGAGGAGTTCTGGCCGCTGCTGGACGCCCTGCACGAGGCGGTCCTCGACGACCTCGACGAGCGGCCGTTCGCCCTCTTCGGCCACTGCCTCGGCGCCCAGCTGGCGTTCCGGCTGGCGATCCGCATGGAGGAGGACGGCGGCCCGGCGCCGGTGATGATCGGCATGTCCGGCTGGTCGCCCGAGGGCTTCTTCCAGCCGACGGAGGAACAGAGCCGCATGCCGGAGCCCGAGCTCGTCGAGTGGATCAAGAAACTGGGGTCCTTTCCGGCGGAGATCTACGACAACCCGGAGATGCTCGCCCTGGTCGTCCCCGCGCTGCGCGCCGACCTGAGGGTCGCCGCCCAGTACGTCGACGACGGAGCCGGCGTCCGCTGCCCGCTCGCCTCCTACGGCGGCCGCTCCGACCCTCTGCAGGAGGCCCCGGACGCCATGACCCACTGGGCCGAGCGCACCCCCTCCTACCTGGGCCACAACGAGTACGAGGGCGGCCACTTCTACATCGACACCCATGCCAGGGCCGTCACCGCGCACTTCGCGCACCGGCTCCAGAAGCTGGCCGCCGAGTCGGCACGCTGACCGCCGGAGCCGGCCAGGCACCGCGCCGGCAGGGCGCGGGACGGTGACCCGAGGACTGTTCCACGGGTGGCGTCCCGCGCCCTGCCGCGTGGGGCGGGCACCCTCCGGCCCGGGCCCCGCCGCCGACCGCCGGCGGCCGGCCCGTACGGCCGGTACCGGGCGTTCTGCGCGGACAGCCACCGTTCTCGCCATCGGCGGCGCCGCGGTACGCCGCTGCCGCCGCGGCGTGCTCTCAGGCGTCCGGGAGGCCGGCAAGGCCCAGGCACGCACCGCTCGTCCGGACGGGCACGCGCCCGGGGCTTCGCGGCCCCCCCGCCGCGCCTGCCGCCGGCCCCGCCGCCCCGGCGGGCATCCGACTCCCACCCAGGAACCTCCCGTGGAGGTGCGCCTGCACACGGACGAGGTCCGAGCCGTCACCCGCGCCGAGGACCGAATCGTCGGCCACGAGCTCACCCCTGGGCGACTCGTCGGCCGCGCCCCTCGGTGAAGGCCCCGGTGGGCGGCCTGATCATCGCCGAACGGCGCACAGCCGCACGCGGATCGAAGAGGGCTGTGCCCCACCGCGGTCCCGCCCCGCCCCACACCAGCCACCGGCCCCGCGACCGGTGGCTCTTTCGTGTCAGCACCCGGTCAGCCCCGAATCAGCTTCTGTCGGCACAGTCTTGACGGAACGCACGCGTCCCCCCACCGGCTCGCACGGGCCCCTTGTCCGGGCACACCGTGTCAGCCCTGCGTCAGTGCCGTGTCAGCGCGCTGCGCGACCGTGGGGCGTGGAGTTCGTGCGCGTCACCGTGAGGAGAGACCCCCCGGTGGCCGCCCGAGCACGCCCACGTGGTCCGGAGCGGAGAGAGTCGGTGGCGAGCAGCACCCGTAGCCCCCATTTTCGGAGGAGAAGCATGTCTCTCGCGGACCGAACCGACGTCCTGGACTGGCCCTTCGCCCGTACCCAGGACGGCAGTCCGCCCCCCGTCCTCGCCGAGCTGCGCAAGGAGCCCCCCTGCGTGGTGCGCATCCCCGAGGGAGCCGCGGAATCCCGGCTCGCCTGGCTGGTGACCCGGTACGCCGACGTACGACAGGCTCTGGCCGATCCCCGGCTGAGCGCCGACGAGACCTTACCGGGTGCCCCCGTGCGCATCCAGGTGCCGCCCGGTGGGAACCCCAGTTCCTTCCTGCGCCTGGACGACCCCGAACACGCACGGCTGCGCGGCATGATCCAGACCGAGTTCACCGCCCGCCGTGTGAGGCGGCTGCGGGAGCCGGTCCAGCTGCTGGTGGACGAACTCCTCGACGAACTGGCCGCCCAGCCGCAGCCGGCCGACCTTCACGCGGTCTTCTCCCGGGCGCTGCCGACCCTCGTCATCGCACGGCTGCTGGGCGTGCCCGACGAGGATTCCCCGTTCTTCATCGAGAAGACCCGCGTCACCATCTCCCAGGAGGACCCGGCCGTCTCCCAGGCCGCGTTCGCCGACATGTCCGAGTACCTCGCCAAGCTCGCGCTGCGAAAGCTCAGCGACCCCGGCGACGACCTGATCAGCCGGCTGGCCGTCAACCACCACGCGACCGGTGCCCTCACCCTCGACGAACTCGTCGGCATCGCCCGCCTCGTCCTGGTCGCGGGCCACGAGACCACCACCAACCAGATCGCCCTCAACATCCTCACCCTGCTGCGCGACGACGACCTGCGCTCCCAGGTCGCCGCCGACGACGGCGCCCTGATCCCCAACTTCATCGAGGAGTCGATGCGCTACTGGTCCATTTCCCAGGACGCCATGGTCCGCCTCGCCGTGGAGGACCTGGAACTCGGCGGCGTGACCATCGAGAAGGGCGACGCCGTCGTCATCTCGGTGCCCGCAGGCAACCACGACGAAACCGTCTTCGAGTGCCCGCACCGGATCGACCCCCGCCGCGCCACCGGCGGCCACCTGCAGTGGGGCCACGGCCCCCACTACTGCCAGGGCGCCCCCCTGGCCAGGCTGGAAATGGAGCTCTCCCTGCGCTCGCTGCTGCGCCGCTTCCCGGGCCTCCGGCTCGCCGCCGACCCGAACACGCTCTTCCGCCGCGGCACCGTCTTCCACGGGGTCACCAGTCTCCCCGTGACCTGGTGACCGCCGGAGCCCACCGCTCCGGCCGGACGCGCTCCGGCCGGAGGAACCCAGTGAAAGATCAAGGAAACGGAGTCGTCATGACTTCTGAAGCAAGCCCCGAAATCGCCGTCGGGGAGCGTGCGAGGGCGATCCCCGACGGCGCACCGGCCGCCGCCCCCTCGGCCGGTGCCCTCCTGGTGGTCCTCGTCGGCACGTTCATCACGGTGCTGGACTTCTTCATCGCCAACGTGGCCGTCCCGGCCATCAAGGCCGACCTGGGCGCCACCGCCGCGCAGTCCCAGATGATCATCGTCGGCTACGGCGTGGCCTTCACCGCCGGCCTCATCACCGGCGGCCGACTCGGTGACCTCTACGGCCGCAGGCGCATGTTCGCCCTCGGCATGGCGCTGTTCATGCTGGCCTCGGCGGTGTGCAGCTTCGCCCCCTCGGTGACCGTCCTCATCGTGGCCCGCATCGCCCAGGGCGCCTCGGCGGCCCTGCTGGTGCCGCAGGTGCTCGGCATCATCGGCACGGTCTACACGGGAGCGGCCCGTGACCGCGCCTTCACCATCTACGGCCTGGTCATCGGACTCGCCGGCGTCTTCGGCCAGTTCATCGGCGGCGCGCTGATCACCGTCGACGTCGCCGGGCTGAGCTGGCGCACGATCTTCCTGATCAACGTACCGCTGTGCCTGCTCTCCCTCGCCCTCACCCGCCGTACGATTCCCGAGTCGCGCGGCGCGGGGGGCACCCGGCTGGACCTGACCGGGGCCCTGCTGATCACGGCGACCCTCGGCCTGGTGGTGTTCGCCCTGCTGGAGGGACCGGAGCGGGACTGGCCGGTGTGGGTGTGGGAGGCGCTGGCCGGCGCCGCCGTCCTGCTGGCGGTGACCGTGTGGCACCTGCGCCGCCGGGCCGCCGCGGGCCGCGGTCCGCTGATCGAGCCGGGCATGTTCCGCTCCCGGCTGTTCTCGGTGGGCCTGATCGCGACGGTGGTCTACTTCCTCGCCATGGGTTCCTTCTTCTTCGTCCTGGCCCTCTACCTGCAACTGGGCCGGGGACTGAACCCCTTGGAGTCCGGGCTGATGTTCCTGGCGCTGGGTGTGGGCTACTTCGGCGCCTCGATGGTCTCCGCCCGGTCCGCTGCCACGGTGACCGCCCGCCGGGTGGCCGTCGGTCCGTTGACCTTGGCGGTCGGCTACAGCGCGATCGCTCTGACGGCGAACGGCCTGGACCTGTCCGGCTCCGTGCTGTGGCTGCTGCCGGTGCTGCTGGTCGCCGGGCTCGGTATGGGCCTGACCACCGGTCCGCTGACCAATCTGGTGCTGCGCGGTGCGGTCCCCGAACACGCGGCCGCCGCCTCGGGGTTGCTGAACACCGCCCAGGAGGGTGGAGCGGCCGTCGGTGTGGCGATCGCCGGCGCCGTCTTCTTCCCCGCCCTCGCGGACGCGGGCGGCACGGCCGGCGCCTACCCGCAGGCGTTCGCCGTCACCCTCGTCCCGCTCGTCTGCCTGGGCGTACTGGCGTCCCTGCTGGTACTGGCGTCCCCCGGTCGCGCCGCTCGGACGTGAGCGCGCCGGTCTCCCCGGGCCACGGCGAACCCGGGCTCCGACCACAAGCAGAGAGGCAGGAAACATGCCGTACCTCACCACTCGGGACGGGACGCGGCTGCACTACAGCGACTGGGGCGACGGGCGACCCGTCGTCCTGCTCGGCCCCGCCATGGCGGACTCGCGGGTATGGGAGTTCCAGGCGCCGTTCCTCGCGGGGAACGGGCTGCGGTGCGTCACCTACGACCGGCGCGGCAGCGGCCGTTCGGACATCCCGTGGACCGGCTACGACTACGAGACCCTCGCCGCCGACCTCGCCGACCTGCTGGACCACCTCGACCTGAGGGACACCGTGCTGGTCGGCTACGCGGTCGGCGGCGGGGAGTGCGTGCGCTACCTGCACCGGTACGGCTCCGGCCGGGTGGCGAAGCTGGCCCTGGTCGCCTCCACGACACCGTTCCTGCTGCGCACCCCGGACCATCCCGACGGGTTGGAGATGGCACTCTTCGAGGAGATCGAACGGGCCATCCGCACCGACCGGGCCGCCTGGCTGTCCGAGCTGACCGGGCCGTTCTTCGCCGGGCCGGACCCGGACAAGGTGCCGATCTCCGGGCAGCTCGCCGGCTGGCTGACCGGCATGTGCCTGGACACCTCGCCCAGAGCCGGAATCGAGATCTACCGCACCCTGTTCACCACCGACCAGCGTGCGGAGACGGCGGCGGTCCGGGTGCCCACCCTGGTCGTCCACGGCACCGCGGATCTGGCGGCACCGTACGGCCTGTGCGGGACGCGGACCGCCGGGTTGATACCCGGCAGCAGGTTCGTGACCTACGAGGGCGCCGCCCACGGCCTGTTCGCCACCCACGCGGACCGGCTCAACGAGGACCTGCTGGCGTTCGCCAAGGAGTGACATCCGCCGCGTCACGTCCGGCCCCGGGGCACGGCCTTGTCGCCGTGCCCCGGGGCCGGTCGTGAGCGCCGCGCGACGTGCCGGGCGTCGCGTGGCGAGCGGGAACGCGAGGCCAGAGCCACAGGGAGGGCCCACCACGTGCGCGTGCCGTCCCCGACGCCGCGTCAGTGCCGCGTCAGCGGCCCCCGGCACAGTGGGAGGTGCCGCGGCACCGGGGCCCCACACGGCCCCGGACGCACCGGTGCCGTTGCCGTCCGACGAAGGAGTACGCCCGACATGGCAGACACCGCAGCCCTGGCTCCCACCCGGGCTCTCGTCCTGGGCAACCCCGCATCCGGCAGCCATTCGCCCCGGCTGGTCGAGGAGGTGCGGCAGTTGTGCGCCTCCTGCCTGGAGCGCACCGAAGTGCACCTGACCACCGGCCCGGGCGACGCCACCCTCGCCGTGCGCCGGGCCCTGCAGCGGACCGACCGCGCACCGGACCTGATCGTCGTCATCGGTGGCGACGGCACGGTCCGGGAGGCCGTCCAGGGGCTGGTGCCCGCCACCGGCGCCGCCGCGCTCGCGGTGGTGCCCGGGGGCACCGGCAACTCCGGCTACAAGATGCTGTGGGGTGATCGCCCCTGGACCGAATCCCTGAAGGGGATCCTCACCGATTCCGGCATCGGCGGCGGCGTCCGCCTGCGCCACCTCGACCTGGCCCGCCTCGCCGAGACCCGCAACCTCGTCTACCTGGGCGCCTGTTCCGGGGTGATCGCGGACGCGCTGATCACCGCCCGCGAGCTGCCGCTGGCCGGCCGGGAGCGTTACGCACGCGCCTTCGCCGACACGGCCGCCGGGTACGAGCCGTACCCGGGCCGGGTCACCGTCGACGGCAGGGTCGTGCACGAGGGTCCCACGGTCCTCGCGAACGTCGGCGGCGGAAGCTACCGTGGCGGCCGGTTCCGGGTGCTGCCCCACTCGCTGCTCGACGACGGCCTGCTCGACGTCTGTGTCATCGGCGGAGAGGTCGCCGCGGCCGACGTGCCCCGGCTGACCCTGACGGCGGAGCACATGAACCACCCGGCGACCGTGTACGCGCGGGGCCGCCGCATCACGGTCGAACGCACCGACGGCGGCCGGCTCCCCCTCGAG
This sequence comes from Streptomyces sp. NPDC092370, assembly GCF_044755265.1. Taxonomy (NCBI): domain Bacteria; kingdom Bacillati; phylum Actinomycetota; class Actinomycetes; order Kitasatosporales; family Streptomycetaceae; genus Streptomyces; species Streptomyces sp. NPDC092370. The sequence continues at coordinate 377,434 of NZ_JBIVQO010000006.1, read as the reverse complement.
CACGACGGCGAGTACCAGGACTGCATCGGCGGCTCGGCCACCTTCGAGGTCCTGCCCGGCGCCCTCCCGGTGTGGGCGCCGGCCACCCCCTGAAGCCATCACCTGTCAGAAGAAACCACCACAGCACAACACGAGGAGAACATCCGCATGAGCGACCTGACCGCCACCGTCGACCGCTACCTGGCCATCTGGAACGAGGCGGACGCCGACAAGCGCGCCGCGGCCATCGCCGAGCTGTTCACCGCCGACGCCCCGTACATCGACCCGCTCGCCTCCGTCGAGGGCCACGAGGGATTCGCCGCCGTGGTGGCCGGTGCCCGCGACCAGTTCAAGGGCCTGTCCTTCGAACTGCACGGCACGGTCGACGCCCACCACAACCTCGCCCGCTTCCAGTGGGGCCTGGTCACCGAGCCGGGCGCCGAGCCGGTCGCCATCGGCTTCGACGTCCTGGTCACCGACGACGAGGGCCGTGTCAAGGGCGTCTACGGCTTCCTCGACAAGGTGCCGGCCGCCTGACCCCTCCGCGCGGCTGCGGGAGCACCGGCGCCCGGTGCTCCCGCAGCCGTGTCCTGCGATCCGGAGCGTACCCGCCCCTTCCGGGGCACACCGCCCTCGTACGGCAAGGAAGGCACGTCGCGATCATGACCGCTGTACTCGGGGAAAGCGTGGCCCGCGCGCTGTGCGCCGACTGGGGGAGCTCAGCGCCCACCCGTGCCCGCACCCCCTCGGACACCCCGCTGCGTGAACTCTCCCACTGGGCGGCCACCCTGCGCCCCGAGCACATCCCCTGCCGGGTGCTGAAACTCGCGGCCAGTCAGGTGTTGTCCCAGATCGCCTCCATCCGCGCCGGGCTGCAACACCCCCTGGGCCGACGGCTGGTGGCGGCCTTCGGGCATCCCATGCAGCGAGATCCGCGGGCCGCCGCGGGCGTCTTCGCCGCCCTCGGCTCCTGGCTCAACCTCGACGACACCGCGTACGCCGGACACCTGTCGAACTCCACGGTCGCCGTGCCGCTCGCCTTCGCCTACGCCCGCCAGCTCGACGGGCTCTCGCTGCTGACCGCGGTCGTCGCGGCCAACGAGTGCGCCGCCCGAATCACCGCCTCGGCGACCCTCGGCCCGCTGCGCGGGCAGAGCGCCGTGCACACCCACCTGGCCGGCGCGGTGGCCGGCCGGCTGCGCTGTGACCGAGCCCCGGCGGAGGTGTGGGAGAACTCCTTCGGGCTGGCCTTCGGCATGCCCAACTGGCCGCTGATGCGCGCCTTCCTGGCCAGCGACGCCCGCCTGTTCAACACCTTCACGCCGGTGCGCACCGCGATGGACGCCTGCGACGCGGCCTACGCGGGGCTGCGCGGCGCGCCCGACATCATGGAGCACCGGGACGGTTTCCTGGCCCGGTTCGCGACCGTGCCGCTGCCCCAGGCGGTGGCGAAGGGACTGGGCAGCCGCTGGCACACCGACACGCTGTCCTTCAAGATGCACCCCGGGGGCCCGGGCATCGACGCCGCGGTGGACTGTGCCACCGAGATCCACAAGACACTGGGCGCCCTCCGGCCGCAGGACGTGGCCGAGGTGGTGGTGGAGGCGTCCCTGTACACGCTGTTCGCGGGGAAGCGTGCCGCCGGCTACGTCAACGGTCCCGGCTCCCCGCTCGGCGCCCTGGTCCTGGACGTGCCCTACCCGGTCGCCACCGCGCTGCTGACCGGCGAGTTCACGGTCGACGACTTCTCCTCACCACGCCTGGACGACCCGGAGCGCTGGGAGCTGTCCCGGCGCGTCCGGCTGGAACACGACACGGAGATGACCCGCGAGCTCTTCTTGTCCGACGCCCCCTTCGGCGAGGCGGTGCGGGAGGCGGGGGAGGCGGCGGTGCCCTGGCTGCGCGGCTTCGGCGGGGACGAACTGGTCGACCTGCTCGGTCCGCTGGAGGCCGACGGCCGGGACTTCTCCCGGGCGACCAAGGCCACCGGCGCCCGCGTCACCGTCCGGCTGACCGACGGCCGCTCGGTCTCCCGCACCCGGCTGGTCCCGGTGGGTGCGGCGGGCCCGGACACCCGGGCCCGGCACGCGGACATGGTGCGCGAGAAGTTCCTCTCGGTCGGCGGTCCCCATGAGGTCTCCGACTCCCTGGACCGCCTCCACCGCATGCGTCCCCGCGCCCTGCGCCGCTGGATAGAGACCGCGTTCCTGGACTGAGCGGCCGGTCCGGCTACGGCGCCGGCAGCAGCGCGACGGCCTGCACGATGTCCTCGACCCGCTCCACGATGTCGGCCCGTTGGTTCTGCACCCAGGAAATGTGCTGGGCGCCGAAGAACGCGGCCATCAGAACCCTCGCCATCCCCCGGGGGTCGACATGCCCGGGCAGGCGCCCCGCGTCCTGGCACTCCTGGAGGAGCTCGGTGAGCAGGTTGGTGAATCCGACGTACGGAACCGGCATCTCGGCCTTGATGTAGGCACTTTCGATCTGCAGCCGGGCCCCGGCCTGGATGTACGTGTCGTCGTGGAACCCGCGGGCGCCGCGGATCAGGACGTCGGCCACGGTGGCGGGCGAGGAGCGGTCGCCCTCCAGTGCCGGACTGATCAACTGGGACAGCCGGCGGTAGAACTCCTCGGCCACGGCGACCGCGAGAGCCTCCTTGTTGGCGAAGTGGAAGTACACGGCCCCCTTGGTCATTCCGGCGCGGTCGGCGATGTCCTTGATGGTCACGTTCGGGAAGCCGTCGCGCGCGAAGACCTCCGCCGCCGCGTGGAGGATCGTGCGCCGGGTGCGGACCGCACGCTCCTGCTTGAGGTGCGACGAGTCATCGAACGACGTTCCCACCGGAAGGTGCGTGGACTGCGGTGTGCTGCCTTTACTCATGACATCCATTTCGCACATGCGTGAGTGGTCCGTGCCGGGCGGTGCGGCCCGACCTGCGTCAATGGCCGGAGGGCGACTCGAGCGCATCTCGAGCCTTGCAATATTCCTTCCCGAAGGTATATTAATTTTCCGCCGGAAGGCGCCGCACGTCTGATCGATCGCATGGTTCTGGATCTTCCAGTCCGGGGGAGGCGAGTCCCAGATGTCAGTTGCGCTCCATCATCTCAGCAACCCGAACCAGCCAGCAATGGTGATCGCTGGTGACGCGTTGAGCTTTTTACAACCTGTGACGCGCGAGCTGGTGCACCGCAGCTCGATCGGTGAGGTCTTCATCACCGACGGACTTCGCGTCGAGGAGAACACGTTCGTCGTCGCCGCCCAGTGGCCGCGCGACCACGCGCTCTACCATCCCGACGAGAACCGCCTGAGCGATCCGCTGCTGCTCGCCGAGACCCTGCGCCAGGGGATGGGGTACGTGGCGCACCGGTACTGCGGCTTCCGGCTGGGGACCGCCTTCGTCGTGCGGGAACTCGACTTCGAGATCACCGACAAGGGACCGCTGCGTGTCGAGCACGTTCCGCTCTCCGTGGTCCTTGAGGGAGTGTGGGCCTGGGACGGAGCGGGTCCGCGGGGCAGGGCCGGGGCACGCATGGACTTCAGGCTCACGGTGAACGGCCGGCCCTGCGGCCGCGGCAGCGCCAGCATGCTGATGCTCGATGAGCGCCGCTACCGTCTGCTGCGCAGGCTCACCGAGGCGGTCTCGCCCGGCGACGGCGGAACCGGGTGTGGCGGCACCCGGCGCGTGCCGCCGCACCGGGTCGGGCGGCTGCGCTGGCGGGATTGCGTCCTGGAGCAGGGTGACAGTCCCGACGACTGGCTGCTGCACGTCGACCGCGGCCACGCCGTGCTCTTCGACCATCCGACCGACCACATTCCGCTGATGGTGATGCTGGAAGGCTTCCGCCAGCTCGGGCACCTCACGGTGCACGAGGCCCACGACGAGCCTTTCGCCGACCTGTCCTTCGCCCTCTCCGGGGCCACCGTGCAGTGCCATGCCTTCGGTGAGTTCCACCGGCCGACCCGGCTGGTCATCGAGGAACGCGTGCCGGGCGCCACTCCGCAGGAGGCGTTCCGCCTCCGTCTCGCGGCGGTCCAGGACGACACGGTGCTGGCCCGGGCCGAGACGACCTGGGCGTGCGTGGGCACCCGCGCGGCTACGGCGGCCCTGGCGGCCTGGTAACGCCGGCCGGACGGACCGTCCGCCCAGCCGGCGGACGGTCACGGCCGGGCGGCACCCTGGGCGCGCGGTGGCCGCGGCGGTTCACGCCGTGACACCGGTGCCCAGAGTGCGTGCCAGGACGTCCCACAGGGCGGGCAGACTGGGACCCGGCCGGCCCCGGTCCGAGTCGGCACTCGCCCAGAACGCCGTGAAGAGCGCCGCCATGATGAGGTCGGCCAGCGGATCGGTCGGCAGCGTGTCGTCCCACAGTCCCGCCCGCTGTGCTTCCCCCACGAGTTGCAGCGCCACTTCGTGGGTCTCGGTGAGGACGGGGGCCACGCTGCCCGCCGCACGTGCCGCCTCGACCTCCAGCCGCAGGGCGGCCTGTGCCCTGCGGTCCGTCCGGAAGAGTTCGCCGAGCCCGAGCACCAGAGCCTCCAAGCGGCTCAACGCCGGTCCGGACGATGTCCGGGCCATGTCCAGCAAGGCCCGGACGCCGAGGGACAGATGCTCCGTCAGCGCGGCGGCCAGCTCCTCCTTGCTGGAGAAGTGCCCGTACAGGGCGCCCTTCGTCAGGCCGATCCGGTCGGCGATGTGCTGCAGGTTCGTGTCCGCGTAACCGAAGCGTGCGAACTGGTACGCGGCGGCGTCCAGGACGCGGTCGTGCGTCCGTAGAGCCCGCGCCTGCTTCGCCACACCGATCACCTCCTTCATCCGGACACGGCGGTAAGGAGCCGAGCCAAGAAAGATACGTTCACGAAGGAATTCTAGTTGCGGTGCAGGGTCAGTAAAGGAGAAGCGACAGGTGAATGAGCGTCAAACCTCCCCGTACCAGGGGGCGGGCGGGAGCATGACGGAGGCGCGCGGCCGGATCGAGGACGCCGCAGCGTCCTGCGAGGCCCACGCCGCGGCAGCCGACACCACGGGGAGGCTGGCCGCGGAGACGGTAGCGCTCCTCACCCGGGCGGGATTCGCCCGGCACTTCGTTCCCCGGGTCTGGAACGGCACCGAGGGCACGTTCACCGAACTGTTCGCAGCGGTGGCCGCCGTCGGCGAGGGCTGCGCGTCCGCGGCCTGGTGCGCGGCCCTGTGGGCGACACACGCCAAGTACGCCGCCCACCTTCCTCTCGAGGGACAGCGCGAGCTGTGGGGGGAGTCGCCGGATGTGCGGATCGCGGCGGGGCTGCGCCCCTCCGGCGTCGCCACCTCTCTTCCGGGCGGCTGGCTCCTGAGCGGCACCTGGGAGTGTGTGAGCGGAATCACGGACGCCGACTGGCTGCTGCTGGCCGCCCCGGCGGCCGGAGAGCCGCCCTTGCCGGCTCCCGGGATCCGGCTCTTCGCCGTGCCCGCCGCCTCGGTCCGCATACGTCGGTCTTGGTCCAGCACCGGCATGCGCGGCACCGGCAGTCACACAGCGGTCCTGGAGTTCCCCGTCGTCGTACCGGAGCACCGGACCTGCGCCCTGGCGGACGTCTTGGCAGGCTTGCCGGGCCCCGGCCTGCCCCACTGCCACACTGCTCCGGCGTATCTCGGTGCGGGAGTGCTGATGTGCGCCCCTGCCCTCGGGGCGGCACGCGGCGCGCTGCGGGAGTGGACCGCCTGGGCCGCGCGGACCCGGTCCCGCACGCGGCCCGACGGGGACCGGGCCGGACTGCACCTGGTCCTGGCGCAGGTGGCCGACGACATCGAGGCGGCCGAACTGCTGCTGCGGGACGCGGCGTTGCGCGCCGACTCGGGCACCCGCGCCGAGCGGGACGTGGCCCGCAACCGCCGGGTCGCGGCAGCCGCCGCGCACCTCCTCGTCACCGCGGTCGAACGGCTGTTCCGCGAGGCCGGCATGTACGCCTGCGGCAGTCCGGGACCGCTGGAACGTGCATGGCGCGACGTCCACGTCCTGGCCGCGCACCAGGCCCTGCGCCGCGAGACGGCGGCGACCCAGTACGCGGCTTCGGTCTTCGCCGACCTCACCCCGGAGGCAGGTGCGGTCGCGGACCGGGCGCACGTGCTGACACAGGTCATCAGCCAGGCATCCCGTCCCGCCGACGTCAAGGAAGTTGCCGGTGTCCACTGAAACGCCCGCCCGCGCGACGCAGCCACACGCCCGTGGCACGCACGGCCGACACGGCCTGCCCACCGAGCCCGGGCCCGCCGACGACGGCGACACACCCGCAAGCCCCCGTCACCGGAACGCCGCTCACCCGTCCCTGGTGTTCTGCGACGTCGACGAGACCCTGATCCGCTGCAAGAGCGCCGTGGAGTTCCTCCCCCACTACTTCGAACGGCACCATGGCCCCGACGGCGCACGTCGCGCCGCCGAACTGCTCGCCGACCTGACCGGCCGGGTGGCCCGCGGCATGCCGCGGGAGGAGGCGAACCGCCTCTACCACCGAGCGTGGCGGGGCTGTCCGGTGGCTCAGGTGGAGGCCGAGGCCCGCCGGTGGTACCGGCAACGCAGCCGATCCGCCGGCTTCTACATCCCCGCCACGCTCGCCGCACTCCGCAGCCACCAGGCCGAGGGCACACCCGTCGCCCTGGTCTCCGGTTCCTTCCCGCCGCTGCTGTCGGCCGTCGCGGAGGTGCTCGGGGCGCGGTACGCGCTCGGCGCTCGGCTGGAGCGCTGCGGACCCGTCCTGACCGGCGAACTGATCGGCGCCCCGGCCATCGGCGAGGGCAAACGCACCCTGGTCCGCCAACTCCTCGCCCGGCATCCGCACATCGACCCCGCAGACTGCTGGGCCTACGGCGACCACCCGTCCGACCTGCCCATGCTGCACACCGTCGGCCACGCGGTGATGGTCGCGGCCGACGGTTCCCACGCACCGGTACGGCAGCCGGCCCCCACGAGCCCTGTCCACGCGTGAGGAAGGAACGCGGGCGGACGGTCTGAGAGGGCGGGCACGCGCCGTGTGACGCGTGCCCGCTCCCCATAGGGGCGCCCAAGTCCGCCTTGCCACCTCGCACTTCACCTCGAGGACGTGTCACTCTTCCGCCCGCGTCCGCAGCCCTTCGGCCCGGCGGCGGACGTCATCGGGCACCGGACGGCCGGCGCGGCACGCGGCCCCGCGTCCGCCGCCGCGGGCGGCCCGTCCGCCCCCCCGACTCCGCCCGCTCACAGCCGGCTTCGGTCACCGCCTGCGGGGGATACGGCGGACGACGTCACCCACGGCCGTCGGAACGGCACTCTCACCGAGGAGGCGGCGCTCCGGCTGCTCACCGCGCTGTCGGCGACGTGCTCCTGACACGGAACTCGGCCCGGGCGGAAGCGGGGTCGGCCCGCTGCACCGCACCGCTCGGCCGGGGAGGGTACCGGTCAGCCCGGGTCCGGCTGCCCGGCCGGCTGGGGGTGCAGACCAGGTGTGGTCCGCAGTGGCGGAGTGCTCGCTCCGACGGTGGTGCCGGTGGTCGCCGCGGTGTTCACCACGGGGCTGCCCGGATCGTGTGCTCCACAGGCGCCGGTGGGGCATCAGTCGGTCGTAGGTCCACTCCGACCGCCAATTGTTCCGGGATCGTGGAGCCCCGGGCTGCCGGGCGCGTTGAACGACTTCCAGGTCGATGCGGAAAGTGGCTCCGTGCCCGACGAAGCGCGTACCTGGCCCATCGTCAGGCAGGTCAGCAGTTGGTCAGCATCATTCCCGAACATGCTGAAAATGCTGGTCGAACAGGCATCTGGTCGGTGGCGTCACAACACACTGATTGCGCGGGAAGCCCAGGCAGGGAGCCCTGCCCCCAATGACAAGCGATGTTCCTCACAATCTTCGACTCCGATGCGTGCCCGTGTAGAGTGAAGACCGCCCTTGACCTGCACAAAGCAGGCAGGGAGCTGCCTTCCAGGAGTTGAAAATGCTTCGTACCATGTTCAAGTCCAAGATCTAGCGTTTGGGTGTTTTTGCAGGTCAGCGGCTTGATACTTCCGCTCGGGTCAGCAAACGGTCAGCATCGGGCGCGGGAGCGTCCCAGCGGCGTGCCTTATGGATTCCGATTGCCCCCTCTGGCCGCGACCGCCTCGCCCGTCCCGGTGTCCTTCTCGTCCACGGTGCCGGCGCCATGGGCCTCGGCTTCTGCGCCGTCGTCATTTCCGACACCGAGACCGAAGCCGCAGCCGACTCCACTGCGGCGGCCCTCCGCGTGACCCGCTGCGTCATGATCGCCCGCGCCCGCGAGCGGGGCTGGTCCCGGGTCTGCAGGGCAGCCGGTTGCCGCGCCACCTGGGGGCCTGCGCGGGTAGGCGATGATGTGCTAAGCACCCACTGGGCGATAGGTCAGAGGGAAGGGCGGCCGCCCGACCTGTGTACGTACGACTGGCAGCCCCATATCCGCCATGCCGCCGCCTCCCAGCAGCGATACTGGATGCATGGACACGACGATCGCCGCCCCCCGCGCCGAGGTGCTGCGGGACCGCTACCGCAGCCGACTGCCCGAGCGCTTGCAGGAGCTGGCCGGCCCCGTCGAGGGCAGCGTGGATCTGCCGCTCCACATCGTCTGGTCCGGGCGGACGAGCTACAGCCTGGACCGTCCGAAGTCCCGCATGACGCTCTACCGGACCGTCCTCGCCGAAGGACTGAGTGAGGACCTGGTGGCCCTCCTGCACCACCGGCTGCTCATCGAGCAGTGGCCCGTGCTGCGGCGCTTGATCAGCCCCTACATCCGCGAGGTCTGGGAGGACGCCTTCCCCGAGCTGCTCCGCACCGCTCCAGCCGACACGACCGCCGCGTGAAGCTCACTCCGCTCCACGAGCGTCTCCTCGCAGACATCCTTGACCTCGGCTCCCCCTACCCTCTGGTCCTCACCGGCGGATACGCCGTGCAGGCCCACGGCCTGGTCGAACGCTTCAGCCGTGACCTCGACGTCGCCACCGAGAACCCCGCTCCGATGCAGGAGATCGTCGCCTCACTCACAGCAGGTCTCAGCGCGCGCGGATGGCGGACCACGCACGTCCAGACCGATCCGCTCAGCGGCCGGTTCCTCGTCACCGATCCGGACACCGGCGAGGAATGCGAGGTCGACGTCCTCAAGGAGGCGTTCTGGGCTCCGCCCGCCCAGACCCCCTACGGCCCCGTTCTTTCCCTCGACGACGTGATCGGCACCAAGGTCCGTGCCCTCGCCGACCGCGGCACCGTCCGCGACCTCATCGACGTCCAGGCTGCCTCCCACCACCGATCCACCGCCGACCTCGAATCCCTGGGCCGCCGTCGCGCCCACGACGAGTTCAGCCTCGAGGACCTCCGGGACCGGCTCATCGGCGCGGACTGGTACGAGGATGAGGACTACACGGCGTACGGGCTCACCTCCCGGCAGATCGAAGAACTCAAGGCGTGGGCGCTGGAGTGGGCGGAGGATCTCGGTGTGCGGATCCATGACGAGAACGCCTGAGAGACGGTCATCGCGTCCATCCCCTCTGCCGCCGGTTCGTCAGTCGCCCTCGAATGTTTCTGCTGAAGGTCCGTAACCTTCCAAACCAAACTATGATGTAGGGCACGTCCCGGGTCTCCAGGGGAGGGAGAGCCGAGGGAGCGGCGCGGTCGGGCATGGGCCAGGGCCGTGCAAGGGGGGTGTGTATGCCCGAAGGGCAGACGGTTTCTGCGGCGTCGCGGAAGGTTGCAGAGCTGGTCCGCGCCTTTACGTCCGGAATTTCTGAGCGGGAACTGGTCGTCGAGGCCAAGAGACAGTTCGGCACACTGCCGGAGCAGCGGTTAGTCAAACTGGTCGCCGAGGCGGTCCGTGGAGGTTTGCTCATCGCTTCGGGGGACATTCTCCTGCCTGCTGCTCTGCAGGAATCGGCGCCCCCGGCTCAGGTGGTGCCTGAACGACGCAAGCCAGGCGCTGAATCCGCTATCGCTGCCCGGTTGGACGAGCCATCCGTGCTGCGGACCGTCGCTCTCGACGTCGAGAGCGTCGTACGGACGACGGTGACCACTCCCTACTTGGAGCGGCACGTCTACGAGGTGGCAGCGGTCAGGTTCGGCGCCGATCGGCAATGGGTCGCTGCGGCCCCCCGCTGGCGGCGTTACCTCAGGTTCCCTGGGGCCACTGAGGAGTTGCGTGACGGCAGCGTCCGGGACGCCGTACTCGGCCAGGGGCTATCTCCGCAACAGGCGTGGACGGAGCTGAGCGACTTCCTGTCGGATGCCGATGTCGTGGTCGCCTACAACGGCACGACACTGGACTTCCCCGTCGTCAGTCAAGCGGCGAAGGAGGCCGGTACCCGCGATCCGCTCTCCGCCGTGCGCCCTGTCGATGGCCTGTACCTCGCGCACGCCGTTTGGCCGACAGCCCCGTCCCACCGACTTCAGGACCTCGCGCTTCAGCTCGACGTCTCCCGTTCGGACCTCCGTGCCCATACTGCGGACGGCGATGCGGTACTGCTGGTGCGCCTCCTGGAGCGGGCCGCCGCCGAGTTCGCATGCAGGACGGCCGAATTGCGCGATCTCATCGCCGACGTCTGCCCCGACTCCGACGCGTGGCGGCTGCTGCGGGAACTGGCCGGGGGTGAGGCCGCCAACGATCGAGAGCCGCGGGTGTGGGAGCAGGCGCACGTGGCCCGCCTGTTGGGTGCCGAGTTTGGGCAGCACACGCCGCGTCGAACCCCTGGCGGAAGGGCACCGGGCAAGGGCGCCGTGGATGTGCCGGACGTCTTACGGGGCGCCGGCGGACGGGTCGAGCCGACCGCTCTCGCCCGGGTCGTGCACGGCTCCCGCGTTGAACCCCGGTTCGCCCAGCAGGAGATGACGGCGACGCTGCACGACTGGACCGACCGCGGCGTCGGCGGCCTGCTGGAAGCGCCCACCGGCACCGGAAAAAGCTATGCGGTACTTGCCGCCGCGCTGGACTGGCTCGCCGGTGGCGACAGCCGTACCGCTGTCATCGCCACGTACACCAAACAGCTGCAGAGCCAGATGGCAAAGGACATTCAGGACCTGGAGCGGGCCCTGCCGGGCATCCTCGGGGTCGCCGACCTGGTCAAGGGCAAGTCCAACCGGCTCTCCCTCGCAGCCCTGACGAAGACTCTCGCCGAGGCCACGCGTCGGCGCCGCTCCGCGGGCACCGTCCGCGCATGCTTCTCCCAGCGGAGCCGGTTCCGCGAACTCGCCGTCTTTCTCGCGCTGCGCCTGCTCGCGGCCAAGGAGCCCCCGCAGTCCTGGACGGCCAGATCGGTCGACCCGGTGGACCTGCCCGCCTTCTTCACCGACTACATCGGGCGCGGCCTGCCGCTCTGGCTGGAGTCGCTGTCCCAGCGCGACGGTGACTACGGCCCCGCCGCAGGCAACCCGCTCACCGTGCACACCGACACTGTCCGGGAGTCGATCGACAGCCACCGCCTTATCCTCGCCAACCATGCGCTCGTCCTCTCCCACCTGGACGACCTGCGTGCCGTCGGACCCGAGGTGCTCCTCGTGGTTGACGAGGCGCATGAGCTGGAGAACGCCGCTACGTCGGCCCTGACCGTGACCGCCGACTACCAGGACCTGGAAGCTTTGCTGCCGGAGTACCAGGCATGGATCGCGGACGCCCACCCGGGCACCGCCAAGGAACAGGCCGCCGCAGCGATTGCCGACCTCGAACGACTGCTCGACGATGAACGCCTTCCGCGGCTGGCGGCGCAGGCCTTCGACGCCCAGGCCAAGGGCGTGGGCGTACGCATCGGCAGCCGGTCGACCACACTCGCCAGCCCCTACGCCGGCACTTCCGGCACCCGGCACACCCGGCGACTGTCGCTGGTGCTGGAGAGCATCGCCAAGGCGCTCGTGTCCTGTCGCATCACGCTGGAGCGGTACGTGGTCCAGCGCGCTGCCGGAATCGATCCCCTGGTACGCGAGCGCCTGACGGCGCTCGCGGAGCACACCGACTCCCTCACCACGGCCCTCGACCGGATCACGGCCGACATCTGCGCCTTTCTCGACCCCGCCCTCACCCTGGACGAGGCTCCCCCTTCCCGCGTCTTATATCTGGAGGAAGTGGACGAACCCAGGGCGGAGCTGCGGTCCTACCGCTTCCGTGTCGCCACCAGTCCCATCGATCTGCCCGCAGACCCGGAGTGGCGGCGCTACCTGGAGTCCTTCGACCGTGTCCACTACGTCTCCGCGACCCTGCGTGTCGCCGGGGAATGGGATTTCATGCGGACCCGACTCGGGTTGCCCGACGATCTGCCGACGCTGGCCCTGCCTTCCCCGTTCGCCCTGCGCAGCCAGGCCGAGGTCGTGTGCTTCTCCGACTTCCCCTCCTGGGCGGAGCAGGAGGAGGGCGCCTTGCGGACCGTCGCCCACCAGGTCGCCGGATTCGCCACCGAAATGACGCGTGTACGCGCCGACGGCAACGGCTTCGACGGCGGCGGCATGATCCTCACGACCGCCCGCTCGACCGCCGCGGGCATCGGCTTCCACCTTCTGCGGGAGCTACGCTCCCGCGCCCTCGATACGCCGGTCGTCGAGGCGCTCACTCTCGGCAACGGCCGGGCCTATCAGGCTTTCACCGACCGGCGGGACGGCGGAGGGTTTCTCGTCGGCACCAAGGGAATCTGGCAGGGGGTCGACGTCTCCGACGCCGAGCGGCTGCGTCTGGTGTGGATCAACAAACTGCCCTTCGCACCGTTCGCTGCTCCGATCGTGGAGGCCCGGCGCGCAGCGGTCGCCGCACGGGCCGAGCAGGCCGGCCACCCCGATCCGGAAGGTGCCGCCACCGAGCACTACTACCTGCCGCTCGCCGCGCTCCAGCTGCGTCAGGCGGTGGGCCGGCTCATCCGCTCCGACCGCCACCGCGGCGTCGTCGTCATCAGCGACCGGAAACTCGCGGGAGCAAGCAGCCTGCGCCGCTCCTACCGGCGTGCCTTCCTCGGCAGCCTCGATGACGGACTTCAGCGCCCCGACTCGGGATCCGGTGACATCGGCGGCGGCAACGTCGCCACCATGGCCGAAGGATGGCGTCGCATCTGGGAGTTCATGGCGGCCCACAACCTCCTGGATCCCGCCCGGGCCGCGGAGCTGTGTACCGACGAAGCCCTCGAACGACAGACCCTCCTGCCGCACACCAGGCGCATCCGCGAACTGGCGCTGACCACCGAGGAGACTCGGAAGCTGCGGGAACAGGGCCTGCTCGTGGAGGAGATCAAGGACCGCTGCGCCCGCATCGGAGGATTGCTGCGGCTCGTCGACGAACCCGTGGCCCTCAAGCCGGCCCAGCAGGCCGTCATCGCCGCCGTGGCCGAGGGACGCAACGTACTCGGACTGCTTCCCACAGGCTTCGGCAAGAGCTTCACCTTCCAGCTGCCCGCGCTGGTCCTGCCCGGCGTCACCGTGGTCGTCAGCCCGCTCGTCGCTCTCATGCACGACCAAGCCCTTGAACTGAACCGGTCCATCGGTGGCGCGGTCCGCGCGCTCATCTCCCCGCTGCGCGAGTCCAGCAGCAGGGTCGGCAAGACAGAAGTGACGGACCAGTTCCTCGGTCGGGCCGACCACGGTATCCGCCTGGTCTACGTCAGCCCGGAACGCCTGTGCCAGCGGCGCTTCCGGGAGACCGTTCGCGCGGCCGCGGCGGCGGGTCGGGTGACCCGGATCGCCGTGGACGAGGCACATACCCTCCCGCAATGGGAGGACTTCCGGCCCAGCATGCGCAGGGTCAGCAGGTTCCTGGACGAGCTGCGCCGGGACCACGGGGTGGCGGTCACCGCGGTGACCGCCACCGCTAACAGGGCCGTTCACGAGGCGCTGCGCGAAGGACTGTTCGGCCTGCCCGCCGAGGTCCCGGAGCCCGCTTCGGCCGAGGCGACCGCCGAAGCGGAGCATCCCGGAGTCGTCGGCGGGCTCCTGACGGTGCGCGAGAACCCGATCAGGCCCGAACTCGCCGTTTTCCGCCGCTCCCTCGACCGGCTCGGACAGGGAGGTGTGGCGGGGCTGGTCGAGCGCGTCGTCGACGCACTCGACGGTCACGCCATCCTCTACTGCCTCACCGTCAAGGAGGTCAACACCCTCTACACCCACCTGCGCGAGTACGTGGGTGTCGCCGGCGTCCGCGTCCTGCGGTTCCACGGCCGTCTGACGGAGGCCGAGAAGGCGGCCGTCATCACGCAGTTCCGGGAGGCGCCCCGGGAAGGCGACGACGGCTTCGTCCCGGTCGTGGTGGTGGCCACCTCCGCGTTCGGGCTCGGTGTCAACCGGCCCGACGTACGCACCGTGATGTGCGTGTCGCCGCCTACCGACCTGGCCGCGCTCTACCAGCAGTTGGGTCGGGCGGGGCGGGACGGCGCGGGCCGGGGGACGGCTGGCGACGGCCCCGTCAACAGCGGTCTCGCCCTCGCGACGAGCCGGGGTCTGCGCATGGTCCGTTTCATGACGGGCCAGGAACTGCCCCCGTCGCTGCTCCGGCGCATGGGCAGCCTTGTCCTCGCCCAGCGGGACGGCACGCTCGATCCGGTACGGCTGGCCGACCTGCTCATGGCCGAGGACGCCGCGAGCGGTGCGCTGAGCGAGGCTGAGCTGGACGACCGGCACACCCAGGAGCGCTACCAGGGCGGCATCATGCGGGCGTTCAGCGCGCTCGCCGACCTCGGCGCCGTCGAGGACCTCGGCGACCACCCGCCGTTCTGCGCGGTCAAACCCGGCGACCTCCGACCGGCCGGCCACGGCGCAGGACAGACGCCTACCACTGCCGCGGAGCGCGACGAGGAAGCGGCCGGGTCTATGCGGCTGGAGCAAACCGTCATCGACACCGCCCTGTCCTGGGACACCCCACGACAGGTCGACGTCCGAGCTCTCGACCGGGAACTCGCCGCCCGGTGCCCCGACTACCGCTCGGTCGCCGATGGACCGTCGGCGACCTGGGAACTACTCGCCGACCTCCACGATCGTGGGCTCCTGGACGTCTCCGCGGCACCCAGCCGCCGCCTGGTCACCGGTCTGACCACCCGCACGGGCACCCTGCCCGACGGGTTCCTCCCGCTGCTCGGCCGACGCGGCCGCCGAGCCGCCGAGGAACTGGCCAGGCTCCGGAACTTCTTCGAGGCGAGCACGGTCTGCGCCCAACGGGTCTTCGCCGATTACTTCGGCGTCAGCGACCTACCCGAGGGGTGCTGCACCACGGCCCGCTGCCGCTGCTCGGCCTGCTGGGACACCGGCCACTGGCCCGTGGAGGAGCGGCGCCCTGCCGTCGCCCAGGCCTTCGATAGCCCGCGCCCCCGCGAGGGGGGCGGTGCCGACACCTCACTGCGCGACCAGCGCGTCGACCTCCAGGTCCACCGGCTGCTGCAGCTCCAGCCGCAGGGCGCACACCCGCGCCGGCTCTGGCACGCACTGCGCGGCGACGAATCCTCCTACAACCCGAGGAATCGAACGATGATCCCCCTGCCGAAGGCGATTCGAGAAAGCCGCCACTTCGGCGGTCGCGCCGATCTGCCCTATGCGGCAGTAGGCGCGAGCCTCACACGGCTGGCCGCAGCCGGAGCCGCAGTCGAGGGCCCGGACAGCCTCTGGCGAGCCGTCCGCCCGGTCCGACACACGAGATCCAGCCGGGCGGGAAGCGGATCCGAACGGAAGGACGGCTGGGCATGACCACGATGATCAGCACTGGACTGGACATCTGGCGGCCGTTCGACGGCGAGCCTGTGCTCACTCCCGCCATGACCGGCGGACACCGCAGCACACCCGCCGAGGAACTGGAGCGGTTGCGTCGCTACCTGGAGGCGGTCGTGGCCGACCGCGTGTGTCCGGTGCACACCGCGGTCGCCTTCAACGCGGCCTATTTTGGCTACGAACTCGGTGGTGAAGGCCACGGTAACGGCCCCTTCGACTTGGACGCGTTCCCCTCCCTGACGCTGGGCGACGAAGTACCGGCCCTGCCCGTCGGGGCACTCGTGCGCATCGAAACCGGATCCGACCCGCTGTACGCGGAGATCGTCTACAAGGAGGGCCGCCACCCCGGCGTAGAAGAGGGTGCCGACGTACCCGCCTGGGTGTCCGGGGCACCGGCCGGTGTCCGAGGACCGAGCGAGCTGTCGGAGGCACCGCACCCAGTGCGCCGGGAGCTGCTGGTCCCTGATCTCACGGCATTCGGCCCCGCGCTGCAGCTCAGCGAGGCGAAGTTGCAGCGGTTCCGGGCCCGCCAGAAGTGGCTCAACAAGGACGGCCACGTCGTCGTCGACGCCCGCTACGGCTCGGCGCCGCAGGCCGGGCTCGACGACTGTACCGCCTTCGTGCAGCACCTGCTGATCCACCAGCGCCAAGCATTGCTGAGCCCCCTCGTTCCCGTGTCCGCCGCCCACCTGGCCGGGGGTGGCACGGAGGAGCGGCTGAAGAACGCCCTCAGCGGGCTGCTGGACACCGTCGATCACGCCTTGCGCACCAGCGACAGCCTGCGCAGCTGGGGCCACTACGCACTGACCCGTACCCGCATCGGGGCCGCCCTGGGCCACGACGGGCCGCTGGGCGGCGACGACCTGAGAGCCCTCGCCGGCTCCGTGGAACGCAGTGCGGCCCCTGCCACCCGCCGACGGCACGGCCTGAACAGTTCCCGCACCGTGTACACAGCGATTGGGCCGTGGCTGCGCGGCGTCGACGGTGCCGAACCACTGCTGAGCGGAGTGGAATACGCGGTCTCGGTGTGCCGCGCCAACCTGGCGGTCGCGGATTTCGTCCGGGGAGACACGGACAACGGCATACGCGCCGGGAGCGACGTACGGATCACCCTCGACGACGACTTCCAGAACGGTGGCATCTGGCGGTCCCACCACCCGGGCTCGGAGGAGGCGGACGACAGTGATCCGCTGCGACCAGCGGGACGCGGCTGGCATGACACGGTGCATCCACCCGCGCCGCCCCGGCCTGTCGCGGTGCCGCATGCACAGAGCGTCCCCCGAGAGGAACAGCCGGAGGACGAACGGTACGTCGATGCCGAACCCGCGGACACCCCGCTCGTGGACGGTGACCGGATCGGTCCGCCGAACTACCTGAGGATCAACGACAGCGAGGTCTGCTGGCAGACCCCGCTGCGTCTCGCCCACCTCATGGAGGACCGACTGCCGTTGAGCCCCAGGGTCCGGGACGGGTTGGCATATCTCGGCACGGATACCGTCTCCGTGCGCGTACGCCTGGAACTCAGCCATCCCGGCGGCGAGCTCGACGCGTCCGAGGAGGTCCAGGAGGTGCTTCTGGATCTCACCGATGAGACCGGCATGCTCCGGAACGTCCAGTGGCCCATCGATTTCTTCCCCGGGCTGTGCCTGTACATTCAGTGGCCGCGCGGCGGCACCGTCTTCCGGGTCCACACCGTCGAACTGGAACACCCCGTCGACATCGACGGGCAGCTCGTCGCGCACCGCTACGACCCGGGAGTGCTCACCCGGGAAGGAGCGCCGGGTAGTGACCGGGACGGTGACTCGTCCGCCGGCCTCGACACCCGGCGTCTCGTCCTGCGCACCGTACGACGCTTCGGCCGCCTCACGCCCGACGGACATGCCCTCCTCGACCGGGCCGCCCTCCCTCGAGGCGTCTACGACACAGCTCCCGCCCCCCACCAAATCACAGCACTGGAGCAGGCCGTTGACGAGCTCCTCGCCGAACACCACCTGTATGCGGCCATTGGCAGCCGCGGTGCGGACGGCGAGCCCCACCACCCTGCCCGCGACGGTGAGCAGCCCATCGCCCTGATCGGTTACGCGCCGAACCCCGTGGTGGTGCCACGGCCGGGCTCGGGTGCCGGCGCACCGCCGCAGGTCCACGGTGTCTCGCACTTCGTCCACGGCTTTCTGCGGAGGCTGCCTGCGGGCTCGAAGCCGACCGATGCCCAGCGCGCTGCCTACCGCGAGCACTGCCGCCACGTCGGAAAGGCGGACGGCTGGGAACTGCCACCCGGCTACACCTTCGTCACGGAACACTCCCGCCGGCGCTGACGCACCCCGGCCGGACCGGCCGGGCATGCGCGCGCCGCACGCCACACCGCCTGCATCCACATCACAGGAAACAAGAGATCGGGACTGAATGACCGTCAGCTACCCCGTGGTTACCAAACCACCGTCCTCCCCGCACGGCACACCGGTTGGACTGCTCAAGGAACTCGCCGCAACGCTCGACGGGCTCGGTCAGGTCTTGGACGCTGCCCTCGACGCCCTCACGGTCGGCGAGGCGGAACTCGCGCTGAACTCCCTTGGCCCCAAGGACCGTCAGGCCATCATGAGGGGCCTCGGCTTCCGCAAGGTCGAGCCGCGGCGATTCGGGCGCGTGCTCAGTGAGCAGGTGCTCAAGCGGTTGCAGCGGATGGAGCCGACTCACCACAGGCATGCCGCGTCCCATCTCACCGCCCGGATCATGAACGACATCGATCACGTGGTCGCTGAGCGTGGGACCGCCGACATGAGCCCCGGTCTCGTAGACCGCTGGGGTGCCTGCCTGCTCCGCTTGGCGCTCTTCTCCCACCTTCAGGCTTCGGCACACGACGCCCGATTGCTCGTATGGGCCGCGGAACACGACTGGTTCGGCATGGAGGCGGACGAGGCGGCACTGGCCGCCGTACTCAAGGCCGCTCAGCAGGTGATCGACGCGACTCCCGGGTGCGACCACGTCACCGCGCTGGACGAGGACGCGGCGGCTCAGGAACCACAGCCGACCGCTGCTGTCCCGGTTCCCCGGCGGCCCGATCACATCTCGGTTCCGGACCTGGCCGAGTCCTCAGCGCAGCAGGGAGAGCAGCCCCCTGGTGAGGGATGTTCCCTGGACGATCTGGCCTTGGTCGAGGAGAAGCTCAAGCACGTCGTCGAGAAGGCACGAGGCGCCGCCGACCGCGTGCGCGCCGCACTGCTTGACGGGTGCCCGCCCGCCGACACGGATTTGGTGCCGCTCACCACCGTCGCCCCGGCGTTCTCCCGTGCGCGGGGCGTACTCTCCGCACTCGGCGTCACCGGCGTCACCGATCGCCTCACCGATGTCCTGAGGGCGATCGACGAGGTTCGTGCACGCGTCGAACGGAAGGAGAGGAACGCCGAGGCCCGTCACATGGTGGAGACGGTGACGGCCCTAGGCTGCTCTCCGGGCAGTGCGGTGGCCTCGGTGATCGCGGACGCCAGGCTGAGGGCGGAGTCACTGCTCGCGAAGCAGGAGTGGGACGAACAGGACGACGCGTACGCACACGTTCTCACGCTGCTGGTGCGCCTCGCCGGCATGAAGGACCGGTCCGACGCACAGCAGGAGATCATCGAACTCCAACAGCAGTTGTCGGTCGCCCATCCGCCGTACGCTGTGGCCGCCGTCATGTACCACCAGATTTCGCTGACCGAGCACAGGACCACCACCCACGACAAGGCCGCCGCCCCGCAGGGCGAGGACTCCGCCGAGGTTCCCGAGGCGCCGGCACTGGCCACATCCTCGGAGGCGGCCACCGCCGCACAGGCTGACATCGGCGCGCCTGAGACGCAGGACCACAGCACCGCCGATTCCGTCCCGGCCGAGCGACCTCCCCGGTCCGCCGACCCCGCCGAGCAGCAGCCCGCGCCGGAACGGCGGGTCGCGGCCGACCCCGCGGTGACCGTGGCCGTCGACAACACCTCGGGTACCGCCGATGACACGGGAACGAAAGACCTTGAACCCGTCCTCGCCCGGCTCATCGCCGAGAAGCGCTTCGGGCTTGCCGCCCACCTTTCGCAGGCCGCCGACCGCCCGGACACCGAGTCCACGGTTCTGCGCCTGGCCGCCGCGGCGGCACTGCTGCACTCCAGGACCGGACGAGCGGCTCAGGTCATTGAGGAGGCTCTGCACGAGTGGGAAGCCCATAAGGGGAGCGACAGCGACGCGCTGTCCTTGCTCCTGCTGCCCACGCTGGTCCGCGCGGCCCTCGTGACTGGTGCGCCCGTGGTCGGTGCGCAGCTGAGGGCGCTTGCCCCGCAACTGCCCGATGCCCTGCACGAAGTGGCCGCCATGGTGGCAGAACGCGCACTGCAGGGAGCACTACTCGTCGCGCCGCCCCATGCCGTTGTCGCCGATGTCTCCCACACCGAGGGCGAACTGCGTGCGGCCGTGGATGCCTGCCAGGCGCTGCTTACCGTGCCTCGGTTGCGTTTCCAACGGGCCAGCGCCATGGTGCAGCGCTGGCTGGCGCCGACCGGTCTGCTCGGCAGCGTGCTAACCGCCATCGTGGCCGGGGCCCCGGACGCCGAGCACCTGGCTGACGAGCTGCTGGAGAACCTCGCTCGCCGAGTTCAGGTCGAGGCGGCGATCGACGAGATGGACGCTGCGCTGCGCGGGCCGGGCGGTCGTGGCATCCAGGGGTCGGGCCGCAACAACGTCCGCCACTGCCTAGAGCGCGTCCGGGATGCCGTACGGCAGTGGCGTGCGGTCAAGCGCGACCTGGAAGCAGGACGCGCGGAGGAGAACGTGTGGGCGTTCCAGTCCGTCGCATCCCTGCGCCTCTCCCTCCTCGGCCTGCGTGAACGGGTGGCCGACGACCTCACCGCGGCCGAACGCAGCTCCGGCGTCCTGGCCAAAGCCACCGCCTACGTGGCGCGGGACCTGTTCGCCGAAATCTTCGACGGGCTGGACGCGAACAGTCGACTGGTCGAGACGGGATCCGAGCCGGACGTTCAGACGGTTCTGGACGCCGAGCTCCACAAGGCCGAGCCGGCCGTGCAGGGCGAGAAGCCGACCTTGGACGGCTTGCTGAAGGCAGTGGACCGCACCTGGGACGACGCGATCGAGGAGCAGCTCGCCCGTGACGAATTCGGCGTGATTCGCACCATCACAGACCTCGCGGACTTCGACGTCCTTCCTGCGGCCCACACCTTGTCGCTCTCGGAGGAGCGTCGCGCACACCTCAGCGCGTTCGAGAAGGAGCGCCGCGCGGCGCTCGCCGAAACACAGCGGCAACTGGCCGCCCGGCTCCGCCGGTCCCAGGCCGACGAGGCACTCACCGTCGAACAGGACGTCAGCCTCCAGGAGTTGCTCGCGGACGCCCGAGCACACTTGGAGCACGACCGGCCGAGCGAGCTGGCCGCGGTCCGCCGCAACCTCGACCGAGTCGAGGAGCTGCTGCCCCGCTACCGCGAGGAAGCCGCCGACCGGCTGCGCGCCCGGCTGGCCGCGCTGACGGACGTGAGCGCGGAGGACCGCGAACGAGTCCTGCGCAATCTGGACACCGACAGTTTGGCCACCGCGGCCGAACTCGTCTACTTCCTCGAACTGGGCGAACCGGTACCGGAGATCAGGTCCGAGGACTCGCATCTGGAGGCGTTCTTCCCCGCCGTGCCGGACTCGCTGCCGGGCGGCATCGACGCGGAGCTGATTGCGGCCGTCCTCGCCCGTGGCCGGTACGGCGACCACGCCGTGCTGGACTATGCAGGACTCTCGGAGGAGGAGGCCGAACGGGCCGCCGCGGCCCTGGAGTTGTGGAGCACGCTCGCCGCGACGAAGGACCGTATCAACATCAATCCGCGCGAAAGCCTCAATCCAGCTCTGGCCCTCCTCGGATACGAGGCCCGGCGCGCGCGGCCTCTGGACGATCTGCCGCGCGGCAAGGACTACCGGTTCTTCGAACTCGCGCCCGTGCACGTCACCGGCCGTGCCTGGGCACCCGCGTTCGGATCGCAGATCAAGGACCGTGGCGGCAAGCTCCGCGCCCTGCTGATCTGGGGCCGTCCCGCGGCCAAACTGCTCATCACCCGCGCTCTGCAGGACCCCGACGAGAGCAGTCTGCTCGTCGTCCACTTCGGGACGCTGGACAGCAGAACCCGTAATGAGCTGGCCGCCGCCTCCCAGGACACCAAGCCGATCATGGTGGTGGACGACGCCGCGCTGGCCTACCTCATCGCGCACGGCAACCGGCGGGTGGATGCCACGACCGAGACGTTGCTGCCGTTCTCCGCGGTGAACCCGTACATCAAGGAGAAGCGGGGCCAGATCGGCCGGGAGATGTTCTACGGACGGGACCGCGAGCGCAAGAGCATCCACGACCCGGCGGGGACCCAGATCCTCTACGGCGGCCGGGGTCTCGGCAAGTCGGCCCTGCTCGCCGACGCGGGGGATCGCTTCGAGGAACAGCGGCCGGGGTCCTACCGCAAGCTCTACCTCAACCTGGACAAGATCGGCATTGGCCGGGGCACCGCGCTTGGTGCCGAAGCCATCTGGCCCACGCTAGACCAGGAGCTGATCAGGCAGGGAGTCCTGGAGGAGCCTCGACGCAGGGGCCCGCAACAGGAGGCATGGCAGCGGGTCACCGACGGGATCGCCCGGTGGCTCGCTCAGGATCCCGACCGGCGGCTACTCATCCTCCTCGACGAGTGCGACCGCTTCTTCGAGGCAGACGTCCCCGAGTGCACGGAGACCCGCCGGTTGCGTGGTCTGGGCGAGGACTCGCGCGGGCGGGCCAAAGTCGTCTTCGCCGGTCTGCACTCGGTGCAGCGTTTCACCCGGCTCGCCAGGAACGGCCCGTTCAGCCACTTGGCGCAGACCCCGACGGTCGTCGGACCGCTCGCCCCGCAGTTCGCCGCCGACCTGATCGTGCACCCGATGCGTGCGCTCGGCTTCGAGTTCGCCGACGTCGACCTCGTCAACCGGGTGCTCGGCTTCTGCTCGTACCAGCCCTTCCTTCTGCAGATATTCGGCAGCCGGATGGTGCAGGTCATGCAGGGCAAGCGGGCGCGCGCACCACTCGCGCCGCCTCCGTACACGATCGAGGAGTTCGATGTCGACGCGGTGGAACAGGACACCTCGCTGCGCTCGGACATCACCGCGGCCTTCAAGGACACCCTCGCCCTCGACGACCGCTACCACGTCATCGCCAATGTCCTTGCCCAGCACGCCCGGGACAACGGTCTGGAAACCCGGCTCAGTGACAGGGAGTTGCGGGAGGAATGTGCCGGCTGGTGGCCCCGCGGCTTCGAGCACCTGGACAGCGAGGGGTTCCGCGCCTATCTGCAGGAGATGGTCGGCCTTGGTGTCCTGGCGCCGAACAACGACGGGCAGGGCTGGCATCTGCGGGGGCCCAACGCGCTGCGCATGATCGGTACCGCCCAGGAGATCGAGGCGCGGTTGCTGCGGGCGGAGACGGAGTCCCGGCTGGAGGAGACCGTTGTCCTGGAGAGCCGTCCGGACCTCTACGACGGCAGGTCCGCCCCGCTCACCGTCAACCAGATCGACTACCTGCTGGGCGAATACGTCAACCAAGTCCGCGTCGTTCTCGGTACACAGGCGACCGGCGTCGCCGATGTGGAACGGACTCTGCGTGAGGTGACGGGCAGGGTGGCGGGCTGGTCCGTGCCCGCGATCGGAAGCGCCAAGGCGTTCCGCAAGGAGCTTGCCCTCGGCCGCGCCGGCGAGCGGCGACTACTCATCAGCGATCTCTCGCTGGGCAGCGAGAAGTCCTGCCGGGAGTCCTTTGACCTGGCCAGGGCAGTGTTGCCCGAGGCCGCCGAGGTGACCCGCTCGGTGGTCCTCGTGTCGGGTGTGGAACAGCTCGGCTTCTGGTCTGGCCTCCTCACCGGTCTCGACGCAGACCACGACACCGTCGTGGTGCTGCGCCGGCATGACCTGCGCAGCCTGAAGGACTGGACGCAGCGCCACAGCCTGTGCGAGACGGAGGAACGGCTGACGCGCCTGGCGGAGGCGACCGGTGGCTGGCCGTACCTGCTGGACAAGGCGCTGCAGCTGCGTGATCGCCGACCAGACCAGGACCGGGTGCTGGCAGACCTGACGTCGTGGCTGGAGCAGGGCAGCGGCGCCGAACAGTTCGTCGACGCCGTGGGACTGCTGGAGAACGACACCCTCAAGGCTGCCTACGACGGGGTCGTTGAGCAGCTCGGTACCGACTGGCATGACGACGCCTACCTCATCACTGCGGCCGAGATGGCCGGTCTCTCGTCCGGGGAGGCGCGTGGGGCCGTCGTCTGCCTGGAGGCCCTCCAGGTGTTCGACCGGGACGGGACGCGCCTGCGCCTGGAGCCGGTCCTCCATACGGCGCTGGGCGTACTTGAGGCCAAGGTCTGACCAACAGGGTGGGGCCGGGGTTGCGCCTGGCCTCACCGAGACCCGACCAGCACACCCGCGTCCTGTCGGCGGTCACAATCGGAGTATCGACACCCTTTTCCAGCTCGCTGCGAGCTTGCTTTGCCATGGGAGTGGCGCTGATACCTATGACCGGCATGCACCTGATGCAACGTCAGGCAAGTCAGCATCTAGTCAGCATCAGTTCCCGGACATTCTGAAACGGCTGTCCGAACAGGCACCTGGTCGGTGGTGTCACAACAGCCTGGTTGACGCGGAAGCCCAGGCAGGGAGCTCTTTCCCCAATGGCAGGAGATGTTCCTCACAATCATCGACTCCGACGCGTGCCGGTGTACAGTGAATGCCGCCCTTGACCTGCAGAAAGCAGGCAGGGAGCCGACTTTCAGGAGTCCAAAGTGCTGCGTACTCTGTTCAAGTCCAAGATCCACCGGGCCACCGTCACCCAGGCCGACCTGCACTACGTGGGATCGGTGACCATCGACGCCGATCTGCTCGACGCCGCCGATCTGCTGCCCGGCGAGCTCGTGCACATCGTGGACATCACCAACGGCGCCCGGCTGGAGACGTACGTCATCGAGGGCGAGCGCGGATCCGGCGTGATCGGGATCAACGGGGCCGCGGCCCATCTCGTCCACCCCGGCGATCTGGTGATCATCATCAGCTACGCGCAGGTGACGGACGCCGAGGCGCGGGCACTCACCCCCCGGGTCGTGCACGTGGACCGCGACAACCGGATCGTGGCCCTGGGCGCCGACCCGTCCGAGCCGGTGCCCGGCTCGGACCAGCGGCGCAGCCCGCAGGCCGTCGGGGCCTGACCGAAGGAGGACGAGGAGCGTGTCCATGAGCGACCCGGAGACCAGTGGCCCGCAGATCCGCGACGACCGGGTGGCGGGCCGGCTGGAGGCCGTGTCCGGCGGCGAAGTCGTCGGCCGCATCGAGTACTTCGTGCTCGACAGCCCCGAGCGCGCGCTGGTGCCCGTCCACACGATCGTCGAGCCGGCCCACGAGGGCCAGGGCATCGCGGGTTCACTCGCCCGTGAGCTCTACGCCCTGGCCGGCCGTGAGGACAGCGCGGTCGCGTCCCTGTGTCCCTACGTCACCAAGTGGGCGGAACGCCATCCGGACGAGGCGAAGCCGGCCGATCAGAGCCTCCTCGCGGCGGCGAAGGACTGGCTGAGGGCCCACCCCGGCCGTTTCTGACGGCCGTTCCCGCCACCCCGGCCCGCGTTACCCCCACCTGGTCCCGTCCCGTCCCGCGGGGGAGTGACTGCGCAGGGACGGGCCGGGTAGGCGGGGGAGTAGTCCAGAGCCGGAGTCGTCCCACTGGCTGGAGGACCTGATGACGAACCCGATTCCCGACCCCGTGCCGCCGGCCCCGACACCGGGACCGGACCCCCAGCGCCCGGAGCCGCACCCCGACCCCGTCCCGAACCCGCAGCCCCCGCCGGGCCCGGGGCCGACTCCGCCGCCGCCCGCGCCCACCCCGCCGCCGGGCCCGACCCCGCCGGCACCCCCGGGCCCCGACCCCGTGCCGGGACCGGACCCCTCGCCGATCCCTCCGGGACCGGACCCCGTACCGAGCCCGGAGCCCGGCCCGCCCCTGTCCTGACCCCGGTACGCGAACGGGGCGGTGGACGGCACATCCTGCCGTCCACCGCCCCGCGCACCGCCCTCAGCGGCAGCGCTTACGCGGAGGTCTCCGACCGGTCCCCGCCCCACAGCGTGTGGAACGAACCGTCACGGTCCACCCTGCGGTACGTGTGGGCACCAAAGTAGTCCCGCTGTCCCTGCGTCAGCGCGGCCGGAAGCCGCTCCGCGCGCAGGGCGTCGTAGTAGGCGAGCGCCGCGGCGAAGCCGGGCGTCGGCACGCCCTGGCGGGTCGCGGCGACCAGCACCTCGCGCCAGTCGTCCTGGGCGTCCGCGATCTCCTGCGCGAACGTCGCGTCCGACAGCAGGCTCGGCAGGTCGGGCCGGGCGTCGTACGCGGCGCGGATCCGGTCCAGGAACGCCGCACGGATGATGCAGCCGCCCCGCCACAGCGCGGACACCGCGCCCAGGTCGATGTCCCAGCCGTACTCACCACGGGCCGCGTCGATCTCGTGGAAGCCCTGCGTGTACGACACGATCTTCGACGCGTACAGCGCCTGCTCCACCCGGTCGGCGAACGCCCGGGCCTCCGCCTCGCTCAGCGGCTGCGCCTTCGGACCGGCCAGTCCCCGCGAGGCCTCCCGCAGCTCCGCGTGCCCCGACAGCGAGCGCGCGAAGACCGCCTCGGCGATGCCGGACACCGGAACGCCCAGGTCCAGCGCGATCTGCACGGTCCAGCGGCCGGTGCCCTTCTGCTCGGCCTGGTCGACCACCACGTCCACGAACGGCTTGCCCGTCTCCGCGTCCACGTGCGACAGCACCTCGGCCGTGATCTCGATCAGGTACGAGTCGAGACGGCCCTGGTTCCAGGTCCGGAAGATCTCCGCGATCTCGGCGGGGGAGTACCCGGCGACGTCCCGCAGCAGCTGGTACGCCTCGCCGATCAGCTGCATGTCCGCGTACTCGATGCCGTTGTGCACCATCTTCACGAAGTGCCCGGCACCGTCCGGACCGACATGGGAGACGCACGGCGAGCCGTCGGCCGCCTTCGCCGAGATCTTCTCCAGCATCGGGCCCAGCGAGTCGTAGGACTCCTTCGGGCCGCCCGGCATGATGCTCGGCCCGTTCAGCGCGCCCTCCTCACCGCCCGAGACACCCATGCCGACGAAGTGGATGCCCTGCTCGCGCAGGTCGCGCTCCCGGCGCCGGGTGTCCGCGAAGTGCGCGTTGCCACCGTCGATGATCATGTCGCCGGGCTCCAGCAGCGGCGCGAACTCCTGGATCACCGCGTCCGTCGGCTCACCGGCCTTCACCATCACGACCAGCCGGCGGGGCCGCTCCAGCGCCGCCACGAAATCCTTCGCGCTCTCGCACGCGATGAACTCCCCCTCACCGCCGAACTCCTCCACCAGGGCCTGCATGCGCGAGGGCGTCCGGTTGTGCACCGCCACCGTGTAGCCGTTGCGGGCGAAGTTGCGGGCGAGGTTGCGGCCCATGACCGCGAGACCGGTGACGCCGATCTGCGCTGTACTGCTCATTCGGTTCGCTCCTAAAGACCTCGGTATCGGTGCTGCCGGTGGGTGGTGCCCAGGGGCATCCCCGTCGACCATCCTTACGTGCCGCTACTTCGTCCGCACGCGCGGGTCGCACGGCGTGGCGCAGGCTGATACGGAACAGAGCCCCGTCGCACTCAGCCGATGTACGCGTCCCCGCGCACGGCGCACCCGCGCACCGCGTGCCGTACACGGTGCACCGCCGAGGCGCACGTCGCACAACAGGTGCCTCATACCGGCCATTTGGACTCCCGGGCGGCTGATAGCCGTCTTGTTCTGGCCGGTTCGCAGCGCTTACTTTTGCCCCTCCAGACGCATGCCCAGGGGGGCTTTCGATGGCCGTACGGGGCCGGCACCGCCGGTATCAGCCGAACAGGATCAACCGCGCCTCACTCACCGTCACGGCGGGCGGCGCGGGCATGGCGCTGCCGTTCATGGGCACCGGCGCCGCCCAGGCGGCGGACGTGGACACCTGGAACAAGGTCGCCGCCTGCGAGTCCACCAGCAACTGGAACATCAACACCGGCAACGGCTTCTACGGCGGGCTCCAGTTCACCCAGTCCACCTGGGAGGCCTACGGCGGTCGGGCCTACGCGGCCCGCGCGGACCTGGCCAGCAAGGACCAGCAGATCGCCGTCGCGGAGAAGGTGCTCGACGGGCAGGGCCCGGGCGCCTGGCCGGTCTGCTCGGTACGGGCCGGACTGACCCGGGGCGGCGGCGAGCCCGACATCCGGCCGGCCGCCGAGCGCACCAAGCAGAAGGACGCCGAGAAGACCTCGTTGGAGGACGTAAGGCCGCAGTCCACGCCGCAGTCCCGGGCGGGCAACGCCGAGATGTACATCGTGGTGCGCGGCGACACGCTCTCCGGCATCGCGGACGACCAGGACGTACGGGGCGGCTGGCGGGGCCTGTACGCGGCCAACCGGTCGGCCATCGGCTCCGACCCCGACCTGATCGTGCCCGGCCAGCGCCTCGCGCTGCGCGGCGAGGGCGCCACCAAGACGCGTCCCGCGCACGGGCCGGCGCCGTCGGCCAAGCCCTCGCAGAAGAAGCCGGCCCAGGACCGCGCCAAGGAGCGGCCCAAGGAACGGTCGAAGGACGAGAACAGGGAGCGCGCCGACCGGTCCACGGCCACCCGGCAGGGACTCGTCGCCCCCGTCAGCGCCTCACTCGGGACGCCCTACCGCAAGGCGGGTTCCTCCTGGTCGAAGGGTTACCACACCGGCGTCGACTTCCCCGTCCCCACGGGCACGACCGTCAAGTCGGTCGCGGCGGGCAACGTCGTCAGCGCGGGGTGGGGCGGCTCCTACGGCTACCAGGTCGTCATCCGGCACGGCGACGGCCGCTACAGCCAGTACGCCCACCTGTCCGCGATCTCCGTGCGGAACGGGCAGTCGGTGAGCGCCGGCCAGCGCATCGGCCGCTCCGGCTCCACCGGCAACAGCTCGGGCCCGCATCTGCACTTCGAGGTGCGGACCGGGCCCGGGTTCGGCTCGGACGTCGACCCGGTGGCGTACCTCCGGGCGGGCGGCGTCAGGATCTGACACGTACGCGGTGCCGGTCGACCATGGGCAGCGGCACGTACGGGATGCCGTGGAAGGGCACGTAGGAGAGCGGGCGCTCGTCGTCGAAGACCGACATCGACGGCTCCCCGCTCTCGTACGAGCCGTCCGCCCCGGACGCCGCCACCACCGCTGCCCCTGCCCCGGGCACCGCTGCGGCTGCTGTGTCCGGTACCGGTATCAGCGCCTCTGCCGGTGTGTCCGGCCGGGGCACGAGCATCGCGGGCTC
Organism: Streptomyces sp. NPDC092370; assembly: GCF_044755265.1. Lineage (NCBI taxonomy): Bacteria > Bacillati > Actinomycetota > Actinomycetes > Kitasatosporales > Streptomycetaceae > Streptomyces > Streptomyces sp. NPDC092370. Next base: position 348,458 of record NZ_JBIVQO010000006.1, on the reverse strand, counting down.
CGCGTCCGGCCCGGGGACGAGCATCGCCGCTGCTGTGTCCGGTACCGGTATCAGCGCCTCTGCCGGTGTGTCCGGCCGGGGCACGAGCATCGCCGCTGCTGTGTCCGGTACCGCCACCAGCGTCGCCGTCGGCCCGGCTTCAAGCCCAGTCGCCCCCGGCCCCGGCACGAGCACCGCTGGTGTCCCCGGCCCCGGCACGAGCACGGCCGTGACCGTCCCCCTCTCCGGCCCCGGCGCGAGCACGGCCGTGACCGTCCCCCTCTCCGGCCCCGGCACGAGCACGGCCGTGACCGTCCCCCTCTCCGGCCCCGGCGCGAGCACGTCCTCCACGAGCGATCGCCGGCCGGCGGGCATGGCCTCGGCTCCGGCGGTCACCGGCTCGGGCAGACCGCCCACGTTCTCGGGTGCCTGGCCCACCGCTGCGGGCAGCTCTTCGAAACCACCGCCCACGGCCTCTGACGCACGCCCCGCCGCCGGCAGGGCATCCGCGGTCGACGGCTGCCCGTGCGCAAGCCGCTCCGTCGTCAGCAGGATCAGGCCACCCGCCGCCACCACACCACAACTCAACGCGAGCGCCGTGCCCGTCGTGCCGTAGCGGAAGGTTTCTCCGAACATCGTGATGCCGACCGCGGACGCCACCACCGGGTTCACGACCGTCAGCGTGGCCAGCGGGGCCGCGAGGCCGGCGCCCCGGTAGGAGGCCTGCGAGAGCAGCATGCCGGCCGTGGCCAGGACACCGATCACGGCGAGGGACGGCACGTCCGCCGCCGACACACCGCCGGTCCAGTCGACCGCGACGGTCTTGGTGAACACCGAGGACATGCCGAACGCGATCCCGGAGGCGGTCGCCAGCAGCATGCTGCGCACCGCCGGGTGCCGGTGCGCCGTCCGCGCGGCGATCATCAGCGCCACGACCACGCCCGCGGTGACGAGGGAGACGGCCACCCGCTGCGCCGCGCTCAGCGACCGCGCGTCGGACGCGGCGACCAGGGACAGCAGACCGGCGAGCCCCACCGTCGCCATGATCGCGCCCCGCCACGCCGTGGCACCGGCCTTGCGGCCGACGAACAGCGCCGCCATGGGCAGGGCCACCACGATGGTCAGCGCGCCCAGCGGCTGCACCAGGCTCAGCGGACCGTAGGCCAGCGCCACCACGTGCAGCAGCCCACCGAGGCCGTTCAACCCGACCGCCGCCCACCAGCCCGGCCGGTGCAGCGGCGCGTACTGCTCGCCCGGCGAGGACTCCGCCACCCGCTCCTGCACGATCGCCCCGCCCGCGTAGGCGAACGCGGAGACGAGGGAGAGCAGGACGGACAACGCGAGGGCGCTCATCGGCTGCTCCTCTGCGTCAGGCGGGGGCGCTCGGCCCGGCGCGGCGAAAGGTGGGCTTTCATGACCAACACCCTGCCGTGTCCAGGTCTTCCCGTCGTCGTCCCTGAGCACTCATTGGGTCCTACTGCCGATGGAGTACGAGGGGAGCCCCGTCATCCCCAGGGTGGGCGCCTCCGGTCGGGGGCCACCGGGTCCCATCCCTTAGGGGACTTGGTACTACTGCTCTTCGTGGACCTCGACCCGGACCTCGCCGCGCTCCGCCCGCTCGCCGGCTTCTTCGTGCTGCGCACGGAAGGAGCACCGGCCGGGTCCCTTCCCACTCTCGCACAGGCCTATGCCACAGCGTCACCGGACGTGTCAGTAAATCCCCTGATTTTTCGCGTGCGGAAGGTCGCGACCGCCCTGCGCGTTCCCGAGTCGCGGGTGGCCGCGTCGGTGACGCACCAGGGCCTCGCGGCGCGGCTCTGGTCGGTCGCCCTCGGCTGCGCCGCGCTGTACGGCGGCGTCCCCGACCTCGACGCCCGGCTGCTGCACTGGGACGCCGACGGCAGTGCCCCCGACGACCTGTGGCTCTCCGGCGTGCGGCCCCTGCCCGGCAACGCGTCGACCGTCGCGGACGTCGTCCTGCACGGCCACCTCGTACCGCTGGCGACGGCCCTGCGCGCCCACCACCGTCTCGCGCCGGGTCTGCTGCGGGGCAACGCCGCCTCCGCGCTGGCCGGCGCCGCCCGGGAACTCGATCGCTGGGCCCGGCGGCACGGCCGCACGGACGTCGCCGTCCGGGCCCGCTCCCTGACCGCGGAACTCCTCGCGCACCCCCTGCTGGCCGGCGCCGGAACCCTGACCGGATCCGCCTTCCGCCGCCGCAGCTGCTGCCTGTACTACCGGGTGCCCGGCGGGGGCGTCTGCGGTGACTGTTGCTTCACACGGCCGCCTCGCTCTTCCCCACGCGCCCCTTCTGGGTGACCATGAAAGGGAACGGCCGCTGAGAGCAGGGAGTTGCGGGTGCGCGTCGGACTGCTGACCCGGGAGTACCCGCCGGATGTGTACGGCGGTGCGGGCGTCCATGTGGAGTTCCTCGCCCGTGAGCTCAGACCGCTCGTCGACCTGGACGTGCACTGCTGGGGCGAGGGCCGCGCCGACGGTGTGCGTCGCCACCGGCCCTGGTCCGCGCTCGACGGCGCCAACGACGCGCTGCGCACCTTCTCCGTCGACCTCGCCATGGCCGCGGCCCTCGAGGGCCGCGAGCTGGTCCACTCCCACACCTGGTACGCCAACCTCGGCGGTCACCTCGCCAAGATGCTCTACGGCATCCCGCACGTGATGACCGCGCACTCCCTGGAGCCCCTGCGCCCCTGGAAGGCCGAGCAGCTCGGCGGCGGCTACGAGCTGTCCAGCTGGGCGGAGCGCACCGCGATCGAGGCTGCCGACGCGGTGATCGCCGTGTCCGCCGCCATGCGCGAGGACATCCTGGGCTGCTACCCGGCGCTGGACCCGGAGCGGGTCCACATCGTGCACAACGGCATCGACACCGGCCTGTACCGGCCCGACCACGGCACGGCCGCCCTGGACCGCATCGGCCTGGACCGCTCCCGCCCGTACGTGCTGTTCGTCGGCCGGATCACCCGCCAGAAGGGCGTGCCCCACCTGCTGCGCGCGGTGCGCGACATCGACCCTGCCGCGCAGGTCGTGCTGTGCGCGGGCGCTCCGGACACACCGGAGATCGACCAGGAGTTCCGCGAGCTCTTCGGGCAGCTGAGCGAGGTCCGCGACGGCGTGTTCTGGATCCCGAAGATGCTGCCGCGCCCGGAGGTGATCCAGCTCCTCACCCATGCGGCCCTGTTCGTCTGCCCTTCGGTGTACGAGCCGCTCGGCATCGTGAACCTGGAGGCGATGGCCTGCGGCACGCCCGTGGTGGCCTCGGCGGTCGGGGGTATCCCCGAGGTCGTGGACGACGGCACCACCGGCCTGCTCGTGGCGCCCGGCGACGACTTCGAGGCGGGCCTCGCCCGAGCCATGGACACCGTCCTGGGTGATCCGGAGGCCGCCCGGCGGATGGGCGAGGCCGGGCGGGAGCGCGCGGTCGGCGAGTTCGGCTGGGATGCGGTGGCCCGCCGCACGGTCCGGCTCTACGAGGAGATCGTCAAACAGGCTTAGTGGGTACTGCTCAGGGGCAGGCATCGGGAAATCGGCGTGAGGGGAGCGGCCATGCGAGGTGGTGGTCCTTCGGTCCTGGGGATCGTGCTGGCGGGCGGTGAGGGCAAACGGCTGATGCCCCTGACCGCGGACCGTGCCAAACCGGCGGTGACCTTCGGCGGCACGTACCGCCTGGTCGACTTCGTCCTGTCCAACCTCGTCAACGCCGATGTCCTGCGCATCTGCGTCCTGACGCAGTACAAGTCGCACTCGCTGGACCGGCACATCACGATGACCTGGCGGATGTCCAACCTGCTGGGCAACTACGTCACGCCCGTGCCCGCCCAGCAGCGCCTCGGCCCGCGCTGGTACCTGGGCAGCGCCGACGCGATCCTGCAGTCGCTGAACCTGATCTACGACGAGCGCCCCGAGTACGTCGCCGTCTTCGGCGCCGACCACGTCTACCGCATGGACCCGCGCCAGATGCTCGCCCAGCACATCGAGAGCGGCGCCGGCGTGACGGTCGCGGGGATCCGGGTGCCGCGCACCGAGTCCTCGTCCTTCGGAGTGATCACGCCGGGCTCGGACGGGCAGACGGTGGAGCGCTTCCTGGAGAAACCGTCGGCCCCGCCCGGTCTGGCGGACGATCCCAACTGCGTGTTCGCCTCCATGGGCAACTACATCTTCACCACCAAGGCTCTCATCGAGGCGCTCAAGCGGGACGCGGAGGACGAGTCCTCCGTGCACGACATGGGCGGCTCGATCCTTCCCCAGCTCACCGAACGGGGTGAGGCCGCGCTGTACGACTTCAGCGCCAACCACGTGCCCGGCGAGACCACCCGCGACCAGGGCTACTGGCGGGACGTCGGGACGCTGGACGCCTACTACGAGGCCCATATGGACCTCATCGCCGAGCGGCCCGCCTTCAACCTGTACAACCGCAGCTGGCCGATCTACACGCACTCGTACCAGCTCTCGCCGGCCCGCTTCAACGCGGGCGGCATCGCCAGCGAGTCCATCATCAGCGCCGGCTGCCTGGTGCGCGGGCAGGTCACCCGGTCCGTGCTGTCGCCCGGTGTGGTGGTCGACCCGGGCGCCGTGGTGCAGGGCTCGGTGCTGCATGACAACGTCCACATCGGGCGGGGCGCGGTGGTGCGCGGTGCCGTGCTCGACAAGAACGTCGAGGTGCCGCCGGGCGCGACCATCGGCGTCAACCCGGAGCGGGACACGGAGCTGTACACGGTGTCCAAGGGCGGGGTCATCGCCCTCGGGAAGGGGCAGTTGGTCACCTGACGCGGGGCGGCCCGGATCGACGAGCACATCAGCGGCCCGTCGGTCGTCATGTGGGTGACCTCCGACGAGGCTGGGGCCAGTACGACGTGGGCCCGGTCGCCGGGCAGGCCAAGGCCTGGGACCCTACCCGGCTGGTCAACGGCCGGTCCGGGACCTCGGTGCCGACGGCGGCACCGGCGACCTCATGGACGAGCACGGCTGTCCGAGCCCCGCCCTGCCGCCCCACCCCGACGGCGAGCGCGCCGTGGGCAGCGGCGAGTACGGCGGCTGGGCCTCGCGCCCCGGCCACGCCGGGTCGGTGCGGCAGTCCTGTGCCGACGTCGACCCGGCGACCCGCACCGAGGACGACCTGACGAAGCCGAACGAGGTCCGGGCGCCGGCCTGCGAGGGCGGCAACAAATTGAGGGCGAGCTGAACGGCTTCCTCACGTACGACCGGGCGGTGCTGAAGCCCCACAGGGCCAAGCTGAAGGCCGCACACCGGACGCTGATTTGTGACGCCTCCCGGGTGACTCTCACCGGGTGCCCGGCGGCGCGAGCTGTGCTGAACTGGCCCCACATGCACCATAAGTCCCGCCCCTTTCGCCGGGGCGGGACTTCATCTGCTGTTAACTGTACGTAGCGCGATCATGCTTGACCGTAATCGGCTAGGGGCGGTTGACTGCTGGCCCACCCGTCGTCCATGCGAGGCAAGCCCTTGACTGCTGACCTGCTCGCCCCCCTCGACCTGGCGTTCTGGAACATCGAGTCCGCGGAACACCCGATGCACCTCGGTGCGCTCGGGATCTTCTCGGCTCACTCACCCGCCGCGGGCGCCCATGCGGCGGATCTGCTCGCGGCCCGGGCCGCCGGTGTCCCCGGGCTGCGGATGCGTATCCGCGACGTGTGGCAGCCGCTGCCCTCCGCCCTGCGCAGGCCGCTCGCCTTCGGCGGTGCCGCCCGCGAGGCGGACCGGTACTTCGACCCTCTGAACCATGTGCGGCTGCACGCCCCGACCGCCGACTTCCACGCGGTCGCGGGCCGGCTCATGGAGCGTCCGCTGGAGCGCGGCAGGCCGCCCTGGGAGGCCCATGTGCTGCCGGGCGAGGACGGCGTCTGCTTCGCGGTGCTGTTCAAGTTCCACCACGCCCTGGCCGACGGGCTGCGGGCGCTGACGCTCGCCGCGGGCGTCATGGACCCGATGGACATGCCCGCGCCCCGGCCCCGCCCCGCCGAACCCCCGCGTCCCCTGCTTCCCGACGTGCGCGACCTGCCCGGGATGATGCGCGGTGCCCTGTCCGACCTGGGCCGAGCCCTGGACATCGGCGCGTCCGTCGCCCGCTCCTGCCTCGACGTGCGCTCCACCCCCGCGCTGACCTGCGAGCCGAGCGGTACCCGCCGCACCGCCGGAGTGGTCCTCGACCTCGACGACGTGCACCGGGTCCGCAAGACCGTCGGCGGCACCGTCAACGACGTGCTCATCGCGGTCGTCGCGGGCGCTCTGCGCCGCTGGCTCGACGAGCGCGGCGACGGCAGCGAGCACGTCGCGCCCCGCGCCCTGATCCCCGTCTCCAAGCGCCGCCCCCGCACCGCCTACCCGCAGGGCAACCGGCTCTCCGGGTACCTGATACGGCTTCCGGTCGACGACCCGGACCCGCTGGCACGCCTCGCCTCGGTCCGGGACGCCATGGATCGCAACAAGGATGCCGGCCCCAACCGGGGCGCGGGCGCTGTCGCCCTGCTCGCCGACCACGTCCCCGCCCTGGCCCACCGGCTCGGCGGCCCCCTGGTCGGCCAGGCGGCCCGGCTCTGGTTCGACATCCTGGTGACCAGCGTGCCCCTGCCCAGCCTGGGCCTGAAGCTCGGCGGCCACCCGCTCACGGCCGTCTTCCCCTTCGCCCCGCTGGCCGCCGGCCACTCCCTGGCGGTCGCCGTCTCCACCTACCGGGGGAGTGTCCACTACGGCCTCGTCGCCGACGGTGAGGCGGTCCCTGACCTCGATCTGTTCGCCACGGCCGTCTCGAAGGAGGTGGCCACGCTGATCAAGGTCTGCCGGTCGTGATCAAGGCGAGTTTGGCGGTGCGGCCCGACGCTCCGTAAAATTCGCCGTTCGAAAGCGGGCGCGACCGGCGCGCCGCGACGGCAGAGCAGGGAACGACAGCGGCGATGACGGTGACAGAGGACGGCCCGCAGGCCATGGACGAGACCGGCGGGCTCTCGTACGGACCCGGCATCGATCCGGAGCGGCTGGCCGTCTGCCTCGGCGTGCTCGAGGAACTCGACAAGCTGGAGGTCGACCACCCGGACGCGATCGCGGTGCGCCGGGCCACGGCCGGCATCTACCGCACGGTCAAGCAGCGCCGCCGCCAGGAGCGCCGGGCGGCCAAGACCGCCCACGACAAGGCGGTCACGGAGGCCACCGCGACCGGCTCCGCCCAGCGCATCGACGACGAGACCGAGGGCCTGCTGCCGTCGTCGAACACCGAGGAGGGCAGGATCGCGGGGATACTCCAGCGCCCGCGCTCCTGCTACACCTGCAAGTCCCGGTACGTGGAAGTCGACTACTTCTACCACCAGCTCTGTCCCGACTGCGCCCGCGTGAACCGCGAGAAGCGCGACGTCCGGGCCGACCTCGCCGGCAAGCGCGCCCTGCTCACCGGCGGCCGTGCCAAGATCGGCATGTACATCGCGCTGAGGCTGCTGCGCGACGGCGCGCACACCACGATCACCACGCGTTTCCCGAAGGACGCCATTCGCCGCTTCAAGGCCATGGACGACTCCGCGGACTGGATGCACCGCCTGGAGGTCGTCGGCATCGACCTGCGCGACCCGGCGCAGGCCGTGGCCCTCGCCGACCAGGTCGCCGAGGCGGGTCCGCTGGACATCCTCGTCAACAACGCGACGCAGACCGTGCGCCGCCTGCCCTCCGCCTACGCCGCGCTGGTCGAGGGCGAGAGCGCACCGTTGCCCGCCGGTGAGCTGCCCGCCCACCACGTCATCGGCGCCTTCAACTCCGGAGCCGTCGACGGCATCGCCGCGCTGCCCCTCGGGACCAGCGGCCTGGACGCCCAGCAGGTCGCCGACCTGGCCCTGGTCGCGGGCAACGCCAGTGTCGAGCGGCACCTCGACGGCACGGCGATCGACGCGGGCGGGCTCGTGCCCGACGTGGTCGACTCCAACACCTGGGTGCAGACGATCGAGCAGATCTCGCCCGTGGAGCTGCTGGAGACCCAGCTGTGCAACTACACGGCGCCGTTCATCTTGATCAGCAAGCTGCGGCCGGCCATGGCCGAGGCCGCGAAGAAGGCGGCGAGCGGACGCGCGTACGTGGTGAACGTCTCGGCGATGGAGGGCGTCTTCGGGCGTGGCTACAAGGGGGCGGGCCACCCCAACACGAACGCCGCCAAGGCCGCGATGAACATGGTCACGCGCACCAGCGCCCAGGAGATGTTCCAGACCGACGGCATCCTGATGACATCGGTCGACACGGGCTGGATCACCGACGAGCGGCCGCACTACGACAAGCTGCGTCTCGCCGAGGCGGGGTTCCACGCGCCGCTCGACCTGGTCGACGGCGCGGCCCGGGTCTACGACCCGATCGTGCGGGGCGAGGCGGGGGAGGACCTGTACGGGGTCTTCATGAAGGACTACGCGCCCGGGAAGTGGTAGTCGCGCTCGCCTTGTGACGACCCGTCAGTCGATGCCTCGGAGGCGGGCGTTGAGGGCGCGAGCCATTCCAGGGCCCGGTCCTCGCAAGGCCCGGGGCGCCGGAACCGGCCGTGCGGTCCTCCTGGGATGCCTGGCGCGGGCGAGGAGGGCGTCGTCGGCCGGCGGGTGGGTGTGGTCCCGGGCGCACCCGGGGCCCGGCAGACGCACAGCTGCGAGGCGGCCGTTGCCCGTGTGGCAGCGGAGCAGGGCGACGGGCTCGCGACTCGGCCGACGGCACTCGAACCGTGCGACGGCTGGAAAACGCCGTCGCCGACATACGCCGTTCGAGTGATTCGTAAAACGCCCTTCTGGCTGCAAACCCGTACGGAAACGCCAGTTGAACGACAGGTGACGCGCGATTGTTACCGGCTGTTTCCAGCCCCATCGAGCGGGGCCCCGCTCATCTGGTTAGTCTGATGCGGACGGACAGCACCACGGGGTCCTACCCACACCCATGGTCCGTCGTGGGACCAGCCGGTTCACCACGGCCTGCTCTCCCGTGAGTCGACCGGCGCCACCGCGTCCGAACTGCATTTGGCATACAGGCCCGAGCGGGCGTCAGGCGCAGCAGGACCGGCGCGTACGTCCCGAGGGTGACCGACACATAAGGAGTGCGCGGTGACACCGGAGAAGACGAATCGCGATCAGCGCCCCAAGGAACGCGGCGAGCGCGCCGGCCGACGGGTCGACGAGCTCGGCAGCCTCGACGTGTGGGCCCGTTCGGCCCCGATCCGCCTGGCGGGCTACGAGGAAGACCTCGCGGAGCCCCACATCCTGCCCAGCGTCGACTGACGCGGGCAGACCCCAGCGCGATCACAGCGCATGGGCGTGCCAGACTCACGGCCATGCTGATCAGAGAAGCGACAGCTGACGACTGGCCTCGCATCTGGCCGTTCTGGCACCGCATCGTCGCCGCGGGCGAGACCTACGCCTGGGACCCGGGTACCTCCGAGGAGGAGGCCCGGGTCCTGTGGATGAACCCGGCGAAACGCGTCTACGTCGTCGAGGACGACAGCGGCGTCCTCGTCGCCTCCGCCTACCTCACCCCCAACTACGGCGGCCCCGCGGCCCGTATCGCCAACGCCGGCTTCATGGTCGACCCCGACCAGTGCGGCCGCGGCTACGGCCGGGCCCTCGCCGAACACCTCCTGGCCGAGGCCGGGGCCGCGGGTTACCGGGGCATGGTGTTCAACGCCGTCGTCGAGACCAACCCGGCCGTGAGACTGTGGACCTCCCTCGGCTTCACCATCCTCGGCACCGTGCCCGACGCGTTCGACCACCCCCGGCACGGCAGGGTGGGGCTGCACATCATGCACCGGGCGTTGTAGAGCACCGAAGGAGACCCGCGACCGGTCTTCGCACACGGTCCCTGGACGCGGACTCCTGGCCGGATTTCGCCGCTCTGGTCGAGCGGCACCAGGGCGCGGGTCGGCTGCCGGTGCAGGGCCTTCCACCCGAGGGCTTTGAGCCGCGACAGGTCCCGGAGCAGAACCGCTTCGCGAAGGAGCGGCGCGTCCGCGAGGGTGGCGCCCATGCCGCCCTCGTCCACGACGGGCAGAACCGCGTCGGGTGGTGCGGGTTCGGGCCGCCCTCCCTCCGAACCTGCCCCGCATCACGCACCAGCACCAGGGCTTCGAACGGAGCCGCCGCCTCGGCAAGCACCACCGGGTGATGACCCGGAAGGTCCCGTTGGGAGGCGGTCAGGGCCGGGCGTACGGGCGGGTCATGATCTCCATGTTGTGGCCGTCCGGGTCGTCGAAGTAGGCGCCACGGCCACCGAAGAGGTCGTTGACCCGGCCGGGCCGGGTGTGGTTCGGGTCGGCGTAGTAGGTGACGCCGAGCGCCTCCAGACGGTCGATCATGCCGTCGAACTGTTCCTCGGGCACGAGGAACGCGTAGTGCTGCGGCTGGATCGGCTCGCCGGTCATCTCGTAGTAGTCGAGGGTCACGCCGTTGCCCAGGTCGACGGGGAGGAACGGGCCGAAGGGGGCTCCCACCCGCAGCCCCAGGACGGCCGCGAGGAACTCCGCGGACAGCCGGCGGTCGGAGGCGTAGACGGCGGTGTGGTTCAGGTGGGCGATCGAGGTCGGCAGTTCGGAGGTGTGCTGGGTGCGGGACATGCGTGGATTCGTCTCCGGTCTCGGTGTCCGTGGTGAAGCGCCGCTGAGGGGCGCGGGGATGAAGACACGGAGACGAGAGGCGGGGCGCGTGCCCTCTCCGGCTCTCGGGCGGGCCCGGGCGGGGTCACCCCCGCCGCGCTCACGCCGAGGCCGGGCGCCTCACTCGTGCATGGCCTACGGCCGACCCGGCAGTCACCCGGCCGACCTTAGTTCATCGGCGCCGTACGCTGCCACGGGTTTCGTTCCTGCAACTGCGCGGCCAGATCCAGGAGCCGGGACTCCGTGCCGGGGCGGCCCACCAGTTGCACGGCGCACGGGGCACCGGACGGGAGCGTCCCGCAGGGCACGGACATGGCGGGCCAGCCGGTCAGGTTCCACGGAGGCGTCAAGGGGGAGTGGTTCGTGTTCGCCAGTACATTGCTCAGCCAGCCCCGCTCGTGCCAGGGCCCGGCCTTCGGGGAGCGGCGGGCGAGCGCGGGCGTGAGCAGCACGTCGTGCTCGGCGAAGAACGGCTCCAGCCGTCGGATCAGCCGCTCCCGGCTCGCCCCGGAGCTCACGGTGCGCAGGAAGGGCCGGCCGAGCCGGGCGTGGACGCGGGTGCGTCGCGTCAGGAGCCGGGGGTCGAGGGGCTTGGCGTCCGCGGCGGTGCCCGCCGTCCAGTGGGCCAGGGCGGTCGTGGCGAGGGACATCGGGTAGGGCGGATCGGCGCGCCGGACCTGGTGGCCCGCCCTCATCAGCAGCCCGGCCGCGTCCCGGGCGGCCGCCGCGTAGGGGCGGCTGATGGTGACGCCGGCCAGCGGACTGCGCAGCGACACCGCGACCCTGAGGACACCGGGACCGGGCCCGGGGCCGGGCTCGACGCCGGCGAGGACGGAGAACATCAGGCGGGCGTCCTCGACGGTCGTGGCCAGCGGCCCGTTCTCCGACATGCCGAACCAGGTGCTGTCCCCGTCGCCGGTCGGGACCACTCCCCGCCCCGGCTTGATGGTGACCAGACCGCAGTTGGCGGCCGGTATGCGCAGGGAGCCCATACCGTCGTTGCCGAGGGCGATCGGCACCATCCCGGCGGCGACGGCGGCCGCGCTGCCGCCCGACGAACCGCCCGCCGAGCGCGACGGGTCCCAGGGGTTGCGGGCGATGCCCAGCACACCGTCCGTGGTGCCGAAGACGCACAGTTCGGGCACGTTCGTCAGCCCCACGACCACCGCGCCGGCCGCCCGCAGCCGGGCCACCGTCACATGGTCCCGCGCGGCCGGTGTGTCCGGTGTGGCGGCCGAGCCGACGCGCCGGGACTCGCCGCGCACGGCCAGGTTGTCCTTGACGGCCACGGGCACCCCCGCCAGCGGCAGTTCGTCCACGTCGCCGCGCGCCGCCACCTCGTCGGCCTCGACCAGGGCCGCTTCGGCGCGCACCGCGCGAAAGGCCCCCACCCGGCCGTCGAGCCGCTCGATCCGGGCGAGGTGCTCGGCGACGACCTCGCGTGGCGTCACCCGCTTCTCGCGGACGGCGGCGGCTATCTCGGTGGCGGTGCGGCCGGCCCAGGTGGTCACTAGAGCTCCTCGGGATGCGGAAGGACGGGCTTACTGGCGAGTACGTACGGAGAACTGTGCACCCGGTGAGGACCGTGCGTCGAGATCACCGGCGATGCCGGTACAGGGACGATGCGTGGGGAGGGGCCCTGCTGCGGCCGGCTCAGCGCAGATGCCGCTCGAGGAAGGCCTCGGTGACGTCCATCGAGGCCGCCCACTTCGGCCCGAACGTGTGCCCCTCGCCGGGGACGGCACGGAGCTCGACGTCCTTGCCCGCCTTCTCGAAGGCGGCGGCGGCCTCCCGCGACCAGGCCGGCGGGCAGGTGTCGTCGGCGGTGCCGTGCTGGATCAGCAGGGGCTCGGTCACGCGGTCGGCGTAGCTGAGGGGCGTGACACCCCGCCAGAAGGCCGGGTTCTGCTCGGGCGTGCCGTGACGGTCCTCGATCTCGGCCACGACGGGGTCGCCGTCGGACCGCTGGAAGTGGTCGATGTTCTCCTCCGGTCGTGCGCTGACCGGGGCGTACGCGACGGCCGCATCGAACAGGCCCGGCGCCACGACCAGCGTGTTGTACACCACCCCGCCGCCCATGGACCGGCCGAACAGGCCGATGCGGTCGCCGTCGATCTCGGGACGCCCGGAGTCGCGCAGGGCCAGGGCGGCGCCGATGACGTCCTCGGTGTAGCCGAGGCGCAGATTCACGTCGTTGTCCGGGTCCTTGTCGGAGCGGGCGTGGTTGCGGTAGTCGGTGTGCAGGACGGCATAGCCGCTGCGGGCCAGGCGGTCCTGCTCGCGGGGCATGCCCTGGCCACTGACGTACACGTCGGGGTCGATGTAGCCGTGCGCCAGCACCAGCGCCGGGAAGGGGCCCTCGCCCTCGGGGATGTTCATGATCCCCGAGACGGTCAGGCCGTTGGCCTCGTAGGTGACGGCGTGACGGGTGTAGGCGGAGGTGCGGTCGAGCACCGCGCCGAGGCGCAGTCCGGAGCCGGTGTGCTCGCGCCGCATCAGGGCCGGGAGGGACACGGGGTCGACCGGGGTGGGAGCGGGGGTGGGTGTGGTGCGGGGACTCTCTCCGGTGGCGCGGGCCGGTGCCGGCCAGGCCTGTGGCGCGTCGTCGTCCCCACCGCCGGTGCAGCCCATCGCGACGGCCAGCAGCAGTCCGGCGGCCGCGTGGGCGGTGCCCCGAAGCCGCATACGGTCCAGTGTGACCCCGTCGGCCACCGGAGACCAGGTCCGGTCTACGCCGAGTCCCGCGCCGCTCCCGTGCTCTTCGCGCCCCATCAGCCCCGGCACCCGCACCGTGTGGGCCGGGCCGCCCACCGGCGGGGCGGTCGGTCCCCGTGCCACCGTGCGGCCGAACCCCACGCTGTCCTGGGACAGACGGCCCAGCGCCTACCGGCGGTCCGCCACCGCCGCCATCGCACCCGCGTCGTCCGCCCACACCGGCGAAGGACCCGGGTGCCGTTCGTCCGGCTCGCCGCCGATCACCACGGCGGGCAGGCCGAGTTCGTCGAGAAGTACGACGAGGAACAGCTCATGGCGCTGGTGACCCTGATCGCTTTCATGAGCACCGCGAACCGGCTGAACGTCCTACTCGAACAGCCGGCGGGCGGCTACCGGCCCGCTCCGTTCACGTAGCGGGGGGGTGCCGGGCCCTGGGCCTGACCTAGGGCTCGAGCTGCGCCCGCAGCCAGTGCTCCACCTCGCCCACGTGCGCGGCCGCCGCTGCCCGGGCCGCCTCCGGGTCGTGGGCGGCCAGGGCCCGGTGGATCGCGGCGTGCTCGCGGCGGGTGCGGGCGAAGGCGCCCTCCTCCTGGTAGCCGCGCCAGACGCGGGCGCGGAACGTCCGCGACGACAGGCCCTCCAGGATCGCGGCCATCGTCTCGTTGCCCGCGGCCACCGCGATCTCCCGGTGGAAGGCCAGATCGTGGGCGAGGATCTCCTCGGGATCGTCCGTGGCGTTCATCGCCGCCAGGTGCTTCTCCACCTCGGCCAGCTGGTCCGCGGTGATCCGCGCGGCGGCCAGCGCCGTCGCCGTCGACTCCAGGATGCGCCGGATCTCCAGCAGCTCCACCAGTTGCGGGCCGCGCGACAGGTCCGCCACGACACCGAAGGTCTCCAGCAGATCGCCGGCCTCCAGCTGGGTGACGTAGATGCCCGAGCCGTGCCGGGCCTCCAGCACACCCAGGACCGTGAGCGCGCGGATCGCCTCCCGCATCGAGCTGCGGGACATGCCGAGCTGGGCGGCCAGATCGCGCTCGGTCGGCAACCGCTGGCCCGGTTCCAGCCGGCCCTCGCCGATCATCGCTTTGATCCGCTCGATGGCGCGCTGCGTCACGGTGCCCTTCTGCGGCGCTGTCTCGTCGTCCACGCCATTCCTCCGATCACCGCGCTCCGCCGCAGTCTAACCAGCCAAGTGGTCGGACCACTATGGGCCGAAGGTGGGTAAACATGTCGTCGAAGGGTGTTCTGTCGAGGGAGTGGTCTGATAAGTATGCGGGCATCTGCTGGAACACCGGTCGATGGGAGCACCCCGAGATGCCCGGAGGCACAGTGTGGAAACGGAACACGTCACGGATCCTCGCCGCGGTCGCCGCGGCCGCCGGAATCTCCCTGATGCTCGCCGCCTGCGGCAGCACCAAGGACACCGGCGCCTCAGGGGCCGCAGGCGGTGACGGCACCGGCAAGGTCGGGGTGGTGCTGCCCCTGCTGACCTCACCGTTCTGGCAGGCGTACAACGACTACGTGCCGAAGATGGCGAAGTCCGAGGGTGTGGACGCGATGAAGACCGTCAACTCCAACAGCGACCCCTCGCAGCAGATCACCGACATCAACAACCAGCTCAACCAGGGCGTCGAAGGTCTGGTCGTCGCCCCGTTGGACAGCGCCGCCATCGAGGCGGGACTCGACCAGGCCGAGCGCAAGGGCGTGCCGGTCGTCGCCGTGGACGTCGCGCCCGACAAGGGCAAGGTCGCCATGGTGGTCCGGGCGAACAACACGGCGTACGGGGAGAAGGCCTGCCAGTACCTCGGCGAGCACATCACCTCCGGCAAGGTCGTGCAGATCATGGGCGACCTGGCCTCGGTCAACGGCCGCGACCGCTCCGAGGCGTTCCGCGCCTGCGTGAAGAAGAACTTCCCGAAGCTGAAGGTCCTGGAGATCCCCGCCAAGTGGGAGTCCGACACGGCGGCCTCCAAACTCGACACCCTCCTGAACGCCAATCCCGACATCAAGGGCATCTACCTGCAGGCGGGCGGCGTCTATCTCGCCCCGACGCTCCAGACCCTCAAGTCCAAGGGCATGCTGAAGAAGGCCGGGCAGCGGGGCCACATCGCCATCGTCTCCAACGACGGCATCCCGCAGGAGTTCGACGCGATCCGCAAGGGCGAGATCGACGCGACCGTCTCACAGCCCGCCGACGCCTACGCCAAGTACGGCATGTACTACATCAAGGCGGCGATGCAGGGGAAGACGTTCAAGCCGGGCCCGACGGACCACGACTCGACCATCGTCGAGCTGCCCAGCGGCATCCTGGAGGACCAGCTGCCCGCGCCGCTGGTCACCAAGGACAACGTCGACGACCCCGAGCTGTGGGGCAACACGGTCGGATGAGCAGCCCACTCGCCGAGGCCCGGGACATCGTCAAGCGCTACGGCCCCACCACCGCCCTCGCCGACGGACGGCTCACCGTCCTGCCCGGCGCGTCACACGCCCTCGTCGGCCGCAACGGCGCCGGCAAGTCCACCCTGGTCCGCATCCTCACCGGCCTGCAGGCCCCCGACGAGGGCACCGTCCGCTTCGACGGCGAACCCGCGCCCCCGCTCACCGACCGGGAGGCCTGGCGCCGCAAGGTTGCCTGCGTCTACCAGCACCCGACGGTCGTCCCCGAACTGACCGTCGCGGAGAACCTGTTCATCAACCGCCAGCCGCTGCGCCGGGGCCTCATCAGCTGGCGTCGCCTGAAGTCCGAGGCGGCCGGGCTCCTCGACACCTGGGACGTGCGCGTGGACCCCGGGGCCCGCACCGCCGACCTCAAGGTCGAGGACCGGCAGATGGTGGAGATCGCCCGGGCGCTGAGCTTCGGCGCCCGCTTCATCGTCCTCGACGAACCCACCGCCCAGCTCGACAACCGGGAGATCGAACGCCTCTTCACCCGCATGCGGGCGCTCCAGGACCAAGGCGTCACCTTCCTGTTCATCTCGCACCACCTCCAGGAGGTGTACGAGGTCTGCCAGACCGTCACGGTGCTGCGCGACGCCCGCTGGATCACCACCGCACCGGTCGCCGACCTCCCGCGCCACGCGCTGGTGGAGGCCATGGCGGGGGAGACCATCGCCGAACGGGCCGGGCGGCAGCAGGCCGTCGAGGCCGCGGGCACCGTCCTCCTCGACGTCCGGGGGCTCGGCTCGTCGGCGTACGAGAACGTCGACCTCACCGTCCGGCGCGGGGAGGTCGTCGGACTCGCCGGGTCCAGCGCCAGCGGCAAGATCGAGCTGGCCGAGACGTTCACGGGACTGCACACACCCACCACCGGAACGGCCCGGCTGGACGGAGCGCCGCTGCCGTTCGGCGATGTCGGCAGAGCCCTCCGAGCCGGAGTCGGCTTCGTGCCCCGCGACCGGCACGAGCAGGGCCTGGTCTTCGGCATGTCCATCGGCGACAACGCCACCCTCAGCGTTCTGCAGCGGCTCGGCCGCTTCGGCTTCGTCGGCACCGACCGCAAGCGCGGCGTCGCGACCGAGCTGATCGAGCGGCTCGACATCCACGCCGAGGGCCCCGAGCAGCCGGTCTCGGACCTGTCCGGCGGCAACGCGCAGAAGGTCGTCATGGCCCGGGCCCTCGCCTCCGACCCCCGCCTCCTGGTCCTCGTCAACCCGACCGCGGGCGTCGACGTGAAGTCCAAGGAGTCCCTGCTCGCCCGCGTCGACAGCGCCCGCGAGGACGGCACCGCCGTGCTCGTCGTCTCCGACGAACTCGACGACCTCAGGCGCTGCGACCGGGTCCTCGTCCTCTTCCACGGCCGTGTCGTCGCCGAGCACCCGGCGGGCTGGCGCGACCACGAGCTCATCGCCTCCATCGAAGGAGTGGACCATGGCTGACACCAAGGCCGCGCCGGTGACGCCGGTGAGCGGGACGGGCACCGGCTCGGCGAGGACCGTGCTGCTGCGCCGGGCCCGCGAACTCGCCCTCGTGCCCGCCCTGTTGCTGCTCATGGTGCTCGGCGCGCTCGTCAACGACTCCTTCCTCACCGAGCGCAACCTCATCTCGATCCTGGGTGCCTCCGCGGCCCTCGCGATGGTCGTGCTCGCCGAGTCGCTCGTCCTGATCACCGGCAAGTTCGACCTGTCCCTGGAATCGGTCGTCGGCATCGCGCCCGCCGTCGGAGCGCTGCTCGTCCTGCCCGCCGCCCAGTCCGGCTGGGGCACGGAGTTCCCCGCCGCCCTGGCGCTGGCGGCGGTCCTGGTCGCCGGAGCGGCCGTCGGTGCCCTCAACGGCGTCCTGGTCGTGAAGTTCAAGCTCAACGCGTTCATCGTGACGCTGGCGATGCTGATCGTGCTACGCGGTCTGCTGGTCGGCGCGACCAAGGGCAAGACGCTGTTCGGCATGCCCGACGGTTTCCACTCCCTGGCCACCACCACCTTCCTCACCGTGCCGCTGTCGGTGTGGCTCGCCGCGACCGCCTTCGCGGTCGCCGCCCTGGTCCTCAAGTACCACCGGGTCGGACGCGCCCTGTACGCCATCGGCGGCAACGCGGACGCGGCCCGGGCGGCGGGCATCCGCGTGGAGCGCGTCATGCTCGGCGTGTTCGTCGTCGCGGGCGTCCTCGCCGCGGTCGGCGGCATCATGCAGACCGGCTACGTCGGCGCGATCAGCGCCAACCAGGGCCAGAACATGATCTTCACGGTGTTCGCGGCCGCGGTGATCGGCGGCATCGCCCTCGACGGCGGCAAGGGCACCATGTTCGGCGCCCTCACCGGCGTACTCCTTCTGGGTGTCGTGCAGAACCTGCTCACCCTCGCGCAGGTCCCGTCGTTCTGGATCCAGGCCATCTACGGCGGGATCATCCTGGTCGCCCTCATGATCGCCCGGGTCACCACCGGCCGCGCCCAGGACTGACCCGCCCGCCCTCCGTACCCGACGAGAAAGGCCCTCCGTGTCCCCGACGCCCGCCCGCATCACCGCGGTCGACACCCACGACATCCGCTTCCCCACCTCGCGCGAGCTCGACGGCTCCGACGCGATGAACCCGGACCCCGACTACTCGGCGGCCTACGTCGTCCTGCGCACGGACGCGGCCGACGGGCACGAGGGGCACGGATTCGCCTTCACCATCGGGCGGGGCAACGAGGTACAGGTCGCCGCGATCGAGGCGCTGCGCGGACATCTGGTCGGCCGCGACCTGGACGAGCTGTGCGCCGACCCCTCCACCCTGAACCGCGACCTCATCGGCGACAGCCAGCTGCGCTGGCTCGGACCCGAGAAGGGCGTGATGCACATGGCGATCGGCGCCGTCGTCAACGCCGTGTGGGACCTTGCCGCCAAACGCGCCGGCCTGCCGCTGTGGCGGCTGCTCGCCGAGGCCGAGCCCGAGTGGATCGTGCGCCAGGTCGACTTCCGCTACCTCACCGACGCCCTCACCCCCGAGGAGGCCCTGACCCTTTTGCGCCAGGGCCGGCAGGGCGCCGAGGAGCGCACGGCCCGCCTGCTGGAGCGCGGCTATCCCGCCTACACCACCTCGCCCGGCTGGCTCGGCTACGACGACGACAAACTCACCCGGCTCGCGGCCCGGGCCGTCGCCGACGGCTTCCGGCAGATCAAGCTCAAGGTCGGGGCCGACCTCGACGACGACATCCGCCGCTGCCGTGTGGCGCGTTCGGTCATCGGCCCGGACGTCCGCATGGCCGTCGACGCCAACCAGCGCTGGGACGTCGACGAGGCGATCCGCTGGACCAAGGCCCTCGCCGAATTCGACCCGTACTGGATCGAGGAACCCACCAGCCCCGACGACATCCTCGGCCACGCGGCGATCCGCCGGGCCGTCGCGCCCGTGAAGGTCGCCGGCGGCGAACACGTGCAGAACCGGATCGTATTCAAACAGCTCCTCCAGGCCGGTGCGCTCGACGTCGTCCAGATCGACGCGGCCCGCGTCGGCGGCGTCCCCGAGAACCTCGCGATCCTGCTGCTGGCCGCCAAGTTCGGTGTGCCGGTCTGCCCGCACGCCGGGGGCGTCGGCCTGTGCGAGCTCGTCCAGCACCTGTCGATGTTCGACTACGTGGCCCTCACCGGCACCACCGAGAACCGCGTCATCGAATACGTCGACCATCTGCACGACCACTTCCTCGACCCGGTGGTGATCCGCGAAGGTCACTACACGGCACCCACCGCGCCGGGCTTCTCGGCGGCCATGCGGCCCGAGTCGCTGGCGCGGTACGGCTACCCGGCCGGAGAGTTCTGGGCCGCCGACCTCGATGAGACGAAGAAGGAGGAGGTCGCATGAGCGACTTCGAGGGCCTGAAGGCCCTGGTGACGGGCGGCGCCTCCGGTATCGGCCGGGCCACCGCCGAGCTGCTGGCCGAGCGCGGCGCCCGCGTCGCCGTCCTCGACCTCGACCCGACGCCGGTCGGCAAGCCGCTGCTCGGTCACCGCGCGGACGTCACCGACGACGCGTCCGTGCGCGAGGCCGTCGCCGCCGCGGTCGCCGACCTCGACGGCCTCGACATCCTGGTCAACAACGCCGGCATCGGCGCCCAGGGCACCGTCGAGGACAACTCCGACGACGTATGGCACCACGTCTACGACGTCAACGTCGTCGGCATGGTCCGCACCACCCGCGCCTGCCTGCCGCACCTGCGCGCCTCCGCACACGCCGCGATCGTCAACACCTGCTCCGTCGCCGCCACCGCCGGCCTGCCGCAGCGCGCCCTGTACAGCGCCACCAAGGGCGCGGTGTACTCCCTCACCCTCGCCATGGCCGCCGACCACGTCCGCGAGGGCATCCGCGTCAACTGCGTCAACCCGGGCACCGTCGACACCCCGTGGGTCGGGCGACTCCTCGACGCCGCGCCCGACCCGGCCGCCGAGCGCGCCGCTCTGGAAGCCCGCCAGCCCACGGGCCGGCTCGTCTCGGCGGCCGAGGTCGCGGGTGCCGTCGCCTACCTGGCGAGCCCGCTGTCCGGTGCCACCACCGGCACCGCGCTCGCCGTCGACGGCGGCATGCAGGGCCTGCGGCTGCGCCCGGTGGCCCGGTGAACCGGCTCGGCCGCAGCGCCGTCGAAGTCAGCGCCCTGTCCTTCGGCGCCGCCGCCATCGGCAACCTGTACACCGAGGTCGGCGACGAACAGGCGCACGAGGCCGTGGAGGCGGCCTGGCAGCGGGGCATCCGCTACTTCGACACCGCCCCGCACTACGGTCTCGGCCTGTCCGAACGGCGCCTCGGGGCCGCCCTGCGCGACCACCCCCGGGACCGGTACACCGTCTCCACCAAGGTGGGCCGCCGCCTGGAGCCCTCGGACAGCACCGGTGACGACCTGGCGAGCGGCTTCGCCGTGCCCGCGACGCACCGCCGCGTGTGGGACTTCACCGCTGACGGCATCCGCCGCACCCTGGAGGCCAGCCTGGAACGCCTCGGCCTCGACCGGGTCGACGTCGTCTACCTCCACGACCCCGACGACCACGCCGAAGCGGCCTTCCGGGAGGGCTACCCGGCGCTGGAGAAACTCCGCTGTGAAGGCATGGTCGGAGCGATCGGCGCCGGCATGAACCAGGCGGAGATGCTCAGCCGCTTCGTCCACGACACCGACGTGGACGTGGTGCTGTGCGCCGGCCGCTACACCCTGCTCGACCAGAGCGCCCTCACCGATCTGCTGCCCGCGGCCCACGAACGCGGCACGTCCGTCGTCATCGGCGGCGCCTTCAACTCCGGTCTGCTGGCCAGGCCCGAGCCCGGGGCGAGGTACAACTACACCGTCGCCCCCTCCGAACTGGTCGAGCGCGCCCTGCGTCTGAAGTCCGCCGCCGACCGCCACGGAACCACCCTGCGCGCCGCAGCCCTGGCCTTCTGCTCCGCCCACCCGGCCGTGGCGAGCGTCCTGGTCGGAGCCCGCTCGGCCCACGAAGTCCGCGACTGCGCCCACCAGTTCGCCGCCCGGGTGCCCGCCGCCTTCTGGCAGGACCTGCGCGCCAAGGGCCTGCTGCCCGCCGACGCACCCGTCCCCGCCGACGCGCCGAAGGAGCCGTGATGAGAGTCGCCCTGCACACCAAGGTCCGCGCCGACCGCATCGACCAGTACGAGGCGGCCCACCGCGAGGTCCCCGAGGAACTCACCGACGCCATCCGCGCGGCCGGCGCCACCTCCTGGACGATCTGGCGCAGCAACACCGACCTGTTCCATCTCCTGGAGTGCGAGGACTACGCCCGCCTCCTCGCCGAACTGGAGAAGCTGCCGGTCAACGTCGCCTGGCAGGCCCGCATGGCCGAACTGCTGGACGTCGTGCACGACTACTCCGGCGAAGGCGCGGACGCCGGTCTGCCCGTGGTCTGGGAACTGCCGTCATGACCGTGGTCGACGCCCACCACCACGTGTGGGACCTGTCCGTCCGGGACCAGGACTGGATCACTGGCCCTCAACTCGCGCCGCTCCGGCGCGACTTCACCATGGAGCACCTCGAACCGGAGGCGAGGGCCGCCGGAGTGGGCCGCACCGTCCTCGTGCAGACCGTCACCGTGGCCGAGGAGACCCCGGAGTTCCTGGCTCTGGCCGACCGGCACGACCTGATCGCCGGAGTGGTCGGCTGGACCGACCTCACCCGCCCCGACGTCGCCGACGAACTCGCCCGCCTGCGCGCCCTCCCCGGCGGCCGGTACCTCAAGGGCATCCGCCACCAGGTCCAGGGCGAACCCGACCCCGAGTGGCTGCTGCGCCGGGACGTACGCCGCGGACTGGCCGCCGTCGCCGACGCCGGACTCGTCTACGACCTGGTGGTGCTGCCGCATCACCTGCCCGCATGCGTCAGGGCCGCCGGAGACCTGCCCGGCCTCACCTTCGTCCTCGACCACCTCGGCAAACCCCCCATCGCCTCCGGTGCGCTCGAACCCTGGGCGTCCGGCCTGCGGGCCCTCGCCGCCCTGCCGAACACGGTCGCCAAGCTGTCCGGTCTGGTCACCGAGGCCGACCTCGCCGCCTGGACCGTCGAGGATCTGCGCCCCTACGCCGACGTGGCCCTGGAGGCCTTCGGTCCCGAGCGGCTGATGCACGGCTCGGACTGGCCGGTGTCCACCCTCGCGATTCCCTACGACGACACCCCGGACCTCACCCGCCGGCTGACCGACCCGCGCGACCACGCGCAGATCATGGAGACCACGGCCACCCGCGTCTACGACCTCTGAACCGGACCCGCCAGCCGCGTCGGCGGCAGGAACTGCCGCACGTACGTCCGCTCCCAGCACGCGCCCGTCTCCCGCAGCTCGCGCCACGTCGTGTAGCGGTAGCGGAACAGGCGGGCGCGCACGTACCGCGGGGGCTCGTCCGGCGGGAACGGCGAGCGGCGCAACAGCCTCAGGGTGTCCCGGTCGTTTTCCAGCAGCCGCTCCACCAGCGCCCCGAACCAGGGCTCGGCGTAGGCGGGGGACAGGGCCGCGAACCACATCAGCCAGTCGAGCCGCAGATGGTAGGGCGCGAACTGCCGCGGCCAGCGCCGCGGATCGCCCGGCTTGCCCTTGAACTCGTACTCCCGCCAATCCGATTCGGCACGCGGTACGTCGTCCGCCGTGCCCTCCACCACCACCTCGTAGCGGACCCGGCTCACGCTGCCGAACGCCCCGTAGGTGTTGACGAGATGGAGCGGGTCGAAGGAGCGGTTCATGACCTGGCGGCGGGAGAGCATGTTGCGGACCGGCCGGTAGCTGAGGCCGGCCAGCCCGGTGGCGACCGCCGACACCACGACGACGTACCAGAGCGGTGCGCCGGGAACGTCCGGCGGCTCGGCCGGGAACCGCACCGCCGACAGCGCCAGCACGATCGTGATCCAGTTCAGCCAGGAGAAGTTGCCCGACAGCACCAGCCACAGCTGGGTGACGATCATCAGGGAGGCGGCGACCGACGCGACGGGCTGCGGGGTGAACAGGGCGAACGGCACCACGAGCTGGGTGACGTGGTTCGCGGCCACCTCGACGCGGTGCAGCGGCTTCGGCAGATGGTGGAAGAACCAGCTGAGCGGGCCGGGCATCGGCTGCGTCTCGTGATGGTGGTCCAGACAGGTGAGCTTCCGCCAGCACGCGTCGCCGCGCATCTTGATCAGCCCCGCGCCGAACTCCACGCGGAACAGGATCCACCGCAGCAGGAACAGCACCACGACGGGCGGCGCCACCTCGTCGTTGCCGAGGAACACGGCGAGGAAGCCGACCTCCAGCAGCAGCGACTCCCAGCCGAACGAGTACCAGGTCTGCCCGACGTTGACGATCGACAGGTACAGCAGCCACGGCACCAGCCACAGCAGCATGCCGCCCCACAGCGGCAGAGTGGAGTCCACCCCGGCCAGCAGTGCCGCCGACACGGCGCAGCCCGTCCAGGAGCAGGCAGCGAAGAACCGATCCGAGTAGTGCAGCTGGAACAGGCTCGGCGCCCGCTTGAACGGCACCCGCTCGACGAACCGCGGCACCGGCAGCATGCCGCGCCGCCCGATCAGCGCGCGGAACTGAAGGGCCGCCGTCAAGAACGCAACCAGGTAGACGGCGGCCAGCGCCCGCTGGAACACCAGGCGGGTCAGCCAGTAGTCGGATGCGGTGAACCACTCCACGGCCGTGCGGCCCTTCTCTCTGCGCGACTGCCGGACCCGAGCATCACGCTGGGTGTGCGGATGCTCCGGTTGCGTAACTCGAGTGAGCGAAGCAAACAATAGTGACGCAGTGCCCGAAAGGGCCGAGGTGAGCGGGAGGACGAGGTGCGGACACCCACCGGGACCCTCCTCCTGGCCTGCGTGCTCTTCGTGGCGCTCCTCCTCTCGGGCTGCGGCGGCGACACCACCGGACACGGCGACGAGGCGGGCCCCCGGGAAGAACTCCTCCTCCAGCCGGCCGCCGCCCCGGGACCCGACCCCTTCACGGACTCCACGGCCCTCACGGCGGCTACCCCGTCCCCCGCCCCACGAACGCCGAGGGGTACGGACCGGGCGGTGGCCGCCCGCAGCGGCCCGCGCTCCCTCTCCGGCGGAACGCCCGGCCTGTACGCCGGCGCCGAGCGGACGGGCAGCTGTGACATCGGACGGCAGATCGGCCACCTCACCCGCGACCGCGCCAGGGGCCGTGTCTTCGCCCGGGTCGCGGGCGTCCCCTCGGCGTCCGTGCCCGACTACGTGCGCGCGCTGACCCCGGTCGTGCTGCGCGCCGACACCCGCGTCACGGGCCACGGCTTCCGGGCCGGACGTCTCACCCGCCGGCAGTCCGTCCTCCAGGCCGGTACCGCCGTCCTGGTCGACGACCGGGGTGTACCGCGGGTGCGCTGCGCCTGCGGCAACCCGCTCCGCCCGCCGACGGCTCTGCGTGGCACGCCGGTGACGAGGGGCGCCCCCTGGCTCGGCTACCGGCCCGGTGAGGTGATCGTCGTGACGCCCGCCCCGCGGCTCCTCGCGGACTTCACGATCATCGACCTCACCGGGCGGATCTGGATCGAACGCCGTACCGGCCACGACGTCCGCCACGACCGGGCCCTGCCGCCACCGGTCTGGTCGAGGACACGACCGGAGCCGCCGCGGGCGCCGCCTCCACCCGTGCTCCGGCCTCCCGTCCCCCCGGAGCCGGACCCGGGCACCGCATCCCCCCGGGACGCCCCGGCCGACACGAGTCTTCGGGGCACGGATCCGGCCCCGGACACGGCTGCGGACCCGGCCGTGCCGTCGGCCGACGAGACCGCCCCGCCTCCCGAGGGGCCCGCCGACCCGGAGGATCCCGGCGGTCCCGAGGAGGCCGGCCCCGACGCGGTCCCGGACACCCCCGATCCGCCCGACGGAGCCGGGCTGATCCCCGACGACCGGGCCGCCGACGGCATCCCCGGAGGTCCCACGGACGTCTTCACCGACTGAGCGACGGACCGGCGGAGCGGCTCGTAGACTCAGCACATCCAGTCGAAGAATCGGACGAATCCTGGCAAGGTGGGCCCATGGCTGATCGGGGAGCGAGCGCCCTGTCCCTCCCGGACGACTGGCCCGCCCACCCGGACCCGATCCTCGCGCTCAACCGGATGGGCAGCTTCGACTGGGATCTCGACACCGGCCTGATGCAGATGGACGCCCAGGCCCACGAACTCTTCGACGTGCGCCCCGACGAGTACGACGACCGCCCCGAGACCCTGGCCAAGCGCGTCCCGCCCGGAGAGGCCCGCCGCCTGGACACCGCGGTCTCCCAGGCCCTGAAGGACGGCAGCGAGAACTACGGCGCCTACTTCCGCATCCGCCGCCGCGACGGGACGCTGCGCTGGACCCGCACCCAGGGCTACATCCGGCGCGACGACACCGGACGCCCCCGCCGCATCATCGGCATCGTCCGGGACGCCACCCAGGAGCTCGGCGAGCGCGACGCCCGCCGCGACCAGGCCGCCCAGGACGAGGCACGGCGGGAGCAGACCAGTGTCGTCGAACTGACCACGGCCGCCCTCGCCCACGCCCGCACCGTCCAGGACGTCATCGACGTCCTCAAGGACACCCACGGCCTCGTCCACCTGGGCGCCACCAGCCTCGTCATGGGTCTGGTCGAGGCCGGCCGCATCCGCCTGGTCGCCGAGGGCCCCGCGGACAGCTTCGTGCCCGGCACCCGCGTCACGCGGATCGACGAGCCCTACCCGATGAGCGAGGTCGTACGGACCCTCGGCCCGTGCTTCATCGAGTCACCGCAGGAGTTCGCCGAGCGCTACCCGCTCCTGTGGCCGCACATCACCGACCTCGACATCACCTCGGCCGCCTATCTGCCCCTCATCGTCCAGGCCCGGCCGATCGGCGCGATGGGCCTGCTCTACAGCGACCGGTACGGCTTCACGTCCGAGGAACGCAACATCCTCGTCGCCCTCGGCAGCAGCATCGCGCAGAGCCTGCAGCGGGCCATGTTCTTCGAGCAGGAGATGGACCTCGCGCAGGGCCTCCAGCAGGCCATGCTGCCCCGGACCATCCCGAGCGTGCCCGGCGCCGACGTGGCCGTCCGCTACCGCGCCGCCACCCTCGGCGGCTCCGTCGGCCGGGACATCGGCGGCGACTGGTACGACCTGATCCCGCTGCCCGGCGGCCGGGTCGGCGCCGTCATCGGCGACGTCCAGGGCCACGACACCCACGCCGCCGCGGTCATGGGCCAGCTGCGCATCGTGCTGCGTGCCTACGCCGCCGAGGGGCACCCCCCGGCGACCGTGATGGCGCGGGCCTCCGTCTTCCTGCACGAACTCGACACCGACCGTTCTGCGACCTGCCTGTACGCCGAGGCGGACCTGTCCACGGGCGTGCTCCAGATGGTCCGCGCCGGCCACATCGATCCGCTGGTCCGCCACACCGACGGCTCCTGCCGCCGCGTCACCGTGCCGGGCGGGCTGCCGCTCGGGCTGTCCGCCGAGTTCGGCCGCCTCGAGTACCCGGTGGGCACCATTGAGCTCGACCCCGGCGAGACTCTGCTGCTGTGCACCGACGGCCTGGTGGAGCAGCCCGGCGCCGACCTCGACGACGGCATGCGCACCCTGACCGCGCTCGTCCACACCGGGCCCGACGACGTACGGGACCTCGCCGACCGGCTCATCGACGTGGCCGCCGAGCGCGGTGGCGACGACGACGTGGCGCTGCTCCTGCTGCGCCGGCGCGGCCCCGACAACCCGCAGTCCGGCCGCCGGCTCCAGCAGCACGTCGCCCCCGGCGACCCGGCGGCCCTGACCGGGGCCCGCCACATGATCCGCACCGCGGTCGCCGCCTGGGGAGCGGAGGACCGCGCCGACGAGATCGAACTGGTCGCCGACGAGCTGATCACCAACGCCCTGATGCACACCGAGGGCTCCGCGGTCGTCACCCTGCGGACCTTCACCGGCTCCCAGCGCCGGCTGCGCGTCGAGGTCGAGGACTCCTCCAGCGCCCTGCCGCGCCGCCGTGAAGCGGGCGAGTCGGGCGTCTCCGGACGGGGCCTGCTGCTGGTGGAGCTGCTCACCGACGTGTGGGGCGTGGAGGCCCGCGGCGGCGGCAAGGCCGTGTGGTGCGAGTTCGTGGTGCCCGACCACGACTGATCCCACGTGGCACTCTGGACCTATGCCGGAACTCCCCGAGGTCGAGGCGCTCAAGGACTTCCTGACCGAGCACCTCGTCGGCCACGAGATCGTACGGGTCCTGCCCGTCGCGATCAGCGTCCTGAAGACGTACGAACCGCCCCTGTCCGCGCTGGAGGGCCACGAGGTCACCGCCGTACGCCGGTACGGCAAGTTCCTCGATCTGCGGACCGCGGGCGGCCCGCACCTGGTGACGCACCTGGCCCGCGCGGGCTGGCTGCACTGGAAGGACCGACTGCCCGACGGGCCGCCCCGCCCCGGCAAGGGGCCTCTCGCGCTGCGCGTGGCCCTGGAGACCGGCGCCGGGTTCGACCTCACGGAGGCCGGCACCCAGAAGCGGCTGGCGGTGTACGTCGTGGGCGACCCGCAGGAGGTCCCGGGCGTGGCCCGGCTCGGTCCGGACCCGCTCGCCGACGACTTCGACGAGCGGCGCCTCGCGGAACTGCTGGCCGGTGAACGGCGGCAGCTCAAGGGTGCGCTGCGGGACCAGAGCCTGATCGCGGGCGTGGGCAACGCCTACAGCGACGAGATCCTGCACGCGGCGAAGATGTCGCCCTTCAAACTGGCGGCCTCCTTGAGCGAGGAGGAGACCGGGCGGCTGTACACGGCCCTGCGCGACACGCTCACCGAGGCCGTCGAACGCTCCCGGGGCGTGGCGGCCGGGCGGCTGAAGGCCGAGAAGAAGAGCGGACTGCGTGTCCACGGCCGCACCGGCGAGCCCTGCCCGGTGTGCGCGGACACCGTGCGCGAGGTGTCCTTCAGCGACTCCTCCCTCCAGTACTGCCCGACCTGCCAGACGGGCGGCAAGCCACTCGCGGACCGCAGGATGTCCCGCCTGCTGAAGTGACCCCGGCGCAGGTCACCGGGGCGGCGGTGTCCACTCGGCCATCAGGACGGTGGCCTCGTCCCGCAGCGGGCTGGTGGGCGAGCCGAGGAGGGAACGGATGAGCCGCCGCAGTGCCCCGGGTGCCGGCTCACCCGCCGCCATCGCCCGGACGTCCGGCAGTCTCACACCGGGCCGCGCCCGACGGCGGGGGCGGACGGATGGTCAGCTCGGCCGGAGACTCCACAGGACCTCGCCGGACGCCGAGCGGATCTCGTAGCGGGCGATGTCCTCCGGATGCATGGAGGAACTGGCCATCATCGGGTCGGGCTCGTCGCGGCCGGGCCCGTGCCAGCTGGTGGCGGTCTCCTCGGTGCCGTCGTGGCCCACGATCACCAGGTGGCAGGGGCGCGCGCCAGAGACGTTCTTCACCTTCAGCTCGACCTGGCTGCCCGAGGCCTCGTCCTCCGTCGTGACCTGCGCCCACACCCCCGTGCGCGCGTCCGTCGCGGCGACCGTCCGGCGCTCTTCGGCGCTGCCCTCGGCCATCATCGCGATGCCGGGTACCGACGCCGCGAAGACCACCGAGGCGGCGAGGGCGAACATCAGGCGCCGGCGTCCGGCTCGGCGCCGGGTCGCCACCTCGGCCAGCAGCCCGTCCAGCATGCGCGGCCCGGGCTGCGCCATCGGGTGCACGAACCGTGGCGTCGCCCGCCGGTACAGCATCAACTGCCGTGTGGTCGGGCCGAATTCCGTCACCTCTGCAGCGCACCGAGGGCACTCCATGAGGTGGTCCTCGAAGCGGAAGGCCTCCGCCTCGTCCAGCA
Organism: Streptomyces sp. NPDC092370; assembly: GCF_044755265.1. Taxonomy (NCBI): domain Bacteria; kingdom Bacillati; phylum Actinomycetota; class Actinomycetes; order Kitasatosporales; family Streptomycetaceae; genus Streptomyces; species Streptomyces sp. NPDC092370. The sequence continues at coordinate 319,431 of NZ_JBIVQO010000006.1, read as the reverse complement.
CGCCGAGCGCGTAGGCCGCGACGTCGCGATGCCTCTCCAGGGACCTCATGCCGAATCCTCGTGCCGTTGGGTGCGGGTGGGGTTACTCCTTGCTCCCACCGGTACGGACCAGGCGGCGGAATCACTCAAGCCGGTGACACAATCGCAACCAAAGGATTCGGAGCCCTCCGGCCCCCGGATTGGTCCGGGGCCGCGGAAATCTAGAAAAGATGGATCGCGAGGTGTCCGAGCGGCAGTCCGAGCTGCCAGGCGGGCGTCCAGACCTTCGGCCCCTCGTCCTCCCCGATCACCGGAGCGCCCCCCGGCACCGCGTTCAGGTCGGGTGCGAGCAGTTCCGTCTCCTGCAGCCAGCGCCAGGCTTCCTCGGCGAGGTCCAGGTCCGGTGCGGGCCGGCCCGCGCGTGCGGCGCCGACGGTGAGCTCGGCCAGCCGCCGGCGCACCCACTCCTGCCACGGCTGGTCGTACGCGGTCAGCGACAGCCAGGTCTCCAGCTGGGTGACGACCCGGATGCCGGACAGCTCCCCGTCGGTGTCGGAGAGGAAAATGGTGAGCGCCAGGGCATCGCGCCCGGCGCGGAACTCGAAGGACGTCGGCGGCATCAGATCGCCGGTCCGCAGCAGCTCGTCGGCGATGTACTCGGCGTACAACCACGCCATGGGGACGGTCAGTTCGCCGTCGGCACCGTCCGTGCTCCCCTGTTGTTCGTCCAGCATCCCTTCCTGCCTTCCTCCGGTACGTGCGCGTCGCCCGACACCGGGCCCCGGGAGCGCTGACGGCCCCCTTGCGGAACACGGATGAGAACAGCCGATTACTCAACTGGGGTCATCGGCAAGGCGCTTTACGGAGGCTTGACCCACCCATGGGTTTCACCGCAGGTCGGCGGCGTATCCCGGTAGCACCCTGCGCAGGGCGCGCAGCGCGTAGTACGCGCGGGACTTCACGGTACCGGGCGGGATGCCGAGGGTCGCCGCGGCTTCCGCCACACTCGCCCCCTGGAAATACACCAGCACCAGGACTTCACGGTGCTCCGGAGTGAGTGTCTTCACAGCCTGGCGGACGTCCAGCATCGCCGCGGCCCGCTCCGCGTGGTCGGAGATGACCCGCGCGTTCTCCAGCACCGCGTCGCCGACCTCGGCCGGACGGGCCTGACGGGCCCGCCGGGCGTCGATCGCGAGCCGCCGCGCCACGGTCATCAGCCAGGGCCGCACGGAGTCGAAGTCGTCGGTGCGCAGGGCCTCGGGATGCTGCCAGGCGCGCACCAGCGTCTCCTGCACCAAGTCCTCCGCGCGTTGCCGGTCGCCGTCGCAGAGCCGCAGCAGCAGCGCGAAGAGGGGCCGGCCGTGCTCGCGCTGCAGTGCGGCGAGCTCGTGCTCGGCGGTCGTCCCGTTCATGAGTGTGGATCCGGCCGTCATGGCCGTATGCCACCGCAGGGCGCGGCCGGGGCACAGGGCACGTACCCGGCTGTGCGGCGGACGGTCGATCGCGTCGACGAACGGTTCGACGAACGGTCAGGGTGCCCGGCCATGCGGGTGCCGGAGAGGCCGATGAGCGTGTCGGAGCCGCGTGGGGCGGTGTGAGCCTTCTTTCCTGTTCGTGTGTAAATACGACCACAACGCCCACAGTGGGGTGAATGCATGCTCGCACGCAGCCGACAGGTCGCCCTGGCCCTGACCGTCGTCCTCGCGGCAGGCGCTGCCTGCCAGGCCCGAGGCCACGACAAGCCCGACCGCGGACGCCCGGCACCGGCCGCGGCCGCTCCCCGCGGCTTCACGCTGGTCGCCTCCGGCGACGTCCTCCCGCACAGCTCGATCATCGACCGCGCCCGCTTCGACGCCGGCGGCACCGACTACGACTTCCGGCCGATGCTCTCCGGGATCCGCTCCGTCGTCTCCCGCGCCGACGTGTCCCTGTGCCACATGGAGACCGTCTACGGCGCGAATGGCGCCTACACCGGCTACCCCACCTTCAAGTCCCCGCCCGAGGTGGCCCGGGCCCTCGCCGTCACCGGTTACGACGGCTGCTCCACCGCCTCCAACCACACCCTGGACGACGGCGCCGACGGCATCCGCCGTACCCTCGACGCCCTCGACCGCGCGGGCGTCCGGCACGCCGGCTCGGCCCGCACCGAGGAAGAGGCGGCCACGGCGACCGTCCTGCGGGCCGGCCCGGCCGAGGTCGCCCACCTCGCCTACACCTACGACACCAACGGCTTCCCTCTCCCGGACGGGCAGCCCTGGGCCGTCAACCTCATCGACGAGACCAGGATCATCGAGGACGCCCGGGCCGCGCGCCGGGCGGGCGCCGACGTCGTCGCGGTCTCCCTGCACTGGGGCACCGAGTGGCAGGACGCCCCCGACGACCGGCAGCTGACCCTGGCCCGGACCCTCACCGCCGCACGCACCGGGGACCGCCCCGACATCGACCTGATCCTCGGCACCCACGCGCACGTCCCGCAGGCCTACGAGAAGGTCAACGGCACCTGGGTGATCTACGGCATGGGGGATCAGATCGCCGGCGAGATGACCAACTACCAGGGCGCCACGGACCCGCGGGGCAACCAGTCCACCCTCGGCCGCTTCACCTTCGCCCCGCCCGCACGGCCGGGCGAGCGCTGGGAGGTGACGAAGGCGGAGTTCGTCCCGCAGCTGTTCGACGTCGACGCCGGCCGCGTCGTGAACCTCAACCGGGCGATCGCCCGGGGCGCCGACGTCCGGGCCGTCCGCGACCGCATCCGCGACGTCGTGCTCAGCCGGGGCGCGGCCGGGGACGGACTGGTGATGGGCAAGTAGCGCCTACCCCGGTTCCCCGGGTCCGCGCCGCGCCATCTCGGAACTGCGGTACGAGTAGGCGAAGTAGACCACCAGCCCCAGCGCGAGCCAGACGGCGAACCGCATCCAGGTCTGCCATTGCAGGAACGTGATCAGCCAGATCGAGAAGACGACGCCCACCGCGGGCACCACCGGCATCCACGGCGTACGGAACGTGCGCGGCAGTTCCGGCTGCCGGTAGCGCAGCATGATCACCGCCGTGCACACCACCACGAACGCCAGCAGGATGCCGATGTTGGTCAGTTCGGCCGCCTCGCCGATCGGCAGGAACCCGGCGATGGCGGCCGAGGCCACCCCGACGATCCAGGTGACCCGCGTCGGCACGTGCCGTGTCGGGTGCGTCTTCGCGAACCACCTGGGCAGCAGCCCGTCCCGGGACATCGAGAACCACACCCGGGTCACACCCAGCATGAACGTGAACATCACCGTGAGGATGCCGATGATCGCGCCCACCGCGATGACGTCCGCCAGCGCGCCCAGCCCCACCGACTTGAACGCCGTCGAGAAGCCGCTCTCCTTGTCGATGTCCTTGTAGTCCTGCATGCCCGTCAGCACCAGGCAGGCCGCCACGTACAGCACCATCGAGATAACGAGCGAGTAGATGATCGCCTTCGGCATGTGCCGCTGCGCGTCCTTGGACTCCTCGGCCGCCGTCGACATGGCGTCATAGCCGAACACCGCGAAGAACACCGTCGCCGCGCCCGTGAACGCCCCGCCCACGCCGTACGGGAAGAACGGGTTGTAGTTCGCGGTGTCGATGTGGAACACGCCGACCCCGATCACCAGCAGCACGACCAGGACCTTCAGGATCACCACGACCGTCTCGAAACGGGCCGCGTTCTTGATGCCGAGGTTCAGCAGGTAGGCGGTGAGCAGGCACAGCAGCGCCGCGAACAGGTCGATCCGGTGGCCGTCTCCGGTGCCCGGGGCGCCCAGCATCCAGGCGGGCAGATCGGCGCCCATCTCGCCGACCAGGAAGCTGAAGTAGCCGGAGATGCCGATCGCGACCACCGCCACGATCGCCGTGTACTCCAGCAGGAGGTCCCAGCCGATGAACCAGCCCGCCAGCTCGCCGAGCACCGCGTAGCCGTAGGTGTAGGCCGAGCCGGCCTTCGGGATGAGCCCGGCGAACTCGGCGTACGACAGGGCGGCGGCGGCACTCGCGACGCCCGCGATGAGGAAGGAGATGAGCACGGCGGGTCCCGCCGTGCCGTTGGCGACGGTTCCCGCGAGCGTGAAGATGCCCGCGCCGATGATGCCGCCGACCCCGATCGCGGTCAGCTGCCACAGCCCCAGCGACCGTTCCAGCCGACCGCCCTCGCCGGCTTCCGTCTCCTCGATCTGCTCGATGGGTTTGCGACGGAGAATCCCCTCGCCCGTCCGGAGCCCGGCCATGCGCCTCACCTCTTCACGAGTGGCAAACGGCTGACGGCGGATCATGATGGCGCAAGCGACCGCCCGACGGAAGACACCACGCACACATCGGGCAAAGCCCCCGATCCGGCCTACGGCACGACCGTCACCGGCCACCGGCCCGCCTTCACCAGGCGTACCGCCACCGAGCCGACGATGCGGTGGCCCGCCTGTTCCGAGGCGCCCACGACCACCGCGTCCGCCGCGAGCTCGTCGGCCGCCTTCACCAGGCCGTTGTACGGATCGCCGCGGAAGGTGTGGAACTCCCAGCGGACCTCGAATACCCCCTTCAGCCGCTCGGCGGTGTCCCGGATCCGCGCCGCCAGGTCCTCGGCGATCTCGTCCGTCGTCTCCGGGACCGGTGCCCCCAGCGCAGCGCCCGCCGCCAGCACCGGCTGCACGTACACCACGGCGAGCAGCGCGCGCTGCCGCCGGGCCAGGCCGCCGGCGTGGGCCGCGGCCCCAGGGAGGAGTCGGAGCCGTCCACCCCGACCACGATCACCTTCGGCCCGTCCGTGCCCCGCTCGAACTGTGGGGAGTGGTGTTCCGTCACGCCGCGAGGCCATCGAACCGCGTGGTCCCGCGGCCGGGCGCTCGACGGGCGAGGAGGCCCGGGGGTTCCTACAGTCGAAGGCATGAGCGTCATCGCGGACACCGGGACGGCCGAGGACACCGCAGGCCCGATACGGCCACCCCGCCGGGCACACGGCCTCCTGAGCCGGGTGCCCGAGGGCTTCGCGGTCTTCTTCGGGGCTCTCGGTCTGCTCTGCGCCCTGCTCGCGTTGATCCCCCCGCTGCGCACCGGCCTGCGCCCGGTCGTCCGCTTCCTGGACCTGTTGCTCGTTCCGGTCAGCGCCAACCTCGCCTACGCCGTCTTCCTGTTCCTGCTCGCCGCCGCGACCGGCGCACGCAAGAAGATCGCCTGGTGGCTGGTGGTCGTCTACCTGGGCCTGCTGGTCCTCACCGACATCCTCGGCATGGCCGACGGCGAGTTCGCCGAGTCCGTTCCCTCCTTCGTGGTGTGCGGTCTCGCCCTGATCCTGCTGGTCATCGCCCGCAAGGAGTTCTACGCCGCCTCCCGCCGCGCCGCCGTACGCCGGGCCCTCGCCGTCCTGGTGGCCGGCCTGGTCGTGGCGATCCTGGTCGGCTGGGCCCTGGTCGAGGCGTTCCCGGGCAGCCTGCCGAGCGGCGAGCGCCTGGCCTGGGCGGCGAACCGGGTCTGCGGCGGCCTCGTGCCCGCCGGCAGCTTCGACGGCCGCCCGCCGCACACCCTGTTCTTCCTGCTCGGCCTGTTCGGCGCGCTCGCCCTGCTGAACGCCGCCGCCACCCTCTTCCGCTCCCAGCGCCTCGAAGCCGCCCTGCACGACGACGAGGAGGCCCGCATCCGCGCCCTCCTCGGCCGCTACGGCGACCAGGACTCCCTCGGCTACTTCGCCACCCGCCGCGACAAGGCCGCCGTCTTCTCACCCAGCGGCAAAGCAGCCGTCACCTACCGCGTCGAGGTCGGGGTGTGCCTGGCCAGCGGTGACCCCGTGGGCGACCGGGAGGCCTGGCCGCACGCGATCGCCGCCTGGCAGGAGGTGGCACGCCGCCACGCCTGGGTCCCGGCCGTGATGGGCGCATCCGAGGAGGGGGCCCGGGCCTTCGTCCGCGCCGGGCTCGGCGCACTCCAGCTCGGCGACGAGGCGATCCTGCGCGTCCTCGACTTCGACCTCGACGGCCGTGACATGCGTGTCACCCGCCAGGCCGTCAACCGCGTCCGCCGCCTCGGCGTCACCTGCCGGGTCCGCCGCCACTCCACCCTCTCCGAGGAGGAGATGCGGCAACTCGTCGAGCGGGCCGACGCCTGGCGCGACACCGAGACCGAACGCGGCTTCTCCATGGCCCTGGACCGCCTCGGCGACCCGGCGGACGGCGACTGCCTCCTCGCCGAGGCCCTCGACCCGGAGGGACGGCTCCTCGCCATCCAGTCCTTCGTGCCCTGGGGCAGGGACGGCGTCTCCCTGGACCTGATGCGCCGTGACCGCACCGCTCCGAACGGCGTCATGGAGTTCATGGTCGCGGAACTGTGCGCCGCCGCCCCGAAACTCGGCGTGCGCAAGGTCTCGCTCAACTTCGCCGTGTTCCGCTCCGTGTTCGAGGAGGGCGCCCGCATCGGCGCGGGACCGGTGCTGCGCCTCTGGCGCCGCCTGCTGCTGTTCTTCTCCAAGTGGTGGCAGCTGGAGGCCCTGTACCGCTCCAACGCCAAGTACCACCCCGAGTGGTACCCCCGCTTCCTCTGTTACGCGGAGGCCGCCTCCCTCGCCCGGGTCGGGCTCGCCTCCGGCATCGCCGAGGGCTTCGTCTCCGTACCGTCCATGCGCAAACTCTGGGGAAAAGGGCACCCGAAGGGCGGGCAGCGGCCCGCCACCACGGAGGGGCTGCCGTCGTTGGCGGCGCTCGGCCTCGCCGGAGGGGACGGGACCGAGCCCGCCGACCCCCTCTGCGGCCTGTCCGACCAGGTCCGCGTCCGGCACCACAAGCTCGGCCGGCTGCGCGCCGACGGCACCGACCCCTACCCGGTGGGCATCCCGGCCCGCACCCATACCCTGGCCGAGGTCCGGCCGGGCGAGGAGGTCACCGTCGCCGGCCGGATCATGCTCGTCCGCGACTTCGGCGGCATCGTCTTCGTCGTCCTGCGCGACTGGTCCGGCGACCACCAACTCGCCCTCACCCGCGACCGCTGCGGCCTCGCCCTGGACCGCTTCACCGCCGACACCGACATCGGCGACCACATCACCGTCACCGGCCAGGCGGGCGTCAGCGACCAGGGCGAGCCGACCGTCTTCGTCACCTCCTGGCAGCTCACCGGCAAGTGCCTGCGCCCCCTGCCCGACAAGCGCCGGGGCCTGGCCGACCCCGAGGCCAAGGTCCGCCGCCGCTACCTCGACCTGGTCGCGAGCCCCGACGCCCGCGAGGTGATCCGCGCCCGCTCCACCGCCGTCCAGGCCCTGCGCCAGGGCCTGCTGGACCGCGGCTACCTCGAGGTCGAGACGCCGATGCTCCAGCAGATCCACGGCGGCGCCAACGCCCGCCCCTTCACCACCCACATCAACGCCTACGACCTCGACCTCTACCTGCGCATCGCCCCCGAGCTGTACCTGAAGCGGCTGTGCGTCGGCGGGCTGGAGAAGGTCTTCGAACTCGGCCGCACCTTCCGCAACGAAGGCGTCTCCTACAAGCACAACCCCGAGTTCACGATGCTGGAGGCCTACCAGGCCTACGCCGACTACGACGTGATGCTCGACCTGGTCCGCGAACTCGTCCAGGGCGCCGCGACCGCCGCCTTCGGCAGCCCCGTCGCCCACAAGGACGGCACGGAGTACGACATCTCCGGCCGCTGGCCCGTCAAGACCGTCTACGGCGCCATCAGCGAGGCCCTCGGCGAGGAGATCCACCCCGGTACACACCTGCCCGCGCTGCTCCGGCTGTGCGACCGCGTCGGCGTGCCGTACACCGCCGACGACGGCCACGGCGACGTCGTCCTGGAGATGTACGAGCGGCTCGTCGAGGAGAAGACCCAGCTGCCCACCTTCTACAAGGACTTCCCGACCGACGTCTCCCCCCTGACACGGCAGCACCGCACCGATCCGCGCCTCGCCGAACGCTGGGACCTCGTCGCCTTCGGCACCGAACTCGGCACCGCCTACTCCGAGCTCACCGACCCCGTCGAACAGCGCCGCCGCCTCACCGCACAGTCCCTGCTCGCCGCCGGGGGCGACCCCGAGGCGATGGAACTCGACGAGGACTTCCTCGACGCCCTCGAATACGCCATGCCGCCCACCGGCGGCCTCGGCATCGGCGTCGACCGGCTGGTCATGTTCCTCACCGGCCTGACGATCCGCGAGACCCTGCCCTTCCCTCTGGTACGCCGACGCTGACCCTTCTGCGTGGGCCGAACGGGTGAATGTGTGCCGCCACACCGGTGTTGGTCAGGTGCGTCGGGAGTCCGCCGGGCGACTGATGAGTCATGAAGAAGGATCAGTTGCCCTCCCGGCTGCTCACCCGGCGCCGGGCGTTGATCGCGGGCGCCGGAACCGCGGGAGCGGTCGCGACGGCGGGAGTGCTCACGACGGTCACCGGGGACGGGCCCGTCGCCTCCCCCCCGGCCGCGGGCCCGCAGGACCACATCCCCCCCAAGTCCTCCGCGTACCGACTCCAGCCCATCACCGGCTTCGGCCCGCCGCGCGCCGTGCCCCGCCGAACCCTGGTACGCCGCGAACCGCTGCTGCGCGTGTCCGGCCGCGGCCGGACCATGGTGCTGACCTTCGATGACGGCCCCGACCCCCGCTACACCCCGGCCATCCTGGACACGCTGGCCAAGTACGACGTGCGCGCGATGTTCTTCGTGTGCGGCGAGATGGCCGTCGGCAACAAGAACCTGCTGGCCCGGATGGCCGACGAGGGCCACGTCGTGGGAAACCACACCTGGTCCCACCCGTTGCTCACCCGGCTCACCCGCCGGCGGATCCGCTCCGAGATGGAACGCACCTGCGACGTCATCGAGGACGCCTACGGGGAGCGCCCCGAGTGGTTCCGCGCCCCTTACGGCGCCTGGAACCGGGCCGTCTTCCAGATCGGCGCCGAACTCGGCATGGAATCGCTCGCCTGGACGGTCGACACCCTCGACTGGACCACCCCCGGGACCCGTTCCATCACCAAGCGGGTCGAACGCGGAGCCGCCCCCGGTGTCGTGTTGCTCTCGCACGACGCCGGGGGCGACCGCTCGCAGAGCGTGCGGGCCCTGCGGCGCTATCTGCCGGAACTTCTGGACTCCGGCTACCACGTCACCGTGCCCCGGCGGCACTACGCGTGAGGGACGCCTCGGGGCTCTCGCCGGTCAGGCCGGGAACGCTCAGAGCACCTCGACCAGGCGGGCGAACGCGACGACGTTCCCCGCATAGCCCTCCTGCTGGGAGAAGCCGCCGCCGCAGGTGATGACCCGCAGCTCCGGAGCGCCCTTGGAAGCGTAGACACGGTCTCCGGGGAAGTTGTTCTTGTCGAACACCTCGACGCCGTAGATCTCGAACACGGCGGTCTTGCCGTCCTGCCGGGCCACCTCGACGCGGTTGCCCTGCTTCAGGGCCCCGAGTCCGTAGAACACGGCGGGGCCCTGCTGGTTGTCGACATGGCCGACCACGACCGCGGTGCCCTTCTCCCCGGGGGTGACGGCACCGGTGAACCAGCCGGCCAGGTTGGGGTCCTCCGGCGGCGGCGCGCCGACCCAGCCGTCCGCGTCCAGGCCCACCGGGATGATCGGCGCGTCGACCTGGATCGCCGGGATCCTGACCCGGTCCGGGAGGGCGTAGGGCAAGGGGCGTACGGTCCCGGCGAAGGTGCCGCCGGGCACCCGGCTGTCTGCCGCCGCCGCGGTCGCCGGCTGCGGTGGGCCCTCGTCGAACTCCCCGGAACCATTCCGGATGAGCGCGAGGCCGGTCAGCAGAACAAGCGCTATCACGCCCCACGGGGCGCGCTTCTTCCGCCGTGCCTCCTCTTCCGCCTCGGCCAGCTCGGACGCAGACATTCGCCATCCCCTCTCGACACGGCCGTCGCCGTGTCAATCGCGCATACCAGCACGCTAAGCGGCACGCCGGAAACCGGCGACGGGGCGGGGGCGAACGGGTGGCCCGGGGCCGGAACGGGCGGAGCGCGGATATGAGGTGCGCCATCCGAGTTGCCGCCGCGAGGAAATTTCTGACGGTCCGTGACCTGCGGCGATATCCGATTGTGCGGTTCTGCCGTGTGGTCTTCTCTCACCAGGACGGACCATTCCCGAAATGCGTCTTGTGGCACGGCAACTGACTGTCTTTCTGGGAGGCGCTTTCTCGCCGATCGACCGGGGACGGGTCCCGGGGCGTCTTCCGCGGAGGTTCACATGCGTAACACTCGTGCCCTGGCGGTCGCCGGCGCAGCGGTCGCCGCCCTCGGCCTCTCCGCCCCCGCAGCCACCGCGTGGGACAGGCCCAGCAACATCGTCGCCCTGCCCGGCGTGATCGCCCGTGGCGGCCAGCTGACCATCACGGTCGACGGCTGCCGTCACGGCGGCACGGCCACGTCCAACGCGTTTGCGCCGACCCGGCTGTCGCCCACCCACCACGCCGGCAGGGGCAACGAGGGCGACAGGGGCGGTGACGGCAACGACGGCGGCAGGGGCGGCGACGGCGGCAGGGGCGGCGACGGCAACGAGGGCGGCAGGGGCGGCGACGGCAACGAGACCGCGCGGGGCACCGCCATCATCAACAGCAACGCCCGTCCTGGCGCGTACGACATCACGGTCACCTGCAACGGCAGGACCTTGACCGCGCCGCAGGCCTTCACCGTCATCGGCGGGGTCCGCGGCGGTCTCGGCGGCAGCAGCACCACTGGTGCGACCCCCACCGACATGGCCATCGGCGGCGGTCTGATGGCCGCGGCGGTCGTCGGCGGCGGCGTGTTCTGGATGCGCCGCCGGGCCGAGCGGCGCATCTGACGCCTCGCTCCGGCGCCGCCTCCTCGCACGTGAACGGCCCAGGCCCCGGCCCCCCGCACTCGGGGGGCCGGGGCCTGGGCCTGCGGCCGGAAAAGGGCCTGGGCCTGCGGCCGGAATTGTGTCAGCCGGCGTCCTCGTCGGCGCGGCGGCGCGAGAAGTGGTAAGCGACACCGAGCGACCCGGCGATCAGCGCGGCGCCCAGGCCGATCTCCTTGAGGTCGAAGCCGGCGACCGTGCCGCCCTCACCGGCGTGCACACCCTTGTGGGGGTGGTGCGCCTTGTGATGGCCGGGGTGGTGCGTGGGGTGATACGTCGGGCGGTCGTCCGCGATCGTCAGGAACGCCCTGCCGCTCGACCTGTCGCACTCGAACTCCACGTTGTACACGGCACCGGGTTTGGCGTCCCAGTCCACGACGGCCGTCGCCCAGGACTCGTGCGGCGCGATGGTGACCATGTCGAAGACCGGTGAGTTGACCGCCGCCTTGCCGCGGCACGCTCGGTTGCGCTCGACCCGCACGGTGACCTCGCCCCCCGGCGCGACGGTCGAGGGCTCGACGCCGAAGACGAAGTCGGTACGGATCGCCGCGTCGGCGGGCACGCAGGAGGTGAGGGCGCCGGCGCCCAGCAGTGCGGCCGAAGCGAGGCATATCGCGCGCATGGTGAATCCTCCGGGTCCCCGAGGAGCAATCGCGGACCTGTTCCGCTCACGTCACAAATGCACCTCGATGCCCGAAACGCTAGAAAGGAGCGCACGAGGGCGCGATCGCAGTAGCGCGAATGGGGCACGGGTGTGGGCCGCCCGGGGGAACGCCGTTGCGCGGCCGGGGGACCTCGACGGTGTGTCGCTCGGCCCCCCGGCAGGGATCAGTGCTGGAGTTCGCCGTCAGTCCTCGACGCCCGGGAAGAGGCTCAGGAACGGGTCCGCCGACGCGGTCACGCCCCGGCTGTAGGGCGAGTCGAAGTCCCAGATGAGGAACAGCAGGAAGGCGATCAGCGCCGAGAAGAGCCCGGCGAGGACCAGTTCACGGGTCGTTCTGCGGATCTGCAGGGCGAAGATCATCCCGATGGTGATGACGGCCCCGGCGATCAGCCCGAACCACACCACCCCCGGCATGGTCTCCCCGGTCGACTCCGCCCGGGCGATCCGGGCCTGGTTCGCCGCGGTCACCTGGTCCAGCAGCGGCTGGTAGGCCTGGGCCTCGAAGTCGGACGCCGGCTCGTAGTCGGTGACGTCCTGACGGATCCGCTCGAAGAGCTCGGTGCCGCGCTCGGTCATCTCGCCCTTGTCGGCCATGGTGTCCCACTCGGTGGTGACGACATGGCTCACATAGGTGTGGATGTCGTCACGGATGCGGTCGCGCTCCTCGGCCGGGTAGACCCGCACCCGCTCCGAGATCTCGTGCAGAGCGGTGGCCTCGGCCTGCACGTGGTCCTGGGCGGCGCTGCGCCCCTCCCAGACACCGGCGATCGCCAGGCCCAGGACGATCGCGTAGACCACGCCGATCCACATCGTCATGTACTCGATGACGTCCGGGGTCTCACTGGGGTCTTCGTCCTCGGACGCCGTGCGGTGGCGTACGAAGGTGATGAGGACCACCACGGCACAGGCGGCCAGCATCGCGAGGGTGAGAACAAGCCATTCCGGCAAGAGGTACCTCCAGGGGCTTCAGGGATCAGCGCGCGCGCAGCGCGGCGACGGCCACCACCGCGGGCACCGTGACGAGCAGGACGAAGGTGAGCGGCGACATCGTGCCGTTCGCCGGCCGCGGCCGCGGCGGCGTGGCCCGGTACCGCGGGTAGTGCACCGGCGTCGCGGACGGACGCGGTGCCGGTGTGGCCGGCGGAGCCGGAGCCGGGGGAGCGGGCCGTGGTGGCACGGGCCTCGGGGCCGGCCGGGGCTGGAATGGCGCCGGGCGTGGCGCGGGCGGCGGGGGAGGTGGCGGCTCGGGTCTGGCCGTGGGGGCCGGTTTCGGGGGCGGGGGCGGGGGTGTGGGCGAGGGCGGCGGCTTCGGGGTCGGTGTCGGCTTCGGCGGTGGCGGTGGCGGCGGCTTCGGCGGTGGTGGCGGAGCGGGGGTCGGAGTGGGTGTGGGGGTCGGGCTGGGTGTGGGGGTCGGCGTGGGCGGCGGGCACGGCGGCTTGGTCGGCCAGGTCTTCCTGCTTCCGGCGTACGCCACCGCCTCGGTGCCGTCCGGCCCCGTCGAGGCGTACGCGCAGGCGTCGGCCACCGCTACGCCGGCCGGTGCGCCGACGAGCGCCCAGGTGAGCGTCGCCACCGCCAAGACCCGTGCGGAGAGGGCGGCTTGAGTCGCGAGGGGTCCATGCACGACGAAGATCATGAGCCCTGTGCCGCCAGGATGTGCCGGAGCGCAAGGGGATTGCCCCGAAGGAGGGATATCGGGGTGTCGTCGGTTTGATCGGCGGTAGTCCGCAGGTGCTCGGAGCGCACGCGTGTGCGACGGCGCAGGGGGCCCGCCACGGGTTCCGGAAAGAAATGTGGCCGACGGTTGAACACAATGGCCACCCCCATGCGTACTCATGGTCGTGCGGCGGCGCAGTAGGGCGCTGCAACACCCTTGCGATTATGGGGAGTTGACGATGAAGACCTCCTGGCGGAGCGCCTCACTCGTGGCGAGCGCCGCGGCGGTCCTGGCGCTGACGACGGCGTGCGGTCAGGACAGCCCACCGGCGGCCAGCCAGAACGTGGGCGCCACGGCCGCGCCCGGGGACTACGGAAACATCGGTGCGGGCACCGGGACGGGAGCGAGTGGCACCGCGAGCGGCCAGCCGGCCGCGCCGAGCCCGTCCAGCCCGTCCAGCCCCGCGGGCAAGTTGTCCGTCTCCACCGCCGAAGAGGTCGGCAAGGTGGTGACCGACAGTCTCGGCCTCACCCTTTACCGGTTCGACCAGGACACGGCCGAGCCGCCCAAGACGAACTGCGACGGCGACTGCGCCAAGACCTGGCCTCCGGTCCCGGCCGACGACGCAGAGGCGGGCGAGGGAATCGACAAGGCGCTGCTCGGCTCGGTCACGCGGGCCGATGGCACCAAGCAGCTCACGGTCGGCGGCTGGCCGGCCTACCGCTACGCCAAGGACGTCAACGCCGGTGACGTCAAGGGCCAGGGCGTGGGCGGCAAGTGGTACGCGCTCGCCCCCGACGGCAAGAAGGCGCAGGGCGGCGGGGAAGTCGACGGCGGTGGCGAAGCGGTCCAGGCCGGGCTGTCCACGCGCAACGACCCCAAGCTCGGCGAGATCGTCGTCGACAAGAACGGCATGACCGTCTACCGGTTCAAGAAGGACGAGGCCTGGCCCAAGCCCGTCTCGAACTGCAGCGGTGCGTGCCTGGAGAAGTGGCCGCTGGTGGAGCCCGTCGACTTCGCCGACACCAAGGGCATCCAGAAGAAGGGCTACATGACCTTCGACCGGACCGACGGCAAGGGCAAGCAGCAGACGATCAACTGCTCGCCCATCTACACTTTCGCCGGCGACAAGGCTCCCGGCGACACCAACGGCCAGGGCGTCGGCGGCACCTGGTTCGCCGTCCGGCCCGACGGAAAGCTGGTCGGCGCGTCGGAGTAGCAGGAAACGTACCCGGGTTGATCATCGCGTCCACCCGCAGCGCAGACCCGGTCCGCCCCTCCGTGCCCCACGGAGGGGCGGACCGTTGTGCGTGCCGCACCTGAACTCATTCACTCCTTGACGGCTTTCCCTTCCGGACAGGACTCTCCGGAACGCCTCGGGCACTGATCGTCGTATGTTCGGGGGGTCTGTGGAGGGGTATCAATTCGGCACGTGCCGCAGGCAGTGACCGGGAACGGATGGTCAATTTCCGTTTCGGGTCGCTCCATTGGCGGGCGATCAGTAGCCTCTGCTCGAACACCGGATCGCCTACGCCTTGGAGAGATAGATGGAGCGTCCCGCCTGGGCCCCACGGAGCATCGACATCTCGGTGCCCAGCGTTTCCCGGATGTACGACTACTACCTGGGCGGATCGCACAACTTCGAGGTCGACCGGGAGGCGGCCCGCAGGGCCATGGAGTTCATGCCGGGGCTCCCCAAGATCATGCAGGCGAACCGCGCCTTCCTGCGCCGCGCCGTGCGTTACGCGGCCGACCAGGGCATCTCGCAGTTCCTCGACGTCGGTTCCGGCATCCCCACCTTCGGCAACGTGCACGAGGTGGCCCAGACCGCCCGCCCCGGCGCGCGCGTGGTGTACGTCGACCACGACCCGGTGGCCGTGGCGCACACCGAGGCGGTCCTGGAGGGCAACGACGACGTGGGCATCGTCGCCGCGGACCTGCGCAAGCCTCAGGAGATCCTGCGCAGTCCCGAGGTGGAGCGGCTGATCGACCTGAATCAGCCAGTGGCCCTGCTCCTCGTTGCCATACTGCACTTCGTGGAAGACGAGGACGACCCGTACGGGGCGGTGGCCGCACTGGGCGAGGCGCTCGCGCCCGGCAGCCTGCTCGTACTCACCCACGCCTCCTACGAGGGGATCCCGCTGCCGCCGGAGCGCTCCGGGGGCGCGGTGGACGTGTACGAGGACATCCGCAACCCGCTGATCATGCGCTCGCGCGAGGAGATCGCGCGGTTCTTCGAGGGGTACGACATGGTGGAACCCGGACTGGTGGCGATGCCTCGCTGGCGGCCCGACACCGCACCGGACGACGAGGACCCGTACGCGTTCTCCGGGTTCGCGGGCGTGGGGCGTACGGCGTGATCGCGGAACCGGACGGGCCGGAGGACAGACTGCGCCGGTTCGCGACGATCTGGAGCCGGGCCGTCTTCCCGGTGACCTCGACGTCGTCGACCCGCCCCGAGTTCGAGGCGCAACTGCTGCCCCTGGCCCGCCGTCTGAGCGAGGCACTGCTGGCCCGGGCCTTCGACTCCGACGCCGGCAGGTCGGTCGGCGCCGCCCTGGTGGACGTGCACTGCACCGACCCGGAGGCGCTCAGCCGCACCCTGGACTGCGTCGACGCCTACCTGGTCCTGTACTGCGGCGGCGACGGCGACCAGGAGGGCCTGCGGGCGCGGTGCGCGCGGCTCCAGCACGCGATGGCGGCCGGTTTCGCCCGGGCGCTGCGCGAGCGGACCCTGACCGAGCAGGAGGCCATCGCACAGGCCGCCCTCCAGGCGCAGGGCGTGGTGGCGCAGGCCCTGCACGCGAGCGAGGCGCGTTTCCGCGCCGTCTTCGAGGGCGCGGCCATAGGCATCGGCATGGCCGACCTCGAGGGCAACATACTGCAGGTCAACGGGGCGTTGCTGCGCATGTTCGGGATCTCCGAGCAGACGCTGCGCAACCGCAACGTCCGGGACTGGACCCACCCCGACGACGCTCCACAGACCTGGCGGCTCTACGACGAACTCGTGCGGGGCGAGCGGGAGCACTACCACCTGGAGAAGGCGTTCTACCGCCCCGACGGCACCGTCGTGTGGACCAACCTGACCGTCTCCCTGCTGAGGGACGCCGACGGCGATCCGCAGTACCAGCTCGCCCTCATGGAGGACACCACCGAGCGGCGGCTGCTCAACCTGCGGCTGCGCTACGAGGCCACGCACGACGCGCTGACCGGCCTGCCGAACCGCACCTTCTTCTTCGAACGCCTGGAGAAGGCACTGAGCGCCGGGGAGGGCCAGCGGTTCGGGCTGTGCTACCTGGACCTCGACGGTTTCAAGACCGTCAACGACAGCCTCGGCCACGCGGCCGGCGACCGGCTGCTGGTGGAGGTCGCCGACCGGCTCCAGTCCTGCGCCACGCGCCCGGGCGAGATGGTCGCCCGGCTCGGTGGCGACGAGTTCGTGGCGCTGACCACCGGTCCCGACACCCAGCGCGAGGTCGACGAACTCGCCGGGCGCATCATGAACGCACTGCTCGCGCCGATCAGTGTCGACGGCCGGGAGCTGACCGTGCGCGGCAGCATCGGCATCGTCGAGGGCCCGGCCGGGGAACGCAGCCCGGCGGAGGTGCTGCGCAGCGCGGACATCACCATGTACCGGGCCAAGTCGGCGGGCGGCAACCGCTTCGAACTCGCCGATCCGGAGGCCGACGCCCGGGTCATCACGCGGCACGGACTGACCACGGCGCTGCCCACGGCACTGGACCGGGGCGAGTTCTTCATCGAGTACCAGCCGCTGGTGCATCTCGGGGACGGCAGCGTCCGGGGCGCCGAGGCCTTGGTGCGCTGGCTGCATCCGCAGCACGGAGTCCTCGGGCCGGACCGGTTCATCCCGCTCGCGGAGCACACCGGGTTGATCGTGCCGCTGGGGCGCTGGGTGCTGGAGCAGTCGGTGCGCCAGGCCCGTGAGTGGCGGGAACTGCACGGCGGCGTCGCGGCGTCGGGGCCGCTGCGGATCAACGTGAACCTCTCCCCGTGCCAGTTGACGCACCCCGGCCTCGTCCAGGACACGGTCGACATCCTGGAACGAACGGGCATCGAGCCGGACGCGCTGTGCCTGGAGGTCACGGAGTCGGCGCTGATCGGTGCCGACGACGATCTGCTGAAGCCGCTGCGGAGGCTGGCGGAGATGGGAGTCGACATC
Organism: Streptomyces sp. NPDC092370; assembly: GCF_044755265.1. Lineage (NCBI taxonomy): Bacteria > Bacillati > Actinomycetota > Actinomycetes > Kitasatosporales > Streptomycetaceae > Streptomyces > Streptomyces sp. NPDC092370. Next base: position 302,145 of record NZ_JBIVQO010000006.1, on the reverse strand, counting down.
GCCCTGGACGACTTCGGGACGGGCTACTCCAACCTCGCCAACCTGCGCCGGCTGCCGGTCAGCATCCTGAAGCTGGACCGGTCCTTCACCCAGAGCATGCAGCAGTTCCCGGCGGACCCGGTCGACCTGAAGATCGTCGAGGGGATCGTCTCCCTGGCCCACAGCCTGGACCTCGCGGTGACGGTGGAGGGCGTGGAGACGGGGGCGCAGGCCGAGCAACTGCGCATACTGGGCTGCGACACGGCCCAGGGCTGGTACTACGCCCGGCCGGGCCCTCCGGAGAGGCTGCACGAACTGGCCCTGGTCGACGCGACGGGCTAGGGGGTCAAGCCCTCAGGGGCGCGGAGAACCGCGCGCACGCCACAGTCGACTCGCACTCGTCAAGGGCGCTCACATCCAGTGGCGCCCCCGCATCCGCCTCACCGCTCCAGCAGCATCCGCTGCAACTCCCGAGCGGCCCGGGGCGGTGCCACATCACTGCGGTGCGCCAGCGCGATCACGCGATGCAGTCCGGGCCGGGCCAGCGGAGTCACCCGCAGCCCGCGCCCGGACCGGGCCGCCACCATCCGAGGCACCACAGCCGCCCCCAGCCCGGCCCGCACGAACCCCAGCACCGCGTCCATCTCCCCGCCTTCCACGGCGAAGTCGGGTTCGAAGCCCTCGGCCCGGCACGCCGCCACCGTCAGCTCCCGCAGGTCGTACCCGTGCCGGAACATCACCAGGCGTTCGCCCTCCAGATCGGCGACGCGCACCGTACGCCGGCCCCGGCCGGGGCTCGGGGCATCCGGTGAGGAGACCACGACCAGGTCCTCCCGCAGCAGCTCCACCGTGGTCAGCGCCGGCGACGGGGTGGGCAGCGGCAGCACGATCAGCGCCAGATCCAGCGCCCCGCGCGCCAGCTCCCGCACCAGATCGTGCGAGCCGCCCTCCTCGATCAGCAGCCGGATGCCGGGGTAGCGGTCGTGGAAGGCACGCAGCACATCCGGCAGCAGACCCGTGCACAGACTCGGCGTCGCCCCCAGCCGCACGCGCCCGCTGCGCAGCTGCACCAGTTCCTGCACCTCGTGGCGGGCCGTGTCCGCGTCGGCCAGGATGCGCCGGGCAAGGGGGAGCAGCGCCTCCCCGGCGTCCGTGAGCGTGATGTTGCCCCGGGCGCGCAGGAACAGATCCGCGCCCAGCTCCCGCTCCAGCGCCTTGATCTGCTGCGACAGCGACGGTTGCGCGACGTGGACCAGATCGGCGGCCCGGGTGAAGTGCCGGGTCTCGGCGACGGCCACGAAGTACTGGAGCTGCTGGAACTGCATCCTCCTACGATAGCTCCAGGCTATGGAATCAAGCCGGACCATGTCTTGGACCGATCGGCTGCGGGTCCGTAGCGTGCTGTTCCATGGCTCTCGCAACGCGGACGGACCGGCGGCCGTCCTTCGCACGCACCGTGTGGGACTCCACCGTCGGCAAGAAGACCGTGATGGCGGTCAGCGGTCTGATCATGCTGCTGTACCTGATCGCCCACATGATCGGGAACCTGAAGATCTACTTCGGCGCCGGCGAGTTCAACGCGTACGGGCACTGGCTGCGCACCGTCGGCGAGCCGTTCATGCACTACGAGTGGACGCTGTGGCTGATCCGCGTCGTGCTGGTGGCCGCCGTGGTCGCGCACGCCGTCGCCGCGTACCAGCTCAGCCGCCGCGACATCAGGGCGCGCCCCAGCAGGTACGTGCACAAGAAGCCGCGTGCGAGCTACGCGACGCGGACCATGCGGTGGGGCGGGATCATTCTCGGGCTGTTCATCGTCTGGCACGTCCTCGACCTGACCACCGGCACCGTGCACGCGGGTGGCTTCCAGGAGGGCCACCCGTACCAGAACGTCGTGGACACCTTCTCCACCTGGTACGGCAACGTCATCTACATCGTCGCGATGCTCGCGCTCGGCCTGCACATCCGGCACGGCTTCTGGAGTGCCGCCCAGACCCTCGGCGCCGGCAGCCGCACCCGCGACCGTGCCCTGAAGGCCGTCGCCAACATCCTCGCGCTGCTGCTCACGGCCGGTTTCATCGCCGTCCCCGTGGGCGTCATGACCGGAGTGGTGAGCTGACATGACCTACACCGACTACGCGACCGGTGAGCCGGTCGCCGACACCAAGGCCCCGTCCGGGCCGGTCAACGAGCGCTGGGACAAGCGCCGCTTCGAGGCCAAGCTGGTCAACCCCGCCAACCGGCGCAAGCACACCGTGATCGTCGTCGGCACCGGCCTGGCCGGCGGGTCCGCCGGTGCAACCCTCGCCGAACAGGGCTACCACGTCGTCCAGTTCTGCTACCAGGACTCGCCCCGCCGCGCCCACTCCATCGCCGCGCAGGGCGGCATCAACGCGGCGAAGAACTACCGCAACGACGGCGACTCCGTCCACCGCCTGTTCTACGACACCGTCAAGGGCGGCGACTTCCGGGCCCGCGAGTCCAACGTCCACCGCCTCGCGCAGATCTCCGTCGAGATCATTGACCAGTGTGTGGCGCAGGGCGTGCCGTTCGCCCGTGAGTACGGCGGGCTGCTCGACACCCGGTCCTTCGGCGGCGTGCAGGTCTCGCGCACCTTCTACGCCCGCGGCCAGACGGGCCAGCAGTTGCTGCTCGGCGCCTACCAGGCCCTCAGCCGGCAGATCGCCGCGGGGAACGTCGAGATGCACCCGCGCACCGAGATGCTCGACCTGATCGTCGTCGACGGGCGGGCGCGCGGCATCGTGGCCCGGGACCTGATCACCGGCCGGATCGACACGTACTTCGCGGACGCCGTGGTGCTCGCCTCCGGCGGCTACGGCAACGTCTTCTACCTGTCGACGAACGCCATGAACTCCAACGCCACCGCCGTCTGGCGGGCCCACCGGCGCGGCGCGTACTTCGCCAACCCCTGCTTCACCCAGATCCACCCCACCTGCATCCCGCGCACCGGCGACCACCAGTCCAAACTGACGCTGATGAGCGAGTCGCTGCGCAACGACGGGCGTATCTGGGTGCCGAAGGCGAAGGGGGACCGCAGGCCGCCCGGCGAGATCCCCGAGGAGGAGCGCGACTACTACCTGGAGCGCATCTACCCGTCCTTCGGCAACCTCGTCCCCCGGGACATCGCCTCCCGCGCCGCGAAGAACGTCTGCGACGAGGGCAGGGGAGTGGGCCCCGGCGGGCAGGGCGTCTACCTCGACTTCGCCGACGCCATCAAGCGCATGGGCCGGGGGGCCGTCGAGGCCAAGTACGGCAACCTCTTCGACATGTACCAGCGGATCACCGACGAGGACCCGTACGAGGTGCCGATGCGGATCTACCCCGCCGTGCACTACACGATGGGAGGCCTGTGGGTCGACTACGACCTCCAGACCACGATCCCCGGGCTGTTCGCGATCGGCGAGGCCAACTTCTCCGACCACGGCGCCAACCGGCTCGGCGCCTCCGCGCTGATGCAGGGACTCGCGGACGGCTACTTCGTCCTCCCCTCGACCATCAACGACTACCTGGCCCGCAACCCGCATCACGAGGCGGTCAGCGACGAACACCCAGCCGTCCAGGAAGTGCTGGCCGACACCCAGGACCGGATCAACCTGCTGCTGTCCGTCGACGGCGACCGCACTCCCGACTCCTTCCACCGCGAGGTCGGCGAACTCATGTGGGAGTTCTGCGGCATGGCCCGCACCGACTCGGGGCTGCGCAAGGCCCTGGAGCGCATCCCGCAGATCCGCGAGGAGTTCTGGCGGCGCATCAAGGTGCCCGGCACCGGTGAGGAGTTCAACCAGTCGCTGGAGAAGGCCAACCGCATCGTCGACTACCTGGAGCTCGCCGAGCTGATGTGCCTCGACGCGCTGCACCGCGAGGAGTCCTGCGGCGGTCACTTCCGCGAGGAGTCCCAGACTCCCGACGGCGAGGCCGCACGCAAGGACGAGGAGTTCGGGTACGCGGCCGCCTGGGAGTTCACCGGCACCGGCGAGGCTCCCGTCCTGCACAGGGAAGACCTGGTCTTCGAGTACGTCCACCCCACCCAGCGGAGCTACGCATGAAGCTCACCCTGCGCGTCTGGCGGCAGCGGAACGCCGACGCCGACGGCACGATGTCCACGTACGAGGTGGACGGGATCTCGCCCGACATGTCCTTCCTGGAGATGCTCGACACGCTCAACGAGGAACTCATCGTCAAGGGCGAGGACCCCGTCGCCTTCGACCACGACTGCCGCGAGGGCATCTGCGGGGCGTGTTCGCTCGTCATCAACGGCGACGCGCACGGGCCCGAGCGCACCACCACCTGCCAGCTGCACATGCGGTCGTTCCAGGACGGCGACACGATCGACGTCGAGCCGTGGCGGGCAGCGGCGTTCCCGGTGATCAAGGACCTGGTCGTGGACCGGTCGGCCTTCGACCGGATCATCCAGGCCGGCGGGTACATCACCGCGCCGACCGGGGCGGCTCCCGAGGCGCACGCCACGCCGGTGCCGAAGCCGGATGCCGACTTCGCCTTCGAACATGCCGAGTGCATCGGCTGCGGGGCGTGCGTGGCGGCCTGTCCCAACGGGGCGGCGATGCTGTTCACGTCCGCCAAGATCAACCATCTGAACGTGCTGCCGCAGGGGGCGCCCGAGCGGGAGACACGGGTGCTGGACATGGTGGAGCAGATGGACGAGGAGGGGTTCGGGGGCTGCACCCTCGCCGGCGAGTGCGCCACCGCCTGTCCCAAGGGGATTCCGCTCATGTCCATCACCAGCATGAACAAGGAGTGGCTGCGCGCCGCGCGGAAGGCCGCCAAGCGGTAGTTCAACAGCCGCACATCCTCTCTCCTGGCACAGGTCACGCGGGCTTCAGTCGGCATGGGCACAACAGTGAGCGGTGGCATCGCTCGCCGCCCCGGCCCGTGACCAGGAGAGAGCCATGACCGGCGTACTGACCGTCGACCGCCCCGCGCAACCCGCGGCCCCCACCCGCTACACCGTCGCCCTCGCCCGGAACGAGGAGGACGTACGTGCCGCGCAGCGGCTGCGGCACGACGTCTTCGCCGGGGAGATGGGGGCGCTGCTCTCCGGCCCGCAGCCGGGCCTCGACGCCGACCCGTTCGACGCGTATTGCGACCACCTGCTCGTCCGGGAGGAGACGACCGGCGAGGTCGTCGGCACCTACCGGCTGCTGCCGCCGGAGCGCGCGGCGGTCGCCGGGCGGCTGTACTCCGAGGGCGAGTTCGACCTGACCTCGCTCGACGGGATCCGGCCGCGGCTCGTCGAGGTCGGCCGCTCCTGCGTGCACCCCGGCCACCGCGACGGCGCGGTCATCAGCCTCATCTGGGCCGGTATCGCCCGCTACATGGTCGAGGGCGGCCACGAGTGGCTCGCCGGGTGCTGCTCCGTCCCGCTCGCCGACGGCGGCACCCTCGCGTCCGCCACCTGGGACCGGGTGAGCGGCAAGCACCTGTCGCCGGAGGAGTTCCGGGTGCGGCCGCTGCTGCCGTGGACGCCGGGCCCCGCGCCCGCCGCCCGCGTCGAACTGCCCGCCCTGCTGCGCGGCTACCTGCGCCTGGGTGCCTGGGTGTGCGGCGAACCGGCCCACGACCCGGACTTCGGCGTCGCCGACCTGTACGTGCTGCTGCCGATGAGCCGTGTCAACGGGCGCTACCTGCGGCACTTCCTCTCCCTCGTACCGGCCTGATGAGCGCCTGGCTGCCCACCGCGCCCTGCACCCCGCAGGCCTGTGTCGACAAGCCGGCGGCCGTGCGGGCACGGGCCGTGCCGCGTGCCGTGCTGCGGCTCACCGCGGTCCTCCTGCTCCTGCTCTGCGGGGTCGCACTGACACCCGTCCGGGCCCGGATACCGGCGTCCCCGGTCCGGCGGTGGTGCCGGTGGATCGTGCGGGCCGCAGGGGTCCGGGTCCGTATCACCGGTGCCGCCGCGCCCACCGGCGGGCTGCTGCTGGTCGCCAACCACATCTCCTGGCTGGACGTCCCGCTGCTGGCCGCCGTCCGTCCCGCCCGGATGCTGGCCAAGACCGAGGTACGGCGCTGGCCCGTCGCCGGTGCGCTGGCCGCGCGCGGCGGAACCCTGTTCATCGACCGGGACCGGCTGCGAGCCCTCCCGGACACGGTCGCCCGGGTCGCCGGGGCCCTGCGCGAGGGCGCCGCGGTCGCGGCGTTCCCCGAGGGCAGCACCTGGTGCGGCCGGGCCCAAGGCACCTTCCGCCGGGCCGTCTTCCAGGCCGCCCTGGACGCCGGGGTGCCGGTCCAGCCGGTGCGCATCGGCTACCGGCTCGGCGGCGGAACGCCCACCACGGCCCCCGCGTACGTCGGCGAGGACACACTGCTGGCCTCCCTGTGGCGGGTGGTGACGGCCCGCGGCCTGATCGCGGAGGTCGAGATCCTGGACCCCATACCCCCGGGCAGCAGTCCCGACCGCCGCTCCCTCGCCCGCTCGGCGCAACCGCGGGAGACGACCGCGCCGGCCTGGACGCACACGGTGCTGGTGGCGTAGGGGCCCGGGCCTCGGCGGGACCCGGTTGCCCGCCCCGGGACCTCAGCGGCCCCCGGACAGTGTGCGTGCCAGATACGGCGCGGTCCGGCTCGTCGCCGAGCGCGCGACGTCCGGGGGCGGTCCCGACGCCACGATCCGGCCGCCCGCGTCGCCACCGCCCGGGCCGAGGTCGATCACCCAGTCCGCCCGCGCGACGACGGACATGTCGTGCTCGACGACGATCACGGTGTGCCCGGCGTCGACGAGACCGTGCAGCCGGCGCATCAGGACGTCCACGTCGGCCGGGTGGAGTCCGGTCGTGGGCTCGTCGAGGAGGTAGAGCGTGTGGCCGCGCCGGCCGCGCTGCAGTTCGCTCGCCAGCTTGATGCGCTGCGCCTCCCCGCCGGAGAGCTCCGTCGCGGGCTGCCCCAGGCGGAGGTAGCCCAGACCCACGTCGAGCAGGGCGCCGAGGCTGCGCGCCACGGCCGGGGTGTCCGCGAAGAACCCGGCCGCGCTCTCCACCGTCAGATCCAGCACCTGCGCGATGTTCCGCCCGCGGTACGTCACTTCCAGCGTCCGCGGGTTGTAGCGGGCCCCGCCGCAGTCCGGGCAGGGCGCGTACGTGCTGGGCAGGAACAGCAGCTCCACGCTGACGAACCCCTCGCCCTGGCAGGTCTCGCAGCGCCCTCCCGCCACGTTGAAGGAGAACCGCCCGACACCGAAACCGCGCTCACGGGCCCCGTCGGTCGCCGCGAACACCTTGCGCACGACGTCGAAGAGTCCCGTGTAGGTGGCGAGGTTCGAGCGCGGTGTGCGGCCGATCGGCTTCTGGTCGACCGAGACCAGCCGGCCCACCCCGGCCGTGTCCCGCGTGATCTCGCCGATGAGCGTGGACTTGCCGGAGCCGGACACGCCGGTGACCGCGGTGAACACGCCGAGCGGGAACTCCGCGATCACGCCGCGCAGGTTGTGCCGGGTGATCGGGCCGGTCCTCAGCCACCCGGTCGCCTCGCGCACGTCCCGGGCCGGAACGGGGGAGCGGTCGAACAGGTAGCGGGCCGTCGCCGACTCCCCGACACCGGCCAGCTCGGCCACCGGCCCGCTGTGCAGCACCCGCCCGCCGTGCTCGCCCGCGTCCGGACCCACGTCCACCAGCCAGTCGGCGCCGCGCACCACGTCCAGGTGGTGCTCCACCACGAACACCGAGTTCCCGGACGCCTTCAGCCGCTCCAGCACCGTGAGCAGCGCCTCGGTGTCCGCCGGGTGCAGTCCGGCCGACGGTTCGTCGAGGACGTAGACGACACCGAACAGGCCGGAGCGCAGCTGGGTGGCCAGGCGCAGGCGCTGGAGTTCGCCCGCGGAGAGGGTGGGAGCGGGGCGGTCGAGGCTGAGGTAGCCGAGCCCCAGCTCGACGACCGGCGCGATACGCGACCTCAGGTCGTCGGTGAGGACCCGGGCGGCCTCCGAATCCCCGTCGAGACCGGCGGCCAGGTCCACCAGCGGCACGGCCGCCAGCTCGGAGATGGTCCGGCCGCCGAAGGTCACCGCCAGGGCCTCGGGGCGCAGCCGGCTGCCGCCGCACGCCGGGCAGGGCGCGCTGGTGAGGAACCGCTCGGCCTTCGCCCGCAGGGCCGGGCTCTTGGAGTCCGCGAACGTCTTCATCACATATCGGTGGGCGCTCATGTAGGTGCCCTGGTACGGCCGCTGGATGCGGTCGGCTTCCCGCACCGGGTGCACGGTGACCACCGGCTGCTCGTCCGTGAACAGGATCCACTCCCGCTCCCCGCGGGACAGCTCCCGCCACGGCCGGTCCACGTCGTACCCGAGCGCGTCGAGGATGTCCCGCAGGTTCTTGCCCTGCCAGGCGCCCGGCCAGGCGGCGATCGCGCCCTCGCGGATCGACAGCGACGGATCGGGGACCAGCAGTTCCTCGCTCGTACGGTGCACCCGCCCGAGCCCGTGGCACCGCGGGCAGGCTCCCACCACCGTGTTGGGTGAGAAGGAGTCGGAGTCGAGCCGATCGGCGCCGGGCGGGTAGGTGCCGGCCCGGGAGAACAGCATGCGCAGGGAGTTGGAAAGGTTGGTGACGGTGCCGACGGAGGAGCGCGAGGTGGGCGCCGCGCGGCGCTGCTGGAGCGAGACGGCCGGGGGCAGACCGGTGATCTCCCCGACCTTCGGGGCGCCGACCTGGTGGATCAGCCGGCGCGCGTAGGGCGCGACCGATTCGAAGTAGCGGCGCTGCGCCTCCGCGTAGATCGTGCCGAACGCCAGCGACGACTTCCCCGAGCCGGACACGCCGGTGAACACGGCCACCACGTCCCGGGGGATGTCGACGTCGATGCCCTGGAGGTTGTGCTCGCGGGCGCCGCGGACACGGACGAACGGGTCATGGGGGTCGCGGTCGTGCATGGCAGACGACTCTAACCGGAGGTGATCGCGGCCAGCCGCCGGTAGGAGTCCAGCAGGGCGTCACGGTCGTACGTGCTGGTCGTGACGAGTACCTCCTGCGCGCCCGTCTCCTTCAGCACCGTCTCCAGCTCGTGCGCGACCTGCTCCTCGGTGCCGGCGATGTGCCCGGTCAGTCCGGACTCGTAGAAGCCGCGCTCCTTGCCGGTCATCGTGCGTGCCTTCACGCGCTCGGCGGGAGGCAGGGGCGGGAAGGTGCCGTGGGTGCGGGAATACGCCATGGACCAGGCCTCGGGGATCAGCAGCCTCCGGGCCTCGTCGGGGGTGCCGGCCACGGCGATGGTGCCGGAGATGACGACGTAGGGCTCCGCGGCCCAGGGGGAGGGGCGGAACCGGTCGCGGTAGAGGTCGATGCCGCGCCGCATCCTCTCCCGGTTCCTGAGGTCGCCGATGACCATGGGCAGGCCCGCGCGGGCGGCGATGCCGGCGCCCTCACCCGTCGCCAGGACGAACGGCGGCACGTTCAGGCCCTCCGCGGGCCGGGCGTGGACCCCGGTGGGGGAAGTGCCCCGGAACCAGCCGAGCAGCTCCCCGAGCTGCGCCTCGAAGTCCTCGGCGTCGCCCTTGTCGCGGCCCAGCGCCCTGCGCACCCCGTCGGTGAAGCCGACCGACCGGCCCAGGCCCATGTCGATCCGCCCGGGGAACAGCGATTCCAGTACCCCGAACTGCTCGGCCACGACCAGCGGCCGGTGGTTGGGAAGCATCACCCCGCCGGTGCCGACCCGGATCGTGCGGGTCGCGCCCGCCACTGCGGCGGCCAGGACGGTCGGCGCGGAACCGGCGACACCGGGCACGCCGTGGTGCTCCGAGACCCAGAGCCGGTGGTAGCCCAGCCGCTCCAGCTCCTGCGCCAGCCGCACGGTGTCGCGCAGCGCCTCGGGGTGGGTGTGCCCCTCGCGGGTTCGGGAGCGGTCCAGGACGGACAGGCGCACGGGTTCCATACCGGGTTCTACGCCGGGCGGGGCCGTCGGTATTCCACCGCCGCGGTGGGGGACCCCCGGAAAACCGGGTGACCGTGTCCGGGCACGTCAGGACAATGTCACGGTACCCGGAAGCGAAAGGCGGCCGACCGTGACCGTCCCCAACGTCCTGCTCTGCGGCATCGTCGGATCGACCGCCTACGGTCTCGCCCGCCCGGGCTCGGACATCGACCGCCTCGGCCTCTTCGCCGCGCCCACCGAGGAGCTCCACGGTCTGCGCCGGCCGAAGGAGTCACACGTCAGCACGGCGCCGGACCGCACCCTGCACGAGGCGGCCAAGTGGTGCCGGCTGGCCCTGGGCGGCAACCCGACCGCGATGGAGCTGGTGTGGCTCCCCGACGACCTGTACGAGGTGCGCACCCCGCTCGGCGACGAACTCATCGGCATCCGCACGGCGTTCCTGAGCGCCAAGCGGGTCAGGGACGCCTACCTGGGTTACGCAACCCAGCAGTTCCGGCGGCTGGAGTCACGCGGTGACGGTTCCTTCTCCGCGGACACCCGCAAGCGCACCGCGAAGCACGCCCGGCACCTGAAGCGGCTTTGCGGGCAGGGGCTGGAGCTGTACACCACCGGTCGGTTGACGATCCGGCTCGAGAACCCGGAGGAGTACCACGCCTTCGGCGAGCGGGTCGCCGCCGACCCGTCGGCCGCGCTGCCCCTGCTCCGGCACTACGAGGCCGCCTTCGACGCGGGTCCGACGGCGCTGCCGGACGAGCCCGGCGAGGCGTCGGTCGAGGCGTGGCTGCGCCGGGTCCGCGCGCACTTCTACACGGAGGCGGCGTGCTCAGCCGTCGGGGCGTAGCAGCCCACGCTCGTAGGCCTTGACCAGGTTCTGCGGTACGAGGTGACGGACGCCGTCGACGGTGACCGGCACCAGCGCCGGCGTGGCCGCCTTCCACTGGGCGCGGCGGTGACGGGTGTTGCTGCGGGACATCTTCCGCTTCGGGACAGCCATGGGACTCCTCCTCGGTGGGGCGGGCACCGAGGACGCTACATGAAAATGGATCCCATTAACAATGCGCGTCCCCGGCGCCCGGCCACGGTCGTCCCGGAGGGAGGTGTCAGTCGTCCGCGCCCACGAGCATCCGCACCTCGAACCGCTCGTGCGCTGCCGCCTCTTCGGCCGGGCCCTTGTCCAGCACCGTGCCGAGCCAGCCCAGCAGGAATCCCACCGGGATGGAGACGATGCCGGGGTTCTGGAGTGGGAACCAGGCGAAGTCGGCCTCCGGGTAGAACGAGCCCGGAGCCGAGGAGACGACGGGGGAGAAGACGGCCAGCAGCACCGAGCAGAGCAGGCCGCCGTAGAGGCTGAGCAGGGCGCCCCTCGCGCTGAAGCGCCGCCAGAACAGGGTGTAGATGATCGTCGGCAGGATCGCGGACGCCGCGATGGCGAAGGCCAGGAAGGCCAGTGTCGCGGTGTTCGCCCCCCAGGCAACGAGGGCCAGCAGGATGCCGAGGACGCCGATGACCGCCCCGGACAGCCGGGCGACGGTCAGCTCCTCCGTCTCGCTCGCCCGGCCCTTGCGGATCACCTCGCTGTACAGGTCGTGCGCGAGGGAGGACGCCGCGGCCAGCGTGAGACCGACCGCCACGGCGAGCAGCGTCAGATACGCCAGGCAGGTCAGCAGGGCGGTGAGGACACTGCCGCCCAGCTCGTGGGCGAGCAGCAGGACGGAGGCGTTGCCGGTGCGGTCCGTGCTCTCGATGGTGTCCCGGCCGAGCAGCGCGGTGGCGCCGAGGCCCATGATCCCGGCCCCGAAGCAGACCGCGCCGACCAGAGAGACGGCCCACAGCACGGAGGAGCGCAGCACGCCGCTGTTGCGCGGGGTGAGCAGCCGCATCAGCACGTGCGGGAGGGCGGCGAGGCCGAGGACGATGGCCAGTTCGAGACTGAGGAAGTCCAGCTTGTTGCCGACGGTGCCGCCGTAGCGCAGCCCGGGTTCCAGGAAACTCAGGCCCGAACCGCTGCGCTCGGACGCCCTCTCCAGCAGGGCGTTGGGATTCCAGTCGAAGTGGTACAGCACCCAGCCCGCGGTGAACAGCACGCCCACCACCAGCATCACGGCCTTGATGATCTGGATGACCGTCGCACCGGGCATGCCGCCGAGCGAGGCGTACAGGATCACGAAGGTGCCGATCACGACCACGCACAGGGTGCGGGTGGTGCCGCTGGGCACACCGGTGAACTGAGTCAGCAGGGCCACGCTGCCGACGAGTTGGGCCACCAGATAGAGCGTGGCGATGGCCAGGATGCAGACCGCCAGGGCGACCCGCACCGGCCGCTGCCGCCGGGGCAGGCGCAGCGCCACCGTGTCGCCGAGCGTGAACCTGCCCGTGCGATGCAGGGGTTCGGCGATCAGCAGCAGCACCATCATCCAGGCCACGGTGGTGCCGCCGAGGTACATCAGCCCGTCGTACCCCGTGAGCGCCACGAGGCCGGTGCTGCCGAGGAGGGTGGCGGCGGACAGGTAGTCGCCGCACATGGCCAGACCGTTGCGCAGCGGTGACATGGCGCGGTTGCCGAGGTAGAACTCGCTGATCTCGTCGCGCTGGGGGGCCGTCAGCAAAGCCATGAAGAGCGTCATCACGACCACGGTGAGGAACAGGACGAACGTCAGTTGCAGACTGCGGTCGTCGATGGCGGCGGCGGTCACCACGTGCGGAACCCCTTCGTTCCGTGCTGGAGCGGCTGTCGGGCCCCCTGCGAGGACGCCGCCGACCGGGCGCGGCGGCTCTCCGTCTCGTGCAGCCGGCATCTCAGGCCGCGGGCGAGAGGATCCACCCGGGTCCGCATGTGCCGGGCGTGGCACCACGCTGTCACGCCCATGATGACGAACTGCCCGAGGCCGAGCGTGAGTCCGATCGTGAGGCGGCCGAACAGCGGCTGGTTCATCACCTCGGGCGCAAAACTCGACAGCAGCACATACAGCAGGAATCCGCCGACGGACAGGATCGTCGCCCGCAGGCCGAACCGGCGCTGCGCACGACGCAGGGAGTGAAATTCGGGATGGTCGGATATACGAGACGGCGGAGTATGTTCGATGTGCGGAAGCGGGAATGTGGGTGTGTCATCCCGCCGCGGTGAGAATTCGGGCACAGGCGCACCTTCTTCGCTGCATCGTGCCCCGCACTCGACCCCGTCGGGTCGGTGGACGCGTCCGGTTCTCGGGCAGGGGGAAGCAATGCCGGACGCGCGATGGGTGCGGGCTCGTGGGGGGTTCGTGAATCCGAAGAACTCGCTGTTCGGATTCACGCGGACGGCCTCGGGGGTTTCTGTGTGGAGTCCCCGGACAGCCCCGGCCACGGGTGGTGGCGAGGCTGAGAGCGGAGTATGGCAGTGCGGTGCTTGAGCCATCAACTGCGAGGATGAATGGCCCTGCGTACGTGGCTCATTCACGCCCCCGGGGCGGGTTGCCCCTACTGCGACAGCCTGCGGGAAAAGGACCGGTCGCCGGACGGCACGGACCATTTCCCGGATCGGCCTGTCTCGAATGCGCTCACAGCGCGAGGACCCTTACGCTGGGCAGCGTGAGCGACGACCGCAGCAAGGCACCGCTGGCCGTGTTCGACCTGGACAACACTCTCGCCGACGCCTCGCACCGGCAGAGCTTCCTGGAGCGCAGGCCGAAGGACTGGGACGGGTTCTTCTCGGCGGCGCCGCAGGACCCGCCGATCCCGGAGGGCATCGCGCTGGTCGAGGAGAGCGCGCGGGAGTGCGAGATCGTCTACCTCACGGGGCGGCCCGAGCGCTGTCGGCGGGACACGCTGGACTGGCTCACCGCCCAAGGGCTGCCCGAGGGGCGCGTGTACATGCGGCGGGACACCGACCGGCGGCCCGCCCGGTTCACCAAGCTGGAGATCCTGCGGCGCCTGGCCCGAACCCGCGAGATCCGTGTCCTCGTCGACGACGACGAGCTGGTCTGCGCGGACGCCCGGCGTGCGGGCTTCGCCGTCGTGCGGGCCGACTGGGTGACCCGCTCCGCCGAGATGAAGGCGGCACAGGAAAGGGAAGGGCGGACCTGAGCCGGGAGCCGGCCCGGCCGGAGCGGGAGCGTCACCGGGACGGACGATCCCGAGACCGCCCGCCCCGGTGCCGCTCGCCTACTCGGAATCGTCGAGGCGGAAGCCCACCTTGAGGCCCACCTGCCAGTGCGCGATCTGCCCGTTCTCGAGCTGGCCGCGCACCTGCGTCACCTCGAACCAGTCCAGGTTGCGCAGCGTCTGCGAGGCCCGGCCGATGCCGTTGCGGATGGCCTCGTCGACGCCGTCGGGGGAGGTGCCGACGATCTCCGTGACCCGGTAGGTGTGGTTCGACATGCCGCTGCTCCTCTTCCAGTGATGGGTACGCCATGCGTCACTCCACCGTGCCCCAAGCGGCGGCGAAGCGCGAGACGTCGTCTCCCGCGCACGCCGCCGCCCCCGGTTTCACCGCTGTCAGCGCGCCACGCTCAGCGACAGCGCGAACCGCCCCTCACCGTCCGTCCACCAGTGGGCGAGGTCCAGCCCCGCCGCGGACAGTTCGGCGCGTACACCCTCCTGCCGGAACTTCGCCGACACCTCGGTGCGCATCTCCTCGCCCGCCGCGAAGTCCACGGCGAGGTCGAGCGCCGGCACCTTCACCGTCTGCGCCGTACGGGATCGCAGCCGCATCTCGATCCACTCGTGCCCGGCGTCCCACAACGCCACGTGGTCGAACGCGGCGGGCTCGAAGTCGGCGCCGAGCTCGCGGTTGATCACGGTCAGGACGTTCTTGTTGAACGCGGCCGTCACCCCGGCCCCGTCGTCGTACGCCCGGACCAGCACCTCCTCGTCCTTGACCAGGTCGGTGCCCAGCAGCAGGGCGTCGCCCGGGGCGAGCAGGGCGCGTACGGAGGCCAGGAACGCGGCGCGCTCGGCGGGCAGCAGATTGCCGATCGTGCCGCCGAGGAACGCCACCAGACGGGGTCCCGGCGTGTCCGGCAGGGTGAGTTCCGCCGTGAAGTCGGCGATCAGCGCGTGCACGTCGAGCCCCGGCCGCTCGGCGGCGAGCGCCTGCCCGGCCTGGGTGAGGGCGCTCCCGCTGACGTCGACCGGGACATAGGTGCGCAGGTCCGTGAGGGCGTCGAGCAGGTGCCTCGTCTTCTCCGAGGAGCCGGAGCCGAGCTCGACCAGGGTCCGCGCCCGGGTCGCCGCGGCGATGTCGCCGGAGCGCGCGAGGAGGATCTCCCGCTCGGCGCGGGTGGGGTAGTACTCGGGCAGTTCCGTTATCTTCTCGAACAGGTCGCTGCCGTGCGCGTCGTAGAACCACTTCGGCGGCAGGGTCTTGGGGTGGCCGGTCAGACCCCGGTGGACGTCGGCGCGCAGCGCGGCGCCCGTGGCGTCCTCCGGCAGGGTGCGGGTGAGGTGGAACGGGCTCACGTACGGGGCTCCTTCGGCGATGGGGAGGACACGGCGACGTCGGCCGGCTCCTTCAGCGGCGTGAGCAGCACGTCGGTGCTGCTCGCCGCCAGCAGGGTGCGGTCGGGAACCTCCCGCCAGTGCGGATCGTCGTCGTAGGGCTCGGAGGCCACGACGGTGCCGCCGCCGGGCCGGGTGAGGTACCACAGGGCGTCGCCCCAGGCGGTCGCGGTGATGGTGTCGCCGTTGGTGAGCAGGAGGTTGAGCCGGGAACCGGGGGCCGCGGCGGCGACCTCCAGGACCGTGTCGGCCATCGCCTGGCCCTCCTCGTCACCGCTTCGCAGCCGGGCCAGGACCAGCGCCCACACGAGCGCCGAGTCGTTGCGGGCCTCCAGCGACAGCAACTCCTCGTGCGGCAGCGTCCGGGACACCGCGGCCAGCGAGCCGGGCCAGCCCTTCACCGCACCGTTGTGGCTGAACAGCCAGGTTCCCGCGGCGAACGGGGCGGCGGCCGCCTCCGCGTCCGCGCCCGAGAGGGTCGCGTCCCGCACCGCGGCGAGCAGCGCGGTGGACCGTACGACCCGGGCGAGATCGGCGAACGACAGGTCGGCCCAGATCGGTCCGGCCCGGCGGTAGCGGGCCGGGACCGGGTCGCCCTGCGCGTACCAGCCGACACCGAAGCCGTCGGCGTTGACCGTCCCGTACCGCTGGTGCCGGGGGGCCCACGACTGCCGGTACAGCCCGTGCGGGGGGTCCACGAGGAGGCTGCCCAGCGGCTCCTCGGGCCCCACATAAGCCACGTGACGGCACATCAGACGTCCTCCGACCGTGCCGTGCGGAAGCCGGAGAAGATCTGGCGCCGGATCGGGTAGTCCCAGTTGCGGAAGGTTCCCCGGCAGGCCACGGCGTCCACCGCGAACGAACCGCCGCGCAGCACCTTGTACTCGGGCCCGAAGAAGACCTCCGAGTACTCCTTGTACGGGAACGACTTGAACCCCGGGTACGGCAGGAAGTCGCTGGCCGTCCACTCCCACACGTCACCGATCAACTGCCGTACGCCGAGCGGCGACTCACCGGCCGGGTAGCTCCCGGCGGGCGCCGGACGCAGGTGCCGCTGGCCGAGGTTGGCGTGCTCGGGTCCCGGGTCGGCGTCACCCCACGGGTAGCGCATCGAGCGGCCGGCTGCCGGGTCGTGCCGGGCCGCCTTCTCCCACTCGGCTTCCGTGGGCAGCCGGCGTCCCGCCCAGCGCGCGTAGGCGTCGGCCTCGTACCAGCACACGTGGAGCACCGGCTCGTCGGGCGGGACGACCTCGGTGACGCCGAAGCGGCGCCTGAGGAACTGCTTCCCGTCGCGCCGCCAGAACAGCGGGGCGTCGATGCCGTGCTTCTGGATGTGCGCCCAGCCGTCGGCCGTCCACCACCTGGGGTTGCGGTAGCCGCCGTCCTCGATGAACGCCCGGTAGGCACCGTTGGTCACCGGGGTCGTGTCGATGTGGAAGGGCGCCACCTCACGCCGGTGTGCGGGGCGTTCGTTGTCCAGGGCCCATGGTTCGCCGGAGGTGCCCATCGTGAACGGACCGCCCGGGACGAGAACTTCGGACGGCCCGGTGAACAACGGCACCGGAGCCGGGTCGGGTGCCGTCAGGGCCTGCGGGCCCGTACGCAGCTGATGGGTGATCAGCATCGTTTCGTCGTGCTGCTGTTCGTGCTGTGCGATCATCCCGAAGGCGAACCCGGCCTCCGTCAGCCGTGTCCCGTGGAACGCGGCCCGCTCCAGCACGTCCAGCGCCCGGCCGCGCACCTCGGCGGCGTACGTCCGCGCCTCGGCCGGTGACAGCAGGGGCAGCTTCGGCCGCTCGGCGCGGGGGTGCTCGAAGGCGTCGTAGAGACCGTCGATCTCCGGGCGTATCGCCTCGTGCCCGGCGACGGTCCGCAGCAGCCACTGCTCCTCCTGGTTGCCGATGTGCGCGAGGTCCCAGACCAGCGGCGACATCAGCGGGGAGTGCTGGGCGGTCAGGTCGGGATCCTCCACGCAGCTCGTCAGCAGGGTGGTGCGGTCGCGGGCCACGACGAGTGAGGCGACCGCCCGCTCACGGAGCACCTCGGGGTCGACGGTCCCGGCGTCGACAGCGGGATCGGTGTCGGTCATGGGCGGAAGTCCTTCCCGTGGGCGCGACCGTCCGTGCCGCGCTGTCGGTCGAGCAGGTCGTCGGCGGGGCAGCGGCCCAGGACGACATAGCGGTCCAGATAGGCCGTGACGGCCTCGATGACCTCCGGGGAGGCGCCGAGCCGGGGCAGGGCGTCCAGCGCGGTCGTGAAGCAGGTGACGGCCACCTCGCGCAGTTCCGCGTCGGCCAGGCCGGTGCGGGCAGCGTCGAGCCACAGCGGGTTGTGCGGCGCGGGCAGCCCCAGCGTCCGCTCGGCCAGCGGCTTCACGGCCCGGTAGACGGTCTCGGTGGCCTGCGGGTCGTCGAAGAGCGCCGCCGTCACGGCGAGCGGCACGATCCACCCGTCGTCGCCGGGCTGTGCGTCGATCATGCGCAGTTCGAGGTGCCCGCGCGGCCTGACCGGCGGGAACAGCGTCGTGACGTGGTAGTCGAGATCCTCCCGGGTGGGCGGCCGGTGCGCGCCCGTGCGGATCCAGTCCCGGAAGGTGAGCCCTTCGGGAACCTCCCAGGGCCCGCTGTCCTGCCGTACGCACATCACGGGGGCGCCCAGCACGTGCCGGGCCCAGGCGCCCCGCGGGTCGGTGTCCAGCCGCGGTCCGCCCGCCCGGCCGGCGTCGATCCGGGTCCACGCGAGCTGCCGGGTGGACAGCCAGCCCGTCGACCGGTGCCCGGCGAGCGGGGAGTTGGCGAACGCGGCGACCAGGACGGCGCCCAGATGGTGGGCCAGCCACCAGCGGCGCACCAGGCCCTGCGGCCCGGGCTCCTCGTGACCGGCGTCCAGGCACACCTGCACGGAGGCGGAGGCGCACATCATGGCGCGGCCGGCGGGACCCGTGCGGTCCAGGCATGCCTCCATGGCGTCGTAGCGAGGTTCGCGCAGGAAGCGGCGGGGTTCGTGCCAGGGATCGTGGCCGAGGCCGACGAGGGTGAGGCCGTCCTGGCGCAGGACCGCGCGGACGGCGTCGAGGTCGGCGGAGACGGTGCTGACGACTTCCGTCAGCGAGGCGGCGGGGGGCGAGCTCAGCTCCAGCTGACCGCCGGGTTCCACGGTGAGCGCCGACCGCAGAGAGAGCGGCCGCAGTGCTGCGTAGGCCGCTTCGAGTCGTTCGGGGGTGACGGGGAGCTGCGGTGCGCGCAGCTCGTGGACGAGCCATTCCACCTCGACGCCGAGGCGGCGCGGCGGGCCGGTCTTGAAGCAGATGCCGCGGACCAGAGCCTCGACCTCGGCTTCGGACAGTGACGTGCGTGGCCGGGTACAGCCACGTGTCGAATCGGACATTGCGGGATCCTCCTGAGATTCCACCATGCCACCGGTCCAGGCTCTTCGGCGGCCCGGATCGGGATCACTCGTCCCACCCAAGACGCTCACGCCGCTCGGCACAAGGGGGCGAAGCGGGGCGTTCCCGGGCGGTCATACGGTACGGCCCGGCGTTTCCCGGCGATTTCCTCCGCGTTTGCTCCGGCGGTGAAAACTCCGTTGCACCGGAGATCGCACATCGCCCACCATGCCTGCGTGAGCACGACAAGAAGGGCCGCGCGGCGCGCGGTCACGGCGCGTACGGGGGTCACGCCGTGAGCGCACGCCTGCGCGGTATCGCGCAGCAGACGGAACAGATCGTCGCGGCCGGGGCCTACCGGGCGCCGGACGGGCGCGAGGTGTCGATCGCCGCGGAACTGCGGGCGGCGCGCGAGGGAACCCGCCTGTACGGGCCGGAGCCGGTGCCGGTGGCCGCCGATCGGGTGACCGGGGCGGGGGAGACGCTCGTCGAGGTCACGGGCGAGAGCAGCCTGGAGGCGGCCCGTCGGCTCGGCGGTCACGTGGCCGTGCTGAACTTCGCCTCCGCCCGCAATCCGGGCGGCGGCTACCTGAACGGCGCCCAAGCGCAGGAGGAGGCCCTGTGCCGGGCCTCCGCGCTGTACACCTGCCTGCTCGAGGCCCGCGCCTTCTACGACCACCACCGGGCCCACCGCGACCCGTTCTACACGGACCGTGTCATTCACTCACCGGCCGTGCCCGTCTTCCGTGACGACCGGGGCGCACTGCTGGCCGAGCCGTACACCGCCGGCTTCCTGACCTCTCCCGCGCCCAACGCGGGGGTGGTGCTGCGCACGGCGCCCGAACGGGCCGCCGAACTGCCGCGGGCCCTCGCGGTGCGCGCCGAACGCGTGCTGGAGACGGCCGCCGCCCACAGGTACCGCGGGCTCGTCCTGGGCGCCTGGGGCTGCGGGGTGTTCCGCAACGACCCCGCGCAGGTGGCGCAGGCGTTCCGGGCGCTGCTGGGGCCCGGCGGCCGGTTCGCGCGGGCTTTCGAGCATGTGGTGTTCGGGATCCTGGACCGGACGCGGGACCGTGTGGTCCTGGGAGCCTTCGAGCAGGCGTTCAGCTCCAGCCGTAGCGCTCCTGGAGGCGGCGCCTGACCAGGTTGAAGCGCATGCGGTCCAAGGCGCAGGCCTCCCGGCGCATGCCGTCCTCGTGCAGACGCAGCACCCGGTCCACGTCGACCCACGAGTCCCGGCCCGTCCGGTCCCACGGCCCGCCGCCGATCGGCACCCACTCCCGGTCGCCGTCGTGCCGCTTGCTGGACAACTGCACGGCCAGGAACGTACCGCCCGGCTCGCGGGCGACCACGAGTACCGGACGGTCCTTGCCGCGGCCGTCGTTCTCCTCGTAGGGCACCCACGTCCAGACGATCTCCCCGGGGTCCGGGTCGCCGTCGTGCGCGGGGGAGTACTCCGTTTGCACCCCGCCCACCTGGCGCGGGTCGGCCTGGACGGTGGCGGAGGGGCCGTGACGGCCCGGGACGTTCTCATCGGTGTACGCGGTCACGGGGGCACCCTAGAGGCCGCCCCCGTGATCACGCCCGACGGGGCACCTGTCGTCCGTCGGCACCTTCTGGGCCTGCCCCGCTGGGGGCGGAGGTGTCCTGCGGTGCCTGCCCGGTCCGGCCCGTCGAGGCGAGCGGCCGGCGGGCGAGGCCCAGCCCCGTGCCGCCCATGGTGAGCGCCTTGGCGAACAGGTCCGCCATGCCGTCGGCGCCGCCTTACCGTCGCTCAGGCGGCAGCGGAACGCGCCGTGAGCGGGGGTGACGGCCACTTCTCGGCCCAGCGCAGCTCCGCCTCCAGTTGGGCGGCCACCTGTACGAGCAGGGGCTCACTGTTGGCCGGGCCCAGCAACTGCGCGCCGACCGGCAGGCCGTCCGGTGTGAAACCGGCGGGCACGCTGACGCCGGGCCAGCCCAGCACGTTCCACGGCCAAGCGTACGGGCAGGCCGCGATCATCGCCCGGTCGGTGGCGAACCC
The DNA here is from genome assembly GCF_044755265.1 of Streptomyces sp. NPDC092370. NCBI lineage: Bacteria > Bacillati > Actinomycetota > Actinomycetes > Kitasatosporales > Streptomycetaceae > Streptomyces > Streptomyces sp. NPDC092370. The sequence goes on along the minus strand of NZ_JBIVQO010000006.1, from coordinate 281,389 downwards.
GCTGAGTTCGAGCAGGGCGCCGATCCGGGGCGGGGGAGCGGCGGTCGTGGGCGCGAGGACCACGTCGTACGAGGTGAAGAAGGCGCCGATCCGCTGGTGCAACACGGCCTCCGCACGCCGGGCCGCCCGCAGCGGGGCCCCGCCGAGCAGCCGGCCCAGCCTCGCCGCGTCCCGGGTGCGCCGGTCCAGCAGGGCCGGGAAGGGCGCCTCGCCCACACGTTCGGCGATACCGGCCGTGGCGCGCGGCACGAAGGTCAGCCCGATCTGCCCGTACGGCGGGTCCGCCTCCTCGACGATGTGGCCCAGCGCCGCCAGCCGCTCGGCCAGTTCGACCACCCGGGTGCGCACCTCGGGCAGAAGCCGGGCGGGCACCGCGGTGAAGGGCGGTTTGAGGGAGAGCGCGATGCGCAGCCGCCCGGGGTCGCGGCCGACGGCCCGGGACACGTCCAGGGGCGGGGGCTGGTGCGGGTCCCGCTCGTGGTTGCCGCTCGCCGCGTCCAGCAGCAGGGCCGCGTCGGCGACCGAGCGGGCCAGGGTGCCGTTGACGGTGATGCCCTGGAAGGACTCGCCGCGGGGCCAGGTCGAGACACGGCCGCGCTGGGGCTTGATGCCGACCAGGTGGGTCCAGGCGGCCGGGATCCGCACGGAGCCGGCACCGTCCGAGCCGAGTGCGGCGGGCACGAGCCCGGCGGCGACCGCGGCGGCCGAGCCTCCCGAGGAACCCCCCGGTGTGTGGTCCGTGCTCCAGGGGTTGCGGGTGGCACCGAAGGCCGGCCCCTCGGTGAAGGGCCACTGCCCGAACTCGCAGGTGTTGGTCTTGCCGATGATCACGGCCCCGGCCGCGCGCAGCCGCCGCACCGCCTCGCCGTCCTCGGCGACCGGTGGGAACTCCCCGCAGCAGCCGAACGCGGTCGGTTCGCCGGCCACGTCCATGTCGTCCTTCACCGCGACGGGCACTCCGAGCAGCGGCTTGTGCGCGCTGTGCGAGGCCGCGTCCCGGTCCGCGGCCAGCTCCCGGTCGGCGGCCTCGGCCTCGGCGAGCGCGGCTTCGGTCCGGACGATCCGGAAGGCGTTGAGGCCGGACTGCGTCGCCTCGATGCGCGCCAGCGTCCGCTCGACCAGCGCCCGCGACGTCACCTCCCCGGCGGCCAGCGCACGGGCGGTCTCCGCCAGGCCTTCGCAACGGTCGAGCGTCATACGGACACCTCCGGAAGCGGCTTGTCTACCGAACGGTAACGTCCGGTGGCCGGTGGTGGAATGCCGACGGCAGGAGTGGAGGTTCACCCGCGGGCCACATCTTCCTCACTGGGCACATCGACCCCTGTTCAAACCATTGACGCCCCTCCGCTTCGCCCTTACGTTCTGAGCCCCCACCTCTGATCGGGTAGCCGAACCTTGTTCGGCATGTCGAACCCGTGTCCTAGGAGAGCCGCCCGTGACTCCACACCCCGCTGCCCCGTCCCGCCGCACGCTGCTGCGTGCCCTGGCCGCCGTGCCCGCCTCGGCGGTCCTGCTCGGCGAAACCCCCGGGCTGCTCGGCAGCGCCCTGGCCGCCGCGCCCCCGAGCGGCTCGGCCACCCGCTACACCATCGTGCCGTTCCTCGACAGCGACGACGGCACGGTCAACGTCTACCAGTCGGACGACGCCACCGACTTCCGGCTGCTGCGCTCCTCCGCATACACCCCGCCCGCGAACCGGATCCGCGACGCGAGCGTCATCCGGCACACCGACGGCTTCTACTACGTCACCTACACCACCCACACATGGCAGGACCCCAGTACGACCATCGGCTTCGCCCGCAGCTCCGACCGCGTCAACTGGACGTTCCTGTACGACTACACCGTCCCCGTCGCCAATCTCTCCCGCGCCTGGGCGCCCGAGTGGTTCGTCGACGGCGACGGCAGCGTGAGCATGATCGTGTCCTGCTCCACCAGGGACGCCGAGTGGATCTTCACGCCGTACCTGCTGAGGGCCACGAACGCGGCGCTCACGGCGTGGAGTTCCCCGGTCGCCCTCTCCGGCATCGGCGCCAACCACATCGACACGTTCATCGTGAAGATCGGCTCCACGTACCACGCCTTCCCGAAGAACGAGACGACGAAGTACATCGAGTACGCCACCGCCTCGAACCTCACCGGCCCGTACACGATCCGCCGGACGGGCGACTGGGCGGGCTGGGGCAGCTACCGCGAGGGCCCGGCGCTGGTGCAGCTCGACAACGGTGGCTGGCGGATCTTCTTCGACGGCTACGGCGACGGCAACTACTACTACAGCGACAGCTACGACACCTTCGCCACCTGGTCGGCCCCGGCCGCACTGCCCGCGATCTCCGGTACGGCGCGGCACTTCACGGTCGTCAAGGAGACGGTCACGGGCGGCCCGGCGCTGGCCCGGAACACCACGCGTTCCTTCCGCTCGGCCAACTACTCCACCCGCTACTGGGAGCAGCAGTCATCCCTGCTCAACCTGCCCGTGGTCAGCGCCTCCAGCAGTACCGCCGAGAAGCAGGCCGCCACCTTCACGATCGTCGCCGGTCTCGCCGACGGCAGCGGCTACTCCTTCCGGGACGCGGCCGGCAATTACCTGCGCCACTGGGACTTCCGCGCCCGGTTCGACCCGAACGACGGCACGAGGACCTTCGCCAGGGACGCCACCTTCATCCTCCGCGCCGGGGGGTCCTCGGGCTCGGTCCGCTTCGAGTCGTACAACTACCCGGGGTACTACCTGCGCCACTACGCCTACCAGTTGCGCGTGGAGCGCTCCAACGGAACGGATCTGTTCCGACAGGACAGTTCGTTCGTGCCGGTGACGGCCTGGGCGTAGGCGCGGGGCACGGAGAAGCCGGGCCCCACGGTCGCCCGTGGAGCCCGGCCGGGGAAGGTCAGCGGGTGAAGGTGACCCGGTGTTCCTTCAGGGAGCCGCAGTTGGAGCCGTACACCTGAACGTACGTGTTGGCGATGCTGCCGCCCCAGTCCACGCAGTGGCCCTTGCCGTAGGCGTAGGTGGGTCCGGCGTACGACGTGAAGAGGCCCTCGTCGTAGTCGCTTTCCTCGGTGTCCGGAACGGAGACCCAGGCGGACATGGCCACGGCCGTGCCCGGGTTGTTGCGGATGGTCGTGACGCAGTTCTTGCCGTTGGAGGCGTTGTACGTCAGGTAGACGGTCCCCAGCGAGCCGACGGTCGCCGAGTTGACCGTCTTGTAGCCACTTCCACAGACCTTCTGCGGAGTGGTGTTGGGTGCGGCCGAGGCCGGCGACGCCAGGGCGGTCATGGTCCCCACGGACAGGGCCGCCACGGCCGACGCGGCCAGGATGGAACGGGTGAATCGCATATTTCCCCCATGCAACTCTTCGAGGTGGTTGCTCCTGCATGGTGTGACCCGCGGGGTGCCCCATGGGTTGTGCTTCAGTTCGCAGGAAATTCAAGGGAGTTGGATTGAGCGCATGCGGGGGTGGCGGCCCTTGGCGCGAGGCCCGAGCTTTCCCGGACGTCGCTCTGCTTACTCGCGTGTCACTGAGAGCACACGCGAGATTCAGAGGATCTGTGCAGGGGCGTCACACAGACTGCACACCACCCTTTCAAAGTCTCGTTAGCGTTACGGCTCGCTCCCACGTGCGAACGTGACCAGGCCGCGGCCGGCGAGCCGCCGGAACAGCCAGATCGGGAAAACCACACATGGACTACTGCTCCTCGTGCCGTCGGCACCTCAACGGCGCCTTGGTCTGCCCGGGGTGCGGCGCCTACGCCCCCGACATCGACCCCTCCGCCGCGGGCGGCCGTTCCGGTCCGGTCCGCGTGCCCGCCATGAGCTCCGGCGTACCGGCCGCCTGGGAGTCCCCGGCCGCCACCGGCACCTGGCACGACGGGACCGTGTGGGACGAGACTCCCGCCCGCCCGCAGGAGAGCACCGGCTCCGGCTCGTCGGAGGGGTGCGACCCCCCGGACGCCGACACGGCCGAGGGCTATGAAGCAAGGCCGGAGGGGCGGGCGGCCCGGCGTCGTCAGATGGCCCGCTGGAAGAAGAACCAGCGCAGGGCCGTGGTGGCGACGGCCGTAGCGCTCGTCGGAGGCGGTCTCACCGTCGCCGCGATGAACGGGAACGCCAAGCCCGGCGTGCAGGCGGCCACGACGCCGCAGGACACGACCATGGGCGGCGCCGAGGGGGAGGCGCCCGCGTACTCCGAACCGACTACGAGCCGGCACGACACCGCGCGCTCCTCGCCCGCCACCGCGCCGCACAACGACCGCGCCTCGCGCCACGAGCGGTCCCGGCCGGCCGACCTCGGCGGCACCCCGTCGGACACCCGCACGGACGCGGCCGCCGCGCCCCGTGAGCTTCCGCTGACCACATCGTCACAGCGCAGGACCGTCCCGGACACCGTCGACACCGTCACCGGCGGCGCGGGTTCCTCCGGTTCGTCCGGTTCGACGGTCACCGAGCCGACGACCCCGCCGGTCGCCGGGTCCGACCAGGACGCCCAGCAGCCGACGTCCCCCTCGACACCCCCGCCCGCGACGACCACCCAGCCCGAGACGCCCCCCTCCGACTCCAAGTCCAAGGACCTCTGCCTGCTCGTCATCTGCCTCGGCTGACGAGGTGCGGCCACCGGCTACCGGTGGCCGCACGCGCCGCCCTCCGTACCCTCGGGCGCCTGACCGACGAGTGCTTCCGGCGCCCGCGGCTGGCCGCGGCGCAGGACGCCCTCGACCCCGACCGCCACAGTCTCGACCCGTATGCCCATGGGGGAGGAAACAGGGCCCGGCAGGTGCTCGATCCCGGATGCGGGACAGGCGTCGTCGCGTTGCTGCCGACGGCACCCGGCATCGAGGCCGTCGGCGTGGGTCCCGCCGAGGCGTCCTCGGACGTGGCACGCGGCACGCCGGGCGGCGGCCGGCTGCGGTGGATCGACGGCGATGCCGCGGCCCTGCCGCCGCTCGCCGCCGACCTCGCGACGAGGACGGGCAACGCCGCCCAGGAGATACCGGCTCACAGGACTGGCACAGGACCCCTGTGAGGGGTCCGCGCGGCGCTGCGGCCCGGCGGGCGCCTGGTGTTCGAGACGCGGAGACCGGCCCCGTCGCGCCTGGGAGGAGTGGAACCACGAGGGCCCGTACGGCGTGACAGAGGTAGCCGGCGCCGGCGCCGTCGAGTCCGGGCCGGCCTGCTCGACGTGAGCGGACCGCTGGTGACGTTCCGGTGGACCTGTGCGTTCGCCGCTCACGGGTGGACCCTGACGCCGGTCTCGACACAGCGCTTTCGCGAGCGGCGGGAGGTCGAGACGGAACTCGTCGCGCCGGGTTATGTGGTGGAGGGCGTACGGCACGCACCGGACCGGCCGGGCCGGGAGTTCGTGTTCGTCGCGCGACGCCCGGAAACAGCCCGCGGAGGCGGCCCCGCCGGCTCCGCGGCAAGCGGAGTCCGACCGTACAATCCTCGCGACCAAATCGGGGGCGACAGCAGCGGGGGAGTCCGCGTGGAAACGATCATCGTGCAATTGCCCGGTACCGCCCAGTGGGGTGAGGACGAGACGGGCAGTCCCGAACTGATCCACCTGGGGCCTGGGGACATCGCGGAATTCGGACGCGGCGGGGCGGGGGTCCGCATCGTCCTGACCGACCCGGGGATCTCCCGCCGGGCCGGGCAACTGGAAGCGGCCGGGGATTACTGGCGGCTGTCCAACTTCAGCCGCAACGTCTCGTACGTGGTGGAGAACCTGGAGGGGGCCGGCGAGTACCTCACCGTCGCGCCGGGGCGGCTCGGGGCGCCCGTGCCCTTCGAATTCTCCCGCGTGGTGCTGCCCGCTCTGTCCGGCACCGCCATGTTCAAGGTGTTCGCGCCCCAGCACGCCTACCTCGGCGAGCAGTCCGTGCCGGGCGGCGGCGATCAGACCGTCCACCCCTTCGCCCTGGACCCGACGTCGAAGTACTTCCTCGTCCTGGTGGCCCTGTGCGAACCCCGGCTGCGTGACCCCTCCGACTCGGCACTGCCCGGCGTCGGGCAGATCGTCGAACGGCTGCGGCCGCTGGAGTCCTGCCGGGACCTCACCCGCTCCGCGGTCAACTACCACATCGACTACCTCGCCTTCGCCAAACTGCGCCTGGACCTCGGCGAGGAGGCCACGGCCGCCGCCGACGGCGGGCGCACCGGCGCCAAGCGCACCCGGCTCGCCTCCGTCGCCCTGCGTTTCGGCCTGGTCCGCGAGGAGCACCTCCGCCTGCTGCCGCCCCGCGGCGCCGCCCGCCTCACCGACCCGCAGAAGGCGGGCGCATGACGACGCCGGACGAACGGGACGACGATCTGGAAGCGCCCCGCCCACCCGGCCTCCCGGAGGGGTTCCGCATCGAGGGATGGGAAGTGGGCCCGGTCATCGGCTCCGGCGGCTGGGGCACCGTCTACGAGGCCCGCAAGGCCGACGACGGCACGCCCGCGGCGGTCAAGGTGCTGCCGACCGGCGCCCTGGGCCCCGGACAACGCGCCACACTCGGGGAACTCGTGGCCCGCGAGGTCCGTTTCAGCGCCGAGGCCGACCACCCCCACCTCGTCCGCACCCACGCCGTGTGCACCGTCGAGGCACCCGAACTGCCCTCCCTGGACGGCGCGATCGCGCTGGTCATGGACCGGGCCGAGGCCAGCCTCAAGGACGTACTGGACGCCGCGGAGACGGGCGGGCCGATCGCGGACGCCGACCGCGTCCTGCGCGGCGTCGCCGCCGGACTCGCCCACATGCACGACGCCGGCTGGGTGCACGGCGACCTCAAGCCCGCCAACGTCCTGCTGGGCCCCGGCGGTCAGGTGTGGCTGGCCGACTTCGGTCTCGCCGCCGAACTCGACGGCACCCACGCCCACTTGCCGCCGCTGGGCACCCTCGACCATCTGCCGCCCGAGTGGTGGTCGCAGCGCACCGGCGCCCAGGGCGCCGTCGTCCGGCCCACCGCCGACATCTGGGCCTTCGGCGTCCTCGCCCACCAGGTGCTCACCGGCGGACTGCACCCCTTCCCCGGCGCGACGGCCCGGGCCCGCTCGCTCGCCGCCCAGACCTACGCCCGCGGCACCGCGCCCCTGCGCCTCGACGCCGGCCTCGACGAGGACATGCGCCGGCTGATCGCCGACTGCCTGTCCCCCGACCACGCCACCCGCCTCCCGCACACGGCCGCAGGTGTCGCCGCCCGGGTCCAGGCCGTCACCGGCGGCCCGCACCGCCGCCGAAGACGACTGGTGCCCGCAGCCACGGCCGGACTCGTCGTCCTGATCGCCGCCGCGGTCGCCGGGGCGGCCCTGCTCGGGGGTGGCGTAGGCGGCACGCGGGACGAAGACCGGGACACCGCAGCCGTCACCGGTACGCCGACGTCCGGCCCGCCGGCCGGCGAGATCCCCGAGGACTCCGACGTGCCCGAGGAATTGCGCCCCGTCATCGCCCGCGCGGCGCACCGCTGCACCGACGAGGAGATCACCCCCGCCCTGCTCGCCGCGCTGGTCAAGGCGGAGAGCAACTTCGACGCGAACGCCTCCCGCCCGGAGAGCGAGGAGTACGGCATCGCCATGTGGACACCGTCGGTGTTCCGCGCCTGGGCCGTGGACGGGGACGGGGACGGTGACAAGGACCACATGTCGCCGCCGGACGCGATCTCCACCATGAGTCTGTACGTGTGCTGGCTCGACCAGCGCTTCAAGCAGGCCGGGCTGCCGAAGAAGGACCTCCCCGCGCTCGTCGCGGCCGGCTACCGCACCAGCGACCGCACGGTCATCGAGGAGCGCGGCGTGCCGGAGCGGGTACGGCCGCACGTCGACAAGGTGATGCGCTACCTCGCCGAGTACGAGCGCTGAGCCGCACGAACGCGAGCGCTGGACGGAGCCGCGGCCCCGTCCACCGCTCGCGTTCGTTCCCGTCACGGCGCCGGCCGGCCGCACTCCGGGACGTTCGGCAGCCGGTTGTCCGGCGAGCTGATGCAGAGGAGCGAACGGGTCAGCCGGCCGAGGCCGGTGTACGCCTTGCCGTACGACTGCCCTCCTGGTGCAGCGACACCATGTCCTGCCGAGCACAGGGTGACCTCGTTCGCTTCCTGGTCGATCACGCCGGCGGTGACACCGGGCGGGACCCGGCGGACGCGGAGGTGTGGACAGTACCGGCGGTCTTGCCCGTCCCGAGTTGTGCCGCCGCACAGCTCCGGAGTGACGCGACCGCGACGACGGCCGCAAGCGCGGCCGCGCCGCGCCGCGCAGGAGCATGCGCATGGTCGCCCTTCCCGGATCGCCCGGCTTGTCCTACCGGACCTTGGCCCGCGGCGCCACGACAGGACTCCGGGCGGGGCGGTGGTCCTGATGAATGTCAAGGGCTCGGGCCGAGCGGGGCCACCTGCGGATTCGACCCTGATAAGTGTCAGGTGTCGGCGGTGCGGTGACGCCCCGTACGGTCACGACAAGCGAGCGACGGCCGGCCGGGGGCCGGTCGCCGCGCACGCCCTGATCCACCGCCGACACACGAAAGAGGGCTCATGAGCCGCCGATCACTCAGGACACTGCTGGCCGCGGGGGGCGCCGCCGCGGTGATGGCGCTCCTTCCGACCTCCGCCCAGGCCCAGCCGTACTCGGGCGGCAACTACGGGGCCTACGGCATGGAGGGGCAGTACCCCACCACCTCCTTCTGCACGGGCACCTTCCGGCAGATCGGGCCCACCCAGTACGCCGAAGGCATGGCCCTGAAGTACTTCTACTCCGACAAGTGCGGCTCGTTCGCCCGGATCGAGAACTCCCGGCCCGGCTGCGCGGCCGTGCTGCAGCGTTCCAACAACGGCGCGGGCCGGGTCGACGGCTGGGTCTCCGAGACCGTCGACTCCGGCATCAACTACGCCTACACGCAGATGGGCAACAACCTCAACGGCCGCGTCTCGCGCGCCCTGCTCGCGTGCGACGGCCACGACCTGGTGAACACCGGCTGGTACTGAGCCGCGCACCACACGCGAAACGGGGGCGGCCGGATCTCCGGTCCGCCCCTTCGGCGTCCACGAGCGCGGGCCACCGGATTCCCGGTGGCCCGCCACAGGCGTATGGGGGGAACGGCGCGTCAGCAGTCCGGAACGCCGGCGGTCCTCTCGCCGCCGCGGATGTACAGGCTGTCCACCCAGGCGACGTCGCCGCCCGAGAACTCCATGACGGCGGTCCACCAGTTGTCGGTGCCGACGGCCGAGTCGTGCACGGTCTGGCCCTGCTTCCGGCAGAAGGCGTCCGCCCACCACCGCGAGCGGACCGCGAGCCGCGGGGACCCGGTGGTCGGCTGCTGGCGCAGGCTGACGTCGGTGGCCCAGATGTAGCCATCGGTGAGGGGCGCCGCTGCCGGCCGGGGCCGCCTGGACCGTGGTGGCGGGGCCGCCGACGGCGAGCGCGGTCACGGCGACGCCCAGGGCGGTGCGGCTGATCAGTCGCTTCATGTGTCTGTCCCCCGCAGGACGAAGGTGAGGATGGTGCGGCCGGAGGTTGCCCTTCCGGGTCCGCAGTGCCCGGAGCGGGCTGCCTGCCGACGGTCAGAACTGCGGGGAGACGCGGAACCGCGCGGTCCTGACGATGGTCAGGATCAGCGGTGTCATCCCGCACGGGTGAGGACGTGCCCGAGGGCCCCCGACACGGCGAAAACCGTTCGACGCCCCCGCCACCGCTGCCTATGATCCACCGTGCGGCATCGCGTGCCGGTCACCGGCAGGGTGAGGCATGGAGGCGCCGCGGAGATGCCCGTGGAGGCATTCAACCGTGTCAGTCGAGTTCAATCACACCATCGTCCTGTCCCGTGACCGGGAGAAGTCCGCTCACTTCCTCGCAGACATCCTGGGACTGGAGGTCGGCGCACCGGCCGGGGTGTTCCTCCCGGTGACGACCGACAACGGCGTCACGCTGGACTTCGCCACCATCGACGCCGACATCCCCCAGCAGCACTACGCGTTCATCGTCTCCGAGGACGAGTTCGACGAGGCCCTGGCCCGCCTCGTGAAGGCCCGCGTCCCCATCCAGGCAGACCCGCACGGCAACCACCCCCGTCGCATCAACCGCAACGACGGTGGCCGGGGCGTCTACTTCCTGGACCCGGCGGGCCACGGCATGGAGATACTCACCCGCCCGTACGGCACGGATCCGGACTCGGAGCTGAACGGAGTCACGGAGGACGTGCCCGGAGCGGTCTGAACCGGCCCCGGGCTCGGGGCGGCGGCGCACTGCGAGACGTCGTCTCCCGCGCACGCCGCCAGGTCAGCCGCCGTCCGGCTCCACCGCCACGGGGGCCGGTTCAGCGCCGGCCCCCGTGGCGTGCTCCCGGCGCGGGAGCAGCAGCGGCGTGGCGAGCAGCAGGGCACCGGCCAGTGCGATGGCCGTCCGGGGACCGGTCCGGGCGGCCAGCACCCCCCACAGGGCGGTCGTCGCGGCGGTGGCCGCCTTGCCGGTGGCCGACCAGGCGGCCAGGGTGCGGGTGACCCGGTCCCTGGGAGTGCGGTCGAGGCGGTGGGTGGCGAGGACCGGGTTGAACACGCCGCAGCAGGTGATCAGGCCGAACTCGACCAGCATGATCAGAGCCAGGCCGGGTGCTCCGGGGCCGGTGAAGGCCAGGCCGATCGGCCAGCAGGCCCGGAGCACCCCCGCGGTGAGCAGGACGCGGTGCCGGCCATGGCGTGCGACGAGGCGGGGAGCCAGGCGGGAGCCGAGCAGGCCGCCGGTGCAGGGCACCGCGAAGGCGAGGGCGTACTGCCACGGCGCGAAGTGCAGGTCGTCGACCATCAGGACCAGCAGCGGCGGAGACGCCGCCATGATCAGGGAGTTCACCACGAGCGAGTTGAAGAACAGCGGGCGCAGGGCCGGGTCGGCCAGGATGTGGCGCCAGCCGTCGAGCAGTTCACCGGCCCGGGATACCGCGGGACGCGGCCGTACCGGGTGCTTCTCGGTGTCGCCGATGGCGCGGATGCCGATCGCCGAGAGCAGATAGCTCACGGCGTCGGCCACCACCGTCGTCACCGGGCCGAACAGGACGATCGCGGCCCCTCCCAGTGGCGGGCCGACCATGCTGGCGGTCCAGGTCGTCGCCTCCAAGCGTCCGTTAGCGACGAGCAGGTCCCGCCGCGGCAGCAGGTCCTTGAGGAACGCCCCGGTCGCCGCGTTGAAGGTGATGTCGGCCGCCGCCACGGCCACCGACACGAGCAGCAACTGGCCGAAGCCCAGTCGGCCGGCGGCGAACGCCACGGGGATGCTCAGCAGCATCACGCACCGGATCAGGTCCGCCGCGATCATCACCGGCCGTTTGCGGTGGATCTCCACCCACGGTCCGAGCGGCACCGACACCGCCGCGCCGACCGCCGGTCCCACCGCGGCCAGCAGCGACACCTGCGTCGGTCCGGTGTCCAGCGCCAGGACCGCGATCAGGGCGAACGCGTCGAACGCGAGCCATGTGCCGGCCGTGCTGACCGCGTACGCGCCCCACAGCCACCCGAACCGTCGCCCCAGCGACCGTCTGCCCGCCATGTCCGGCGCACTCCCCGCTCTCCCGGACAACCCGATGTTGTCCGGGAGCCATCCAAGCGAGAGGCAGGCAGGCCGGGCAAACAACCGTGCCCCGCCCACGCCACAACCATCCGTTGTGACGTCCGGAAAGGATGCGAGGGTTCAGCGCTGGTACAGCCCCACCAGTGTCGCGTCCGCGAGGCGGCGCCTCTCGACCTCCTCGTGCACCTGGTCCGCGCGCGGGGCGTCGGGCAGGACGCACGGTTCGGACAGGGCGTAGAGCCGGAAGACGTAGTGGTGGGCGTCGTCACCGGGCGGCGGATGCGGGCCACCCCAGCCGTGCTGCCCGTAGCCGTTGATGAGTTCCGTGCCGCCCGGCGGGCTCTGCCCGGCCTCGACGCCGTCGCTGTGCGGGTCGATGCCGACCACCACCCAGTGCGCGAAGGTCCCCGACGGGGCGTCGGGATCCTCGCACAGCAGGACCAGTTCGGCCGCGTCGTCCGGTACGCCGCTCCAGGTCAGCGGCGGAGAGATGTTCGGTCCCTCGTAGGAGTACCGGCGCGCGATGAAGGAGTGGTCGTTGAACGCGTCGCTGCTGAGTTCGATGCCGGTCATAGCGCCCGGGGTACCCCCGGGACTCCCGGGACACACGGTTCGGGACCGGATCCGCCGGGTACCCGGAAGGGCGAGCCGAACGAGGCGGGGGAGTGAGGAACCCGATGATGTCCCCCCTGGCAGAAGACCCCGCGAACGAGGTCCGGGAGGACCGCCGCGCCCCCGCCCGCACCGCGCGGCTGCGCAGCCGCATCCCCGAGCCCGACGAGGAGCCGGACCTCCTCGGCCAGTACCTCGCACAGATCTCGGCGACCCCCCTGCTCACCGCGGAGGACGAGGTACGGCTGGCCCGGCGGATGGAGACAGGCGTGCGGGCGATGGCGGAGCTGGACCTGGCCGACGCCGGTGAACGCGGCCTCACGGCGAAGCGGCGCCGGGAACTGGAGGACGCCCTTCGTGACGGGCAGGCGGCCAAGGACCACATGGTCCGTGCCAATCTCCGGCTCGTCGTGTCGATGGCCAAGCGGCACGCCCACCGCGGTCTGCCCCTGCTGGACGTCATCCAGGAGGGCAACCTCGGGCTGATCCGGGCCGTGGAGAAGTTCGACCACACCAAGGGCTTCAAGTTCTCCACGTACGCGACCTGGTGGATCCGCCAGGCGATCGAACGGGGCCTGGCCGCGCACGCCCGCTCCGTACGGCTGCCGATGCACGTCGTGGAGCAGCTGCAGAAGATCGCCAAGGTCGAGCGGCGGCTGCGACTCGACCTCGAGCGGGAGCCGACCGCCGAGGAGGTGGCCCGGGAGAGCGGCCTCGCCGAGGACCGGATCGGCTGGCTGCGCCATGTCGGACGGGACGCCGTCAGCCTGGACACACCGGTGGACGACAAGGGCGAGACCGTCGTCGGCGACCTCATCGCCGACACCGAGGTGCTCCGGGCCCCGGAGGTGGCCGAGTTCCGGGCGCTCGCCGAGGAACTCCGCGAGGCCGTCGGCACGCTCGCGCCCCGCGAGGCGATGATCCTCAGCCTGCGCTACGGGTTGCACGACGGGCACACCCGCACCCTGAACGAGGTCGCGCGGCGCGTCGGTCTGACCCGCGAGCGGGTGCGCCAACTCGAGAAGGAGTCGCTCGCCCGGCTGCGGGAGCCGGGCAACCGCGAACGGCTGGTGGCCTGGGCGGGCTGACGCCCCGCCTCTCCCACCTCACGCCCTGACGTCCGGCACCGCGGCGCTCAGCCCGCCGCGACGGACGTACCCCGCCGCCGAGGTCAGGCGTCGACCGTCACCGCACACGACCATCCGAAGGGATCCGGCCCGATCCGCAGCCGGTTCCACACCACCGCCGTCGGAACCGCCCCCGTGATCTCCACGTCCGCGATGCCGGTGACCGCCAGGCGTACGTCCAGGCCGCCGTCGGCCTCGTCCGCCTCCACGTCCACGGGCACCTGGCCGTACACCTGCAGCCGGAAGATGATCTCGTCCAGCAGCGAGGCGAGCAGGTCGTCGTCGCTGGCCTCGGGCAGGCGCACCCGGTCCACGGCGGTGGCCCGCACCCCGGAGACGTCCGCGAAACACTCCACCATCGCCAGGACGGCCTCCGCCAGACAATGCTCCCGGCACGCCGCCCACGCCTCGATCCGGATATCGCCTGGATGCGGCACCGCCCGGTGCCCGCACTCGCCCGGCTGCCGCCCTTGCCCGCCGTCGCCCGTGTCACCGCCCATGAACAACGCCTGCCCGAGGCTCGCCCACCCATGCGGCCCCGGACCCGCCATGTCGATCAAACGGGCTCGTCCGCGAGATACGGCGGCGCCGGGTCGTACTGGACACAGCGCCGCACCTCCCGCGCGTGCTCCCGCCCGTGCAACCGCCCCACCAGCCACAACGCACTGTCGATACCGGCCGATACACCCTGGCTGGTGACCAGGTTGCCGTCCACGACGTAGCGGGCGTCCCGGACGACGGTCACGTCCCCGAGGGCCTCCAAGGTGTCCTCGTGGCTCCGGTGCGTGGCCACCCGACGCCCGCGGGCGGGCCCGGCGGCGTGCAGCAGGAACGTTCCGGTGCACACGCCGTGCACCCACGCGGTCCGCTCCGCCGTCTTTTCGATCCAGCCGGTGACCACCGGGTTGTGCGGCTGGACCTCACGCGCGCCGCGCCCGCCCGGTACATGCAGCACGTCCAGCGGCGGATGGTCGTCGAGGGTGTGGTCGGGCAGGACGCGCAGCCCCTTGTTGCAACGCACCGGCCCGGGGTGCTCGGCGATGAGCACGGCCGAGTCGGCGCTCTCCCGGAGCCGGGCCGAGACGGTGAACACCTCCCAGGGCCCCACGAAGTCGAGCTCCTCGGCGTCCTCGAACACCAGCAGGCCATAGGTCGTCATGCGCTTCTTCCTTCCTCTGCGGGATCTGCCAGGGGTCCCGCGGTGGAGCGGAACCTGGCGCGGTAGTCCGACGGCGCGACGCCGAGCCGGCGGTGGAACGTACGGCGCAGGGTCTCGGCCGTGGAGAAGCCGTAGCGGCGGGCGATGGTCTCGACCGGCTCGTCCCCGTCCGTGAGCGCGCGCTGCGCCGCCTCGACACGCACCCGCTCGACGTACGCCGCCGGCGGGGCGCCCAGTTCGGCGGTGAAACGGCGTTGCAGGTGGCGGGGGCTCAGCCCCGCGTGCGCGGCGAGGCCGGCGATGTCGTGCCGAGCGCCCGGATCGGCGTGGATCGCGGCGACGGCGGCCCGCACCGGGTCCGTCGCCGGCTGCCGTGACCACAGCGCCACACTGAACTGCGACTGGCCGCCCGGACGGCGCAGGAACAGCACCAGCCGACGGGCCACCTCGTGCGCGACGTCCCGGCCCAGGTCGTCCTCCACCAGGGCGAGCGCCAGATCCATCCCGGCCGTCACCCCGGCCGACGTCCACACCCGCCCGTCCCGGACGAAGATCGGCTCGCAGTCCACGCGCACCTCGGGATGCTCCCGGGCCAACTGCTCCTCGCGGGCCCAGTGCGTGGTGACCCGCCGCCCCTCCAGCAGTCCTGCGGCCGCCAGCAGGAACACCCCGCTGCACACCGAGGCCACCCGCCGGGCCCCGGACGCGGCGGCGGCGACCCAGGCGACCAGCGCCTTGTCCTCCCGTGCCCGGTCGACGCCCCGGCCCCCGACCACCACGAGGGTGTCCGTCCCGGCGGGATCGAGGTCCGCCACGCCGCGCCCGGCGTGCACGAGCAGCCCGCTCACCGACCGGACCGGCCCCGCCCGGGTGGCCACGACCTCACAGGCGTACTCGCCCGCACTGTGGAACACCTCGTGCGGCCCGGTGAGGTCGAGCGGCTGGAAGCCGTCGAAGACGACGAAGACAACAC
The DNA here is from genome assembly GCF_044755265.1 of Streptomyces sp. NPDC092370. Lineage (NCBI taxonomy): Bacteria > Bacillati > Actinomycetota > Actinomycetes > Kitasatosporales > Streptomycetaceae > Streptomyces > Streptomyces sp. NPDC092370. The sequence continues at coordinate 266,002 of NZ_JBIVQO010000006.1, read as the reverse complement.
GGTGATCGGTCACGACCTCACGCTCCACCGGCCCCCGGCACGGCGTCAACGACACGCATCCCACAGATCGCGCCATGGGACGTTCCGCCCCGGGCGGGTACCACGGGAGGCGGGGGGGAGAGGAGGCTGACGATGATCTCCCGGACCGTCACCGTGTCCGCGGGTGGCGTCGGACTGACCGGCGATCTGGCCGTGCCGGCGGACGCCCGGGCGATCGTGCTGTTCGCGCACGGCAGCGGCAGCTCCCGGCGCAGCCCCCGCAACCGCGAGGTCGCCGCCGGTCTGCGCGCCGCCGGACTCGGCACCCTGCTGATCGACCTGCTCACCGAGGAGGAGGAGCGCCGGGACGCCGTCACCGCCGAACTCCGCTTCGACATCCCCCTGTTGGGTCACCGGCTGACGGACGCCGTCGACTGGCTGGCGCGGGAGCCCGGCACCTCGGGGTTGCCCGTCGTCCTGTTCGGTGCCAGCACCGGCGCGGGTGCGGCCCTGGTCGCGGCGGCGCGGCGCCCCGACCGGGTACGGGGCGTCGTCTCGCGCGGCGGACGGCCCGACCTTGCGGGCGACGCCCTGGACACCGTACGGGCCCCGGTGCTGCTGATCGTGGGCGGCCGGGACACGCACGTGCTGCGGCTCAACCAGGAGGCCGCCCGGCGGCTGCCCGGCCCGCACACCCTCCGCGTGGTGCCGGGCGCCACCCACCTGTTCGAGGAACCGGGCGCGCTCGGCCAGGTCACCGAGGCGGCCCGGCAGTGGTGCGACGAGCAGGTGCGGACCGCCGACGGCCGGTGACCGTCGTGCGTGCATCGCCCCGCGGGCCCGGGGTACGCGGGGAACGAACCGGCCGAGGGCCCTCTCCGTGCGGGAAGCAGAGGTGACCGTCATGCGGTTCCGTGATCGTCGGCAGGCCGGTGAGGAACTGGCCGAAACACTGCGCGCCCGGCAGCGCGAGGGGGACCTGCCCGATCCCCTCGTCCTCGCCCTGCCCCGAGGTGGGGCCGCCGTGGCACGCCAGGTCGCCGCCGCGCTGGACGCCCCGCTCGACGTGCTCGTCGTACGCAAGATCGGGGCACCTCGCCATGAGGAGCTCGGCGTCGGCGCGATGGCCGGGGACGAGGTGCCGCTCCTGGACGAGGACGCCCTGCGCCACCTCGGCATCAGCGAGGCGGCGCTGGCCCCCGTCATCGAACGGGAGCGTGCCGAACTGCGCCGCCGTGAGCGGCTGTACCGGCAGGGGCGGCCCGCCCCTGGCCTGCGCGGACGGACCGTGATCGTCGTCGACGACGGCCTGGCGACCGGCTCCACGGCCCGCGCGGCGCTGCGCTTCGTACGCCGTCAGGCGCCCGCACGCGTGCTGCTGGCCGCGCCCGTGTGCTCCCCGGAAGGGGCCGATCTGATGCGGGCGGAGGCCGACGAGGTCATCTGCCTGCACCGGCCGGCCGCGTTCATGGCCGTGGGCCTGTGGTACGAGAACTTCGACCAGTTGACGGACCAGGACGTCCTGGAAGCCCTCCGCGTGCAGCTTTGACCCATTGTTCACCTGGCAGGAGTGGCGGAATCCGGCCACCGTGGACCACGCTGTCCTTCCCCCCACCTGTACCAGGAGCAACAGTGAACGTCTCGCTGTCCGTGTGGCTGCTGACCGTGGCAGCCCTGTGCGTGCTCGTCGCCGTCGACTTCTTCGTCGGCCGCAAGCCGCACGACGTGTCCGTCAAGGAAGCCGGGACGTGGACGGTGGTGTGGGTCGTCCTGGCCGTGCTGTTCGGCCTGGGGCTGTGGTACTTCGCAGGGAGCGGGCCCACGGGCGAATTCTTCGCCGGGTACATCACCGAGAAGTCGCTCAGCGTCGACAATCTCTTCGTCTTCGTCCTGATCATGGGGAAGTTCGCGGTGCCCACGCAGTACCAGCAGCGGGTTCTCATGGTGGGCGTCCTGATGGCCCTGGTCCTGCGGGCCGTGTTCATCGCGGCCGGCGCGGCGATCATCTCCGCCTTCTCCTGGGTCTTCTACCTCTTCGGCGCGTTTTTGATCTGGACCGCCTGGAAGCTGGTCCAGGACGCCCGCACCCAGGACCACGAGGAGGAGTACCAGGAGAACAAGCTGCTCAAGATGGCGGAACGGCGCTTCGGCGTGGCCGACCGCTATCACGGCACGAAGCTGTTCATCACCGAGAACGGCAAGCGGATCATGACCCCGATGCTGGTCGTGATGCTCGCGATCGGCTCCACCGACGTGCTGTTCGCCCTCGACTCCATCCCGGCCATCTACGGTCTGACGCAGGACCCGTACATCGTGTTCACCGCGAACGCCTTCGCCCTCATGGGCCTGCGCCAGCTGTACTTCCTCATCGGCGGCCTGCTGAAGAAGCTGGTCCACCTCTCCTACGGGCTGTCGATCATCCTCGGCTTCATCGGCGTGAAGCTGGTGCTGCACGCCCTGCACGAGTCGGGCGTCCACGTCCCCGAGATCGGCATCCCGTTCTCGCTGGGCTTCATCGTGCTCGTCCTGGCGGTGACGACGGTCACGAGCCTGCGGGCGTCGAAGAAGCAGGCGGCCGAGGCGGCGGCACAGCGGGCCCCCGAGTCCTCCTAGGCACCCCGCGGGACCAGGCCCGTCAGACGACTCCGTCCGCCCGCAGCGCGGCCACCTCGTCCGTGGTGCGGCCCAGTTCGGTGAGGATCGCCTCGGTGTGCTCGCCCACCGCCGGAACCGGGTCCATGCGCGCGGGCACGCCGGTGAGGTCGGCGGGCGGGAGCAGCGCCTCCACGGTGGCGCCCGGCACCCCGACCTCGGTCCAGCGGCCACGGGCGGCCAGCACGGGGTGGTCCAGAAAGGCGGCGACGTCGTTGACCCCGGCGCAGGCGATGCCGATGCGCTCCAGGTCCTTGAGGATCTCGTCGGAGCCGGAGCGGGCGAACCGCTCGGCGACGACGACGTCGAGCTCGTCCCGGTGGGCGACACGGTCGGACCCGGTGGCGAAGCGCGGATCGTCGACCAGCTCCGGCAGGCCGAGGAACTCGGCGCACAGGGCCGCCCACTCCCGCTCGTTCTGGATGGAGAACAGCACTTCCTTGCCGTCGGCGGCGGTGTACGTCCCGTACGGCGCGATGGTGGCGTGCCGGGTGCCGATGCGCGGGGGCTGGGTGCCGCCGTGCCGGGTGTAGTAGGCGGGCTGGCCCATCCACTCCGCGAGCGCCTCGAACAGGGACACCTCCACGGGGTGGGCCTCGCCGGTGGTGGCGCGGGTGTACAGGGCGGTGAGGATGCCGCTGTAGGCGTACATCCCGGCGGCGATGTCGGCCACGGAAATCCCGGTCCGGGCGGTCCCCTCGGGGGTGCCGGTCAGTGACACCAGCCCGGTCTGGCACTGCACGAGCAGGTCGTAGGCCTTGCGGTCGGCCCAGGGGCCGGTGGTGCCGTAGCCGGATATCGTGCACGGAATCAGGTTCGGGCGGCGGCCGGTGACGGTGGCGGCGTCCAGACCGAGCCGGGCGGCGGCGCCCGGCGCGAGGTTCTGCACGAAGACGTCGGCGCCGTCGAGGAGCTCGTGCAGGATCTCGTGGCCGCGGGGGTCCTTCAGGTCGAGGGTGAGCGACTCCTTGGAACGGTTGAGCCACACGAAGTAGCTGGAATGGCCGTGCACGGTCGTGTCGTACCGGCGGGCGAAGTCGCCGCCGCCGGGCCGCTCCACCTTGATCACCCGGGCACCGAGGTCGGCGAGTTGCCGGGTGGCGTAGGGCGCGGCCACGGCCTGCTCCAGACTGACCACCGTGACCCCGGTCAGGGGATACCGCTGCACGCTCATGCCTCAAGCTCCCGAATCGTGTACGGAGGGCGCTCGGACAGTCTGCCGCAGGGGCAGGACCCCGGCGCGGTCCGCCGACGCGATCCGGATCACGCCGACGGGTGGTTTCGCGGGGCGGTGATGCCGGTGGCGTGCGGCTTTCATCGGCACGACGCGGTTCGGAGCGACGGAGCCCACGGCCGGGCGCCGGGCCGATACGGCGGGGCGTACGGCGGATACGACAGGCCCTACGGCGGATGCCGCGTGGCGTACGGCCGCTACGGCCGGGACAGGTGCCGCGTCAAGAGGGCCGGTTGCAGCCGCAGCCGGCCCCTCGCGTGGGTCGAGATTCACCACGATCGCCGGGCCCGCCCTCTACGTGTCGCCGACCGGGCCCGCCCTCTGTGTGTCACCGCCGGGCGCCCCCACGCGCAGCGCGTCCATGACGAAGTCCAGCAGGCGGGTGGCGCGCGGCTGCCAGTCGTCGCGGGGGTCCATCGTCCAGAGTCCGCCGATGGCGAGGAAGAGGTCGTCCGCCGTGATCCCCGGCCGGATGGTGCCGGCCTGCTCGGCGGCCCGCAGCAGGAGTTCGGCCGCCTCGGTCACCGGGGCGTGTCCCGGCTTCGCCGGCTGCCCCGGTGCGCTGGTGGCCTGACGGATGGCGTCGGCCAAACCCGCCTTGGCCATGGCGAACCGCGCCAGCCGGTCCATCCACTCGCGCAGCGCCCGGTCGGGCTCCCTGCTCTCCAGCAGCGGTGCCGCGGTGTCGGCTACCTGCCGCATCTCATGCCGGTAGATCTCCAGGACGAGTGCCTCACGGGTGGGGAAGTGGCGGTAGAAGGTGCCCTGCCCGACGCCCGCCTTCCTGGCGATCGCGCTCAGCGGGGCGTTCGCCGAACGCGTCAGTTCCTCCAGCGCCACCGCCAGGATGCGCTCGCGGTTGCGCTGCGCGTCCGAGCGCAGCGGAGCGTCCTTGTCCTGCCGCACTCGCCCTCCTCGTGATCCATGGCCGAAACTCCGCCCTTGTTAAGCGGACAGTTGTCCATTAGGTTTTCCCGGTAACGGACAACTGTCCGCTTGCCTCATCGTATCGGCGTGCCGTCCGTACGGACAGCCCATGGCTGCCGCGCCCAGGACCGGCCCGCCCGCATCCCGCACGGCCGAGCGACGGCACCTCCAGCCGCAGCGCCGTGCTCCTTGACCTCGCGATGTGAGAGAGAAGGCTTCCATGCCCCCATCGACGTCCAGCGACCTCACCCTGTCCGTCAACGGCGAGAAGTACACGCTGACCGTCGACCACCGCACCACCCTGCTCGACGCCCTGCGTGAGCGCCTCGACATGACCGGCACCAAGAAGGGCTGCGACCAAGGGCAGTGCGGTGCCTGCACCGTCCTGGTCGACGGCCGCCGGAGCCTGGCCTGCCTGCAACTGGCGGTCGCCGCCGAAGGGCGCGAGATCACCACCATCGAAGGTGTGGCCGACGGTGATCAACTGCACCCCGTTCAGCAGGCGTTCCTCGACCTGGACGGTTTCCAGTGCGGCTACTGCACACCGGGGCAGATATGTTCGGCCATCGCCGTGATCGAGGAACACGCCGCCGGCTGGCCGAGTGCGGTTTCGGGCGACGTCCGGCCCGAGGCGGGACCACCACCGCTCACCCCGGAGGAGATCCGGGAGCGCATGAGCGGCAACCTGTGCCGCTGCGGCGCGTACGTGTCGATCGTCCAGGCCGTGGCCCGGGCCGCCGAGGAGATGAAGGGGGCCGCGGCATGAGGGAGTTCGGCTACCAGCGGGCGTACGACGTCTCCGGCGCCGTGGCGCTGCTCGACGGCGACGGGCAGGCCCGTTTCCTGGGCGGTGGCACCAACCTCGTCGACCTGATGAAGACCGGCGTGGAACGGCCCGCCCGGCTCGTGGACATACGCGAACTGCCCCTGAATCGCGTCGAACCGGCCGAGGACGGCGGGCTGCGCATCGGGGCGACCGCCACCAACAGCGACCTGGCCGCCCACCCGGAGGTCAGGCGCCGCTACCCCGCACTCGCCCAGGCGGTACTGGCCGGCGCTTCGGGGCAGCTGCGCAACATGGCCACCGTCGGCGGCAACCTGCTCCAGCGCACCCGCTGCGGCTACTTCACCGACATCAACTCGCCCTGCAACAAACGCGTGCCCGGCAGCGGCTGTCCCGCGATCGCGGGCGAGCACCACAACCACGCCATCCTGGGCGCCTCCGGCCACTGCGTGGCGACCCACCCGTCCGACATGGGCGTGGCCCTGACCGCCTTCGACGCGCGCGTGACCTACGAAACACCCGCCGGGCCGGGGGAGTTGCCGCTCGACGACCTGTACCTGCCGGTGGGGGAGACCCCGCACCGGGAGACCGCCCTGCCGGCGGGCGCGCTGATCACCGGCGTCACCCTGCCGCCCACCGCCACAGCCGTCAACTCCCGCTACCGCAAGGTGCGCGAGCGGGCCTCGTACGCCTTCGCCATCGGCTCCGTCACCGCCGCGCTCGACGTACGGGACGGTCTCGTGCACGACGTGCGCCTGGCGTTCGGCGCCGTCGCCTCCCACCCCTGGCGCGCTCGCACGGCCGAACGCGTCCTGACCGGCGCGCCGGCCGAGGCGGCGAACTTCGCGGCCGCCGCGGACGCCGAACTGGCCGCCGCCCGGCCCCTGCCCGACAACGGATACAAGGTGACCCTGATGCGCAACCTCGTCGTGGCCGTGCTGAGCGAACTCGCCGAGGAGGCCGCCCGATGACCATCGCCGCCAGGGGATCCGTCGGCACCGCTCACACGCGCGTGGAGGGCCGCGACAAGGTCACCGGAGCGGCCCGCTACGCCGGTGAGATCCCGTTCGCCGCACTCGCCCACGGCTGGCTGGTGCTGTCCACCGTCGCCCGCGGCCGCATCCGTGCCCTGGACACCGAGGCCGTGCTCGGCATGCCCGGTGTCCTCACCGTGCTCCACCACCACAACGCCCCGCGCGTCGACACCGGTTACATCGGCGTCATGGGCGTCCCGCCGGACCCGAGCGTCGGCCTCTTCCAGCACGACCGGGTGCCCCACGCCGGCTGGCCGGTGGCGCTGGTCGTCGCGGAGACCTCCGAACAGGCCAGGGAGGCCGCCGAGGCCCTCGTGGTGCACTACGACCAGGAGCCGCACGACGTGGCGTTCTCCGCCGGGCGCGACGCCGACGCGTACCCGCTCGACGGGCACATGCCAGCCGTGGTGGAGAAAGGCGACCTGGAGGCCGAACTGGCCGCGTCCACCGTCGTGGTGGACGCGTGGTACACCACCCCCGAGGAACACCACAACCCGATGGAACCACACGCGGCGGCGGCCCGGTGGGAGGGCGGCCGGCTCGAGGTCGTCGACTCCAACCAGGGCACCAGCTGGGTCGCCGACGAGCTCGCCAGGCTGTTCTCCCTGGACCCCGGCTCGGTGCGGGTCCGGTCCGAGCACGTCGGCGGCGGCTTCGGCAGCAAGGGCGCCCGCGCCCACCAGGTGGCCGCGGTGATGGCCGCGACCGTCCTGCAGCGCCCGGTCAGAGTCGTCATGACCCGTCGGCAGATGTTCTCGCTCGCCGGCCACCGCAGCCCCACCGCCCAGCGGGTCCGGCTCGGCGCCGACGCGGACGGGCGGCTGCGCGCCCTGGAGCACCGGTCGCTGAACCAGACCTCGACCGTGCACGAGTTCCTCGAGCCGGGCGCCGCGGCGAGCCGTTCGATGTACGCCGCCGACGCCCACCACACGGCCAACCGGCTCGTGAGGCTGGACGTCCCCACCCCGACCTGGATGCGCGCCCCGGGCGAGGCACCGGGCTCGTTCGCGCTGGAGTCGGCGCTCGACGAGCTCGCCGAGCGGTGCGGCATCGACCCCATCGAACTGCGGATCCGCAACGAGCCCGCGGTGGGCCCGGTCTCCGGGCTGCCGTTCAGCGGCCGCAACCTGATCGCCTGCTTCCGGGAGGGTGCCCGCAGGTTCGGCTGGGACGGGCGGGATCCGCGGCCCGGCGTGCGCCGGGAGGGCCGCTGGCTGCTCGGCACGGGCACCGCGGCGGCCTCCTTCCCCACGATGGCCATGCCGTCCACGGCGGCCGTGACCGCGGAGGCGGACGGCAGCTTCACGGTGCGGATCAACGCCGCGGACATCGGCACCGGCGCCAGGACCGCGCTCACCCTGGTCGCCGCGGACGCCCTGGAGGTGCCCGCTGACCGGGTCCATGTGCGGATCGGGGACAGCGACCTCGGCCCCGCGTCGATCGCCGGCGGTTCCGCCGGCACCCGCTCCTGGAGCTGGGCCGTCACGGCCGCCGCCGGGGAACTGCGCCGGAGCCTCGCGCCCGGCGCCGACATCCCGCCGGAGGGCGTCACCGTACGGTCGAACACGGCCGAGGCCGTCGGCGCGCTCGCCCAGAAGGAACGGCACGCCTTCGGGGCGCAGTTCGCCGAGGTCGCCGTCGACCCCGCCACCGGCGAGGTCCGCGTGCGCCGCATGCTGGGCATCTTCGCGGCCGGCCGCATCGTCAACCCGCTCACCGCCCGCAGCCAGCTCGTCGGCGGAATGACCTGGGGCATCTCCATGGCCCTGCACGAGGAGGCCGTCCGGGACCGGGCGAGCGGCGGCCTCTACGGAGCCGACCTGGCCGGCTACCACGTCGCCGCGCACGCCGACGTACCGCACATCGAGGCCGACTGGGTGGACGATCCCGACCCGGACGACCCGGTCGGCATCAAGGGCATCGGCGAGGTCGGCATCGTCGGCGCGGCAGCGGCGATCGCGGGCGCGGTGTGGCACGCCACCGGCGTACGTCACCGCGACCTGCCGATCCGGCCCGACCGCGTCCTGCTGGCGGGCGGCGATGCTTGATCTCGCGGGGCCCCTGCACGCGTGGATCGAGGAGGGCCGGGACTTCGCCGTCGCCACGGTCGTCGGCGTCGGCGGCAGCGCTCCGCGCCCTCCCGGCGCCGCGCTCGCCGTCCGTGCCGACGGTACGGCGGTCGGCTCGGTCTCCGGGGGCTGCGTGGAAGGAGCGGTGTACGACCTGTGCCTTCAGGCCCTCCACGAGGGCGAGGTGCTCGTCGAGCGGTTCGGCTACAGCGATGAGGACGCCTTCGCGGTTGGGTTGACCTGCGGCGGAACCATCGACGTCATGATCACCCCGTTCGTGGGCGGCCGTGCGGTCGAGTCGGCCGCGCTGGCGGCCGCCGCCCGGAACGGGCCCGTGGCCCTCGCCCGGGTGGTCCGGGGCCCGGCGGCGCTCCTCGGCCGGGCCCTGCTGGTGCGCCCCGACGGCTCCGGTGACGGCGCACTCGGCGTCGACCCGGACCTGCAGCGCACGGTGGCCGGCCGGGCTCGCGCCCTGCTCGACGCGGGCCGCACCGGCGTGGTGGAGCTCTCCGGGGACGGGTCGCACTGCCCCGGCGGGCTCACCCTGCTCGTGGAGTCGGCCGTCCCGCCGCCCCGGATGATCGTGTTCGGGGCGATCGACTTCGCGGCGGCACTGGTCCGGGCGGGCAGGTTCCTCGGCTACCACGTCACCGTGTGCGACGCCCGCCCCGTCTTCGCCACCCGGGCCCGTTTCCCGGAGGCCGACGAGATCGTCGTCGACTGGCCCGACCGCTACCTCCGGCGCACCGGGACCGACGGGCGGACGGTGCTGTGCGTGCTCACGCACGACGCGAAATTCGACATCCCGCTGCTCACGGAGGCACTGCGGCTGCCCGTCGCGTACGTCGGCGCCATGGGCTCCCGCCGCACCCACGAGGACCGTAACCGGCGGCTGCGCGAGGCGGGCGTGAGCGAGCGCGAGCTGACCCGGCTGAGGTCGCCGATCGGCCTCGATCTCGGGGCCCGCACGCCCGAGGAGACCGCCGTGTCCATCGCGGCGGAGATCATCGCGGCGCGGCAGGGCGGCACGGGGGCACCGCTCACCGGCTCGGACACGCCGATCCACCGGCCCGGGCGCGAGCCGCAGCCGGCCTGAGCCGCCGGTCGGGGCACCAGCGGGTCCGGGGACGAGCCGGTGCGGGCCTCAGCCGGCATAGGCCGGTGGGGCAGGACGAACAGCGAGGTCCCTGTCGAACGAAGACCCTCCCGTCGGCATGCCGGAGGGACCGGGGCCGTTGCCGGCCGCGGCCCCTCCGCGGGCGCGAGGTGAGGACGGTCAGGCCGCGGCGGGCGCGGAAGCGTGACCGTGCAGGCGGGCGATGACCTCGGTCAGCTGCTCGGCGACCTCGGCGTCATCGGCCGGGTGCGTCTCGGCGAAGCGGGTCATCGAGCCGGGGATGGACAGCTTGACGTCCTCCAGGACCTTGCCGCCGGCCACGCCCACGGACTTGCGGGTCTCGTCGTGCGCCCAGACACCGCCGTACTGGCCGAAGGCGGTGCCGACCACGGCGACCGGCTTGCCGCTGAGGGCACCGGCGCCGTACGGGCGGGACAGCCAGTCGATGGCGTTCTTCAGGACGGCCGGAATGGTGCCGTTGTACTCGGGGGTGAAGAGGATCAGGCCGCCGGCGGCGTTCGCGGCCTCGCGCAGGCGCGCCGCGGCGGCCGGGACGTCGCCCTCCACGTCGATGTCCTCGTTGTAGAAGGGGATCTCGGCGAGACCCTCGAACAGGCTCACCTCGGCGCCCTCGGGGGCGAGCTTGACGGCCGCCTCGGCGAGCTGGCGGTTGTGCGAGCCGGCACGAAGGCTGCCGACGAGGGCGAGGATACGAACGGACATGCTGACTCCCACGTATGAGGCACTGCTCTGACACTGCGCAATCGATCCGGACCAGGGTCCGTTTAACGTTCTAGCATCCTAACCGGACCGCGGTCCAGTTTGTTCCCGATGCTTTACGCTGGCTTCATGTCCGCCGTCCCGCCGCCCCTCCCGACGCCCCAGGAGCCCGTCGACCACCCCGAGCTGCTGCAGCTCGGTACCGCTCTGGAGGCCGACGAACCATGCCTGCGGGCCGACGCCGCGCGCAACCGCGCCCGGCTGCTCGAGGCCGCCGGACGGCTGGTGGCGGAGCGCGGCGCCGAGGCCGTGACGATGGAGGCGGTGGCCGCCGAGGCCCGCGTCGGCAAGGGCACGGTCTTCCGCAGATTCGGCGACCGCACCGGCCTGCTGACGGCGCTGCTCGACCACTCCGAGAAGAAGTTCCAGGCCGCGTTCCTCGGCGGCCCGCCGCCGCTCGGGCCCGGAGCGCCGCCCGTGGAGCGGCTGCGGGCGTTCGGCTGCGCCATGCTGCGCCGCTCGGCGGACGAGCTGGAACTGCAACTGGCTGCCGATCCCGGCGCAAACCGCCGTTACGTCGTCCCCGCCCGCCGCGTGCTGCGGCACCACATCGAGATGCTGCTGCGGCAGGCCGTCCCCGGAGCGGACTGCGCACTCCTCTCCCATGCGCTGATGGGCCAGCTCGACCCGGCCCTGATCCACCACCTGACCGAGCAGTGCGGCATACCGCTGCCCCGTCTGGAGGCCGCATGGATCGACCTGGTGGACCGGGTGGCGGGAGCGGGCGCGGCGCGCTGAGAAGCGCCCGCTCTGCTTCGTGAGCGCTCACGGCTTCCTCACAACTCCCCCGCCGGAAGGGCGCATTGAGGCTTCTGCCAAGATGCCGTACGTCATGGTGCAGATACCGAAAACGCCCGCGCCCCCGTCCCCCGCACCGTCGCGCTCCGTGCCCACGAGCGCCGATGTGGCCCGCCTGGCCGGCGTCTCGCGCGCGACCGTCTCCTACGTCCTGAACAACACCAGCGCCGTACGGATCAGCGAACCCACCCGCCGCCGTGTGCACGAGGCCGCCAGGGAACTCGGCTACGTACCGCACGCGGCGGCCCGCAGCCTGCGTGCCGGGCACAGCCGGATGGTCCTGATCCCCGCGCCGACCTTCCCCGTCGGCCCGCTCTACAGCCGGTTCCTCGCCGACCTCCAGGGTTCGCTCGCCGGTCTGGACTACACGGTGGTGCAGTACGGCACCGGCGGCCCGCACGGTGACGAAGCCGCCCGCGCGTGGGCAGAGTTGCGGCCCGTGGCCGTCCTCGTGCCCGGCTCCGGACTGGGCCCGCGCGGGGTGGCGGTGCTCAAGCGTTCGGGGGCGCGGGCCGTGGTCACCCTCGGCCCCGAGACCATCGAGGGTGCGCACGCCCTGCTGATGGACCACGATGTCGTCGGCCACAGCGCGGGCGCCCACCTCTACGACCTCGGCCGGCGCCGGATCGGCGTCGTCGTGCCGCAGGACCCCGGTCTCGAGGCGTTCTCCGCCCCCCGCCTCGACGGCGTGCGCCAGTCGCTGCGCGGCACGGACGCCACGGTGACCGAACTGCCCCTGGCCTACGACGAGCAGGCCGCGGCGCGCCTGGCCGCCCGCTGGCGGAGCCTCGGTCTGGACGCCGTGTTCACCTACAACGACGAGTACGCGATGCTGCTGATGCGGGCCCTGCTCGACGAGGGCATCCGCATCCCCGAGGAGACGGCCGTGATCGGCGCCGACGACCTGGTGCTCGGACGGCTGCTGCGGCCCCGGCTGAGCACGGTCCGTCTGGAGCTGCCCTCCGGCCATGAACTCGCCGAGCTGGTCGACCGTACGGTGCGCAGGCCCATCACCGAGCCCGAGACGCACAAGGTGCTCGGCGCGACGGTGCTGCACCGCGAATCCAGCTGACGCGACGGTGCTGCACCGCGACTCCAGCTGACGCGACGGTGCTGCACCGCGAATCCAGCTGACGCGACGGTGCTGCACCGCGACTCCAGCTGAGCCGACGGGCGACGACCGGGCGTTGCGTCGACGCACGCGCCGGCGCACGGTCCGATCGGCGAGGGTGGCGGTGTGGCCGGATTCGCGGTGCCGCTGTGCACGCGGTCAGCGGCTCTACAGCCAGTTCCCTGACGTGGCCGCCTCGCGCCGTGCGAATCCCCCGGCTCGGGCGGGTGAACCGTGCGAATTCCCCCGGCCCGGGCCGGGGAACCGGCTCCCGGTCCGCGGCACGGCTAGGATGTTGCATGCTCAACAAAACGGGGGCGCGTTCCCACCCGGGCCGCGGCGCACTCCGCCGCGCCCGCTCGGCGCGTCCCGCCATGTGACCGCCGAACCGGCCGCGCACACACGGGAATCGACCGTCCCGTCCGCCGGTGACCGATCGATCGGAGAGCCGTCATGCCGTTGCTCGACACCACGAGCTGGCAGCCCCGCAGCCTCACGGGGCCCGGGTACACCGTCACCGAGCCCGCCACCGGCCAAGCCCTGGGCTCCCTCACCCTCGCCGGGTCCGAGGACGTCGGGGCCGCCGCCGAGCGGGCGGCCACCGCCCAGCACGCATGGGCACGCACCCCGCACTTCGCCCGCGCCGCCGTGCTCCGCAAGGCGGGCGACCTGTTCACCGAGCACGCCGACGAACTGCGCGCATGGCTCGTCCGCGAATCGGGTTCCGTACCCGGCAAGGCGGACTTCGAGCTGCACGTCGCCGCCCAGGAGTGCTACGAGGCCGCCGCCCTCGCCTCCCGCCCGGCCGGCCAGGTGCTGCCCAGCGAGGCGCCGCGCCTGTCGTACACGCGGCGGGTCCCGGCCGGTGTGGTGGGCGTGATCTCGCCGTTCAACGCCCCGCTGATCCTCTCCATCCGCTCCGTCGCACCGGCCCTGGCGCTGGGCAACGCGGTCCTGCTCAAGCCGGACCCGCGCACGGCCGTGTGCGGAGGGCTGTCCCTCGCCGCGGTCTTCGCCGCCGCGGGCCTGCCGGAGGACCTGCTGCACGTGCTCCCCGGCGGCCCGGACGCCGGACAGGCCCTGGTGACAGACCCGCGGGTGCCGGTCATCTCCTTCACCGGCTCCACCGCCGCCGGACGGGCCGTGGGCGAGGCCGCCGGCCGTCACCTCAAGCGGGCCCACCTCGAACTGGGCGGCAACTCGGCCATGATCGTGCTGGAGGACGCCGACCTCGACGCGGTGATCTCCACGGCCGCCTGGGGGTCGTTCTTCCACCAGGGCCAGATCTGCATGACCACCGGACGCCACCTGGTGCACGCGTCCCTGTACGACGAGTACGTCGAGCGGCTGGCCGCCAAGGCCGACTCACTCTCCGTCGGCGACCCCTACCGGGATCAGGTCCACCTGGGCCCCATCATCGACTCGGGCCAGCTCACCAAGATCAGCGGTCTGGTCGAGGCCAGCACGAACGCGGGCGCCAAGCTCGCCGCCGGCGGCACCCACGACAGGCTCTTCTACCGGCCCACGGTCCTCGCCCACGTCGACGACCGCTCTCCAGCGTACACGGAGGAGGTCTTCGGCCCGGTGGCACCCGTCCGCTCCTTCACCACCGTCGACGAGGCGGCGGCGCTGGCCGCGCAGAGCCCGTACGGCCTCTCCCTGGGCATCGTCACCAGGGATCCGGCCCGCGGTCTCGACCTCGCCGAGCGCATTCCGACCGGCATCGTCCACATCAACGACCAGACCGTGAACGACGAGGCCGTGGCACCCTTCGGCGGAATCGCCGCCTCCGGCACCGGCGCCCGCTTCGGCGGTGAGGCCAACCTGGAGGCCTTCACCGAACTGCGCTGGACGACGGTACGCGGAGACGTTGCTCCGTACCCCTTCTAGGACCCGGCCGGACGGGCCTCGCGCCCCGGGGCCCCTCACTCGGCCGGCTGCTGCGCCTGCTGCTCGGCGATCGCCTTGCGCACCTCGTCCATGTCGAGGTTCCGGGCCTGCCCGATGACGTCCGTCAGGGCGGCCTCGGGCAGGGCGCCCGGCTGGGCGAACACGGCGACCTGGTCCCGGACGATCATCAGCGTGGGGATGGACTGGATACCGAAGGCCGCGGCCAGCTCGGGCTGCGCCTCGGTGTCCACCTTGCCGAACACCAGGTCCGGGTTGTCTCCCGCCGCCTTCTCGTAGACCGGGGCGAACTGCTTGCACGGCCCGCACCAGTCGGCCCAGAAGTCGATCAGGACGAACTCGTTGTCCGTGACCGTCTGGTCGAAGTTCTCCTTGGTGAGCTCCACGGTGCTGCTCATGGCGTCATTCCCTACTTCCTGGTGTGGGGTCAAAGCCGTCGGCACAACACGGCCGACCGGACACGTATTCCGCGCCCCTACCCATGTGGCCAGGGCGCACACCACCCACCAGACTGACCCCATGACGGAAACGGAAACCAACGCGTACGACGTCGTGGTGCTCGGGGCCGGGCCCGTGGGGGAGAACGTCGCCGATCGCACCCGCGCGGCCGGGCTGACCACCGCGGTCGTGGAGAGCGAGCTGGTCGGCGGCGAGTGTTCCTACTGGGCGTGCATGCCCAGCAAGGCGCTGCTGCGGCCGGTCATCGCCCGCGCGGACGCCCGCCGCGTACCGGGCCTGCGCCAGTCGGTGCAGGGGCCCCTCGACGCCTCCGCCATCCTCGCCCACCGCGACTACTACACCTCGAACTGGAAGGACGACGGCCAGGTCGGGTGGCTCGACTCCATCGGCGCCGACCTGTACCGCGGCCACGGGCGCCTCACCGGCCCCCGCACGGTGACGGTCAACGGCCCGGACGGCGGCGAGCGCGTCCTGACCGCCCGGCACGCCGTCGCCGTCTGCACCGGCAGCCGCGCCGCCCTGCCCGGCCTGCCCGGGCTCGACGCGGTCAAGCCGTGGACCAGCCGGGAGGCCACCAGCTCCCAGACCGTGCCCGGCCGGCTGATCGTGATCGGCGGCGGAGTGGTCGCCACCGAGATGGCCACGGTCTGGCAGGCCCTCGGCTCGAAGGTCACCCTGCTGGTCCGCGGCAAGGGCCTGCTCCCCCGGATGGAGCCCTTCGCCGGGGAACTGATCGCCGAGGCGCTCACGGAGGCCGGCGCGGACGTCCGTACGGGCACGTCCGTGGAGTCGGTGACCCGGGAGAACGGGACGGTGGTGGCCGTCACCGGCACCGGCGACCGCATCGAGGCCGACGAGATCCTCTTCGCCACCGGCCGCGCCCCGCGCACCGACGACATCGGCCTGGAGACGATCGGCCTCGACCCCGGCTCCTGGCTGTCCGTCGACGACAGCCTCCGCGTAACCGGCCACGACTGGCTGTACGCGGTGGGCGACGTCAACCACCGCGCCCTCCTCACCCACCAGGGCAAGTACCAGGCCCGCATCGCCGGTGCCGCGATCGCCGCGCGGGCCACCGGGGAGGCGCTCCTGGCCGGGCCCTGGGGCGCCCACGCCGCGACCGCCGATCACACCGCCGTTCCCCAGGTCGTCTTCACCGATCCGGAGGCCGCGGCCGTGGGCCTGTCCCTGGCCGAGGCGGAACAGGCAGGCCACCGGGTGAAGGCCGTCGACGTGGACCTGTCCACCGTCGCCGGGGCCGGCCTGTACGCCGACGGCTACCAGGGCCGCGCCCGCATGGTCGTCGACCTCGAGGGTGAGATCCTGCGCGGCGTCACCCTCGTCGGCCCCGGCGTCGGCGAGCTCATCCACTCCGCGACCATCGCGGTCGCCGGCCAGGTCCCGGTCGGCCGCCTGTGGCACGCCGTCCCGTCCTACCCGACGATCAGCGAGGTGTGGCTGCGGTTGCTGGAGGCCTACCGCGACGCCTGACCCCCCGTCCGTCCGGGCCGGGCCGGGGCAGGGACGACGGTCCCGCTGCGCGTGCGCGGGCACCACCGGCTCCCGCCAGCCGCCGTCCCACGGGTTCTCCTCGGCCTCCGGCAGCAGAAGAACCCGGTCCGGCCCGGCGCGTCGACGACCTGGGCCCGGCGGTTCGGCGGATCACGGCAGCTCGAAGCCGAGCGCCCGCGCCGCCTCCTCGGGTGTCGGCTGGGCCCAGCGCTCCGCCATCGCCTGGGTGGACGACAGTGAACGCGTCGCGGCGCGGTCCAGGTACAGGACGCCGTCGAGGTGGTCCGTCTCGTGTTGCACGATCCGGGCCGGCCAGCCCCTGAACACCTCGTCCAGCGCCCGCCCGTGCTCGTCCTGCCCCGTCAGCCGCACCTCGGCGTGCCGCGCCACCACCGCCTGCCAGCCCGGCACGCTCAGGCAGCCCTCGAAGAACGCGGCCCGCGCGTCGCCGACGGGCTCATAGACGGGATTGACCAGCACGCGGAACGGCTGCGGCGCCCGCCCGCGCGCCAGACGCACCTCCTCCGGCACCGGTGCGGGGTCCTCGATCACCGCGATCCTGAGCGGCACCCCGACCTGTGGAGCCGCCAGGCCGACCCCGGGCGCCGCACGCATGGTGACCCGCAGGGCCTCGACGAACCGTGCCAGCAGGGCGGGCCCCAGCTGGCCGTCGTACGGCTCGGCGGCGTGCCGCAGTACCGGGTCGCCGGCCGCGACGATGGTCAAGGGGACGCCCTCGTCGAGGAGTTGCCCGACCCGCTCGGCCAGGGGTGCGCGATCGCTCGGTGTTCCCATCGCGTCAGGATGGCACGGCACCCCCCACCCGCATGTGATGCGCGTCACAGGGGCTCTCCGGGAACCGAACGCCCCGCCGCCCCGACTACTGCACCGCCACGGTCGCCGCCCACACCGCGACGGCCCAGACGACGTCCCCCGGAGAAGCCCGCCGATGACCACCGCTCCCTCGACCACCACGGACGAGGCCTCGCAACCAGCCACCCCGGCACCGTCGAAGAGCAGCTGGGCCCCCTTGCGCCCGCTGATCCTGCGCCTGCACTTCTACGCCGGGGTGCTGGTGGCGCCGTTCCTCCTCGTCGCCGCCGTCACCGGCCTGCTGTACGCCGGTTCGTTCCAGGCCGAAAGGCTCGTCTACGACCACGAACTGACCGTCCCCGCAGGCGAGAACAAGCTGCCGATCAGTGAGCAGGTGTCCGCCGCCCGCAAGGCCCACCCCGAGGGCACGGTCTCGGCCGTACGCCCCTCACCCGAGGCCGACGCGACCACCAGGGTCATGCTGTCCGGCGTCCCGGGCGTCGACGAGGGCCACACGCTCGCGGTGTTCGTCGACCCGTACACCGCCGAGGTGCGCGGTTCCCTCGAACAGTACGGCTCGACCGGCGCGTTGCCGCTGCGCACCTGGATCGACGAGTTCCACCGGGATCTGCACCTGGGTGAGCCGGGGCGGCTGTACAGCGAGCTGGCGGCCAGCTGGCTGTGGGTCGTCTCGGCGGGCGGACTGGCGCTGTGGTTCTCCCGCCGCCGGGCCCTGCGCAAGGTACGGGGCACGAAGGGGCGACGGCGCACACTCGGCCTGCACGGCAATGTCGGCGTGTGGGCGGCGGCCGGGTTCTTCTTCCTCTCGGCGACCGGTCTGACCTGGTCGGCCTACGCGGGAGCCACCATCGACGAGCTGCGGACCTCACTGGGCCAGGCCACCCCGTCGGTGTCAGCGGCGGCCGGCGGTGAGCACGACGGCCACGGCTCCGCCGCCGGGCGGGCGGGCGACGCCGCACACGGCGTGGGACTGGACAAGGTCCTTGCCGCGGCGCGGGCCGAGCGACTGGGCGACCCGGTGGAGATCGTGCCGCCCGCCGACGCCGACTCGGCGTACGTGGTGAAGCAGGTGCAGCGCGGCTGGCCCTCGAAGCAGGACGCCGTCGCGATCGACCCGGCCGACGGCGAGGTCACGGACGTCGTGCGGTTCGCCGACTACCCGGTGCTCGCCAAGCTCACCCGGTGGGGCATCGACCTGCACACCGGCATCCTGTTCGGTCTGGCCAACCAGATCGCCCTGATGCTGCTCGCGCTCTCCCTGATCCTGCTGATCGTCTGGGGCTACCGCATGTGGTGGCAACGCGGGCGCGGCACCGCCTTCGGCCGTCCGATCCCACGCGGCGCCTGGCAGCAGGTCCCGCCGCAGATCCTCGTACCGCTGCTGGCGGGCGTCGCCGTACTCGGGTACTTCCTGCCGTTGTTCGGCATCCCGCTGGCGGCCTTCCTCGCCGCGGACATCCTGCTGGGGGAGATCGCCCACCGGCGGGGGCGGCGGTCGTACGGGACACCGGTCGAGTAGCGGACCGCCGCCGGCACACCGATGCCCGGCTCCCCGAGGAGCCGGGCATCCCTCAGGTACGGCGGGGGTCAGCGCTGCTCGAAGTCACCGCCGAGCGCGGAGGCGATCCGCAAGTGCGACTCCGCCTCCTCGTGCCGGTTCTGCCGCTGCAGGGTGCGGCCGAGCATCAGCCGGGCGTAGTGTTCCACGGGGTCCCGCTCGACGATCGTCCGCAGCTCGCCCTCGGCGCGCCGCAGTTGGGCCGAGTGGTAATAGGAGCGCGCCAGGAGCAGCCGGGGCCCGGTCTGCTCGGGCACCTCCTCGACCAGCCCGGCCAGGACGCGCGCGGCGGCGGCGTAGTCCTTGGCGTCGAAGAACAGCTGTGCGCGCTCCCAGCGCTCGGCCGGGGTTCCGTGGGCGTAGTACGTGGTGTCCTGGGTCGTGTTCACTCGGTGCCTCCTTCGAGGCCGACAACCGCGCCCGGCGGTTCGGTATTCCATTGGCCGGACGGGCTGCCCTAACGGGTCAGGGCGGCCAGTTCGGCGTCGGCCCGTTCGGTGATCAGGCGCAGCACCCGGCCCGTGACGGCCAGGTCCTGTGCCGGTATGCCGTCGTAGATCCGGGCCGTGATGGGGGCCGTCTCGCCGGAGGTCGTGGCGTACAGCTCGCGGCCGGCGTCCGTGATCCGTACCTCCGACGTCCCGTCGGGGGTCAGCAACTGCGCGGCGATCAGCTCGTCGAGCACGTCGTGCGCCTCGGTCGCGTCGATCTTCAGGGCACCGGTGACACCGTCGGCGAGCTGCTCGCGCGGCACCGGGCCGTCGGCGAGGGCGGCGAGCCGCAGGGTCACGGACTGCTGGAAGGTGATGCCGTGCCGGGCCAGCACGTTCTCGAGGAGAGCGCGGCCGGCGTAGTGGGCCAGGGCGATGACGCGGGGGTCGACACGGGGTGTGGTTGTGGTGGTGGTCATGACTGCTCCGTCTCGTTCTCGCTGAAGGGATCAAGCGGTGCGTCGAGCAGGGTCGTGAGGTCGCGCGTGAACTCCCGGGTGCGCGCGCCGTCGAGGCCGCCGAGCGGGTCGAGGAGCTGCTGGAGGAGCCCGTGGACGACCTCGATCGCCCGCCGGGTGACCTCGTGACCCTGTGGTGTGAGCGCGAGCTGCACCGCGCGCGGGTCGCGGGGGTCCCGGGTCCGTTCCAGGAGGCCGGCGGTCTCCAGTGCCCGGGCGAGCTTGGACACATAGAGCGGTTCCAGCCCGGTGTGGTCGGCGAGTCGGCGCTGGCTGGGCTGCTCACCGGAGCGCTGCATGCCGTGCAGCGAGGCCACCAGCGAGTACTGCGCGTGGGTGAGCCCCAGCGGGGCCACCGCACGGTCGACCGCGACCCGCCACTTCATCGACAGCCGCCACACCAGGAACCCGGGCGTGGCGCCTTCGGAACGATTGCTCATGCCAGATACTGTACATGGCTACTATGTACATGGCTACTGTTTTCGGGCTGGGTGCGACGCGGCCCGAAGGTGACGCTGACGGCGGCTCCCGCGCCGGACTAGGTTGGGCGCCATGAGCAATCTTGAGCGCGAGGCGGCCCCGTCCCTGTGTGGCGGCCGTGGCTTCGTGGTGGCGGAGCCGGTGCGTGAACTCCTCAGCGCTCGCCGGGTCAGGCTGGGCGAGTCCGGCGAAGTCCGCCGGCTGCTGCCCAACCTCGGCCGCCGGATGGTCGGGGCCTGGTGCTTCGTCGACCACTACGGTCCCGACGACATCGCCGACGAGCCCGGCATGCAGGTGCCGCCACACCCTCACATGGGTCTGCAGACGGTGAGCTGGCTGCACGAGGGGGAGGTGCTGCACCGCGACTCCACCGGCAGCCTCCAGGCGATCCGCCCGCGCGAACTCGGCCTGATGACCTCCGGCCGGGCGATCAGCCACTCGGAGGAGAGCCCGCGCTCGCACGCCCGCTTCCTGCACGGAGCGCAACTGTGGGTCGCCCTCCCCGACAGTCACCGCCACACCGAGCCGCGTTTCGAGCACCACGCCGATCTGCCGGTCGTCACGGCCCCCGGCCTGACGGCCACGCTGATCCTCGGCGACCTCGACGGCGCGACCTCACCCGGCACGGCGTACACCCCGATCGTCGGCGCCGACCTGGCGCTGACCCGAGGCGCGGACGTACGCCTCCCCCTGCAAGCGGACTTCGAGTACGCCGTCCTGTCCATGTCCGGCGAGGCCCACGTCGACGGCGTCCCGCTCCTGCCCGGCTCGATGCTCTACCTAGGCTGCGGCCGCACCGAACTGCCCCTGCGGGCCGAGTCGGACGCGGGCCTGATGCTCCTGGGCGGCGAACCGTTCGAGGAGGAACTGATCATGTTCTGGAACTGGATCGGACGGTCGCAGGGGGAGATCGAGCAGGCGCGCAGGGACTGGATGGAGGGGACTCGGTTCGGCGAGGTGAAGGGGTACGACGGGGATCCGTTGCCGGCTCCCGAACTGCCCGCGACGCCTCTGAAGCCGCGGGGAAGGGTTCGCTGACCTGCGAAAATGGCTGATTCGCCGGTGCGGGTGGGTGGTTCGCCGCAGCGTTTGTCATCCGCGGTTCCCTCGCGTGCGGGAGGGCGGCTGGGTTCGCGGCAAGCCTGATGCGCGGTGCTGCGCCATTCCACGGTGTCGCCGTCTGTGGGCGCCTGTGGCAGGGCTGTTGCTGACCCTTTGCCAACTCTACTGACACGCCATCAGGTGTCATCGGAGGTTGGTGTCCTGCCGTTGCGGCGGCAGGGTGGTCGCTGCGGGCTGGGTGGCCATCGGACGGATGGCCGACTGACTCCGGGTGCCGTGTCTTCGCATGCGCTCGGTGAGAACGGACAACAGCGCGCTGCCGATTCCGTCACGGCGGCGGCGGCGGTGCTGTGCGGGGCACAGCGCGTACAACTCCCCCTCACCCGGCGCGCGTACGCTCCTGCGGCTGCGCCGACGATCTGCCCGTCGGCCTCGGCGGCCACCAGCCAACCCGACCAGCTCGGCGCGCCACCAGGCATCCCTGTTTCCGCGCTGATGCGGGGGGCGCAGCCCTTGAAAACCGCCCAGCAATCAGAACAAGCACCGTTGCAGTACCGGGCCGTGTTCTAGGAAGCGGGTGACTCGTGGGCGGTGAGTTCTTCGGCCAATTCCATGCAGCGCAGGCGGGCCGGGGAGAAGTCGTAGGGCATCTTTCCTGTGGCTTCGAACGCGCTCATGGACTCTTGCCCCCTGCCAGAGCTTTGGCCGGCCTCGTCCTCACCCTCATCAGCGGTAACGGGGTGCAAAGTGTCCCAGGAGTCGAAGAGCGCGTCGTCGCTCTCCGCCAGGCCGGAATCCTCGATAACGGCTTGCAGCGCCTTTTCGAAGGCGTGCCGTTCGGCAGCCACCCGGGCCACGCGGGGATCATCGACAGCGATCGTGTCATCGAGTGCCTCTTCGGCGGCATCGATACGGTCGGAGTCCTCCCGCAGATCCGGGTGAGTGGCCAGGGCGGTGAAACGGGTGGCCTGGACGGCCGCACCGAGCGGGCCGAAGATCCGCTCGGTGACCAGCAGGCTGTCCAGGTCCGCCTGGCGCAGGGAGCCCTCGGGCAGGCTCTTGAGGCGGCTGGTGACGAAGTCGGAGAGCAGACCCATCCTGCTGCCCTCACTACGCATGCGCTGCACGGCAGTCCGTTGCCGCCGCAGTTCTGCTTCCTGGGCGACGAGGGTTTCCTCCAGCCGTTCCAGGATGCTCGCGATGCGGTCATCGCTGTCGGCACCGGCGGAAGCCGTGTCGGCGAAGGCGTCACGGATGTCGTCCAGGGCGATCCCGGCGTCGGCCATCTTGCGGATCCACAGCAGCCGGATCATGTCTTCGTAGCCGTAGCGGCGGCGGTCGTCGCCGCCTCGCGCGGGCTCGGGGAGGAGGCCGATCTCGTGGTAGTGACGGATCGCCCGCGGTGTGGTGCCGACGAAGGCCGCCGCGTCACCGATCTTGACCTGGCGCGGCGGGATGAAGGACGAATACATGAGCAGGGGCCTTCCTCAGTGGGGCGGGATGTGAGTCCACCGGACCACATACCGCTACGGAAGGTGCAACCCGAGTCACTCCGCCCGGCACCCGTGCCAGGAGAAGCACCCCTTCTCCCGTCAGCGGGTCGCCATGCGATGACAGGGGGATCTGCGTGCAACACAGGCTGGACAACGTGGCGGGCTGGGTGCTGCTCACTGCGGCAGTGGTGCTGCACCGAATGGTGGCCGGCAGGGCGGCGCGGGAGCGGTGGCAGCGGCGGAGGAACGCGGCACTGCGCTGTGCGCACCGGCGTGCGGTGCTGGTGCCGGAAGTGGCGGGCCGGTTGGGCCCGCCCGCAGGGGTGGGTACGTCAGGTCTCGAACGGGCGGAAGCCGGCGGAGCCGCCGGAGGTCGAGGAGGTCGCCTGACCTGGGTAGTCATCTACCTGGCCGGAAACCGGCTCAGAGGCGTGAAGGTGCCGGCGCTGAGGGTCCGTTGCGCGCTCGCCGCGACAAACAGGCCAGTTGTCCGACGAGTTGACCCGCTGTTTCGGGAAGTAGTGGTCGAGCACTGTCGGCAAGCCGCTAGGATCACGGCATGATCACGGCTTGCTCGCCTTCGCGCATGGTCCGGGCCCGCTCTGCGGGTCCGGTGCTCCGCGTCTTGGCCCTCGCCGTACTGCTGTTCGGAGTCGTAGTGACGCACGGCGTGCATGTCGAGAGTGTCGGTGGACACCTCTCCGTCAGTGCAACCGCACCCGCTGCACTCTCGGGTGATGACGTTCGCCCCGCAGCAGCGGAGCCCCCGCCACTGATCGCCGGGAAAGGCGATGATCATGGTGGTCATGAGCCGTCACATCCTGGTGAGCAGTGTGCATCGGGTCAGCCCCAGCAGGGTTCTGGCCTGGTATCGCCCTGCGTTGCCGCGTCGGTTCGTGAATCAGGCAGTGCCGACAGCGCTTCCACCGCGCGAGTTACTGCGGCTGGTGGGCCCATGGCCGGTGCCTCACCCGCGGCTCTGAGAGCAGCCTCCATGGTGCGGCAGGTCTAGAACGACGGAGTCCTCCAGCTGGCCTGCCGGCTGTCACCGGTTCGGCTGGTATCGCGAGACGAGCGTCGTCTCCCATGTTCATGATGGGTCATCACGTTCGTCGACGCCGTCCTGCCCCCCACCCATGTCTGCGCCTCGCTCCGTCCTCCTTGGAGACGTGGCAGCAGCGCGGAGGACCTGTGCCGACACACTTCCGTATCCCCGCTTATGCCCTTTGGATCCCAGGCAGCTCTCCCTCATGGCGCCGACTCGTCTCAACGATCCGCGGCGCCCTCGTACTGGCGCTCATGCTGTGCGCCGTCCTTCATGGCGCGGCAGAGGAGGCGCACGGGTCAGTGCCCGTACCCGCCGCTGCTTCGACGATTGCCGCGGGTGGGGAGCCTCACGAGCACCACATCCCCCACGGGGCCGAGGGCTGTGCGTCGGACACGGCCGTCCGTGCGGCCCAGTCGATGGAGGAGTTCCCGCTCGGCGCGATGGCCGTGGTCGCCCTTGTCGCCGTGTCCGCGATGGCGGGAAGAGCCCCGGCACGGCATGAACTGTGCAGACGTCGCAGGACACGCACCGGGCGCGTGACGCTCGTTCGTACGTCTCGGTGGCGGATCTAGACCACTCGCTCGCAGCTGACGGCCCCCGTCGCTGCCGCGTCCCCAGGCCTGCAGCGGACCTCGGTCCGTCCTGTCGCCGCGGGGGGCGCGAGATGAACCCTCACCATGCATTCATCGAGCGAGAGTGAACACACAACCATGCAGTCATTGACCAAGGCCGCGATCCCCTCGGGCCGTTCCGCCCTGTCCGGGCTGGTGGGCAACACCCCGCTGCTGCGGGTGTCGGAGCCGCTGGCCCCGGCCGGGCGTGGCTTCTGGGCGAAGCTGGAGGGCTTTAACCCCGGCGGTATCAAGGACCGTCCGGGGCTGCACATGGTGGAGCGGGCCCGGGCCCGTGGCGACCTGCGGCCCGGCGGACGGATCATCGAGTCCACCAGCGGCACCCTGGGCCTGGGACTGGCGCTGGCCGGGATGGTGTACGGCCACCCGATCACCCTGGTCACCGATCCGGGTCTTGAGCTGTCCATGACCCGGCTGCTGACCGCGTACGGTGCCCAGGTCAACGTCGTCTCCGAGCCACACCCCACGGGCGGCTGGCAGCAGGCCCGCCGCGAGCGTGTCCAGCGGCTGCTGGAGCAGCACCCCGGCTCCTGGTGCCCGGACCAGTACAGCAACCCCGACAACGTCGCCGCCTACACGCCGCTGGCCCTCGAACTCGCCTCCGAGCTGGGCCACATCGACCTGCTGGTGTGCAGCGTCGGCACCGGCGGCCACTCCGCGGGCGTCTCCCGGGTCCTGCGCCAGCTCTACCCCGAGCTGACCGTCGTCGGCGTGGACACCATCGGCTCCACGATCTTCGGCCAGCCCGCCCGACCCCGCCTGATGCGCGGACTCGGCTCCAGCATCCACCCCCGCAACGTCGCCTACGAGAACTTCTCCGAGGTGCACTGGGTCGCCCCGCACGAGGCCGTGTGGACCTGCCGCCAACTGGCCGCCTCCCCCACTACGCCACCGGCGGTTGGAGCGTCGGCGCGGTCGCGCTGGTGGCCGGCTGGCTGGCACGGACGATGCCGGCGGACGCGCGAATCGTCGCGATCTTCCCCGACGGTCCGCAGCGATACCTGGGGACGGTCTACGACGACGACTACTGCGCCGCCCACGGCCTGCTGGAGTCGCCACAGGCACCCGAACCGGAGCTGCTCGGCCGCATGGACGAGAAGGAGGTCACCCGCTGGACCCGGTGCACCACGGTCGTTGATCCCCTCACGCTGCAAGGCACCCAGGGCGGATCGGATGTCGAGGCCGACGCTTCGGAGGAGGACCGGTGAAGGGGCTGCTCACCCAGGTCCGGTCGTACGAACGCAGCGTCCAGCTGTTGATGGTGAACCAGTTCACCATCAACCTCGGCTTCTACATGCTGATGCCCTACCTGGCCGCCCACCTCTCCGGCACCCTCGGGCTGGCCGGCTGGATCGTGGGACTCGTCCTCGGCGTACGGAACTTCAGCCAGCAGGGCATGTTCCTGGTCGGTGGCACGCTCGCCGACCGGCTGGGCTACAAGCCGATGATCGTCGCCGGCTGTGTGCTGCGCACCCTCGGCTTCGCGGCGCTCGGGCTCGTCGACTCACTTCCCGCACTACTTGCCGCGTCCGCGGCCACCGGGCTGGCCGGGGCGCTGTTCAATCCGGCCGTACGGGCCTACCTTGCGGCCGACGCGGGGGAGCGCAGGGTCGAGGCGTTCGCGTTGTTCAACGTGTTCTACCAGGCGGGCATCCTGCTGGGCCCGCTGGTGGGGATGGTGCTGACCGGGGTGGACTTCCGCGTCACCTGCCTGGTGTCGGCCGGGATCTTCGCGCTGCTGAGCGTCGTACAAATCCGCGCGCTGCCCGCTCGGCGGGCTGAGGACGCCACGCGGCAGGGGACCGACGGCGGCCAGGGTGTGCTCGCCCAGTGGCGCGGCATCCTCGTCAACCGGCCGTTCCTGCTCTTCTCCGTCGCCATGATCGGCTCATACGTCCTGTCCTTCCAGGTCTACCTGGCGCTGCCGCTGGAGGTGCGCCGGCTCGGCGGCGACGGGGAGTTCGGCACCGCGGCGGTGGCGATGCTCTTCGCGGTCTCCGGGCTGAGCACGATCGTCGGTCAGACGCGGGTGACGGCGTGGTGCAAGGCGCGGTACGAGCCCGGGCAGGCGCTCGTGCGCGGGCTGGCGGCCATGGGCCTGGCCTTTGTCCCTCTGCTGCTGGCCACCGCAGTGCCCGTACCGGAGTCCGGGATCGGGCTGTGGCTGCTCGCGGCGGTGCCTCCGACGCTCGCCGCGCTGCTGCTGGCCGTCGGCACGATGATCGCCTACCCGTTCGAGATGGACACCATCGTCCGCCTCTCCGGTGACCGACTCGTCGCCACCCACTACGGGCTGTACAACACGATCTGCGGCGTCGGTATCACCGTCGGCAACCTGGGCACCGGCGCCGCGCTCGACGCCGCGCGGGCCGCCGGGATGCCCGCGCTGCCGTGGATCGCCCTGATCGTGCTCGGCCTGGCGTGCGCCGCCGCCCTGTACGGCCTGCACCGCACCGGCCGACTGGCGGCACAGCCCGCTTCCGAGTCGCTGGCCACGAGCGTCTGACCCGCCGGTCCTCTGGCCAGGGGCGGGGCACCGCACGGTGCCCCGCCCACGCGCTCGCGCTGCCGGCCGCCGGACCGCCGGCGGGCCTCCTCGCGCCACGCCTGGGGATGCGCACCGTTGCGGCCGTCGGACTCGCCATGCTGAGCGCCTCCTCAGCGGTGCTCGCCACCACCGAGGCGACGGACGGCTGTCGCCGGGCTCTCGTGGCCATGCCGCTGTGGAGGTGGGGCGCCGGGTCCGTCATCACCCCGACCAGCGACGCCATCGTCGGCTCGCTGCCCGAAACGGACCTCGGGTCGGCTCGGCCACCGACAGTGCCGCCATCCAGCTCGGCGCGGCGACCGGAGTCGCCGTCATGGGCAGCCTGCTCTCCGACCGTCGTTTTGGGCAGGAATGTTCCCGATGGTTCGGGCCCCGCCTCCAGGGCTCGAACCAGCCGGTCACGCACCATAAGCGGTAGGACGCCGAGAACGGAGGTCGGGCGGATGGATGCATGGCAGCCGATGCTGGTCCTCCTCGGTGTGGTCGGGGCCGGTCTGGTCGGCCTGTACGGGCTGGGCCTGTGGCTGGCGGCAGCGCGGGCTCCCCTGGAAACCGGCCCTTTCGCCGGAGGTTTCAAGCCGGGCGAGCACGCCGTGTCCCGGTTCCACGTGCGCTGGTACCCGGTCACCATGATCTTTCTGGCCTTCGACATGGAGATGCTCTTCATGTACCCGTGGGTGAAGGTCGTCTCGGAGGTCGGCACCACGGCCGTCGTGGAGATGTTCCTCTTCCTCGGCATCCTGTTGGCGGCGGTGACGTACGCCTGGCGTGAGGGGGCTCTGAGGTGGACCTGAGGGGTCTTGTGCGGCGTACGGCGATGAATCGCCCGGCGGTGTTCGCGGTCACGCTGCCCGGAGCCACGGAACTCCGGCTGGAGACCGAGGCGGAGGTGCGCCGGCGGGGGTGGCCCGGAGCCGGCACTCCAGCCGCCGCGGATCTGCTGGTCGTCTGCGGCGTTCCGGCGCCGGAGGACGCGGCGTGGCTGGACCGCATGGAGTGGTCGATGCCGCAGCCCGCCGTGCGCATCGTGGTGGGGGAGGGCGGGCAGGTCGCACACGCCCTCGGCACGGCGCGCAGGGACCTGATCGACAGGGCGATGACCCCGCGCGGCGCCGACGCGGCAGCTCATGTGAACCACCGCGACATGGCGGATCGGGCGGAGAGCCCGCGCCTCGGACACGCGGGGCACGAGCCCGGAGATCACCAGGACGAGGCGCACCCGTCCGGTCCGCAGGAACACATGGACGACCGGTCCGAGGCACCAACGGGCGAGCATGGCACCCACGAGCACGGCGAGCACGAGGTACACGCGGACGAGCACTGCCACGGCGCGCACCACGACAGCTCGCCGCCCGCAGCACCCGACGGCCAAGGTCATGACGACCACGGCATGGACCACGGCCATGGCGGTCATGCCGCTCACTCCGGCCACGAGGGAGACGCATCCCACCAACCCGCTGACCATGCGACGCACATGGACCACATGGGTCACCACAGGCATGGCGGCCATATGGATCACATGGGCCATGACATGCACACCATGGGAGAGGTGGCGGGCCTGCCGATGGCAGAACGGGCGGACGACCGGGACGAGTTGCGGCTCGACCAGCTGCATGTGCCCTTCGGTCCCGGGCTGAGCGACTGGCCGGCGGGTCTCGTTCTCCGTCTCACCCTGCAAGGAGACGTCGTACAGGGCGTCGAGGTGGACCGCCTCCCCGGGGTGTCCGGCCATCGACTGCCGTTCTGGGACGAGCCGTGGCTACGGGCCGCACACGGCGAGGATGTCACCAGGGGCGGCGCCGTACGCCGCCGCTGTGCCGCGCATCTGGACAGTGCGGGACGTCTCCTTGCCGTCGTCGGCTGGGACGACGTCGCAGTGCGGTGCCGTCGACTGCGGGACGAGCTGCTGTCGGGGGCGTCGCATGAGGGGATCGGCGGCGATCTGCGCAGGACGCTGCACAGAATCGGACGGTCCAGGCCCCTGCGCTGGTCGATCGCCGGGCTGGGGGAGTTGTCGGCGGACAGGGCCCGGGCGGCCGGAGTGACCGGACCGGCGCTCGCCGCGGACGGGGACGCGTACGACCGGCTGCTGATGTGGCTGAGCGAGGTCGAGCGCGGCCTCGAAGGGCTCGACGACACACGGCCGTTGGCGCCGGATGACCGGACCGGCCCACGTGGCCGGCTGGACGGGCCACGGCCGCCGTCACAGGCGTTGCTCGACGTCCTCCCCGAACTCCTGACGGGCGCCGAGTTCGCCTGCGCACGGATCATCGTGGCCAGCCTGGACCCCGACCTCGACGAACTCGCCCCCGCGACCGTGCCCGGAACGGCCCGTGCGTGATGCAGCGCCCCTGTGGGCGACCGTCGTCCTTCCCGTCACCCTGGCCGTGGCCGCCGTGTTCACCGCCGGGTTCGACGCGGTACTGTCCGCGTCGGCCGAGCGCGGCCGCGCCGGCAGTGTCCGGGAGGCCGGGCTGCGGGCGACGGCTCCGCTACGCGAGGCCCTGCGGCTGCTCGTTCAGCAGCCGCGCCGTACGACGGCCGCCGACCGGCTGCTCGGAAGGCTCGGAGTGGTGCTGGTCCCGGTGGCCGCTGTGCTCGCGGGTGCCGTACTGCCGTGGGGCTTTGGTGCCGTGAGCGATCCGTCCGTCGGCATCGTGTGGTTCAACGCGATGGAGGCCCTGGCCTGGGCGGCGGTATGGCTGGCGGGCTGGGGACCGAACTCGGCGCTGTCGCTGATCGGCGGGTACCGGTTCCTGGCGCAGGGGCTGGCGTACGAACTTCCGCACATGTTCGCGATCACCACCGCCTCTCTCGGCGCCGAGTCCCTGCGGGTCGGGGGCGTGGTCGCGGCCCAGGACGGACTGTGGTTCGCGGTGTGGATGCCGGCCTCGTTCGTCGTCTATCTGCTGAGCGCGCTCGCGATGGCGTTCTGGGGACCGTTCGAGCATCCGCTGTCGCGGGACGCGGCCGGTGGGGCCGCCGCCGAGCTGGCGGGTGTGGACCGGCTGGTGTTCCTGGGCGGGCGGTGGCTGCTGCTTGTGGTGACCGCCGGTTTCAGCGTGCCGCTGTTTCTCGGCGGAGGGCACGGCCCGCTGCTGCCGGGCTGGGCGTGGACGTTGCTGAAGACCGCGGCTGTCCTGGCGCTGCTGGTGGCTGGACGCCGGCTGCTGCCCACCTTGCGGATGGATCGGTACATGGAACTGGCGTGGATGGCGCTGGTGCCGCTGACGCTGCTTCAGGCGCTGTTCGTGGCCGTCGTCGTCATGAACCGTTGAGGAGGTGAGGGCCCTGCTCGACGACGTGATCTTCTGGGTGCTAGCCCTGCTGGCGGTGGCCAGTGGCGTCATGGTGTTCCGGTTCGACTCCATGGCCCGGGCGACGTACGCGCTGCTGACCTCGCTGCTGTGCGTGGGCGGTGAAGTGCTGCTGCTCGGGCTGGACTACCTCGGGGTCGTGATCGTGCTGATGATGACCATCGAGATGGCCATCATGGCCGTGTTCATGGTGATGTACATGATGAACCCGGCTGGGCTCATGCCGATGACCATGGTCCACAACAAGCAGGGTGCGGCCGCGATCTGCGCGGTGGTCTTCGTCGCGCTCGCCGCGGGGATCCTGCTCGCCCCGTGGCCGTCCCGGCGCGGCAGGCCGTCGGACGATCCCACCATGGATCTGGGCCTGTCGCTGATGGGTCCTCAGATGCTCACCATGATGACCCTGGGGCTCGCGCTGTTCGCCACCATCGTCGCGACCGTCGTCCTGGCCACCCGCCGGGGCCGCTACGACCGCTTCGGCGACGACCTGAAAGCGCGCAGGGCCGACGACCCGGTCCAGGGAGGGACGGGCCGATGAGCCTGGATCTGTTCCTGCTGCTCGCCGCCGCGCTGTTCTGTATCGGCTTGTTCGGCGCGCTCACCCAGCAGTCGATCGTGATGCTCATGATGGGGCTCGAACTGATGCTGGGCGGCATCATCGTGGGCGCGGCGGCCGTCTGGCACTACATCGCCCCGGCCGCCGCCGACGGGCAGGTGCTGGTGGTCCTCGCGGTCACCGTGATGGCGGTGGAGATGGCCATCGGGTTCGCCGTGGTCACGGCGCTCTTCCGGGCTCGTGAGGTCGACATGACCGACATGGCGGCGGAGCTGAAGGAGTGAGCGCGCTGCTGTGGGCGCTCGTCGCGCTGCCGCTGACGGTGGGGACCCTGCTCGCGGTCGCGGGCCGCCCGGCGGACCGGTACGCCCCCGGTGCCGCGGTCGGCACGGCCGTCGCCGCGCTCGGCCTCGCCGTCGCCGTGGCGTTCGAGCACCCGCGGGTCGCGGCGCCGCTGCTCGAAGGACTTCCCGCCGGGCTCGCGGTCGACGGGTTGTCGGGCCTCATGGTCGTGACCGTGACGGCGGTGACCGCGGCCGTCCTGCTGTTCAGCGTCGCGGACATCGGACCCGGCGAGGCGCGCGCCCGTTTCTTCGGCCTGATGCTGCTGTTCAGCGGCGCGATGCTGACCACGGTCACCGCGACCACCCTGCCGGTCCTGCTGATGGCGTGGGAGGTCATGGGCGCCACCTCCTGGGCGCTGATCGGCTACTGGTGGCGCGACCCCGGGCGCGGCGATGCGGCGAACACGGCCTTCCTCACCACCCGCGCCGCCGACCTCGGCCTCTACCTCGCCGCCGGGGCGGCGCTGGCGAGCGGGCAGGCCGGTTCACTCGCCCTCGAGGACCTCACGGCCGCGACCGGCGCGTGGTCCGACACCATCACCGCCGGCGTCATCGCGGCCGCTTTCGGCAAGTCGGCCCAACTTCCGTTCAGCTTCTGGTTGTCCAGGGCCATGCAGGGGCCCAGCCCGGTCTCCGCCCTGCTGCACTCGGCGACGATGGTCGTGGCCGGGGCGTATCTGCTGCTCCGGTTGGAGCCGCTGCTCGCGCAGTCCGGTTGGGGCGGACAGGTGGTGGCGTGGACGGGCGCGGTGACGGCGGTGGTGCTCGGCCTGGTCGCCGTGGCGCAGACCGACCTCAAGCAACTGCTCGCCGCATCGACCTGTGCCCAGATCGGCTTCATGGTGCTCGCCGCCGGGGCCGGTGCCGCCACTGGCGGAACTCTGCAGCTCGTCGCCCATGCCGCCGCGAAGAGCCTGGCCTTCCTCGTCGCGGGCGCCTGGCTGACGGCCCTCGGCACCAAGGCGCTGCCCGCCCTGCGCGGCGCGGCCCGGCGGCACCGCACGGCCGGGATCACCTTCACCGTTGCGGCCCTGGCTCTGGCAGGAGTCCCGCCCTTTGCCCTGTGGGCGGCCAAGGACGTACTCCTCGCCGGTGCCTTGGAGGACAACGCGGCGCTGTACATCGTCGGGTTGGCCGGTGCGGTGATCTCCGCGGTCTACAGTGCGAAAGCCCTGTGGTTCGTCTGGCAGCCCGCTGCCGTACCGGATGCCCGTGAGCAGCCGCTGCCGTATGCGGCCCGGCTGCCGCTCGCGGCTCTGGCCGTCGCCTGCGCCGCACTGACTGTCACGTCCTTCCCGCCCGTACGGGACGCGGTGGAGCGGGTGCTCGGCGGTGAGGCGCAACCGAATCCGTACGCATGGGAGTTCGCCCTGTCCGGCGCGCTCGCGGGGGCCGTCTCGGCCGTGGTCTGGATCCGTGGTCCTCAACTGCTGGCCCTGCCCAGCCCGATCACCTCCTTGGCGTCGGAATGGCTTCGCCTGGAGACCGCCGCGCGCACGCTCCTCGTGAACCCGGTACTGAGCCTCGCCGACGCGCTTGCCGCCTTCGACGACCGCGTGCTGGACCGCGCAGTCGAAGGCACCGCCCGCGGCTCGGTCCGGCTGGCGCAGTGGACCAACGCCCGGGCGGAGGGCCTTGTCGACGGCACCGTGGAGGGTGTGGCCGGCGGCGCCCGTGCGCTCGGCCGGTGGGCACGCCGACCGCAGACCGGGCAGTTGCACCAGTACCTCGCTCAGGCGGTCGCCGCCTTCACCGTCCTCGCCGTCGTCCTCGTCCTCGTGAGGTGACCGCCGTGCTCACGGCCCTCGTTCTGCTCCCGACCGCCATGGCGGCCCTCCTGCTGTGCCTGCCCCGCAGCGCGTCCCGCACCCTGTTCCTGTCGGCGTGGGCGGCGACCGCCGCCGCCGAGCTGGTCCTGACCGTGATCGTCTGGGCGGGATACCGGGCCGACGGCGGCATGCGGTACGAGACCCGGGCCCGCTGGATCCCCAGCGCGGGCATCAGCTACCACGTCGGCGTCGACGGACTGTCCCTGCCGCTGGTGGCCGTCACCTGCGTACTCTTCTTCGCCTGCGCCCTTTACGCGTGGCGCGAGACGCGAAAGGTGCGGGAGTTCGCGGCGCTGTTCCTCTTCCTGCAGACGACGTGCCTCGGCCTGTTCGTGGCCCTCGACCTGATCCTGTTCTTCGTCTTCTTCGACCTGTCCATCGTGGCGATGTACTTCCTCATCGCCGGGTGGGGACATGAGGGCGCCGCCCGCGCCGCGCTGAAGTTCTTCCTCTACACCTTCATCGGCTCCCTCGCCCTGCTGCTCGGCTTCATCGGCCTCTACCTGGCCGCTGACCCGCACACCTTCGACATCGTCGAACTGACCAACGCCAACCCCCTCGCCGGACGCTCCACCTACCAAGCCCCGGTCCTCCTCGCCATCGCCGCCGGGCTGGCGGTGAAGACCCCGACCGTGCCCTTCCACACCTGGCTGCCGCCCGCCCACACCGACGCCCCGGCCGCCGGGTCGGCGATCCTCGCCGGCGTGCTGCTGAAGATGGGCACGTACGGCTTCCTGCGCATCGCGATGCCCGTCCTGCCCGACGCCTGGCGCGACTACGCGCTCGTCTTCGTCGTCATCGGTGTGGTCTCGGTGCTGTACGGAGCACTGGTCGCCCTCGCCCAGACCGACTTCAAGCGGATGGTCGCCTACACGTCCGTGAACCACATG
The DNA here is from genome assembly GCF_044755265.1 of Streptomyces sp. NPDC092370. Taxonomy (NCBI): domain Bacteria; kingdom Bacillati; phylum Actinomycetota; class Actinomycetes; order Kitasatosporales; family Streptomycetaceae; genus Streptomyces; species Streptomyces sp. NPDC092370. The sequence continues at coordinate 232,098 of NZ_JBIVQO010000006.1, read as the reverse complement.
GGCTACATCGTCCTGGCGATCGGCGCGGCCGGGGCCGTCGGCGCCGGCCAGGAGGAGGCCCGCCGCCTCGCCGTCACCGGCTCGGTCTTCCAGATGGTCAGCCACGGCCTGCTGACCGGCGCCCTGTTCCTGCTGTCCGGCGTGCTGTACGAACGCGGGCGTACGTACGAGATGTCCGCGTATTCGGGTGTCGCCGAGCGGGCACCCGTCTTCGCCGCGCTGACCGGCGTCGCCGCCTTCGCCTCGCTCGGGCTGCCGGGCTTCTCCGGCTTCATCGCCGAGTTCCAGATCCTCACCGGAAGCCTCGGGCCCGAGCCGGTCGCCACCGGCCTTGCCGTGCTCGGGATCCTGCTCACCGCCGGCCTGTTCCTGCGCGCACTGCAACAGGTCTTCCTCGGGCCGCTGCGGCTGCCCGCCGCCGCGCCCGGTGCCGACCGGCCGTTCCCCGACGTCCGCATCTACGAAGGATTCGCGATCGTCCCCCTGCTGGTCCTGGGAGTCGTCCTCGGCCTCGCGCCCCGGTTCGTCCTCGACGTCATCGAACCGGCCTCCCGCGCCGTGCTGGAGCTGCTCGCGCGATGAACGAGATGACCGGGATGAACGAGAACCCCCTCGACCTCCTGCCCGAGGTGCTGATGGCCGCCTCGGCCGTGCTCGGGCTGCTGCTCGGAGCGTGGCTGCCGCGTCGCCGCCAGTGGCTGACCGGGGCGCTGGCGGGCGCAGCCTGTCTCGGAGGGATCGTGGCTGCCGCCATCGCTGCGGCAGGGCCGGTGAAGACGGCCTTCGGTGAGTCCTTCGCCATCGATCCGGTCACCGCCACCAGCAGGATCGTCATCCTGGGCGGCACCCTGCTCGTCCTCGCGCTCGCCATGCCGCGCCTGTACGCCGACCCGCGGGAAACCGAGTTCTACGTCCTCCTCCAGCTCGCCGCTGCAGGCGCCCTCGTACTCGCCGGAGCCCAGGACCTGCTGCTTCTCGCCGCCGGCTACCTGCTGGCCGGCGTGCCCGCCTACGCGCTCGCCGGATTCCGCAAGGACGGCCCCGGCACCGAGGCGGCCTTGAAGTTCTACGTTGTCGGCGCGCTCCTCGGCGTCCTGATGCTCACCGGCATCACCGTCCTGCTCGCCGCCGGCCGGGCGACCGCGTACCCCATGCTGCGCTCAGAGCTCGCCGAGGCACCGACCGGACTGGTGGCGGTCGGCACGCTCGCCCTGCTCGCCGGTGTCCTGTTCAAGGCCGGAGGCGTGCCCGGCCACTTCTGGGTGCCGGACGCGGTCCAGGGCAGCTCGGTCCAGGTCGCCGCCTTCCTCACCACCATCCCGAAGATCGGCGCCCTGGCGGCCCTCTACCGGCTCGGCGCGGTGCCGCTCGCGGACGCCGACCTGCCCTGGGCCGACCTGGTGGCCGTGCTCTCGGTCGCCTCCATGACCCTGGGCAACCTGGCGGCCTTCTTCCAGCAGGACGTCACACGGCTGCTCGCGTACTCCACCATCAGCCAGGTCGGCTACCTCCTGCTCCCGGTGGCCGTCGCCGGACGCACCGGCCTCGACCAGGTGGCGCTGCTGTACTACCTGGCCGGGTACGCGCTGACCAACCTCGGGGCCTTCGCTGTCGTCTGCGCACTTCCCGGAGCCCACACCATCGACGACTACCGCGGCCTGGCACGGGCGCACCCGGCCTTGCTGGGCTCGCTCGTCGTCTGCCTGCTGGGCCTGGTGGGCACGCCCCCGACCGCGGTCTTCCTCGGCAAACTGGAGGCCTTCAGCGCGGCCTTCGACGGCGACTACGCCTGGCTGGCCGTCGTCGCAGCCGTCAACACGGTGGCATCCCTCTTCTACTACCTGCGCTGGATCGCCCCGGCGTTCCTCGCGCGCGGACCAGCAGGTGATGCCCGACAGACGTCACGGACGGCCGCTGTGACCGCCTACGGTGCGGCGGCCGGATCCGTCGTTCTGGGGCTGCTCGGAGGGACCGTCCTCGACGTACTGGGCGGTCCCCTCGCGCCCTGACCGCGCAGGCCGTGCCGCCGCTGCTGGCAGGGGTCGGGATCACCGTGCAGGGCGCGATGGCGGTCTCGACTCTCGGTTCCCTCACCCTTGCCGTGCCGACCCGCGCCCGGGACCGCGCCCTCGCCTGTACGGCGTGCACCCTGACCCTGGCGCCCTCCTGGTCACCCGGTTCGGGAACGTCCCGATCAACGGCCGCGTCACACAGTGGGCCGCCACCACTCCGCCGGCCGACGGTGCGGAGATCCTGCGCCGCTGGGAACTGTTCGACAACGCCCGCACGCTCACCGCCGTCGCCGCCCTTGTGACCCTTGCCGTCCTCGCCGTCGGGCCGACGGCCTCCGGGCGACGACGGGTCCGAGAACGGGGCTCCGGGGCCGGGCCGGCTCAGGCATGTCCGGCGGTATGCAACCAGATCGTGAGGGCTGCAGCGATGGCGGTGCCGAGGTAGCCGCAGCCGCCTTGTCGTACGGGGCGGCCGGCGCCCGGTGCCGGCGCCCAGTACCAAGGGACTTAGTAGTATCCCTGTAGGTCGAGTACGGAGGGCAGGCTTGAGCATGAGCGGACGGCTACGCGCAGGTGGGGCCTTCGGGTACCTCCTGCTGGTCGTCATGCTCACCTTGGGCGTGTTCGCCATGCACACGATGGGCCACCCCGAACATTCCTCCGGGCACGGCATGAGCGGCGCGATCCCCGCTGTCGCGGGTGCGCACCAGGACGGCATGGCCCATCAGGCCGCACCCTCCGAGCCCTTGTCCTTGCCGGAGACGACGGCCGAGCACGGGACGGCGGCGTCGCCCACCAAGTCGCCGGTGAACGAGTTCCCGAGCGGCATGGACCCGATGTCCGTGTGCTTGGCGGTTCTCACCGTGTGGCTGCTCGGGCTGTTCCTGCATGCGCTGGTGTTCCGCCGACATGAGCGGCTGACCGTCCTTCTCGCCCGATCGATGGCCTTGGCGCGCCCCGGCACTCCACCGCCAAGACCGCTTCTCTCCCAGTTGTCAGTTCTGCGGATATAGGCCGAACCGTCGGGCGGCCACTTCCGTGCTGCCCGCGCAGACGCCTGGTCCGCACAGACAGAACTGACGACAAGAGGTACCTCGCACATGACTGCCTACAAGCACGCCCTCAACCGCCGCCTGAGCCGCCGTCTCGCGGTGGTGGGCGCCATCACGGCGGGCGGGCTGCTGCTCGCCGCCTGCGGCGGGAACGACATGGAGGGCATGGACCACGGGAGCGGCAGCGCTGCCTCCGCCTCCTCCTCGCCGACCCAGTCGACGGGTGAGAACCCGGCGCCCGGCGCGTTCAATGACGCGGACGTCATGTTCGCGCAGATGATGATCCCGCATCACGAGCAGGCCCTGGAGATGTCCAAGCTCGCGGACGGCCGGGCCTCCGACGCGGAGATCAAGACTCTGGCCGCGGAGATCGAGAAGGCCCAGGACCCCGAGATCCAGACCATGAAGTCCTGGTTGAAGGTCTGGGGCAAGCCGGAGTCCGCTGGGGAGAGCATGCCCGGCATGGACCACGGGTCCGGGAAGTCCGGAATGATGTCCGACGAGGACATGAAGAAGCTCGACGCTGCCAAGGGCACCGAGTTCGACCGGATGTTCGCGGAGATGATGATCGAGCACCACAAGGGCGCGATCATCATGGCGGAGGACGAGCGGAAGAAGGGTCGTAACGCCACGGCCAAGAAGCTGGCCGGCGACGTCGTGAGCGCCCAGTCCGCCGAGGTTGAGAAGTTCGAGAAGATCCTCGACCGGCTCTGATCCTCATCACCCACTGACCGCCCGGGGCTCCGGGGCGCGCACCCGAGGAGCCCGGGCGGTCACCTTCCCATGCCGGCACGACCGTGATCGGCGGTCGCCGCTCCCGTGCCCCAGTACGCCCCCGAGGAATCATGAACAAGCGCCCTGCCGCCGTGGCGGCCACTGCCCTGGCTCTCGCCCTCACACTGGCCGCATGCTCCAGCAACGGAGACAGCGCAGAATCGAACGGCTCGTCCGCCGCTTCCGGGACGACCGTGAGCCACATCCACGGTCTCGGTCTCGACCCCGCCGACCAGCGTCTCTACGTCGCCACCCACGAAGGCGTCTACACCGCCGACGCCAAGGGAGAGCCTGAGCTGGTGGGCGACAGCAAGGACGACTTCATGGGCTTCACCGTGGCCGACGACAAGACGTTCTACGCCAGCGGCCACCCGACCTCTGGCGGCAACAAGGGGCTCATCAAGAGCACCGACGCGGGCGAGACCTGGAAGTCACTGTCTCTGGCAGGCGAGTCCGACTTCCACGCCCTGGAGTCCGCCCGCGGCACCGTCTTTGGCTACGACTCCACCAACGGCCTGGTGCGCACGACCAAGGATGGCGTCTCCTGGAAGGACGGGGCCCGGCTGAAAGCGCTGGACATCGCAGTCAGCCCCACCGACCCCGGCGTCGTCCTGGCCACCACCGCCGAAGGCGTCGCACGCAGCAGCGACGGCGGAAACACCTTCGCCCCGGGGAAGGAGCCGGTGATGGCCTTCCTCTCCTGGGGCGCGAAGGACGGCCTCTACGGCATCGACACCTCCGGCGGCCTCAAGCGCAGCACGGACGGCGGCACCACATGGAAAAAGGTCTCCACCGTGCCGGGCGGCCGGCCACAGGCACTCACCGTCGTCGGCGCCGAGCATGTCCTCGCCGCCACCCAAACCGGGGTGTTCGAGTCGAAGGACGGCGGCAGGACGTTCAAGAAGCGCCTGGCGGTTACGTCGAGCGGTGGCCACTGATCCGCGACGGGCGGTCGGGCGGCCATCATGACGAGCATGGCGCACATCGCGCCGCCTCGTCGTCGCCGGCGTTCAGCCCGACCGCATCACGGCGGACATCGAGGGTCGGGAGGCGTGAGATGCGGTGAGAAGAGCGCCGTGCACGGCTGAGGACGCCGCCCGGGCGGCATAGCGAGCGGTGTCCGCAGGCCATGCGTCGCGTTCCTGGTGGATCAGGAGACACACCGCGCCGTGCACGCCGGCACACAGCAGTCTGGCGGTTTCGGTGGTGCTCTCCACCGGCACCCCGGCATCGAGACAGGCTGAGACCTTGTCCCGGACATAGCGGAAACACGCGTCCTCGTTCCGGCGACTGGCTTCGGTGGCCTCGCCATCCATCACCAGCCGGTACTGGGAGGGATGGCGAAGCCCGAATGCGATGTAGGCGACGCAGGTTTCGTAGAGCGCCGTCACCGGATCCGGGACGTTCCGGGACACTGCTTCCAACTCGATGAACAGCGAACTCCACACACGCAGGCATGTGGCGTGGACGAGTTCCCTCTTCGAGGCGAAGTGGAGGTAGACGGCCGGCGGGGTGACTCCCGCGCTCGTCGCCACCGCGCGAATCGTAAGAGCGTCGGCGCCCCCGTCCTCGAGCAGTTGATCGGCGATGTCGAGAAGCCGGTCGCGGAGCAGGCCGCCCTGGCCCTTGGCGGCGCGCATGCGGGAGCCGCTCACAGACTGGGGCCTTCGGGAGGCAGCGGCATCAGGATGTCTTCGGTTTGACCGCGGTGACGACCTGGGTCACCCGGGCGCACAGTTCGCCTTCGGCATCGTGTATGTCGACCTCGATGACGGTATTGCGACCCACGCGCAGGGGACGAGCTGTCGCCACGACGTCTGTGCGTGCCGGCCGAAGGAAGTGCGTGGTCGACTCCACGGTGGCCGGTGCGGCGCCGGCCGGACCGTTGAGGGCGGCGCACACGGCACCGCTCACATCGGCGAGTCCCATCAAGGCGCCGCCATGGAGGCCACCGCCCACCGTGGAGAGCGAGAGATCATGTGCCAGCGTGGCTCGCACGCCGGCTGCCGTCATCTCGTCGAACACGACTCCGAGGGTCTTGGCGTACGGCGCGAGCGCGTAGACGTCTTCGGCTGCGAGTGTGGGCACGGGCTGCTCCCATGTGAGTCGAGGACGATAAGTTATCGACGTTAACTCAGGCTGGCAACCCGGAAGTTGGCTCGGACCCCGAGTCGGCCGACCCGTCCTCGCCATGCGCTCCGAGTGGCACGTCAGACCGCCTCTGGAGCGGGGCGAGCTCGCAGGGTCCTGCCGCACCTGTCGACACCGGCTGCCGACATCTACGCACTGCTCGAGGAGGACGGGCACGTTCCGCGACGTGTCAGCGTACTCATCGACTGCCTCGCCGCACGGCGCCTGCTCCGGCTGGAGCAGGCGCAGGACCAGCCGCCCTCCCTCCGAGCGCCGACTAGTTGGCTGCCGGGCAAGAGGCGCACCTGACCGTGCCGGACCTGAACTGTCAGAAAACCCTCATTGACGGCTACGCTCTCGTACCGGGTGGGAGCGTGAGGTGTCCGCCGTCGGCCGATGGTGTGGTGTGATCGGGAACCGTCCACCGTCCCTCGCGGGAGTCTGCCTGGAGTGCGTGGCGCTCACGCCGGACGCCGAGGCATACCGCTGTCCGGTACCACCGTTCTCCATCACGGGAGCGGTTCCCTCGTGACAGCGCGACGAACGGTGACGCGGTCAGGAACTTTGCGATGCCGGGGTGACCCAGTGGCCCGGCACCTGCGATCTCGGCCGGCCGGGCGGGACGGGCGCGGACGGTTGCCGCAGGGGGGACGAGGGGACTGCGGTGCGGGGTGCTGGTGCCATCGGCGTTCCGGTAACCGAAGGCCGCGATCGGACACCGGGCGTGGACTGGTCCGAAAGCCCTCGTCGGGGGCGCTGCAGGCGCGGGAGCGGTCCGGACGGTTGAGAGGACCCGTCTGTGGTGATCATCGACACCGCCCGTCCGCCGTCACGCCGGATCACCGGTGCGCTTGTCACGGATCCGCTGCGCGACGTCCCGCAGCTTGATGTTGTGGTGCTGGGAGATGTTGCGCAGCACGTTGAAGGCGTCCTCCTCGCTCATCCCGTGGCGTTCCATGAGGATGCCCATGGCCTCGCCGATGGCGTGCCGAGTCTCCAGGGCGTGCTCCAGCTGATCGATGGTGCGGGCGTCCGCGAGGGCGACGGCGGCGTGCGAGGCCAGCAGCCAGCCGGCGGTGGTGTTCTCCTCGGTGAAGACCCCCGGGCGGCGGGCGTACAGGTTCAGCGCGCCGAAGTCCTCGTCATGGGTGTAGAGCAGAATCCCGGTCATGCTCCCGATGCCCAGTGCGCGGGCGGCCTCGGCGTACCGCGGCCAGTCCGGCTGGGGCCGGGTCATGTCCGCGATCCGGAACACGCGGTCCTCGTCCGCGCGACGGGCGAGATCGAAGCACGGCCCCTCACCCAGTTCACCCTGCACCCGGTCGGATTCCTCGACCATGTCGCCGTAGGAGGACAGCGTGACGGCGCGACCCTTGCGCACCGCGAGGATCCCGGCCGCGTCACAGCCGTCCACCAGTTTCACGGCCGACGCCGCGATCTCGTCCAGCGTCTGCTGCACCGAGTCCTGCTTGAGCAGCGTCCGCGCGAGCACGGCCATCTCCTCGGCGAACTTCTGCCACTCCATGTGCCACCGCCTGTGTCGATCACCAGTTCAGCCACCCTACGCACAGCCTGGCCGTTCCCGGCCGAAGGCGCCAGGACGGGGAGCGTGGCACGGGCCCCGGCAGCCTCTCCCCCCGGGGCGGAGCGATACGAGAGGGCACCGTGCCCGCGTGCCCGGTGACCCCGTCCCATAACCTCGTACGGGGAGGCCCGGACGCCGGGTGTATCCATGGTGAGGAGGCGAGGGTGCTCGGTAGGGGGACGGGAGCGCGGTTGTTCGCGGGCGCCATGGCGGCGGTTTTCGTGGTGCTCGTCGGCCCCAGCGCACCGGACGGCGCCCTGTACGCCGGGGCGCGGCGCGCCGAGGCCGTCCGGGACGTCGTGGCGAACCGTGTCATGACGTGGAACATCTGCAACCCCTGCGAGACGAGCGATGTCGACCGGGCCGCGGAGATCGCCGCGTACGCGCCCCAGGTCGTCGGCCTCCAGGAAGCGTGCGTGCGTGACGTCGAGAGGATCCGGGAGTACCTGGAGAACCTTCACGGCCTGGTGTACCGCGTCGAGTACGGGAGCGTGCTGCGCAAGTGGGGCCGCTGCGGCGGCGCGCCGTGGAGCCCGGGCGCCTACGGCCAGGCCATCCTCTCCGCCGCGCCGATGACGGACCCCGTCACCGTGGAGTATCCCGACGGCGGATCCGAGGACCGCGGGTACATGGCCGTGACCACCACCGTGGGCGACCGGTCCGTGCGGGTCTTCAACACACATCTCGCCCAGCGGCGGCAAGAGGATGTACGGGTCGGTCAGACCCGTGTGCTCGCCTCGGAGTTCGCCCGGCACGACCGCGCGATCCTGCTCGGCGATCTCAACGCCGTGCCGGACGCTCCCGAACTCGACCGGTTGTGGGCACTGGCCACGGACGTCGACCCGCAGTGCCGTCCGTCGCCCACCGGGACCTGCCGGCCGACCACCGACTGGCAGAGCAAGTTCGACTACGTGTTCCTGCGAGGGATCGTCCCGCTCGGGCACCGCGTGCTTCCGAGTCCGCACTCGGACCACCACCCCCTGTACGCGGACCTGGACCTGACCTGAGCGCTCGTCCCGGCTCCCCGCGGGCCAGGGGCGGCTTCGGCTCGGCCCTGCTCCCGAAAGGCCAGGTCAGGGGCCCGCACGCGCTGCGCGTCGTCGCACGACGTGGAATTCTTCCTCGCAGGGGCATACGGGGAAGGCAAGCAGGCAGGGCATGCCGGCGACAGGTACGCCGGCCCGATCAGCAGGGAGGCCGCGATGACGGGGCCGGAGCACACGGAGTCCTTTCACGGGCCGTCCGTGCCGACAGCGTCCGTCGTGCTGGCCGGGACTCTGGAAGCCATCGGCGCCGGTGCCTACGTCGTCAACGAGCAGGGCTGCATCGTCGCCGCGAACACCCGCGCCGAGCAGCTCCTGGGCCGCTCCGCCGACGATCTGATCGGCCATGACGCGCACGACCTGCTGCACCGGGGCCCGCAGGGGCAGCCACTGCCGAGAACCCAGTGCGCCATGCGGCAGCCGTTCCACGCCGGGCGCACCGCCCAGGCCGACGAGGCCTATTTCGTCTCCGGCGACGGCACCCTGCTGCGCATCTCCTGGCTGATCACGCCGTACGACGTCGGCGGCCGGCACGCGGGCACGCTCGTCGTCTTCCACGCCCCCGACCACCAGGAGCTCGGCGATCCGCAACCGGAACCGGCGGCCCAGCCGCTGTCCGAGCTGCACCGGCTGGCGCTGCTCGCCGAGACCACCGCGCAGCTGACCTCCACGCTGGACGTGGACGAGGCGCTGCGCCGCCTGGTGCGCCTGGTCGTGCCGCGGCTCGCGGACTGGATCGTCGTCGATCTGATCACCGAACGGGACGAGGTGTGGCGCAGCGTCGTGGTCCACGCCGAGGGTGACACGTACACGCACCGCGAGGACCTCCAGGGGCCGATGCCGCCGATCCCGGAGGAATCCCCGATGCCCCTGTCCAGAGCCCTGCGCGGCGTCGCGTCGGACCTGGCCGGACCGCGGACCTACCAGGGGTCACCGGATTCCGGCATCGCGGTCGAGCAGCGCCGCCTGTTCGAAGCCACGGGGATGCACTCGGCGGCCATCGCGCCCATCCGCAGCACCCGCGCGGTCCTGGGAGCGCTGACCCTGGGGCGCGACGAGAACCGTTCGGCCTTCACGCCCGTGGACCTCCCGCTGATCGAGGACATCGCCCGCCGTGCCGGTCTCGCCCTGGACAACGCACGCCTCTACCAGCGTCAGCGCAAGGTGGCCGAGACCATGCAGAACCACCTGCTGCCGCAGATGCCGGGCGTCGCGGGCCTGGAGATGACCGTCCGCTACCTGCCCGCCCCCGACGCCTCGCAGGTGGGCGGCGACTGGTACGACGCCTTCCCCTTGGCCGACGAGTCCACCGCCCTGGCCGTCGGAGACGTCGTCGGGCACGACCTGGAGGCGGCGGCCGGCATGGCGCAGGTCCGCAACATGCTCCGCGCCTACGCCTGGTCCCAGCACGAACCCCCCAGCCGGATCGTCGAACGGCTCGACGAGGCGATCCAGCACATCACCGACGTCACCATGGCCACGACGATCTTCGCCCGGGTCGAACCGGCCGACGACGGGCAGTGGAAGTTGTCCTGGACCAACGCCGGTCACCCTCCGCCGCTGCTGATCAGCCGGGACGGCCTGGCCCGCTATCTCACCGACGGCCACGGCATCCTCCTGGGCACCCAGACGGGTACCCGGCGCCCCGACGCCACCGCGCTGCTCCCGCCCGGTTCCACCCTGGTGCTGTACACGGACGGCCTCATCGAGGCACCCCGCCACACCCTCGACGAGGGACTGAGCCGACTGCGCCAGCACGCCGCCGCCCTCGCGCACCGTCCCCTCGCCTTGTTCACCGACGAGCTCCTGCGCCGCGTCCGGCCCGCCGGCAACGACGACGACGTGGCCCTTTTGGCGTTGCGCGTCCCCGAGGCCTGACCGGATGCGCGCCGCCGTGCCCGTGGCGCCCGCCCCTTCCCCGACGGCACGCGGGGTCGCGTCCGCCTCCTGCGGGGCAGGCGTTCCGACCTGGTGAGGAGTCCTGCGCTGACCGGCAACGAGGCGCGCCGCCCGGAACTGCTCGCCCAGAACCCGGGGTCTGTTCGGCGAGGTCGACTCACCGCTGGACAGTTCGACTCCCTCACCGGCGTGGAGGATCCTCCTCGAGCGTGTCGAGGTCGTCGGCCACGGTGACCTGCCCGCCGCCGGGTACGCGGGCCGTACCTGGACCGTGACCGGTCTGCGCGCGGAGGCGCGAAGCCGCGTCGACGACCTCGCCACCCGCTTCGACGGCCGCGACGGCATCACGACCCACGCCGAACGCCGCCGGGCCCGCCTCGACAGCGCCACGCCCCTGGACACTGGAGCTGACCCTGCGCTGCCGCTGCCGCTGCCGCTGCCGCTGCCGCTGCCGCTGCCGCTGCCGCAGCCCGCAGCCCGCAGCCCGCAGCCTCAGCCTCGACGACAGGGTCCCGGCCGCCCCCGTCGCCCCCTGCCCACCATCCGCCCGGCCGCCGCCGCCCCGAACGCCCTTCGCCAACTCGTCGTCCGCGAAAGGGCGTTGGGCGGGCAGGGACGCCTGGGGGTGGCGGCCTGCTGGGCGCGGCCGCGCACGCTCGTCGCCGCCCGCGACTACAGCCACTCCGACGACCCGGCCGTCGCCCGCTCGCGCGGCTGCGCGCGGACCTGCCGGCCGACGAGGCGAACAAGGCAGGTGGGAGGGACGAGTTCGCCGAAGCCGCCGCCCTCCAGGACCGAGTGCGTCCTGCCTCGGGGGAGCGCTGGAGGGCCTCGACCCGGAACGCCCCGCCCTCACCCGCCTGGACGCGGGGATCACCCGGCTGACCGCCCTGGGCCACACCGAGGAGACGAAGTCGCGGGTCTCCCCGGCGGGCAGGCTGCGCAACGGGGAGTGACACGGGGGCACGGGGCCGGGACGGAATATTCGCTGTCCGTGGGCCATGGCACGCGCTCATACTGACGCGGTGGATCCAGTGACTCTCGAGACCGAGCGCCTGGTACTGAGGGCCTTCGAACCGGGCGACGTGGACGCCGTGTTCGACGCCTGCCAGGACGAGGACATCCAGTTCTACACGCCGGTCCCCGTGCCCTTCACACGGCAGGACGCCGAGAAGAAGGTCGGTGGGGAGTGGCCCGAGGGCTGGGCCACCGACAAGGACTACGTCCTCGGAGCGTTCCGCAAGGACACCGCGGTGCTCGTCGGCTCCTACTGCCTGACCAAGGTGAGCCAAGGCGTGTACGAACTGGGCTACTGGGCGGTCAAGGAGCAGCGCGGCCAGGGCTTTTCGGTCGAGGCCGCGCGGGCGCTGTGCGACTGGGGGTGGGCCACGCTCGACGTCCACCGCATCGAGTGGTGGGCCATGACCGGGAACAGCGGTTCACGGGCCGTGGCCGAGAAGCTCGGCTTCACCGTCGAAGGGACATTGCGCCACCGCGGCATCGCCAACGACGGCAAGCCCCACGACTGGTGGGTCGGCGGACTGATGAGGCCCTGACCGTTGAGGGCCGAGGTGTCCCACCCGTCCGTACGCACCGGGCTCACCCGTCCGTACGCGCTGGGCAGGGCGCGACCGGCGCGCCGCGATCAGGATGGGCCGTGCCGGGGCGTCCGTCGGCAGCTCGGTGCTGCCTGACGTGATGCGGCAGTCGCCGCCCGCATGCGCGAGGGAGAGGTATGACCGAGACCGACGAGGCCGGGGCCTTCTCTGCCGGGGCCGAGTGGCCCTCTGAGCATCGCGACCCGGTCACCGGCATGATCGACCTCCGGCGCGTCGGTGCGAACCCGGACTTCTGGTATCCCGTGGCGCTGTCGAAGAACGTGCGCAGCAAGGGGACGTTCGCGACGACGTTCGCCGGTGAGCGCATCGCGCTCTACCGCGGCGAGAGCGGCACCGTGTACGCGTTGGAGGACCGCTGCGCTCACCGTCAGGTGCCGCTGAGCATGGGCGTCGTGGAGGGCGAGGCACTGCGCTGCTGCTATCACGCCTGGGCCTATCGCGGTGACGGCCGCATCTCGCAGATCCCTTACCTCTCCAAGGGCGACGGCCGGCCGCCGCGGGGCGTGCGCGGCTACCCCGTCCGGGAGGCGTACGGCCTGGTGTTCGCGTTCCCGGGCGACCCCGGCAAGGCGGCCGGCACGCCCCTGCCGGACCTGCCGGCGTTCGGGTCACCGCGCTGCAAGACCATGACCTACTCCCGGACCGTGCGCTGCCACTACTCGTTCATGCACGAGAACCTGCTCGACATGAACCACCAGTTCCTCCACCGGGGCGTCGTCGGCAGACTCCATCCCGAACTGCTGGACTACCGGAGCGACGAGCGGTCGGTGGAGGCCAGGTACCTCTTCAGTCATGCCGGGGGCAAGCGCAACCGCGGGGCCGGCCTGCTGGCCTCCGAGGGCATCGGCGGCAGCGACTCCCGCGACGTCATGACGATCCGCACCGTGTACCCGTACCAGACCCTCGATCTGGTCCCGGAGAACGCGGAGCGGCCCGCCTTCCGCCTCTGGGTCGCCTACGTGCCCGAGGACGCCGAGCAGCGCAGGTGTCACACCTTCGGGCTGCTCATGATCGAGAAGCCGCGGATCCCCGGCGCTCTGCAGCTCGCCTGGCCCTTCATCAGGCGCTTCACCGAGCGTGTGTTCGCCGAGGACCGGATGGCTGTCGAGGCCGAGCAGCGGGCCTGGGACGAGCAGGGCGAAGACCGCAATCGGGAGGTGTTCTCGCTGATCCTCGACGTCCGCGAGGTACTGCGCACCAACGGTGTCCCGATCCGCCCCCGGCCTGCCGCGTGCGGCGCCGCCTCCGTGTGCGGCGGCCGGGAGCGCGGTTGACGGAAGGCCGCGGTGCCGCAGGCCCCGCGCTCCGTCAGCCGCGGACACGGGCCCGTACGGCTTCAGGCAAGGAACTCCGTCAGCAGCCGGTTCAGCTCCGCGGGCCGTTCGGTGGGGAGGGAATGGTGAGAGGCGCCGGGGAGGGTGACGACCCTCGCCGCGGGCAGAAGCCGGCGTGCGGCGGTCGCAGCGCGCCGCGGGTCGTGGGCTCGGCTCGTTCGGCCAGGACCACCAAGGCCGGCACGGTGCACGTCGCGAGATCACGCGCCGTGGGGCGCGGCGGGGCGCGATCGGTCTCACGGGCGGGGACGGGTGCGGTGCCACCGCGGGCGGGCATCGGGGCCCCGGCGTCCCGCCACCGAGGCGCAGCGCGGGCACTGCCGCTGTACCCGGTCGGCCGCGCCGCCCGATTCCGGAAAGGTGTCCGGCCAGTCGACGTGCGGGAAGCGGACCAGTTGGGAGCGGCTGAGGGACAGGCCGCAGACCGTCTCGTTGCGGCCCGGCTCCCATGCGTGCACCTCACCGGAGGGCAGCCGGCGCCGGCCTTCCTCCTCATCGGTCCACTGCCCGGACGCGGCGACGCCGTACCTCTTGACGCGCGCCACGGCGGGTCAGCCGGCCGCGTGGTCGACGTGCAGCCGCACCTGCTCCTCCAGCCGCCGCAGGCTGGTGTCCAGGGCGTCGGCGACGGCCCGCTCGCCAGGGTCGTGGCCGTCGTCGAAGAACGACAGATGCACGGTCACCTCACTGGCGCCGCCATCGATCCCGGCCACCTGGAGCCAGCCCGCGTAGCCGCCCCGGTCGCGGGTCCCCCACTCGAGCCGCATCTGGTCCCGCCGGGCGCGCAGCACGGCCGAGGTGTCCTCGTCGGTGCGGTCCTCGTGCACGGTGACGGCCGGCAGTTCCCCGGCCTCCACGTGCAGGGCCTCCGGCAGCCAGCTGTCCAGCCGGCCGACGTTCGCGGCCTGGTCGAAGACTTGCTCGGCCTGGGCGGGCATCGTGCGGGAACGTTCGTACTCGGTCATCGCCTCACCGGCCTCACCTCGACTGTCGTGGCGCGTACCGCGTTCCCGGCCTGGCCGGGCCCAATCGCGCAACGCCCCGTCCGCGTTCCGTGCGGACGGGGCGTTGCGCGCCGGTCAGAACCGGGGCCGGGGGGACTGCGCCTGGACGAGTTCCCGCGCTTCCGCCTCCGTCTCCACGGACGGCGGGGAGCCCGCCAGGGGCTTGTTCGCGGTCTCCCGCATGCACAGCACGGCGATGACGCCGATGACCGCGGCGCCGGTGGCGTAGTACGCCGGCATGAGGGTCGAGTCGAAGGCGCTGATCAGGGCGGTGATCACCAGCGGTGTGGTGCCGCCGAAGATCGAGGTGGCCAGGTTGTAGGCCACCGAGAGCGACCCGTAGCGCACCTGGGTGGGGAATATCGCCGGGAGCGCCGCCGACATCGTGCCGAGCATCGCCACCAGCGAGAGCCCCATCAACAGCAGGCCCAGGGTGATGAGGACGACGCCGCCCTGCCGGATGAGCAGGAACGACGGCAGGGACAGGAACAGGAACCCGAGCATCCCCGTCATCAGTAGCGGCTTTCGCCCGAAGCGGTCCGAGAGCCGCCCGACCTGGTTGATGAGGCACATCTGCACCACCATCACGACGAGCAGGATCAGCAGCCCGTGGTTGGTGCCGTAGCCCAGCTCGTCGGACAGGTACGTCGGCATGTACGACAGCAGCATGTAGTCGGTGATGTTGTACGCCGCGACCAGCGCCAGGCACAGCAGCAGGGGCCGCCAGTACCGGGTGAAGATCTTGCCGAGGTCGGCCGCCGCCGAGGTCTCCACGGCGTCGGCGGCCTCGCTCGCCCTGGCCTGGCCGCCCTCCAGCTTCTGGAAGGCGGGCGTCTCGTCCAGCTTGAGCCGCAGGTACAGCCCGATGAGGCCGAGCGGGGCAGCGACCAGGAACGGCACGCGCCAGCCCCACGCCAGCATCTGCTCGTCGCTGAGGAGGGTCTGGAGGGCGACGACGAGGCCGGAGGCCCCGACGTACCCGGCGAGGGTGCCGAGCTCCAGGAAGCTGCCGAAGAAGCCGCGCCGCCTGTCGGGCGCGTACTCCGCGATGAACGTCGAGGCGCCCCCGTACTCCCCGCCCGTCGAGAAGCCCTGCACCAGCCGGAAGAAGATCAGCAGCGCCGGGGCCCACAGACCGATCACGGCGTGCGAGGGCACCAGACCGATGGCGAAGGTCCCCACCGCCATCAAGATCATGGTGAGGGAGAGGATGCGCTTGCGGCCGACCTTGTCCCCGAGCGGCCCGAAGACCATCCCCCCGAGAGGGCGCACCAGGAAGGCGACCGCGAAGGTCGCGAAGGAGCCGAGCAGCTGCGCGGTGTCGTTGCCCGAGGGGAAGAAGACCCTCCCGATGGTCGACGCCAGGTAGCTGTATATACCGAAGTCGTACCACTCCATCGCGTTGCCGAGAGCGGCGGCCTTGGTGGCACGCTTGACCGCCGCCTCGTCGGTCACCGTGATGTCGCTGCGACGCAGCTTCGGATTGCGTCGTTTGTCGATCGCCCGGAACAGCACCCGGTGTCGTCTCACAGCCGCGGGATCCACCGACTCGTCGTTGTCGGTCGCCGCCATCGCGTGGTTCCTTTCGCCGTTCGTCTTTCCCCGCAGCAGCACGCCTGCACCGATCTTGCTCACTCAAACGGACCCCTTCGCGTGGCATCCATCCGAACACGCACCGTGATGCGCGGGCGCTCAGGGTGAGAAGCGGGCGCCGCGCCGCCCTGGAGGATCTCCGGCGCGGGGTGTGCCCACGACCCGGCGGGGAACCTGGTTCGCCGGGTGCGTGCCTGGTGAGAGGAGCCCAAGTGACGATGTCGGCGGCGGGTGGCCGGAACCAGGGCGGGCACGAGGACGGCTACGCACCGGACCCGAACCGGTGGCGGGCCCTGTGGGTCACGCTGGTGGCCGGCTTCATGAGCCTGCTGGACGTGTCGATCGTCGCGGTCGCCCTGCCCACCGTCCAGGAACAGCTGCACGCCTCCGCGGCCGAGGTGCAGTGGGTGGTGTCCGGCTACGCCCTCTCCTTCGGCCTCGCCCTCGTCACCGCCGGCCGGCTCGGCGACGCCCTGGACCGGCGCCGCATCTTCCTGCTCGCCCTCAGCGGCTTCGTGCTCTTCAGCGCGGCCTGCGGGGCGGCCCCCAACATCACCTTGCTGGTGGTGGCCCGGCTCGCCCAGGGCCTGGCGGCCGGCTTCATGGCCCCGCAGAACTCCGCGCTCATCCAGCAGATGTTCCGCGGCGGGGAGCGCGGCCGGGCCTTCGGCTTCTTCGGCGCCACCGTCGGCATCTCCTCCGCCGTCGGCCCCCTCACCGGCGGCCTGATCCTCGCCCTGGCCGACAGCGCCCAGGGCTGGCGGTGGATCTTCTACGTCAACGTCCCCATCGGCATCCTCGCGGTGCTGCTCGGCCGCCGCCTGCTGCCCCGCACCCGGCGCTCCGGCCGCGAACACGTCGACCTGCCCGGTGTCCTGCTCCTCGGCCTCGGCGTCCTCGCGCTCATGTACCCGCTGGTCCAGGCGGAGACCGGTGGCCTCACACGGCTGTGGTGGCTGTTCCCGGCCGGCGCCGGGCTTCTGTTCGTCTTCACCCGCTGGCAGCGCCGCCTGCTGAACCGCGGGACCCAGCCGCTGCTCGACCCGCGCCTGTTCACCACCGTGCGCGGCTACGCCGTCGGTGCCGGCGTCGGCACGCTCTACTTCATCGGCTTCAGCGGCGTCTGGCTGGTCTTCGCCCTCTTCTACCAGCACGGCCTGGGCTTCTCCCCGCTCAAGTCGGGTCTCGCGGTCACTCCCTTCGCCCTCGGCTCGGCCCTGGGCGCCGCGGTCTCCGGGCGCCTCGTGGACCGGCTGGGCCGCCTGCTCACCGTCGGCGGGCTCACGGGCGTCATCCTCGGGCTGGGCGGCACCGCGCTGCTGCTGCGCTTCGCGCCCCTCGACGTCGCCCCCTGGATCGCCGCCCCGGTGCTGTTCATCGGCGGTGTCGGCGGCGGCTGCGTGATCTCGCCCAACATCACCATGACGCTGCGCGATGTACCCGTGCACATGGCGGGAGCGGCGGGCGGCGCCCTGCAGACCGGGCAGCGCCTGGGCGCCGCGGTGGGCACCGCCACCCTGCCCGGCCTCTTCTACCTGGTGCTCGCCGACAGGAGCGACGACTACCGCGGTGCCCTCTTCCTCGCGATGGTCGCCGGGCTCGTCGGGATGGCCGCGTCCCTGGCCCTCGCGGCCTACGACTGGCGGCGCGACCGGCGGACGCGGAAGCCGCACCGCGGGTGTCCGGACGATGTCGCCCACAGTCCCGTGCACGCCCGGCAGCCCTGAGCGGCCACACGCTCACGAGGTCTGCGGCCGGGCCTCCCGCGGGGCGGGCGCGTCGTCGTCCAGCTCGCCGCGCAGCGCGCCGAGGGTGAAGGCCGTCATGGATGCCAGGAGCAGCAGCGCGAGCGGCCCCCAGATCGCCGGGATGGCCCACAGCGGCCAGTCGTTGGAGGCCTGCGCCCAGAGCGTCATGATGGCCGTGGCGCCCAGGGCGACGCCGTGCCACCGCACCATCTTCGCCGCCGTCATGTGACGCGCCTCGCCTCGCGCGAAGAGCGGCCACAGCCCACCCGCGAGTGCCGCCAGGCCGAACGAGACGCAGGCCAGCGCACCGCCCAGACGGTCCTCGGGCCATCCCACGGGCCCGTCGGACGTCTGCTGCCGACGGCCCTCGGCGTCCCGGACCTCGACGACCCGGCCGTCCCAGATCACACCGACGACCTTCTCGCCCCGCTCCATCTCGGACATCACGGGCTCGGTGCGCAGGAACGTCACCTCCCACGGCTCGCCGGACGGCGGCACCAGCTCCGCCTCCGGAGAATCGCCCCGCTCCCCGCGGTTCATGTCGGCGCCGCGCACGGTGAACTCCTGCTCCCCCACGCACCCGGACGCCTCGACGGGGACAGCGGCGCACTCCGGCGCGGCGCGGTACTGCCGCTCCCGCTCCAGGGCCCCGCCTACCTCAAGGGCCGACGCCACCCCGATGCCGAGCGCCACGACGGCGAGCAGCACCCACATCACCGACCGCATGGCTCCGTGCCCCGACGACCCCACCGCGCCTCACCCCCTCCGCACGTGGAAACCCCGGAGCATTGGACCACGCCTCAGGCGCGGTGTGGACCCGCCGCCCCTCGACGAAGGTCTTCAGGACCCGGGTGGCGGCGATCTCCTCGGGAGGGCCCGCGAACGGATCGCGGTCCAGGCCGACGAGGTCGGCCAGCTTGCCGACGGTGATGCTGCCGGTGATGTCGTCGAGGTGGTTCGCATGGGCGCTGCCCGCCGTGTACGCGACGATGGCGGTCCCCAGGTCGAGGCGCTGTTCGGGGAAGAACGCGGGCATGCCCTCGGGTGCCTCGGGGGAGACGCGGTTGACGGCGACATGGATGGCCTGGAGCGGTCGGGGCTGCTGACGGGCCGGTCGCTGCCCGCCGCGAGGGTGGCCCCGGCCCGCAGCAGATCCCCGAAGGGATATGCCGTGACCCGCGTTCCGCCCCCAGGAAGGGCAGGGTCAGCTCGTCCATCTGCGGGTCGCGGGCGGCCCACAGCATCTGCAGGTTGGCGCTCGCGCCCAGCGCGCGAAAGCGTGACAGGCCGCCGGGGTGGACGACCTGGAGGTGCGCCAGGTGGTGACGTGTGTCGCGGCGGCCGTTGGCGGTGCGGGCGGACTCCACGGCGCCGAGCGCCTCACGCACGGCGCGGTCGCCGAGCGCGTGGAAGTGGACCTGGAAGCCGTGCGCATCCAGCTCTGACGTACTTCCGCAGCTCGCCCGGCTCGACGAAGCTGATGCCGCTGTGGTCCGAGGCGCAGCCGCAGCCGGTCGGACAGGGATCCAGCATGGCGGCGGTGTGGCCGGCCGACGCCGCACGGCTCTACCTGGCCTTCATCGACACCGTTCTCAGCCACGCCGCCGCCGAGGCGGCGTTCCACGCGCTTCCCCCACAGCGGCGCGAGGCCGACCACAGGTCCTGGCGAGACGTCTACGAGGACCTCGATCCGGCGACGTACCCGTCCCTGACCGTGGTACGCCGGGAGCTGCCCGCGATGGCGGACAGCTCCTTCGAGGAGGCGGTGGACCTCCTGGAGGCCCTGAGGGCGCGGGCCCGTGCCCTCGCCCGGCGGCCGGCGTAGCGGCGCTACGGCACCTCCGCCCGGCCGGGGGTGTCGTCCAGGAAGCCGCCCGACTGGTGCTGCCACAGTTTCGCGTAGGCACCCTCCCTCGCGAGCAACTCCTGATGGGTGCCCTGCTCGACGATCCGGCCGCGGTCGAGGACGACGAGCTGGTCCATGCCGGCGACCGTGCTCAGCCGGTGCGCCACCACCAGCGCGGTCCGCCCATCCATGAGCCGCCACAGCGCCTCCTGGACCAGCAGTTCGCTCTCGGAGTCCAGGGCGCTGGTCGCCTCGTCGAGCAGCAGGATCGGCGCGTCCCGCAGGATCGCCCGGGCAAGGGCGACCCGCTGGCGCTGACCGCCGGACAGCTTGACGCCCCGCTCGCCCACCATGGTGTCGAAGCCGTCCGGCAACGCGTCGGCGAACTCCGTGACATGGGCCGCCTCGGCCGCCCGGCGGATGTCGGCGTCCGTGGCGTCCGGCCGGGCGAAGGCGATGTTGTCCCGCAGGGTGCGGTGGAACATGGCCGGGTCCTGCGGAACGTACGCGATCCGACGGCGCAGGTCCGCCTGGCGCACCCGGCTGATGTCCTGGCCGCCGATCAGGATGCGGCCGCCGTCGATGTCGGTCATCCGCAGCAGCAGCCGGGTGAGGGAGGTCTTGCCGCCGCCGGACCGGCCCACGAGACCGAGTTTCGCCCCGCTCGGCACGGCCAGGTCGAGTCCCTCGAACAGTGGCCGCCCGCCCCGGTGGGCGAAGGTCACCTTCTCGAAGCGGACGTCGGCTGCCCCGGGCCGCAGCGGCTCCGGCGCCGACGGGTCGAGCACGGTCGGCGGGGTCAGGAGCAGTTCGGTGAACTGCGCGGCCTCCGTCATCGAGCTCTCCAGCCGGCGGTAGATCTGGTTGAACTCGAACATGATCCGGGTCGCGTTGTTGTAGTAGGCGAAGGCGACCACGATCGCCTCGACGCCGTGCGCGCCGCCGCCCAGCGTCACGGCGAGCAGCAGGCCCATCGCGTTGGTGAGCACGGACATCGGCGCGACCAGTGTGTCGATGCGCAGATTGCCGTAGTCCCACGACCGCATGGTGAGGCGGCGCGACATCGCGACCCGCGTCCGGTGCTCGGCGGCCTCCCGCTCCTCCGCGGCGAACGCCCGCACCGTGTCCATGTTCATCAGACTGTCGGCGACATGGCCCGACACCCGGGCGATCGCCTCCTCACGCTGGTCGACGAGCGCCTGGCGGCGCCGGATCAGCGGCACGACCAGCACCGCCGTCAGCGTGATCATCACCAGGAGACCGACGACGAGCAGCGGTTCGTAGCGCCACAGCACCACCGCCCCGAACGCCAGCGGCACGAAACTCCCCACGATCTGGAACGTCAGCGTGTCGACGAACTGCTCGAAACGGGAGGCGAAGCTGAGGACCCGCTTGGTCAGCGAACCGGCGAAGTTGTCGTGGAAGAACGCGGCGTCCTTGGCGAACAGTTCGTCCATCCCGATCACGTACAGATGCTCGATGCCCAGGGCGTCGAGACGGTTGAGGCAGTGCAGGGCGATGCGCCACAGCGCCTCCGCCACCAGCAGGACACCGGCGAAGGCGAGCACGTACGGCAGCATCGAGCCGGCCGTGATGTCCCTGTTCCTCGCGATGTCGCCGACGAGCTTGGCGACGATCAGCGGCGCGACGTAGTTGATTCCGATGTTGCCCAGTGCCGAGAGCAGCATCGCGGGTGCCGTCCACCGGCGCAGCCGGGACAACTCCCGTCCGTAGTGACGAAGTGCGAGCAGCACCGAGCGCCTGCCCGGTAAAACCCTGTGTGTTTCCGGCGTTTCCATCCCACCCCTGTGTCGTCCTGTGGCCGCCTGCCACGCCGCGCGTGCGGGCAGGGGCCATCGCCGCAACGGATGTGTGAGGTTTCGGGTCGAGTCCGGAAGTGTCCCGCGATGCCGGCCACGGCGTCCAAGCGTTTTCCGGCCGGGGGGTGGCGTGCGGGTGGCGCCCTGGGGCGTGGCGGGCGGATTCGGGGTGGGACCGTCGCGTGCGCCGGGGAGCGACGCGCAGGCGCCCCCCGCCGGTGGGTCGGACGAGGTCGGAGAGGTCTTCCGGGGTGAGGGTGATCGACCGGGCGGCCATGTTCTCCTCCAGGTGGGTGAGGGAGCCCGTGCGCGCGCTGGGGGTCGGTCGCGACCGACACGGCGGCGGCGAAGGAACTCGGCATGTCCGTGCGGACCCGTCGCCGCCGGGGCGCCGAACTGCTCGACACCCTCGACGCGGGGTCGCGGTTCCAGGCCGGTGTGCGCGCGGGGGAACTCGGCCTCAGCGGCTGACGAACCGGTGGGGGAGTCCGGGGCGGCAGCGGTCAGTCCCCGATCGCGGTGACGATGAGCGCCTGGAGCTGGGCGGCCGTGTGGTCCAGCGGTTGCGTGCTGCGCTTGGCGCGGCACATGGCCACGGTTCCCTCGACCGCCGCGACGATCAGCGTCGCGAGCTGGGCCGCCTGCGCGGGTTCGGCGCCGTGCTCCCGCAGCGAGCCGGCCAGCAGGCCCTCCCACTCCTCGAACACCTCGGCGGCCGCCGCCAGGACGGTGGGCGTCTCGTCGGCAGGGGGTTCCTCGATGGAGACGGCGAGGACCGGGCAGCCCGCCCGGAAGTCGCTGTCCACCACGATCCCGCGCCACAGGGCGAGGAAGGCCCGCAGCCCGGCGACCGGCCCCGCCTCGAGCTCCTCGCGCAGGCCACGGGCGGCCCACGCACCGGTGAAGCGCACCGCCTCGGTGGCCAGTTGCTGCTTCCCTCGGGGAAGTAGTGGTACGTCGAGCCCAGTGGCGCCCGGGCGTGCTTGGCCGTCTCGCGGATGCTCGTCGCGTTCAGACCGCGTCGGCTGATCATGTCGGCCGCACCGGCCACGATCCGATCGGCCTCCACGTGTGCGACATCGCTCGCGCGCTCGGCGCCTCCGACGTGCTCTACGTCGACCCCGACCCGGAGCACCGCGCCCTCGCCCGCGGCTTCGGCGCCACCACCGCCGAGACCCTGCAACCCCTGCCGCGGAGCTACGACATCGCCGTCGAGGCGACGGGCCGCGTCGACCGGCTCGCCCTCGCGCTGAGGTGCCTGACTCCCGAGGGCATCTGCGAGAGCGCGGGCAACCACTTCCGGCCCGGCGAGCTGCCCCTGCTCGACATGTACCTCACCGGCGTCACCCTGCGCGCCGCCCGCGACAGCGTACGGGTCCACCTCCCCGACGCCGTCGCGCTCGCCGCCTCCGGCGCCGTCGCACCCGGAAAGGTCGTCTCCCACGTCATCGACTGGGAGGACCTGCCGGCCGCGCTGCCGGAGAAGCACCTCAAACCGGTGTTCGTCCGGGCCGCCGGACAGGACGAGTCATGACACGACGCTGGAGTCCGGGCGCAGAGTGAAGACCTGATCGAGACCGACCAGGGTGAGGACGCGCAGCAGGTTCGACGGTACGGCCGCCAGGACGACGTCGGCGCCGGCGGCCAGGGCGTGCTGCCGGGCGGCGAGAAGTGCGGTGATGCCCGAGGAGTCGCAGAACTCGAGTCCGGCCAGGTCCAGGACGAGACACTGCCCCGGTGCCAGGGAGAGCCGGCCGAGACTGCCGCGGAGTTCGGGGGCCTGGTCGTAGTCCAGGTCGCCGGTCACGTACAGAACGGGGCCGGTCGCGGTGGCGCGCTGTCTGACGGTAAGAGGCTTCATGAGGTGTGACCCGTCCCCGGGCCCATGGGGGAAGGTGCGGCGGGAACGCCGAGGGCGAGCAGGGCGGTGTCGTCGTCGAGACCGTCGCCGAAGCTCTCGAGCAGCCCGGTGAGGGCGGTGATCGCCTCGTGCGGTGCGGCGGGAGCCTGGTCGGCGGCGAAGGCGTGCAGGGCGTCCTCGCCGTACAGGTCGTCGCGGCCGGCGCCGATGCGGGCCTCGGTGAGGCCGTCGGTGTACAGCACGACCGTGTCGCCGGGGGCGAGGACGGTCTCGGCGGTGCCGATGGGGGCGCCGGGGACGACGCCGATGAGCAGCCCGCCGGGGGTGGGCAGGAACTCGGCGCTGCCGTCGGACCGCAGCACGAGCGCCGGCGGGTGGCCGCCGGAGGCCAGACGCACGGTCGTCGGCCCGTGCTCGCCGCCCGGCTCGATGACCCCGAAGATGCAGGTGCAGTACCGGGGGTCGCCGTCGGCGGTGTAGCGCTCGTGCAGGACGGCGTTCAGCGTGGTCAGCGCCGAGGACGGATCCGGGTCGTGGTGGGCCGCGGCGCGCAGGGTGTAGCGGGTCAGCGAGGTCAGGGAGGCGGCCTCGGGGCCCTTGCCGCACACGTCGCCGAGGAAGAAGGCCCACCGGTCGCCGGCGACGGGGAACAGGTCGTAGAAGTCGCCGCCGAGCTGATCCGGCGCGGCGGTGTGGTAGTGGACGGCCGTCTCCACGCCCGGCACGGCGGGCAGCGAGTCCGGCACCAGGGAGCGCTGCAGGACGGCGAGCGCCTCGGCCAGCCTGGCCCGGTCGGCCTCGGCCTGCCGCCGGGCCTCGTCCGCCTCGGCGCGGGCCCGCTCGGCCTCCTGCCGGCGGTGCAGGAGTTCCTTCTCGTAGGCGCGGCGGTCCGAGGCGTCGAAGACGGTGATCCGGATCAGCAGGGGCTCGCCCTCGGTCCCGTACTTGATCACGGCGGAGACCAGCACCGGCAGCCGGCCGCCGTCGCCGCGCCGCAGCTCCAGGGCGATCCCTCGCAGCTCACCCTGCATGCGCAGCAGCGGGGCGAAGTGCGTCTCGTGGTACAGCTTCCCGCCGACGGTGAGCAGGTCCGCGAAACGCTTGCGGCCCGCCACGGCCTCACGGTCCAGACCGAGCCAGTCCAGCAGGGTGCCGTTGATCTTGGCGATGGTGCCGTCCATCAACGTGGACAGGTAGCCGCACGGCGCGGACTCGTACAGGTCCTCCACGCTGTCCTCCAGCAGCGCTGTGAAGGCCGCGTCCGTGCTCGCCCCGCCCCCCGTTCCGGCGGGCTCCGGCACGCCGCCCAAACGGCACATCACTTCAGGGACTCCAGGAAGCCGAGGATCGCCTCGGCGGTGGCCTCGGGGGCGCTGAGCTGCGGGCAGTGCCCGGTGGCGGCGAGCGTGACCAGGCGGGAGTCGGGGATCGCCGCGTGCACGTAGGCGCCGACCTCGCGCGGCGCGATGGCGTCCTGCTCACACTCCAGCACGAGCGTCGGCACGGACACACCCTTCAGGTCCTCACGGCTGTCGGTGAGGAACGTCGTGCGGGCGAAGACGCGGGCGATGTCGGGGTCGGTGGCGCAGAAGCTGTTGGTCAGTTCCCGGCCCAGCTCCGGCCGCTCCGGGTTGCCCATGATCACCGGTGCCATCACCGACGACCAGCCCAGGTAGTTCGCCTCCAGGGAGCCGAGCAGCTCGTCGATGTCCTCGGTGCTGAAGCCGCCGCGGTAGCCCTCGTCGTCGATGTAGCAGGGCGAGGGGGTCACCATCACGAGCGCCCCGATCCGCTCCGGCGCGGCCCGCGCCGCCAGCACCCCCACCATGGCACTCACCGAGTGCCCCACGAACACCGCCTGCCGCAGGTCCAGCTCCTCGCAGACGTCGACGACGTCGGAGGCGTAGCCATGGAGCGAGGAGTACCGCTCCTCGCTCCAGGCCGCGAGGTCCGAGCCGCCGGAACCGACGTAGTCGAACAGCACCACCCGGTAGCGCTCGGCAAGCACCGGCACCACCAGCCGCCACATGTTCTGGTCGCAGCCGAACCCGTGTGCCAGGAGCAGCACCGGCGCGTCGTCGCGGCCGATGACGTTGACGTTGTTCCTGCTGCGGATGTCCATACCGACCATGCTCCCACCTCGGCCGGAGCGGTACGACGGCGGGCTCGTGAGCAGGCTCTTCGCTGCGGCGAAGCTAGCCCAGGTACAGCGGTACCTTCGAGGCCAGCGGGCCGAGCCCGGCCTGCTCGGCCTCGGTAGGCGTCCTCCTGCCGGTGCCGATCATCAGCGCGTCCACGTCGTGGAAGGCGGCCGGGAACGGGCTCCCCACGATCTGCTCCAGCATCTCCCGGGACCGGGCGAGCCCCTCCGTCGGCGGCTGCTCAGCGCCCGGGAGGTGGGCGATCAGGTCGAGGTGGTGCAGCGTCCACTCCATGACGTACGTGGCGAGGAAGTCGCCCACGGTCAGGATCTCCTCACGGGTGCCGACCCGGCATGCCGGGTCGGCGAGCAGGGCGGCGCGGCCGGCGGCGGAACCGACGTCGTCCAGATGGAACTTCAGCAGACGCGGATCCTCGTACGCGGCGGCCAGCCGGACGGTCAGCGCGTCGAGCGGGTCGTCACCGGCCGGCGGGGTCCGGGAGATCTCCCAGTACGTCAGCGCGTCACGGGTCGGTTCCCGGTCGGACGGGGTGGCCAGGGTGATGAGGACGTCCTGGGCGTCGACGATCAGATGGCACACCAGGTCGCGCACCAGCCAGCCCGTGCAGCCGGAGGGCCGCCCGAAGTCCTCGTCGGACAGGTCGTCAACCGCCGCGCGCAGTGCCGTCCATGAACGTGAGAAGAGATCCACCTCGGCACCGTAGTGCGGTGCGGCGAGCGTGGACAAGCGCATTCCGGGCACCTGGACCGATACCGGGAGCGTTGCGACCGTCGACGCGCGCGACCCCGGTGGTCACGTTGAGTGATCGGCGGTTGCGGTGCAGCACACAGCTTGCGATCCAAAAGGTGGTGAGCATGACCGTCCTGCAGAACCCCGAAGTACCGCCCGCGGCCGGTGACGGCGCGGAACGGCTCGTGTCGCCGGTCGGTTCCCACACCGAGTGGGATCCGCTGGAGGAGATCATCGTCGGACGCCTGGAGGGCGCGACGATCCCCTCCGACCACGCGGTGGTGACCTGCAACGTGCCGCCGTGGGCAGGGCGGCTGCAGGGGCTCGCGGCCGGTTTCCGGTATCCGCGGCTGCTCCTCGAGCAGGCGCAGCAGGAGATCGACGCCTTCGTCGCCCTGCTGGAGTCCCTCGGCGTCACGGTCAGGCGGCCGGAGGCGGTCGACCACCGGCGCCGCTTCGGCACCCCCGACTGGACCTCGCGCGGCTTCTGCAACACCTGCCCGCGCGACAGCATGCTCGTGATCGGCGACGAGATCATCGAGACGCCGATGGCGTGGCCGTGCCGGTACTTCGAGACGCACTCCTACCGGCCGGTCCTCAAGGACTACTTCCGGCGCGGCGCGCGCTGGACGGCGGCACCCAAGCCACAGCTCACCGACGAGCTCTTCGACCCGGACTTCCGCGTCCCCGGACCGGACGAGCCCATGCGGTACATCCTCACCGAGTTCGAGCCAGTCTTCGACGCCGCGGACTTCGTCAGGGCGGGACGGGACCTGTTCGTCACCCGCAGCAACGTCACGAACGCGATGGGCATCGACTGGCTGCGCCGCCACCTCGGCCAGGGGTACCGCATCCACGAGATCGAGAGCCGCTGCCGCACACCCATGCACATCGACACGACGTTCGTCCTGCTCGCACCCGGGAAGGTGCTGATCAACCCCGAGTACATCGACGCGGACCGCCTGCCGGACGTCCTCGGCTCCTGGGACGTCCTCGTCGCTCCCGAACCCGACCCGATCGACGAGCGGCTGCTCAAACTCACCTCCATGTGCGGCAAGTGGCTCAGCATGAACGTGCTCATGCTCGACGAGAAGCGGGTGATAGCGGAGCGGCACCACACCGGGATGCTGCGCGCGCTGGAGAAGTGGGGCTTCGAGCCGATCCCGTGCGACCTGCTGCACTATGCCCCCTTCGGCGGTTCGTTCCACTGCGCGACCCTCGACGTCCGGCGCCGCGGCTCGCTCCAGTCCTACTTCGAGGACTGACCGGGCTGCTCCGACGGCCGGAGGCAGGCAGGGCCGAGGGCGACACGGCCACGGGGGGTGCCCCTCACCCTCCCGGGGCTCCGAGCCGCGCTGTCGTGAGAGCGGCGAGTTCGTCCGGTGTGCGCGGTCCCGGTTCCGTGTCGGCCAACAGCCCCTGGACGCGCAGAAGCTCAGCCGTCGCGGCCCCCCAGGGCAGGCGTAGTCCCGCTTCCCGCAGGAGGTCGGTGCGGGCCAGTGCCGTGGCAGCGGGGCCGGTACGGACGCCGGACGGGGTCAGGAGTGCCGCGTCGTCGGCCCAGCGCAGGGCCAGGTCGACGTCGTGCGTGGCCATCACGACCGTGGTGCCGGCGGCACGGAGCCCCTCGAGGGTCGTGAGGAGCCGTTCCTGCCCGTCGGGGTCGAGTCCGGCCGTCGGCTCGTCGAGGACGAGGACGCGGGGCCGCATGGCGACCGCGCCCGCGATGGCGGTGCGTTTGCGCTGCCCGTAGGAGAGGAGATGGGTGGGCCGGTCGGCCAGGGCCGTGATGTCCAGGGCGGCGAGCGCCTCCGCCACCCGCGCCCGCACCTGTGGGTCGTCCAGGCCGAGGTTCAGCGGCCCGAACGACACGTCCTGCTCGACGGAGGCCGCGAACAGCTGGTCGTCCGGGTCCTGCACCACCAGCTGCACGGTCGTCCGCAGCCGGGTCAGGCCCTCGCGGTCGTACGACACCGGCCGGCCCTCGACCGTCAGCACGCCCTCGTGGGGCCGCAGCCCGCCGGAGAGCAGCCGCATCAGCGTGGTCTTGCCGCTGCCGTTGCGGCCGAGCAGGGCGAGCGCGCGCCCTTCGCGGATCTCGAAGTCGAGGCCGCTGAGCACGGCCGGACCGTCCTCGTAGGCGAAGGACGCGCCCCGCAGGGCGACGAGAGCGGGCTCGCTCATGTCAGCGGCCTTTCCAGTACGAGGGTGAGGACGACCAGCGCCACGAGCAGCACGCAACTGGCCGCCGTGAAACGGACGGACACCCGGGCCTCGGGCACCAGGACGCGCAAGGTGCCGTCGTAGCCGCGCCCGGCGAGCCCGGCCTGGAGACGGGTGGCCCGGTCGAAGGCCCGGACGAACGCGGTGGCGCCGAGCCCGGCCAGGGAACGCCACTCCGCGCTCCGGCTGGTGTGCCCGAGCCGGGCCGCCTGGGCCTCCCGGATGCGACGCACGGAGTCCAGCAGCAGGAAGCTCATCCGGTACGTCACCAGTGCGACGTCGACGACCGGCGCGGGAATCCCGGCCCGTACCAGGCGGGGCAGCAGGTCGGACATGGGGGTGGTGAAGGCGAACAGCAGCACGCCCAGCGAGGCCGCCGAGGTGCGCAGCAGCAATTCCCCGGCCCGCAGCGGCCCGTCGGCGGCGAGGGAGACGAAGCCGCCCGGGCCGCCCACCTGGACGAGCAGCGTGACCGCGCCGGTCACACAGAAGCCCAGTGGCACCCGGTAGGCCCGCCACAGCCGCCGCCCGGGCACACCGGCCGGTCCCAGCAGCACCACCAGGGCGGTCAGCAGCACCAGGGCCGCGCCCGGCCAGGGCGGCAGGGAGATCGCGAGCACGGTCAGGCCGAGCCCGAGCACGGCCTTGTCCACGGGATGGCGGCGGCGCCAGCGACTGCTGTGCGCCGCCGCGTCGATCGGCAGCACCCGGGCTCAGTCCCGTTCCGCGGCGGACTTCTCCGCGGCGCCGGCGACCGCGCTGCCGGCCTCCCGCTCCAGCACCCGCCGCTCGCCCTGCCGACGTCCGCGGCGCAGGCCGAAGTAGTAGGCGAGGACCCCGGCGCCGAGAGCCGCCTGGAGGGCGAACAGAGCCGACTCGATCTCGCCGGACGGCGGCTCGTACAGCGGTGAGAACCACGGCTCGTAATCCGGCTTCAGCTCGGTGATCGCCGTCTCGGCCTCGGCGTCGGCTCCCGTGAACGGCTCCTTCTTGTGGTCGCCCAGGCCGAGCGCCAGGGGCAGCACGGCGAGCGCGGCCACGGCGAACAGCAGCACCAGGTTGATCTTCGTGTTCTTGCTCATCGGGTCACCGCCTCGGTCTCGGTCCGGGTCTGCTTCTTGGCCAGGAGCACGCCCAGCCGGGTCAGTTCGCCCTTGCTGGACTGCACCAGCAGCCGCATCACGAGCACGGTCAGCAGGCCTTCGCTGACCGCGAGCGGGATCTGGGTGACGGCGAAGATGGAACCGAACTTGCCGAGCGCGCCGAGGAATCCGCTGCCCGGGTCGGGAAACGCGAGAGCCAGCTGCACGCTGGTGACGCAATAGGTGGACAGGTCGGCGACGAACGCGCCGGAGAACACGGCCACCATCAGCGGCGCGTTGGAGCGCCGCAGCAGTGCGTAGACGGCGTAGCCGGCCCAGGGGCCGACGATCGCCATCGAGAAGACGTTGGCGCCGAGCGTGGTGAGGCCGCCGTGCGCGAGCAGCAGCGCCTGGAAGAGCAGGGTGATGGTGCCCAGCACCGCCATGACGGGCGGCCGGAACAGGATGGCTCCGAGGCCCGTGCCGGTGGGGTGTGAGCAACTGCCGGTGACGGACGGCAGCTTCAGGGCGGACAGGACGAAGGTGAAGGCGCCGGACGCACCGAGGAGCAGGGTGCTCTCGGGGTGCTCGCGCACTTCACGGGTGAGCGACCGGACCCCGTGGACGACGAACGGCGCCGACGCGACGCCCCAGGCGACCGCGTGCGCCGGAGGAAGGAAACCCTCGGCAATGTGCATGGCTCAGCAGACCCTCTCCAGCACCTCGTGGATGGTTGACGCGCCTTGGCCGGTCTCCTGGCTGACGGGTACCACCGCCCGAACTCCGCCTTCCCGGGGCTAGGGCCCTGGCGTCACATTCCCGTCGTCCGCCCGAAGGGCGGGCCGTACGGCGTCCGGCGTGCGCTCGCAAGGCGCCGGAGCGCCCATGGGGGCGCTCCGGCAACGCGGCGAGCGTGCGTGCCAGGCGTCGCGCGGCAGACGGGAATGTGGCACCAGGGCCCGAGGACCCAGTGGCTGCCCGTGAGGGCCGGAGCCGGACTTCCCGATTCACAGTGGCGAGGGCCGCACCGGCATCACACCGGATTTCCCGTTCACCAAGGCCTGGTGACAATAAGGCCGGGGTAAGGGCGATGACAAGCCACCCCTGGGGGCGCGCGAGGGGGCGCCCGCTCGCACACCGGCGCATCCCCCCGCTGATCCACGCGCTGCGGGAAGGGCCCCGTCACACGATGTCCGGGCCGCGTCAGTCGTCGCCCCCGTCGTCTCCGCCGTCGTCGCCCTCCCCGTCTGCCCCGGCGGGGCGCGGCTTCTCCGGCTTGGCCTGCTCCGGGCCGCCGTCACCCGCCTCCCCGGCGGGAGCCGGGGTGCCGGACGCGGGCGCGGGAAGGGTCGGGGAGGCGATCGGAGTGGACGGAGTGACATCGGCCACGGTGCCGATGCCCGGCGTGCCGGCGGCTGCCGGGCCGGCGCCCGGGGCGGAGGAGACAGACGTGGTGGAGACGGAGGCCGGCGTGGCAGCGGGGCTGCTCGCGGACGGCGACGCGTCGGGTTCCGTGCCCTCCGCGGTGGTGTCGGGCGAGAACCAGCGCATGCCGAGGAGCATCGCGGCGAGGAAGAGTGCCGCGGCGGCGGCCGTCGCGGCCACCCGGGAGCGGTTGCCGGGGCCGCCCCGCCCGGATGAGCGCCCCGAACGACCCGCCTGGGCCGCCCGGGCCGCGGTGCGGTGTCCCGTGGTCGCGGGCAGTGCGTACGTGGTCGGACTGCTGGTCTCGGCGGCATACGGGCTCGGCACAGCGGCGTACGGCTCCGGCCCGGCGGACGGCGTCGCGGACGCGGTCTTCGGCCGCAGCGACGCGGAAACCTCCGGCAGCGGCTCGGGCAGGCCCCGCCAGGCACCCCCGGTGAACCACTCGGCGGCCTGCTGGGCGGTGGGCCGGTCCTCGGGCTGCTTGGCGAGCATACCGAGGAGGTAGTTCTCGAACGCCGGCGGCAGTTCGCACACTCCGAGTTCGCGAGGCGGCACGGGGGCCGAGTCGAGATGCTGGTGGAGCAGGGCGACGGCGGTGTCGGCCTGGAACGGCGGGCGGCCGCTGAGGAGCTGGTAGAGCACGCAGCCCAGGGAGTACATGTCGGAGGCGGGCCCCGCGGGCTTGCCCAGGGCCCGTTCGGGCGCGAGGTAGAGACCGGTGCCGACGATCTGGCCGGTGGCGGTCAGCGCGGCGCCGGGGTCGTCGAGGAACCGCGCGATGCCGAAGTCGCCGATCTTCAACGTGCCGTGGGCGTCGAGCAGCAGATTGGCGGGTTTGACGTCCCGGTGCACGATGCCCTGCCCGTGCGCGGCGGCGAGTCCCGCGGCCGCCTGCGCGGCGAGACGGGCCACCCGCTCGGCGGGCAGCGCACCGGAGCCGTTCAGCACTCCGGCGAGACTGTCGCCCTCGACCAGCTCCATCACCAGGTACAGCCGGTTGTCGAACTCGCCGAAGTCCAGCACGCCCACCACGTTGGGGTGGTTGAGGCGCCCGGCGGTCTGAGCCTCCAGACGGAACCGGGAGGTTGCCGTGGCGTCGGTGTCCTGGGGCAGCAGCAGCTTGACGGCCACCGCTCTGGCGAGCGTCTCGTCGTACGCATGCCAGACCTCGCCCATTCCACCGCGCCCGATCTCAACATCCAGCCGGTAGCGGCCCGCTAGCAGCACTCGTCCTCGTCTCATGCGTGTGGGAAGGTCATCGCCGCAGGCCGAACTCCCCGCTTCCGCACGGGGAGTTGGTGGGGGGTGCCGCAGCCGACCCAGGATACTGGCGCGGCACGGCCCCTGATCTCCACAGCGGTGTCCCCGGACGGTGCGGTCCGGAAAACCCCGAGCGGGGAGAGTGCCCTCCGCGACGACACTCCCGCGCGCCGGGCGCCGGGGCGCGCCGGGCACCTTCCGGCGCCCTGTCAGGCCGCCGTGCCCGCCCCCTCCGCCCGGCGCGGCAGCAGGGCCACCGCCAGGGCGGGGACGGCCGCGAGGACGAGCCACGGCACGGCGGCCGGCAGGCCCAGGTCGAGCAGGGAGCCCGTGGCCGCGCTGCCGACGAGGACGATCAAGCCGGAGACCGAGGACAGCGCACCCATGTAGAGGCCGAGCCGGCCCTCCTCGGCCAGGTCGGGCACCCAGGCGCGGGCGGCGGGCACGACCAGCATCTGCCCCACAGTGAGCAAGATCACGAAGCCCGCGGCCGGCAGCAGCCCGGCGACGCCCGTCCAGCCCGCGGGCCGCACCACGGCCACCACCGCGAAACCGGCCGCGATCAGCAGCAGCCCCGCGGTCATGGAGCGGCGCAGATCGAGCCGGTCGCCCGCCCAGCGCGTCACCGGCAGCTGGGTGAAGACCACCAGCACGGAGGACAGCGCGAAGAGCCAGGACAGGGGCGCCTGGGACCCCGTCGCGCGCTGCACCTCGTCCGGCAGGGCCAGATACAGCTGGTTGTAGGCGAGCAGATAGGTGCCGTACGCGCAGCACAGGGCGAGGAAGCGGCGGTTGCGCAGCAGGACGCGGGCGCCGCCCCGCCCCCGGACGCGGACCCGGCCGGGGATGTGCTGCGGCATCAGCCACAGGTGCCCGGCGAGGACGAGCACGAACACCGCGGCACCGGCGAGGCACGCCGTACGGAAGTCGACGGCGAGCAGCAGCGCGCCGAGCAGCGGCCCGACGAAGGCCCCGGCCTGGCCCGCCACGCTGAACAGGGCGAGGACCCCGGTGCGCGGGCCGTGCCCGTCCTCCTCCCAGACCACCGCCTGGCGGGCCACCTCGGACTCCACGGCGGGGGAGAACAGCGCGGCGGCGAAGCCGATCACCAGCACCGCCCCGATCACGGCCCCGGCGGCCTGCGCGTACCCGAGCCAGGCGAACCCGGCGACGCGCAGCACACAGCCCGCCAGCACCACCGGCCGCACCCCGAACCGGTCGACGAGCCAGCCGCCGACCACGAACAGGCCCTGCTGGCTGAAGGTGCGCAGCCCGAGCACGAACCCGACCAGCCAGCCCGCCATGCCGATCGCGGTGCCGAGGTGCTCGGCGAGGAACGGCAGGACGGCGTAGAAGCCGATGTTGAAGGCGAGCTGGGTGAGGATCAGCAGCCGCAGCAGCGGCGACAGTTCCCCGCAGAGCCGCCAGGCGCTCTCGCGCGGTACACGGGGCGCCTCCTTGCCGGAGGACGCGCGGGCGGTCTTGCGAGCCAGCACCCGGGAGATGAGATCCGTCATCGTTCTTCTGTCAGTGAGGCGGACACGGGGGTCAGGCGCGCGTCGGGGCGGTCCGGCCGCCGCTGCGGGGCGGAGGTACCCCGATCCTCGGGCGGTACGGCCGGGGCCGTGGGCCGGGTGCGCCGCCTGGGCCGTCGCAGGCCTCCGGCGGCCGTCACCGCGAGCGCCCCGAGCAGGGCGAGCACGGCGGCGGGGAAGAGGACGGCCCACGGGGCGCGCTCGGCGTACGGCTGGTTCTCGGCGAGCAGCAGGCCCCACTCGGGGGACGGCGGCTGGGCACCCAGCCCGAGGAAACCGAGCGCGGCGAGGCTCAGGGCGATGCCCGGCAGCCGGAGCAGGGCGTGCCGGGCGACCGGGGGCAGGACGGCGGGCAGCAGTTCGTGCCGGAGCAGGTACCAGGGGCCCGCGCCCAGGGCCCGGGTGGCCGTCAGATGGACGGTCGCCCGCTCCTGCCGCAGCAGGGAGGAGGTGTGCGCGGCCAGCGGGGACCAGGCCACGACGGCCACGGCCAGCGCGGGCGTCCAGGGCCCGCTGCCCGCGATGCCGGTGACGAGGAGGCCGGCCAGCACCGGCGGCAGCGCGCTGAGGGTGTCGACCAGCGGTCCGGACAGCCTCGGCAACAGGCCCAGCAGGAGCCCCGCGACGAGGGCTGCGGCGCTCACCGTGAGGGCGAGGCCGAGGGTGGTCAGCGCCCCGTGGGAGATCCGGGCGAGGACGTCCCGGCCGAGGGCGTCCGTCCCGAAGGGGTGCGTCACGGAAGGGGCTTGCAGCCGGGCGAGCGTGTCCAGGGCGAGCGGGTCGCGGGGCAGCCCGAAGCCGATGACGCCCGCCAGCAGTCCGCCGTAGAGCAGCGGGAGGGCGCGGGGCGCGGGCGGCCGGGGCCGGTGCAGGGACTGCAGGGCGCCGTCGCGCAGCGCCGGCCCGATGAGCAGCCGGGCGGCGAGCCGCGCGAGGACCCCGGCGGTGGCCGCGACCAGTACGAGGGCGAGCGCGCCGGTCTGCAGGACGGGCAGGTCCTGGGCGAGCGCGGCGTGCAGGGTGAGCCGGCCCAGGCCCGGGATGTCGAAGATCTGCTCGATGGTGACCGATCCGCCGGTCAGGCCGACGACGAACAGCGCCAGGTTGGGCAGCAGTCCGGGCACGCAGCGGCGCACCGCCTGCCGCGCCACGGACCTGTGCGGAACACCGCGTGCCGCGGCCGCCATGGCCCAGGGTTCTGCGAACGCGCCGGGCAGCAGGTCGTCGAGCATCCGGCCCAGGACCGCCCCGGCGGGCAGGCCGAGGGCGAGGCAGGGCAGCACCATCCACTGCGGTCCGTACCAGCCCAGCGCGGGCAGCCAGCCCAGTTGCACGCCGATCACCGAGACCAGCACCGAGGCGACGAGGAACTCGGGCAGCGCGGCCAGCACGGCTGTCACCGTCCCGCCGGGACGGCGCGCCCCGAGCCGGCCGCCCGCGCCCAGCCGGAGCGTACGGGCGCAGACGGCGACCGCCGTGCCCGCGGCGACCACCAGGGCCCCGGCCATCAGCAGCAGCGATACGCCGAGCGCCGGCGCCACGTCCGGCAGCACCTGACTGCCGGACACCCAGGACGTGCCCGCGTCCCCGTGCAGCAGCCCGGCCAGCCAGCGGCCGAGCAGCGGCAAGGGGCCGTCGTCGAGGCCCAGTTGGTCCCGGATGGCGCGCAGGGTCTCGGGAGTGGGATCGCGGTCCGCCGACCGCGCCCTGAGCACGGTCAGCGCGGGGTCGGTACGGGACAGCCACGGCAGCAGGCCGATCCCGCACACCAGGGCGGCCACGAGCACGGCCCGCCACAACAGCGTCGGGGTGCCGCTGCGGGCCAGTGCGCGCAGCCCCGCGGCGGCACTCTTCATCGGGGGCGGCGTGTCGCTGCTCAGCGCCGGGTCCCCGTACCGATGAGGGTGCGCTCGTACGGATCGGGCAGCGCGCCCTGCACGGCGGTCGCGATGCCCGCGACGAGCTTGAGGTGCACCAGCGGGATCACCGAGTCGGTGCCGAGGACGGCCGCCTCCGCCTTCAGGGCGGCGTCCTGCCGCTCGGCCGTGTCGGACTCGTTCTGGGCGGCGGCGACCAGCTTGTCCACGTTCTTGTCGCACAGGAAGGACAGGTTGTTGGAACCGTCGCAGGTGTAGTCGCTCGCGAGGACGGTGACCGGGTCGCCGGTGTCCAGCATCATGTTGCGGGAGAAGACGACGGCGTCGAACTTCCCGGCCAGCATGTCGCCTTCGAGGCGTGCGTAGGTACGCACCTCGAGCTTGACCTTGAATCCGGCCTTCTGCAGCTGCTGCTGAAGTATCTGGGCGGCCTCCGGCATCTCGGGCCGGTCGGTGTAGGTGGCGAGGGTGATGCCCTTGCCCTCGGGGTCCGTCGCCTTCGCCCGCCCGGTCGGCTCGGTCCGCTTGTCGGCTGCCCAGGTCAGGGCGGGCCCGTACAGGCCCTGGGCGGGCACGGCGAATCCCTCGTAGGCGCCCTTGGCGATGACCGAGGTGTCGATCGCCTCGCGTGCGGCTGCCCGCAGCCCCGCGTCGGAGAAGGCGCCGGACTTGGTGTTGAGGTAGAGGCTGGTGTTGCGAGCGGTGTCGATCTCGTGGACGTCGTTCTCGTCCAGGGAGGCGACCTGGGCGACGGGAAGGGACTCGGCGATGTCGACGTCGCCGGTGCGCAGGGCGTTGGCACGGGCGGTGCCGTCGGAGACGAACCGGGCGGTGACGCCGGCCGCCTGGGCCCGGCCGCCCCAGTAGTCGTCGAAGCGGTTCAGTGTGGCCGCGGTGGCACCGTCGATCTTGGCGAGTGCGAAGGGGCCGGTGGCGGTGCCGACGACGTTCACCGTGCCCTTCTTGTCGTACGCCTTCGGCGCGAACACGGCGAGGGACGGGTTCGACAGCCGCAGGGGCAGGACGGGGTCGGCCTGCGCGGTGCTGACCCGGACCCGCTTGTCGTCCTCTGCCGTGGCGGTCAGCTTCACGCCGGAGAGGGCGGAGGGTGCCGGGTCGGCCTTCCCGGCGGCCGTGAGAGCGGCGGCGACGGCCTTCGCGGTGACGGCCTCGCCGTCCTGGAACCTCGCGTCCCGCAGGGTGAACACCCAGCTCCTGCCGCCGTTCTCACTGCTCCACGACTCGGCCAGCGCGGGTACCGCCGTGCCGTTGGCGTCCAGCTTGGTCAGCCCTTCGACGACACCGAGCCGGGACAGGAGCATCGCGTCCTGGCCGTACGGCGAGTAGTTCTCGGTCGGGGCGAAGGGGAGGGCGACACGCAGGCGTGCGCCGCCGGCCGAGCCGGAAGAGGCCGGGACGTCGTCGCCGGAGGACGCGAAACAACCGGAGAGCAAGGGCAGCGCGAGCAGGCCGGACAGGAGCCGACGGCGGGAGGTTCTCATAGCGTATATGAATATCATTTTCGTTAGATGAGCGGTATCTCGAAGTGCACGGCGCCGCTGCCCCCGCCGGGCATCTCCTCCCGCTCGTCGCACAGCTCCTTGCCCAGCGCTC
Organism: Streptomyces sp. NPDC092370; assembly: GCF_044755265.1. NCBI lineage: Bacteria > Bacillati > Actinomycetota > Actinomycetes > Kitasatosporales > Streptomycetaceae > Streptomyces > Streptomyces sp. NPDC092370. Next base: position 194,868 of record NZ_JBIVQO010000006.1, on the reverse strand, counting down.
GCCACAGGCCCATCGCGCCGGGGGAGTGAGGGTACGTGTGCAGATACGCGGACCGGTATCCGCCGTCGGCCCGGGCGAACTCCAGCAGGGCTTCCACCAGATGGCGGGCCAGACCGCGGCGCCGATGCTCCGGGCGCACGCAGACCCGCCGGAGCTGGGCGGTCTCACCCGACGGGAACCGCTCGGCCAGCCAGCGCGGGTTCGGCGGGTGCTCCGGGCCGCGCGCGTCCAGTGCCGCCGTGGCCGCCACCGTCCCGTCCCGTTCGTCCACGGCGACGAGGAGTGTGTGCCGGGGCGGCGTGACGTAGAACGACACCGGATCGATGATGTCGGCGTGCCACCGCGGCACGTAGCCGGTGGCGAAGTCGCGGTACACCGTGTCGAGCATCACCGCCCGGGCCCCGTCGATGTCGGCCGCCCCGGCTTCCTTGATGCTGTAGTCACGCATTTGCACATCATAGGCAAGAGGCCCCCGGGTGGTCGCTGCCCACCCCCTCACCCCGTACGTCCCGGCGACGGGCCCGACTTCAGCTCTCGGACGGGGTGAGCAGCACGAAGTCCGCGTTGGCCGGGTCGAGACAGACGGCGAGCCGGCCGACACCCTCCACGTCCTCCGGGCCCATCTGTACGCTGCCGCCGCTCTCGGTGACCTCGGCCACCGCGGCGTCGCAGTCGCCGACGGCGAACACCGGGTGCCAGTACGGCCGCCCGCCCGTCAGGGTCAGGTCCTCCGCGCGAAGCTGCATGAGGCCGCCGTGCATCCGGTCCTCGGACAGCCCGGCCGGGGTGATCAGGGTGTACGTGCCCGCGTCCCCCGGCAGCGGCATGTCGCTGAACTGCCAGCCGAAGAGGCTGCCGTAGAACTCCCGCGCGCCGGCCGCGTCGCTCGTGAGCAGTTCGGTCCACGACAGCGAGCCCGGCTGGTCCACCAGTTCCAGGCCCTTGTTCGTCCCCGGCTGCCAGACGGCGAACTGGCCGCCCAGCGGATCGCTGTACTGCGCCATCCGGCCCCAGTCGTCGAGGTCCATCGGCGCGACCCGCACGGTGCCGCCCGCCTGTTGTACGGCCTGTGTCGTGGCGTCGGCGTCGCTGACGCAGTAGTAGAGCATCCAGGCGGGGCGGGCGCCCTCCTCGGTGAGCTTGCCGAGCCCGGCGACGATCTTGCCGTCCTTCTTGAACATTCCGCCCTCGAAGTCCTCGGTCTCACCCATGGACTCGTAGTCCCACCCGAGCACCGCACCGTAGAAGTCGGCGGCGGCCCGGACGTCCGGAGCGCCCAGGTCGAGCCAGCAGGGGGAACCGGGGACGTACTCCGTGGTGATCATGGCGATGCTTCCCTTCCGCGGGTCGTGTCCGCCCAGCGTGACACCGGGCGCCGACCCCCGCCCGTCGGCCGCACCCCGTTCGGGGGAGTGCCGGTGACCGGCCCGGGCGTGGAACCATCGGGATCGTCACCCCCGGCGGGTGGACGCGGATCCGCGTGCGATGAGGGCGGTGGTGGGGCGTGATGGCCCGCTGGGAGTGGGACGACACGTTGTTCGCGGGGACCGCCGCCCACTACGGGCGCGGCCGGCTCCCGTACGCCCCCGGGCTCGCGGACACGCTGGCCGCGGCGCTGCGGCCGGACGGGCGTGGGCGGCTGATCGACGTGGGCTGTGGTCCCGGCACCATCGCCCTCGGCCTCGCCCATCTGTTCGGCGAGATCGTCGGTGTGGACCCCGACAGCGGGATGATCGCCGAAGCCGCACGCGCCGCCGCCGGGCGCGGAGTGGACGGGAAATGCCGGTGGGTGCGGGCCCGTGCCGAGGCCCTGCCCGCCGGGCTCGGCACCTTCACCGTCGCCTCGTTCGCCCAGTCCTTCCACTGGATGGACCGTGACCTGGTGGCGGGGAGAGTCAGGGACATGCTCCGGCCCGGTGCGGTCCTGCTGCACATCGCCGAGCTGAAGACGGAGCCCGGGGCCGTCGACGTCCTGCCGCATCCGGCGGTCCCCTACGCGGCCCTCGGTGATCTGGTCAAGCGGTATCTGGGGCCCGTGCGGCGCGCCGGGCGCGGGGTGCTGCCGCACGGGACAGCGGGTGGTGAGGCCGAGGTGTTCGCCCGTGCGGGATTCTCCGGCCCCCGCCGGCTCGTCGTCCCCGGCGGACAGGTGCTGGAGCGGACCTGCGACGACGTCGTCGACCAGGTGTTCTCGATGTCGTTCTCCGCTCCGCACCTGTTCGAGGAGCGCCGGGACGCCTTCGAGGCGGACGTGCGGCGGTCGTTGCGGGAGGCGTCACCCTCGGGCCGGTTCTCCGAACGGGGGCCGAGCACAGAGGTCTTCGTGTGGTGGAAGGACTCGCCCGGAGGGTGACCCGGCCGCCGGGGACGGCATCAGTGGACGGACAGCCCGCCGTCGACGAAGACCGACTGCCCGGTGACATAGGAGGAGGCCGCACTCGCCAGGAAGACCGCCGCGCCCGCGAAGTCCTCGGGCAGGCCGTTGCGCCCCACCATCGTGCGGGCGGCGAGGGCGGCCACCTTCTCCGGGTCCGACGACAGGCGCGCGTTGAGCGGTGTCATGACGAAGCCCGGCACCAGGAGGTTGCAGGTGACGCCGCGCGGCGACCACGCCTCCGCCTGGGAGCGCGCCAGTGCCTCCAGCCCGCCCTTGGACGCGCCGTAGGCGCCGCTCTGCACGAACGCGCGATGCGCCTGCTGTGAACTGATGTGGATGATCCGCCCGTACCCGCGCTCCGCCATGCCGGGGCCGAAGCGCTGCCCCAGCAGGAACGGAGCCTCCAGATTGACGGCCATCGTGGCGTCCCAGACGTCCTCGGTGAGCTCGTCCATCGGCGGACGCAGGTTGATCCCGGCGCTGTTGACGAGGATGTCGGGCTCCCCGAACGCCTCGGCCGCCCGCTCGGCGGCCGTCCGCACCCCCTCGCGGGTGCTCAGATCCGCACGGACCCACGCGGCGCGGCAGCCCCGTGCCGTCAGCTCCTCGACCGTCGCGGTCAGATCGGCCTCTCCACGGGCCACGACCACCACGCTCGCCCCGGCGCGCGCGAGGGCGCCGGTGATGGCGCGGCCGATGCCGGAACTGCCACCGGTGACCACCGCGACCCGCCCTTCGAGGGAGAACAACTCCGCCAGGTAGGCCCGAGCTGCGGGCGTCGGCTGCGTCGGTGGGGTCGGCTGTGTCCTCATGGCGGCCCACTCTAGGTCGATCACCGTGCCGGGTCTCGCGCATATACCCCTAGGGGGTATATGGTCAGGGGATGGATCACACCGCTCACGAACCTGGGAAGCGCGCGCACGGGACGGCGTCCTGGGGGACCGCCGTGAAGGCGACCCTGCACTGCCTGACCGGCTGCGTCGTCGGGGAGATCCTCGGCATGGTGATCGGCACGGCACTGGGGTGGGGCAATGTGCCCACGATGGTTCTGGCGATCGGGCTCGCGTTCCTCTTCGGCTACTCGTTCACCCTGATCGCGGTGGTCCGGTCCGGCCTCGACCTGAAGGCCGCGATCCGGATCGCGCTGGCCGCGGACACCGTCTCGATCGCCGTGATGGAACTCGTGGACAACCTGATCATCGCGCTCACCCCGGGCGCGATGGACGCCCATCTGTCGGACGGCCTCTTCTGGTCCGCGCTCCTGGGCGGCTTCGCGGTCGCCTTCCTGATCACGACCCCGGTCAACAAGTGGATGATCGGCCGCGGCGAGGGGCACGCCGTGGTCCATGCCCACCACTGACGCGAGGTCGGCGTCCGTGCGCTCGGGTCCGTGGTCCGGCGTCGCGGACTCGCCTCACTCGCGATCGGTGACGCGGTGGGATCGCGCCGTCGTGCGACCGCAGGCGCGAGCCCATGGCAGTGGCCTGGATCACATGGCTGGTTTTGAGTGCCCGGCCCCGGCGATGTCCGTACTCATGGGTGTCACAGCGGGGCCGGATGCGAGGATGAGGCGCCATGACAGCTGGGTGGTGTGCTCGCACGATACGGGCCGCGGTGTTCGCGGCCGTCTGTGTCGTGCTCGCCGCCCTGGGGCACGTCATGATGTCCGGCGATCATGTGCACCCGTCGACGCTGGTGGCCGGCTGGGCCGTCACGGGCGTGGCGGGCTGGTGCCTGGCGGGTCGCGAGCGCGGACTGCGGACGGTCGTGGCCGTCGCCGTGGCCGTCCAGACGGCTCTGCACTCGGCGTTCTCGCTCGGGCCGCCGCCGGCCGCGCGTGCGACGGACTCCAAGGACATGCCCTCAACGGGCCACGCCTCCATGGGCCACACCATGCCGACCGCGGGGCACGACATGGGATCCATGGCGCACGACATGGGCTCCCTGCCCCTGCCCATGGGGCATTCGGGGCACACGCCGGGCGGTGACGCGTCCCTCGGCATGCTCGCCGCCCACCTCCTGGCCGCGCTGCTGTGCGGCCTGTGGCTGGGCCACGGGGAGCGGGCCGTCTTCCGGATGCTGCGTGCCGTGGGCAGCCGGCTGGCCGCACCCCTGCGGCTCCTGTTCGCCCTCTCCGCGCCGCCGCCCCCGCCCGTGCGCGCGCGGCGGCGGTCGTCGCACCACACACCACGGCGTCTCCTTCTCGTCCACGCGATCACCACCCGGGGACCACCCGCGGGGGCCGCTGCCGCCTGACGGCAGCCGGTGGTGACCCGGGGCAGCCCCTGCGCGCCCCGGCCGCGGCCGTGTCCCTCCGTACTCGCGCGCACCCACGGGCGGCCACGCCCGCCGGTGCGCCGTACGGGCACGCCCGCACCCCCGCTCACCGGACCGCGCCTGCACCCGCGCACGGCCGACCACGGCCCTGCTCCGCGTCCACGCGGTCCCGGACCTTCGAGAAGGACATCAGGTGATCACTCCTGCCCTGCCCCTTCCGCACGAGAGATCGGCGTCGGCCGACGAGTCGATAACCGCCTGGGCGCTGGCCGCCCGCGGCGGTGACCCCGAAGCCGTCGACCACTTCGTGCGTGCCTTGCACCGCGACGTCATCCGTTACGTCGCCCATCTGTGCGCCGACCCGCAGGCGGTGGACGATCTCGCGCAGGACACGTTCCTGCGCGCGCTCGGCAGCCTGCACCGGTTCGAGGGCCGCTCCTCGGCGCGGGCCTGGCTGCTGGCCATCGCCCGGCGGGCGGTCGCCGACAGCATCCGGTACACCGCGGTACGCCCCCGCCCGGCCGACCTGCCGGACTGGGAGCCGGCGGCCGAACTCGCCCAGCCACGCGGCCTGCCCGGCTTCGACGACGGTGTGGCACTGCTGGAACTGCTGGCCGGACTGCCGGACGAACGCCGTGAGGCGTTCGTCCTCACCCAACTGCTCGGCCTTCCCTACGCGGAGGCCGCCGCACTGAGCGACTGCCCGGTCGGCACGATCCGATCCCGCGTGGCCCGCGCGAGGGCGACGCTCATCGCGCTGCTCGCCGAGGCGGAGGAACGGGAACCCGCCCTCGCCGCCGCCTGACGCACCGGCGCCGGCGGTGCCCCCGGACCTACCCGGCGGGCGCCGCCGGCGACGGCCGTGCAGGCCGGGGAACGACCGCGCCGCCGGCCACCCGTCGGCCGCTGACCTCACCCGCCGTACCGACCGCCGGCTCACCGACCGGGTGCCCAGCACCCTGTGCTCGTCGGCGACGCCCCGCTCTTCCCGCTCCCGCCACAGCCGTACGGCGCTCGGCTCAGTTCCTCGTGCGGCACCCGGACCGTGGTGAGCGGCGGCAGGCCGGCGCCTCCTGCGTGGTGGTGTCAGGTCGCCGGCACGCGGCACGTCGTCGAATCCGACCAGCGACACGCCACGCGGCACCCCCGGCCTCCCGCACCGCGGGCAGCAGATGGCCCAGGGCACCGCCCTGGTGGCCGGCGCGGCCCTGGCGTACTTCGCACCCGTACCGGGCGCTGACCCGCCCTCCCCCTCCGAAATGAGGTCATCCGTGAGCGACACCGCTCCCACTCTCGTCCTGACCGGTGGCCAGGTCCTCACCGTCGACGCCGGGTTCACCGTCGCCGAGGGCGTGGCCGTGCGCGGCCGGGACATCCTGGCCGTCGGCAGCGACACGGAGATGCGCGCCCTGGCCGGGCCCGGCACCCGGATCGTCGAGCTGGGCGGCCGGACCGTGCTGCCCGGCATCAACGACTCGCATCTGCACGGCGCCGCCTACGGCATGACGAAACCGCCGTTCGCCCTCGACGTCGGCCACCCGGCGGTGCGTTCCGTCGCCGACATCGCGGCGGTGATCGGCCGGGCGGCACGAGAGGCACCGGAAGGCGAGTGGATCGTCGGCCTCGGCTGGGACCCCGGCTACCTCGCCGAGTGCCTGGCCGACCCGGGCCGCTTCCCGCACCGGCGGGACCTGGACGCGGTCGCGCCCGGTCACCCGGTCTGCCTGACCGACTTCTCCTCGCACATGGTGTGGGTCAACTCCGAGGCCCTGCGCCGCTGCGGCATCGACGCCGCCACTCCCGCACCGCCCGGCGGTGTCATCGACCACGACCCCGACGGCCGGCCGACCGGCATCCTGCGCGAGGCCGCCGGGCGGCTCGTCCAGGCCGCACTGCCCGCCCCGACCCCCGCGCAGCGCCGCCAGGCGATCCAGGGCGTGATCCGCGAGCTGCACTCCCGTGGCATCACCAGCTACACCGAGCCCGGCCTCGGCCCTGGCGGCGCGCAGACCCTCTTCGGCGGCCTGAGCACCGACAACTGGACCGCCTACGCCGACCTCGCCGCGAGCGGCGAACTCCGGGCCCGCGTCAGCGTCCTGCTGCTGCCCGCCCCCATGGGCGGCTCAGCCGCCGACGTCCGCGAGGGACTGGCCGAACTGCGCCGCCCCGAGTCGGCCGACCCCCGGCTGCTGCGGGCCATCGGCGTAAAGATCTTCGCCGACGGCGTCCCGCCCAACCGCACGGCGTGGATGAGCGAGCCGTACCCGGACGGCGGACACGGCGCCCTGTGCGTGCACGGCGACACGCCCGCGCTCCAGGAGCACGAACTGCGGGAGATGATCAGGCTCGGCCACGAGGCCGGCTTCCAGCTCGGCGTGCACGTCACCGGCGACCGCGCCATCGACCTCGTGGTGGACGCCTTCCTCGCGGCGAACACGGCCGTGCCCCGCCCCGACGCCCGCCACTACGTCATCCACGGCGACTTCATCAGCCCCGGCAGCCTGGCCAAGCTCGCCGCGCACGGTTACGGCGTCAACATGAACCCCGCCATCAAGTGGACCATCTCCGACCTGATGGACGAGGTCGTCGGTCCCGAACGCTCCGCCTACCAGTGGCCGGTGCGCTCCGCGCTCGACGCCGGGGTGCGGGTCTGCGCCAGCTCCGACGCCCCCATCACCGAGCCCGACTGGCGTCAGGGCGTGGCCTCGATGATGCTGCGCGAGTCCAAGGCCGGCGGCCGCACCAGCGGCCCCGAGCAGTGCGTCTCCCTCGCCGACGCCCTGCGTGCCTACACCTCCACTGCCGCCTGGCAGGACTTCGCCGACGACTTCAAGGGCACCGTCGCACCGGGCCGGGCCGCCGACCTGTGCGTCCTGGACCGGCCGCTGCGGGACCTCGACCCGCACGAGATCACTCAGGTGCAGGTGGATCTGACGGTGTTCGACGGGCAGGTCGTCTTCGAACGGTGAGCCTCCCTCAGGCCGTCGCCCGCACCGCCGTGCGCCGCGCCCCCCACCGCCGGTTCCGGTACCGGCCGGGCACCCGGCACACCGCGTAGACCGTGAACGAGATCGTCGTGACGTACGGGCTGATGGGGACGCTGCCGCCCAGCGCGAGCAGGATGCCGCCCTCGATCGAGGTCACGGCGAACAGCACGCTCAGCACGGGCAGCAGCACTGGCGACGCGGTGACCCGGGCGGCCGCCGCGGCCGGGGTGACCACGAGGGAGAGCACCAGCAGCGCGCCGACGATCTGCACCGACAGGGCGACCGCGAGCCCGAGCACCAGCATGAACGCGAAGGACAGCACACGCACCGGTACCCCGCGGGCCTCCGCCACGTCCGGATCGGTACTGGCGAAGGCGAGCGGACGCCACATGACCGCCAGAGCGACCAGCACCAGGACGGAGGTGCCGAGCAGCCACGCCGTCTGCGGGGTGTCCACGGCGACGATCTGCCCGGTGAGCAGCCCGAACTTGTTCGCCGCCCGGCCCTTGTAGAGGGCGAGGAAGAGCACACCGAGCCCCAGCCCGAACGGCATGATGACGCCGATCACCGAGTTGCGGTCCCGGGCCCGGCTGCCGAGGACGCCGATGGCACCGGCCGCGAGGAGCGAACCGGCGATCGAGCCCACCACGATGTTCGCGTCCAGCAGCAGTGCCGCCGACGCCCCGGCGAAGGACAGCTCGCTGATGCCGTGCACCGCGAACGGCAGGTCCCGCATCAGGACGAACACCCCGGCCAGCCCGCCCACCAGGCCCAGCGCCGCGCCGGCCAGCAGGGAGTTGCGGACCAGGGCGAGGAGTTCGCCGTAGTCGGTGAAGTCGAAGATTTGGTGCCAGATCCCGTCGGCGAGTGTCATACGCCCACTCCGTCCGTCTCGTGAGGCCGCTCGTCGTGGTGCGGCGGGCCGGGCGTCTCGTCGGGTGCTCCCGCGACCACCACCCGGCCCCGGACGCGCATCACGTCGACCTGGGTGCCGTAGAGGCGGGACAGCGACTCGGAGGTCAGGACCTCGTCCGGGGTGCCGGCCCGGTGGCCGCCGCGGGCCAGGTACAGCACCCGGTCGGCCATGCCCAGCACCGGATTGATCTCGTGCGTCACGAACACCACCGCCGTGCCGTGGGCGCGCCGCCGGGCGTCGATCAGCTCGGTGACGGCCCGCTGGTGGTTCGGATCGAGCGACAGCAGCGGCTCGTCGCACAGCAGGAGGCGCGGGTCGGTCGCCAGGGCCTGCCCGATGCGCACGCGCTGCCGTTCGCCGCCGGAGAGCATCCCGAGCGGGACGTCCGCGTAGGAGGAGGCGCCGACCGATGCCAGGATCTCGTCCACCCGGCGGCGGATCCCGGCGGTGCGCAGCCGCGGCCCGAAGCGGTGGCCGTCGATGCCGAACCGGACGAGGTCGCGGGCGCGCAGCATGGCCTGCGCGGACAGCGCCGCCTGCTGTGGGACGTAGCCGATGTGCCGGGCGGCCTCGCGGGCGGGCCGGCCGAGGACGGTCAGGGTGCCGGCGGCAAGCGGCTGCCGGCCGAGCAGTGCCCGGACGAAGCTGGTCTTGCCCGCTCCGTTCGGGCCCAGCACGGCCAGGAACTCCCCGGGTCGTAGGTCGAGATCGAGACCGCTCCACACCTCGCGGTCGCCGTAGGACAGGGCGGCTCCCCGCAGACCGATGACAGGCGGGCCGTCCTGGCGGGGTATCGGGCTCACTTGGCCAGCGCTCCGGCGAGCGCGTCGACGTTGGCGGTCATCCAGCCGAGGTAGTCCTCGCCCTTCGGCAGGGTCTCGGTGACGGGCACGACGGGGATGCCGGCCGCCTTGGCCGCCGCCTCGGCCTTCTCGGTCTGCGGGCCGGAGGTCTGCTCGTTGTAGACGAGTGCCTTCACCTTCTTGCCGCTGAACAGGGCGAGGCTCTCCTGGAGGATGCGCGGGGAGACGTCGTCGCCCTCCTCGATCGCCTCGCTGAACTGCGGGGGTGTCCGGTTCACCAGGCCGCTCGCCTCGATCATGTACAGCGGCACGGGTTCGGTGATGGCGACTTGCTCACCGCCGTGCGTCTTCTTGATCCGCGCCTCCCGGGCCTCCAGCGGTGCGAGTTTCGCCTTGAAGGCCGCGGCGTTCTTCTCGAAGGCGGCGGCGTCGTCCGGGTCGGTCTTCGCGAGGGCGGCGGAGATCCGGTCGGCGACCTTGGCGACGGTGGGGACGTCGTACCAGACGTGCTCGTTGAGCTCCCCGCCCTTGGGTGCGGTCCTGCCGGACACCCGGACCGCGTTGATCACCTCGGCGGAGTCGTTGTGGCCGCTCTTCAGCATGCGGTCGACGAAGTCGTCGTATCCGCCGCCGTTCTCGACGACGACCTTCGCCTTGGACAGCGCCAGCTGGTTCTGGGGGTCGGCCTCGTAGGAGTGCGGGTCCTGGTCGGGGTCGCTGATGACCGATGTGACGTCGACCCGGTCGCCGCCTATGCGCCGGGCGATGTCGCCGTAGACGTTCGTGGAGGCGACCACGGCCAGGCGGGCCGGTGTGCTCTTGGCGCCGGTGGAGTCCGAGGAGCTGCCGCAGCCCGCGAGCAGGGCCAGTGACGCGCTGGTCACCAGCGCGAGGCGGCGGGACGTGGACAGGGGCATGGCTCCTCCAGGACGTGCACGGTGGTCGACGGGCGTCACGCTAGATGGGAATGAATGTCGAAAGCGGCTCGGAGTCGAAGTCATGTGAAAACCATTGCCAACTATTGGAGATGAGCTGGACTGGCTATCCAAGTGCTGGACTTATCGTCTAAGGTGGGGAAGTCGAAAGGGGGCCCGATGGCCGACGAGCTGGACAGCGAACGGGACGCGATCCTCGCGGCGCTGGCACCGGTCGTGGAGGGCATCGCCGCCACGTTCGGGCCGGTGTGCGACGTCGTGCTGCACGACTACCGCACCCCGGACACATCGGTGGTCGCCGTGGCCGGCTCGGTGACCGGGCGAACGGTCGGCGGCGCGATGAGCGAGATCGGCCTGCGCGTCCTCGCCCGCGGCGACGAGGCGTCCGACGAACTGAACTACGTCACCCGCGCCCGGAACGGGACGCTGGTGAAGTCCTCCACGATGGTGCTGCGCGACTCCTCGGGAGCAGTGTTCGGCGCCCTCTGCGTCAACGTGGACGCCGGTGCCCTCACCCAGGCGCACGGCCTGCTCGGCGCGCTCGCCGGACTCGGCGCCGCCCCGGCGGAGCTGCCGACGACCACCTTCGGCAACGACATCGACTCCGTGGTCGACGCCCTCTTCGACGCCCACCGGTCGAAGCAGCGGGGCAGCTGGGCGGAGCTCGACCGCGCGGAGCGCCTGGAGCTGTTCGGCGGGCTGGACACCCGCGGTGTCTTCGCCGTGCGCGGCGCGGTCGAGCAGGTCGCCGCCCGGCTCGGCATCTCCCGCGCCTCCGCCTACCACTACCTGGCCCAGGCCCGGGCCGCCCACGACACCGCCACCGGAGGATCCGCGTGACGACCACCACCCCACCCGTCACCCTCGACGACGTCCGGGACGCCGCAGCCCGGCTCAAGGGCGTCGCCCACCGCACGCCGGTGCTGCGCTCGCGGACCCTGGACGCGCTCACCGGCGCCGAGGTCTCCCTCAAGTGCGAGAACTTCCAGCGCGTGGGCGCCTTCAAGTTCCGCGGCGCCTACAACGCCGCCGCCCGCCTCACCCCCGAGCAGCTGTCCCGGGGCGTCGCCGCCTACTCCTCCGGCAACCACGCCCAGGCCGTCGCCCTGGCCGCCCGCGAGCTCGGCACCACCGCCGTGATCGTCATGCCCGAGGACGCCCCGCCGTCCAAGCGCGCGGCCACCGCCGCCTACGGCGCCGAGATCGTCACCTACGACCGATACACCGGCGACCGCGTCGCCATCGTCGAGGCCCTCGCCGCCGAGCGCGGCCTCACCCTCATCCCGCCGTACGAGCACCCGCACGTCATGGCGGGGCAGGGCACGGCCGCTCTCGAACTCCTCGAAGAGGCCGGGGAGCTCGGGGCGCTGCTGACGCCGGTCGGCGGCGGCGGGCTGATGGCCGGCAGCGCCACCGTGGCCAAGGCTCTGCACCCGGGCATCAGGACCATCGGCGTCGAACCGCAGGCCGGGGACGACACCAAGCGCTCGCTTCAGGCCGGCCGGCGCGTCAGCGTCCCGGTCCCGCACACCATCGCCGACGGCCAGGCCCTGCACACACCCGGGGAACTGACCTTCTCGGTCAACCGGCGGCTCCTGGACGAGGTCGTCCTGGTCACCGACGATGAGATCCGGGACGCGATGCGTTTCGCATTCGAACGCCTGAAGATCGTCGTCGAGCCGAGCGGCGCCACCCCGCTGGCCGCCCTGCTCACCGGCCGCGCGGGCGCGCTTCCATCCCGGGTCGGCGTCATCGTCTCCGGAGGCAACATAGACGCCGGGCGCTTCGCCGAGCTCTGCGGCGGCGGCTCCCGCTGAATTGGCGCCGCCCGTCGGACGGACGGACGATGGAAGCCCACCCTCACCGAGGAGGAGCGTCATGCTTGAAGTGAAGACGCTCGACAAGCCGGACGAGCGGCGCGACTACCCCCGAGGCCATCTGGAAGCCGTCCACATGACGGGACTGGACTTCGCCGTGGCCACCTTCGAACCGGGCTGGCGCTGGTCCGAGTCCGTGGCCCCGATCGCCGGGACGGACAGCTGCCGGATCCACCACAACGGCTATGTCGTCTCGGGCCGCATGCACATCCGCATGGACGACGGCGCGGAGGGCGAGGTGGGACCCGGCGACGTGTTCGTCTGCGCGCCCGGCCACGACGCCTGGGTCGTCGGCGACGAGCAGTGCGTGGTGTACGACTTCGCGGGCAGCATGGCCAAGGAGTACGCCAAGAAGGACTAGGACCGTCGTTCCGGATCATCCCGGTGTCACCAGGTCCGGCTCGCCCATCTGCGGCGTCGTCGCCGATGGGCGGCTCCCCCTGCTCGACTCCGATCGAGCAGGGGGACCCCACCGCGTCGGCGCCCTCCTTCACCTTGCGGCTGGGCGCACCGGCCCCGCTCGGGTCGGCTGACAGGAGCGGTGCCTCACAGCCGGCTCGATCCACCCGACGGGCCCCGCCACCGGCACCCGCGCGTCACACGGTGACCACCACTTTGGCCCGCGCGTGTTCCACCTCCAGGTACCGGATCGCCTCGGCCGCCTCGCTGAGCGGATACGTCCGCTCGACGACCGGGGCGAACCGTCCCGACTCGGCCAGCTCCCGCAGCACCGCCAGATTGGCCCTGCTCTGCCGCGCCGAGACCTCCAGCAGCCGCTGCCCGCCCGTGAAGGGAGCCAGGATCCGGCGCTTGAGGAAGAGCCCCATCGGCCCCAGGAGGCTGCCGCCCTCGTACATCCCTCCGCCCGACAGGACGAGCGTCCCGGAGGGAGTCAGCGCGCGCCGGAGCTCCCCGAGCGAGCGGTTGCCCACCAGGTCCAGTACGACGTCGTACCGCCTCCCGCTCCGGGCGAAGTCCTCCCGGGTGTAGTCGATGACCCCGTCCGCGCCCAGTGAGCGGACCAGGTCCACGTTCCGCGTGCTGCACACCGCCGTCACGTCCGCCCCGAAAGCCTTGCCGAGCTGCACGGCGAACGTGCCCACGCCGCCGGAGGCCCCGTTCACCAGGACCGCTTGTCCCGGCCGTACACCGGCGACGTCGCGCAGGGCCATGAGGGCGGTGTTGCCCGCCAGCGGCACCGCGGCGGCCTGCTCGAACGTGAGGTTGGCGGGCTTGATGCCCACCTCGCCGTCCCGTGCGCACACATACTCCGCGAACGCGCCGTCCGCCTCCCCGTACACCTCGTCACCGGGCTCCAGCCCCGTGACCCCGGGTCCCAGCGCCTCGACCCGGCCCGCGAAGTCCCGCCCCCGCACCGCCGTCCTGGGCCTGCGCAACCCCATCACGCCCCGGCCGAGCAGGGGGTCGCCGCGCATGAAGTGCCAGTCGTAGGCGTTGACCGAGGCCGCGTGCACCCGCACCAGCACCTCACCGGCGCCCGGCACCGGCCGGTCGACCTCCCGGAACTCCAGCGTGTCGGCCGAGCCGTACCGGTCCTGCACCACTGCCTTCATGAGACCCCCTCCGCTCCCGGCGAGCGTAGGAGCAGACCGGGCGCGGACCATCGGGGACGAACCCTGATCTTTCCCGGAGACCGGATGCCTGTCCCCGGAAGGCAACACCCCTGCGCACGTCCCTCGCCTTGCCCTTGGAAACCGATCGGTTTACGCTTCCCGGCAAGGGAAACCGATCGGTTTCCAAGCTGAGAACCTCAGGGAGACTCCCATGACCGCAATCGAAGGTTCCGTCGCACTAGTCACCGGCGGCAGTCGCGGCATCGGCCGGGCGCTGGTCGAGGCCCTCTACGAGCGGGGCGCGCGGAAGGTGTACGCCACCGCCCGCGACCCGCGCACCGTCACCCACCCCGACGCCTTGCCGCTGGCCCTGGAGGTGACCGACCCCGCGTCCGTCGCCGCGGCGGCCGAGCAGGCACAGGACGTCACCCTGCTGATCAACAACGCCGGTGCCTCGGTGAACGCGAACTTCCTCGACTCGCCCGTGGAGGACGTGCGCAGGGAGTTCGAGACCAACTTCTACGGGCCGCTCCTGGTGACCCGGGCCTTCGTCCCCGTCATCGAGCGCAACGGCGGCGGCCACATCCTCAACGTCCACTCCGTGCTGTCGTGGATCGGCCTCGCCGGCTCCTACAGCGCCTCCAAGGCCGCCTTCTGGTCGCAGACCAACTCGCTGCGCCTGGACCTGAAGCCGCGCGGGATCGACGTCACCGGCCTCCACGTCGGCTACGTCGACACGGACATGACCGTCGGCGTCGACGCCCCCAAGTCCACGGCCGCGTCCGTCGCCGCCCAGGCCCTCGACGGCATCGCGTCCGGCGCCTACGAGGTCCTGGCCGACGACGTCTCACGGCAGGTCAAGGCAGGGCTGGCGGCCGACCCCGCGGCCCTGTACCCGCAGCTCGCCGCCGCCTGATCACACCGGTAGCAGCCGCGCCACCAGCGCGCTCAACTGCCGGGCGTTGCGGCACTCGTGCATCTCGACCAGCTCGGCGTAAGCGGGCGCGACCGAGTCGCCGGTGCCCCAGCGGGAGCGCTGCTCGGGATTCAGCCAGTGCACACGACGGGCGCGTTCGGCGATCCGCCGCACGGCGGGCAGATTCGGGTCGCCCCGGTTCGTGCGGGCGTCACCGAGGACGAACACCGTCGTGCGCGAACCGACCGCGTCCCCGTAGCGCTCGGCGAACTCGCCCAGCGCCATGCCGTAGTCGCTGCTGCCGTGATGGCCCGTGACCGCCGCTTCCGCCTGGATGCGGACGCCCAGTCCTTCCGGGTCGGCCCTGCCGTGCTCCAGCAGCCCGGTCACCTCGTCGATCCGGTTGACGAAGGCGAACACGCGCACCTTGCCGAACTGGTCGTGCAGTGCCTGCACCAGCAGCATGGTGAAGTCCGAGAAGCCGGAAACCGACCCCGACACATCGCACAACAGCACCAGTTCGGGCCGTGCCGGACGCCGCCGGCGCAGCACCGGCTTCATCGGCACTCCGCCCGTGGACAGCGAACCGCGCAGGGTCCGCCGCAGATCGATCGTGCCCCGGGAGACGCGTCGGCGCCGGGCCGCGAGGCGCGTGGCGAGTTTACGGGCCAGCGGCTGGACCGTCCTGCGCAGCTCGGCCAGCCGGACCGGCCCGGCGAACAGGAAGTCGACCCGGTCGGCGGTCGGGGCGACCGCCCGACGGGCGATCTCGTCCCGCCCGCGCCGCTCGGCGACCCGCCGCCGTGCCTCCGCGGCCACCAGGGCGCGGAAGACGTCGATGCGCCGCCGGATCTCGTCCTCCAGCAGCCGGTCCGCGAATCCGGAACTCCCGGTCCGCCCCCGGACGTTGTCGCGCACGCGGGCCAGCAGCGTCTGCGGCCGCAGCCGTTCGAGCGTCTGGTACGACGACCAGCCGTCGGACTCGGGTGAGGAACCGTAGCCGCCGAAGCCGTCGACCGCCTCGATCGCCAGCCGGCCCAGCATCGCTCGGTCGTCGGCTGCCAGGGCGTCGACCAGCCGGTCCCGCAGTTCCTCCCGCCCCGCCGCCCGCTGCTCCGGGCCGCCGACACCGCTCGGGAAGCAGAGGTCGAAGACCGGGTCGAACACCTGGCGCTGCCCGGGCCCGTGCAGCAGCGTGGCGGCGAGCCCTTCGCGCAGCAGCTCCCGGTCCGCGAGGCCGAGTTCCTCGATGGCCCGTGCCGCGTCGACGCTCTCGCCGGTGCCGATCCGCACGCCGTGCGCGCGCAGCGCCCCGACCAGGGACGTCAGCCGTTCGGCGACGCCCGCCGGCGTGGTCACAGGGCGTCCAGGTCGAGCTTCGCGGACGCTTTGAGGACGTCGTCCTGGTGCTTGAGGAGCACGCCGAGCGTGGCTCGCACGACGGTCTCGTCCAGGGTGCCGGCGCCGAGAGCGAGCAGGGTGTGCGCCCAGTCGACCGTCTCGGCGACCGACGGCACCTTGCGCAGGTCCATCGCCCGCAGCGCGGCCACGACCCGCACGACCGAGCGGGCCAGTGCCTCGTCGAGGCCCGGCACCTTCAGTCGTACGATCCGGCGCTCCAGCTCCTCGTCGGGGAAGCCGATGTGCAGGAAGAGGCAGCGGCGACGCAGGGCCTCCGACAGCTCCCGGGACGCGTTGGAGGTGAGGACGACGAGGGGGCGGTGCGTCGCCGTGATGGTGCCCAGCTCGGGGACGGTCACCTGGAAGTCGCTCAGCACCTCCAGCAGCAGGCCCTCCACCTCGACGTCGGCCTTGTCCGTCTCGTCGATCAGCAGCACCGTGGGGTCTTCGCCCCGGATCGCGGTCAGCAGGGGCCGGGGGAGCAGGAACTCCTCGCTGAAGATGTCGGTGCGGGCCTCGTCCCACGTCTCGTCGCGGCCCGCGCTGATGCGCAGGAGCTGTTTGGCGTGGTTCCACTCGTACAGCGCCCGGGACTCGTCGACCCCCTCGTAGCACTGGAGGCGGACGAGCCGTGCCCCGGCGACCTCGGCGACCGCCTTGGCCAGCTCCGTCTTGCCGACGCCGGCCGGGCCCTCTACCAGGAGCGGCTTGCCGAGCCGGTCGGCGAGGAAGACGGTCGTGGCGACGGCGGGCGAAGCGAGGTAGCCGGTCTCGGCGAGGCGTGCGGAGACGTCGTCGACGGATGTGAACAACGGGGCCTCCCGGACTGCGGCGCCGGACGAACGGGCAGGGCACTATCTAAGCGCTTGTTCACCCACGTTGTCACGGGCCACGTGTCCGGGCCAGCGGTTAAACCGATCGGTTTCCCCGGGTGCGTGCGGCGGGGTACTCTCGCCCGTATGGCCACCACCGACAAGGCATCCACCAGGGACCGGCTGCTCGACACGGCGGCCGAGCTGTTCTACCGGGAGGGCGTCTCCCTCGGCGTCGAGACGCTGTGCCGCAGCGCCGGGGTGTCCAAGCGGTCCATGTACCAGCTCTTCGCCGGCAAGGACGAGGTCCTCGCGGCGAGCCTGGCCCGGCGGCTGCCGGAGTACGGGGAGCGGCTGGCGCTCGGCCCGCAGGAGGAGGCGGGCAGCCCGCGCGAGAGGATCCTGCACGTCTTCGACCGGCTGGAGAAGGCGTCAGCCGAGCCCGCCTACCTCGGCTGCCCCTATCTCGCCGCCCTGGTCGAGCTGAAGGCTCCCGAGCACCCGGCGAGTGTCGTCGCCCGCGGGGCGAAGGAATGGCTGCTGGGCTTCTTCCGCACGCAGGCCGAAGAGGGCGCGGCACGTGATCCGGAGCTGCTCGCCCGCCAGCTGATGCTGGTCTTCGACGGGGCCAGCGCCCGGGCGGGAGCCGGGATCGAGACACTGGACGGCCTGACGACGACGACCGTGACCGCGCTGCTGGACGCCTCCGGCACCCGGTGAGGGGGCGGCCGCCGCAGCGCCCGCCCCCTCACGCGGCGGACGCAACCGCCCGCACCGCCGGTGTGCGCGATACCCGCGGGTCTCCGGCCAGGCCCGCCCCCCCCTCGCCCCTGGTGCTCGCCGCCGATGTGACCACCGACGTGGGCGCGCGGCAGGCGGTGGACACGGTGGGGCAGGTCGACACCCTCGGCGTCTTCGAGTCCGCCGACCCCCTGGAGACCGGCGACGAGGAGTGGCGCCGCTACGTCGACGAACGTCCTGACCGCCGTGCGCCTCCCCCCGCTCGTCCTCCCCGGCACGAACCGAAGGCGGCTTCTCGGCGACGTCGTAGTCGCCGGTCTCCTCGATGCCCTTGGGCGGCTGGCCGGCCTCGCCGCGCTTGCGGCGCTTCACCAGCTTGGCGAAGCCCCCGTACCACTTGGTGGCCCGGTCGGCCGGGCCGGGGCACCGCGTGCGGAACGTCGCAGCGACTCGGCGGTCGTCATCCCCGCCGAGACGATCCATGACCGCCTGTCCGAGACGGCCCGGCTCACGGTGAGCCCGGGTTTCGCCGAGCAGGCGGCCGCAGCGGCGTCACGGTGAACTCGGTGATCGCGGGACCGGCCCACACGGGCGGCATGGAGGACTTCGTTCACCGACTCGTCGACCGCGACCCGCCCGGGGACGAGGCGCAGCGCGCCGCCGCGCGGCAGCACCGGCCCGCAATCACCGCTCCAGCGGCTGATCGAGCCGGAGGAGAGTGCCCACACGGTCGTCCACCTCGCCTCCGACCAGGCCTCGGCGACCGCGGGCGGTGCCCTGCGGGCCGACGGCGGCTACGCCACCCCGATCCTGCCCTGACGCACGAGCACCACCTCCAGCGTGCGCGGACCGTGCACCCCCTCGACCCGGTCCAGCTCGATGTCACTGGTCGCCGACGGCCCGGAGATCCACGTCAACGGGCGTGCCGGGTCGAGGCGTTCGAGCCCCTGAGGGACGGACGACACGACCTGGCCGGGGACGCGGACGACGCAGATGTGGTGGTCCGGGACGAGGGTGATCCGGCGGCGGCCCTGGTCGGGCGAGCCGTCCAGCACGAGGGTGCCGGTCTCGGCGATCGCGACCGCACAGGCCGTCACCACGCTGTCCACCCGGTCCAGTTCTCCCGGGGTGCTCTCCGCCCGGTCCGCCACCCGCGTCACACCGGTCGCCGACAGCCACCCCTCGTCCAGTCCCGGCGGCACGAGCACCGAGGCCGAACCGCGCTTCTCCAGCAGCCCCGCTATCAGGGCGGCCAGGCCACCGGCGTCCGTGCGGTGCACGAGCGCCCGGTAGTCCGCCAGGTTCTCGGCGAGCAGATCGACGGTCTGCTCGACACTCCGGTCCCCGTGCTCCCGCGCATAGTCACGCGGCACCGCCCGCTCATACGGGGCGTCGTCCCGCGGTACGTCCGCCAGTGCGCGCCGTACCCGCCCCAGGATCCGTTCCCTGCTGTTCACTTCGCCCCGTCCTTTCCGCCGCGCGTGCGCTGCCACCAGTCCCGGAACGGCTCGGCGGGCACCGGCGGCAGCTCCCGGGTCCCGCTCCAGGCCCGGCCGGGGCCGGGCAGCGTACGGGGATGGAAGCGGCGTGTGCGGGAGGCGGCGCGCTGACCGGTGCGCAGCGCGCCCGGGTGGGTGAACGCCCAGCGGGCCGCCCGCATCGCCGCCCGCTCGGCGGCATGCCCCTTCGCGGGTCGCAGCACCACCTTGTTGCCCTCCCGCGTGACCTCGCCGCCCTGCACGACCCGCTCCCGCAGATGCACCAGCACCTCGGGGATGTCGATGGCGACCGGGCACACCTCGTAGCACGCCCCGCACAGCGAGGACGCGTACGGCAGCGAGGCGTCGATCTCGCTGGCCGTACCCCGCAGCTGGGGACTGAGGATCGCGCCGATCGGCCCGGGGTACACCGAGCCGTAGGCGTGGCCGCCGGCCCGTTCGTACACCGGGCACACATTCAGGCACGCCGAACAGCGGATGCAGCGCAATGCCTGCCGGCCGACCTCGTCGGCGAGGGTGTCGGTGCGGCCGTTGTCCAGCAGCACCAGATGGAAGGTGCCCGGGCCGTCCTGATCGCTCGTGCCGGTCCACGTCGAGGTGTAGGGGTTCATGCGCTCGGCGGTGGAGGAGCGGGGGAGGGTCTGCAGGAACACCTCCAGGTCCCGCCACGTCGGCACGATCTTCTCGATGCCGACGACCGAGATCAGCGTCTCGGGCAGGGTCAGGCACATCCGGCCGTTGCCCTCCGACTCGACGACCACCAGGGTGCCCGTCTCGGCGACCATGAAGTTGGCACCGGAGATGCCGACCCTGGCACGCAGGAACTTCTCCCGCAGGTGCAGCCGTGCCGCCTCGGCGAGTTCGGCGGGCGTGTCGGTGAGGCCCTCGGGGGCGGGGCGGCCCCACTCGCTCATCTCGGAGCGGAAGATGTCCCGGATCTCGCCCCGGTTGCGGTGGATGGCCGGCACCAGGATGTGGGAGGGACGGTCCTTGCCCAACTGCACGATCAGCTCGGCGAGATCGGTCTCGTAGGCTCGGATGCCCTCGGCTTCCAGCGCCTCGTTCAGGCCGATCTCCTGCGTGGCCATCGACTTGACCTTGACGACCTCCGACTCGCCGGTCATCTTCACGAGCCGGGTCACGATGTCGTTGGCCTCGGCCGCGTCGGCGGCCCAGTGCACGACGCCGCCCGCGGCCGTGACCGACTCCTCCAGCTGTTCCAGGTAGCGGTCCAGATGGCGCAGCGTGTGGTCCTTGATCCGCTTGCCCGCCTCGCGCAGCTCGGCCCAGTCGGACACCTCCGTGACGGCCTTCGCCCGTTTGGCGCGGATGGTGTGCGTGGCGTGCCGCAGATTGCCGCGCAGGGTCGGATTGGCCACCGCCTCCCGCGCGGCCTCCGGAAACGCCGGCATGCCGACGAACGTCCCGCTCATACGGCCGGTTCCTCCTCCGTGCTCGCCAGGATCTCCGCGATGTGCACCGGCCGCATGCCGGTCCGCAGCCGGGCCATCGTCCCGCCGATGTGCATCAGGCAGGAGTTGTCGGCCGCGCACAGCACCTCGGCGCCCGTCGACTCGGCGTTGCGCACCTTGTCCGCGCCCATCGCCGCCGAGACGTCGGCGTTCTTCAGCGCGAAGGTGCCGCCGAACCCGCAGCACTCGTCCGCGCCCGGCAGTTCGACGAGCTCCAGCCCCTTCACGGCCCGCAGCAGCCGCCGCGGCCGTTCGCCGAGCCCGAGTCCGCGCAGCCCGTGGCAGGTCGGGTGGTAGGTCACCTTGTGCGGGTAGTACGCCCCGACGTCCGTCACGCCCAGCACATCGACCAGGAACTGCGTGAGCTCGTACGTCTTGGGCACCACCGGGGCCAGCGTCGCCGCGAGGGCGTCCCCGCGCCCCTCGGCCCGGGCCCGCTCGCCCATCCGCGGATACAGCTCCCGCACCATCGCCCCGCACGACCCGGACGGCGTCACGATCGCCTCGTACCCGCCGAAGACATCGGAGAAATGACGAGCGAGGGGCTCGGCCTCGTGACGGTATCCGGTGTTGTAGTGCGCCTGCCCGCAGCAGGTCTGCGCCATCGGGAAGTCGACGTCGACGCCCAGTCTGGTCAGCAGTTTCACCACGGCACGCCCGGTGTCCGGATAGAGCGTGTCGTTGACGCAGGTCAGGAACAGGGCGACACGCATCGCGGCTCCTAGTGGTCGGTCATGGGATGAGTGCTGGGGCCCCTCCCACACCGGTTCAGCGTAGTGGGGGAGGGATCAGGAGGACGAGGAGCGGGGGCGACCCCGTCAGTGCCCGGCGAGCCGGTCCTGCGCGGCGCGCCATCGCTCGGGCCCGCCGCGCGGCTCGTACCGCGTGAGCGGCTGGGTGTTCACGAGCAGCCGCCGCATCCCGGCCAGGTCGCCGGCCGACCCGTGCGCCCGTGCCTGCACCAGCACGTTCCCTAGCGCGGCGGCCTCGGTCGGTCCGGCCACCACCGGCAGCCCGCAGGCATCGGCGGTCAGCTGGCACAGCAGCGCGTTGCGCGTACCGCCCCCGACGACATGCACGACGTCGACCGCGTGCCCGGCGAGCCGCTGGGCGTCCTCGACGGCCTTGCGGTGGGCGAGGGCGAGGGAGTCGAGGATGCAGCGCGTCACCTCGGCCGGCGATTCGGGCACGGGCTGCCCCGAGACCCGGCAGGCCTCGGCGATCCGCTCGGGCATCCGCCCCGGCGCGAGGAACGCCGCGTCGCCCGCGTCCACCACCGACCGCAGTGTCTCCACCTTGGACGCCTCCAGCAGCAGCGTGCCCAGATCCCTCTCGCCCCAGGCCCGTACGCACTCCTGGAGCAGCCAGAGCCCCATGATGTTGCGCAGATAGCGAACCGTGCCGTCCAGGCCCAGTTCGTTGGTGAAGTTGGCCGCCCGGCTCTCCTCGGTCAGCACCGGCGCCTCCAGCTCCAGGCCGGCCAGGGACCAGGTGCCCGTGCAGATGTAGGCGAACCGTTCACCCGACGCCGGTACCGCGGCGACCGCCGAGGCGGTGTCGTGTGACCCGACGGCCGTCACCGGCACGGGTCCGGCGAGCCCGGTGGTCTCCAGCACCTCGGGGAGCAGCAGCCCCGCCGCATCACCGGGCTGCCGCAGCGGCGCGAACAGCCCGAGATCGATCCCGAGGCGCTCCGCGACGCCGTACGCCCAGTCGCGGGTGCGCGGATCGATCAGCTGGGTGGTGGAGGCGTTGGTGAGCTCGGTGCCCTGCTCGCCGGTGAGCCAGTACGTCAGCAGATCGGGCATCAGCAGCAACCGCCGGGCCTGGGCGAGCTGAGCCGTCGATCGCGCGGCGGTCAGCTGGTACAGGGTGTTGAAGGGCGCGTACTGCAACCCGGTCGCGGCGTACAGCTCCTGCGCGGACACGGTCGCCCACACCTTCTCCGCGACCCCCTCCGTACGGGAGTCCCGGTAGTGCACGGGGTTGCCGAGCAGCGCCCCGTCCGCGTCGAGCAGCCCGTAGTCGACGGCCCAGGTGTCGATGCCGACGGAGTCGACCTGCCCGGCCGCCTTCAGGCCGTCCAGCACCCCGGCGTACAGGCCGAGCACGTCCCAGCGCAGCCCCTCGGGTACCCGGACGGGCCGGTTGGGAAAGCGGTGGACCTCGGCCAGCTCCAGGCTGTCCGGGCCGACGCGGCCGACCATGACGCGCCCGCTGGACGCGCCGAGGTCGACCGCGGCGCAGGACTTCACAGCCGCGCTCATCGCAGGAAGGCGGCCGCGACGCCGGCGTCGACCGGGATGTGCAGACCGGTCGTGTGGGTGAGGTCCCCACCGGTCAGCGCGAACACGGCGCCCGCGACGTGCTCGGGCAGCACCTCGCGCTTGAGGATGGTCCGCTGGGCGTAGAACTCACCCAGCTTCTCCTCCTCCACCCCGTACACGGCGGCCCGCTTGGCGCCCCACCCGCCGGCGAAGATTCCCGAGCCGCGCACGACACCGTCCGGGTTGACCCCGTTGACCCGGACGCCGTGCTCGCCCAGCTCGGCGGCGAGCAGCCGCACCTGGTGGGCCTGGTCGGCCTTGGTGGCGGAGTAGGCGATGTTGTTGGGGCCGGCGAACACGGCGTTCTTTGAGGCGATGTAGACGATGTCACCGCCCAGTTCCTGGGCGATCATCACGCGCGCCGCTTCCCGCGACACGAGGAAGGACCCGCGCGCCATGATGTCGTGCTGGAGGTCCCAGTCCTTGGCGGAGGTCTCCAGCAGCGGCTTGGAGATCGAGATGCCGGCGTTGTTGACGACGAGGTCCACTCCGCCGAAGGCCAGCACGGCCGACCGGAACGCCTCGGCGATCTGCTCCTCGGACGTGACGTCCACGGTCACGGCGACGGCCTTGTCGGACCCGCCCAGTTCCTCGGCGACGGCCCGGGCGTTCTCCGCGTCGAGGTCGGCGACGACCACGCACGCCCCCTCGGCGACGAGCCGGTGGGCGATGGCCTTGCCGATCCCGCTGCCGGCACCGGTCACCAGCGCCACCCGGGTCGCCAACGCCTTGGGCTTCGGCATCCGCTGGAGCTTGGCCTCCTCCAGCGCCCAGTACTCGATCCGGAACTTCTCGGACTCCTCGATCGGCGCGTAGGCGGACACGGCCTCGGCCCCGCGCATCACGTTGATGGCGTTGACGTAGAACTCGCCCGCCACCCGGGCGGTCTGCTTGTCCTTGCCGAAGGAGAACATGCCCACGCCCGGTACCAGCACGATCGCCGGGTCGGCGCCCCGCATGGCGGGGGAGTCCGGCTCGGCGTGCCGCCGGTAGTAGGCGGCGTACTCCTCGCGGTACGCGGCGTGCAGCTCCTTCAGCCGGGCGATCGCCTCGTCGAGCGGAGCGGTCGGCGGCAGGTCCAGCACCAGCGGGCGGACCTTGGTGCGCAGGAAGTGGTCGGGGCAGGAGGTGCCGAGCGCGGCCAGGCGCGGGTGCTCCGCGCTCGCCAGGAAGTCGAGCACGACCTCGGAGTCGTTGTAATGCCCCACCTGGGGCCGGTCCCGGGAGGCGAGG
Source organism: Streptomyces sp. NPDC092370 (assembly GCF_044755265.1). Taxonomy (NCBI): domain Bacteria; kingdom Bacillati; phylum Actinomycetota; class Actinomycetes; order Kitasatosporales; family Streptomycetaceae; genus Streptomyces; species Streptomyces sp. NPDC092370. The sequence goes on along the minus strand of NZ_JBIVQO010000006.1, from coordinate 170,721 downwards.
GCGCGCACGTACGGCGCGAGGGCGGCGGCCCGCTCCCGCCGCTCGGCGGGGCCCAGCGCGGCGTACCCCTCGATCACCGGACCGAAGGGCTCGGGCCTGCCACGCTCGGCGAGGAACCGCTCGGCGGTCCGGATGATGTGCAGAGAGTTCCGCTCGCACTCCTCGGAGGTGTCCCCCCAGGCGGTGATCCCGTGGCCGCCGAGAACACACCCGATGGCTTGCGGGTTGGCCTTCCTCACGGCCGCGATGTCCAGCCCGAGCTGGAAACCGGGCCGCCGCCACGGCACCCACACCACGCGGTCCCCGAAGCACTCCGCGGTCAGCTTCTCCCCGTCGGCGGCACAGGCGAGCGCGATCCCCGAGTCCGGGTGCAGATGATCGACGTGCGCGGCCTCGACCAGCCCGTGCATCGCGGTGTCGATGGAGGGGGCGGCCCCGCCCTTGCCGTGCAGGCAGTAGTCGAAGGCGGCGACCATCTCGTCCTCGCGCTCGACTCCCGGATACACCTCGACGAGCGCCCGCATCCGGTCGAGCCGGAGCACGGCCAGCCCCGCCTCGGTCAGGGTCCCGAGGTCACCGCCGGATCCCTTGACCCACATCAGCTCGATGTCCCCACCGGTGACGGGGTCGGTCTCGGTGCCCTTGGCGGAGGCGTTGCCCCCGGCGTAGTTGGTGTTCCGGGGATCGGAGCCGAGCCGATGCGACCGAGCGAGCAGAGCGGCAGCTTCGGGATGAACAGCCATGCCAGTTCCTTTTCGAAGAGAGGGGGTGAGATTCGGTGTTCCTGGGGGCGCGGGGCTGCATCGATCGGCGGCTCCGGCGCGGGGCGCGACGAGCCGCACACGGCCCGCGGCCCCCATCGGGCAGACGCCGGCGGACGCCTACGCACCCCACCCCGCCTGCTGCCCACCGACCCGCTCGGCGACGATCTGCTCGGCCCACCCGGACCGCCGGTACGCGGCGAGCGGCTCGGGATCCAGCCCCATCTCCTCGCGCACCTCACGCAGCAGAGGCCGCACGTCCGTGTTGTACGCGTCCATCACCACGGCATTCGCCTCCAGCACGTCGCCCGCCCGCTGCGCCTCGGCCAACGCGTCACCGTCGACCAGCAGCGCCTTGGCCGTGGCCTCCTGCACGTTCATCACCGACCGGATGATCGCCGGGATCTTCGCCTCGATGTTGTGGCACTGGTCGAGCATGAAGGCGACGTCGGGCGAGAACCCACCGCCCCGCACGACCTCGTACATGATCCGGAAGAGCTGGAACGGATCAGCGGCCCCGACCATCAGGTCGTCATCCGCGTAGAACCGCGAGTTGAAGTCGAACCCGCCGAGCTTCCCCTCCCGCAGCAGCGTCGCCACGATGAACTCGATGTTGGTCCCCGGCGCGTGATGCCCCGTGTCGACGACGACCTGCGCCTTCGGCCCGAGCTTCAGGCAGTGGGCGTAGGCGGTTCCCCAGTCCGGCACGTCCGTCGTGTAGAAGGCCGGCTCGAAGAACTTGTACTCCAGCAGCATCCGCTGCCCGTCCCCGAGCCGCTCGTAGACCTCGGCCAGCCCCTCGGCCAGCCGGTCCTGCCGCCCCCGGATGTCGTCCTGCCCGGGATAGTTCGTCCCGTCGGCGAACCACAGCTTCAGATCCGTCGAGCCCGTCGCATCCATGATGTCGACACACTCCAGCAGATGATCCACCGCCTTGCGCCGCACGGAAGCCTCCGGATGGCAGATGCTCCCGAGTTTGTAGTCGTCGTCCTGGAAGGTGTTGGAGTTGATCGCCCCGAGCCTCACGCCCCGCTGCTCGGCATGCTTGGCCAGTGCCGCGTAGTCGTCCACCCTGTCCCACGGAATGTGCAGGGCCACCGTGGGCGCGACCCCGGTGAACTCGTGGACCTTCGCCGCGTCGTCCAGCTTCTCGAACGGGGTGCGCGGCACGCCCTGCTGTGCGAACACCTTGAACCGTGTGCCCGAGTTCCCGTACGCCCACGACGGCGTCTCGACGGCCTGTGTCTTGAGAGCGGCCTTCGCCGCGGCGAGCTCGGTCACGTCAGGCTCCTGTGACATCGGGTCGTGACGACCACTGAATGAAACGATTCAGGACGCGAAGCTATGGGCCCCCCGAAGGGGTGTCAACCCCTCCGGCCAAGACGCTTTCCCGTGACCCTTGCGTGACCTTGCGGCATCGAAACTTTTTCGACCGGAACCCATTGACGTGACATGCGCGACCCGCCTAACGTCCCGGCAACCCAGTTGAAACCTTTCACGACGCCGGGAGGGCCGACCCGCCGGCGTCGTCGAGGAGCCCTCATGACCCACCCGTCCACCACGGGTCCGGCCCCGGTTCTCGCGCTGAAGGACGTCTCCAAGTCCTTCGGCGCGGTCCGCGCACTGCGGGACGTCTCCCTGGAGCTGTTCCCCGGGGAGGTGCACGCACTCGCCGGTGAGAACGGTGCCGGCAAGTCCACCCTCATCAAGACGCTCGCCGGCGTGCACCGCCCGGACGCCGGCCAGGTGCTGCTCGACGGTGCGCCCGTCGCCTTCCACGGACCCGGCGACGCCCGCGACGCCGGCATCGCCGTGATCTACCAGGAGCCCACGCTCTTCCCCGACCTGTCGATCGCCGAGAACATCTACATGGGCCGCCAGCCGCGCCGCGCCCTCGGCCGGATCGACCACAAGGCCACCCACAACGCGACCGCCGCCCTCATGAAGCGCCTCGGGGTCGAACTCGACCCCGACCGGCCGGCCCGCGGACTGTCCATCGCCGACCAGCAGATCGTGGAGATCGCCAAGGCCCTCTCCTTCGACGCTCGGGTCCTGATCATGGACGAGCCGACGGCCGCCCTCACCGGCAGCGAGGTCGCCCGCCTCTTCGGCGTCGTGCGCACCCTGCGCGACCAGGGCGCAGCCGTGCTGTTCATCTCCCACCGGCTGGAGGAGATCTTCGAGATCTGCCGGCGGGTCACCACCCTGCGCGACGGCGCCTGGATCGCCAGCGAGCCGCTGGAGGGCATGACCGAGGACGACCTCGTGCGCCGCATGGTCGGCCGCGAACTCGACGAGCTCTACCCCAAGCAGGACGTGAAGCCCGGCGAGGTCGCCCTGAGCGTGCGCCGGCTGACCCGCGAGGGAGTGTTCACCGACGTCTCCTTCGAGGTCCGGCACGGCGAGATCGTCGGCCTGGCCGGACTCGTCGGCGCCGGGCGCACCGAGGTCGCCCGGGCGGTCTTCGGCATCGACCGCTGGGACGCCGGAGAGGTGTCGGTCCAGGGCAAGGCACTGGTCAACGGCGCGCCCTCCACCGCCATGGCCGCCGGTCTCGCCCTGGTCCCCGAGGACCGCCGCGCCCAAGGCCTGGTGATGGACATGTCCATCGAGCGGAACATCGGCCTCACCGGGCTGCGGACGACCGTCAGGGCCGGTCTCGTGGACCGCGGCGCCGAGCGCAGCCGCTCCCTCGACTGGGCCGTCAGGCTCCAGGTCAAGTACGCCCGGATCGCCGACACGGTCAACACGCTCTCCGGCGGCAACCAGCAGAAGGTCGTGCTCGCCAAGTGGCTGGCCACCGGCCCGAAGGTGCTCATCGTCGACGAGCCGACGCGGGGCATCGACGTCGGCACCAAGGCCGAGGTGCACCGGCTGCTGTCACAGCTGGCCGCCGACGGCGTGGCCGTCCTGATGATCTCCTCCGACCTGCCCGAGATCCTCGGCATGGCGGACCGCGTGCTGGTGATGCACGAGGGCCGCCTCACCGCCGAGATCCCCCGCTCCGACGCCACCGAGGAAACCGTGATGGCCGCAGCCACCGGGAGGGCCGCCGCATGACGGTCGTCACCCCGCAAGAGGCCCCCGTGGCCGACGTGCCCAAGTCGAGCGGCACCCGGCTGGTCGACCGCGTCTTCAAGATGCGCGAACTCGCCATCCTGCTCGTCTTCCTGGCGATGATCGGCGTCACCCAGGCCGGCAACAGCGAGTTCCTGTCCGAGCAGGGCATCAAGGACCTGCTGCTGAACGCGACGATCCTGGTCCTGGTCGCCACCGGCCAGTCCCTGGTCGTCATCACCCGCAACGTCGACCTGTCCGTCGGATCCACGCTCGGCATCAGCGCGTTCGCCGCCGGCACGTATCTCCAGGGCGGCGGCGATTCCGTCGTGGCGATCGCGCTGGCCGTGTTGCTCGGCCTCGGCTTCGGACTGCTCAACGGACTGCTCGTCAGCCTCGGTCAGGTGCCCGCGCTCGTCGTCACCCTGGGCACGCTGTACATCATCCGCGGCGTCGACTCCATCTGGGTCGGCTCCCGCCAGATCACGGCGGCCGATCTGCCCGGCGGATTCGTCGACTTCGGCTCCGGCGGCATCGCGGCGGTGCCGTACCTGGCACTGATCGCGCTCGCGGTGCTCATCGCCACCGCCTCCTACCTCAAGCACTTCGCCGGCGGCCGCGAGCTGTACGCGCTCGGCTCCAACCCGGAGGCCGCCCGCCTCGCCGGCATCCCCGTCCGGACACGGATCCTCGCCGCGTACACCTTCTGCGGCGCCCTCGCCGGGCTCGCCGGCGCGATGTACCTCGCCCGGTTCGGCAACGTCGACTCCGGCACCGGCACCGGCTACGAACTGACCGTCGTCAGCGCGGTCGTGGTCGGTGGCGTCGTCTTCACCGGCGGCTCCGGCAGCGTCTACGGCGCGGCCCTCGGGGCGCTGCTGCTGACCTCCATCAACAGCGTGCTGCCCGCACTCGGCGTCAGCTCCGTCTGGGTGCTCGCGATCAACGGCATCCTGCTCATCCTCGCGATCGCGGTCGACCGGGTCGTCGCGCTGCGCGTGGCCTCCGCCCTGAAGAAGAGGAACGCCCGCCATGGCTGACATCTCCCCGAGCCGAGCGGTCCGCTGGTCCGGCCTGAAGAGGTGGGATTCCGCCGTCGGCGCCCTGCTCGTCGTGGTCCTGCTGTTCTCCTTCGGATTCGTCGACGGGTTCGGCAACGCGCTCAACCTGTCGTTCCTCATCGGCAACACGCTGCCGATCGCACTGATCGCCCTGCCGATGACCCTGCTGGTCGTCTCCGGCGAGATCGACCTGTCGGTCGCCTCCACCGCGGGGCTGTCCGGCGCGGTCATGGGCGCCCTGTGGAACCAGGGCATGACCATCGAGACGATCATCCCGGTCTGCCTGCTGCTGGGTGTCGTGTGCGGGCTGGTCAACGGCCTGCTGGTGACCAGACTGGGGCTGCCGTCCCTCGCCGTCACCATCGGCACCCTCGCCGCCTACCGGGGCATCGCGCAGATCGTGCTCGGCTCCGACGCGGTGACCGATTTCCCGACCCAGTACCTGGACTTCGCGGCCGGGCGCATCGGCGACACCTTCATCCCCTACGCCCTGCTGCCGTTCCTCGTCCTGCTCGCCATCGCCGTGGTCTCCCTGCACGCCACGCCGTTCGGGCGGTCGCTGTTCGCGATCGGCGCGAGCCAGGAGGCCGCCCGTTTCGCCGGCATCCGGGTCAAGCGGCAGAAGGTGATCCTGTTCACGCTGACCGGTCTGATGGCCTCACTGACCGGCATCTTCTGGGCCCTGCACTACGCCAGCGCCCGTTACGACAACGCCACCGGCCTCGAACTGTCCGTCGTGGCCGCCGTTCTGCTCGGCGGCATCGACTTCGACGGCGGCAAGGGCACGCTGGGCGGCGCGATCGCCGGGGTGTTCCTCCTCGGCGCGCTCCAGAACGTGATGAGCCTCCAGGACGTATCCGCCCAGTCCCAGATCGTCGTCACCGGCGTCCTGCTCGTCCTGTCGGTGCTCGGCCCCCGGGTCGTACGGCAGATCTCCACGGCGAGGGCGGGCCGCAGAGCCGCCTCGACTCCCACCTCGTAACCCAGCCCTCCTCATAAAGGATCATCGACATGCGCAAGTCCACCCTCCGCCGCTCCTGCGCGGCCCTCGCCACCGCCACCTCACTCGCGCTCGCGCTCACCGCCTGCGGCGGCACCACCAAGAAGGACGTCGCGAACGAGGGCGCCTCGGCCGCCACCGCCGGCAAGGCCGACCCGAACGCCGCCACCAAGAAGGGGCTCACGGTCGGGTTCCTGCCCAAGCAGGTCAACAACCCGTACTTCACCAGCGCCGACAAGGGCGGCGAGAAGGCGCTGAAGGAGCTCGGCTCCCGCTACAAGGAGGTCGGGCCCTCCAGCGCGACCGACACCGCCGGGCAGGTCTCCTACGTCAACACGCTCACCCAGCAGCAGGTCGACGCGATGGCCGTGTCCGCGCAGGACCCGGGCGCCCTGTGCACGGCGCTCAAGCAGGCCATGAAGAACGACATCAAGGTCGTCACCTACGACTCCGACACCACGCCCGACTGCCGCAACGCCTTCGTCTCGCAGGCCTCCGCCGAGGACCTGGGCCGTACCGAGGTGCAGCTGCTCGCCAAGCAGATCGGCTACAAGGGCGAGATCGCGATCCTGTCCGCCGCGCAGACCGCGACGAACCAGAACACCTGGATCGACTTCATGAAGGACGAGCTCAAGAAGCCCGAGTACAAGAACATGAAGCTGGTGAAGACGGCGTACGGCAACGACGACGCCCAGCAGTCCTTCCAGCAGACCCAGGGCCTGCTCCAGGAGTACCCGGACCTGAAGGGGATCATCTCGCCGACCACCGTCGGCATCAAGGCCGCGGCCCAGTACCTGTCGGGCTCCAAGTACAAGGGCAAGGTCAAGCTGACCGGCCTCGGCACCCCCAACGACATGCGCAAGTACGTCAAGAACGGCACCGTCGAGGCGTTCGAGCTGTGGGACCCGGCGAAGCTCGGCGAGCTGGCCGCCCGCACCGCCGTCGCCCTGTCCTCCGGGCAGATCACCGGCAAGGAGGGCGAGACCTTCAAGGCCGGCTCCATGGGCGAGTACACCATCGGCAAGGACGGGGTGATCAGCCTCGGCAAGCCGACCGTGTTCGACGCCAAGAACATCGACCAGTTCGACTTCTAGTTCAGGAGCGGTACTTCATGCAGCGCGTCTGTTTCCTGCTCAAGGTCCGCCAGGACCGGCTCGCCGAGTACCGCGAACGCCATGCCGCCGTGTGGCCGGAGATGCTCGAAGCGCTCTCGGCCACCGGCTGGCACAACTACTCGCTCTTCCTGCGCGAGGACGGACTGCTCGTCGGCTACCTCGAGACCGAGGACTTCGCGGCCGCCCAGGCCGCCATGGAAGCCACCGACGTCAACGCCCGCTGGCAGACGGAGATGGCGCCGTTCTTCGAGTCGCTGGACGGCGCCCGGCCCGACGAGGCCATGAAACCGCTCACCGAAGTTTTCCACCTTGCGTGAATCCACCCTGTTAGGTCTTGCCCGACAAAGGAGTCCACCCGAGATGAAGAGACGTACGCTGCTGGCCGGAGCGGTCCTCAGTGCCGTGGCGGGTCCCGCCCTCGGCTCCGGCATCGCCCGGGCCGCCGACCCCGGCCCGTCCGTCACCCGGACCGGCACCACCACGCTCGACAGCCAGGCCATCTTCTTCGTGTCCTACGACGGGCTGGTCAACAACAACGCGTTCCAGAAGAACGGCCTGCTGACCTACAAGGGCTACCAGTACGCCGTCTGGTACACCGCCGACCGCAACGCCGTCGTCGGCCGCCGCGCCCTCGGCGCGAGCACCTGGTCCACCGTGAAGGTCGGTCACACCCTTCGCTACAACGACTCGCACAACGTCATCTCCATGGGCGTCTCCAAGGTCGACGGCCGGCTGCACCTCAACATGGACTCCCACAGCGACGGCTTCACCTACGTCAAGTCCGTCGCCGGGCTCATGGACAACCCCGCGGGCCTGAGCTGGACCGCGAGCCGCTTCGGCGCGCCCCAGTCCACACTGGACGGTCTGGCGCTCACCTCGCAGTTCACCTACCCGCAGTTCGTCTCCACGCCTGAGGGCAGGCTCCAGCTGAGCTACCGCGTCGCCGTCTCCGGCAACGGCCGCAACGCCCTCGCCGAGTACGACGGCACCAAGTGGACCAACCTCGGCGAATGGTCCGCCTCCACCGGCACGTACACCAGCGAGCACGGTTCCTCGACGGCCCGCAACATGTACCTGCACGGCATCGACTACGACCGCAACGGCCGGCTGCACTCCTTCTTCACCTGGCGCGAGCAGAACGGCGCCGTCATGTGCAGCAGCGGCGGCATCACCAACCACGACACCGGCTACGTCTACTCCGACGACCGGGGCCGTACCTGGCGCAACAACGCCGGCGCCGTCGTGGGTGTCACCGGAGGCTCCGACAAGGTGTCCGTGACCGACGCGGGCCTGGTGGTCGACCCGCTCAACCCGGACCACTCCCTGATGAACCAGGAGAGCCAGTTCACCGACTCCGCGGGGCGGCCGCACGCGATCATCTCCTACGTCCCGGGCCGTTTCGGCCAGTGCACCACGAACTACGTGGCCAACCGCACCGCCAACGGCCGTGCCTTCCACGTCCGCAAGAACGCCTCGGGCACCTGGCAGAAGACCGAGATACCGGTCCCGTTGAACTCCAGCCAGCGCACCAAGCTGATCCTGGACAAGTACGACAACGCGTATGCGATCTTCCCCTTCGGCCGGATCGCCGCCGCCTCCGCCGCCTCCGGATACACCGACTGGAAGATCCTGTTCGACGGCAGCGGCCTCAACGCCTTCGGCGAGGTCGTCATCGACGAGACGCGGGTCGCGCAGGACGGGGTGCTGTCCGTCATGTACCAGGAGAAGTCCAGCGGTACGACGCCCTCGGCGCTGCACGTGACCGACTTCCGTCTGCCCGCCTGACCGCATCCGGTTCCCGGGGCGGCGTGCCGGTAGTGTGAAGCCGCCCCGGCCGCCGCCCCCCTCGTCTCCCTCTGGAGGTCCCTGCTCGATGGCCCAGTCGGTGGGTATCAAGGACGTCGCCCGCGTCGCCGGAGTCTCCGTCGGCACGGTCTCGAACGTGATCAACCGCCCGGACACGGTCGCGACCGAGACCCGGGCCCGGGTGCTGTCCGCGATAGACCGGCTCGGCTACGTCCGCAGCGAGTCGGCGCGCCAGCTGCGCGCCGGCCGCAGCCGCATCATGGGGCTGCTCGTCCTCGACATGGGCAACCCCTTCTTCGTCGACGTGGCGCGCGGGGCCGAGCGCGCCGCCCGCGAGGCCGGACTCGGCGTGATGGTCTGCAACAGCGCCCAGAGCCCGGGCGAGGAGGCCGAGTACCTGTCGCTCTTCGCCGAGCAGCGGGTGCGCGGCGTGCTGCTCACCCCCGCCGACGCGACCGGCCGCAACATCGAGGCGTTCCGCCGGCACGGCATCCCGTTCGTCCTGGTCGACCGGGTCGCCGAGGGCACCACCGAGTGCTCGGTCTCCGTCGACGACGTGGCGGGCGGCGCCCTCGCGGTACGCCACCTCGTCGACGCCGGGCACCGTTCCCTCGCCTACGTCAGCGGCCCGCCCGGCCTGAACCAGGTTCGTGACCGGCGCACCGGCGCCCTCGACGCGCTCGCCGAGGCCGGGCTCGGCCCCGACGCGCTGCGCGAACTGCCCACCGAGCGGCTGGACGTCGCCGCGGGCCGCGACGCCGGGGCCCGGCTGCTCGGCCTCTCCGACCGGCCCACCGCCGTGTTCTGCGCCAACGACCTGCTCGCCCTCGGCGTCCTGCAGGCCATGTACGCGGCCGGTGTCGGCGTCCCCGACGACCTGGCCATCGTCGGCTACGACGACATCGAGTTCGCGGCCGCCGCCGCCGTCCCCCTCACCTCGGTACGACAGCCCGCGGTCACGATGGGCGCCATGGCCGCCGACCTGCTCCTGGAGGAGACGGAGGAGGAGGGTGCGGCGCGGCCGCACGAGCACCGGCGGGTCGTCCTCCAGCCCGAGCTGGTGGTGCGCCGCTCCAGTCTGTCCGCGCGCTGAGCCTGAACCGCCGTTCAGCGGGATTTCATGATCCGAAGGACCTCCCCCCGCACGTTCACTGTGATGAACTGGGACGCGGCCAGTAAATCCTTCCGTCCCGGGAGCCCTGTTGTCCCTCAGCTACCGCCAGCCCGGAGTCGTCCTCACCGACCGCCGCTTCACCGTCCCCCTGGACCACGACCGGCCCGAGGGCGAGACGATCGAGCTGTACGCCCGCGAGGTCGTCGCGAGCGGCAAGACGCACCAGGACCTGCCGTGGCTGCTCTACCTCCAGGGCGGCCCCGGATTCGGCGCGGACCGGTCCGTCGGCCGGCCGGGCTGGCTGGGCAGGGCCCTGAAGGAGTACCGCGTGCTGCTCCTCGACCAGCGCGGCACCGGCCACAGCACGCCCGCCAACCGGCAGACGCTCCCGCTGCGCGGCGGCCCCGCCGAGCAGGCCGGCTACCTCACGCACTTTCGCGCCGACGCGATCGTCCGCGACTGCGAGGTCATCCGCGCGCAGGTCACGGGCGGCAAGCCCTGGACCGTCCTCGGGCAGAGCTTCGGCGGCTTCTGCGTCACCAGCTACCTCTCCCTCGCGCCCGAGGGCCTGGCCACCGCCGTGATCACCGGCGGTCTGCCCTCCCTCGACGCCCACGCCGACGACGTCTACCGGGCCGCCTTCCCGCGCATCGAACGCAAGGTCGCCGCCCACTACGCCCGTTACCCGCAGGACGCCGAGCGTGCCCGCCGCATCGCCGACCACCTGCTGACACACAACGTGGTCCTGCCGAGCGGCTACCGGCTGACCGTCGAGGCCTTCCAGTCCCTCGGCATCGTCCTCGGGACCGGAGACGGCACCCACCGACTGCACTACCTCCTGGAGAACGCCTTCGTCCGCACCCCGCAGGGCTTCACGCTCTCCGACGCGTTCCAGGAGCAGGTCCAGGCCATGCTCTCCTACGCCCGGCACCCCCTGTACGCCCTGATCCACGAGTCGATCTACGGCCAGGACGCCCGGCCCACCGCCTGGTCGGCCGAGCGGGTCCGCGCCGAGTTCCCGCAGTTCGACGCCGCCAAGGCGCTCGCGGGCGACGAGTCGCTGCTCTTCACCGGAGAATCGATTCATCCCTGGATGTTCGAGTGCGACCCGGCCCTTCGCCCGCTGCGCGAGACCGCCGACCTGCTCGCCGCCCGCACCGACTGGACGCCCCTGTACGACCCCGCCCGCCTCGCCGCCAACACCGTGCCGGTGGTGGCGGCCGTCTACCACGACGACATGTACGTCGACACGGCCCACTCCCTGCGCACCGCCCGCGCGATCCGGGGCCTGCGCACCTGGATCACCGACGAGTTCGAGCACGACGGCGTGCGCACCGGCGGCCCCCGCGTCCTCGACCGGCTGCTCGCGCTGGTCCGGGGTGAGGAGTGATACCGCGCCGGAGCCGTGGTGATGTCGGCGGCGCGGACTAGTCTGCGGACATGACGACCACTCAACTCCAGCCCATGCCCGGTGACTGGCGGCGTGCCCTCGCGGTCGTGGCCCACCCGGACGACCTCGAGTACGGCTGCTCGGCGGCGATCGCGGCCTGGACCGACGAGGGCCGCGAGGTCGCCTACGTGCTCGCGACCCGGGGTGAGGCGGGCATCGACACGCTGGAGCCCGAGCGGTGCGGGCCGCTGCGCGAGCGGGAGCAGCGGGCCAGCGCGGCGGTGGTCGGGGTGTCGGAGGTGGAGTTCCTCGACCACAAGGACGGCGTCATCGAGTACGGCACCGCGCTGCGCCGTGACATCGCCGCCGCGATCCGCCGGCACAGGCCCGAGCTGGTCATCACCCTCAACCACCGCGACACCTGGGGCGGCGTCGCCTGGAACACCCCGGACCACGTGGCCGTGGGCCGGGCCACCCTCGACGCGGCCGGTGACGCCGGCAACCGGTGGATCTTCCCCGAGCTCGTCGAGCAGGGCCTCGACCCGTGGGACGGAGTGCGCTGGGTGGCCGTCGCCGGTTCCGGCACCCCCACCCACGCCGTCGACGCGACGCCCGGGATGGAACGGGCGGTGCGCTCCCTGCTCGAACACCGTACCTATATCGAGGTGTTGACCAGCGAGGACCCGGAGACGTACGTGCGAGGCTTTCTGACGCGGCACGCCGAGGCGACGGGGGAGCGGTTCGGGGGCCGTCCGGCGGTGGCGTTCGAACTCTTCGGCAGATGATCGGCGCTCGACCGGCGGACCACGGGGGAGACCATGACGGGCAGCGTGGAACTGGCCGGCCGGTTCGAGGAACACCGGGGACATCTCAAGGCGGTGGCCTACCGCATGCTCGGATCGCTCTCCGAGGCGGAGGACGCCGTCCAGGAGGCCTGGCTGAGGCTCGGCCGCACCGACGCGGACGGCATCCGGAACCTCGGAGGCTGGCTGACCACGGTGACCGGCCGGGTCTGCCTGGACCTGCTGCGCTCGCGCGCCGCCCGCCGTGAGGAGCCGATGGGCGATGCCTTCGTACCGGACCCGGTGCTACGACCCCTGGCGCAGGTCGTCGACCCGGCGGAGGAGGTGCTCCAGACCGAATCCGTGGGCCTGGCCCTGCTCGTCGTGCTGGAGAACCTGGCGCCCGACGAGCGGCTCGCGTTCGTGCTGCACGACATGTTCGCCGTGCCGTTCGACGACATCGCGCCGATCGTGGAGCGCAGCCCGGCCGCCACACGTCAGCTGGCGAGCCGCGCCAGGCGCCGTGTGCGGGGCGCCACCCCCTCGTCCGAGCCCGACCTCGGCCGGCAGAAGGAGGTGCTCGACGCCTTCCTCGCCGCCTCGCGCGCCGGGGACTTCGAGGCGTTGCTGGCCGTCCTGCACCCGGATGTGCTGCTGCGGGCCGACTCGGGCGCACTCGTGCGGGGTGCGGCCGCCTCCAAGCTGATCCAGGGCGCCAAGGCGGTGGCGGAGCAGGCGCTCATGTTCGCCCCCTACACGCAGTCCGCGAGGCTGGTGCTGGTCAACGGCTCGGTCGGGATGGTCGACGCGGTCGGCGGCCGAGTGCGGTCGGTCATGGGCGTCACCATCGAGGGCGGCCGCATCACCGGCATGTACATCCTGGCCGACCCCGAGCGGCTGGAGCGGCTGGGCGCCCCCGGGGTCGCGGGATGAGCGGGCCTCATCGATGACGGGTCGTTTCGTATGCTGAACGGCATGCGAGATCATCAGGCCGGGCAGGCGGAGTTGCGCGGCGACTGCGAGCAGTGCTTCGGGCTGTGCTGTGTGGCCCTGCCCTTCGCCGCCTCGGCCGACTTCGCGGTCGACAAGGCCGCCGGCACGCCCTGCCGCAACCTCCGGGACGACCACCGCTGCGGTATCCACGCGAAGCTGCGGCGGAAGGGGTTCTCCGGCTGCACGGTCTACGACTGCTTCGGCGCCGGGCAGCGGGTCTCGCAGATCACTTTCGGCGGCCGGGACTGGCGCTCCGGACCGCCGGAGCGGGCCCGTCGCATGTTCGAGGTGTTCCCGGTCGTCCGGCACCTGCACGAGCTGCTGTGGTACCTGACCGAGGCACTCGCCCTCCCTGCGGCCCGTCCCCTCCACGCCGGACTGCGCGAGGCGCTGGCGAAGACCGAGGAGCTCGCCTCCGGGACCCCGGAGGAGCTCGCCGGGCTGGACGTGGCGGCCCACCGCCAGGACGTCAACGTGCTGCTGCTGAGGACGAGCGAGCTGGCCCGGGCCGGCACCGAGGGCCGCAGGAAGGACCGTCGGGGCGCGGACCTCGTCGGTGCCCGTCTCAAGGGCGCCGACCTGCGCGGCGCCAGCCTGCGCGGCGCCTGTCTCATCGCCGCCGATCTCACCGGCGCGGACCTGCGGGGCGCCGACCTGATCGGTGCCGACCTGCGCGACGCGGACCTGGCGGACGCCGACCTGACCGGGGCGTTCTTCCTCACCCAGCCGCAGCTGAACGCGGCCCGGGGCAGTGCCGGGACCAGGCTGCCCGGCTCGGTCACCCGCCCCGGGCACTGGATGCCGCGATCCTGAGGCCGGCTCCCGCACCGGGGTGCGGCGCTCCGGGCGCAGTCGCAGGCCCTCCGGCGTCAGCGTCAGCCGTTCCGCACCAGCAGTGGGCGGCCGGTCGGGCGGCAGCTCGTAGCGGCGCGGCAGCAGCCCGAGCACCAGCGTGGCCTCGTGCAGCGCGACCTGGCGCCCGATGCACGAGCCCGAGCATCAGCGTGGCCTCGTGCAGCGCGACGTGGCGCCCGATGCACGCCCGCGCGCCCGTCCCGAACGGCGCGAAGGGGCGCGGGACACGGCTCGAAGGTGTGCGGGCGACGGACCGCGCCCGAGAGGTGGTTGGCGTGCGCCTGGATCTTCGGTAGGTTAGGTGAGGCTTACCTAAGGAGGTCTGGGATGGGTGACGACAGCCACAGCTGGACGGCGGCTCCCGCCGCCGCGGAACGGGCACGCTCGGTGCTCGCCGCCGCGTGGTCCTGCTCGGTGACCGCGGAGGGCACGCGGGAGGAGCTGGTCGGCGCGCACACGGTGGAGGAGGACGGCCGGGTGCTCATGGCGGTGTCCGAGGACAGCGCCCTGCTCGCGGCCGCGATCTGCGCGCCCCGCGGCGAGCCGTCAGCGGTGCTGGAGTTCGCCGATGTCGCGCCCGTCCCCGTACGCAACCGGATCCGCGCCCGGCTGTGGCTCGCCGGCTGGTTCGCCGTCGAGGGGGAGAGGCTCGCCTTCACGCCCACGCGCGTGGTGCTGCGGCAGCCGTCCGGCTCCGTGGTCGTGGATCTCGCCGACTTCGCCGCCGCCGCTCCCGACCCCCTCGCCACGGCCGAGGCCCGGCTGCTGACCCACCTGGCCGACTGCCACGCCGACGCCGTCGAGCGCCTCACCCGGCTCGTCGACTCCGAGAGCCTGTACGGCGCGGTCCGTGTCCAGCCGCTCGCCCTCGACCGGCACGCACTGACGCTGCGCATCGAACGCGCCCGCGCCCACGGCGACGTACGCCTGGTGTTCCACGCGCCCGCCGACGACGTCGCACAGCTCACCGAGCGGATGCACATCCTGCTTTCCCAGGCCGGCGCCGCGTCCTGCCCGCGGGCCCTACAGCGGCAGCGCACAGACGGCGACGGGTGAGGTGAACGATTCGCGCGCGCGCCGCAGTTCGCCGTTCGCCTCGTCCACGTGGAAGACGGTGACGGTGGAAGACTTCTGGTTCGCCGCGAACAGCAGCGTGCCCTCCGGTGAGAAGGCGATCTGGCGTGGGAAGTCCCCGCCCACCGGCACCGTGTCGAGCAGCCTGAGCCGGGCGCCGTCCGCCTCGACGGCGTAGCGGGTGAGGCTGTCGTGGCCGCGGTTGGCGAGGTAGGCGTACCGGCCGTTCGCGGTCACCAGCAGCTGCGCCGGGTAGTTCGTCCCCGGACCCGTGCCCGTGGACTGCGCCTCACCGACGGTCACCCGGCCGGAGGCCCGGTCGTACGAGCAGACCGCCACCGTGTTGTCCGCCTCGTTGGCGAGATAGGCGTATCGGCCGCCCGGGTGGAACGTGAGGTGGCGCGGTCCGGCGCCCGGCCGGGTCTGCGCCTGCGCGACCTCGGTGAGCGTGCCGGCCTTCTCGTCCAGCCGGTACGTGTAGACGGTGTCCGTGCCCAGATCGACGGCGAGAACATGGCGCCCGTCCGGGCTCGTGACGCACTGGTGGGCGTGCGGGCCCTCCTGGCCGGGGCCGGGCGGCGGGCTGGAGTGCCGGACGAGGGCGGTGCGCTCGCCGAGCGCGCCCGAGGCCTCGATGGGGTGCACGGCCACACTGCCCGAGCCGTAGTTCGCGCTGAGCAGCCAGCGCCCGCCCGGGTGCACCGACAGATGGCAGGGCGCCGCGCCACCGGTGCTCCGCCTGCCCAGGACCTTCCGGTCGGACAACCGGACGGCGGTCACGGCACCGTCGTCCCGCTCGTCGACCGCGTACAGGGTGCTGCGGTCCGGATGCATCGCGAGGTACGACGGGTCGCCGACGCCGGTGATCGTGCCGGCGGCGGTGATCCGCCCAGTCGCCGGGTCATAGGTGGCCAGGCCGATACCCTTGCCGCCCCCCTCGACGGAGGTGTAGGTGCCGAGGTGGAGCGGGCGGGGCCCGGAGGGGCGCCGGGCCCAGCGTGACGGACTCGCACTCGCCTCGGGCGCGGTGGTCGGAGTGGTCGCGGGCGCGGGCGCGTTGTCGCAGGACGGCAGCGCCGCCGCGGCGGCCCCGCCCGCCAGTGCGCCGACGAACCGGCGCCTGCTCCAGCCACCACTGTCCATGTCGCCCCTCAGATCGTCGCTCGTCCCCGTTGTGACAGCCACCTTGACGTTTCCCGGCCGTCGGGTGCAACAACGGCATCCGGTATCGCGCGAAGCGCGAAGGGGGCCGGTTACCAGTTCCCGTCCTCGACGGGCTTGCCCGGGGCGTCCCCCAGCCGCTGCGTCTGGCCCGGCGTGGGCGGCTGCCAGGGGTCGTGGTCGTCACCGAGCCAGTCGCCGACCGGCTTCACGGACCCGAGCGTGTCCGTGGGGGCGAGGTCTTCCCCGTCCTCGTCGTAGTAGTCGAACCAGGGCAGACCCGCGCGGGTGTACGCGGCCCGGTCCACCGGCGACGGCGGCGCGGCCTCACCGGTGATCCGGCGCCACTCCGGCGGCGTCACCAGGTGCACGAACACCCGCCCGTCCGGCCGCTTTGACCAGTGCGAGAGCGGCCGGTCGTCCTGGTAGACCTCCTGCCGCATGGAGCCGCCGACGCCGAGCCCCATCGCCACGGCCGCGCGCGGCGGACCAGCCGGGGCGGCACCGGCGGCGGGCGCCGGGACCGCTCCGGGCGAGGGCGGCGCCGCCATAGGCATCGGGGCGCCGAAGGCGCCGGAGGCGGGCGGCGCCGCCATGGGCATCGCGGCGCCGTAACCGCTGGGCGGCGGCATCGCCCGCTGCCGCTCCGCCCGCTGCCGCTCCTCCTCACGCCACCGCGTCAGCTCACGGTCGTTCAGCGCGAAAGACTGCAACTGGACGCCGCCCCACACCTCCTCGCCCGTGACCTGCCCCTCCACGGTGGCGCCCAGGCCGAGCGGGACGGCCACGAACTGCCGGACCGTGCCCGTGCCGGAGTTGATGCCGTCCAGCCAGGGCTGGCGGGGGAGCACCACGTAGTTCTGCGGGCCGCGCGCCAGGCGGTCGCTCCAGGGGCGGCCCGAGACCGCGCACACCTTGCCGACGCCGACCTGGAGGGCGGCCGGTTGCGAGGTCCCCGCGAAGCTCAGCCACATCGCCTCGCGCAGAAACACCGGGAGCATCACACCGCCGCGTGCCCGCCACGGCTCGGGCACCCTGTCCGCGTAGTCCGCGACACGCCGCACCGGGAACTCGCCCAGGCCCGGCGGCAGCGGGTGGGTGCCCGTCTCCGGCAGACGCAGGGTGCGGATGAACCGGACCGCCACCCCGCCCGGCAGCCGCAGTGTGTTCCCGTCGATCCGCACGGTCGTGTCGGCCATCGGCCCGCTCCTCGCATCAGGTGCCGGCCCCCTGCCGGCGCTTTCCCTCGAGGGTCCTTTCCCCGTGCCCGTCCGGGTCGCGTGGTCTGGCACCGCACCTCGCCGCGTTGCCAAAACGCCCGCCCGGCTCCGCCGCGCAGGCGCTCCGGTGCCTTGCGATGCACGGCACCGGAGCACGCGACCCGATCGGACGTTCATGGTGAAGGGGCCCCTCAGCGAGAACGCCCGCCGAACCCCGCGCGGTTCCGCCACAGCTGTTCCGTGACGCCCAGCCGCTCCCGCAGTCGCGTCAGCCGTGGCATCCGCGCGCGTTGTTCACCCGATACACGGTCCAGTTCCTCGAACAGGCGCCGCGTGCGGTGCTCGGTGTCGAGCTCGTCGAGGATGCGGTTGACCTCCGTCAGGACGGCGCCCGGAAGCTGCCAGTGCCGCGGGTCGCGCTCGGCCTCCTCGCGCAGCAGCAGGGCCAGTTTGTCGCGGGTGCCCGCCGCCGTGCGCAGCTCCGCGGCGAGGCGTTCCTCGGCCGACTCGGCGCTCGCGCTGAGGTGGGTGGTGACGAGCACCGCGAAGCTCACGACGGCGTCGGCGATCTCGGACAGCAGCTGTTCCAGGGCGGCGCCCGTCTCGGCCTCGAACAGCGGCGCCGGTTCGCGCTCCTTCGCGAGGTCGGTGAGGGAGCGGGCGAGCACGCGCAGGACGACCGTGCAGATCTCCAGCGTGTCCAGGCCGGTGCGCATCACGACCCGGTGCAGCACGCTGTCCTGCACCCGCGGGTTGAGCCGCAGACTGTCCTCGGCCTGCGTGAGGGCCGCGTCCACCTCGACGATGTCGTGATCCAGGCGGCGCGCCTCGTGCAGCTGCTTCTCCGCGCGGTGCACGGGCGTGCCGCCGGCCGCCTCCTCGCCCATGCGCAGCATCAGCTGCCGCAGCCGGCGTGCCAGGCCCTCGATCGACTCGCCCGCCTCCTCCACCCACACCGGCGGGGCCAGCAGCAGATTGCAGGCGAGTCCGACGACGGCGCCGATCAGCGTCTCCACCACCCGGGCCCAGGCGGTGTCCCCGACGGTGGTGACGCCGAGGACGAGCATCGCGCTGATCGCGACCTCGGGTACGTACTCCTCCACCCGGACCAGGCGTCCCACGGCCAGCGAGGCCACGAGGAGCAGTGCCAGGCTCCACCAGGTCAGGCCCACCAGCAGGCTGAAGGCGATCGCGACGAGGACGCCGGTCACCACGGCGTTCACCCGCCGGAAGCCGTTGGTGATCGTGGCGTACAGCGTCACCTGCACGACCAGCAGCGCCGTCAGGGGAGCGGTGAGAGGTGCCGGCTCGGGGCTCAGCCGCAGGGCGATGACGTACGCGATCGTCGCCGCGATCGCGGACCGCAGCGTCTGGACGACCACGGGATCACGACGTTTTCTCACGATCCGCCCGGCGTGCGCCGTCCACTCACGTACCTTTCGCATCCTCTGGCTGTTCCCCTTCCCCGGCGTGACGAACGCATCCATGATCACATCCATGACGGACGCTCACGAAGGACGTTGACGTGGGGGGAACCAGGGGCGAGGCGAGGGCGGTCGGGCGGACACCTCGTCTCAGGCGGACACCTTGTCGAGGAAGGCGGCCAGATGGCCCGTGGTCCGCTCGATCTGTTCCTCCAGGGTGAGGCTCTCCTCGAACCGGGCCCCGGTCTCCGGTGTCTTCTTCCCGCGCACGTACAGGGAACAGGCGAGGTCGGTGCACATGTACGCGCCGACGGAGTTGCCCTCGCGCCCGGCCGCCCCCGCCTTGCGCGCGGTCATCAGCGCGACCCCGCCGCGCGGGTGCGTCGTCAGGCACAGCGAGCACATGCTGCGGTGCAGGAACCCGCGCTGCGCGGCCTGGAATCGCATCGCGACCCCCACGAGCCGCCCTTCCCGCTCGGTGACCAGGTAGCTCCGATCCGGTGCTCCCGGATCCCGCCACCCGAGGAAGTCGAGGTCGTCCCACGGGCGGTCGCCGAGGTCCCGGGGCACGGCGAGACGCTTGGCCTCTCCCTTGGAGCAGTTGACGAAGGAGGTGCGGATGTCCTGCTCGCTGAGTGGCTTCACGGGATGCTCCCGGGGTGGTCGTCGAAAAACCTAGGGCTCCTAGGTTTTGTGGGCCAGGTCAGGGTAGGCAGCCGCGCCGGAACGCGGCCACCGGATTTTCGTCAGGCATCCTCGGCGGGGACACCCGGCGGCCAGACCCTGGCCCTGAGGACCCCGAACGCATACGCGCGGGCCGCGAGTTCCGTCCGTTGGACGCACTCCAGCGGGAGGACAGACGGCGCAGAGAGTAGGTCACAACGTCAGCGGTGAGACCGGTCTCGCGGGCCGCCCGGGCCGTTGTGGCGCCGGCGGCCAGGAGGGCCAGGATGCGGGCCTCCATCGATGTCACCCGGGCCTGCTCGGTGGGTGCGGCGGGGGAGGGGGAAAGCTCGGTGTCCACCCGGAGCATCACCAGCAGGGCCGGGTTCTCCCGCACCGTGTCGCTGATCGGATCCGCCGTCAGTTCGCCGTGGCGCTCGGTGCCGCAGGGTGCCCGCCAGTGCACCGCGACCTGATAGCGCGAGGGGTGGCGCGGACGCAGGGCCTGGGCGATGCGTTCGACCTGCGTGGCCTGCCGGGGACGGAACAGGTCCAACGTCAAGGAGACCCGCACCCTCAAGCCCCAAAGCTTCACCCTCGCCCTCACTGCGCGCGCACGCCCGCCGACCGTGTCCACACCCCGCTGCCCGGGGTCGCCCCGGTCCGGGACGCCCGATCGGCCGAGCCGCAGGCCCTGCCCGCCCGTGTCCGGCCCGGCACCGCCGCCCTTTTCCCACATGGCGGCAACTACGGCACCTGCCGTGACTTCGCCGGCCGGCTCGCCGACGAGGCCGCCGTCATCGGCTGCGACACCGAGGCGGCACCCCTCGACGCCTACGCGGGGGGGCCTGCCCACCGACCGGCCCATGGTCATCACAGCGGCCTCCTACAACGGCCGCCCCACCGACGACGCCACCGCCCTCACCACCCGGCGGGCCCCGCTGAGCGGACCTCCCGTCAGGTCACATCGTGAAAATGGCGCACCGCACTTCAGGAACGGACACCGCGCTGAGGTTTCGCCGATCACCGCGGAGGTACTCGCGTGGCGCCCGGACCACAGAAGGGAGCGCGCCGTGACCGACCACCGCCTCGAAGGACCCGGCGAGAACGGTGAGCCCATTCCGCGGGACATGCCCGACCAGCAGGCCGACGAAGGCGAGGACCCGTGGGAGGTCGCCCCGCGCTTCACGGGCACCGGCAAGGACGACCGTCGCGAGAGCGACGACGAAACCGACGAGCCCGCCGGTGACGTCCCCGACACTGACGAAGCGGGGACGGGCCGGCAGGGAGCACCGCACTCGGGAACGGTCCATCCCGAGCACCCGGTACCGGACGAGCCCTCCGCCTAGGAGGGCATCCCACCGAGGGCCGCAGCCGACTGTGGGGGTCGGCTGCGGCCCTCGCGCACGTCCAGAGGCCCGAGACGCTCACGGACCACCCGGATCAGCCCACCTTGCGCCCCCGCAGCGGTTCCGTGCGCGCCCCGGCGCCCTCCCGGAGGCCCCGCAGGAACTCCTCCAGCACCTCCGGCGCCGTGTGCTCCGGTCGCCAGCCGAGCTCCGTACGCGCGCGCGTCGAGTCCATCAGCGGCAGCCGCAGCACCGCGTCGAACAGGTGCGGGGAGGCGGGCAGGAGATGCAGCCCCCAGGCTGCGGCGATCGCAGAGCGGGCCGCGGTGCGCGGCAGCCGTACCGGGCGGGCGTCGAACATCTCGCTCAGCAGCCGCGCGTCGACCGGCGGGTCGGCCGCCAGGTTGAAGGCGCCCCGGACATCGGAGCGCAGGGCCAGCCGGTACGCGTTCGCCGCGTCGTCCGTGTGCAGCGCCTGCACCCTCAGCCCCGGGATGTCGGGCAGGAAGGGCAGCAGCTCCGGGCGGGCCAGCGGGCCGGGCAGGAAGCGGCCGCCGAAGATGCGGCGCTGCTCGCTCGCCGACGCCCGCTGGAAGAGGAAGGCGGGTCGCATCCGCACCACCCGCGTCCCCGGACGGTCGCGCTCGAACGTGTCCAGCGCCCGCTCCAGATACGCCTTCTCCCGGCAGTACGCCGCGTCCGGCCAGCCGTGCGTCGGCCAGGACTCGTCCACCGTCTCGTCCTTCGGGCCGGGCGAGTACGCACCGACCGACGAGGCGTGCACCAGCGTCGGCACTCCGGCCGCCGCCACCGCTTCGAAGACCCGCATGCTGCCCAGCACGTTGGTGCGCCAGGTCGCCGCCGGGTCGTGCGTCGGCTGGAACGCCCAGGCCAGATGGACCACCGCGTCGGCGTCCGTGAACCGTTCCACCAGACCGGGCCGCTCGGAGGACAGATCGACGGCGGCCCAGTCCGTCTTCGGGGGCGACCAGTCGGGGATACGCCGGGCCAGGCCCAGCACGGAGGCGACCGCCGGGTCCTCCGAGAGGAGGCGCACCACGCTGGTGCCCACATTGCCGGTGGCGCCCGTGACGACGACCCTCATGCCTGTTCCGCTGCTCACCTTGCACTCCTCTCGGCCGCGTTCCACGAGAGGTGCCGAGTACCCGAGCGGAGCCCGGATTGCACGTGGGCAGGGAGAAGCCCCGGCCGGACGGGGGAATCACGGCCGGGGCGGCTGAGGGGCGGGTCCTGTCCGGACCCGCGCCTTGTTCAACGGGCAACCACCTGTGGGTGTTCCGCGTTCACGGCGCCCGCCCGGTGAGGTGCGTCACCGTGCCCGGTCGTCCGGGACGGTCTCGGCCCAGAGGTTCTCCGCCTGGAGGAGCAGCGTGCCCAGGACGGCGGTGGGGGCGGCTCCTTCCCCCGCGTGACGGCGCAGCTTGTCCTGAAGTTCCTCGTGCAGCTCCCGCATCGCCTCCTCGGCCTCCTCGTCCGGCCGGGCCGTCACGCCACCGTCGAGCAGTCCGTCGGCCTGAGCGCGCAGGGCGTCCCCGATCAGCTCCAGCAGCCGCGCGTACGAGCGCAGAGCAGGCCCCTCGGGCGGGGCGGGCGACCGGTTGTCGTCCACGGACACCGCGAGGGCCCGGGTGAGCGTGGTGACGTGCCCGGTGACCCGGCCGAGCCGCTCGTCCTCCTCCTCCGCGGGCAGGACACCCTCGTCCGGGACGCGGTGCAGGGCGCGCAGCGGCGCGTAGGTCAGGCGCAGGCTCTCCTGACTCCACCGGCGTGCCGAGTGCAGCGCCCTCAGCCGGTGGTCCAGCCGGGCCGAGGCCCTGACCCAGCCGTAGGCGGTCTGCCCGTCCCACTCGCCCTCGCGCAGATCGGCGGCGACGGTGTGCAGGACGTCCCCCGACTCCCGGGCCAGCGCCGCCAGGTTCTCCCGCACGTCCCGCAGGTGGATCGGGGGCATAACGAGCGCGTTGACGGCGACGCCGATGACCGCGCCGATCGCGGCCTGACCCACCCGGTGCCCGACGGCGGACAGGCTCACCATGCCCGAGGAGAGGGTGAACAGCGCCGTGGTCGCCGCGTAGATGCCCTGGTCGCCGAAACGGGGCCAGTTCGCCAGCAGCATCAGCACCGGTACTGACAGGGCGAGCGCGCCCGTCGTGTCGTCGGTGATGGCCTGCGCCCCCGAGGCGACCAGGGCGCCGACGCAGATCGCCCCGAACTGCCGCGCGCCCTGCACCAGGGAGCTGAAGACGGTGGCCTGCACCAGCACCAGCGCCACCCAGGGCGCCATCAGCGCCAGCGGGTCGCCCATCCAGACGCCCCCCACCAACCATGCCAGCACCGCCGCCCCGGCCGCCTTCAGCGACTGGACGACCAGATCCCGCTCCCGGCCGGGCCCGCGCCACGCCGCTCGCAGGGCGTTGAGAGCACCCAGCGTGTCGCGCCGCACGGCGTCCACCGGCCGCACGGAGCGCGCTCCCTGCTCCAGGCTGCGCATCCGCCCCCGGGCCGTCGGTGCTCCCCGAGGCCGCTTACCCGATGCCGCCCCCGTCTCCTCGTCCTTGTCCTTCCGCCCGCGCAAGGCTCCCGCCGCTCGCCGTACCGCACTCGTCACACGCGTCATGCGCTGCGGGTATCCGCGCGACCGGGGGTTTCACGTGGCCTCATGACAGCGGGCTGTCGCCGAGGGCCGACAGCAGGTGCGCGGGGTCGGCGTAGATCGCGTCCGCGCCTGACTCCTCCAGATCGGCGCGCGGGACACCGCCGCACAGGACGCCCACACAGCGCACCCCGGCCCCGCTGCCCGCGCGCATGTCCCACACGGTGTCACCGACGAACACCGCCCGCTCCGCCGGCACCCCGGCCAGCTCCAAAGCGTGCTCGACCGGCTCGGGGGCGGGCTTGCCCTCGTCGACGTCGTCGGCGCTGGCCGTGGCGGTGATGGCCTCGTCCGCGTCGATCGCCCGGCGCAGCGCGCTCAGCTCCGCGCCGCCCGCCGAGGTGGCCAGCACCACCGTCCAGCCGTCCCGGTGCAGCCGCCGCAGCAGCTGTCCGGCCTGCGGAAGCGCGGGCAACCGGTCGAAGTACTGCCCGTACAGGGCCTTGTGCCCGGCGCTGATGTCGGCGTCCTGGTCCGTGTCCCGGTCGTCACCCAGCAGATGGGCGATCAGATCGGTCGACGGCAGGCCCACGGCCCGGTGAACGGCGTGCATCGGAACCTGGTGGCCCGCCTGCCGGAAGGCCTCCCACCAGCTGACGACATGCAGATGATTGGTGTCGACCAGCGTGCCGTCGACGTCGAACACGGCCGCTCGTCCCGCGCTTCCCATGAGTGCAGTCCCTTCCTCTCCGGCCGCGCGGGTACCACGTCAGGCGCCCGCCACGCCCGACGGCACCCGCCGCTCTCGCGTCCAGGCCAGAAGTTCGTCGAGGGACCACGTGGTCACCACCCGCTCGGGCGGCACCCCGCACTCCTCCGCCCGCGCGCACCCGTTGATCTGCCAGTCCAGCTGCCCCGGCGCGTGCGCGTCGGTGTCGACGGAGAACAGCACACCGGCGTCCACCGCCCGGCGCAACAGCCGCCGGGGCGGGTCGAGCCGCTCCGGCCTGCTGTTGATCTCCAGGGCCGTGCCCGTCTCCGCGAGCGCCGCGAACACCTCGTCCGCGTCGAACTCCGACTCCGGCCGTCCCCGGCCGGTCACCAGCCGCCCCGTGCAGTGCCCGAGCACGTCCGAGTGCGGATCGCGTACGGCGGCCACCATCCGCCGGGTCATCGACCGGGCCTCCATGCGCAGCTTGGAGTGCACCGACACCACCACCACGTCGAGCCGGTCCAGCAGCTCCGGCTCCTGGTCGAGCGAGCCGTCCTCGAGGATGTCGCACTCGATGCCGGTCAGCAGCCGGAACGGCGCCCAGGTCTCGTTCAGCTCCGCCACCACGTCCAGCTGCTCCCGCAGCCGTTCGGGCGACAGGCCGCGCGCCACCGTCAGCCGGGGCGAATGGTCGGTCAGCACCGCCCACTCGTGGCCCAGCTCCGCGGCAACCCGCCCCATCTCCTCGATGGGGCTGCCGCCGTCCGACCAGTCGGAGTGCAGATGGCAGTCCCCGCGCAGCAGCGCCCGCAGCGTCTCCCCGCCCCGCACGGCGGGTCGCTCCCGCGTCTCGCCCTCCAGCTTCGACAGGTAGCCGGGCACCTGGCCGGCCAGCGCCTCCCGCACCACCTGCGCGGTCTTGGGACCGACCCCCTTGAGCCTCTCCAGCGAGCCGTCAGCGGCCCGCCGGCGCACCTCGTCCTCGCCGAGGTCCTTCAGCACGCGGGCCGCCGTACGGAAGGCGCGCACGCGGTAGGTCGGTGCCAGCGACCGCTCCAGCAGGAAGGCGATCCGGTCCAGTGCCTCGACGGGGTCCATCGCCACCTCCACCTCAAGGGTTCCCCAGCGCCCGGCGGGCCGCACGACGGCGTGCGCGGTTTGCCCCGGATCCCTCCGGGTACTGCGATGCCCCGTCCCGCCCTGTCGACGAGGAGGCTCGTCATGTCCGTCCCCAGCGCGTCACCCAGCAAGGTCGCCGTGATCACCGGCGCCGATTCCGGCATCGGCCGGGCCACCGCCGTACGCCTGGCGCAGGCGGGCATGGACATCGGGATCACCTACCACAGCGACCGCAAGGGCGCGCACGAGACGGCCGACGAGGTGCGCTCGCACGGGCGGCGCGCCGAGGTCGCCCGGATGGACCTCACCCGGCTGCCCGACGCCGCCGACACCGTCGACGAGTTGTGCGAGCGGCTCGGCCGGATCGACGTGCTGGTCAACAACGCCGGCACCGGCACCATGACGCCCTTCCTCGACCTGGAGCTGTCCGATGTGCGTGAGGTCCTGGACGTCGACCTCGTCGGGCCGTTCCTCTGCGGGCAGAAGGCGGCCCGGCACATGATCGGGCACGGCGAGGGGGGCCGGATCATCAACGTCACGTCCGTCCACGAGCACCAGCCGCGGGTGGGCGCCGCGCCCTACTGCGCCGCCAAAGGCGGTCTCGGGCTGCTCACCCAGGTCATGGCTCTCGAACTCGCCGAGCACCGCATCACCGTCAACGCCGTCGCGCCCGGCGAGATCTCCACGCCCATGACCGGCCAGGAGGACACCGATCCGCACACCGAGAGCCGCCCGGGCATCCCGCTCGGCCGGCCCGGTGACGCCCGCGAGGTCGCCGCCGTCATCGCCTTCCTCGCCGGCCCGGACGCCTCCTACGTCACCGGCGCCTCCTGGAGCGTCGACGGCGGCATGCTCCGGATGGGCCCGCAGGCCGGGTCCCACCTGACCGGCCACGACTGGCGCCGTCCCTGAGCGGGCCGGCCGGGCCGCTCACGCCCTGAACCCGCGTCGGCGCCGGTTGCGTTCTACGCTCGATGCATGACCGAAAGCGCGAGCCCGTACATGTCCCACCCGCGGATCATGGTGCTCGGGGTGCAGCCGGGCACACCGCCGTTCCGGATCGTGCAGATCGACGGCCAGGTCGTCGGGGAGGCCCGGGCCGTCACCGACGTGCTGACCGCCGCGGCCGCGTTCGGCATCACCGTGCACGACATGGACGATCCGGACGTGGTCCGCTGGGTGGGCGGAGACAAGTTCACCTGGACGGTGCACTAGGGCCTGTCGGCGGTGCCCCGGACCTTGCCGGTGGACGGTTCCCTGTCCGCCCGGTCCGGGCGCGGCTTGCGCGCGTGGACGGCCCTGCTGAGGCGGCGCCCCAGGAGCAGGTAACCGATGAGCGCGCCCGTCGTGTTGAGGATGACGTCGTCGATGTCGAAGGCGCGTCCGATGACCAGGGCGCCTTGCGCGAACTCCACGAGGAGCATCACGACCGCGGTCAGGAGCAGCACGCGCAGGATGCCCCGGGTGCGGGGAGCGACCACCGGCACGAGGACGCCGAAGGGAATGCCGAGCAGGATGTTGCCGCCGATCTGTTTGACGGCGTCCCGCAGCTCTGGCTGGTCGAGATAGGCCTTCAGGGAACTGCCCGGCTGGAGATTGCTGTGGGTCAGCGCCTCCGAGGCGGGGGAGGGTTGCAGGGTCAGCCGGGCCAGCACCACGGCGAAGGCGACCATGAACAGGAACGCGCACAGTGTCGCCAGCAGCCGGACGGGCCACGGGAGCGGGCGTCGCTCGCTCCCTGACCCGGTGGTCCGGGGACGTGAGGCTGCACTGGCCATGGGGGTCCTCCAGTCTTCAACTGCGCTGCGTGCCAGGGGGTTACCCCCGGGCGGGCCGACGATGCCGTGTGGGGGGTCGTTCTCGGCCACGGTCCCCGGCGATCGCGCCGGGGACCGTTTCCCCACCCTCGGTTGCCCCGTGTCCGGCTGGGCACTCCGGGCCGGGAGCCGACGTGCGCCGCCCCGTTCGGATGCCGGTCAGCTCCCGTACGAGACCCGCACCTCCTTGAAGCCCAGGGAACGCAGCAGGCCTTCGAGCATGCCGGTGGTGTTCGACTCGGCGCGCGCGGTCAGCTCGCTCTCCTTCGCCGCGTCGCCGATGTGCCGCACCGCGAGCTTCTGCACGGCCTGTTCGCCGTTGGGGTTGTCCGAGAAGAGGTCGCCGAGGCGGTCGAAGAGACCGCGCTGCTTGGAGACCGCGTACGAGCGGTCGGGGTCGAGGGCGGGCTTGCCCAGTCGGGCGTGGGGCAGCCGGAGCGTGGCGGACGTGCGGTCGCCGTTGACCTTCACGTCGTTCTCGCCGACCTCGCCCAGGTCGACATAGGCGTCGACGGTGCCCGCGCCGACGTACAGGGTGCGGGTGCCGCGGATCGCGTCGGGCAGGAGCTTGGCGTCCTTCTCCAGGTCCACGACGACCTGGAAGTTGCCGGAGGCCGCGTCGTAACGGCTGATGTCCTGGATGGACTTCAGCAGCGCGGGGCCCGACCGGTCCTGCGTCTCGGTGCCGAACAGGTCCTTCAGGCCCGGGAGCACACTGAGTCGGAGCCCGGCGAAGAACACGACGAGCACCAGCACGAGCGCGGCCACCACCTTCGCCCAGCCGGGCATGCGCCCGGGGAGGCGCTTGACGGGAGTCGTCATGCGACGGCCCTCCTTCCTACTGTCCGGATGCCCGCCACAGCCCGGGCCAGACCGCCGAGTTGAGGACCGGGTGGCTATGCGGAAGCGCGCAGGGCGCACTCCTCACGGGCGGGACGTCGCCTCCGGCTGTTCCAGCGCCGCGTCCAGCGTCGGCTGCGGAGGCAGCACCCGGGACAGTCCGCTGATCCGCAGAACACGCAGGGTCAGCGGATGGGAACAGACCAGGAGCACGTACCCCCGCCGGTCGAGCACCCGCTTGCGGGCCCGGTACAGCAGCCGCAGACCGGAGCAGTCGAAGAACTCGATCCCGCTCAGGTCGATCACGACACGGGCGGCGGGGCGGTCCGTCTCCCGGTCCAGGTGCGGGGCGATCTCCGCGGCCGCGGCGAGATCGATCTCACCGCGGAACTCCAGCACCGTGTGCCCCCGTTCCCGGTGGACGCGCAGATGCCGGGTGAGCGGTGCAGGTTCCTGCCGCACGACGAGATCGCCTCCAGCCTGCTCCGTGCGTGGGGAGGGGCCCCGGCTCAACGCCGTTCCCCGCCCTGCAAGTTACCCTCCATCGAGTGAATTTGAGCATGTTCGATTGACATATGTCTTTGATTTGTGGCCGAGTTGGCCGGTGTTCGCGCCGGGGAGTGCGCGGGGGCGTTCCAGGGGCGCGCTCAGGGGCCGGCGCGGGGTTACGACAGCGCGTGCCAGGCTCTGATGAGCGCCTGGCGGAACTGCTCCGTCTGGTGCGCCGTGAGGTCGCGTACCATCCGCTCCTCCAGCTCCCGGACCGGTCCGGCGTACCGGGCGAGCAGCTCACGGCCGGAGTCGGTGAGCAGGATCAGCAGCTCCCGGCGATTACGGGGGTTGCGCTCCCGGCGTACCAGCCCGCGGCCCTCCAGGGAGCGGACCAGGTCCGCGATGGACTGGGCGGTGACGAAGGAGTCGCGCGCCAGCTGGGCGGCGGACAGCCCGTCGTGGCGTTCCAGCACGGTGAGGGCCGTGTACTGAAGAGCGGTGATCCCGGACGGTCTGACCAGCTCGTCCAGATGCGAGCGCACGACGAGCTCCACCTGCTTGACCATGTAGAGCAGGGAAGGAGGCGCCTTGGTCACCGGTGAGTCGAGCATGGGGGCAGGCTAGACCATTGACAGGAAACCTGTCTGTAAAGAGACTGCGCACAAACAGGAATCCTGTTTGTTGAAATCTTGGCGACGACGCTGAGGAGTGGCGATGACCACCTTCGAGGGGACACCCGGTCAACTGTTCATCGGGGGCCGATGGCGCGAGGCCGCCGACGGGGCGCGCACCGGGGTGGTCGACCCGTCCCGGGGCGCGGTCGTCACCACCGTGGCCGAGGCGGGCTCCGCCGACGTCGACGCGGCCGTACGCGCCGCCCGAGAGGCCTTCGACGACGGCGCCTGGTCCGGTCTGAGCGGCCGCGAGCGCGGCCGGGTGCTGCACCGCGTCGCCCAGCTGATCCGGGAGAACGCCGACGAGCTCGCCGCGCTGGAGAGCCTGGACGTCGGCAAACCGATCACGCTGTGCGGCGCGGTCGACGTCACCAACGCGGCCAACGACTACGAGTACTACGCCCATCTCGCCCAGAGCCAGGACGGCGCCCTGCGCGACCTCCCCATGAACGCCCTCGCCTACACCAAGCGCGAGCCCCTCGGTGTGGTCGCCGCGATCACCCCGTTCAACTTTCCGCTGATCCTGGCCGGTTCGAAGATCGCCCCGGCGCTGGCGGCCGGCAACACGGTCGTCCACAAGCCCGCCGACGAGACGCCGCTCAGCGCCCTGTACATGGCCCGGCTGCTCCAGGAGGCGGGCGTCCCGGACGGTGTGGTCAACGTCGTGACCGGCAGTGGCCCGGTGGCGGGCGAGGCACTGCTGCGGCACCGCGGCGTCGACAAGGTCGCCTTCACCGGCTCCACCGCGATCGGCCGCCACGTGGCGAGCGTCGCCGGAGAGGCGCTCAAGCCCGTCACCATGGAGCTCGGCGGGAACGCCGCGCACCTCGTCTTCGAGGACGCCGACCTGGAGAAGGCCGTCGGCGCGGTCATCAAGGGCTTCGTCTTCAACACCGGTCAGTTCTGCATGGGCGGTCCCCGTTTGCTGGTGGCCCGCTCGGTGTACCCCACCCTGCTCGGCATCCTCGCCGAGGCCGTGCCCGGGGTGCCGGTCGGCGATCCGCGCGACCCGGCCACGGTCATCGGCCCGATGGCGGCCGAAAAGCACCTGAAGAAGGTCGAGGAGTACGTCGCCCTGGCCCGCAAGGAGGGCGCCCGCGTCGTCTGCGGCGGTGAACGGCTCGACCTCGACGGCGGCTACTACTACAAGCCCACCGTCATCGCCGACCTCGCCAACGACTCCCGCGTCATCCAGGAGGAAATCTTCGGCCCGGTCCTCACCGTGCAGCCCTTCGACGACGAGGACGAGGCCGTCGCCCTCGCCAACTCCACGCCGTACGGCCTGGCCTCGGGCGTCCAGACCAGCCACCTCGCCCGCGCCCACCGGGTCGCCGACCGGCTCCAGGCGGGCATCGTCTGGGTCAACGACTGGGCGATGCTCGACCCGGCGGTGCCCTTCGGCGGGGTGAAGGACTCCGGCTACGGCCGCGAGTACGGGCCCGAGGCGCTCGCCGGTTACACCAAGGTCAAGTCCGTCGTCGTCTCGCTCGACTGAGCACCCTCCAGGAGTCATCGCGATGCCCACCACCACCCGTGCCGCGGTCGTCGAGTCCGGCGGCGCGCCCTTCACCCTCTCCGACGTCGTCCTCGACGAGCCCGGCCCGCACGAGGCGCTGGTCCGTATGGTCGCCACCGGCCTGTGCCACACCGACCTCGGGGTGGCGAGCGGCGGACTGCCCTTCCCGCTGCCCGGGGTCCTCGGCCACGAGGGCGCCGGTGTCGTCGAGGCCGTCGGTCCGGCCGTCACCGGTGTCGCGCCGGGCGACCACGTCCTGCTCTCCTTCACCTCCTGCGGCGACTGCCGCAACTGCCGCGGCGGGCACCCCGCGTACTGCGCGACCTGGCTGCCGCTGAACCTGATCGGCGGCAGCCGGGCCGACGGGACGAGCACCATCAGCCGGGGCGGCCAGGCCCTGGGCGGCCACTTCTTCGGCCAGTCCTCCTTCGCCGAGCGGGCCCTGGCCGACGAGCGCAGCCTCGTCAAGGTCGACCCGGACATGCCGCTGGAGTCGATCGCCCCGCTGGGCTGCGGTGTGCAGACCGGTGTGGGGGCCGTGTGGAACGTTCTGAAGCCGGAGACCGGCGGCACGGTGGTCGTCCTGGGCGCCGGAGCGGTCGGCCTGTCCGCCGTGATGGCGGCGGCCCTCACCCCGGCCACCAGGATCGTCGCCGTCGACCGGGTCGCCGAACGCCTTTCCCTCGCCGAGGAACTCGGTGCCACCCACACCGTCGACACCAGCGGCACGGACCTCGCCCCGGCCCTCGCCGACATCACCGGCGGGCAGGGCGCGGACGGGGTCGTGGAGACCACCGGCAACGTCGGCGTTCTGCGCCAGGGCGTCGACGCGCTCGCGGCCCGCGGCACCCTGGTCGTCGTCGGCGCCCCGCCGTTCGGCACGGAGGTCGCCTTGGACGTCAACGGCCTGCTCGGCGGCAAACGGATCGTCGGTCTCACCCTGGGTGACAGCGAGACCCGGACCATGATCCCGGCCCTGGTCGGCCTGGTGAAGGACGGACGGCTCCCGCTGCACCGCCTGATCAGCACCTACCCCTTCGGGGACATCGACCGGGCGGTCCAGGACATGAGGTCGGGCAAGACCATCAAGCCGGTCCTGACGTTCTGACACCGCCGCAGCCGCCGACCCCGGGGAGGCCGGAGCCATGGCCCTCGTCGGCGACCGGGGCGGGCACGAACGTCGCGCCGACCCGCCACCGGGGAAGTGGCGGCCCGGGACGACTCGGGTGCACCGGGAACCGCTCGGCGCCAAGGCACGACGACCTCCCCGCCAAGCCGACTGCCGGTCGCCTTCGATCTTCCGCGCCCTCGGGGCAGACCGTCCTGGTGCCTGCCGGCCGGCGCCTGTCCGGGGCCCCGGGGGTGGGCGCGTAGCCCTTGGGCAGCGCGTGCGCCGTGGAGGTTCGGTCGGGGCACTCGTGCCCGCAGGGCGCCCCCGGGTTCGGGCTTGGTCGCCGGCCTGCCGGTTCGCTTCCGGTTCTTGCGTGCTTGTTTGGTGGAGCCGTGTCTGTCGGCCGGCCGGCGCCTGTCCGGGGCCCCGGGGGTGGGCGCGTAGCCCTTGGGCAGCGCGTCCGCCGTGGAGGTTCGGTCGGGGCACTCGTGCCCGCAGGGCGCCCCGGGGTGTTCCGGCCTGGTCGCCGGCCTGCCGGTTCGCTTCCGGTTCTTGCGTGCTTGTTTGGTGGAGCCGTGTCTGTCGGCCGGCCGGCGCCCTGTCCGGAGCCGGGATGGGCGCGTAGCCCTCCGGCAGCGCGAGCGCCGTGGAGGTGTCCCGGCTGCCCGCGCCGGCCGGTCGGGGCACTCGTGCCCGCAGGGCGCCCCGGGGTGTTCGGGCTCGCCTGCGGGCCGGGGGTGTGGTCAGTCGTTCAGCAGTACCAGCTTGCCCGTGGTGCGGCCGGTGTCGCCGAGGGCGTGTGCCTCGGCCGCGTCGGCCAGCGGGAAGGTTCCGGCGATCGTGGCGCGCAGCTTCCCCGCCGCGACCAGTTCCGCCACGGCCGCCATGCCGCTGCGGTCGGCGTCCACCAGCATGCGCAGCGCCCGCACACCGAGCCGCTCGGCCTCCTCGTAGAGGTCGTCCGGGCCGCCCGGGAGGATCGAGACCAGCACACCGCCGTGGCGCAGCACCCGCAGCGAGCGCAGGGAGGTGTCGCCGCCGATCGTGTCCAGGACGACATCGACGTCCTTCACGGCCTCGGTGACGTCCGTCTCCCGGTAGTCCACCGTCTCGTCCACACCGATCCCGCGCAGGAAGTCGTGCTTGCCCGCGCTCGCCGTGCCGATCACGTACGCGCCGCGGGCCTTGGCGATCTGAACCGCCACATGCCCGACTCCGCCGGCCGCCGCGTGGATCAGCACCCGCTGCCCGGGCCGGAGGTCCGCGTGCTCGGTCAGGGCCTGCCAGGCGGTGAGGGAGACCAGGGGGAGCGCGCCCGCCTGGGTGTGGTCGATGCCGGCCGGCTTGCGGACGAGGGAGCGGACCGGAGCGATGACGTACGCGGCGTGCGAGCCGTGCCCGTACGGATACGGCAGCATGCCGAAGACCTCGTCACCGGGCGCGAAGGCCACGACGCCGATGCCGACCGCCTCCACCACCCCGGAGACGTCCCAGCCGAGGACGAAGGGCGGCTCACCCAGGAAGCCCCCGGTCGCGCGGTGCTTCCAGTCGGTCGGGTTGACCCCGGCGGCCCGCACCCGGACCAGTACCTCGTTGGGCTTCGGTGCCGGACACTCGATCTCCACTTCCTTCAGGACCTCGGGACCGCCGAGGACGTCCTGGCTGATGGCTCGCATCGTGTTCCGTGTGCTCATGGTCAACCAGCGTGCCGGGCCGCACATCCTCCGCCAATGGCAAGATTGCCATCCTTCGATAGAATCGTGCCATGCGACGTGAACTCGTGGTGGTCTTGGCCCTGGACGGTGTGTACCCCTTCGAGCTGGGCATTCCGAGCCGGATCCTGGGTGCGGCCGACGGAAGGTACGAGGTTCTCACCTGCTCGGCCGACGGCCGTCCGGTGCGCACCGAAGCGGACTTCGGCATCACCGTGGAGCACGGCCCCGAGGTCCTGGCCACGGCCGGCACGGTGGTCATCGCGCCCGTCGCGCCCTCCCACCTGACCGAAGGGGTGTCCGGTGAGGTCCTCGCCGCGCTCGCGCGCATCCGCCCCGGCACCCGCATCGTCTCCATCTGCACCGGCGCCTTCGTCCTCGCCGCCGCGGGGCTCCTCGACGGGCGCCGGGCGACCACCCACTGGCAGGTCGCCGACCACTTCCGGCGCATGTTCCCGCATGTCGATCTCGACCCGGACGTGCTGTTCGTCGACGACCACCCCTTCCTCACCTCCGCCGGGGCCGCGTCCGGCGTGGACATCTGCCTGCACCTCGTCCGCAAGGACCACGGCAGCCACCTGGCCAACACCGTCGCGCGCCGTTGCGTCGTCCCGCCCTTCAGGGACGGCGGCCAGGCCCAGTACATCGAGCAGCCCGTCCCCGAGCAGGGCGCCGCGAGCACCGCCGCCACCCGCGCCTGGGCCCTGGAGCGTCTCGGCGAACCGCTCACTCTGGCCGATCTCTCTGGTCACGCCCGGATGAGCCGGCGCACCTTCGCCCGCCGCTTCCACGACGAGGTGGGTCTCAGCCCCGGCCGCTGGCTGATCCAGCAGCGCCTCGCCCGGGCCCGGCATCTGCTGGAGTCCAGCGACCTGACGGTCGATCAGATCGCGGGCCGGGTCGGCTTCGCGACCGGAACCTCCCTGCGTCAGCATCTGAACGCGGCGATCGGGGTCTCCCCGCAGGCCTACCGCCGCACCTTCCAGGCCGCTCGCTGACGGCGGGGGTGCCCGTGTGACCTGGCCTGCGCCCAATTCCACTGGCAGCAAAGACATTTGTCGACCTGTTGCCTTCCTTCGGAGCGTGACGGAACCCTCACGCCCGGCGGGCGGGCGCGGTTGATCCTTCCGGGCTCAAACCCGATAAGGTTCCCATCGGCGCTGCGAGTTGACGCGATCGCGTCCGGTCGACACGCAGTGCGTACTCATGAGTGCGGTCCACACCCCCCCTGTTGATTCGTGTTGCTTCGAAGGATGCAGATGGAACTCGCCACTCCGCCACCGGCGGCGCGGGCACCTGTCGCCTGGTACAGCTGGTGGTTGTTGCCGCTGGGACTGGGAGGCGGGACCGTTGCCGCCACGTTCATGAGCTCGGAGCGACTAACCGCGGCCGTCGCCGGAGTCGCGGCGACGGCGGCCGGTGCCGTGTGCGTACGCCTGCTGCTGCGCACCCGGGCGCAACTGCACCGGACGGAGGGCTCCTTCCGCACCACGCAGGCCGAGCACAACCAGCAGTGGCAGCAGCATGTGGCGGCCATGGAACGCAAGTTCGCCGCCGAGCGCGCCGCCCTGGAGTCCCAGCTGGGCGAGCAGAACGCCACGTACGAGCGGCGCCTGGCGGACCAGAGCGCCACGTACGAGACGCAGCTCGCCGACCGGTCCCGGGCCTATGAGGAACGGCTGACCGAGCAGGCCACGTCCTACGAGGCCCAGCTCGCCGACCAGGCCGCCGTCTGGCAGGAGCAGCTCTCCCACCAGCTCGCCGCGGTCGCCCGGCTCGCCGACGAGCAGCTGCCCGACGCGATGGAGAAGCTGCGTGCCGGCGACGCCATCGACGACCTGCTGCCCACGGTCAACCAGTGCGCCAAGGTCAGTTCGGAGCTCCAGGCCGAACTGCGCAAGCTGCTGCGCACCTCCCTGATCGGCCTGGAGGCGGAATTCGACCGCTCCACCTCCGCCGAGCAGGCGGTGATCAGCATCGGCAACCGCATCCACGTCCTGACCAGCAAGCTCCGCGGCCGTCTGCACGAGATGCAGGGCGAGCACGGCCGCCTGCCGGCCGTCGCCCGGGGCCTGATGGAGCTCGACCAGGAGCTCGGCCCCGCCGACTCCCTCGCCGCGAGCATCGGTGTGCTCGGCGGCTCGGACCGGCCCGGCCGGCAGTGGCAGGAACCGCAGCGGCTGCTGAGCGTGGTGCGCGGCGGCATCGGCCGCATCAAGGACTTCCACCGGGTCCAGGTGCGCCACCTGCCCGAACTCGGCGTCGACGGCGGTCTCGTGGACCACCTCACGCTGATCCTGGCCCACCTCCTGGACAACGCGGCCCGCTACTCGCCGCCCACCGAGCCGGTGCTCATCTCCGGCAAGGAGGTGCCCAACGGGGTCGGTATCGAGATCCAGGACTCCGGCAAGGGCCTGAGCGAGGAGAAGAAGCGCGAGGCCGAGCACGCCCTCGCGGGCACCGCGCCCGGCGCGGGCCTCGGCGGCATCACCGAGGACGCCAACATCGGTCTCCGGGTCGTCGGCGCCCTCGCCCGCCGCTACGGCATCCGCGTCACCTTCGCGGACTCGCCGTGGCTCGGCACCTCCGTGGTGATCGTGGTCCCGCACAAGTACTTCAGCCCCCTGCCCACGGCCGCGACCGCCCCGGCCGCGCCCGCCCCGGAGATCCGCACCGCCACGGCCGCCCCGGCCCGCGAGAGGGTCATCGCGCCGGCCCCACCGGCCGCGCAGGCCGAGACCGGGGAGACCACACCCGGCGGGCTGCCCCGGCGCCGCAGCAAGCGGAACGAGGCGGAGGCGGCCAAGCAGGCCGAGCGGATCGAGCGGGGAACGGTCGCCGCCGTCCCGCCGGACGCGTCCTTCTCAGGACTCGCCGCCTTCGCCACCGCCGGACGCGACGCGGCGGAGGCCTTCCCGGCGGCCGACGACCGCGACACCGTCGCCGGCCGCGAGTACACCGAGCACCGCACCGAAGAGAGCGATCAGTCCTCATGACGCAACAAGGAACAGACGTGAGCTGGGCGCTCCGCGATCTCGTCGAGAGCATCCAGGAGATCCGTTTCGCCCTGGTGGCCTCCAGCGACGGCAAGGCCATCACCTCCTACGGGGCCGAAGACCCCGACGACGTCGACCGCTTCGCCGCCGTGGTGGCCGGCCTGCAGGCCCTGGCCCAGCCGGTCGCCGAGCAGTTCCCCAAGTACGCCGGGCAACTGCGGCTCGCGATGATCGAGGTGGACGGCGGGCACCTCTTCGTCGTGCGCGCGGGTGTGGAGACGTACCTCGGTGTCCTCGCCCGGGAAGGCCTCGACCAGGGCCTGCTCGGACACCAGATGAGGGATCTGGCCCGCAGGATGGGTGAGCTCCTCGGTACCACTCCGCGCCAGGAGGAGCACTCTGGATGAGTGCTCCCCGCAGGCCGTCGGACCCGTCCGGTCTCGAGCGCTACTACGTCCTCACCGGAGGGCGCAGCGGACCGGGCGGTTCGGCGTCGAGCCTCGACGTGGCGACCCTGGTGGTCGCCCGCGCCGCCCCCTTACCGGGCATGCAGCACGAGCACGAGGAGATACTCCGCCGCTGCCGCGACCCGCTGTCGGTCGCCGAACTCGGCGCTCACCTCGGGCTCCCCTTCAACATTCTCGCGGTGCTGCTGTCCGACCTGCTGGACGCAGGTCGCGTCGAAGCCCGTAACCCCATCCCGGCACACGAAGCCGGCCGCGGGCCCGACCTCGCGCTCCTTGAGGAGGTACTCAGTGGACTTGAAAGGCTTTGACCAACCCGGAGGCTCGGCCGGGGACACCCGCTCGGTGAAGGTGATGATCGCCGGCGGGTTCGGCACCGGGAAGACCACCATGGTCCGGTCGGTCAGCGACATCAAGCCGCTCACCACCGAGGAGACCCTCACCCAGGCCAGTGTCGACGTCGACGATCTCATCGGCGTCGCCGACAAGACGCAGACCACCGTCAGCCTGGACTTCGGCAAGATCGGCATCAACGAGAGCCTGGTGCTGTACCTGTTCGGCACGCCCGGGCAGGAGCGCTTCTGGTTCCTGTGGAACGGGCTGTTCAAGGGGGCGCTCGGCGCGATCGTCCTGGTGGACACCCGCCGCCTGGAGTCCAGCTTCCGGGCGATCGAGGAGATGGAGCGGCAGGAAGTCCCCTTCGTCGTGGCGCTGAACGTCTTCCCCGACTCCCGGAACTATCCCGTCGAGGAGATCAGGGACGCCCTGGACATCCCCGAGAACACCCCGGTGGTGGCCTTCGACGCCCGCGACCGGGCCTCCAGCCGGGATGTCCTCGTCGCCCTGATCCACCATCTGAAGGAACGCTCGGCCGTGGCCCTGGAGCCCCGATGAACGACTCGACCGAAGCCGGCCTCCAGGCCATGCGCGGCTGCCCCGTCGCCCACCACGGGGCCGACCCGGCCCGGCTGTACGGCCCGGACGCCGCGACCGACCCGGCGGGCATCTACGAGCGGCTGCGCAAGGAGCACGGTTCGGTCGCGCCGGTCCTGCTCGAAGGGGACGTGCCCGCGTGGCTGGTCCTGGGCTACCGCGACAACCGGCGGGTGCTCGACAACCCCCGCCAGTTCAGCCGGGACGCGAGGATCTGGCGGGACTGGGCCGAAGGGCGCGTCGAGGAGACCTCGCCGCTCATCCCGATGATCGGCTGGCGGCCGGACTGCGTGTCCCAGGACGGCGAACCGCACCGCAGGCTGCGTGCGGCCGTCACCGACGGGCTTCAGGCGGCGGCGGCCCGCGGCATCCGGCGCCACGCGACCCGCCTCGCGAACAAGCAGATCGACGCGTTCGCGGACACCGGCCGGGCCGACCTCGTCTCGGACTACGCCGAGTACCTGCCGATGCTCGTGCTCTCGCGCATCCTCGGGCTCCCCGAGGCGGAGGGGCGCGACCTGGTCGAGTCCTGTGCCCACGTCCTCAAGGGCGGTGAGGACGCCCTCGCGCACAACGAGCGCATCATGGTGATCCTCGGCGAACTGGCCGAGCGCAAGCGCGCCGAGCCCGGCGGCGACTTCACCACCGCCCTGCTGGGGCACGCGGCCGATCTCGACGAGGACGAGGTGGTCAGCCATCTGCGTCTGGTGCTGATCGCCGCGCACACCACGACCAGCAACCTGCTGGCCCGGGTGCTCCAGATGATCCTCACCGACACCGCCCGGCTGTCCGGACTGATCAGCGGCCAGCTGAACATCTCCGCCGTGGTGGAGGAGGTCATGTGGAACAGCCCGCCGCTGGCGGTGCTGCCGGGCCGGTTCGCCGCGAGCGACCTGGAGCTCGGCGGCCACCAGATCCAGGAGGGCGACCTGCTGGTGCTGGGCCTCGCGGCGGGCAACACCGACCCCGAGGTCCGTCCGGACACGGGTGTCTCGGTCCAGGGCAACCAGGCGCACCTGGCGTTCAGTTCGGGTCCGCACGAGTGCCCGGGGCAGAGCATCGGCCAGTCCATCATCGAGATCGCGGTGGACGTCCTGCTGCACCGCCTGCCGGGCCTGACCCTGGCCGTGCCTCCGGAGGAGCTGACCTCGACCGCCTCCACGTGGGAGTCGCGCCTGGACAGCCTGCCGGTCCAGTTCGCCGTATAGGGCTGCCACGTGATGCCCGGCCGGACGTCCGGCCGGGCATCGTCGGGTCATACGGTCAGCAGGTCGTCGACCGGGCCGTGTCCGGCCGGTTCGGCCGTGGCCACCGCGCCCTCCTTCGCCGCCGCGTAGCGGCCGGTCGTCAGGGCCCACTCGTAGTTGCCGTTGATCCAGTGCTGGATGGCCTCCACTCCCATCCGCACCCGGTCCCGCTCCGCGTCGTCGAGCCGTAGTTCGTCGCACATCCGGGGGATGTTCTCCTGGAGTTCGAGGTACTCGTCGAGACAGCCGATCGTCATCCGGTACGCCTCGTCGACGGCTTCCTGCCAGGAGCAGCCCCGTTCCCGGCGCAGCACGGCGATGAGGTTGTGGCCGTCGCCACGGCGTTTCTCCCGCTCGAAGGAGTGGATGTCGTTCATGAATCCGATGGTGTCCGCCGCCAGATCGCGCATCCGCTCCATCACCGGATGCGCCATCGCCTGAGCCGGCACCTCGAAACCGCGGCTGCGCTCACCCGCGTCGATGCTGTGGTGGATGCCGACCGTACGGCGGCGGAAGGCCGTGTACTCGTCGAGCGTGAGCGTTCCCTCCAGGCCCCGGGCGGCCAGGTCGACCTCCTCGCAGTGCGCGACGAGGAACCTCCCCCAGGAGGCGGCGAACCGGGTCTGCCATGTCAGGGACATGCCATGCGAAAGCCGGTTCCACACCTCGGTCCAGGCGAGGGATATCGGACAGACCACCCGGGGTGGACTGCCCGCCGGGCGCAGGGGAGTGGCGATCAGCTCCCGGGCGACCTCCGCTATGCGGTCGGCCCGGTCCGGCCGGCCGGCGTCGAACTGGTCGTCGAAGAGGAAGGCGAGGGAGAACCAGTTCATCAGGACGACCATGTCCTCGGCCGACGCGTGCGGATAGGTCCGGGCGGCGGCCAGGGGCAGATCCCATGACTTGTACTCCTCGAACCCCTCCCGGCTGCGGACCAGGCGCAGGTCCCACACCCAGCGCAGATGCCGCGCCCGGGCGAACTCCAGATGCTCACTGACGGGTGTGTCGAAGGGGAGGTCGAACCGGACGTCCTGAGGCATGTGCTTCCTTTCGGGAGACGGACCGCAGAGCCCCCCACCCCTGCGAGCGGGCGGTGCCATGACCGGCCGCACACTCGAACTCGGCTTCGTGCTGCGAACGTTGAACCGAAAAGCGGTACGAGACTGCCCACGGCGCGAATCGGCCATTCCGTGACATGGCCGTGATCTCGGTTACTGTGAAAAGCGCTTGGGCTGCGTACACTCCCTCGTCCCTCGCCGGGCACGGCCTGTCCGCCGAGCCTCCGACGCCCGGGGACGCCACACCGGTCCGAGTCCGTTCGACGACTCGCCAGGAGGCCACCGCGATGACGTCCGCACCCGTTCGCAGCGCCGAGCAGCGCAAGAAGGACACCCTGCACCGCCTGGACCACGACGTGGACGCCTGGGTCGCCACGGCGGACGCAGCGACGGGGACGCCGTACCTCGTCCCGCTGTCCTTCCTCTGGAACGGCTCCTACCTGCTCTTCGCCACACCCGCGTCCAGCACCACCGGACGGAACCTGGCCGCGTCCGGCCGGGCCCGGGTGGGCATCGGGCCGACCCGTGACGTCGTCCTCGTCGAGGGCACCGTAAGGACGGTGCAGCCCGGCGAACTGACCGAGCAGGACGCCGAACTCTTCGCCGTCAAGACCGGGTCCGACCCCCGTCGGCTCGCCACGCCGTACCTGTACTTCCGGGTCGTGCCGCGGCGGATCCAGGCCTGGCGGGAGGCCGATGAGCTCGACGGCCGCGAACTCATGCGTGACGGACGGTGGTTGAAGACCGACTGAATCGGCCGGTGCGGGATATCAGCAAGGTACGGGTCCGCGGGGCACGACCGCCTTGCGACCGGAATCCTGCGGAGGAGACATGGCACTGGTGAAAGCGGGGGTCCTCGTGCTCGACTGCGCCGAGCCCGAGAAGCTCGCCGTGTTCTACAAGGAACTGCTGGAGGGGGAGGAGTCGGACGCCACCGCCAACCGGGTGGAGATCAAGACCGCCGACGGCTTCCGGGTCGCACTGCGCCGGGACGTCAACGCCACTCCGCCCAGCTGGCCACGCCCCGAGAACTCCCTCCAGGCCCATCTGGAGTTCGTGGTCGACGACCTCGACGCGGTCGAACGCCGCGTCATCAGCCTCGGGGGCCGCCCCCTGGAGGCCAAGGAGCCCTCGGGCCCGCTGGAGGAGCGCGGCTACGCCGACCCGGCAGGTCACTCGTTCATCCTGCGCCGCACCGCGCCGACGGCACCCAAGCAGGGCTGAACGCGCAGTCACCCGGGGCAGCGAGGCCCGGCGGCCGAGCAGCCGTGGGTCCGCGCCTCGGGGGCGCCCTCCACGCACACGATCGGGGCGGACGGCCGGGCGCACAGGACGGCCCCGCCCGGCGAAGGCCGGGCGGGGCCGTCGCGGTGTCAGTCCCGGCCGCCCTTCTCACCGGCCGGCCACGTGCCGGTCGAACGCTCGATGGCCTTGGCGCCCGCGCGGTCCACGGCGCTGCGCACCACCGCGAAGATGGCGCCCTGGATGGCGGCGGCCAGGAGCACTTCGCCCCAGCCGCGGTCCTTGTCCAGCGCGTCGGGCGCGTCCTCCTCGTGCCGGATCGCCATCCACGTCTTGCGGAAGGCCAGCCCGGCGAGCCAGCCGCCCGACCAGCCGAGCACGAACCCGAGAGGCTGGTACGCGAGGGACATCTTCTTCTTCGCCACGAGAACTCCTTGATCGCTGAGGGGAATGGAAGGGGTCAGGGGGTGTGCGCCGCCGGGATCCGCTCCTCGGCGCGGACCGGCCCGGGCGGTGTGCCGTCACCGAACGGCCGACCGCCCAGCTCCTCACGCCGGTGCGGGGTCAGCCAGCCGGACAGGTCCGGGCCCAGCGGCACGATGCCGGTCGGGTTGATGCCCTTGTGCACCTGGTA
Organism: Streptomyces sp. NPDC092370; assembly: GCF_044755265.1. Lineage (NCBI taxonomy): Bacteria > Bacillati > Actinomycetota > Actinomycetes > Kitasatosporales > Streptomycetaceae > Streptomyces > Streptomyces sp. NPDC092370. Next base: position 128,715 of record NZ_JBIVQO010000006.1, on the reverse strand, counting down.
GTAGTGACGCTTGATGTGGTCGAAGTCGACGGTGTCGCCGAATCCCGGCGTCTGGTACAGGTCGCGGACGTACGCCCACAGCACCTGGTTCTCCGTCAGCTTCCAGCGGTTGCACTTGAAGTGGCCGTGGTAGACGGCGTCGAAACGGACCAGCGTGGTGAACAGCCGGATGTCCGCCTCGGTGATGGTGTCGCCGACGAGGTACCGCTGCCGTTCCAGCCGGGTCGCGAGCTGCTCCAGCCGCCGGAACACACCCGCGCAGGCGGCCTCGTACTCCTCCTGCCTGGTGGCGAAACCGGCCCGGTAGACGCCGTTGTTGACGTCCTCGTAGACGTCCGCCATCACTTCGTCGATCTCGTCGCGCAGCGCGTCCGGGTACAGGTCGGGCGCGCCGTCCCGGTGCAGGGCCGTCCACTCGGTCGCGAGGTCGAGGGTGAGCTGCTGGTAGTCGTTGGTCACCAGCTGCCCGCTGGGCACGTCCACGATCGCCGGCACGCTGACACCGCCGGGGTAGTCGCTCTCGCGGCGGTCGTAGGCCTCGCCGAGATAGCGGATGCCGAGGATCGGGTCGCGGCCGTCCTCGTCCAGCGTGAAGCGCCAGCTGCGGTCGTCCTGGATCGGGTCGGCGACGGCCAGGGACAGGGCGTCCTCCAGGCCGAGCAGCCGCCGGGAGACCAGCGACCGGCTCGCCCACGGGCAGGCCCGGCTGACGACCAGACGGTAGCGGCCGGCCTCCACCGGCCAGCCGTCTTGGCCGTCGGCGGTGATGCGGTCCGCGAAATGCGCCTTGGAGCGTTTGAACGCCCTCCTTCCATAGCCGGTGTTGCCGTCGTCGCCGTCGTCGCGACTCATGGGGGTGACCTCCTTGCCGTACGTGGACCCTGGTGAACGCGTTCCCCGTTTTCCGCGGACGGCACGGTGTGAGCACCGCCGACCGGGGCAATCGGCGGAGGTGAGTGATGAGGGAAGTGATCGCAGGACACGCGTCACCGTGCTGGTGGCGCTCGCGGCCAATCTGGTGATCGCGGTGGCCAAGGCCATCGGCGGCCTGGCAGCAGGGTCACCGGCTCTGCTGTCCGAGGCGGCCCACTCGGTGGCCGACAGTCTGAACGAGGTGTTCCTGCTCGCCGCGCTGCGCCGCAGCCGACGCCCCGCCGATCGGCGTCATCCCTTCGGCTACGGCAAGGAGCGCTTCTTCTGGTCGCTCCTCGCGGCCGTCGGGATCTTCGTGATGGGCGGCTGCTTCTCCTTCTTCCAGGGTTTCGAGGCCCTGACGAGTGGTGCGCAGGAGGAACTCGGCGGCTATGCCGCCGGTCTGATCGTCCTCGGGATCGCCCTCCTCGCGGAGGGCGGTTCGCTGGTGCGGGCGCTGTACCAGGTGCGCAGGCAGGGGGGCGCGGGTGCGGGGATGCGCGATCCGGCCCTGCGGACGGTCGTCGCCGAGGACGGCACCGCGGTGCTCGGCGTCACCCTGGCCATCGTGGGCATGGCGCTGCACATGGTCACCGGCCAGGTGGTGTGGGAGGCGTCGGCCTCCCTCGCGATCGGCGCTCTGCTGGTCTACGTGGCCTTCCGGCTGGGCCGTGAAGCCCGCGACCAGCTGATCGGCGAGGCTGCCGACCCGGAGTCGAGCGGGCGGATCGAGGCGCTGCTGCGGGCCCAGCCGGAGATCGACAGTGTGGAGGCGCTGTTCACGATGAAGACCGGCCTCGACACGGCCCTGGTGGCCGCCCGCGTCGACCTGGTGCCCGGCCTGGACAGCGAGCGCGTGGAGGAGGTCGCCGTGCGCATCAAGCGGTCCATCGCCCATACGGTGCCCGAGGCGGACCAGATATTCCTCGACGTGACCGACCGGCCCGCCCGCGAGGCAGCGGAAAGCCCCGCCGCGACGGGGGAACGCGGCGGGGCCTGAGTCTCGCGTGCCCCGTCGATGCCGGTTCACACAGCCGGGGAGAATGATTTTTCCGCCGGCTGTGCCGCACCGGGCAGCCGGCCCCGCATCAGCCGGTCTCGGACGGCTCCAGGACGAACACCGGGATGTCCCGGTCCGTCTTCTTCTGGTAGTCGGCGTACGCCGGGTAGGCCGCGACGGCCCGCTCCCACCACGCTGCCTTCTCCTCGCCCGTGACCTCACGGGCGGTCATGTCCCGCTTCACCGGCCCGTCCTGGAGCTCCACGTGCGGGTCGGCCCGCAGGTTGAAGTACCAGACGGGGTGCTTCGGCGATCCGCCGAGGGAGGCCACCGCGGCGTAACGCCCCTCGTGCTCCACGCGCATCACCGGCGTCTTGCGCAGTTTGCCGCTCCTGGCGCCCCGTGAGGTCAGGATGACGACCGGCATCTTCGAGCCCCGCAGTGTCGTCCCCTCCGTACCGCCGGAGCTCTCGTACAGCTCCACCTGCTCGCGCACCCACTGCGTCGGGCTGGGTTCGTACTCGCCTTCGAGAGGCATGGCATCCGTCCCATCGTCGCTTCCGCGGCTCATTGCCACCTGTCTTCAACACCCGTACGGCCGGGAATCATCCGTGCCCCCGTGGATCCGGCCGGAAACGATCCTCACCAGGGCGCGAGCGCCATCCGCGCGGCCAGAGCGGTCATCACCGCGCTCGCCACCAGTGCCGTCGCCAGCCGGCCCCGATGGCCGGTCAGCACGCGGCCCAGCAGGGCCCCGCTCCCGGCGAGCAGCACCTGCCAGCTCGCGGAGGCGGCGAAGGCGGCCAGCACGAACACGCCCTGTTCCAGCGGACCGGCGGGGCCCGTGGCCTGGGAACCGAGCACCAGGGCCGCGAAGTAGATGACCGTGGTGGGGTTCAGCAGGGTGATGCCCAGCAGGCCCAGACAGGCGCGGGCGGGGCTCGGGGGAGCGGGGGCGGTCCGGGTCACGAGCCGGTGGCCGCGGTACTCGCGCAGCGCGGTGACCGCGCCCCATGCCGCCAGGGCGAGCAGCACCAGCACGCAGACCCACCGCAGCGGCCCGAGCGCCGGCCGCAGCGCGGACGCCAGGGCCGTGCCGCCGACGGTGGCGGCGAGGGCGTAGAGCCCGTCGGCGGTGGCGACGCCGAGCGCGGCGCAGACACCGGTGCGCAGTGAGGTGCGGGCGGTGAGGGACACGAGATAGGTCCCGACGGCCCCCACGGGGACGGCGATGCCGTACCCGGCGAGCAGCCCCGCGACGAGCGCGGCGGTCATGATCGCGGCGGCGTCGGTCCTCCCCGGCGGCCGGACCGCTGCTGTCGGCGCGCGGCGCAAGCGGCGGCGGACAGCGGAGGCAGGACGGTGAACGTAGGCATGGCTGGATCCTGAGGCCCGCACCGCTGCACCACAACCGGTTTTCGAATCGGCGTCGCCGCACCCGTACCGGGCCGGCACGCCGATCCCGCAACGGGGGTCACGGCACCGGACGGTTCGAACGGGAGACGGCACTCCCCGGCCATGTTGGCGCCGCGACCGATCTGGCCGAACTTCGCGTCGCCTTATAGATGCCTGGGGCATCTACTGAAGATCGGCACGACGCACTTCTCGTCTGCGAGGTCTTCATGACGGACACGACCGCACCCGTCCCCTTCCCTCAGAGCCGGACCTGCCCCTACCACCCGCCCGCCGCCTACGACGCACTGCGCGCCGAGCGCCCCCTGACCCGGATCACCCTCTTCGACGGCAGTGAGGCCTGGCTGGTCAGCGGGCACGCCACCGCCCGCGCTCTGCTGGCCGACCCGCGGCTTTCGTCCAACCGCGACAGGCCCGGCTTCCCCGCCCCCACGAAGCGTTTCGCCGGGATCCGCAACCGCAGAACCGCCCTGCTGGGCGTCGACGACCCCGAGCACCGTGCCCAGCGGCGGATGGTCGTCGGGGACTTCACCCTCAAGCGGGCCGTCGAACTCCGGCCACGTATCCAGCAGATCGTGGACGAACGGCTCGACGCGATGATCGCCGAGGGCCCGCCCGCGGACCTGGTGAGCGCCTTCGCGCTGCCGGTGCCGTCCATGGTGATCTGCGCCCTGCTCGGCGTCCCGTACGCCGACCACGACTTCTTCGAGGCCCAGTCGCGGCGGCTGCTGCGCGGCCCGGCGACCGCCGACGTCCTCGACGCCCGGGACCGGCTGGAGGCGTACTTCGGCGAGCTGATCGACCTTAAGCGGAAGGACCCCGGCACCGGCCTGCTCGACGATCTGGTCCATCGGCAGTTGCGTGAGGGCGACCTGGACCGCGAGGGCCTGATCGCCATGGCCCTCATCCTGTTGGTCGCGGGCCACGAGACGACGGCCAACATGATGTCGCTCGGCACCTTCACGCTGCTCCAGCACCCTGAACGGCTCGCCGAACTGCGTGCGGACCCGCGGCTGCTGCCGGCCGCGGTCGAGGAGCTGATGCGGATGCTGTCGATCGTGGACGGCATGCTGCGCGTGGCCGTCGAAGACATCGAGGTGGCCGGGGCGACCATCCGCGAGGGCGAGGGTGTGGTCTTCGCGACCTCCGTCATCAACCGTGACGAGACGGTCTTCCCGGAGCCGGACACGCTCGACTGGAGCCGCCCGGCCCGTCACCACGTCGCGTTCGGCTTCGGCATCCACCAGTGTCTCGGCCAGAACCTCGCCCGTGCCGAGCTGGAGATCACCCTGCACAGCCTCTTCGACCGGCTGCCCACCCTGTGCCTGGCCGCCCCGGCCGAGGAGATCCCCTTCAAGCCGGGCGACACGATCCAGGGGATGCTCCGACTTCCCGTGGCCTGGTAGGAGGTTTCCGCACATGCGCATCGGCATCGACAAGGACCTCTGCATCGGCGCGGGACAGTGCGCCCTGACCGCCCCGGACGTGTTCACCCAGGACGACGACGGCTACAGCACACTGCTGCCGGGCGGGGAGGACGGCGGCAGCCCGTTGCTGCGGGAGGCGGCCCGCGCCTGCCCGGTCAGCGCCATCACCGTGACCTGAGGCCGGAACTCACCCGGCGTCCAGGAGCCGCCGGGCCGCCTCGCGCGCCTCGGCCGCGGGCTCGGCGCTCCTGGTGACGCCCGCCGTGACCATGGCACCCTCGGCCAGCAGGAACAGCTGCCCGGCCGGCGCGCCGGGCAGCCCCGCATCCGCCACGAGCGAGCCGAGGTACTCCCGGAACGCCCGCTTGTGAGCGCGTACCCGGGCGGCCACGCGCGCCGACGTGGCGCCCAGCTCGCCGTACGCGTTGAGCCAGGCACAGCCGCGGAAGTCCGGCTCGCCGAACCACTCGCCGAGCCAGTCGAAGACGGCCAGGATCCGCTCCCGGGGCTCCTCGTGCCGCTCGACGTAGGCGGCCAGCTGCCCGCGCCAGCGCGCGTCGCGCCGCTCCAGGTACGCCTCCACGAGTTGTTCCTTCGCCGGGAACAGCTGGTAGAGCCGCTTGAGCGAGACCCCGGAGGCGCCGCGCACGTCGTCCATGCCGACCGAGTGCACACCCCGTCCGTAGAACAGTTCCTCGGCGGCGTCCAGCACCCGCTCCCGGGCCACTGCGCTGTCCATGGACTGACCTTTCTTGACGCGAGAACGAGCGTTCTCCTACGGTAGCAGCCACCTGGAGAACGCTGGTTCTCCCTTGCTGTCCGGGAGGAACCATGACCGACCGCCCGCCGTTGCCGCCCTTCACCCGCGAGAGTGCCGCACTGAAGGTCCAGGCCGCCGAGGACGCCTGGAACACCCGTGACCCGCACAGGGTCTCCCTCGCCTACGCGCCGGACTCCCTCTGGCGCAACCGCGACACCTTCGTCACCGGCCGCGCCGAGATCGTCGGCTTCCTGACCCGCAAGTGGGAACGCGAGCAGGAGTACGCCCTGCGCAAGGACCTGTGGGCCTTCGACGGCAACCGCATCGCCGTCCGCTTCCAGTACGAGTGCCGCGACACCCACGGGCAGTGGTGGCGCTCCTACGGCAACGAGCTGTGGGAGTTCGACGAGCACGGCCTGATGACCCGCCGGGAGGCGAGCATCGACGACGTGCCGATCGAGGAGAGCGAGCGGCGCATCCACGGTCCCCGGCCGGAGGCGGAACGCGCAGACACGTTCCCCCTCCGGTGAACCCGGGGGAGTCGCTAGGGTTTCCGGGATGACCGAACAGGCCGCCGCCCCGAAGCCCTTCCTCTACGTCGTCGTCTGCGCCGCCGGCATCGCCACCGACGTCAGCGAACTGATCGCCGCCGCGCAGGAACGGGACTGGGAGGTGGGCGTCATCGCGACCCCCGTCGCCATGAACGGCTTCTTCGACACCGCCGCCGTCGAGGCGCAGACCGGCCGCCCCATCCGCTCCGCCTGGCGTACCCCCGGCGCGCCGCGCCCCTTCCCGGCGCCCGACGCCATGGTGGTCGCGCCCGCCACCTTCAACACCGTCAACAAGTGGGCGGCCGGCATCGCCGACACCCTCGCCCTGGGAACCCTGTGCGAGGTCGCGGGCCTCGGCGTGCCGATCGCCGTCCTGCCGTGCGTGGCCGACACCCTGGCCGCCCACCCCGCCTACCGGGACAGCCTCGAACGGCTTGGCGGGATGGGCGTGCGGTTCGGCGAGCCGTACACGGGAGAGCCGGGGGAGGGCGGCGGGCGGCCGGAGTTCGGGTGGGAACGGGCCCTGGACCTGGTCGCACGCGGCTGACGGTCGGACGCCCTCGCCCCGGCCCCACCCGGGGACAGCGGCGATGACGGCCTGTCAGCGGCTTGACCGGCCTCGTCTTCGAGCACACACGAACACGTACGCTCGCCGTGAAACCCTCCCGAAGGCAGGAGCAGCAACGATGCAGTACGTGAAGCTCGGTTCGACGGGCCTGGACGTCTCGCGGATCTGTCTGGGGTGCATGACCTACGGTCTGCCCGACCGCGGTACGCACGAGTGGACCCTCGACGAGGAGGCCTCGCGCCCGTTGATCCGGCAGGCGGTCGAAGCGGGGATCAACTTCTTCGACACGGCGAACGTCTACTCCGACGGCACCAGCGAGGAGATCGTCGGCCGGGCCCTGCGCGACTTCGCACGCCGCGACGAGATCGTCCTCGCCACCAAGGTGCACGGCCGGATGCGGCCCGGGCCGAACGGCGGCGGACTGTCCCGCAAGGCGATCATGACCGAGCTCGACCGGAGTCTGACGCGCCTCGGCACCGACTACGTCGACCTCTACCAGATCCACCGTTTCGACCCGCACACCCCCGTCGAGGAGACGATGGAGGCCCTGCACGACGCCGTCAAGGCGGGCAAGGTCCGCTACATCGGGGCGAGTTCCATGTACGCGTGGCAGTTCTCCAAGGCCCAGTACACCGCGCGGCTGAACGGCTGGACGCGTTTCGTCTCCATGCAGAACCACTACAACCTGATCTACCGCGAGGAGGAGCGTGAGATGCTCCCCCTCTGCGCCGACCAGGGGGTGGGCGTCCTGCCCTGGAGCCCGCTCGCCCGCGGCCGGCTCACCCGGGACTGGGACACCACGACCGAGCGCAGCGCCACCGACGCCTTCGGCGGCAGCCTCTACCAGGAGGGCGACCGCACCATCGTCGAGGCCGTCACCCGCATCGCCGGGGAGCGAGGCGTCCCCCGCGCGCAGATCGCCCTCGCCTGGCTGCTCCACCAGCCCACGGTGACGTCCCCGATCGTCGGGGCGTCCAAGCCGGGGCATCTGGAGGACGCGGTGGCCGCCGTGGAGATCCGGTTGAGCGACAAGGAGCTGGAGGAGCTGCAGAACCCGTACGGCCCCCATCCCATCGCCGGGCACTGAGCGGGGTCCTCGGAGATCAGTGCGGTCCCTGCGGCGCGAACTCCGTTCCGCAGGGACCCGCCCCCTCGCTCTCCGCCAGTTCCACCCTCGCGCCACTCATCGCCAGCGTCCGGTAGAACCGCCCGATCCGCTCCGCCGACCGCCCCACGTAGTGCCCGATGAAGGACCGCCGGAACCGCTCGGCCGCCCGGTTCGGCTGCGACCCGTGCACCAGGTGGCCGTTGAAGAAGAGGACGTCCCCCGGCGCCATGTCCACCGGCACCGGCGCCAGCCCCGCGGGCGGCGCAACGTACTCCCGGGCGAAGGACACCTCCGAGTCGGCGAGCTCCGGGCAGAACAGGTCCATCAGATGCGTGCCGGGCACGACCTCCAGACCGCCGTTCTCCCGGTCGATCACATCGCAGGCCACCCACGCCGCCACGCACGTGCCCGGCTCCACCCGCAGATAGAAGTTGTCCTGGTGCAGCGCCTGCCCCCGGGCCCCCGGCGGCTTGAAGTAAAACATGCTCTGTGCGGCCAGCACCTCCTCCCCGAGAAGCGCCTCGAGGACCGTCCGCAGCCGGGCGTCCAGCAGGACCGCACGCGCGAGGTCGTTGATCTCGTGCGGGTGCATCACGCGGGGCCACACGTGCAGCGGGTCGGCGCCCGGCGTGTCCTCCGCACGCGGCTCGAAATGTCCGGGGACCGGGCCGGCCGCCCGCAGAGCCGCGAACTCGCCGCACAGCCGATCGATCTCGTCATCCCCGAAGAGTCCGCGCACCACCGTGAAACCATCCTCCTCGAAACCCTCCCGGTACCACCGGAGGCCGGCGGGGTCCAGGAGGGAAGCGCCGGCGGCGCCGTTGCCCGTGACTGTCATGAACACACTCCTCGGTCCGGTGTCCTCGGTCCGCAACGCTAGGCCGCCCGGCCGTCGAGGAGGATGCCCGTGCGTGCTGACCGATTGCCCGACACTGCTGAGCCGAGGAACGCCACCTACCCCGGGGCCCCCGCTCCGCCCCCCGGGGTGGTCGTGCTCGGACACTTCGACCAGCCGACGGGCTACGGCGTCAGCCGGCCGCACGGCTCCCCGAGCTGGCTCTTCACCTGGACCACCGGGGGCCGGGGGTACCTGTGGCAGGGCGGTGTGCGGACCTCGGCCGGGGCGGGGGACCTGGTCGTGCTCGCCCCGGGCGTCCCGCACGGCTACGAGGTCGAGGCCCGGGCCCGGAACTGGCGGTTCTGGTGGGCGCACTGCCAGGCCCGCCCGTCCTGGGCCGCGTGGCTGCGTCCGTACGACGCCGGCGACGGGGTGTACGTGGTCACCTCCGCTCCGGACGGGGTGCACGACCGCGTCGGGACGACGTTCCGGCGGATGCACGCCGACGCCCGCTGGACCGGCACCGGGGCACCGCCCGACCCGGCGTCACCGTACGGGCAGGTCGCCGTATCGCACGGCAGCGCGGCCCGCGAACTGGCCCTGAGCGCCCTGGAGGAGGTCGTCCTCCTCACCACCGCCGGCGCCCGGCCGGCGGCGCCCCGCCCGGGACTCGACGCACGGATCCGCCGCGCCCAGGGGCTGATCGACGCCGACCCGGGCGCCCCGCACACCGTCCGCTCGCTCGCCCAAGAGGTCGCTCTGTCGCCGTCCCGCTTCGCCCACCTGTTCAGCCGGCAGCTCGGCCGGTCACCCATGCGTGCCCTGCGCGAGGCGCGGCTGCGCCATGCCGCCCGGCTGCTGGAGAACACCGATCTGCCCGTGGAACGCGTCGGCGCGGCCTCGGGTTTCGTCAGCCCCTCCCACTTCAACCGCGCCTTTCGCGAACGCTACGGTGCACCGCCCGGGGCGTACCGCCAGACGCACGGCGGTCCGCCCGGCTAGCACCGCTATTGGTTCCGCGGGAGGTGCCGAAAGGGTGGCGTGGAAAGGCGGCCGACGGCGTGAGCTGCTGTGCGGCGCATGTCCCAATGGTTTCCGGCCGGCTTCCGGAAACGGACAAATGTGAGCCGCTAAAAGGGAGCGGACGGCACGGAAATGCCTTTCTCTCGCCTGATTGACACCTTGTCAAAAGGCGCTGGCCTCGCCCGCAATGCATGAAACCGTGAGATCACTTGTTCCCTGTCCCTGACCTGTGCAAAGGTGTGCCGTGTCGGCGTGTCCCCACATGCCTTTCTTCGTATGCGCGAGGCCGCCGGGCCGGCATACCCCTTGGTACGGACTTTTTTTCCGCAGGTCCTTGAGAGGAATGCAGCCGTGACAGACGCAGGCTCGTCGTATTCTCCGGCCCCGGCCCGCGGGTTCGGTGCGACGGACGAGCAACTGAGCGCGGAGCTCAGGAAGTGGACCGGGGCGACGCCCGCGCTCCAGCCCGTCGGCGAACTGCTGGACCGGCACTGGGAGGCGGCCTTCGCCTACGCCCGGCTGTGCACCGACGGGCCCCGCTCGGCGGGAATTCTCACGACGGCCGCGTTCACCCGGCTCTTCGGCGAGACCCTCCGCCAGAACGGCCCGACCTCCGCCTGGCGGCCCCATCTGCTCGTCACCGTACGGCGTATCGCGGCCGAGTGGGCCGCCGACCACCGGCACGACATGCTCCACCCGGAGCTGCTCTCCGGTACCGGCGAGAGGGAGCGGCCCACCGCCCGTCTGCTGCCGCCGCAACACCGGCGTCTGCTGTCCGGCGCGTTCCAGCGGCTGCCCCAGTCCGCCCGCTGCCTGCTGTGGCATGTCGAGGTCGAGGCCGAACCGCTCACCGCCCCGGCCGGGTTGCTCGGCCTGGACGAGGAGGGCGCGCGTGTCGAACTGGGCCGGGCCCGGGACCGGCTGCGTGAGGAGTGCCTCCAGCTGCATCGCGAACTCGCGCCCGACGAGGAGTGCCGGCGCTATCTGCGCCTGCTCGACGTGACGTACCGTCGCGGCGGTCTCGGCATCGACCCCGATCTACGCGCGCATATCGAGGGCTGCGGGCACTGCAGCGCCACCGCGGACCAGCTCGACCAGTTCAACCACGCCCTGGGTGTCGCCCTGGCGGAGGCGGTACTGGGCTGGGGCGGCCGGGATTACGCGGAGAGCCGCGCGGGCGAGGCGGGGGAGGGCGCCGGCGGTGGGCCTGCCGTGAAGCGGGGACGGCCCGGGGAAACGGCCGGTGCGGCCCCGGCCGTCGCGGCACGCGACCTGTTCCCGGATCCGGTGGCTCTGGCACGCGAGGTCTTTCCGGACCCGGCCGGCGTGACGCACGAGATCATCCCGCCCCCGGCCGGAAGGGCGCGTGAGGCGTTCCCGGACGCGGTGGGCGCGGCGCCCGAGGCCTTCCCGGGACCTTCGGAGCGGGCGCACGGGGCGTTCCCCCATTCGGTGGGCCAGGCACACGAGGCCTTCCCGGATGCTTCGGCGCGGGCCCACGGGGTGTTCCCGGATGCGGCCGGCGTGGCGCGCGAGGCCTTCCCCGACCCTTCCGGGCAGCAGGCACGTGGGGGCTTCCCCGACCCTTCCGCAACGGCGGGCGGGGTCTTCCCGGATCCGGCTCGTGCGGCGGGTGGGGCTTTCCCCGATCAGGCCGGAGAGGGGCGTGACGGCTTCCCGGACCCGGTCGCCCTCGCCGGCGCGGTCGGGGAGTCGTTCACCGATCCGGGCGGCCCGGCGGCCGTGCCGCCGCCCCCCGCGGGCGCCGGCGGCGCGGACCCGGCCGCGGACAGGGGCCACGTTCCGGTCCCGGCCCCCGCGGGTGTCTTTGAACCGCCCCCCACCGCGCCGCCCGGCCCCCGGCGCGAAGGCCCTCGGACCGCCGCCCGGAGATCCGCCCACAAGGCGGCCCGCCGGGCCGCCCGACGGCGCAACCTCACCGCGGGCATCCTGACCGCCGGCGGCCTCGTCGTCCTGCCGCTGGTGCTGTGGTCCACCGGCAACTCCGGCGACGGCGCTCCGACGGGCGCGGACCGGCCCGCCGGGGAGGCACCCGACTCCGACACGGACGCGTCGGCCAGCGACCCGTCCCGGGCCGGGTCTGGCGACACCGGGAAGGGGGTCCTGCGCGGCCGGCTGCACAACGTCGCCTCGGACCTGTGCGTGGGCATCGACGGCAAGAAGGCCGTCGCGGGCGGGGAGGCCGAGCTCACGGCGTGCTCCGCCGACTCCACCCAGCAGTGGACGTACGAGACCGACGGTTCGCTGCGCAACGGCGCCGCCCCCGACCTGTGCCTGGACTCGCAGCTCGGCTACTCGGTGCGGCTGGCCCCCTGCACGGGCGCCTCCCGGCCCGACCCGAAGAACCTCCGCTACGACTTCACCCTGCAGGGCGCCCTGGTGCCCCGCTGGGACCAGGACCTCGCCCTGGCCCCGGCGGCGACCGACGGCTCGGGAGCCCTCGTCGTCAAGACCCGGGCGGACGACGACGCGCAGCGCTGGGTCATCGACACCTCCAAGGCCGAGCTCCAGATGGAGGCCGTCAACTGGAACGCCGCCGCTCCGGCGCCGCGCTCCACGCCCACGCCGACCCCTACTCCGTCGAAGGCGCCCGGGCCGACACCGGCCCCGTCCGCGACCTCCCCGGCTCCGCAGCCGGCGCCGAGCACTCCGGCCGCCACCGACTCGCCCTGCTACCGCTACGGCTACTACTGCGACGCCGACGGTCACTACGGCAACCCGGACCACGGCCACCCCCGCTACGGCTACGGCTACGGCGGCTATGGATACGGCTACGGCGGAGGCGGCCGCCGCTGACCGGGTGCGCGCTCAGGAGCCGACGACGCTCAGGGACAGCCACAGCGCCACCACGGCCGGTACCAGCGCCGCCGGTACGGCGAGCAGCCCGAGCCGCGTGAACTCCCCGAGTCCGACCCGGTGCCCGTGCTGCTGCACGATCCGCCGCCACAGCAGGGTCGCCAGCGATCCGGCGTAGGTCAGGTTCGGGCCGATGTTCACACCGAGCAGTACCGCCAGCACGGCCCCCGGGCCGGATCCGGCGGTCAGGGGCAGCAGCACCAGCACCGCGGGCAGGTTGTTGATGAGGTTGGCCAGGACGGCGGCCAGCGCCGCCACGCCCAGCAGTGTGAGCAGTCCCGATCCGCCGGGCAGCACGCGCCGGAGGGCGTCGGCGAGCCCGTGGTCGACGACCGCGCGTACGACGACACCGAGCGCGAGCACGAACGCCAGGAACGCCGGGGCCGCGGAGCGCACCACCGTCAGCGGGGTGGCGCGGCGCCGCACCAGCGCCCGCCCTGCCAGCACCAGGGCACCGGCCAGCGCGGCCCATGCGGGCGCCATGCCGACGACGGAGGCCACCACGAACCCGGCGAGCGTGCAGCCGACGGTGACGAGGGCGAACAGCGGGAGCGGCTCGGGAGGCCCCGTGGGCTCGGGGGAGGGGAGAGACGCCGCCAGTTCCTCGTCGAAGAACCGCCGGAACACCAGGTACTCCGCGGCGATCGCGACCAGCCAGGGCAGCGCCATCAGCGCCGCGAAGCGGGTGAAACTCAGCCCGCTCGCCGTGAAAGCCAGCAGATTCGTCAGGTTGGAGACCGGCAGCAGCAGCGAGGCGGTGTTCGACAGATGGGCGCAGGCGTACAGGTGCGGCCGGGCCCGGACACCCATGCGGGTGGCGGTGGCGAGCACCACCGGTGTCAGCAGGACGACCGTGGCGTCCAGACTGAGCACGGCCGTGATGACGGACGCCAGGGCGAACACCGCGGTCAGCAACCGTTCGGGGCGCCCCGCCGCCCAGCGGGCCATCCACGCCCCGCACGCCGTGAACAGTCCTTCGACATCGCAGAAGTGGGCGAGCACCAGCACGGCCGCGAGAAAGCCGACCACGGGCCCCAGCCGCTGGATCTCCTCCCAGGCGTGATCCGGTGAGATCACTCCGACGACGACGGCGAGCCCGGCGGCGGGTACCGCCAGCACGGCCTCGGGCAGCCCTTTGGGCCGGGCGACGGCCCAGATGAGCACGGCGGCCAGCAGCGCCACGGACAGGACTTCGGCGAGCGGGGTGTTCAGGGCGGGTCCTCCGGGCGTGATCAGGTCGTGCCCGCCCATGAAACCAGGCGACGGTAAGAGACCCTCGGCGGCCCCGCGGTCCTGGCCGGAGCGGGGCGCCGCCCCGCCGCGGACGGCGTCGACACCCCGCCCCGGCGCGGGCCGCACGGTCGCCGACTCCGGTCAGGCGCTCAGATCTCGTCGTCGAGCAGGGCCAGCTCCGCCCAGATCGTCTTGCCCTCGGCGGTGTGCCTGCTGCCCCAGCGCTGGGTGAGCTGGGCGACCAGGAGCAGCCCGCGGCCGCCCTCGTCCCAGGTCTTGGCCCGGCGCAGGTGTGGCGCCGTGTGGTTGGTGTCGGACACCTCGCAGATCAGCGTGGACGCGTCGTGGATCAGCCGCAGCCGGATGGGCGGGGCGCCGTAGCGGATGGCGTTGGTGACCAGCTCGCTCACCACCAGCTCGGCGGTGAATGTGGCATCCAGCAGCCCCCAGCGTTCGAGCTGGTCGACGACCTGCTTGCGGATCGGGGCCACCAGCGCCGGGTCGGCGGGGATGTCCCAGGTCGCGACCTGCGCGGACGGCAGGCCACGGGTGCGGGCCAGCAGCAGGGCCACATCGTCGGTGGAGCCGCCCGGCGGGAGCAGGGTGTGCAGCACGCGGTCGCAGGTCTCGCCCAGGGAGCCGGAGGGCGCTGACAGTGCCTCGCGGAGTATCCGGTTGCCCGCGTCGACGTCCCGCTCGCGGCTCACGAGCAGCCCGTCGGTGTGGAACGCCAGGACGCTGCCCTCCCGCAGCTCCACCTCGGCGCACTCGAACGGCAGCCCTCCGACGCCCAGCGGGGGACCCGAGGGCAGGTCGAGCTGCTGTGCCGGGCCGTCCGGCGGCACCAGCAGGGGCAGCGGGTGACCGGCCCGGGCCAGGCTGCAGCGCCGCGACACCGGGTCGTACACCGCGTACAGGCAGGTCGCCCCCACCTCGCCGGTGCCGTTGTCGCCGCCGGACTCCTGGGACAGCCGGACGACGAGGTCGTCGAGGTGGGTGAGCAGTTCGTCGGGGGCCAGATCGATGTCGGCGAGGGTGCGGACGGCGGTGCGCAGCCGGCCCATGGTGGCCGAGGCCTGGATGCCGTGGCCGACGACGTCGCCGACGACCATGGCGACCCGCATCCCGGACAGCGGGATCACGTCGAACCAGTCGCCGCCCACGCCGGAGCGGGTGGCCGGCAGATAGCGGGACGCCGCCTCCACCGCCGCCGTGCGCGGCAGCGTGCGGGGCAGCAGGCTGCGCTGCAGGGTGAGGGTCGTCTCCCGCTCGCGGGAGTAGCGGCGCGCGTTGTCGATGCAGACGGCCGCCCGGGCGGTGACCTCCTCGGCCAGCAGCACGTCGTCGTCCGTGAACGCCTCGGGGCGCCGGAAGCGGGTGAAGACGGCGACGCCGAGGGTCGTGCCCCGGGCCTGGAGCGGCACGGACATCGTGGAGTGGATGCCGTACTCGCGGATCCGCCGGTAGCGGACCGGGTCCCAGGCGAGCCACTGTTCGAGGTCGCCGGAGGCTCCCGGGGCCACGACCGTGTGCCCCGCGACCAGCGAGGCCGCCTGCGGGGAGCTCTCCGGGTAGACGTCCACCTGCCCCGGCTCGGCGACGGCCTCGGGGCTGCCGGTGCTGACCGATCGGTGGGCGGCCCGGCGCAGGTTCACCGGCGGGACCGGCGGTCCGGCGGACTCGCCGCCGTGCTCCCGCGGGTCGAGCAGATCGACGCTGACGAAGTCGGCGAGCGCCGGGACGCACACGTCCGCCAGTTCCTGGGCCGTACGGTTGACGTCGAGGGTGGTGCCGATGCGCACGCTCGCCTCGTTGACCAGTTGCAGCCGCTCCCTGGACCGGTACTGGTCGGAGAAGTCGTGGGCGGTCACGCACACACCCCGCACCCGGCCGGTGCCGTCGGTGAGCGGTGCCATCCGGGCCAGCCAGGCGTGCGGTCCCCGGCTCTCGCCGGTCGCCTTCATGTATGTCTGCATGTCGAGGGGCCGCCCGGTGTTCAGCACCCGGCGCAGATGCTCTTCGAGCTCGGTGTTCTGCGGCCGGCTGCCGAGGTCGGTGGGCCGCAGGCCCAGCAGCCGCTCGGCGGGCAGCCCCAAGAGGGTCGCCATGGCCTCGTTGACGCCGCGCAGCCGCAGCCGCTCGTCGTAGACCATCGTGGCGCAGGGCGACTGGGTCAGGGCCATGCGCACCAGTGGGTCGTCCTCAAGCCCCTGGCCGGAAGACTCCGGCGGGGACACCGCGAGCCAGTCGGTCGTCTCCCTGCCGTCCGGCGGTCTGCTGTGGGCGACCACCCACACGGAGACGGGGTGGCCGTCGCGGTGACGCAGGGTGAGTGTGCCGCTCCAGCGGGAGTCGTCCGGCGCGGGCGGCGGGTCGTCGCGGTCGGCCAGCAGCGAGACGGCCGGGCGGCCCACGACCTCGGCGGCCGTGTGTCCCAGCAGACGGCGGGCGCCCTCGCTCCACCCGGTGAGCGTGCCGTCGGCGGCGATGACGGCACGGGCGGCCAGGCCATCGTCGAACGGCTCGTCCGGGCTCATCGTCGCGACTCCATGCGGACACTCACAGTGAACAGGGAGGTCAGTTGAGTTCCAGCGTAGTCCGTAGGTGCCCGGCGTGGACTGCCAACCCCTGCACCGCCTCCCCGGCCGGGTGAAGGAGCACATCCGGCCCGAGCGTCCCGTGGGGCGGAAGGAGGCCCCCGCACCCTTGACGGCCCGGTGTGACACATCGACAGAATCTGTTTGGTCGCGATCAGTTGTGAGTACTTCTGGGTTTTGATGAGGGAGAGTCCCCGTGTCGGTCACACGCAGATCGGTTCTGCTCGCCTCCGCTGCCGCACCCGCGGCCGGAACACTGCTCGGCACCCCGGAGGCGTGGGCCGCCGGGGAGGCTCGCGGAACGTCCGGCCGGCGCACCGTCGCACTGCGCGACGGCTGGCGCTTCGCGCTGGTGAACCCGGGTGGCATCACCGACCCCACCGGCGCCTACGCCGACGCCCACCTGCCCGGCCACGACGACTCCGGATGGCGCGAGACCGCCGTCCCGCACGACTGGAGCATCGAGCAGACCCCCACCACCGAACACGGCACCACCAGCGGCACCGGTTTCCTGCCCGGCGGGCTCGGTTGGTACCGGCTGGCCTTCACCCTGCCGCCCACCCTCGCCGGCAAGCGGATCTCGGTGGAGTTCGACGGCGTCTACATGGACTCCACCGTCTACTGCAACGGCAAGGAGGCAGGCCGCCACCCCTACGGTTACACCGGCTTCGCCCTCGACCTCACCGACCTGGTGCACACCGACGGCGCCACCGAGAACGTGATCGCCGTCAAGGTCCAGAACCGGCTCCCCAGCAGCCGCTGGTACTCGGGCAGCGGCATCTACCGCGAGGCACGCCTGGTGATCACCGAGCCGGTGCACGTGGCCCGCTGGGGCACCCGCGTCACCACGCCCGAGATCACCGCCGAGCGGGGTGTCGTACGGGTCGCCACCTCCGTCGTGAACGCCTCGGGCAGGGACGCGGACGTCGAGGTCGTCTCCCGGATCGCCGACCGCAAGGGCCGGACGGTGGCCCGTGCCTCCTCCATCGCCACCGTCACCGCCGAGCGGACCGTGACCCACGAACTCACGGTCAGCAGACCGCAGTTGTGGGGCTTCGAGGCTCCGCACCGCTACACCCTGCACACCGAACTGCGGGTCGGTGGCAGGACCACCGACACCTACCGCACGGTCTTCGGCTTCCGCACCTTCCGCTTCGACCCGGACGAGGGCTTCTTCCTCAACGGCGCCCACCACAAGATCAAGGGCGTCGACCTCCACCACGACCTGGGCGCACTCGGCGCCGCCGTCAGTATCGACGCCGTCCGCCGCCAGATGGAGATCATGCGGTCTATGGGTGTCAACGCCCTGCGCACCTCCCACAACCCGCCCGCGCCCGAGGTGATCCGGGTGTGTGAGGAGCTGGGTGTCGTCATGCTGGTGGAGGCGTTCGACTGCTGGCGCACCGGAAAGAACCGGTACGACTACGGCCGCTTCTTCGACCAGTGGTGTGAGAAGGACGCCACCGAGATGGTGCTCGCGGCCCGCAACTCGCCCGCCGTACTGAGCTGGTCCATCGGCAACGAGGTCCCCGACTCCACCTCCACGGCCGGTCTCGCCATGGCCGACCGGATCATCGGGGCGATCCGGGCCGCCGACGACACCCGCCCGTTGGTCATCGGCTCCGACAAGTACCGCCGCCTGCCCGCCAAGGGCTCCGCGGCCGACCTGATGCTGGCCAAGCTGGACGGGCTCGGCCTCAACTACAACACCGCCCTGTCGGTGGACCAGCTGCACGCGGCCTACCCGCACCTCTTCCTCTTCGAGTCCGAGTCCTCCTCGGAGACCTCGACCCGGGGCGAGTACCAGGAGCCCGAACATCTCAACACCGGCGAGAACCACACGTCCGGAAGGCGCGGGACCTCCTCCTACGACAACAACCTCGCCTCCTGGACCATGAGCGGCGAGTACGGCCACAAGAAGGACCGGGACCGGAAGTGGTTCGCCGGTCAGTTCCTCTGGTCGGGCATCGACTACCTGGGCGAGCCCACGCCGTACGACGTGTTCCCGGTCAAGGCGTCCTTCTTCGGCGCGGTCGACACCGCGGGCTTCCCGAAGGACATGTACTACCTCTTCCAAAGCCAGTGGACCGGCGAGCCGATGGTCCATCTGCTGCCGATGACCTGGAATCACGCGCGGGGTGACACGGTCGAGGTCTGGGCGTACGCGAACGTCGACACCGTCGAGCTGTACCTCAACGGGAAGTCCCTGGGCGTACGGCGCTTCGACACCAAGAAGACCCTCGACGGCCGGGTGTACCTGGAGACGACCGAGGCGACCGGTGACGACAAGACCTTCACCGGCGGCCCGTACCCCGGCAGCTACACCAGCCCGAACGGCAGCGCCGGCAAGCTCCACCTGACCTGGAAGGTGCCGTACGCGCCGGGCGAGCTGAAGGCCGTCGCGCGGCGGGACGGCAAGGTGGTCGCCACCGACGTGCTGCGCACCGCCGGAGCCCCGCACGCGATTCGGCTGACCGCGGACCGCACGGCCGTCGCCGCGGACGGCCGGTCCCTGGTCTTCGTGACCGCCGAGGTCGTCGACCGGCACGGTGTGGTGGTGCCCGACGCGGAGCACCTGCTCTCCTTCGAGGTGGCGAACGGCTCCCTCGCCGGGCTCGACAACGGCCGCCAGGAGAGCGCCGAGCGGTACCAGGCGAGCACCCGGACGGCCTTCCACGGCAAGGCCCTCGCCATCGTCAGGTCCGGCACCGAGGTCGGTGCGGTGAAGGTGACCGCCCGTGCCGACGGTCTGCGCGCGGGTACGGCGACCGTACGGGCCACCTGGGCCGAGGACCGGGCCGAGACGGCCCCGGCCGCCTTCGAGCCCGAGCATCCGGCCCCCGTCGGTTACCCGCACGCGGACGCCGGTTACTCCGGACGCCCGGACACCCTGCCCGCCGCCATGCTCGACGGAGATCCGGCCACCGGCTGGTCCAACGGCTTCTTCAAGCAGGCGACGGCCCTGCTGCCCGCCTTCGACGGGGCACGGGCGCAGGACTGGGTCTCGGTCGACCACGGGCGCACCCGCCGCTTCGACCGGGTGGACGTCTCCTTCACCGTGGACGCCACGCACAGCCTGCCCACGGCGATCGGCGTGCAGGTGTGGGACGGCCGCGCCTGGCAGTCCGCGCGGAACACCGAGATCGGCTGGGCCACCGCCTCGGACACTCCGACCGTGATCACCTTCGAGGCCGTACGAGGCTCCCGGATCCGGCTCACCCTGACGAGCCGCCACCCCGGGGAGCCCCGGGGAGCGATCCGCATCACCCGGCTGGAGACCCCGGCCGCCTGACCCTCAGGGAGCCACGGTCCGGACGGGCGGCGAAACCAGTCCTGTCCGGACCGTTGACGACGCGTCACATCAGCAACAACCATGGCCTGCGTCCGCATCTGGGAGCGCTCCCACGCCGAGCGCCACCCGCACCTTTCGGAGGAGCCCAGACGTGAAACGACGTAGAACCGCCCTGCTGTCCCTGACGGCCCTGCTGGCGGCCGCGCTCACCGCGCTGCCCTCCGCGCCGGCCGGGGCCGACGAGGTCGAGCAGGTCAGGAACGGCACCTTCGACACGGTCACCGACCCCTGGTGGACGACCAGCAACGTCACGGCGGGCCTGTCCGAGGGCCGGCTCTGCGCCGATGTCCCCGGCGGCACCACCAACCGCTGGGACGCCGCCGTCGGGCAGAACGACATCACCCTCGTGAAGGGGGAGTCGTACCGCTTCTCGTTCAGCGCGACCGGCACGCCCGCCGGGCACGTGGTGCGGGCGATCGTGGGCCTGTCGGTGTCACCGTACGACACCTACCACGAGGTGTCCCCGCAGCTCAGCGTCTCCGGTGACACCTACTCGTACACGTTCACCTCGCCCGTCGACACCGCGCAGGCCCAGGTCGGCTTCCAGCTCGGCGGCAGCGCGGAAGCCTGGCGCTTCTGCATGGACGACGTCTCGCTGCTCGGCGGCGTGAAGCCGGAACCGTACGAGCCCGACACCGGGCCCCGGGTCCGCGTCAACCAGGTCGGCTATCTGCCGGCCGGTCCGAAGAACGCGACCCTGGTCACCGACGCCACGGCGAAGCTGCCCTGGCAGCTCAAGAGCTCCGGCGGGACGGTCGTCGCCCGGGGCACGACCCTGCCGCGCGGCGTCGACGCCTCCTCCGGGCAGAACGTCCACACCATCGACTTCGGCGCGTACCGCACGAAGGGCACGGGCTTCACGCTCGTCGCCGACGGCGAGACCAGCCGTCCGTTCGACATCGGCGCGAGCGCCTACGAGCGGCTCCGGCTGGACTCGGCGAAGTACTACTACACCCAGCGCAGCGGCCTCGCGATACGCGACGACCTGCGGCCCGGCTACGGTCGCCCGGCCGGTCACCTGGGCGTGGCCCCCAACAAGGGCGACACCGCCGTGCCCTGTCAGCCCGGCGTGTGCGACTACACCCTCGACGTCAGCGGCGGCTGGTACGACGCCGGCGACCACGGCAAGTACGTCGTCAACGGCGGCATCTCCACCTGGGAGCTGCTGAGCACCTACGAGCGCGCCCGGCACGCCCGCACCGGGCAGGCCGACAAGCTCGGCGACGGCACGCTCGCCATCCCCGAGAGCGGCAACAAGGTGCCGGACCTCCTCGACGAGGCCCGCTGGGAGCTGGAGTTCCTGCTGAAGATGCAGGTGCCCGACGGTGAACCGCTGGCCGGCATGGCCCACCACAAGATGCACGACGAGCAGTGGACCGGCCTGCCCCTGCTGCCCAGCGACGACCCGCAGAAGCGTGAACTGCACCCACCCTCCACCGCCGCCACCCTGAACCTGGCCGCCACGGCCGCGCAGGCGGCCCGCCTGTACCGCTCCTACGACAAGCCGTTCGCCGCCAAGGCACTGGCGGCGGCCCGCAAGGCCTGGTCGGCGGCGCTCGCCCACCCCGACCGCTTCGCCTCCGAGAGCGACGGCATCGGCGGGGGCGCCTACCCCGACAGCGACGTCACCGACGACTTCTACTGGGCGGCGGCCGAGCTGTACCTCTCGACCGGGGAGAAGCGGTTCGAGGAGTACGTCCTGAAGTCCCCGGTCCACACGGCCGACCTCTTCAAGCCCCTCGGCTTCGACTGGGCCCGCACCGGCGCCGCCGGCCGGCTCGACCTCGCCCTGGTGCCCAGCAGGCTCCCGGGCCGGGACAAGGTGCGCCAGTCCGTTGTCAAGGGCGCCGACCGCTACCTGGCCACCCTCAAGGCACACCCGTACGGCATGCCGTACGCACCGGACGGCAACACCTACGACTGGGGCTCCAGCCACCAGGTCCTCAACAACGCGGTCGTCCTCGCCACCGCGTACGACATCACCGGTGCCTCGAAGTACCGGGACGGCGCGTTGCAGAGCATGGACTACATCCTGGGCCGCAATGCGCTGAACATCTCCTACGTCACCGGCTACGGCGAGGTCAGCGCGCAGAACCAGCACAGCCGCTGGTACGCCCGCCAGCTCGACCCGAACCTGCCCAACCCGCCGAAGGGCACCCTCGCGGGCGGGCCGAACTCGAGCATCCAGGACCCCTACGCACAGAGCAAACTCCAGGGGTGTGTCGGTCAGTTCTGCTACATCGACGACATCCAGTCCTGGTCGACCAACGAGCACACGATCAACTGGAACGCCGCCCTGGCCCGCATGGCCTCCTTCGTGGCGGACCAGGGATAGGGACCGGAGCGTGGTGCAGCGTGCCGGGGGAGTCCGCCGACAGGACGCCCCCGGCACGCGCGCGTAGCCTGGTGTCATGCCAGCGGTGCGGGTCGACGGCATCGAGGTCGCGTACGACCGGGCGGGTCGGGGCCCGCCCCTCGTGCTCGCGCACGGCGCCACGACGGACGCCAGGCTGTTCGGTGGCCAGATCGACGACCTGGCCGACGAGTTCACCGTCGTCGCCTGGGACGAACCCGGCGCCGGCCGCTCCTGTGACGTACCGCCCTCGTTCACCCTGGCCGACTACGCCCGCTGTCTGGCGGCCGTCATCGAGGACGTAAACCTGGGCCCGGTCCATGCCCTCGGCCTGTCCTGGGGCGGGACCGTCGTGCTGGAGCTCTACCGGAACCACCCTGCGCTCGTGAGGACGCTGCTGCTCGTCGACACCTACGCGGGGTGGAAGGGCTCACTGCCCGCGGCGGAGGTGCGGTCCCGGGTCGAGGGGGCGGAACGGATGCTCGCGGTCCCGGCGGAGGCG
Source organism: Streptomyces sp. NPDC092370 (assembly GCF_044755265.1). Classification (NCBI taxonomy): domain Bacteria; kingdom Bacillati; phylum Actinomycetota; class Actinomycetes; order Kitasatosporales; family Streptomycetaceae; genus Streptomyces; species Streptomyces sp. NPDC092370. Next base: position 106,201 of record NZ_JBIVQO010000006.1, on the reverse strand, counting down.
TTCGCACCGACCATGCCGGGCCTGTTCGCCCGGCAGCCACCCGCCGAAGCCGTACGCCTGCTGTCCCTGATGTCGGCCGACACTCGCGCCCAGAGCATGCGGACGGAGCTCACCGTCATGGCCGAGGCCGACCAGCGGGACCTGCTGCCGAACATCGAGGTCCCGACGCTCCTGTTGTGGGGCGAGCTCGACGCGCGCTCGCCCGTGGAGCCGGTGGCCCACCAGTTCCTCGAAGCGATCCCGCAGGCCACCCTGGTGGTGCTGCCCGGTGTCGGGCACCTCACCAACGTCGAGGCGCCGGAGCCGTTCAATCGGACCGTCCGGGAGTTCTGCCGCGCCCACTCCTGACCGGCCCGCGACCGCCCCGTGTCCCGGTTCGTGGCGTGACGGGTTCCCCGGGCGCTCATGGGCGGTCAGGGTGTGCAGCCGGGCCGGGCCGAGCGGCTCGTGCACCTCGGCGTACTCGCCGCGCGGCAGCTGCTTGATCATTGCGAGCCGGGCGGGCACCGGAATGTGACGTCGCGCGACCCGATGTGACCCACATCTCAGGCGTGTCATCTCGCCGGTACCGCTTGGACACCTTCCTGAGCTGGGCGTATTTACGAGTCAGTACCCGAGCGGTACCGTGCAGGCATGCCAGCTCTCAACGTGGAGTTCAGCGACCGCGAACTTGAGGACCTGCGGCAGATCGCCAAGGAGCGGGGTACGTCCATGAAGGCCCTCGTCCGGGAGGCGGCAGCGGCCGACATAGCCCGCCACCGCGCGCTTCAGGAGGGCGCCGAGGCCTTCCGCCGGTTCTTCGCCACCCACGCCGACGAGTTCGCCGCCGCGTTCCCCGACGACGAACGGCCCGCCAAGGGCGAAGGGCGGGCCGCCTGACCCATGGCACCCGTGATCCACATCGACGTGCCCTGGCTGCTTCAGCGCCACGAGGAGGTCCTGCCGGACCAGCCCACCGTCAACGACTTCTCCGCGCTGGTCGCCGCCGTCGCCCGGCACCGCGTCGACCCGCCGCGCCTCGGGGTGAACTCCGACCCGGCCTGGCGGGCCGCCGCGCTGCTGCACACGATCACGGTGCTCCGGCCGCTGCCCTCGGCCAACGCCCGCTTCGCCTGCGCGACCGCTGTGGCGTACATGTTCGTCAGCGGCGTCGGTATCGACCCGCCCTACGGCGCTCTGGTCGACCTGGCCCGCGACCTCTTGTCCGGCACCACCGACGTCTACGGCGCGGCGGGCCGGCTGCGCTCCTGGCAGATCTGAGGACCCGCCCGATTCACGCGGGCCGCATGGAAATGTCGAAAACGGGTGCGAGTCGCGCGTATCCGTTCTCGCGTTTCTGACTTTCTGTCAATGGCGGGGATGTTGTCCGGGCGCCTTGTTGGCCGTGTGGGGGTTGTGCAAGAGTGAAACGCGCGTGCGGGGGGAATGGCCGGATGTCGCACGTGATTTGTGGACCACGTCCGATGTGCCGTCGGTGAATTCGCACCTCCCGCGCCACGCCTAAAGAGGTCGCATCGACCGGGCCTCCTTTTCGGCGGCAGGACTTCTGTGTGTCTCACATGCGTGGGAAGGAACCATCTCAGTGCCCACCCCCCACCCCCCTCGTCCTCCGTATCCCCCGCCCGGCGGGGATCCCGGGGAAGCCGATGAATCACTCGCCGCTCCACTGAGAGGCAGCCCGGAGGGCGGGGTGGCCGCCCATTCCGTCGCGTTGCTGATGGCGCGGCACTACGAGCCGGCGCACGACTACGCGGTCATCTGTCTCGCCTCGTCGGCGCAGGTCGCCGCCATGGTGACCGGAACCGCCTTCCACCGGACCCTCAACCGTCTCGCCTTCGGCGAGTCGGCCGTCGCGCTGCGCCCCGCCCTTCTGGTGACCGTGCGCGACACGGTCCGCGAATGGTCCGGCGACGATCGAATATCAGCCGTTCTGCCCGCGTTGCAGAAACCGGCCGGAGGACGTGGGCTGCGCGCGGCGACGTCCATGACCCCGGAAAATCGCACCCTCGCGGAGCGGGCATTCCAGGCACTTCCCGCCGCCTCACGCTGTTTGCTCTGGCATGTCGAGGTCGAGGCGGATCCCATAAGCGTCCCCGCCGGGCTGCTGGGCATGGACACCGGCATCGCTTCGGCGGCCCTCGAACAGGCGCGTGCCACATTCCGTGAAGGCTGCGTCCTCGCCCATCGCGAACTCGCACCGACCCATGATTGCCGGTTCTACAACCGCCTCCTGGATGTCCCGATACGCCGGGGCGGCGCCCTGCTGCCGGACGTCGAGCAGCATCTGGCGGAGTGCCGCTACTGCCGGAACGCGGCAGAGCAACTGAGCCATTTCGAGGGCTCCTTGGGGCCGCTGATCGCCGAGGCGGTGCTCGGCTGGGGCGCCCGCCGCTACCTCGACTCGCGCCCGGGACGGGCGTCGCACGGCACGCGGGGCGCTCGCGCGGGCCGGCGCGGTGGCGGACGGCGGGGCGGCGGACGGCACGGGCTGCTGTCCCGGCTTCCCGTGCCCGCCCGGGTACCGCAGACGCTGCGCTCCTCCCGGGTGCTGCTCTCGGGCGTCGGCGCGCTCTCGGCCGGGGTGCTGGCGACGGTGCTCATCATCAGTGCGTCCTCCTACGACGGGGAAGAGGCCGACCCGGCGGGCTCCGGCAGCGCCGCCGGCGGCAAGGACTCCGCGTCGGTGGCACCGCCGGGTACGGCAGGACTCCCCGCGGCACGGGGGGTGACACGGCTGCGCAACGCGGGTGCCGACCTGTGCCTCGACATCCGGGACCTGCCGAAGGAGGGCTCGGGCGCGAAGCTGGCGGAGTGCTCGACGGTGTGGACCCAGCAGTGGACCTACGAGGACGACGGGCTGTTGCGCAGCGTCGCCGATCCCGGGCTGTGCCTGGATTCCCACAAGGACGCCGGCGTCGTCGTCCTCGGTACCTGCGCCGACGAGGATGGCGAGCGGGGCGACGACGTGCGCTACGACCTCACCGTGCAGGGGGAGTTGCTGCCCCGCTGGGACGAGCAGCTCGCCCTCGCCCCGGCTGACGACGACCCGGACGCCGACATCGTCGTCAAGGTTCGCGACCGTTCCTCCGGCATTCAGCGCTGGCAGCCGGATCCCCTGCCGACGGCCTCGGGTTCCCTGTCGATCGAGGAACAGGACGACCCGGCGGCCCGCCGCGTGACGGTGTCCGACGGCCGGACGGCGTGACGACGGGTCCCGCAGCGCGAGCGGGGCTGCACGGCGTGCACGCCGTGCAGCCCCGCCCTCACGCCGGGGTCTCGACGAGGTCGGCCGGGCCGATCGTGTCAGGGGCGGTCCGCCGCCGTGTGCAGCAGGCGGGCCAGTGCGCGCGGCCGGGAGAACATCGGCCAGTGCCCGGTGTCCAGCTCCACCAGCTCCCAGGAGTCGCTCTCCAGGAGGGCGGCCACCGCCGGCATCGGCTCGTCCCCGTCGAGGAGGCACTTCACGTACGTCGCCGGGAGTTCGCCGAGGGAGCGGCCGAGAACGGCCGGTTCGGTGAGCGTGACACCGGGGTGCGGGGTCGCGCCGTCCACCATGCGGGCGATCTGCTCGCCCGTCAGCCCCTGCCCCGCGCAATCCTCCGGGCCGAGCGGTGGCCAGTACCCGGAGTGGTCGGCGATGGCCTGCCGCACCTGTCCGCTCGGCCAGTCCGACAGGAACGATTCTCCGTCCACCGGTACGTTCGCGTCCACGAACACCACCCGTCGCAGCCGGTCGCCGATGCGTTCCGCGGCCTGCCCGACCGGGATGCCTGAGTAGCTGTGCCCGACCAGGACGACGTCCCGCAGGCCGAGGCGCTCCACCTCCTCGACGACGTCACGGACATGCGTCTGCTGTCCGGCCGGCTGTGTGCCGCGCTTCTCGGCGAGGCCCGACAGCGTCAGCGCATGGACGTCGTGCCCGGCGGTGCGCAGCTCCGCGGCCACCTCCTCCCATGCCCACGCCCCGAGCCATGCCCCTGCCACCAGTACGAAGTCCGTCATGCGGGCAACGTAGCCGAGGGATCCGACAACGCCCCCCGCATCCGGGCCCGTTCGATGGTCACTCCGGACCGTCCGGGGACGGTGTGCGGTCCGGCTCGGTGTCCGGACCCCGGGCCCGGACGCGCTGCACGTGTTCGAGCGAGTCGCGCAACTCCGCGAGCCAGTCGTCCGTATGGCGTTGCACCAGGCGCACGCACCAGGCCAGCGCGTCGCTGCGGCTGCGGGCGACGCCGCCCGCGATCAGGGTGTCGAGCACCCGGCGCTCCGGTTGACGCAGGCGTGTCATGACCGGCACGGCCACGTGCGTGAAGAGCGTCCGCCGCCCGCCGCACTCCACGCCCCAGGACACCTTTCTGCTGAACCGCTGTTCGGCTTCCCGGGCCACGGCCATCCGGTCCTCCCGGGTGCGCTCCCGGAACTCCTGCACCCGGCTCTCCAGGGCCGCCTCCCGCTCGGTGGCGGAGGCGTCCTCGGTCAGCCGGGGTTCGGGGATGCGGCCGATCACGGTGATCTCCTCGCGGTCGACCGTGAGCTCGGTCAGCTCCTCGAAGAGGTCGTCCGGCAGACGGCCGGTGAACCAGCCCCGAACCCTGTCTCGCTGTTCTGCCGTAATCATGTAATGACGATTACTCGGCCGGACCATGAACACAAGGGGTTACCAAGCGGTCGGCCGAGAGCGAAATCGGAATGTTTCAGGCCGATTAACGAACACCTGGATTTCGGCCATCTGGCCGCTTCACGGCCCTGCGGACCGTGCGGTTACAGGCTTCGGCCGTGCGGTTTCCGTAACTTCGCGCCACTGATTCAATACGCAATGTTACTGAAACCTATGGGGTCGATGTGTGTTTCCGCGGCGGACTCGGCAGACTCGCGCTCGTCGCTCCGGGCACCGATCGAGCTCGGGCCGGCACACCCTGTAATCGATGCGGAAGGATGCACACAATGCGGAACACCGCGCGCTGGGCCATGACTCTCGGCCTGACGGCCACCGCCGTCTGCGGCCCCCTCTCCGGGGCCGCGCTCGCCGCCCCGGGTCAGGCCCCCACCGCGCTCTACGCCCCGTCGGCCCTCGTCCTCACGGTGGGCCACGGTGAGAGCGCGATCGCAGCGACTCCGGAACGCGCGGTCACCCTGTCCTGTGCCCCGAAGCCCTCCGGCACGCACCCGGCGGCCGGCCCGGCCTGCGCGGAACTGCGCGGCGTCGGCGGGGACTTCGACGCCCTGACGGCGAAGGAGGGCGTGATGTGCACCAGGCAGTACGACCCGGTGGTCGTCACCGTCGACGGCGTCTGGCAGGGCAAGCGCGTCTCCTACGAGCGCACCTTCTCCAACGACTGCATGAAGAACGCCTACGGCACCGGCGTCTTCTCCTTCTGAGAGGGCCGGGCCCACAGACCGGGATCGCGCTGAGTCCGTGAAGCGCAGCGGGCCGTGGCTGGGGAGCCGGGCCGTTGTCACGGGAATTCGCGATCTCGCGCAAGGGAGCCGGCGGGCGGAGTGGGGCCGCCCGCCGGCTCCTGGGCTTTGCTACGCCCTGGGCCTCACGCCCGGTCGCGATGACTGGTGTCGCACCACGGGTAGCGGCGACTGCGGCGGCACGTGCACAGGGCCACGCGGAAGCGGTCGGAGGTGACCACGGAGCCGTCCTCCAGCTCCACCTCCACCGGGCCCTCCATCAGCAGCGGGCCCTTGCGCTGCACGGCGACACGACGCGGCGCCGCCGACCGGTCAGACGGGGAGTTCGGCACGGACGACCACCAGCTCTTCCTTGTCATCGGCGGCGGGCAGCAGCCCCCGCTCCCGCAGCCAGCGTTCCCGGCCGCGCAGCACGGGCCCGAACTCGATCCGGTGCCGGCGGGTCACCGCGGCCTTCAGACCGGCGGCGTGCAGCTGTTCGACGGTCACGTCCGGGCCGCTGAGCGCCGACTGCACGAGCAGCAGTACTCCGCCCGGGCGCAGCAGGCCGGGCGCCTCACGGCAGATCCGGTCGACGACCAGGCGTCCGTCGTCACCGGCGTCCCAGGCCCGGGCCGCACCGCGCGGTGGCCTGCGATGACCGTCCGGCGCCGGTACGTACGGCGGATTGGCGAGGATCAGATCGAACGTCCGTCCGCGCACGGGGTCGAAGAGATTCCCGTGCCGGATGCGGACCGAAAGCCCGGCCAGCCGGGCGTTCAGCCGGGCGGCCCATACGGCGCTCCAGGACACGTCCACAGCGGTCACACGGCCGCCCCGGCGCGCGGCTTCCAGTGCCAGGGCTCCGCTGCCGGTGCCCACGTCGAGGACTTCCGCGCCAGGGGGCAACGGCTCGTCGGACAGGGCACCGGCCAGCAGCTCGGTGTCTTCCTGCGGGGCGTACACGCCCGGGGGTACCAGTGCAATCACGGACGCCGAGTACCCCGGTCATCAGGAGATATGAGCAGCTTCCCGGGCAAGCGGTTCACGCAGCGACGAACGTGACGCACGCCAGTCCGCGAGCAGCCGGGTGCCGAAGCGTTCCTCGACGAACTCGGTGGCGTCGATGCCGAAGGCGACGTCCGCGGCGAGATGCGGCTCCTGTTCCAGGAGTCCGCCGATGACATCGTGACGCACCACCTGCTCGTGGACGGCGTCCGCCTCGACGTGCTCGTCGTAGAAGTGCTCGGCGGCGGGGCCGGCGCCCGTGCGGCGCATCGCCTCGGCGAGCCGCCGCGACCCCGGTGAGGAGGTGATCTCCACCGCCGCGAAGTGGCCGACCAGGGCGCCCCTGAGGGCCCGGTGCAACCCGAAGAGGGACATCATGTTCACGGTGGCCAGGGCCTCGGCGGACGAGGCGTCGAGATAGCGGCCGTACCTGGTGTCCAGGCCGAGGTCCGTCATCAGGTCGGCGAACAGGACGGCGTGCACGCGGTCGGCGCGGCCGCCGCCCCACTCGTCGAACTCCACCGCCGCCATCCCCGCCTTCGCCCGGCCGTACAGCCGCGGCAGCACCCAGGCGTGCGGGTCCGCCTCCTTGAGGTGGTACAGGGAGCGCTGTGCCGCGTACTCGCGCAGCTGCCACAGTTCGCCCTCGTCGCGCAGGAAGTGGCTGACGCCGGTGCCGTCGACGGGCTCGACCAGCAGGTCGGCCAGTGCCTCGTCCAGGGTGTCGTGGACGTGTGCGTCGGTGCGCAGCGCGGACAGGAAGCGGTGTTCCATGGCCGCGCGGACGCGCAGCAGGTCGGGGTCCCACTCGCGCTCAGGGGGTACGTCCGCGAAGCCGCGGTAGTGCAGCTCGTAACAGAGGTACAGCGCGAGCTGGAGGTCGTCGCCGTACACCTCGGCCCGGGCGACATCCTCCAGGCGGGGCAGCCGGCCCGCGCCCCGCAGATGAGCGTCGACACCCCTGCTCAGCGGGCCGCGCGGGGTGGGCAGTCGTGGTCCTTCGTGCTCCATGCGCGCCGGGTACCCGTCCGGCGGCGAAGGTCACCCGCCCCGCGGTGCGGGCGCAGCCGCCCGGGCCTGCGGTGGCCCGGGCCCGGCCGGCCCCCGTCAGTCGCTCAGCCGCCCTCGGACTCCTCCTGTTGGGGGTGATGGCCTCGCCGGCCTCGCCCCGGTGCCGGCGGTGGTCGGCGGAGTCCCGGGTGCGGGTCTCGGCGTCCTCGACCTCCCGGAGCACCTCTTCGAGCGCCGTCGCGGGCGGCGGGGTGTGCTGGTCCTCGTTCCGGTCGTGACCCCTGTGCTCGGACACGGCGGTCTCCTTCCTGCGTTCGGTACGTCCGCTCACGGCGGTGGGTGTTCAGCTGGTGGCGGAGGAGGCGATGCGCAGCGGCACCGGGTCCGCGGGGGCCGCCTCCTCGCTGCGGCGGACGACCTCCGCCCACCAGGAGGGGCCGTCCTCGATGTGGCGCAGCAGCACGCCCTCGCGGATCGCCCAGGGGCAGACCGTGACGGCCTTGATGCCGGTCAGCTTCAGCGCGGTGTGCCCGACCACCGCTCCCGCCAGACTCTGCGCGGCGCGCGGGGCCGAGATGCCGGGCAGATGCGCGCGTTCGGCGGCGGGCAGGGCGGCCAGCCGCGTGATCGCCGCCCGCAGGTCCGAGCGGTGCATCTGCCGGTCCACGAACGGGCCGTGCCGTCCGGGGGCCGCGCCGCACAGCCGCCCCAGCTGCTGGAAGGTGCGAGAGGTGGCGACCGCGGTGCGCGGGCCCTCCCAGCGGATGCGTGCCGCGACGTCCCGCAGCTGATGGCGGACCTTGCGGCGCAGCGCCCTCACGCGCTCCGGCGAGGGCGGGTCCTCGTCCTCGAAGAACTCGTGCGTCAGCCGTCGCGCACCCAGCGGCAGCGACGCCACGAAGTCGGGCAGCCGACCACGCCCGAAGGCGACTTCGAGGGTGCCGCCGCCGATGTCGAGCAGGGCGAGCGGGCCCGACCGCCAGCCCATCCAGCGCCGGGCCCCGAGGAACGTCAGCTCGGCTTCGACCTCGCCCGGCAGGGTGCACAGGTCGACGCCCGTGCGGGCCCGGACGGTGTGCAGCACCTCGTGCCGGTTCGGCGCGTTGCGCACCACTGCGGTCGCGAACGCCAGCGGGCCCGCCGCGCCCCACTTGGCGGCGGTCCTGTTCGCCTCGGCCACCGCGTCGACGAGTTGCCCCACGGCCTGCTCCGGGATGGGTCCCCCCGGTGTGACCTGCTCGGACAGCCTGAGTCGCCACTTGGCGGTGTGCACGGGCAGCGGCACCCCGTCCGCAGCGTCCGCGACCACCAGTCTGACCGTGTTCGATCCCACGTCCACCACGCTGATTCGCATGGGCGGTGGGTACCCACATACGGGGCCGGCCAACAGGCGGCACGCTCCGCACCGGCGAGGACGCGCCACCGGCGGGCGGGTGCCGCCGTGTCCCCGCGCACGACGGCCCCGGCAGCTCCCGATGGTCACCTGCGCACGATGGGCCGGCGCCTGCGCGTCCTGCTCCCGCACGCGCGCCGGCGCAGGACCAGGGTGATCAGCGCGCCGCGGCGAAGAACCCGGCCGACGGCCGGAAAGGCGGTGCAGCTCTCGACCGTGGCCGGGGCTCGCGGAAACGGCACCGTTTCGCAGGGGCTGCACGGGAGCGCCCCACGTCACGCCATCTGGCGGCGGACCAGCTCGTGGAGGCGGCCGTTGGTGTCGGCGAGGAGCTGTGCGGGCGGACCCTGCTGGATGACCTTGCCCTCCTCCATCACCACGACCCGGTCGGCGTCCATCACGGTGGACAGCCGGTGCGCGATGACGATCCGGGTCGCGTGCAGGGCCTTGGTGCTCTCGATGACCGTGCGCTGCGTCTCGTTGTCCAAGGCGCTGGTCGCCTCGTCGAAGAAGAGGATCCGGGGCCGGCGGATCAGCGCCTGGGCGATCATCAGCCGCTGACGCTGTCCGCCGGAGACGGCTCCACTGCCCGCCACGATGGTGTGCAGGCCCATCGGCATCCGCTTGATGTCCTCGGCCAGACCGGCCATCTCGGCGGCCGCCATGGCCTCCTCCGGCGTGTACGGCTCGGTGCCGCAGATGACGTCCAGGATCGAGCCGGAGAACGGCTGCGCGTGCTGGAGCACCACACCGCACTGGCGGCGCACCGCCGACTGGTCCAGTGCCGCCAGGTCCTGCCCGTCGTACAGCACACTGCCCGACACGGGCCGGTCGAAGCCGATCAGCAGGCGCAGCAGCGTCGACTTGCCGCAGCCGCTCGGGCCGACGACCGCGACGAACTCGCCCGGCCGCACCTCGAACGACACGTCGTCCAGGACCAGCGGACCGTCGTCCGAGTAGCGGAATGACACCCGCCGCGCCTCGATCGCGCCGGTCAGCGGACCCGGCCGGGTGCTCGCCGTACGCACCTCCGGCGTGGCGTCCAGCACCGGCTTGATCTCCTCGAACAACGGCAGCGCGGCCACCGCCGAGACGAACGCGCCGGTCAGCTGGGTGACGGAGGTCAGCAGCATCGTCACCGACGTGTTGAAGGTGAGGAACGCGGCCGCCGACATCGACCCCCGGGCCGGACCGGCCAGCAGCATGAACATCAGCAGGGTGCACAACGGCAGGTAGACCGCGCCGAGCACCGTCGTGAGGTTCTTGATGGTGCCGACCTTCTGCTGGAGCTCCCGGCTGCGCGCGAACTGAGAGGCCCACGCGGCGTACGCGTAGTTCTCGGCGGCGGCCACCCGCAGCTTGGGCAGGCCGCGCAGCGTCTGGAACGCCTGGTTGTTCAGTTTGTTGGAGAGCACCACCAGCCGCCGCTGCCAGCGCACCTGCCACAGACCCAGCCCCAGGAAGACCGCCGCGATCACGACGAGCATGCCGATCGCGGCCATCGCCATCGGCACGCTGTACCAGAGCAGCAGCCCCAGGTTCATCGCGCCGACCGTCACCGACTGGGCGACCGTCGGGCCCACGCCCGCGAGCAGCCTGCGGATCGCGCTGATGCCCATGGCGGCGCTGGCCAGCTCGCCCGTGGAACGCTCGGTGAAGAACTTCGTCGGCAGCCGGAGCAGCCGGTCCCACACCGCAGGCTGGAGCGTGGCCTCGATCCGGCCCTCCAGTCGCAGGATGGTCAGGTTCTGCAACAGCATGAAGGCCGCCGCCACCACGCTGCTCAGCATCACCGCCAGGCACACCTGCGCGATCAGCCCGGTCTGTGCCTCCGGCACGAACTCGCCCAGCACCTTGCCGGTCGCGACGGGCACGAGCGCGCCGATCGCCACCGTGACCAGACCACTGAGCAGCAGACCGGTCAGGTCGCCGCGCATGCCCTGCATGCAGAACCGCAGCAGCCTCAGCGGAGTGAGTCCGCGCTCGGGCAGCGGACGGTAGAACATCACCGCGCGCGGCTCGAACTCGTCGGCGTTGGCCTTCTCGACCGGCGTCTCACGACCGGTCGACGGATGCACCGCGACATAGCCGCCACGCCGCCACAACAGCGCCACCGGCGCCCCCGACAGGGCCCGCCGTCCGACCAGCGGCCCCACGTCGTCCCGCCACCAGCGGCCGTCGAGCCGTACGGCCCGGGTACGGACGCGGGAGGCCAGGGCGACCTGCTCGACCGGGTCGAGGCGGTCGCCGCCGGTGCCCTTCTGGGTCGGCTCGGTGAGGTGGATCCCGGCCGCCTCACCGACCAGCTTGCAGGCCGCGTAGGTGGCGTCCGCGTCGGCCGCGGTGGTGCGCCGGGAGGAGCGCTCGCCGATGGAGGCGAGCAGCGTCCGGTCGGCCTGGACGCGCACCGCCTCACCGGCCTTGATGCCCTCCGCCGTGCGTGTCTCGTGGGTGCGCTCCAACTGCTCGATCCAGCGGTCCAGCGTGGTCAGCAGCCGGTACTGCTGGTCGACCATGGACTGCCACAGCACGGGGTCCATCAGCAGGTCGGCCGCGGCCTGCGCGCCGTACAGCGAGCCGTACTGCAGGCTGCCCGGCGGCACCTGCATCCAGAACACGTCGTCGTCGGTGGGCGCGGCGGCCCGCTCGGTGGCCATCGGTGCCTGGAACAGGATCGACAGGCTGCGGCCGACCCCCAGGGCGAGCGCGTACTCCAGCGGGCTCGTCGTCGGCGGCACGTACTGCGGGTTGCCGTACTCGTCGTACGACCAGGTCGCGGTGTCGGCGGGCTGGTAGAGCTCGCGCAGGCCGATGCGGTGCACCACGCAGTCCCGCAGCGGCCGGGCCACCAGGGTGTGCTGCGGGCCCGGCACCGGGCCGAGCACCAGCGAGCCCGCCTCCAGCCGGCCCAGATGATGCCAGTGCCCCTGCTGTCCGGCGTCGACCGCGAACAGGTCCACGGCCCCGGACGCGACCAGCCACAGCACCTGCGGGCCTTCGAGGTCGAGGCGGTTGAACCCGGCGCAGTCGATGCGCGAACCCATCTGTCCGAAGGCGCCCAGCACGAGGTCGCCGTCGTGCCCTTCGTGAACGGCCGTCATCTCACCGCTCCCTGACCAGTGCCGCGTACGCGCCGCCGCGGGCCACCAGGTCCTCGTGCCGTCCCCGCTCCACGACCGTGCCGTGCTGCAGGACGACGATCTCGTCGCTGTCGCGCACCGTGCTGAGCCGGTGCGCGATCACCACGCAGGCGCAGCCGCGCCGGCGCAGGTTGTCCATCACGACCTGCTCGGTCTCGGCGTCCAGGGCGCTCGTCACCTCGTCGAGCACCAGGATGCTCGGCCGGCGCACCAGTGCCCGCGCGATCTCCAGGCGCTGGCGCTGTCCGCCGGAGAAGTTGCGGCCGTCCTGCTCGACCTTGCTGTGGATGCCGCCGGGGCGGCGGGTGATCACGTCGTACAGGGCGGCGTCGCGCAGCGCGTCCTCCACCGCGTCGTCCGGGATCGAGGGGTCCCACAGCGCCACGTTGTCGCGGACCGTGCCCTCGAAGAGGAACACCTCCTGGTCGACGAAGGAGACCGAGGCGGCCAGCGCCCCGCGCGGGATGTCCTCGATGCGCTGCCCGTCGATGCGGATCACGCCCTCCCACGGCGCGTACAGCCCGGAGATCATCCGGGACACCGTGGACTTCCCGCTGCCCGAGCCGCCCACCAGCGCGACCTGCTGCCCGGGGCCGACCGTCAGATCGAAGCCGGTGAGCAGGGGCTTGTCGAGCGGGCTGTAGCCGAACGTGATGTTCTCCAGCTCGACATGGCCCTGGAGGCGGCGCGTGGACTCGCCGGCGCCGGGGCGGCCGTAGAGCGGGTCGGCCTTGAAGTTCTCCACGTCCTTCAGGCGGGCCACGTCGGCGGCGAAGTCCTGGATGCGGCCCGCGACGCCGTTCAGCCGGGTCAGCGGGGCAGTGAACCGGGTGACCAGGGCTTGGAAGGCGACCAGCAGACCGACCGAGATGTGCCCCTCGACCGCCCGCATGCCGCCGATCCACAGGATGAGCGCGCTGTTCAGGGTGGCGAGGGTCGGCGCGACCACGCCCAGCCAGGCGCTCGGCACGCCCAGGCGCTGCTGCTCCTCCAGCGTGGTGGCGTGCTGCCCGGCCCACTTGCGGAAGTAGCCGTCCTCGCCGCCGGTCGCCTTCATCGTCTCGATGAGCTGCAGACCCGTGTAGGCGGTGTTGGTGAGGCGGGCCGTGTCCGCGCGCAGCTTCGCCGTGCGCGTGGCGCGCAGCCGGATGACGACGCGCATGGCCACGATGTTCAGCAGCGCCACGCCGATGCCGACGAACGTCAGCTGCGGGTCGTAGGTGTACAGCAGGACCGCGTACAGGACGACCACGACCGCGTCCACGCCCGCCGCCGCGAGGTCGCGGGACAGCGTCTCGGACACCGCGTCGTTGGACTGGAGCCGCTGCACCAGGTCGGCCGGGCTGCGCTGGGAGAAGAACGTCACCGGCAGCCGCAGCAGATGCCGCAGGAAGCGGGCGCTGGAGAGCGTGGAGGAGATGATGCGGCCGCGCAGCAGGTTGGCCTGCTGGAGCCAGGTCAGCACGACCGTGAGCAGCACACACGCGCCCATCGATGTGAACAGCACACCGAGCAGCGAGGTCTGGTTGCCGATCAGGAATTCGTCGATGTAGGTGCGGCTGAGCGCGGGCACCGCCGCGCCGACCGCCACCAGCAGCAGGCTCGCCAGCACCGCCGCGGGCATCGTGCCGGCCGTGCCGCGCAGCCGGGCGGGCATCGCGCCGAGGACTCCGGGCTTGCGGCCGCCCCGGGTGAAGTCCTCGCCGGGCTCCATCACCAGCACGACACCGGTGAAGCTGCCGTCGAAGTCCTCCATGGGCACGAACCGGCGGCCTTTGCCGGGGTCGTTGATGTAGACGCCGCGACGGCCGAAGCGGCGGCCCATGCCGTCGTAGACGACATAGTGGTTGAACTCCCAGAACAGGATGGCCGGTGACGTCACCTCGGAGAGGGCCGCCAGGTCCATCTGCATGCCCTTGGCCGTCAGGCCGTAACTGCGGGCGGCCTTCAGCAGATTGCTGGCGCGTGAGCCGTCACGCGAGACGCCGCAGGCGATGCGCAGCTCCTCCAGCGGGACGTGCTTGCCGTGGTGGCCGAGCACCATCGCCAGGGAGGCGGCACCGCACTCGACGGCCTCCATCTGGAGCACGGTGGGTGTGCGGACGGTCTGCGCCCGGGCCTTGGGAACCTTGCGCTTGGGCGGGGCGGCGCGTCGCCTGTTCCGGGGCTCCTGTGCGGTGGCGCTCATGGCAGCAGCCAGTCGACGGGGCGCTGATCGGCCAGCCGGATCGAGCCGGAGGCCAGCGTCATGGAGGTCAGCTTGAACGGCGGTCCGTCAGCGGAGGACCACCTGTAGCCGCTCTTCGTGGCGGACGACCTGTCCAGCCGGACCGTCACGGCCACCGGCCTGCCCTTCTCGGTGAACTGCTCGCCCAGCTGGCTGTCTCCGAGGAACGCGGTGATCTGCTGCGGGGACTGGGCGGAGCGGTCCACCGACTTCACATGGCCGCGCAGCACGCCGTATTCCTGCGTCGGCACCGACTGCACGGTCAGGTCCACGGGGGCGTCGCCGGGGATCGAGGCGGCGTTGGCGGCGGGGACGTACACGGTCGCGTAGAGCGGGTCCTCGGCGTGGGCGACCTTCTCGACGGCGGCGACGTTCGCGCCGGTCCGGATGATCTGCCCGACGGTCGCGGCGAGCGTGGAGACCCGGCCCGCGTCGAGCGTGCGAACGACCGCTTCGCCCCTGGCCGTACGGACCTTGAGCACGGCAGAGCCCGCGGGCACCTGCTGGCCCTGCTTCGCGAGCACGGCGGTGACCTGGCCCGCGACGGGGCTCTGGAGGACGTAACTGCCCTGCCCGTGCGTGAGGACGGCGGGCGCGCTGACGGTGGAGGTGACCGAGCCGGTCACCGCCCAGACCGAGGCGGCCGCCATCGCGACCACCGTCACCGAGAGCACGAGCCAGCCCTGCGGGCGCGCGAACCGCACCGGCAGGTCGAGTTCCTCCGGTGACTGGAGCTTGGCGAGGGCCTGTTGGCGGAACTGCAAGGGAACTTCCCTCACCCGTAGAAGAGGTACCGACGGCCGTGACAGAAGCTGTCACGGCACCCGAAGAACCCGGAACCGCCGGCTGCGGCTCCGGGACTCAACGGCACTGTGGCTCGATCAGAGACCGGCGACCAGGTTGGTGACCGGGGCCGTGTTCAGGCCGGCGACACCCTCGACGGTGCCGACGGCCGTGTCGACCAGGCCGGAGACCGGAGCGATGCCGTTCACCGTGTCGGTGACGGTGTTCACGGCGTTCACGGACAGACCACCGGAGACGGCGTCGAGCTCGGCGTCGGCGATCTCGACGGTCTCGACCTGGGGGGTGGAGTTCATGATGGAACTTCCCTTCATATGGATATCTCACAAGGGGGGAGCGGCCCCCTCTGGGGACAGATGACGGCCGCGACCGCGAGTGCCGGACTTTCGTTTCCGAATGCCCTGGGCGGCCCCCGCGGTGCGATGGATCAAAGCACGCTGCGGGTTCGCCCTTCCAATCAACCACCTGCCTCACCAGGGAACTTGCGCATCAGTGGCACCGGTCCGTGCAGGTTTGGACACCGCATGGGAGCGAGTTCTTCACATGGGGCACCGCATCGGCGCATTCAGGCCCTAGCTTCAAGGGGTGGCGAATCCGGCACTCCCGCCCCAAAGGCGTGACCGCCGCGGGCCGGGGTGTGGATAACCCCTTTTTCGGTGACCGGGTTGAGCATTCGATGTGCAGATTCGCTGAAGCCAGGACTCGACTCCGTGATGGCGACGGATCGCTTCCGGGCGGATACGGAGCGTTCCGTTCCGCTCTTTCGCGGGATCCCGCTGCCTGAAAGGCCGTCATCCGGCCATGACCCTCCACGGGCCCGCCGGACCCGCCCCTGGCGGACCGGCCCGTGTGAGCAGGCCGGGCGCGGACCGAGGGGTCGGCCTACGGGTGGCGGGAGTTGGCTGATTCGGTGATGCGAAGGGATCACTTGCAAACGGAATTGAACGCCCCGTGCGGCCCGTGCGTACCAACAGCCATCCAGGCGCCCCCCAGAAGCTGCCGGACGGCGGCACACACTCCGTCCCCCAGGAGGAGAGAAGTTTGAGTCACAAGCGAATTCCGAAGCGCAAGGCCGCGATAGCGGCGGGCAGCGTGGTGGCGCTCGGCGCGGCCGCGATCCTGCTCCCCAACGCCAACGCCTCCCAGGACGGTTCGTCCGGTGACGCGGCGGCAGCGCCGAAGACCCTGAAGGCGGGCGACGCCTCGGACCTCGCCTCGCAGCTCTCCGGGCTCCTCGGTGAGGCGTTCGGCGGCTCCTACTACGACAGTGCCGGCAAGCAACTGGTCGTCAACGTCGTGCCGGGCGACAACAACAATGTGGTCGTGCAGGCGAAGGCGGCCGGCGCGAAGGTCCGCGAGGTCGACAACAGCTGGTCGGAGCTCCAGGACGGGGCGTCGACGCTGAAGTCCGAGGCGACCATCGCGGGCACCTCGTGGGCGATCGACCCGCGCACCAACAAGCTCCTGGTGACCGCCGACAGCACCGTGACCGGCGTCAAGTGGGACAGACTGGAATCCACCGTGCGCAAGCTCGGCTCCGGCATGGCCACGCTCAAGAAGTCCTCCGGCACCTTCAAGCCGTTCGTCTCCGGCGGGGACGCCATCTTCGCGGGCGGCTCGCGGTGCTCCCTCGGTTTCAACGTCACCGCGGGCGACGGCTCCCCGGCCTTCCTGACGGCCGGTCACTGCACCCTCGGCGGCAACGAGTGGTCCGACACGCAGGGCGGCCAGCCGATCGCCACCGTCGATCAGTCGACCTTCCCCGGCGACGGTGACTTCGCACTCGTGAAGTACGACGATCCGGCGACCGAGGCCCCCAGCGAGGTCAACACCGGCAACCAGACGGTCCAGATCACCGAGGCCGCCGAGGCGACCGTCGGTCAGCAGGTCTTCCGGATGGGCAGCACCACCGGGCTCGACGACGGTCAGGTCCTCGGCCTCGACGCCACGGTGAACTACCCGGAGGGCACCGTCACGGGTCTCATCCAGACCGATGTCTGCGCGGAGCCGGGTGACAGCGGCGGCTCGCTGTTCACCCAGGACGGTCTCGCAATCGGCCTGACCTCCGGTGGCAGTGGTGACTGCACGGCCGGCGGCGAGACGTTCTTCCAGCCGGTGACCACCGCCCTGGAGGCGGTCGGCGCGACCCTCGGCGCGGGCGGCGGCGCCGGCGACGACGCGGGCGCGGGCCAGGAAGCCGGTGCGGGTGCCGGTGATGAGGCCGGTGCGGGTGCCGGTGATGAGGCCGGTGCCGGTGCCGGCGAGGAAGCCGGTGCCGGTGGCGAGGCCGGTGCCGGTGAGCAGGCCGCCGGCGACGAGGCGGGTGCCGGAGCCGGTGCCGGTCAGGACGCCGGTCATGACGTCGAGGACAACTCCGGTCTGACCGAGTCCCGCTGACCCGCACCACCGTCGGCAGCAGGTCCGACGCGGCCGGCCCGGTTCCGCCCCCTTCCTGGCGGGACCGGGCCGGCCCACCGGCGTCTTCCGTCCGAGTGCCGGTGCCCGCGGCGCTATCCGAGGGCCCTGATCAGCAACAGGGCGATGTCGTCCCGCCGTTCCTCCCCGTCCGCGTGGTACCGCTCCTGGTGGACGAGGCTGTCGGCCAGTTCGTCCAGCGGCCGGTCCCCGGCGTCGGCCAGCCACCCGCCCAGATCCGCGAGAGCCTCCTCGAAGTCCGTGCCGGGCGACTCGACCAGCCCGTCCGTATAGAGGACGAGCAGCGAACCGGGAGGCAGGGCGACCTCCGTCGTCGGATACACCGCTGAGGCGTCGATGCCCAGCAACGGGCCGCCCGCCAGGTCCAGGACGCGCACCCGCCCGTCCGGCCTTCTCAGCAGCGGCGGGGGATGCCCCGCCCGGGACATCACGGCCCGCCCGTGCGCCGGGTCGAGCCGCAGGTACAGGCAGCTGGCGAAGAGGTCGGACCCCAGGTCGAGCAGCAGCCGGTTGGTGCTGCGCATGACCTCCTCGGGCGCCTGCCCGACGGTCGTGTACGCGCGCACCGCGGTGCGGACCTGCCCCATCAGCCCCGCCGCCGTCACGTTGTGGCCCTGCACGTCCCCGATCACGGCGGCCGCCGTCCCCCGGGTGCCGACCAGGTCGTAGAAGTCGCCGCCGATGTCCATGCCCTGCGTGGCCGGCACATAGCGGCCGTCCGCCTCGATGCCGGGCAGTGAAGGCAGGGAGTGCGGCAGCAGCGCCTCCTGAAGGCCGTGCGCGAGCCGGTGCTTGGCGTCGTAGAGCAGCGCCCGTTCCAGCGCCTGGGCGATCAGCCCGGCCATGCTG
The DNA here is from genome assembly GCF_044755265.1 of Streptomyces sp. NPDC092370. Taxonomy (NCBI): domain Bacteria; kingdom Bacillati; phylum Actinomycetota; class Actinomycetes; order Kitasatosporales; family Streptomycetaceae; genus Streptomyces; species Streptomyces sp. NPDC092370. The sequence goes on along the minus strand of NZ_JBIVQO010000006.1, from coordinate 87,939 downwards.
ATCATCACCGCCCGCTCCTCCGTCGGGAACGGGTGCGGCTCGGCGTAGGACAGGACGCACGTCCCCACCGGGCGGCCTTGGGCGATCAGCGGCAGGTAGGCCCAGGCCGCGAACCCGTCGGGGGTCGCGGCCCGGGCCGGGTACAGCCGTTCCAGCTGCTCCTGCGACTCGAGGAACGCGGGTACGCCCGTCCGCAGCACCTGGGTGCCGGGTGTGGGCTCGGTCAGGGGCATCCCGTCGAACCGTTCCACCAGATGCGGGTCCCGGTATCCACGGTGTCCGAGCACCCGCAGCCGGTTCGCCCGCGAGCCCAGCACGACCAGCGCCTGACTGCCCACGGTCGGGGCGATCTCGTCCGCGACCAGCTGCACCACGTCCTGCACCCCGACCGCCTCGGTGAGTGCGCCGGCCAGGTCCAGCACCTGCGAGATGGTGACCAGCCGGGACGGCGTCCCGTCGGGCGGCGGTTCGGTCCGGTTCATCTGCGACACGGCTCTGGACCTGGTGATCCGGACGCTCAGGCCCGTCGTGCTCGGGTACAGCCGGAACGAGAGCCACTCGCCGGGCGGGCGCAGCGCCACGAACGACGTGACGTGCTGGCTGAGCAGAGCGGCCCGGTAACGGTCCTCGTACACCGGGTCGTTGAGCCACGGCACCGAGGCCCACAGCTGGGTGCCGAGCAGTCGGCTGACCGGCACGTTCAGCAGCTCGCCCGCCGCCGCGTTGACGAAGCCGATCCGGCCGTGCAGGTCCAGCGAGACCAGTCCGTACGGCAGCCGGCTCACCATCCGGGCGGCCTCGACCGTGCCGAGCGTGCCGGCCATGCCGCCCACCAGGGGTGCAGCGAGCAGATCGGTCTCGGCATGGGGCGGGACGCTGTGCTCGGCGGCCCGCTCCAGCCGGACGGCAAGCCGGCCGCAGGCCGCGGTCAGATGTTCGCGCTCGTGGTCGGACATCTCCGCCGGATGCGCGCCCGGCCAGGTCACGAAGACCGCGCCGTACACGGTGGACTGGGTGGCGACGGGCACCGCCGCGAGGGCGAACGGATAGGGCAGGACCACGGCGATCCGCGGGTAGAGGCGGGCCATCTGCTCCTCGCCGCCGACCCACACCAGCCGTCGCTCGCGCGCCGCGTCGGCGACCGGGATCGACGCGCTCAGGCCCACCCGTTCCCAGGGCGCGGCGAACGCCCGCGGCAGACCGGCCATCACCGCCATCTCGAGCACCGGCTGGTCCGGCGCCATCAGGTACACCGCGCCGGAGTGGGCGTGCACCTCATCCATCATCGACGCCAGAGCCAGGGAGAGCACGGGACGGCCGACAGGCGTCCTGGCGGCTGCCGGCGCCTGCGCGGACGACTGCCCGTCGGACACGCCGACCACCTCCTCGCACGGCCGCGCGACCGGGTCCAGGAACAAATCTCCCCCTTGGCGGCCCGTCCCGCACGACGAGCGGTCCCGTGGACGACCACGGTTACCGTCGGTCACAGGCGCTGAGGCCCCGCAAGGGGCGCCCGCCTGCCCCGACCGTCCCGACCATGCCCCGTAGTCGCCGGGTGTACGGGCGCTGGGCGTGCGCCCTCTCGCACCGTGACGGCCGGGTCCTCGCGCCCACGCAGGGTCACGGTCGCGCACCATGGGCACGCGCTCAACCGGACGGGTGTCCCCGCCCCGTCCCGCGCCAACCGGGCCGGCGCCTCGTGGAAGTGCCGGTCGGCCGGCGCGTACACCCCGTACCGCCTGTCCATGCGTCCCTCCTGAAGACGCCGAGCCGTCCAGCCGCGCACCGTGTCCGGACCGTCACGCCTGTCGCGAGAACACCGTGCGGAACACATGCGTCAAGACATGTTCGGTTTCTTTCGAGCGGCCCGTGTCGGAGTGGGTCCACGGAACGCCCACAGGGGCTGCGCAGGTGTCCTATTAGCGCTGTAATGGCCAACGTGGTCAGTCAGGGCGCCCAAGAGCGCGGAACGCGATCGTTGCGTGCCGAAGGTGCCCTCAAGGCGATCGCGGTCGATCACGAGTCGCCCGACCGGTTGCGCCGCGTCCTCGAACAGGCACTCGTGTTCGCCGGTGCGGCGTTCGCCGCGGTGTACGCGCCCAGCGAGGACGGCGAGCTGCTGTGCCTGATGGAGTCGGCCGGCGTCCCGAGGACGCTCTACGGACTGCGCGACAGCTACCCGCGCGCCGGGCGCTCCCCGGTCGCCGAAGCCCACCGCGGTGGACGGCCGGTGTCACTGGGCCCGGCGGAACTCGCCGAGCACGTCCAGGCGCGGCGCGTGCCGTCCGGGGGCTTCTTCGTCACGGCACTGCCCGTGCAGGAGGACGGCGGCTGCCTGCTGGCCGTGAGCGAGCGCCCGGAGGGGTTCGCCGCCGACGACCTCAGGTGCCTGGAGCTCATCTCCGAGGCGGTGGCCTTCACGGCCCCGGCCGCGCCCGCCGAGGCAGGCGACCTGCCGCCGAGCGCCTTCAGCCTCGCCATGGACACCGGCCGCGTCCGGATCGGCGACGACCTGCTGGACCTGTTCGGCCTGGACCCCGTGGAGTTCGACGGCCGGATCGAGACGCTGCTCAGCCTGACCGTGCCCGAGGACCTGCCCTCGCTGATGTCGGTGGTGGAGGCGGACCACATGTCCATCGGCGACCGGGAGCTGGAGTTCAGGGTGCTCCAGCCCGCCGGGCCGCCGAAGTGGCTCCGGCTGCGCGGGCGCCTCCTGCCCGGTGGCGAAGGCCGCCCGGCCCGGCTCGTGGGCACGGTCGTCGACGTCTCCACCCTGCGCTCCGACGTCACCGACGTGGCCCGCGTCCAGCGTCTGGCCGCCGCGCTGGCCACCGCCGTCACCGTCCGCGACGTGGGCAAGGCCGTGGTCGCCGCGCTGCGCCGGCCGCTGAGGGCCGACCGGATCGCACTGGCCGAGCTGGAGAGCGAACGGCTCGTCGTCACCGTTCTCGACCCGCCCGAACCCGAGGCCTGGCCCGAGCTGTGGCGGTCGGAGTGGCGCACCGAGTGGCCCGACGCGCCCGTGCGCGCCATGCCCACCCTCGCCGCCGCGCTGCGCGAGGGCCGGGCCCGCATCTGGCCCGCCGGCAGCCCGCTGGAACGCGCCCTGGCAGAGGTCGGCCCCGGTGGCCTCGCCGTCCTGCCGCTGCCGGCCGGCAACCGCATGGCCGGCGCCTGCCTGATCGGCTGGGACACCCCGCACGACTTCGGCACCGACGAACGCGCCCTGCTCACCGCCTGCGCGGGCCTCGCCGGGCAGGCCCTGGTGCGGGCCCGGGCATTCGACGCCGAGCACGAACTCGTCGGCATGCTCCAGCGCCAGCTGCTGCCACGCAGCCTGCCCCGGCTGCCGGGCGCGGAGGCCGTCGCCCGCTACCTGCCGAGCACGGCGGGGCTCGAACTCGGCGGCGACTGGTACGACGTCATCCCGCTGCCCGACAACCACGTCGCCCTCATCATCGGCGACGTCCAGGGCCACAGCGCCGGCGCCGCCACCCTCATGGGGCAGATGCGCACCGCCCTGCGCGCCTACGCCGTCGAGGGGCACCCCCCGGACGTGGTCGTCGCGCACGCCAACCGGCTGCTCATGGACATGGAGAGCGATCTCTTCGCGACCTGTTGCTACGTCGATGTCGACCTGGAGGAGGGCGCTGCCTGGTGCGTGCGAGCGGGGCACCTGCCGCCGGTGCTGCGCTACCCGGACGGCCGGACCGAGATCGCGGAGGCCGAGGGCGGGCCGCCCCTCGGGGTGGTCACCCGGGCCGACTTCCCCATGAGCCCGCTCCGGTTCCCACCCGGCACCGTGATCGCCCTGGCCACGGACGGGCTCGTCGAGACGCCCGGCTCCGACATCGACGACGGCATGGACCACCTCGCCGAGCGGCTGGCCGACGCCGCACCCGCCGACCTGGGGCTGGTCGCCGACGCCCTCCTGGGCGACGCCCCGCGCAGCGACGACGTCGCCCTGCTCCTCCTGCGCTACGACGGCATGGAGCTGCGTCCGCTGCGGGAGAGCTGGACGGTCTGGCGCGTCCCGCAGGCCGTCGGACACGCCCGCCGCTTCGCCCGCCGCGCCCTGCGCTCCTGGGGCGTCACCGTCGACCAGGACGCCGCCCTCCTCGTCGTCTCCGAACTCGTCACCAACGCCCTGGTGCACACCGACGGCCAGGTCCGCATGGACCTCACCCTCGTCAACAACCGCCTGCGCATCGCCGTCGCGGACGCCTCGCCCCGCTCGCCGGTGAGACCGACCAGCATCGGCTGGGAGGCCACCGGCGGCCGGGGCATCCTCCTCGTCGAGGCCCTGACCGCGACCTGGGGCACCCTGCCCGTCAGCGGCGGCAAGCAGGTGTGGGCGGAACTGACGCTCGGCCGCTGAACGGTTCACCGGCCCGCCTCCGCGCCCCCCAGGGCGTGACCGCACGCCCCCGGAGTTCAGCCCAGCCGCTTCAGCAGTTCCTCCGCCAGCGGGGCCGACGACGCGGGGTTCTGGCCCGTGACCAGATTGCGGTCGGTGACCACGTGCGGGGCCCACGGCTCGCCGGCCCGGACGGTCACCCCGGACTCGGTGAGGCGGTCCTGGAGCAGCCACGGGGCGCGGTCGGCGAGACCACCCTGGATCTCCTCGGCGTTGGTGAACGCCGCGACCTCGTAGCCGGCGAAGACGTTCGCGCCGTCCTCCCCGACGGCGGCCAGCAGTGCGGCCGGCCCGTGGCAGACGACACCGAGCGGCCTGCCCGACTCCAGGGCCCGGGCGAGCAGCCGGCCGGACGCGGCGTTGACGGCGAGGTCCTCCATCGGGCCGTGACCGCCGGGGTAGAAGACGGCCGCGTAGTCGTCCAGCCGGACGTCCTCGAGGCGGACGGGACGCCGCAGCTCGGTGAAGGACTCCAGCGCCTTCGCGATCCGGTCGGCGTTCTCCTGGCCCCCGTTCACCTCCGGCGCGAGGGAGGCCCGGTCGACGGTGGGCTCGACCCCGCCGGGTGTGGCCACGACGACCTCGTGCCCGGCGGCCCGGAACGCCTCGTACGGGGCGACGGCCTCCTCGGCCCAGAAGCCGGTGGGGTGCTCGGTGCCGTCGGCCAGGGTCCAGGTGTCGGCTCCGGTGACGACGAAGAGGATCTTCGACATGGTGGGTGATCTCCAGGGGACGGGCCGCGGTCGGACAGCGCGGCGATGACTCGGACGGTGACGACCGTAGGCAACCGTATTGCCGCTTTTCCAATGGGTGAACCAATGACTTCCATAGGAATTTCAATGGCGGTACGCGGTAGGGTCGGATCACGTGAGGCCCATCGACCCCGTCGGCGCGACCGGCACGCCCGCGCAGCCCGACCTCAACCTGCTGCGCACCTTCCTGGCCGTCTACCGGTCCGGTTCCTTCACGGCCGCCGCGCAACTGCTGGGCCTGTCCCAGCCGACCGTCACCACGCAGATCCGCTCGCTGGAGCGGCAGACCCGCCGTGAGCTGTTCCAGCGGCTGCCGCGCGGCGTCGCCCCGACCGCCGTGGCCGACGAACTCGCGGCCCGTGTCGCGGCCCCGCTCGACGCACTGGCCGAGGCCACCGGCCACGGCCCCCGGCAGGAGTCACGCGCCGAGCCGGTCCATCTGGCCGGACCCGCCGAACTGCTGTCGGCCCGGGCCCTGCCCGCCCTCGCCCCGCTCGTCACCGAGGGCGTGCGGCTGCGCGTCGCCCTGGGACTGACCGAGCCCCTGCTCGACGAACTGCGCGCCGGCCGCCACGACCTGGTGATCGCCACCGCCCGGCCCCGCGGCCGCACGCTGTCCGCCGTGCCTCTCACGGACGAGGAGTTCGTCCTGGTCGCCGCCCCCGTCTGGGCCGACCGCATCGCGCGGCGGCCGGTCGCGGACGGCCCCGCCGCGTTGCACGACGTCCCGTTGATCACGTACGCCGAGGACCTGCCCATCGTCCGCCGCTACTGGCGGCACGTCTTCGGCCGGCGTCTGAACTGTCGTGCCGCCGTCTCGGTACCGGACCTGAGGGCAGTCCTGGCACTGGTCACCGCCGGTGCCGGTTTCAGCGTGCTGCCGCGCTACCTGTGCGCCGGGGAGCTGGCGTCCGGTGCTCTGGTGCTCCTCGACGCCCCGGAGGACGGGCCGATCAACACCGGCTTCCTCGTCCAGCGGCCGGGTGCCTCGGGCAACCCGCATGTGACCCTCGTCCGCGACCGTCTGCTGGAGGCCGGCCGTACCTGGTGACACCGCGGGCCGACCGGGTACCCGACGCGGCACAGGACGGAGAAACCGCCACGAGCCGAAGGAAGAGGGAAGAGGAACGTCATGGCACAGCATGTCCGCGACATCATGACCAGCGACCCTGTCACCGTCGGGCCGCAGACCTCTGTCGCCGAAGTGGCGCGCATCATGCGCGACGAGGACCTCGGAGTCGTCCTGGTGACGGACGGCGACGACCTGCGCGGCCTGGTCACCGACCGTGACCTGGTCGTCCGGTCCATCAGCCGGGGCGGCGACCCGGAGCAGACCACCGTGGCCGGCGCCTGCAGCGACGACCTGGTCACCGTCGGTCCCGACGAGGACCTGGGGCACGCGGTGGAACTCATGCGCGAGCACTCCGTGCGCCGCATCCCGGTCGTCGACCACGGGCACCCCGTGGGCATCGTCTCCCTGGGCGACATGGCCATGGAGCGCGACCCGGAGTCGGCGCTCGGCGACATCAGTGCCGCGCGCCCCAACGCCTGACCCGCACCCACCCACCGGACGGTCCCGCGCACCCCGTCGTGCGCGGGACCGTCGTGTGTCGCAGGAACGCGCGGCCGAACGCACGTGGTGAACACGTTTACCGAACACCTCACGGCAGGAGGGGGGTTCGGGAGCGGCACAGGCGCCCCGGGCCGGGTTTGTTCGGTTTTCCGCTGGGGACTCGAACAAAAGCGGAAGCAGAAGGAAGATGATGAGTCGTGGAGTCCATGGACACCAGTGAGAAGCCCGTCGTCCGTCAGCACGAGACCGGCTGGTCCAAGGCGCGCCGTCTGCGCGGCAAGGCCGCGCTGCGGACCTGCCTCCCGGCCGTCGAGGACCGGGGCTGCCCCGGGGCGGTGCACTCCGGGGCGGAGTGGAACATCGTCCGAGGTGAGGACTGACCCCTCCCCGCAGGACAGCGCGGTGACGGTCCGAGTAACTGCGCGCATCGACAACTAAAAGAAGTGATGTTCACATCCGCCGGATCACGACTAAGGTGAGCCGAATGAAGGCTCTCGTGCTGTCCGGCGGCGCAGGAACGCGGCTGAGGCCGATCACCCATACGTCGGCCAAGCAACTGGTGCCCGTGGCCAACAAGCCCGTGCTGTACTACGGGTTGGAGTCGATCGCCGAGGCCGGCATCACCGACGTGGGCATGATCGTCGGGGATACGGCCGGGGAGATCGAGGAAGCGGTGGGGGACGGGTCGAAGTTCGGTCTCGACGTCACCTACATCCCCCAGGAGCGGCCGCTCGGGCTGGCCCACGCGGTGCTGATCGCCCGGGACTACCTCGGCGACGACGACTTCGTGATGTACCTCGGTGACAACTTCATCGTCGGCGGCATCACCGGCCTCGTCGACGAGTTCCGCCGCCATCGGCCCGACGCCCAGATCCTGCTCACCCGCGTGGCCGACCCGCGTGCCTTCGGAGTCGCCGAACTCGACCCGTCCGGCCAGGTGATCGGCCTGGAGGAGAAACCCGACCAGCCCAAGAGCGACCTCGCGCTGGTCGGCGTCTACATGTTCACGCCCCTCATCCACGAGGCGGTCCGCGCCATCGAACCGTCCTGGCGCGGCGAACTGGAGATCACCCACGCCATCCAGCACCTGATCGACGCCCGCGCCGACGTGCGCTCCACGGTCGTCAAGGGCTACTGGAAGGACACCGGCAACGTCACCGACATGCTCGAGGTGAACCGCACGGTCCTCGAAGGCATGGAGCGCCGCATCGACGGCCGGGTGGACGACGCCTCGGAGATCATAGGACGCGTGGTGGTCGAAGAGGGGGCGCGGATCGTCGGCTCCCGCATCGTCGGGCCCGCCGTCATCGGCTCGGGCACCCTCGTCAGCAACTCCTACGTGGGCCCCTTCACCTCCGTCGCCGAGAACTGCCGCATCACCGACAGCGAGCTGGAGTTCTCGATCGTGCTGCGGGACTCCTCGATCCTGGGCGTCGCCCGGATCGAGGCCTCGCTGATCGGCCGACACGTCGAGGTGACCCCGGCCCCCAGTGTCCCCAGCGCCCACCGCTTCGTCCTCGGAGATCACAGCAAGGTGCAGATCACTTCATGAACCTCCTCGTCACCGGCGCCGCCGGGTTCATCGGCTCCCGCTACGTGCGCGCACTGCTCGCCTCGGACGCGCCCGACGCGCCCCGCATCACCGTGCTGGACAAGCTCACCTACGCCGGCACCCTCGACAACCTCGAACTGACCCACCCGCGGCTGGAGTTCGTGCAGGGCGACATCTGCGACGCCGAGCTGGTCGACAAGCTGATGGCCGGTGCGGACCAGGTGGTGCACTTCGCCGCCGAATCCCACGTGGACCGCTCCATCACCGGCGCCGCCGACTTCGTCCGCACCAACGTCCTCGGCACCCAGACCCTCCTGGACGCCGCCCTGCGCTACGACGTGGGCCCCTTCGTGCACGTCTCCACCGACGAGGTCTACGGCTCCATCGAGTCCGGGTCGTGGCCCGAGGACCACCCGCTGCGGCCCAACTCGCCGTACTCCGCATCCAAGGCATCCTCCGACCTGCTCGCGCTGGCCTACCACCGCACCCACGGCCTGGACGTGCGCGTCACGCGCTGCTCCAACAACTACGGCCCGCACCAGTTCCCCGAGAAGGTCGTCCCGCTGTTCGTCACCAACCTCCTCGACGGCCGCAAGGTGCCGCTGTACGGCGAGGGCCGCAACATCCGCGACTGGCTGCACGTCGACGACCACTGCCAGGGCGTCGACCTCGTCCGCACCCACGGCCGGCCCGGCGAGGTCTACAACATCGGCGGCGGCACCGAGCTCACCAACAAGGAGCTCACCGGGCTGCTCCTGGACGCGTGCGGAGCGGACTGGGGCCGGGTGGAGTACGTCGAGGACCGCAAGGGCCACGACCTGCGCTACTCGGTCGACTGGTCCAAGGCCCGCGACGAACTCGGCTACCGCCCCCGCCACGACTTCACCACCGGCCTCGCCGAGACCGTCGCCTGGTACCGCGACAACCGGGCCTGGTGGGAGCCCCTGAAGCGGCGCGTCGCCCAGGAGCGGGCATGAGGTGGCTGATCACCGGGGCGGGCGGGATGCTCGGCCGTGACGTCGTCGAGGAACTCACGAGGCGCGGCGAGAGCGTCATGGGTCTCGACCGCACCGCCCTGGACATCACGGACGCCGGGGCCGTCGACGCCGCCGTACGGGAGCACCGCCCCGACCTCGTCGTGAACTGCGCCGCGTACACGGCCGTGGACGACGCCGAGACCGACGAGGCCCGTGCCCTGGAGATCAACGGCGACGGCCCGCGCCTGCTGGCCCGGGCCTGCGCCGCGCACCACGCCCGCCTCCTGCACGTCTCCACGGACTACGTCTTCTCCGGCGAGTCCCGCACCAGCCCGTACCCGGAGGACCACCCGACGGGTCCGCGCACCGCCTACGGCCGCACCAAACTGGCCGGGGAACGGGCCGTACTGGAGGAACTCCCCGGGGCGAGTGCGGTGCTGCGCACGGCGTGGCTCTACGGCGTCCACGGCTCCAGCTTCGTTCGGACCATGATCGGACTGGAAGCGCGCCGGGACACCCTCGACGTCGTCGACGACCAGCGCGGGCAGCCCACCTGGAGCGCCGACGTCGCCGAGCGGATCGCCGACCTCGGCCCCAGGCTCGGCCCAGAGGCGCACGGCGTCTTCCACGCCACCAATTCCGGCGAGGCCACCTGGTACGACCTCGCCCGCGAGGTGTTCACCCTCATCGGCGCCGACCCGGACCGGGTGCGCCCCACCAGCAGCGCGGCCTTCCACCGGCCCGCCCCCCGCCCGGCGTACAGCGTCCTCGCACACCGCCGGTGGCAGGAGATCGGCCTGCCCCTGCCGCGCGACTGGCGCTCCGCTCTGCACGAAGCACTGCCCCGCATCCGCAAGGAGAGGTCCCAGTGAGACGGCACGGGTTCCCGCCCCGTGCGGCGTGGCGTGCCGAGCAACGCCGAATGTCAGCCGCGGCGACGCGTACGTCACATCGACGCGCGTGAGGCGTTCCCGCCCGCCCGGCGTCGGCCACGTCACCTCGCAGCCCGCCGACAGTGAATCGCTCCACCGTCCGGTGTCCGACCGGTAGGCCCCCATGAAAGGAAACGCCCCCGCGATGTCGATGCGTACGATTGTGAAGTCTGCCTTGGGCGAGAAGAACCTGAGGGTTCTGCGCCGGCTGAAGAAGCGCCTCTCCAGCCAGCCGCCCAAGCCGGCCAAGCCGACCGGACTCGCAGCGATTTCCGACGATCTCAACAAGCTGGCCGTGCATTTCAAGACGGACAAGTGGGGAACGCACCGGTACACCCAGCACTACCAGCGCCATCTCCAGCACCTGAAGAACGAATCGTTCAACCTCCTGGAAATCGGAATCGGCGGTTACAGCCGGACCGGCCAGGGCGGGGCATCGCTGCGCATGTGGAAGCACTTCTTCCCGAAGGCGCAGATCTTCGGAATGGACATTCACGACAAGTCTTTTGTCGACGAAGACCGCATCACGACGTTCGTCGGCGACCAGTCCGACCCCGCGTCCCTGAACGCCGTCGCCGACAAGATCGGCGAACTGGACGTCATCATCGATGACGGCAGCCACCGCAGCCCGCACGTGATCACGACGTTCGAGACGCTCTTCCCCCGGCTCAAGGACGGCGGCATCTACGTCGTCGAGGACACGCAGTCGTCATACTGGCCCGAATGGATGGGCAGCGAGGACCTCGACGCCCGGCACACCAGCATGGCGATGCTGAAGCGGTTGACGGACGGGCTGAACTACGAGGAATTCGTGGATGAGAACTATCAGCCGACCTATACGGACCTCAACGTCGTCGGCGTGCACTTCTACCACAACCTGGTGATCATCGAAAAGGGCAGGAACGCCGAAGGCAGCAACAAGCGGAGTGCGCTGAAGCAGCGCTACGCCAAGTCCTGATCCCGGCGAGTGCGAACAACACCCTCCCGCCGGGTCTGCTCGTCGGCTGTTCCGGCGGCATCTCCAAAAGCGAGGTCGGGCCGACGACGTCACTCCGGCCGGCGGCGGGCGGAGTCCGGCAACCGCCGGGCTCTGCCCGCTCAGGCCTGACTGAACGGTGCGGTGCCTACCGGATGCGTGGGTAGGCGCACGACTTCACGGCGTCGCCCGCGTACTGGCACACCTTGATGGATATGTGGCTTGTCTCGCTCAGGTTCTGCGCGAAGGCAACGCAGTTCCCGTCATTGCTCGCGTCGTTCCCCTTGATGAGGTGGCTGGGTGAGTGTGTGGTGCCCTGTGGTGTGGGCCGGGCGGAGAAGAGCGGAGAGGCGGCCAATTCGACGGTCTTGCTGTCCGGTTCTCGGTCGGCGACGGCGGACACCGTGCCGCACGGTCGGGCGGAGTCCCGGTACGCCACCGCGACCAGGTGGGCCACTTCTTCGACTGCGTCCACAGCGGGGCTCAGCTGTTGAGCCGCCCCCGCAACCGCTCGTAGTGGGCGACGCAGTCCGCGTACGTGGGAAGCAGTCCTGACCGCTCCGCCTCAGCCAGGGATGGCGCCGCGGCGTCCTTGTCGGACAGCACCGGAGTGATGCCCTCGGGCCACTCGAGGCCCAGGGCCGGGTCGAGCGGGTGGATGCCGTGTTCGCGGCCCGGGGCGTAGCCCTCCGAGCACAGGTAGACGACCGTCGCGTCGTCCGTGAGGGCCATGAACGCGTGGCCGAGGCCCTCCGCGAGGAAAACCGCGTGCCGCGTGTCGTCGTCGAGCCGTACGGCCTCCCACGTCCGGTAGGTGGGGGAGCCGACGCGAATGTCGATCACCACGTCCAGGACGGCACCACGGACGCACGTGATGTACTTGGCCTGGCTGGGCGGCACATCGGCGAAGTGCACACCCCGCAGCACGCCCCGCCGCGAGACCGAGCAGTTGGCCTGCGCCACGGACAGGTCGTGCCCCGTCGCCTCGCGAAACTCCGCACCGCGATACCACTCGTGGAAGCTGCCCCGGTCGTCCGGGAAGATCTTGGGCTCGAGTACCCAGGCGCCCTCTATCCCCAGGGGTCGCATGCCCTCACCGCCCTCCGGTCCTGATACGGGAATTCACCTTCCGGCGCACGGCACCGAGCACGCGTCGGGCGCGCCGGGCCAGCCGCAGCGCGACACCGGGTCCCGGCACCGGCGTCACCAGCACGCTCCCGCCACCGGCCCGCAGCGCGAACGGCAGACCGGTGAAGCGGGCCCGGTCGGCACCCGGGTTCAGGCACACGGCCACCCGCCAGACGTTGTCCGAGAGGTCCTCGGGCAGGACCGCCTCCAGCACCGAGCCCGGCCGGTCCGCGTCGGGGGAGAGCGTGCCCGACGTCTCCAGGATCCCACGGGAGGAGACGAACCTCAGCCGCACCTCCGAGCCGCCCGGGACGTGCACCGGGAGCAGCACCCGGAACCGCTCGCCGGAGACGGAGACGTCCCCCAGTTGCACGCGGCCCAGCCCGAGCCGCTTGCCGCGCGCGCCGAGCTCCAGGGAGAGGTTGCCGTGCGGTGCGGTCCAGTACGGCAGGACCGGCCGGTCACCGACGACGCCCACGCCCGGCGCGGGCCGGTCCTCGCGCGGCGCCGGTCCCAGCCGGCACTCCTTGGTCCAGCCACCCGTCTTCACCCGGACGAGCGCGTCCCAGGCGCCGTCACGCGGCAGGTCGGCCGGGTCGACCGTGGCGGTGGCCCGCAGCACCAGCCGGACCTCCCCGCCGTCCCCGGCCGGCACGGTGTCGCGCGTGAACTGAACCGGCTGGAAGTACTGCGCGGCGCTGGAGCGCTCCCGAAGCAGCAGATCGGCCGTGGCCTGCCCGAATCGCGCGGCGGTCTGCGAGGCCACCCACCGCACCGCCTCGGGCACGTCCTTCGGAGCATCGGTCAGCGGCGCGGCCTCGGCGTCGGCGGGGAACAGCATCGGCTCGCCGTCGGACAGGTACTCGGCCGTGAAGCCGATACGGAGCGAGCCGTCGCGCCACTCGATGTCCCCGGGGGTCGCCCGGGGTGCGACACCCGCCTCCCACTCCGCGAAGGCCAGCACGTCGTCGTACCGATCGGCCGCCGTCAGCGTGGCGATGACCTGCTGGGTCGGCTGCAGACCGGCCGCGACGCCGGGCCCGAAGCGCTCCACGACGACTTCGTGAATCTCGCCGAACAGCTCCCTGCGGTAGTCGTCCGGCAGGTTCAGGAACCGCCGCGCCCGCAGCCGCTCGACCATCTCCACGCGCAGCCAGCGCCGGAACAGCCGGTCGCGCACCGGGCCGGGCTCCGTGTACCGCTCGACGACGTCGAGGGCCTCGCGGAGGTTCTTGAAGTAACCGACGGGGTCGAAGCGTTCGAAGCCGGCGTTGGAACCGTCGTCCCGCCGGAGGTGGTAGTAGCAGACGTAGTCGCTGAGCACGGAGACGTTCTCCGCGCGCAGATACGCCTCGGCAATGAAGACGTGGTCCTCCAGGCGCCGCCTGCCCTCGGGAAAGCGCAGGCCGATGCGGTCCAGGAAGGCTCGGCGGACCATCTTGTGCGGGGTGAGGCTGTCGATGAGCGGGGCATTCTCGACGGTGGCCCGCGGGTGGTTGCGGCGGAACAGCTCGACCGGAACCCCGCGGCCCTTGCCGGCCATCTTGCCGACCACGACGTCGGCGCCGTTGGCCACGCCGTAGTCGTACATCCGCTCCAGGGCCTCGTCGCCCAGGTAGTCGTCGTTGTCGACGAACATCACGAACTCGCCCCGGGAGGCCTCGATGCCGACGTTGCGGGGCTTGCCCGACCAGCCGGAGTTCTCCTGGTGGATGACCTTCATCCGGGGGTCCTCGGCGGCGAGCGCGTCGAGCCGGGCCGGAGTCTCGTCGGTCGAGCCGTCGTCGACGAAGATCACCTCGAACTCGTCGGGAGGCAGCGACTGCCGCTGCAGCGAGGAGATGCAGTCCTCGATGTAGATCCCCGGGTTGTACACGGGGACGATGACGCTGACCTTGACCGGCATCGAGTTTCCGGGCCCCTTCGGGTCGCTTGCCGTAGACGTCCTGTTGTACTGCCTGTTGCCCGATGCTAACCCGGTCGGCGGCGCCGTCTCACCTTTCGAGACCTGGCCGTGATCATCTCCGCTCTACGGCAACTGAGCTGCGCTGTCTGTCTGTTCGCGGTCAAGCTGCCTTACGGGCGTGAGCACCCGGCAGCCCCTAGGCTGAGGACGTGCGCCTGCTTCTCATGTCCGATACTCACCTGCCCAAGCGGGCCCGGGAACTGCCCGCCCCCCTGCTGGCCGAACTCCCGCACGCCGACATCGTGTTCCACGCCGGGGACTGGGTCGACACGGCCACCCTCGATCTGCTGCGGGCCCGCTGCCGCAGGCTCATCGGGGTGTACGGCAACAACGACGGGCCGGAGCTGCGCGCCCGGCTGCCCGAGGTGGCGTACGCGGACCTGGGCGGGGTGCGCTTCGGCGTGATCCACGAGACGGGACCCAAGCAGGGCCGGGAGCAGCGGTGCGCCGCCCGCTTCCCCGACCTGGACGTGCTGGTCTTCGGCCACAGCCACATCCCCTGGGACACCACGGCCCCCACCGGCCTGCGCCTGCTGAATCCGGGCTCCCCGACGGACCGCCGCGCACAGCCCCACTGCACCTACATGACCACCACCGTCGCCGAGGGGCTGCTCTCGGACGTTCAACTGCACCGGCTGCCGCCCCGTCCACCGCGCTGAACGTCCCGTCCGGGCCGGGGGCCGACGCCTGCTTCCCGGTCACGTCGCCGGCCTGCGACGTCCTGGTGACGGCCACCGTCCGGCAGGTGCGCGACGAGCTCGTCACCGTCGGTCTCGCCGCGGACGTGGAGATCGAGGGGCACCTCGCCGCCGTCGAGGCGGCACGTCTGGACCTCGCCACCTCACCGATGATCCCGGCCCGGGGCCGCAGACCGTCGGGCGATGGCTGGTGGCGAGGCCTCCGGAGCCGGTCCTGTGACGGATGGCGACCGATCGTGCGGCCTGCCGTCGCGTCACTCACACCTTGCGGCCGGTCAGGTCAGGTCAGGTCACGGGCCGGTGGCTCCGGAGCCCTCACTGTCGCTTGTCTCCCCCTCCGCGAAGCCGGTGCTGTCGAAGCCGGACTCCAGTTCCACCCCGGTGGCATTCAGGAAGAAGGCCACCATCTGGTATTGCCCCACCAGCACGACGATCTCGATCAGTTCGGCGTCGCCGAAGTGCTCGGCCAGACCCTCCCACGTCCCGTCGGACATCGTGGCATCGCCGTGCAGCTCGTCCGCCGCGCGGATCAGGAGCCTCTGGAGGTCCGCCCAGCCGGGTGCCTCAGGCCCTTCGCCGATGCGGTCGATGTCCGCGTCCGTCAGGCCCGCGGCCCTGGCCAGGGGGAGGTGCCGACCCCACTCGTACCGTGCGCCGGTGTTCCACGCGGTGCGCAGGATCAGCAACTCGCGCACTTCTCCCGGCAGCCGGCTTCTGGCGAGCAACTGGCCGCCGAAAGGCATGAACTGCTCGTAGAGATCGGGATGGCGCACCAGCGTGGTGAAGATGTTCGGGATCCCGCCCCCAGGGTCGTGGGGAGCGGCGGCCAGCAGTTCCCGGGTCCGTGGGTCCCATCGTTCTTCGGGGAGCGGCTCCAGCCGCGGACGGGTGGGGCGGGCGGCGTGGGGCTGTGACATGGCGGCCTCCGGTTTCCGGGGGACTCACCTTAGGACCCGCTGAACGCCTGGCAGTGAATGGCCTCGACGTGGCGCGCTCGCATCGGGCGGTGAATCCGGCCGCGCACTGCCGGCGCTGCGCACAGCCGACGGAGGCGGGCACCAGGACCCGGTCGCCGGGCTTGAAACGAGTGACCTGGTCGCCGGTGCCGACGACCACGCCGACGCACTCGTGCCCCGGTGCGGAGCCCAGTTCCGGGCTGAACGCGTTACCGCCGTAGAGGTGCGGGTCGCTGCCGCAGAGGCCGGCCGCGGTCACCTGCACGACCGCGTCGGCGGGGTGGGTGACGGCCGGGCGGGGAGGTCCACGCAGCGGATGTCGTGAAGGCCGTGGGAGATCAGTGCCTTCATCGGATCTCCCCTTCCCCCTCGGCCCGGTCAGTCCGCGATCTTCAGTACCAGCTTGCCGTGGTTGTCACCACGGAACAGGCGCATCAGCGTCTCGGGGAAAGCTGCGACCGAGCCGGACACCACGTCCTCCAAGGACTTCAGCCGCCCCTCCGTCCGCCACGTGGCCATCTGTGCGATGCCCTCCCCGTACCGTTCGGCGTAGTCGAACACGACGATGCCCGTCATCGAGGCACGGTTCACCAGCAGCGACAGGTAGTTGGCGGGGCCTTGCGGCTTGGTGCTGTTGTACTGGGAGATCGCGCCGCAGATCACGACGCGGGCGCCGCGCGCCAGCCGCAGCAGCACGGCGTCCAGCACGTCGCCACCGACGTTGTCGAAGTACACGTCCACGCCGTCGGGAGCGTGCTCGCGCAAAGCCTTGCGCACGTCCTCGCTCTGGTAGTCGATCGCGGCGTCGAAACCGAACTCGTCCACCACCAGGCGGCACTTGGCCTGGCCGCCGGCGATGCCGATGACCCGGCATCCGAGGATCTTGGCGATCTGTCCGACGACGCTGCCGACGGCCCCGGCCGCTCCGGAGACCACGACGGTCTGCCCCGGCTCGGGACGCCCGACCTCGATCAGGCCGAAGTAGGCCGTCAGGCCCGACATGCCGAGCGTGCCGAGATAAGTCGGCAAGGGAGCGGCCGCGGGGTCGACCTTGGTCACGCCGCGCCCGTCCGACACGCAGTACTCCTGCACGCCGAACGTGCCCGACACGTGGTCGCCGACCGCGAACCCGGAGTGCCGGGAGGCGACCACCCTTCCCACCGCGCCGGCGCGCATCACCTCGCCGATCTCCACCGGGCGGATGTAGGACCTGCCCGCGTTCATCCAGCCGCGCATCGCCGGGTCGATCGACAGACAGAGCACCTGGACCAGGAACTCCCCGTCGCCCGGCTGCCCCGCCGGCTCCTCGACATGCTCCCAGTCGGTAGGGCGCGGCTCTCCCACAGGTCGTGCGGCCAGGCGTATCTGGCGGTTGATCGTGCTCATCGGCGGCGACTCTCCTCGGCTGCATACCGTCCAGTCGGTACGGCGGTGAGCGTACGGGGGAACGCGGTCCGAGGCAAGAGCCGGTCCGCTACGACTTACGGGCCCGCCACGACTGACGGCTCACGCGGGCTCGGCACCGGCGCCGCAGCCGCTCCGGCCACGGCGGCGCCCGCGGCACCGGGCGTCGGTCGCGGGCAACGTTGTTCCTGTCCCGGCACCGCCATCTCTTCGAGCAGCGACCAGTAGTCGTCCTGCGGGACGTTCGTTCACGATGCGCGGCGTCTCGGTCAGATGGGGAGGCAGCGTCTGCTGCGCGGTCTTGAAGCGCGCGGACTGGACGGGGGCGGCTCCGGCCTCGTCGTCGCGGAAGGCCTCGACGGGGCGGTACTCCGGCGGCTCGTCCACGCCGCGCGACCAGCCGAACCCCGGGCAGCCGGGTTCGGCGCGCGTCGTTAGGTGAAATCCGGCGGTCCCGGGCCACCGGTCGGCGTGCTCGGGGCGGACTCGGAACTTCACCGTGATGAAGATCATGCGATTCCCCTCGGTGAGGTGCTGGGCCGAGGTGCTGAACGCCGATGTGGTGCTGATGTGCGATGGGCTGATGGCGACACGTTCGTACGAAGTCCGCTCGATGGCGACGTGCCGGGAGCGGCTCCCGTGATCAGGAGGATCGGTGTGGGTGCACCGCCCCTTCCGTCGCGGTGAGCGGCGCACCGGTGCCGCCCCAGCGCAACGCGACGATCTCGGCGGCCACGGACACCGCCACCTCCTCGGGCGTACGGGCCCCGAGGTCCAGGCCGACCGGTGAGCGCAGCCGGGACAGCTCGCGGTCCGTGAGACCGGCCTCGGCCAGCCGCTTTGCCCGGTCGGTGTGGGTGCGGCGGCTGCCCATCGCCCCGATGTAGGCGGCCGGGCGGCGCAGCGCCTCGGTCAGCAGCGGCACGTCGAATTTGGGATCGTGTGTCAGGACGCAGATGACCGTGCGCTCGTCGGTGTCGGTGTCCCGCAGGTACTGGTGCGGCCATCGCGCGACCACCTCGACGCCGTCGGGGAATCGCCGGGGCGTGGCGAAGGCGGGGCGGGCGTCGCAGACGGTGACGCGGTAGCCGAGGAAGTCCCCGATGCGGGCCACCGCCGCCGCGTAGTCGATCGCGCCGAAGACCAGCATCCGCGGCGGCGGCGCGAACGACTGCAGGAACACGCTCACGGAGTCCTCGCGGCGCTGCCCCTCGGGCCCGTAGTGCCGCAGGCCGGTGGCGCCGAGAGCGAGTTCGCCGCGGGCATCGGAGGTCACGGCCGCGTCCAGGCCGCTCGCGCCGAGCGTGCCGACGGTCCGGTCCGGCCGGACCACCAGCGCCGCCCCGCGCCGCGCCGGGCCGTCGGTGACGGTCGCCAGGGTGACCGGCTCGCCCGCCGCGACCGAGTTCACGAGCACGCCGAAGCCGGGATCCCGCTCGGGCGCGACCGCGCGCACCAGCAACGTGATCTCG
Source organism: Streptomyces sp. NPDC092370 (assembly GCF_044755265.1). Classification (NCBI taxonomy): domain Bacteria; kingdom Bacillati; phylum Actinomycetota; class Actinomycetes; order Kitasatosporales; family Streptomycetaceae; genus Streptomyces; species Streptomyces sp. NPDC092370. The sequence goes on along the minus strand of NZ_JBIVQO010000006.1, from coordinate 69,136 downwards.
CCGCCGCAGGTCAGACCGGCGGCGAAGGCGTCCTCGTCGCTGTAGCCGAAGGTCTCCAGCCGGGCCTCGCCACCCGCGGCCGCCTCCCGCGCCAGCTCGAAGACCGCGCCCTCGACGCAGCCTCCGGACACACTGCCCACGACCTCGTCGCCCGGGCCCACCGCCATCGCCGCGCCCGGGTCGCGCGGTGCGCTGCGGCTGACCTGGACGACGGTGGCGAGACCGAACGGGGCCCCGGCCGTGTACCAGCGGCCGAGCACCGGGAGAACGTCACGCACGAGCCGCTCCCTTCCCTGTACGCCCACCCGCCGGGTACCCCGGCGGCGGCAAATTCCGTTGTGGCCCTCCGTGCCGGTCTGCTGCACTGGACAGCAGACGTCACTGAATCCGAAGGAGCTCCAGATGCGCGCAACGTTCATGTCCCCCCAGCCAGGAACGGACCTCTCTCCGAAGGACATGACGCTTCGTGCACATGCTCAACCTTGGAATCCTCGCCCATGTCGACGCGGGTAAGACCAGCCTGACCGAGCGGCTGCTCCATTCGGCCGGGGTGATCGACGAGATCGGCAGCGTCGACGACGGGAACACCCGCACCGACACCCTCGACCTGGAACGGCAGCGCGGCATCACCATCAAGTCGGCCGTCGTCTCGTTCCCACTCGACGGTGCGATCGTCAACCTCATCGACACTCCCGGTCACCCCGACTTCATCGCCGAGGTCGAGCGGGTGCTCGGTGTGCTGGACGGCGTCGTCCTCGTGATCTCCGCCGTCGAAGGGGTGCAGGCCCAGACGCGCGTGCTGATGCGCACCCTCCAGCGGCTGCGCATCCCGACCCTGCTCTTCGTCAACAAGATCGACCGGAGCGGGGCACGCCACGAGGAGGTGCTGCGGGAGATCTCGGCCCGTCTGACACCCGCGATCGTGCCGATGGGGACCGCCGACGGTCTCGGCACCCGGTCGGCCCGCTTCGTGCCCCGCAGCGCACCGGCCGCCGCCCTGGCCGCCGTCGACGTTCTCGCCGACCACGACGACGCCCTGCTGTCCGCGTACGTCGGGAACACCGTCACGGACCCCCTGCTGCACCGGTCCCTCGTCGCGCAGACCCGGGAGGCGCTCGTCCACCCGGTCTACTTCGGTTCCGCCGCCACGGGCGCGGGCCTGGAAGCGCTCCTGTCGGGCATCGAAGAGCTGCTCCCGGCGGCCGACGGGGATGCGGACGGGCCGGTGTCCGCCAGTGTGTTCAAGGTCGAGCGGGGACCGGCGGGGGAGAAGCTCGCCTACGCCCGGATGTTCTCCGGGACCCTGCGCGTCCGTGACCGGGTCCCCTTCGGGGCGGACGGAGCCGAAGGCCGGATCACCGGGATCAGCGTCTTCGGCGACGGCACGGACACTCGCCGGGACACCGTCGCCGCCGGCCGGATCGCCCGCCTCACCGGGCTGGACGACATCCGGATCGGCGACGCGATCGGCGAACCCCGCAAGGCCTACGAGCACTTCTTCGCCCCGCCCACCTTGGAGACGGTCGTCGTTCCGGGCCCGGGCGTGCACCGGGGAGCGCTCCACCTCGCGCTCACCCGGCTCGCCGAACAGGACCCGCTGATCGGCCTGCGCCACGACGAACGCCGCCGGGAGACCTCCGTCTCCCTCTACGGCGAGGTGCAGAAGGAGGTCATCCAGGCCACCCTCGCCGACGAGTACGGCCTCGACGTCACCTTCCGCGAGACCACGCCGCTGTGCGTCGAACGGCTCGTCGGGACCGGGCAGGCCGTCGAGTTCAACAAGAAGGACCCGAACCCGTTCCTCGCGACGGTCGGCCTGCGCGTCGAGCCCGCGCCGGTCGGCTCGGGTGTCGCCTTCCGGCTGGAGGTGGAGCTCGGCTCCATGCCGTACGCGTTCTTCAAGGCCGTGGAGGACACCGTGCGCGAGACGCTCCTCCAGGGGCTGCACGGCTGGCAGGTTCCCGACTGCGCGGTCACGATGACCCACAGCGGTTACTCGCCCCGTCAGAGCCATGCCCACCAGGGCTTCGACAAGAGCATGTCGAGCACGGGCGCCGACTTCCGCGGCGTGACCCCGCTGGTGCTGATCGAGGCGCTGCGGCGGGCCGGGACACGCGTCCACGAGCCGATGCACCGTTTCCGCATCGAGGCTCCGGCCGACACCCTCGGCGCCCTGCTGCCGGTCCTCGCCGGGCTCGCGGCCGTGCCCGAGACGACGCTGAACCAGGACGACCGCTGCGTCCTGGAGGGCACTGTGCCGGCCGCCCGGGTGCACGCGCTCGAACAGCGACTGCCCGGACTCACCCGGGGCGAGGGCGAACTGGAGAGCTCCTTCGCCCACTACGCGCCAATCACCCACGGCACGATCCCCGAGCGCCCGCGCACCGATCACAACCCGCTGAACAGGAAGGAGTACTTGTTGAACGTGACACGAAGGGTGGGCGGCTGAGGTGTGCGCGGCGGCCGAGCGGGAACTTACTCCAGAGTCAGGGGTGTTGACGGTGTCCTGATATGGCCTGACTGTAGTGGACATGCCGACTATCCGAGCGCGTCTGCTGGTCGTCCTGGCTGTCCTCTTCGGTTCCCCCTCGGTGGTGGGTGTTCCGCCGGCCACCGCCGCGTCACCTCCCGGCTCCCTCTGGTTCGACGACCCCACCGTCACCGTGCGGAACGGCCGCTTCACCGATGCGCACGGCCGCGAGGTGGTGCTGCGCGGCTACAACGTCTCCGGCGAGACCAAGCTCGCGGAGAACAAGGGCCTGCCCTTCGCCTCGGTCGCCGACGCCCGCACGTCGGCGACCGCGCTGCGCGCCCTCGGCGGCGGCAACACCGTCCGCTTCCTGCTCTCCTGGGCGTACGCCGAGCCCGAGCGCGGCCGGGTGGACACGGCCTACCTGGCCGCCGCCACCGATCAGATGAAGGCCTTCCTCGACGCCGGCATCCGCGTCTACCCCGACTTCCACCAGGACCTGTACTCGCGCCACCTCTTCGACGACGACAGCTGGTACACCGGCGACGGTGCGCCCAAGTGGGCGGTGGACGCCGGGAACTACCCGGACGAGTCCTGCGGGATCTGCCTCTTCTGGGGGCAGAACATCACCCAGAACGAGGCGGTGAAGCGCGCCACGCACGACTTCTGGCACAACGCGCACGGCGTGCAGGACGCGTTCCTCACCACCGCCGAGAAGACCATGGCCTACGTGCGACAGCACCTGAGCGCCGACCAGTTCAAGGGCATCGTGGGCTTCGACCCCTACAACGAGCCGCACGCGGGCAGCTACGACTCCGGGCAGACCAGCCGCGCCTGGGAGAAGGACGTGCTCTGGCCGTTCTACGAGAAGTTCCGGACCCGCATGGATGCGGCCGGGTGGCGCGACAAGCCCGCCTTCGCGGAGCCCAACCTCTTCTGGAACGCCAACCTCGACTTCCAGAAGCACGAGGGCGGTCTGCTCGACGCCGGGACACTCGGGCCGCGCTATGTCTTCAACACCCATTTCTACGACCAGAAGGCCATCTCCGGCGTCTTCATGTGGGGCAAGGCGGCCGACGGCCAGTACGCGGGCGACTTCCGCACCGTCCGGGACCGGGCCGCCGCCGCGCAGACGGCAGCGGTGGTCAGCGAGTTCGGGCACCCCCTGGCCGGCAACGTCGCCGACAAGGCGCCGACCGTCCTCAAGGCGATGTACCAGGCCCTCGACTCACGCCTGAAGGGCGCCGACTGGTGGTCCGACCCGGCCGCCTCGGGACCCCTGCTGTCGGGCACACAGTGGCAGTGGGACATCTACAACGGCCGTCACCACGAGCTGATGAACGGCAACCCCGGCAAGGTCCTCACCAGCGGTGACGCCTGGAACGACGAGGACCTGTCCGCCGTACGCCTGGACGACGCGGGCAAGCCCGTGCTGCGCCAGGACGCCCGGCTCCTGGACCGCGTCTACCCGAGTGCCACGGCCGGTCGGACCGTCGGTTTCACCTACGAGGACCGCTCCCGGGACGGCTCGACGACCCTGACCTGGAACCCGGTGCCCGGGTCGCTGCCGAACGTGCAACGGCTCGTGGGGTCCGGGCAGTACGGGCTGCTGCTGTGGCGTTCGGACGGCGGCCCGGCCCCCACCGAACTGCACCTCCCGGCGAGCTTCCCGACCGGGTCCACCACGGTCGTCTCCGACCTGGGCACGGTCCACGCCCCGCCGGCGTACACCCCAACCACCCCGGTCGGCGTGGCGCAGGAGCCCGGCGGCACGGGAAGCCGCCGCCTGCTGCTCACCGCGCCGGACTCGGGCGTCCTGCACTACGCGCTGGTGACCAACGGGGCGGCGGCTCCCTCGGCGGAGCTGCTCAGCGCGGCCCGCTCCGAACTGGCGACGTGGGCGGCGAAGGAGGTCACCTAGCGGACGGACTCGTCCAGTCGGCCGTCACATGGCCGAGCCGGACGCGCTGCGGATGGTCACCGACCGGCACGGACACGACCTTCTTCCCGGTGGCGAAGTCGATGGCCGTGACCTGGTCGGTGCCGCTCTCGGAGACCACGCAGGACCTGCCGTCACCGCTGACCGTGGCCCAGTAGGGCTTGGAGGCGGTGACGAGCGGACCCTCCTGGAGGGTGGCGCGGTCGACGACGGTGGCGTAGTCGTCCATGGTGCCCGCGACGCACAGCTTGCGTCCGTCCGGGCTCATCGAGATGCCGTGGTGACGCGAGTCGTTTACGAAGGTCGTGCGGTCGTCGCTGGTGGCCGCGTTCTTCGGCAGGGTCTTGGTGCGGGTGATCTTGTCGGCGGCGATGTCGTACTCGAAGAAGCCGTTGAAGAAGGAGACCTGGAAGTACAGCTTCGACTCGTCCGGCGTGAAGACGGCCGGGCGGACCGCGTCGGAGTAGTCCTTGAGGCCGAGCGCGTCCAGCCGCGGGCGCATGTCGATGACCTTGACCTGCTTGAACGTCGTGGCGTCGACGACGGTGATGCGCCGGTCGCCCTTCGTCCAGTCCAGCCACGGTGCGTCGGTCTGCGTGTTCACGTCGCCGATGGCCATGTTGTAGATGTACTTGCCGTCCTGGGTGAAGATGTTCTCGTGCGGCTTGTCGCCGGTGCCGAACTTGCCCAGTTCACGGCCGGAGACGATGTCCAGCACGTGCACGGTGCCGGAGGTCGACGCCGACACCGCGACCCGCTTGCCGTCGGGGGAGACAGCCATGTGGTCGGAGCGGTAACCCGACACCGGGAAGCGCCAGTTGAGCCGCCCGGACGCGAGGTCGATCGACACGACGTCGGCGAAGCTCGGCCGCGAGACGACCACCGACGTCCCGTCCGGCGTGGAGTACATGTCGTCGACGAACTGGTCGTGGCCCTCACCGACGCTGTTGCGGATCGCCATGAAGTAGATCCACCTGATCGGATCAGCGTTGATCTCCGCCATCCGCTCGGCCTTGTCGGGGACGACGTTGATCCGGCCGATCTTCGCGAAGTCGCCCGTGGAGCGGATGACATCGGCGGTGCCGCCCCAGTTGTTGCCCACGAAGAGCACCTCACGCAGCGCGGTGGAGGAGTCCGGGGTGGCCGCGGTGGCGGCGGTCGCGGGAGCGGTGACGATCAGGGCGAGGGCTGCCGCTACGGAGCACAGGTGCCGGCGTCGGAAGACGGGCATGACTGCTCCCCTCTCTGCTGTGGGGTGAGCTTTGTGAGTGGAACATGCCAAAGCGGGGGTCTGGAATCTGAACACTCGTGCTTTCAGAATGAACTTACTGCAAAGTAAGGAAGGGGCGGCCTTCTCCACAAGACCGCGTACACGACAAAATCGGTGTTCGAACCACGAAGGGAGAGCCGGTGCCGGGCAGACTCAGAGCGCCGACCGGCCGTTACGGCGGCAAAACCGCCGAGGAGCGGCAGGCCGAGCGGCGCCGGCGGTTTCTCGACGCCGCGCTCCAGCTGTTCGGCGACACGCCCGGCTTCCGCTCCACCACGGTCGCGGTGCTCAGTGAGACGGCCGGGCTGTCCACGCGGCAGTTCTACGAAGAGTTCCGGACGCTTGAGGACGTGCTGGCCGCCCTGCACCTCCAGGTCAACGGCTGGGCCGAAGCGGCCGTGCTGGAGGCGGCCGCGGCCGCCTCGGACCTGCCGCTCGTCGAACGCGCCACGGCGATCTTCCGCGCCTACGCCGGCAGCCTCGCCGCCGATCCGCGCCGGATCCGCATCACCTTCGTCGAGATCATCGGCGTCAGCCCGCGCCTGGAGGAGCAGCGCCTCGCCCGCCGGGCCGGCTGGGTCGACCTCATCTGCGCCGAGGCCGACGCGGCCGCCGCACGCGGAGAGGCCGCGCCCCGCGACTACCGCCTCGCCGCGACGGGCTTCATCGGCAGTGTCAACGGCCTGCTGCACGACTGGAGCGCCGGCTGGGTCGACGCGACACTCGACGAGGTCGTCGACGAACTGGTCCGCCAACTGCTGGGCATCCTGTGGCCGCCGGGGTGGAAGCCGGAGGCGTGACGGCGCTCGCCGGGTGCGGGGGAGCGTCCTGCCGCACGCCGCACGCCGCACGCCGCACGCCGCACGCCGCACGCCGCACGCCGCACGCCGCACGCCGCACGCCGCACGCCGCACGCCGCACGCCGCCCGGGACCGGACCTCGACCGGACCCGGACCGCGGACCGGGCGGCGGCGGTCGCCCGAGCGGGTACCGATGAGCCCACCTCGAACAGGATTTGACCGGCTACTGGTCCAACAGCCGCTTCCTGACCGCGGCGAGGACTTCCGTACGGCTGCGCGGGCCGTTGTCGGCTGCGATGAGGTGGTCGCCGATGCGCAGCGAGAAGGTGATCAGGCAGCGGGCCTCGACATCGCCCTCGTCGGGGCAGAAGGCCCCGTAGAGCTCGCGCAGATAGTCCATGCGCCGGTTGTCGGCCCGGCGGAGGCGGCGCGCGACGCCTTCGTCGCGCCGGGCCCAGTCGCGGATCGCGAGCTCGACCCCGGCGCTGGTCACGCGCGTCTCGAGCGACCCCACGAAGTCGAAGAGCCGGCCGAGCCGCTCGCGGGCGTCGCCCCCGTCGCGCTCGATGCGCTCGATGACGTCCTCGGTGACCGCTCGCTCCCAGGTGTCGAGCATCTCCTCCAGCAGGCCGGCGCGGTTGCGGAAGTAGCCGTAGAAACCGCCCTTGCTGACGCCGAGCGCCTGGGCGAGGGCCTCGACGCGTACAGCCTCGGGGCCGCCGGCGGCGAGTGCCCGCAGCCCCTCCTCGATCCACTTGTCCCGTGGTGTGCGGATCGCGCCCATACCGTGTCTCCCCTCACATGCCCCGGCTAAGTATACGGAGCCGTATAGATGGGTCTATGCTCGATCTATACGCCACCGTATAGACAAGGATCTGTCATGAGCGGTCTGCGCCTTCCCTCAACCGACCACACGTCCCGGCCCTGGCGGATCCACGAGATCGCCGGCGACTTCCGGCTCGAGGATCTGTGGGTCCTGCCCACGCCGGGGGGTCCGGACGACCTGCACCACCTGGTCCAGCAGATGGCGGATGGCGGGGGCGGTCCCGACGGCGGCAACCCCGTGGGCCGCTTCCTTTTCGCGGTGCGCTGGAAGCTGGGTGCGCTGCTCGGCTGGGACAAGCCGGGCTCGGGCGTCGGCGGCCGGGTGGCGACGCTGCGCGACCGCCTGCCGGACGACCTGCGCGAGGGGCCGCGGGGGCCCGACCTCGGCGCGGCGCCCTTCACATCAATCTTCCAGACACACGACGAGTGGGCCGCCGAGTACGCCAACAAGACCATGCACGGGGTGATGCACATCGGCTGGGTCTCCGACGGGAACGGCGGCTACCGCGGCCAGATGGCCGTCCTGGTGAAGCCCAACGGACTCCTGGGCTCCCTGTACATGCTCGGCATCAAACCCTTCCGGTACCTGGGGGTGTACCCGGCCCTGATGCGATCGATCGGCCGGGAATGGCGCGAGAACACGGTGCGCCGGACGGCACGCTGACGCCGCCCCCTCCGTAACGCGGGCTCCGTCCGAGCCCCCGCACCTCGCGTGGCGGCGGCTCGGGCGAAAGCACGAGGGTTCACCACAACCGTTCAGACCGACACCAGCACCACGAGATCCGCCGCCACCACCCACGCGATCCCCAGCAGCAGTCCGGCCAGCAGCCGCGCGCGGAGCCTGCGGTACACCGCCTCGTACTCGCCGCGCAGTTCCTCGCCGCGCCGGGCCGTGCGCTGCCACGAGGCCCGGGCGAGGGCGAGGTGTTCCTCCGCGAACCGCCGCTCCATCTCCAACCGTTGGGCCTTCGGCAGCCAGGCCAGCCCGGCGGTGAAGCGGGCGGCGGCCGCGCGGGCCTCCTCGCGTGCGGCGGCGGCCAGCAGATGGCCCTCGACCTCGTTGTGGAACGCCCGCAGGTCCATGGGGAGCCCCTCCATGGCGGTCATCGCGGCGTCAGCTCCCGCTTCGCCGCGGCGATGGCGTCGTGGCGCAGGTCGAACGCCGGGGACTCGCTGCGGATCTTCGGCAGCACGACGAAGTTGTGGCGCGGCGGCGGGCAGGAGGTCGCCCACTCCAGCGAGCGGCCGTAGCCCCACGGATCGTCGGTCACGACCTTCTCGCCGTACTTCGCCGTCTTCCACACGTTGTAGAGGAACGGCAGCATCGACATGCCGAGCAGGAACGAGAAGACGCTCGACACCGTGTTCAGCGTGGTCAGGCCTTCCACCGACAGATAGTCGGGGATCCGCCGCTGCATGCCCCCGGCACCCAGCCAGTGCTGGACCAGGAACGTGCCGTGGAAGCCGATGAACAGCGTCCAGAAGGTGATCTTGCCGAGGCGCTCGTCCAGCATCTTGCCGGTGAACTTCGGCCACCAGAAGTGGAAGCCGGAGAACATCGCGAACACCACCGTTCCGAAGATCACGTAGTGGAAGTGCGCCACCACGAAGTACGAGTCGGAGACGTGGAAGTCGAGGGGCGGCGAGGCCAGCAGCACACCCGTGAGCCCGCCGAAGACGAAGGTGACGAGGAAGCCGGCCGCCCAGAGCATGGGCGTTTCGAACGAGAGGCTGCCGCGCCACATGGTGCCGATCCAGTTGAAGAACTTCACACCGGTCGGGACCGCGATGAGGAACGTCATGAAGGAGAAGAACGGCAGCAGCACACCGCCGGTGACGTACATGTGGTGCGCCCACACCGTCACGGACAGACCCGCGATCGCGATGGTCGCGCCGATCAGACCCGTGTAGCCGAACATCGGCTTGCGGGAGAAGACCGGAATGACCTCGGAGATGATGCCGAAGAACGGCAGGGCGATGATGTACACCTCCGGATGGCCGAAGAACCAGAAGAGGTGTTGCCACAGCAACGCGCCGCCGTTGGCGGAGTCGAAGATGTGGGCGCCGAACTTGCGGTCCGCCTCCAGGGCGAACAGGGCCGCGGCCAGGACCGGGAAGGCGAGCAGGACCAGGACACCGGTCAGGAGCACGTTCCAGGTGAAGATCGGCATGCGGAACATCGTCATGCCCGGGGCGCGCATGCAGATGATCGTGGTGATGAAGTTGACCGAGCCGAGGATGGTGCCGAAGCCGGAGAAGGCCAGACCCATGATCCACATGTCGGCGCCGATGCCCGGGGAGCGGACCGCGTCCGAGAGCGGGCTGTAGGCGAACCAGCCGAAGTCCGCGGCGCCCTGCGGGGTGAGGAAGCCGCCGACCGCGATGAGCGAGCCGAACAGGTACAGCCAGTAGGCGAACATGTTCAGCCGCGGGAACGCCACGTCCGGCGCGCCGATCTGCAGCGGCATGATCCAGTTCGCGAAGCCGGCGAACAGCGGCGTCGCGAACATCAGCAGCATGATCGTGCCGTGCATCGTGAACGCCTGGTTGAACTGCTCGTTCGACATGATCTGCAGACCAGGCCGGGCCAGCTCGGCGCGCATGAACAGCGCCATCACACCACCGATGACGAAGAACGCGAACGACGTCACCAGGTACAGCGTGCCGATCGTCTTGTGATCCGTGGTCGTCAGCCACTTCAGGTGCCTCATGCCCCGCCTGTGTCCGCGCCCGGCCCGGACGTCACACTTCACCGACGCGACGAGAATCACGAAAACGGGTGTGACGATCGAGAACTTGCCGGACACGAACGGGACATGAGCAACGACGAGATCTTCGCCGCTGCCTACCGCGAGCACTACTGGGCGGTCAGCCGCTATGTCGCGCGGCGGCTGGACGGGCGCGCCGGCGAGGTGGAGGAAGTGGTGGCGGAGGTGTTCACGGTGGCCTGGCGGCGCCGGGCCGACGTCCCGGCCGCCGCGCTGCCCTGGCTTTACGGCGTGGCACGCAACTGCCTGGCCAACGCGGTACGCGGTCATGGACGGCGCCGCCGGCTCGTCGACCGGCTCGGCAACGACGACACCGCCCACGGACGGCACATCGCGGCGGGGCCGGATGCCGACACCCCTGGCGGCTGGGTGCACGAGGCACTCGCCCGGCTCTCGGCGGCCGACCAGGAGGTGCTGCGTCTGACGGCCTGGGAGCAACTCGGCATCGACGAGGTAGCCGTCGCCCTCGGCTGCGGCAGCCGGGCCGCCGCCATGCGGCTGCACCGGGCCCGGCGCCGCCTGAGAGCCGAGATCGACCGCATGCGTCCCGAGCCCCTGATCACCGAGCACTCCTGCGTGACCGCCCCGAAGGAACACGGCCATGGCTGACGAACTCGACCTGCTGCGCAGCGCCGACCCGGTGCCGTCCGGCGGCCCCCGCTTCGCCGACGGTCCCCTGGACCACAACGCCGAGCGCCGACTCGAGCAGCTGATGCGGGACCGGGAGGACCCGATGTCCGGGCGTCTGCCGGATCCGGGCGACCAGCCGCCCGGGTCCCTGCGGGGCGGGCCGGGGCGGCTCTCCGGTCGTCTGCGGAACCGGCGGGGTTTGCCATCCGGGCACCCGCCGTACCGGCCGGGCCGGCCTTCCGGCCGCCTGCTGCCCGGCTCACGCCGGTCCCGGCCGCGGTTCAGGCCGGCGTGGGGGCCCCGGCTGGCCTGGGGGCTGGTCGCCACGGCCGTCGTCGCCGCCCTGACCCTCACCTTCGTGCTGAGCGGGCCGAGTACCACGCCCGCGGTCGCCGCGCCCCGTCCGCTGGTGATCGAGTCGGGTTCCACACCCGTGCCCCTGGACCGGCTGGCCGAGCGTGCCGCCGCCGTGGCCGACGGCGCGGCCCGTCTGCGCAAGGGCACGCACGTGCAGTCCTGGAGCCTCGGAATGTCGGACGACAAGCCCCCGATCACCCTGCCCGAGGAGCGCATCGTGCGCTGGCGGCCCGACGGCAGCCACACCGAACTCGTCGTGGCGACCGACCCGAGGCACCCCGGCCGCCCGGTCCTCTCCGACGCGGCCGGCACACCGCACCTCGTCGACGACCGCCACGTCCTCCTCGACCGGACGTACCCGCCGAGCTGGAGCGACGCCCCGCCTCAGTCACCGCCACCGCGGGACCCGGCTCGGTTGCGTGCCTATCTCAAGGAAGCCCGGTTCACGGACGCCCCGCTGACCACGCCCGAGCTTCTGGACGCCACGGCGATGCTGCTGGACCACTGGACCCTCGGGGCGCGCGAGAGCGCGGCGCTCGCCCGAGTCCTGGCCGGCGCCGAGGGGCTGCGACCGGTGGGCCGGGTGACCGACCGGCTGGGCCGACGCGGCCAGGCCTATGTGAACGACGCGCCGGGCGTCCGCCGCATGCTGATCATGGACCCGGCCACCGGTGCCGTCCTCGGGCTGGAGAGCACCGTCACGGAGCCGGAGCCAGCGTTCGGCGTCGAGGAGGGCGACGTCATGTCGTACAGCGCCTGGATGCGCTGATCACACCGGTGGCACCGAGTCGCCGGGCGGCGGCCTCCACCGCCTGTCCCGGCACCACGACGACCCGCTACTCGTCCCAGGCCTGGACCAGGGTCTGTTCGGCGATCTTGCCGTCGCGCAGCGCGATCATGGACTCGGACAGGACGCGCACCCCGTCCGCGTACCGGCAGCTCTCGCTGTAGGCGGCCTCGTCGCCCTGGATGACGCACCGCTCCAGCGTGTGCGACATGTCGCGGCTGTAGACGTCCTCCAGCATCCGGCCGATCTCGTCCCTGCCGTGCAGGACCTTGGGGTGGCTCGGCTGGGTCGTGCGGTCCACGATGCGCATCTCCGCGTCGTCCGCGTACAGGGAGAGCAGGATGTCCGGGGTCTGTCCTTCCACGGCCCGGCGCAGGGTCTCTCGGTCGAAGGCGGGGTCTGCCGCGGTTCCCATGATGACCTCCTTCGAAGGGCGCCCCGGCGGGAGCGGGCCGCGAGGCTCTCTCCTGTCGAGCCTCCTCCCGCCCGGTGGTCACTGCAAGCGCAGCCGGGACACCGGGGCTGAGGGGTGAGCGGCACGGTCCGCCCGTGTTCCCGCGGGGGCCGGTCCGCGTTGCGACGGGCACGTCTGACACGACGTGCCGTCGCCGCCGTTGGTCTCGCCGCCGCCTTCACCGGCCTCGTCGCGCCGCCGGCGAACGCGACCGACGTGGAGGGCAGGAGCCCGCTCGGCCCGGCGGCCACGCTCCACTCGCCGACCGTGAGCGACATCCCCGCCGAGCACAGGACGAGATCCCGCGGTGCTCCTCACCCCGGCCGGGCTGAACCGGCTCACCGGCCTCGACCAGCTGAACCGGGTCGCCGGCCTGGCCTCACCGGTCTTCGGCCGCCTTCCGGACGTCGGCCGACGGCTGCGCGCGAGGTGGGGGCCGCCCGGATCCGGATGGCCCCCACCCCGCCCGGACTCAGTCCGCCGTGGCGAGGAACTGTGTCGCCGCCAGCTCCGCGTACAGCGGATCGGCCGTCACGAGCTCGCGGTGCGTACCGACGGCCCGGACCCGGCCCGCGTCCATCACCACGATCCGGTCGGCCATCGTCACCGTGGACAGCCGGTGCGCCACGACGAGGACCGTGGTCGTCCGGGCCACGTCGGCGACGGTGTCGCGCAGCGCCGCCTCGTTCACCGCGTCCAGCTGCGAGGTCGCCTCGTCGAGGAGCAGCAGCCGGGGGCGGCGCAGCAGCGCACGGGCGATGGCGACGCGCTGCCGCTCACCACCCGACAGCCTGGTACCGCGGTGCCCGACGAGCGTGCCGAGGCCGGCCGGCAGCCGGGAGACCAAGTCGTCGAGACGCGTCGTCTTGAGCACCCGCGCGAGGGCGTCCTCATCCGCTTCCGGATTGCCCAGCAGCAGGTTGTCCCGCAGGGAGCCCGACAGGACCGGCGCGTCCTGCTCCACGTAGCCGATCGCGGCGCGAAGCCGGGGCAGCTCCCAGTCGTTCAGGTCCCGCCCGTCCAGCGTGATCACGCCGGACTCGGGGTCGTAGAACCGCTCGATCAGGGAGAAGACGGTGGTCTTGCCGGCGCCGGACGGGCCGACGAACGCCGTCATGCCCTGCGCGGGCACGGTGAACGTCACTCCGTGATGGACGTAGGGCAGGTCGTCGGCGTAGCGGAAGCGGACGTCGTGGAAGGCGAGGGCCGCGGGCCGTGCGCCCGGGGAGGGCAGCGGCGCGGCCTCGGCGGCCGGCTCGGCGGGCAGACGCAGCGCCTCCTCGATGCGGGTGAGGGCCGCGGCGCCCGTCTGGTACTGGGTGACGGCGCCGACGACCTGCTGTATCGGCGACATCAGGTAGAAGACGTACAGCAGGAACGCGACCAGCGTGCCCACGTCGACCGTACCGGTCGCGACCCGGGCGCCGCCGACGGCGAGCACCGTGATGAAGGCGATCTGCATCGAGAGTCCCGCCGTGTTGCCGGCGGCCGCCGACCACTTGGCGGCGCGCACGCTCTGCCGCCACGACTCCTGCGCCGCCTCGTGCAGCGTCCGCTCCTCGCGGTGCTCCGCGCCGGACGCCTTCACGGTGCGCAGGGCGCCGAGGATCCGCTCCAGCGACGCGCCCATGACGCCCACCGCGTTCTGCGCCTGCCGGCTGGCCTTGTTGATGCGCGGCACGATCACCCCGAGGACCACGCCCGCCCCCAGGATCACGGCGAGGGTGACGCCCAGCAGCACGGCGTCCACCAAGCCCATCATCACCACCGTCGCGACGAGCGTGAGGCCGCCCGTGCCCAGGCCGACCAGCGAGTCGGTGGTGACCGCGCGCAGCAGAGTGGTGTCGGAGGTGATGCGGGCCATCAGGTCCCCGGGTTCGCTGCGGTCCACGGCTGTGATGCGCAGCCGCAGCAGATACGACGACAGGGCGCGCCGCGCGCCGAGCACCACCGATTCGGCGGTGCGGGTCAGCACGTACGAACCCAGTGCGCCCACCGCCGCGTTGGCCAGGACCAGGGCCGACATGGCGAGCAGGGCGCCGGTGATGGCCCGGTCGTGCGACAGGTCGTCGATCAGGCCCCGCGCGACCAGCGGCAGCAGCAGCCCGGTCGCCCCGGTGACCAGCGAGAGCAGCGCGCCGGCGAACAGGGACCAGCGGTGCGGCCGTACGTATCCGAGCAGCTGCCGCCACGCGGGTGTGGCGTTCTGGGTCTCTGCGATGCTCACGGCGCTCCTTCGGCGTCGGCGGGCGTTCAGGCTACGTCGCCGCCGGCCCGCGCGGCCCGCCCTTTGCGCACAGCCGGGGGTGGCCGATCCGTGCCCCTTACCGATCAGTCGCGCGTAGGGTCGGAAAGGAACGGACCCCGGCCGACGAAGGAGTCAGCACCATGGCCCAGGAAGTACGCGGCGTGATCGCACCCGGCAAGGACGAGCCGGTGCGGATCGAGACGGTCGTGGTGCCCGACCCGGGTCCCGGCGAGGCCGTGGTGCGGGTGCAGGCCTGCGGGGTGTGCCACACCGACCTGCACTACAAGCAGGGCGGCATCAACGACGAGTTCCCCTTCCTGCTGGGCCACGAGGCCGCCGGGGTGGTCGAGACGGTCGGCGCCGGCGTCACCGATGTCGAGCCCGGTGACTTCGTGATCCTCAACTGGCGTGCGGTGTGCGGGAAGTGCCGGGCCTGTCTGCGCGGGCGGCCCTGGTACTGCTTCGACACCCACAACGCCGGGCAGAAGATGACCCTCGCCTCGACCGGCCAGGAGCTGTCCCCGGCCCTCGGTATCGGCGCCTTCGCCGAGAAGACGCTGGTGGCGGCCGGGCAGTGCACCAAGGTCGACCCGGGCGTCGCGCCGCAGGTGGCCGGGCTGCTGGGCTGCGGCGTGATGGCCGGCATCGGCGCCGCGATCAACACCGGGAACGTCGGCCGGGGCGACTCGGTGGCCGTCATCGGCTGCGGCGGCGTCGGCGACGCGGCCATCGCCGGATCGCACCTGGCCGGAGCGGCGACGATCATCGCCGTCGACATCGACGACCGGAAGCTGGAGACCGCCCGCGCCATGGGCGCCACCCACACCGTGAACTCGCGCGAGAACGACCCGGTCGAGGCGATCCGCGAGCTCACCGGCGGCTTCGGCGCCGATGTCGTCATCGAGGCCGTCGGCCGCCCGGAGACGTACAAGCAGGCTTTCTACGCCCGTGACCTCGCCGGCACGGTCGTCCTCGTCGGCGTTCCCACGCCCGAGATGAAGCTCGATCTGCCGCTGCTCGACGTCTTCGGCCGCGGCGGAGCACTGAAGTCGAGCTGGTACGGCGACTGCCTGCCCTCCCGTGACTTCCCGATGCTGATCGACCTGCATCTGCAGGGGCGTCTTGACCTCGGTGCGTTCGTGACCGAGACGATCCAGCTCGACGAGGTGGAGAAGGCGTTCGCGCGGATGCACCACGGCGACGTGCTGCGCTCGGTGGTGGTGCTGTGATGACCACGCGCATCGAACACCTCGTCACCTCCGGACAGTTCAGCCTCGACGGCGGCACCTGGGACGTCGACAACAACGTGTGGATCGTCGGCGACGACCACGAGGTGATCGTCATCGACGCCGCCCACGACGCCGACGCCATCGCCGAGGCCGTCGGGGACCGTCGGCTGACGGCCATCGTGTGCACGCACGCCCACAACGACCACATCGACGCCGCCCCCGCCCTCGCCGAGCGCACCGGCGCCACCATCTGGCTGCACCACGACGACCTGCCGCTGTGGAAGCAGACCCACCCGGACCGCGAGCCGGACGCCTGGCTGGTCGACGGCCAGGTGATCGAGGCCGGCGGCGCCGACCTACGGGTGATGCACACCCCGGGGCACGCGCCCGGCGCGGTCTGTCTCCACGACCCGGCACTGGGCACCGTCTTCACCGGCGACACCCTGTTCCAGGGCGGCCCCGGGGCCACCGGCCGTTCCTTCTCGCACTTCCCGACGATCATCGACTCGATCCGCGACCGGCTGCTCACACTGCCGCCCGGGACGACGGTCCGCACCGGCCACGGCGACTCCACCACCATCGGCGCCGAGGCCCCGCGGCTGGAGGAATGGATCGCCCGGGGCCACTGATCGCGTGTCGCCGATAAAAGGCGACAGAAGATGTCCGGCTTACCCGTCACGCTGAAGGCGACACGCAGTCAGCTCACAGGAGGTCGGACATGTCAGCTCCGTTGCAGGGCAAGGTCGCACTGGTCGCCGGTGCGACCCGGGGCGCCGGACGAGGAATCGCCGTGGAACTCGGCGCGGCCGGCGCCACGGTCTATGTCACGGGCCGCACCACCCGCGCCCGCCGCTCGGAGTACGACCGGCCCGAGACCATCGAGGACACCGCCGACCTGGTCACCGCCGCCGGCGGCCGGGGTGTCGCCGTCCCCACCGACCACCTCGACCCGGCGCAGGTCCGGGCCCTGGTGGACCGGATCGCGGACGAGCAGGGCCGCCTCGACGTCCTCGTCAACGACATCTGGGGCAGCGAGAAGCTCTTCGAGTGGGAGACCCCGCTCTGGGAGCACGACCTCGACAACGGCCTGCGCCTGCTCAGACTCGCCGTCGAGACGCACGCCATCACCAGCCACCACGCCCTGCCCCTGCTGCTGCGCAACCCCGGCGGCCTGGTCGTCGAGGTCACCGACGGCACCGCCGAATACAACGCCGCAAACTACCGAAACAGCTTCTTCTACGACCTCGCCAAGGCGGCCGTGCTGCGCATGGCCTTCTCCCTCGGTCACGAACTCGGCCCGCGCGGCGCCACCGCCGTCGCCCTCACTCCGGGCTGGATGCGCTCGGAGATCATGCTGGACGCCTTCGGAGTGCGCGAGGAGAAGTGGCGCGATGCCCTGGAGCACGTCCCCCACTTCGCCATCTCCGAGACCCCGCACTACGTGGGCCGCGCCGTGGCCGCACTCGCCGCCGACGCGGACGTGGCGCGCTGGAACGGGCAGTCGCTCTCCAGTGGCGGACTCGCCCAGGAGTACGGCTTCACCGACCTCGACGGCAGCCGCCCGGACGCCTGGCGCTACCTGGTGGAGGTCCAGGACGCGGGCAAGCCGGCGGACACGGCCGGCTACCGCTGACACCCACAGGACCTGACCTCCGTTATCAACCGCTGTGCGGAGACATGCCCCACCTCGTACCGGTGGGGTATGTCACTGTTCCGTCGCAGCGCGGCCGACAGTACAACCGGAACCCGCCCCCGCCCGTCTAGCTGGCAGACATCGCACACTCAAACTTCCGCGAAAGGGCATGACCAGCCATGGGGGACGTACGCAGACGGAGTGCCGTCGCACTGGGGATCACCGCGCTGGTGGCACCGCTCACGCTCGTGCTCGGCGCCACGCCGGCCGCCGCCGCGAGCTGCACCACGCAGACCGGCCCGTACCAGAAGCAGGTGGAGAAGTTCCTCGGCCGTCCGGTCGACGGCAGGCAGTCCGCCGCCGACTGCAAGGCCATCAAGGCCTTCCAGACCAAGCACGGCATCTCCCCGAACATCGGCTACGCCGGGTCCGTCACCTGGGGCGTGATGGACCTGATGCAGAAGCAGAAGGCCGTCGGGAAGAACCCCAACAAGGACGGCAAGTGCCCGGTGAACAAGGGCCGGATCGCCTGTGTGAACCTGACGCTCCAGCTGAGCTGGATCCAGGACGGCGACAAGCTCGTCTACGGCCCCGTCCCGGTGCGCACCGGCCGCGACGGGTACGAGACCCGCACCGGCCTGAAGAAGATCTACTGGCGCAACATCGACCACGTCTCGTCCATCTACGACGTGCCGATGCCCTACGCCCAGTTCTTCGACGGCGGCCAGGCCTTCCACTCCGTCGGCGTCAGCATGTGGAACCCGCCGGGCTCGCACGGCTGCACCAACATGACCAAGACCGACGCCAAGAAGTACTGGTCGCTGCTGAAGAAGGGCGACGACGTCTTCGTCTACGGCCGCAAGCCGGGCACCTGATCCCGGGCACCCGGCCCGCACCGGACGCCCCCTACCGCGGGGCGTCCCCGAAGTCCGGGATCTCCAGCCTGACCCCGCCCTGCCGCGCCGACTCGTGCGCGATGATGCCCGGCAGGGTGTAGCGGGCGGCCACCCAGGCGTTCACCGACGGCAGCGTGCGGTCGTTGACGGCGGTGACGAAGTCGTCCACCAGGAAGTGGTGGCTGCCCTCGTGGCCGTTGTGGAGGTGGTCGAACTCGCGCGGCAGTCGCGCCCGGTCGTGCACGGGGGCCGACCCGGACGTGAAGGCGGCCCGCAGCTCCGGTGCGATGTGCTGGAGTGACGGGTCGTCAGGGGACATGGTGGGCTTGGGCTCCAGCAGTTCGCTGATGTCCTTCACCCCCTGCTTGTCCTGCCACAGGGCGACCGTGGCGAGCTGCTCCATGCTCGCCTCGGTGCCGAAGAAGCGGAAGCGCGACTCCCGTATGTGCGAGGGGTAGCCGACCCGCCGGAACTCGTTCGTACGGAACGAACCGCCGCCCGCCACCTCGAAGAGGGCGGTGGCGTTGGAGACGTCGTTGCCGAACTGGCTGACGTCCTTGTCGAAGACGCCGTCGCCCCGGTCGTCGACGACACCGATCGCCGACACGCTCACCGCGTGCGTCTTCCAGGCGCCCAGCACCCCGCCGACCGCGTGCGTCGGGTACAGCAGCGGGGGATAGCTGGCGGTCGCCTTCCAGTTCTCGCCGCCGCTGTACTGGTAGGCCTCGTAGAACCCCAGGTCCATGTCGTGGACATAGTCGCCCTCGGCGTAGAAGAGCCGCCCGAAGGCGCCCTCGGCGATCTGGTTGCGGGCGTGGACGGTGGCCGGGTTGTACTCGCTGGTCTCGCCCATCATGTAGGTCAGTCCGGTGGCCTTGACCGCGTCGATGATCGCCGCGATCTCCTCCGTGCTGATCGCCATGGGAACCGCCGAGTACACGTGCTTGCCGGCGTTGAGACCTTGGAGCACCAGCGGCCCGTGCGTCCAGCGCTGGGTGAAGATCGCGACGGCGTCGACGTCCTCCGACTCCAGCATGGCCTGGTAGGACGGGAAGGTGCCCGCCAGCCCCTGGGCGGAGGCGAGTTGTGCGGCCCTCTCGGGCAGCAGATCGGTGACGTAGACGGCGCTGACGCCGGGGTGGGCCTGGAACAGGGTGGCGAATTGGCCCGAGAACTGTCCGGCGCCGACGATGCCGAGGGAGAACGTCATGGAACGCGTGCCCTTCACTGGGAGAGGATCAGGTTGATCTGTTCATTGGTCTGGTCGAGGCTGCTCACGGGCTTTCCGTTGCCGTAGATGTCCTCCATCGCGGGCGCCATCAGCGCTGTCATGTCCGCCGAGTAGCTGGCGATGGGATAGGAGAAGGTCCGAAAGCGCTTCTTGTCGGCCACGGGCTCGGTGAAAGCCGAGACGTCGATGCCCTTCTTCCGGTACGCGGCGACGGCCGCCGCGGTCCCGGCCGGGGTGGCGGGGAAGACGACCCCGGACGCGCCGACGACGGTCTGGCACCGGTCCGAGGCAAGGTAGGCCACCCACTTGCGGGCGCCCGCCTTGTTCTTGGAGGCCTTGGTGATGGAGTCGGCGAGGCCGTTCATCATGGTGGCGCGCTTGCCCGTCGGGCCGGCCGGCGTCAGGGCGGTCTTGATGTCCTTGCCCTTGAAGCCCGCGTACGTGGAGATCATCCAGGCACCGTCGAACGCCGTGGCCGCCTTGCCCGCCGCGACCTGGGTGTTCGCCTGGTTGGACTGGACGTTGTAGTCGGACAGGGGCGGCATGTAGCCCTTCTCCGCCAGGCCGAAGTACCACTGGATCACGGACTGGAAGGTCTTGCTGTCGTACTGGTACTCCGTGCCCCAGCGCGGCTTGTCGAGGTAACTCCAGCCGGCGGAGGCGGCGAAGTTGCTCCACTGGGTCTGGCCGTCGCCGAACCCGCCGCCGTTGCTGGCCAGGCCGTACACCTGGACGTTGTTCTTGTCGAAGCCCGGCTCGTCGCCGCGCTTGCCGTTCTTGTCGACGGTGAGACGCGCGATGGCCTTCTCGAAGGTACCGCCGTCCTTCGGGTTCCAGGAGAGGTCGTTGAGCTGCTCGGCCGTGAGACCGGCGTCCTTCGTCAGCTTCTCGTTGTAGAAGAGCGCGACGGTGTCCCAGT
Organism: Streptomyces sp. NPDC092370; assembly: GCF_044755265.1. Lineage (NCBI taxonomy): Bacteria > Bacillati > Actinomycetota > Actinomycetes > Kitasatosporales > Streptomycetaceae > Streptomyces > Streptomyces sp. NPDC092370. Next base: position 48,680 of record NZ_JBIVQO010000006.1, on the reverse strand, counting down.
CCTTCGGCGCGCCGTAGCGGTGGCCGTCCTGGCCGACCCAGTTGGCGGCGAGGCCCGGCTGGTAGTCGGAGTCCTCGATGCCGAGGTCGTCCAGCGGTTCGAGGACCTTCAGGTCGGCGAACTGCCCGAAGTTCTGGATGTGGTCGGTGAACACGTCCGGCTGGGTGCCCGCGATGAACCCGGCGGTGAGCTTGGTCCAGTAGTCGCTCCAGCCCAACTGCGTGATCTTCACATGGAGTCCGGGGTTCTCCTTCTCGAACCCCTTGGCGCAGGCCTGGTAGGCGGGCAGTTGGTTGGCGTCCCAGAGCCAGTACGTGACGGTGTGCGCGGAGGACCCGGCGGCACCCCCCTGCGCGCACCCGCTGACCAGGGACAGGGCCAGCGCTCCGGTCGTCGCGACGAGCGGACGAAGTCGAATTCGCATCACGGTCCCCTTACTTGATCCCGGTGAAGCCGATGGAACTGACGATGCGGCGGGCGAAGCAGGAGAACAGCACCAGCATCGGCAGCGCGGCGATCAGCGTCGCGGCCATGAGCCCGGACCAGTCGACGCCTGTCGCCGGGGTCTGCGCCCGGAAGACCGCCAGCGCCACGGTCAGCACCCGCGAGCTGTCGCTGTAGGAGACCATCAGCGGCCAGAAGTAGTCGTTCCAGGAGGTGATGTACGTCAGCACGGCCAGCGTGATGATCGGCGTGGACGCCATCGGCAGGACCACCCGGAAGAAGATCTTGATCTTCCCGGCGCCGTCGAGCAGCGCGGCCTCCTCGACCTCCCGGGGGATGTTCATGAAGAACTGCCGAAGGAAGAACACCGCGAACGGGGTCATGAACAGGCTGGGCAGCGCGATGCCGAGCAGTGTGTCCACCAGGTGCAGTTGCTTGATGAGCACGAAGTTCGGCAGCAGCGTGAAGATGGTCGGCACCATCATTCCGGCCAGGAACAGCCCGAACACCTTGTCCCGGCCCCGCCAGCGCAGCCGCGAGAAGGCGTAGGCGGCCATCGCGGAGAAGAAGATCTGGCAGCCGGTGATCAGGGTGGAGACGAGCACCGAGTTGAGCAGGTAGCGCCAGAAGTCCAGGCCGCCGCCCGCGCCGCCCTGCGCGATCGCCTCCTCGGCCGGCTGGAGGCCCAGGGCCCGTTCGAAACCGCTGGTGGTGAGGTCCACCGGCAGGGGGTTGGTGGGGTCGGCGTTCAGGCCCGCGTTGGTGGACAGGGCGGTACGCAGGATCCAGTAGAACGGCAGCAGGGTGATGAGGACGATCAGTCCCATCACGGTCCAGGCGGCGGCCCGCCCGAAGGGGAACCTGCGGCGCACCGGCCGCAGGGTCGTCGGTGTCGTGGTCGTCACGGCAGCCATGGCGGTCTCTCCCTTCCGTCAGCCGAGGTCGGTCCGGCCGGCCCGGGTGAGCCGGTACTGGAGGATCGTGATCGCGCTCAGCACGACCAGCAGGGCGACGGACATGGCCGAGGCGTATCCGAACTGGAAGCGGCCGAAGGCCGAGCCGTAGATGTAGTACTGCAGGACATTGGTCGCGTTGGCCGGGCCGCCCGCGGTGGTCACGGCGACGGTGTCGAACACCTGGAACGACCCGATCACGGTCATGATCAGCACGACCGCGAGCACCGGCCGCAACAGCGGCATGGTGATCCGCCAGAACATCCGCCACTCGCTCGCGCCGTCCACCCGGGCCGCCTCGTACATGTCGTTCGGGATGGCCTGCAGACCGGCGAACAGCAGCAGGGCGGTGTACCCCACGTGCCGCCACACGTTGATGAGCGCGATGGTCGGGATCGCCCAGGTCTCGTCGGCGAGGAACGGGATGCGGTCGGCGCCGAGGCCGCTGACGATCTCGTTGCCGATGCCGAGCTGGGTGTCGAGGATCCAGAGCCACACGAGACCGGCGACGACGTTCGACATCAGATACGGCGTCAGCACGATCCCGCGCAGCATCGCCGACCGGGTCAGCCGCTGGAGCAGGACGGCCATGGCGAGCGCCGCGACCGTCTGGACGCCGATGTTGATGACGACGTACTCGACGGTGACCCACAGGGAGTCCCAGAAGATGGGGTCGTTGACCATGCGGACGTAGTTGTCCAGGCCCACCCACTCCGCCGGTGTCAGAAGGTTGAAGCGGGTGAAGCTCAGATAGATGCCCCGCAGGGTCGGCCAGAGCAGGAAGACCAGGAAGCCGAGCAGCGCCGGCGCGATGAAGAAGGCGGCCAGCCGCCCGTCCCCCCGGTCCTCGCCGGACACCCCCTGCCGTGCCCTGGCCCTGCTCTCGGCCTCCGCGGCGCCGCCCGTGGGCAGACGCGACGGAGGACTGCTGGAGGCGATGGGCATCGGGAGACTCCCTCGCTGCGGCGGCTCGTCCTCTGGCGGTGACTTACTTTTGGTGCGAAACAATTGCTGCGTCAAGGGCCCTGCAAACATCTTTTCCCAGGAACCGTCACCGGCCTAGAGTGGTCCTGTTGGTTTCAGTGCGAAAAAAAGGCTGAGGGAGTCGGGACGTCCATGACCGAAGGCACCGCCGACTGGTTGCCGCTGAGCCCGGGGGAGCGCTCCGTGGCGATCGAGGTGCTCGTCCACGGCCCGCTGTCGCGCACGGAACTCGCCCGCAGGATGGGCCTGTCGGCGGGCAGTCTCACCCGGCTCACCAAGCCTCTGATCGAGTCGGGCCTGCTGGTCGAGGTATCCGAGGCGGGAGTGCCCGCACAGGCGCGGCAGGGCCGCCCCTCCCAGCCGCTGGACGTCGTCGCCGACTCGGACTTCCTCCTCGGCTTCAAGATCACCGAGGACACGGTCTACGGCGTGGTCACCACCCTGCGGAGCCACATCGTCGCCCGCCACGACCGCCCGCTCACCACCCACGACCCCGACGAGGTCGCCGACGTGCTGGCCGAGATGACCGCCGAACTCGCCAAGGCCCACCCCCGGCTCGCCGGGATCGGCATCGGGGTCGGCGGCTTCGTCCTGGACCGTGCCGTGGTGGGCGAGTCCCCCTTCCTGCTGTGGCGCGACGTCCCCCTGGCCGACCTGGTGGCGGAGCGCACCGGGCTGCCGGTGGTCGTCGACAACGACGTCGCCGCCCTGGTCGAGGCCGAGACCTGGTTCGGTGCCGGGCGGGGCCTGGACCGCTTCGCCGTCCTCACCATCGGCGCCGGCCTCGGCTACGGGCTCGTCCTGGGCGGCAAGCGAGTGCCCTTCGCGGAGGAGGACCGGGGCTTCGGCCGGCACTGGATCGTGGACCCTCACGGGCCGCTCACCCCGGACGGCAGGCGGGGCAGCGCCGTCTCGCTGCTGACCATCCCCAGCATCCGCTACCAGATCCGGGCCGCCACCGGCAGCGACCGGACCTACGAGGAGATCCTCGCGCTGGCCGCGGCCGGGGACCCGATGTGCGCCCGGGTCGTCACGGAGGCCGCGCGGGCCCTCGGCACGCTCGTCGCGCAGATCTCCAACTTCGTGATGCCGCAGAAGATCCTGCTCGCGGGGGAGGGGGTGGGGCTGATGGACGTGGCCCGCACGACGGTCGAGGAGACGGCCCGTGACCACCGGCACCCGCTGGCCGCCCCGGTCGACCTGGAGACGAAGGTGTCCGACTTCCACGACTGGGCCCGTGGTGCCGCCGTGCTGGCCATCAAGGTGCTGGTGCTGGGATCGGCCGAAGCGTGAACGATGGTGAACGCCTCGGCGGCGAAAGGTACTCACAGGCGGTGGATGTGAACAGGCTCACGTTTACCGGGAGATGGACGTGATCAGTAACACTGTCCGAAATGCACCATTAGTTCGTCTTCACTCACATCGCCTTCACGTCCGGCGACGTATGCTTCACAGCATGTCCACCACCGTTGAAACATCATCCGAGCGATCGGCTGACGAGGTCAACGAGGAGATCCGTGCGCTGTGGCGCCGGTCGGGCGGGACACTGAGCGTCGAGCAGCGCGAGGAGTACCAGCGGCTCGTCCTGGAGTGGGCCTCCGCGGCCCCGCAGTAGGAGTCCGCGGCCCGCCCCTCGTCCTGGCCCGTCGACGCATCGGCCCCTCGCCAAGGGGCACCCCTGATCGAACGGGTGCCCTTCTCGCGCTGACCTCGGCCGTCGTCTACGGCATCGTCGTTCCCTGCGCTCTAGGCTTCGCTCGAGCAGGGCGGTACCCCCGGCGAGCGGCGTGCCGTCCCGGCGCGGGCATCACAGCGCCGTCACCTTCTACACCGGCCGGCCTGGCGATCGTCGACATCGACGCCCCCCGGCCGAGCCTCCGCCCGCGACCACATCCTGCCAGGCATCCCATCGGGGACCAGGTCGATCTCACCGGCCTGGTTACCGGCATCGAGATGGCCTCCCGCCTCATTGAACCCGCTCTCCTCGTGCTCGCCGTCCGCGGGCGCATCAAACGCTGACCGTCCTGAACCGGCCTGACCGACTCCCGTGCACGGTGCGACCGAACCGTTGCCGGCTGCGTGCCTTACTTGCCTGCACCGTCGGTCAAGCCCCTGAACTGCGGGCCGACGGCCGCAGGCTGGCGGCCACACCCATTCCGCCAAAACCGGCCAGAAGAGAGGCGGATAACCAATGGTGGTGCTTTCCCCATTACCTCCACACTCTTTGCATGCCCACGACAGCCGGGTCGTGGGAACAGGGGTTAGGGGAACATCCATGTCAGCACTGACTCGGACCGGGTTGACGTTCGCGGCCACTGCCGCGCTCGTCGTCCCCATCGTTACGGGTGTAACCGCCGGCACCGCGGCGGCGCACGCTTCGTGCACTTCGGCACGCCCTGGTGATCGTGACTCCAGCTCCTGGAACGCCACGGGCAGCGACAGCCGGATGCGCAGTGGTTCCAGCACGAGCTGCCCCATCAACAGCACCGCCCGCCCGGGCGACCGGCTGGACTATCACTGCTACACCATCGGCAGCGATGGTTACAGCTGGACGTACGTGCGTAATGACACCCGGAGCCCGGACACGTACGGATGGATCCGCGACGACGTTCTGTCCGACGGCGGGAGCGCTGTGTCGTGCCCCGAGTTCGACTGAAGCGACGTCTCGGCGCGATGCGCTGACCAGCTCCACCAAGGGGCCCGCAGCCGCACCGGCCGCGGGCTTCTCCCGTGCCCAGCGGGTTGGGAGTCAAGACTGGTAGGTGCGGATGTTGAGGTGTCGTCCGAGCGCATCCGCCCCAGCGGGTCGGCCAGCAGGAAGGCGAGAGGGGTGATGCCGTAGCCGGCGTCGAGGGCGATGAGAACCGGTAGGTCCCCACCGCAGAACGACGAAGCCCCTGGCCGGCTCAAGGAGCTGACCACGGGCGGACCTTGACGCCAAGCTCAGGTGCCGCTGTCGCCGGAAGAGGCGGAGTGGGTGGGCAAGCTCCTCGCGGGGGCCGGGCTGCTCCAGCAGCCCGGCCCCCGTCCCCCGGTTTCCCCCGTTGTTCTCCTGCGGATCTAGCTCATGGAGTCCGAGGCGCAGCGGGACCCGCTGTCCCACGGGTACTTCTTGCCCAGGCAGACGTACAGATGGACCGTCCCGCTGCCCGCCCCGTTGGACTCCCAGGAAATGGGCTCCCCACCGGAGGTGGAGGTGTCGTCCACTGCGAGCGGGCCGTAGCGGCCGTTCGCGTCCACGACGTACGCGCGGGCCGCGGCACCGTCGGCCTGGTGGTCCTGTACGTAGTTGTAGTAGCCGTCGTCGAAGTAGGCGTGTCCGCTGCTGGGCTTGCACACGGTCGCCCGAACGGTGCCGCCGGACAACCCCTGGGAGTTGGCCACGGTGGCGCGCACCGTCTCGCAGCGGACGGCGGCGTGTGCCTGGGCCGGCAGCGCGAGGCCGAGGGCGAACAGGGCCGTGGTCGCTCCGGTCAGCAAGGCCGTGGCCCGCCAGGTGCCTCTTGCCATGGTTCGAGTCCCTTTCATTGGTTTTCCTGGTGGTCGGTGGCAGTGCTGGTGTGGGGGTCGGCGCCCGCGGGTCAGGCGGCCCAGCTGCCGGTGGACTTCGCGTCCGAGCGGAACTCGAAGGCGAACAGGGCGCCGTCCCGCACGTTCCTCGCGATGACGTTCCACTGCCCGGCGCGGGCGAGGGTGTAGTTCGCCTGGCACTCCAGGCGCCCGTTGGCCTCGAAGCAGACCTTCACGTAGCGGTTCGTGTTGGGCTTGATGTTGATGTCGGCGCACGCGCTTGAGGTGCTGAACACATCGCCCGCCGGGAGCCAGTACGTTCCGGCCGGCTTGAGGTAGCTGTTCGCGCTGCCGTAGCAGGAAGCCGGCGCGATGTCGTGTGCCTGGGCCGCCGGAGCGAGGCCGAGGGCGCCGCCTGCGAGTACGGCCGATATCGCGGTCGCGGCGATGCGCTGACGCATGGGCATGAGGTATCCCCCTGGGATCGACGAGTCGGGTGGGTGGGTGCTCCGGCCGGGGCAGCACCGAGCCTGCTGGGGCGGGCCGGACAGGGACAAGAGCCGTCGCTGTCCCGGACAGCCCACTGGCTGTCCGGCCTGGTCAGCGCTTTGTCCGGATCTTGTCCGGATCATGAGGACCGTGGCGGGAAACGGAATTGTGTGGCCGTTCGAGCAGGGCCGACGATGTGCGACATGGAGATCAGGGGGGACGCGGGCCCGCAACAGGCGTGTGACATTGCCGAGTTCATCGCCGCCATGCGGGAGCTCAAGGAACGGGCGGGGCTGACATACCGCCAGTTGGAGGAGCGTGCCGCTGAGCACGGCGAGGTGTTGCCGCGCAGCACCCTGGCCGATGTGCTGCGCGGCCGGACCCTGCCACGTCCGGAACTGCTGGCCGCCTTCGTACGAGCCTGCGGGGACGGCGAGCGGGCGGCGCAGTGGCTGGCGGCCCGGGACGGCCTCGCCCGAGGGGAGGTCACCGAAGCGAGAGGTGCAGATCCGAGGCGAGGCGTCCGCCTCGGCGCGCGGGTGTTCGGGGTTCCCGTCCTGCCGGCGTCGGTGGTCCTGGTGGCGATCCTCGCCGCCGCCGTCTGGGCTCTGGTCCCTTCCCGGGACGACGGCGGCTCGAAGGGCGTGGGGGGCGGGGGCCTCGCCGCGGCCGACGCGCGGTCCCAGTTGCCCAGGGGCCGTGTGCAGATCCGTCCGGTCCTGGCGGACGACCTTTGTCTGACGGACGGTTACAGCAGCCGGTACGAGTCACTGGTCGCCGTGCAGCGGCCGTGCGACGAGGTCGCGCCCCAGGAGACGACGCTGGTTCCGCTCGGCGGGAATACCTTCCGGATCCGCTGGTACCACCCCGACCACGGCCCCGGCTGTCTGAAGGCCCTGGCCGGGGGGCCGGGTTCCGGGCTGCTGGAGCCGTGGGACGACTGCGGTAAGGCGACCTCGTTCCAGATCGCGCCGGCCGGGCCGGACGGAAGCCGACGGTACTCGCTGAATATCGACGGCCGGGGCTGCGCGGCCATCAATGACGCGGACACCTCGGAGGGAGCCGAGGCCGTGGTGGAGCCGTGCCGTCCGAAGGACAGTCAGGTCTTCGTCATCCGGTCGGCGCCGTGAGCTCGGGAGTCAACCTCGCTGTTCGAACACGACCCGCTACCGTGCCTGCTGGCGTTTTGTCCCGATTCGACCCCGACATGGACGCGTGGATCGCGCGCGAAAGCGCCGGCCGGAGGTGTTCGAATCCGTAGGTGGTATCTCGAGCTCAGGCCGTGCGGGCACGCCTCGGTGAACAGCCGCTGCTCATCGGCTTCGGCCATCAGCCCACCTTCCGCGTACCTCTGGCCTGGCCCATTGAGTACGACCGCCGCGCCTCGTGGTCGTCCTCAGGAGGCAGCGGTACGGCACGGCCGTGCGAAGGCCGCTGTCGCGGCTGAGGTGATTGACATGAGCCGCAGCATCCGACCCCGACTGTGCGTAGCTGTCGCGCCCCACCGCATGGTAACGGCTGTTATCATGCCGGTATGGCGAAGACACAGCTGGGCGCGCGCGTGGATGAGGACGTTGCGGAACTCGCGAAGAAGCGCGCCGCCGACCTGGGACTGAGTGTCGGGGACTACCTCGCCAGGCTGGTACAGGACGATGCCAGCGGCCTGCGCGCCCGAGCGGTGGACGCGGCCGCCCGCTTCCTGGCCGAACACCAGGCGGTCTTCGACGAGGCCGAACAAGCCCAGCAAACGCCCAAGGGAGCCCGCGCGGCCTGATGGATCTGCACATCGACGTTCCCTGGATCCTGCAGGTCGCCGAGGCCGCCGGGGTGGACGATCCGGCCCCCGACGACTACGGCGTTCCCGTCTCGGCGGTCGCCCGCCACCGGGCCGAGCTGTTCGAGCAGCCCGTCTACGGCGGCCCCTACGCCAAAGCCGCCGCCCTGGTGCACACGCTGGGCCGGTGCCGCTGGCTGGAGCGCTCCAACATGGCCGTCGCCGCCGCGTCCGGTGTCATGTACCTCGAAGCCGCCGGGATCTCGGTCAAGCCCGGCCGTGAGGACGCCATCGCCCTGAAGGACCTGCTGCTTGACCCCGCCTGCACCGCGGGGAAGATCGCCGCTCTGCTGCGGACCTGGCCCACCACCACCTGATGCCCGCAGACCCCGCCCTCCGGGGTCGGGCGGGAGCAGGCCGCTCGCGCAGGGTGGTGAGCGACTTACCGCCGGCCTCGAGGCCCTGCCCGGCGAGCTACGGGAGCTGTTCCCACCGCTCCGGGGCGTTCAGGCTTTCCCGTGCCTGCTCGCCGGTGGGACAACCCTCCGCGATCTGCTGTCGGACAAAGGCATCTCCCCGCCAACCGGTGATCCTGAACAAGGAGGTGACGAGCGAGGGCGAGGTTTCGTGAATGCCGCCGCCCAGGCCGCATTCACAGGTGCGTCACCGCCGCCGGACACTGTCACGTCGGCTGACGAGTGGGAGACGGCGGTTGACGTCACTTGTCTGGGTAGTTCGGATTCTCGGGCAGCAGTGGTGAAAAGATCACCTTGCCGTCCTTCCAGCGCGCCTGGTACTCGCTCTCGCCACCGGAATGACAGCACTGCGGATCCGTTGGCAGGTACACGGGATAGGACAGGGTGACCGTCTTTCCGTCCTGGCTTTTGATCGTTGACTGGGCGGCCGCGGCCACGTCGTAGCCGGCGTACTGGTTGCCGTAGAAGAAGAACACGGAAACGCATTTCCCATCGACGCTGCCGGTGCAGCGACCGTGGATCGCACGAAGGGGCCCACGGAGGTTCTTCAGAGTGCTGGCCTTGGTGTCGGCCGTGTATCCCAGGCGCTTGATGCGGAGCACCGCCCGGTCCACGTCGAAGGGCTCTCTTCCAACCTGTGAGGGCTTATCCGCCGACGGGCCCGTGGTGCCCCACAGGGAAACGGACGGGCTCGACTCCGGTTGAACCTTGTCCGCTGGCCCTCCGCACGCTGTCACCAGCGTCAGGCAGAGCACCGCCGCTGCGGCCGGGAAACTCACCGCTCGTCGCACGCCGTCACCCCGAGAAAGACCCGCTCCAGCATTCCGTACCGCATAGCTTTCAGGTCCTCCTGGGAGATGTTTCGTGTGACGTGTGAGCAAAGCTCGGCAGCCCAGCTACTGGCGGATGCCCGTCTCAGTTGGAAGACCACCGTGGTCCCGAAATCCGTCTCGGTCTCCTGGGTGGTGCTCACCGGCACGCTCAGCAACAGGCGCTCACCGTCGGGGGAGGGCACGACGGCCCGAACGTGAGCGGCTGCGGGTATACGGGTTCGAGTGATGAGCCCGCCGGGGCCCCACCGCTCCACGATGCCCTGCCTTACGCTGACTGTCTCGTCGCTGCCGGAGAGGAACATCGTGGCGCGGGCGACGTCTGGGGGGATGCTGTACTCACGCCGCCCACCCTTGGTATCCCATACTTCCGCACTCCCGTCTTTGCCGAGCAGCAGCAGACGCCGGCCGTCGCTGCTGAACCGCACAGCGTTCCGATCGGCGAGCGGAACGCGGGAGCTGGGGATGACGACGGTGACCCGCCGCCGGTCGCGGAGATCCCAGACCTCCACGCCGCGCAGGTCCGGGGTGGCCACGGCGATCCGCTCGGACGTGGAATCGGCTGCCAGAGTGGTTGCGTACCGACTCCGTTCGGCTCTCGAGTTCTCCCGGAACAGCAGCGTCTCACCCACCTTGCGGCCGGTTGTGACGTCCCATTGCGAGACGGCGCCTGCCACGAGGGCGACCAGCCGGCCGTGCCGGGTGAATCCCAGGCTACGGAGCTCCGTGTCCTGGGGCGCCGACCCGAGGGGCCGATCAAGGTGTATCCGCCGCAGTACCTCAAGGGAGGGCAGCTTGTAGAGCGTGACCAACTCCGCAGAGCTACCGTTCACGGCCAGCGTCTGTTCCTCGGCGTCGAACGCAAGCCGCGCGGACGTCTGGTACCCGCCCCGGCCTTTCGCTGCGATCCTCCGTCCGGTCGTCGGGTCCCAGACCGCGACGTCCCCGCCAGCGCCTACCGTGACCAGATAGCGGCCAGAAGGGGAGAAGTGCGCGGCCTCCTGGTCGCCGCCGGTGCTGAAGATGTCGGCGGTGGAGAGCGAGCCGGGCGCGGGGGCCGTGGCGACCAGTACTTCCGTCCCGCGGGCGAAGGCCATGCGGCGGCTCGCGCCAGCCAGGGCGTAGCGGGTGTAGCGGCCCTTGGTACCGTCCTCGGCCAGAACGAGAAGCCGTTGTCCGGTGGCGGTGTCGTGCACGGTCACAGCTCCGTTGCCGCGTGCCAGCACGACACGGTCGGAGATGCCGACCAACTCGCCGATCGTCATGTCTTCGGTGCTGCAAGCCAGGCCCTGGAAGAGGCGGGGCTCCGGCTTGTCGGCGGAGACATCGGTCAGCCGCCACTTGTCGTCGGCGCATATCGTGGCGACCGGGCGGGGACCCGGGGCGAACTCGGGCTCGTTGAAGCCGGGGACAGCCATCAGGCGCCCGGAGCCCGTGTCCCAGACGCCTTGGGACCGGACCCCCGGCCCGGAGGCCACGACGTGCTTGCCGTCCGCGGCGAAGACGAATCCAGTGGGTGAGCCCTCAAGCAGCGCTTCCAGGGTGACGGGTGCGGCGGTGGGCCGGTCGAGGTCCCAAACCTGGGCCCTGTCGTCGTTTGGAGGGTGGGCCAACAGGCGGCGTCCCGTGCGGTCGAAGCGCAGCTCGTCCACCGCCTGAGCGGTGCTGCTGGTGCTCATCGCGGCTCGTAGGGTCAGCAGGGTCCCCTTGGCGCGCAGGTCCCAGATCTTGATGCGGTTGCCGTCGCCTCCCAGGGCGAGCCGGGTGCCGTCGGGACTGACCGCGACGGCCGAGACGTCGTCCATGCGGACCATCAGGGAGGGGCCGTCGGCCCCGACACGCCATACCGACAGTCGGCCCGCAACGTTTCGTACCGCGATGACCTGGCCGGAGTCGTCCAGCGCTGTCTGAGCGACCTCCCCGCCCGCGGGCAGGATGGCGTCGTACGGGGCATCGGCCAGATAGCGGGTGAACAGGTTGTCGTGTGCTTGTTGGGTGGGCGCGGCGCGCCAGGCGGCGACGGACAGTAATGCGGCCTCTTCCCGATGGGAGTCCGCCTGGCCCTGGGCCTGTTGCACGAGGCCGGCCGACAATTCGGCGGCTTTGCTGCCACGTACCGAGTGCACTCCTATGCCGGCCAGGGTTCCCAGTACCGCAGTGACTGCCGCCGCGACGATGGCTTTGCGGGACCGCTGGCGCCGACGCCACTCATGGCCAGCCTGGAGGTATTGGCGTTCACTGTCGGGGATGTCGTCCGACCGGTCGCGCAGTTGCTCCCATGCCTGCTTGAGTTCGGAGCCGCGTAGCAGCAGGGCGTGGTCGCGGCCGCTTTGTTCCCAGCGCACGATGCGTTCGCGCACATGCTCCTGCCAGCTCCGAAAGTCGCGGTCGGCGTCGACCCAGGAGCGCAGCGCAGGCCAGTGTTCGAGTAGCGCTTCGTGGGCGAGAGCGACCGTCTCCATGCCGTCGGACGCGCGATCGAGGTGCACCAGACGCTGTACGGCGAGGAGCTGTGCGGCCTTCCAACAGGCGGGGTGCAGCTCGGTGCGGCGTGCGGTGCGCCCGGTGTCCACCGGGTTGTTCAAGCCTCCGTCGCCCGGGCGAACAAGTTGTACGAACAGTCGCCGCACCTCATCGTGCACGTCGCCCAGCCGCTCCTTGACGACACGTTCGGCATGCGACGCGAGGGCGCCCGCCACTCGGCCGATCTCCTCGTAGGCGGCATGCGTAAGGATGCCCTGACGCTGTTGCTCCCATAGCAGGGTGAGGGTGAATTCGAGTAGGGGCAGCGCGCCGGGGCTGCGGCCGGCGTCCGAGAGCAGTCGGTCGGCGAGCGAGTCCTCGAAACGTATGGCCCCGTGGAATGAGGCGATCGGGGACAGCACCACCTCACGGAGCTGGTCCTCGGCCAGGCGGTCGACGAGCACTGGCGACGCCTCGCACACCCGCTCCAGAACGGGGAAGCACTGCATGGCCTTCAGGAAGTCCAGTCGCAGGGCGAAAACCAGCCGCACCAATGGTCCGCCGTCAGCGGTGCGCCATCGGGTCATGGTCACCAATTGGTCGACCAACTCATCGGCCGCGTCGGGCGAACAGCGGAACAGCATCTCGAACTGATCTACGATTAGGGCGAGCTGGGTCGTTCCGGTGCGGGTGAGTAACTCCCTGACAATCGGAGCGGTCCCTCCCTCCCGAAGCCGTCCGGCGAGTCGTTCGGCCTGTTCGAGTCGGTCGAGCGGCTTGATGACGTCGTCCGGCGCGTTGAGTAAGGGGAGCAGGGCGGAAGCGAGCATGAACTCCGCTCGCAAGGCGGGTTCCGGGACCAGCGAGGCGATGCTGTAGTCCCCACGTTTGCGTAGCTGGGGTACGAGACCGGCGTGGATCAGCGATGACTTGCCAACTCCGGACACCCCGATGACAGGGACGATCGACGACGTGGTGACCGCCTCGGTCAACGCCTTTATCTGCTTGGCTCGCCCGAAGTAGTGGGTGGCGTCCTGCTCCCGGAACGACTCCAACCCACGGAACGGCGATGGCGGCGCGGCATGGCGACGCAGTTCAGGGTGAACCCCTAACAGGACGCCGGCGGTGATGGCGTAGGCCGCCCGTTGAAGGAACCTTCCGTCGGTGGCGACAACCATGCCGACCACACCCTTGAAGTGCTCGTCCCACAGTGGCGTGCCACTGAAGCCCTGTCGGATTTCGCAGGCACTGGTGCTCTCGAACTGCAGCCAGCCCCGTCCGCGGTCGTCCACGATCGTGCCGAGCGACCAGACGCCCTCGTCGTCGCCGGCCGGGAAGCCGAATGCCCGGAAAGGGTGGCCGCGCACTGTCTCAACGTCCAGCAGCCGCACAGGCTCAGCCCCAAGCGGCGGATCCTCATCAAGCGCGAGGACGGCAATGTCACCAGAGCCGTCCTCCGCGACGGGTATGTGTGTGATGAGCCGCGCGCTCTGTCGGCGGGCTGCTCGTCCGGCAAGGGGAAAGTCCAGATCGACGGTGAGCCCCACAGCGAGGGGACTCCCCTCCTGTTCTCCGGCGACGGCCGAAACCACATGCGCGCACGTAAGCACGATCCTGGGGCCCGCCAGAAAGCCAGCCCCCTGCGGCGTGGCCCACGCGCCACGCGCCCACAGGCGAGCAATCCCGGGATTGGGCGCAAGTCCGGGCACCGCTGCGTCCCCGCGCCCTTATCCCGCCGCGGCGCCGTCGCGCGCGGCGACGGCCTGGGTGATCGGTACAGCCTCCGGTTGCTGCCTGTCCCACTCCATAGTGAGGGTGAGTGACCCCTCGCCGGCGGCTTTGGCGAGAAAGACGCCCGCCTCCGCCGACAGCTTCAACCCAAGCTCAAGAGTGATCTTGTCAGGTTGCCGTGGCAGGTCGGTCACCTTGGCGAGTACAGCATGCGCGGCCTCGCGCACACTCTCCAGACCGCGCTCCAGCGTCTGGGATGCTTCAGCAACCATCCCACCGGGTCTGGCAACCCTGACCACCGCCTGCGGCCCGTTGTCGACCTCTACCAGCACAGAACCGCCGCTTTCCAGCGGCACCCTAAGCAATTCAGGCATCGAGCCCCCCGCCACCTACTGCGATGTGATGCGCGCCACCCTAGTTCCTGCAAGAGGTGCTCGTGCCCAGATCGGCAATTCACCAGGATGCGTACGGCCCGGCGGCACCGACCGGCCCACCTGCGCCGTTTACGTGGGCACCCGCTACCGGGGCACCGTCCACGCCCAGTTCGACAGTGGCCAGCACCGGCACGCGCAGACGCTCCGGGAACAGCACGTCCGCCTGGACGACCGCCATCCGCGCAATGCGCCGGCCCACCTTCTGGCGGGCAGACCACGAGCGCATCCGGCGATGGGCCGGCGGCATTATCACCGATCCCCGCCTGTACTCGACACCTCGCCCTCGGCCAGGCCGGGCCCGCGAGCGGGCTGTGGCCCGTCGCCGCGGGCCGGGTCGCCGCGGTCCTCGTCCTCCTGCCGGACGCGGCACGTCATGCCCGCCGCCTGAAGCTGCCGCCGGTGCGCTGCCCCCAGGCCGTCCTCATCGGGGCCGGGGCCGCCCTCGGCCCCGGGCTGTATCTGCTCGCGGTCCAGCGGCAGTTGCCGGCCGTAGCCGTCGTCCCGGCCTCCCTCTACCCGGCCCTTCCCGTGGTGCTCGGCCTCGTCCTGCTGCACGCGCGGATCAGCCGCCGTCAGGCGGTGGGGCTGCTGGGGGCGGGCGCCGCGACCGTGCTGCTCGCCCTGGGCTGAGGGGAGCACCCGGCCGCCGCGGGCCGCCGGGTTCATCCCCACGTGGCCGAGTAGTACTGCCGATACGCCTTGCGGTCCTGCTCCGCGCGGATCCACCGGGTCGCCACCAGGGCGACGAGGCTGCCCGCGATGACGAGCATCCCGGGGCCCACATTGCGCGGGTCGGTGAGGCGGCTCAGCAGCGTCGACACGTCGGTGCCCGTGATCGGCGCCGTCGAGCCCGGGGAGGCGGCACCACCCGGCGAGGCTGACGGTGCAGGCGCGGCGCCCGTGCCACCGGCCGACTTGGCCACGATCAGCTTGACTCCCAGCTCGGTCAGCGCCTTGGTCACCGGCTGGAAGAACGTTGTGCCGCCCGCCCTGCAGTCGCCGCTGCCGCCCGACGTCACGCCGAGCGCGACGCCGTCGGCGAACATCGGGCCTCCGCTGTCGCCCGGTTCGGCGCACACGTTCGTCTCGATGAGCCCCGTGACGGTGCCCTCGGGGTAGTTGACCGTCGCGTTGAGCGCGGTCACCTCTCCCTCGCGCAGTCCGCTGGTGCTGCCGCTGCGGAAGATCTTCTGCCCGACCTCCGCATCGGCGACGCCCGTGATCCGCACGCCCTTGCCGTCACCGACCGCCACGATGTCCGCGCCCTCGCCCGCGCGGCCGCTGTCGTACTTCACCAGGGAGTAGTCGTCGCCGGGAAAGCTGCCCTTGAGTGAGGTGCCGACCTGGTTCCGGCCACGGTCGTCGGCGAACCAGACGGACCCGTCGGGCCCGCAGTGCCCGGCCGTGAGGATGAAGTCGCTCGTCCCGTCGGTCACGTTGAACCCCGCCGAACAGCGCCCGGCGGTCGACAGGATGGGCTGTGCGCCGTTGATCCGTGTCGTGAACGTGCCCTCGGTGCGCTCCATGCGCACGAAGGAGCCGATGCCCTCGGCGACCTCGGTCATCCGGGACCAGTCGGAGGCGGAGACGGTGCTGTCGCCCCGCACCACCACCTGGTTGCTCTTGTAGTCCAGGGCCCACGAGGTTCCGGAGACCCGGGGGGCCGAACGCAGGGCCGCCGCCGCGGACTTGAGGTCGCTCATGCTGTGGCTGACCATCTTGGCCCGTGCGCCGGCACGCTTCACCTCGGCGGCCGCCTTCTCGTCGGTGACGGCGACGACCGGCCGTCCCGCCGAGTCCACCCAGCTGCCGGCCGTGCGGGAGTTCCCGAGCCGGGACACCAGGTCGGTGCCCTCACCGGTCGCCGGTGGCGCGGTGAACGGGACGCCGATGGACGGGGCCGGGGGCTCGCTCGCCACGGCGTTGGTGACCATCGCTCCTCCGAGGAGGAGTCCGCCGACGGCCGCCAGCCGTGTCACTCGCCGGACGACCCGCCGTCGTGCGTGCCTCATGCATGGCTCCCGAACCCGAACATCACGGTGCGAACACCGCGGAGCCCTCCTTGAGTTGAGTGCCCCTCATCCATACGGGGCGGAGCCGCGCCGTGTTCATCGCACCGGTGATCCCTTCGGCCTCACCCGGCCACCGGGGCCCCGAGCAGGGTCCCGCTGCGCGCGTCTCCCCACACCGAGTCCGGATCGACATAGGGCCGCAGCAAGGCAGTGAGCGCCGGGTCCCCGCGGCCGTTCAGCTCGTCGGAGGCGATCTTGCGGGCGATCCCGGCGAGGAAGTCCGCGACCTGCACCCGCGCGTCGTCGCGTGCGACGACGAGCCGCACCCCGGTCAGGCCGATCCCAGCCCGCCGGGCCGCCCCCTCGATCCACGCGATGCGCTCCGGCGTCAGCATGTTCTGCCGGTCGTGCACGAGTCGGAGCGGCCGTCCGTCCCCGTTCCAGAGCGCGGCCGTCGCCACGATCGCCGGGAGCAGCGGATTGAGCAGCGGGATCAGGGGCGGCCCGTACCGCAACCCCTCCCGGTAGGACACCGCGCGGGACCGGGTCGCGGCGAGCCGCTCCAGGATCCATGCCGCGTCCGTCCGTGGATACGCGCGCCGCAGGGCGTCGACCGTGCCGTAGAAGGCCTCCACCGGGTCCCCGTCGTGGCGCACCCGCAGCAGTCGGTTGGCGGCTTCCAGGAACGCCCGCCAGCCGTCCTCCCCGAAGGCCGGGCGCCCGACGCGGAACAGGGCGATCGCCTCGGCCCGGTCGCCCAGCAGCAGGCCGACGGCCCGGTCCACCACGAAGAAGCTCTTCTCCATGAGGTGCACCCGTGCCTGCCCGTGGATCGGCCCCTCCGGCGCGAGCAGCCACTCCAGCACCGCTCGGTGTTTCTCCCGCAACAGGTGGTTCGCCTTGTACTCCTCGGCCGGTGACCGGATCCGGTCCCGGATCTCTCCCACCGTCGCCGCGGCCGACGCCACGGACAGCGAGACACCGGCGTGCGCGAACACGTCGGTGTTCCCGCCGGTGAGGTTCTCACCGTCCGACCCCGACTCGTCGCACGCGATCTCCAGTGCCGCGCCCGCCGCACCGCCCCGCTCCCGGTCCGCGAGATTCCCGCTCACCGCACAGCCCCCTATCGTGTGCCCATGACCAGGATCCCGCAGGAGTCGTCCGGTGAACCGAATCCCCTGCAGGCCCTCACGCTGGACCGCCTCCGGCAGCGCACCAGCGTCAAGTGGCGCACGTATCCCGAGGACGTCCTGCCGCTGTGGGTGGCCGAGATGGACGTTCCGCTCGCCGAGCCCGTCGTGCGGGCCGTCACCGACGCGCTGCACCTGGGTGACACCGGCTACCCGGCCGGCACCGCCTACGCGGAGGCCCTGGCCGCCTTCGCCGGGAAACGCTGGGGCTGGCACGGGCTCGCCGTGGAGCGCGCCGCGATCGTGCCCGACGTCATGCTGGGCGTCGTCGAGATGCTCAAACTGGTCACCGGCCCCGGCGACACGGTGATCGTCAACCCGCCCGTGTACCCGCCGTTCTACCCCTTCGTGGAACACATGGACCGGCGGGTGGCCGAGGCCCCGCTCGGCGCGGACGGGCGGATCGACCTCGATGTCCTGGAGGACGCCTTCCGGCAGGCCGTGGCGGGTGGGCGGCGGGCCGCACACCTGCTGTGCAGCCCTCACAACCCGACCGGCACCGTGCACACCGCCGAGGAACTGTCCGCCGTCGCCGGGCTCGCCGAGCGGTACGGCGTGCGCGTCGTCGCCGACGAGATCCACGCCCCGCTCGTGCTCGGCGGAGCCGGTTTCGTGCCGTATCTGAGCGTGCCGGGCGCCGAGCGCGGCCTGTCCTTGATGTCGGCCTCGAAGGGCTGGAACCTGCCCGGGCTCAAGGCCGCCCTCGCGATCGCCGGGCCCGGTGCCGCCGCCGACCTGGACCGGATGCCCGAGGAGGTGGGACACGGCCCCAGTCACGTCGCCGTCATCGCCCACACCGCCGCCCTGCGCGACGGCGTCACCTGGCTGGACGCCCTGCTGGCCGGTCTCGACGGCAACCGGCGGCTGCTCGCGGACCTGCTGGCCGAGCACCTGCCCGCGATCCGCTACCGGCCCGGCGACGCCACCTACCTGGCCTGGCTCGACTGCCGCGCCCTCGGGCTCGGCGACGACCCGGCCGACGTCTTCCTGCGCCGCGGCCGCGTCGCCCTCAACTCCGGCCTCCCCTTCGGCTCCGGCGGCACCGGACACGTCCGCCTCAACCTCGCGGCCTCGACGGAGGTGCTCACGGAGGCGGTGGGCAGAATGACGGCGGCGTTGCGCTGAAAGCGGGGACCCGCTCGTACACTTCCCGCCATGGGCGACAGGACATTGGACGAACTCGGCGCGGGCAAGTACCTGCTGATCACCAGCTACCGCAAGAACGGTACGCCGGTCGCCACCCCCGTCTGGGTGGTACGCGACGGGGACGCGCTCGGTGCCTGGACGTCGGCCGAGTCCTGGAAGGTGAAGCGGATCCGCAACCGCGCCGACGTGCTGGTGGGCCCCTGCGACCTGCGCGGCAACCCCACCGGCGGCCAGGTGCCCGCGACGGCGGAGATCTGCGACCCGGCCACCACCGCCCGCTACCGGAAACTGATCGCCCGCAAGTACGGCCTGACGGGCCGGCTGACCCTGCTCGGCAGCCGGCTGCGCCGGGGCCCGGACGGCACCGTGGGGATCCGTCTCACCCTCTGACCTCGGCAAGCGCTTTCGGCCGCAGGGAGTGGACGCACCGTGCGCGGGAAAGCACACCTGCCATGAGTCGAATTCCCGTCCTGCGCGCAGCCGTCGTCGGCACCGGCCACCGGGCCCAGCTGTTCACCCGCGGCCTCGCCGAACCCACCGAACGCGACGGAGCGCTCGCCCTCGCGGTCGGGCTGGCGGCCAACCGGAGCTTCGAGACGGGCGGGCCGGTGCGCACCGACGAGCTGCTCGCCGGCTGAGGGAGGCTCAGCTCCAGGCCCGGTACGGCTCGTCCAGCAGCTGGAAGACAGGCTCGCCCCGCACCGGGTCCTTGGCCGTGGACAGCCGTACCCGGTCCCCGCTGTGGATGCCGATCGGCGGGCCCATCACCCGGCCGCGCACCACGAACCCCTCGGCCATCTCGATCTGCGACACGTTCCGTGCCGCCGGGGTGTTGCGGTGCACCACCGTGGAGTGGCGGACGGTGCCCGTGCCCTCGGCGCGCTCCGTGCGCAGTTCACTGCCCCGGCAGACCGGACACAGCAGCCGGTGGTACATGGCGGTGCCGCACCAGGTGCAGCGCTGGAAGAGGATGGCCTCCGCGTTCTGGCCCCTCGGGTCGAGCAGACCCGTCGCGGAGCCGGCTGCCTGCTGAGCGACGCTTCCTGAGTGGTACACGCTGGTCAACTCCCTGCACTCGGCCGGAATCCGCGCACGCGATCACCCGCGCACACGTGTGCGCGGTTCGCCGTGCCACCGTGCACGCAGCACAGAGTATGGCACTCAGTGCCACTCGTAAAGGCACTCCGTACCCTCAATGTGCGGGGTCTCAGCCCCGCCCCAGCGTCGTCTCGATCTCCTGCACGACCCGCCACAGGGGCGCCCCGCGCCGTGACACGACGACCACCACGTCCTCCGGCTGCTCCCCGGCCGGCGGCACGGGCCCGCCGCCGAACGCCGCCTGCACATAGGCCATCGCGTGGTCGACCGCCGCGCTCGCCTCGCCCTGCCCGTCCGAACGCAGCCACGACCGCAGTGCGTTGTTGTGCGCCGCGACCACCGCCGCCGCGATCACGTCGG
Organism: Streptomyces sp. NPDC092370; assembly: GCF_044755265.1. Lineage (NCBI taxonomy): Bacteria > Bacillati > Actinomycetota > Actinomycetes > Kitasatosporales > Streptomycetaceae > Streptomyces > Streptomyces sp. NPDC092370. Next base: position 28,786 of record NZ_JBIVQO010000006.1, on the reverse strand, counting down.
CCTGCAGCGTGCCGTCCCGGCGGGCGGCGAAGCGCCGGCGCAGGTACTCGGCGAGAGCCCGCTCGTAGCGCCACACCACCGACAGCTCATAGGCGCGCAACCCGGGCACCTGCTTGGTGAGGCGGTAGCGCTGCACCGAGAACGTCGGGTTCTCGGCGTACATCCGCAGCACCAGCCGGGCCGCGGCGCAGACCCGCCCCACGGGTTCGTCGTCGTCGCCGCCGTCGGCGAGGAAGGCCGTCATGTCGGCCAGGCACCGCTCGTGGTCCGGGAAGACCACGTCCTCCTTGGAGGGGAAGTAGCGGAAGAACGAGCGCCGTCCGACACCGGCGAGCGCCACGATGTCGTCGACGGTGGTCTGCTCGTACCCCCGCTCCAGGAACAGCTGGAAGGCCGCCGCCACCAGGGCGTCCCGCATGGGTGGCTTTCCGGCGCCGGTCTCGGCCTTCTCGGAACTCATGAGCGGGAACGTAGCACCCATAAGGCACCTGATGGCACTCAGTGCACTCCTGGGGAGGTACTGAGTGCTCTTCCCGCCGAGCCGATCGGCCTCTGAACCGGAGGCGCGGCAGCCGCGTATCTAGCGGCAGGACGATCCTCGAAGCGGGGGCCCTGGACCCGGACGAAGGAGAGCAGCGTGTCGACACCGTCCGAGCCCCGGCCGCCGCACGACGGCCCGGCCCTCGAACCCATCCGCGTCCTGCGGCCCCGCCGCACCGACGCCCTCGCGGAACTGATGCGGGAGTTCCGCCAGGACACCGGCCAGGAGGACAGCGGCTACGAGTCCGTCGCGCTCCCGGGGAGGCCACCGCCCGGCTCCGAGGCCCTGACCCGGGAACGTCCGCCCGTCGCCCGCGCGACCCGCCCGCCGACGGAGGCCGCACCGCCGGGGGCCGGACTGCGCCGCGCCGCCGTCGTCGTGGCCGTCCTCGCCGCCGCCGTGATCGGCTTCGGCGGCGCGCTCCTGCTCCGCGGCGAGCCCGTGGACGCCGGCGCCGCGCCCGCGCCCCACCCGCCCCGGTCCGCCGCCCCCGCGCCTGACCCCACCCCCACACCGCCCGCCACGGCAGCCGTGGACCCCGACGGCACGGGCACCCTGCGCGAGGGGGCGAGCGGCCCCGAGGTGACCGAACTCCAGCAGCGTCTCCTGCGCATCCCGGACGTCTACCGGGACGGCTCCACCAGCGGCAGCTACGACCCCGCCCTCACCGCGGCGGTCGCCCGATTCCAGCTCTGGTACGGCATCCGCGGCGACGAGACCGGCGTCTACGGCGATGACACCCGGGCCGCGCTGGAGTCCCGCACCGATGTGTGACCATGGCCGGCATGGACGAGTTCATCGACCGGCTGAACCCCGACATGTACGTGGTCACGGCCGCCGCGGGCGGTGAGCGGGCGGGCTGCCTGGTCGGCTTCGCCTCGCAGTGCTCGATGCGGCCCGTGCGGTTCGTCGTCTGGCTCTCCGAGCTCAACCACACCTTCCGGGTGGCGCGGAACGCCGAAGTCCTCGCCGTGCACCTGCTCGGCCGGGAACAGCACGGCCTCGCCGAGTTGTTCGGCGGGCACACCGGCGACCGAACCGACAAGTTCCAGGACGTCCGCCTGCGGGAGGCGTACGGCGGGGCCCTCGTCCTGGAGGACGCGCCGGCCTGGTTCGTCGGCCGGATCGTGACGCGCGCCGGCGGCGGCGACCACATCGGCTTCGTCCTCGACCCGGTCGAGTGGGGCGGGCACGAGGACTGTGACGGGCCGCTGCTGCGCCTTTCCGACGCCCTCACCATCGACCCCGGTCACCCGGTCGACTGACGCCGCTGCCCGTCCCTCGAACGCAGGGCAAGGGCTGGGGAAAGCAGCGGCACGGCGGGGCCACCCGGCGTCACCCTGGGCCGGGGCGACGCACGGCGCCCGAACCGCCGCGAACCGAAGGCCACGCCCATGAACGGCTCCCGCATCCCGGGCCTGGTGCTGCCCATCCTGTTCCTGCTGGCCCTGCTCGTGGGCCTGTGGTGGTACTGGAGGCACCGCGGGGACTCGTGAGGTGGCTTCGCCCCTACCGTTCCCGCCCCCCGGGAACCCGGACGTCCACCACGCACACGTCGTCCCGCCGCTCGCCCGGCAGCATCCGCGCGAGCAGCGGCCGCAGCGACCCGGGCTCGTCGCCGTGCGGAGCCGCCACCGCCTCGGCGAGCTGCTCCAGGCCCCGGTCGATGCTGTCCGGGGGGTGCTCGACCAGGCCGTCGGTGTACAGGATGAGCCGGTCGCCCGGATCGAGACGGCACTGCGCCTCCTGGTAGACCGGCGTGGCGGTCGCCCCGAGCACCATGCCGCTGGGGCGCCGCAGGTACCGTGCCTCGCCGTCGCGCAACAGCAGCGGCGGGGGATGCCCCGCCTGGGCCCAGATCAGGCGCCTGCTGCGGGGGTCGTAGCGGGCCAGCACCATCGTGGCGCTGGCGTGGGAATCGCGCGAGTGCAGCAGCAGCGTGTTCAGCCGGGCGAGCGCGCCGGTCAGCGACGAGCCCGTGATGACCATGCCCTTCGCGGTGAACCGGAGCTGGGCCATCGTGGCCACGGCGTCGACCCCGTGCCCGGCGACGTCGCCGACCACCAGCAGCGCGTCGCCGTCGGGAAGTTCGATGGCACTGAACCAGTCACCGCCGACGTGCACGCCCGACTGGGCCGGCAGATAGGCGACCTCGACGCGCAGCCCGGCCAGGTGCACGGGCCGGTTGGCCATCGGCAGCAGCGCGTGCTGGAGCCGGGAGACCAGGGTCCGCTCGGCCTGGAGTACGTCGTGCTGCGTCAGGATCGCCCGCTCGCTCTCGACCAGCGCCAGCTCCGCCCGCCGCCGGGCGGTCATGTCCTGTACGAAGCCGTGCACCTCGACGGGCGTGCCGTGCCGGTCGGCCACCGCCTCGGCCACCAGCCGCAGGTGCCGGACGACGCCGCTCGTCCGGATCCGCAACGGCACGTCGAACGGACGCCCCTCGTGGAGGAGAGCGTCGACGGCGCGGGTCAGCGCGGGTGTGTCCTGCGGCAACGCGAGCTCCGGCACCTCGGACAGGCCCACCGGACCGCGCCCGGGGTCCCGGCCGAGGAGGGAGAACACCTGGGTCGACCAGGAGGCCTCCTGTGTGACCAGGTTCCAGTTCGCCCAGCCGAGATTGCCCAGCCGTTGCAGGTCCGCCAGCCGCTGCTCCTGCCGGTCGGAGGAACCGTGCCGGATCCACGAGACGACGAGGGCGTCGCCCAGCGGCGCGACCCGGGTCGTGTACAGCGACAGTTCGGCGACGCCCGCCACGACCTCTTCGTGCGCGAACGGCTCGCCCTCGTACGCCTTCCCGGTGGCCAGCACCCGCAGGCAGCCCCGCCACAGCGGCTCGGCGGTCAGGGTCGGCCGCAATTCCAGCAGCCGCCGCCCGGCCGGCTCCTCACCGGTCCGGCCCAGCAGGTCGCCCACCTGCGCGGTGGCGGCCTCCACCCGGAAGTCCTCGATCTCATCCGTCGCCGCCCGCAGCGGCGTGAGCAGCATCGCCGCTACCGGCAGCGCCTCGAACAGCGCCTGCACCGCGCCCGAGGCGGCGACCGAGCCCCGCTGGGGCGGGGTGTCGAAGGCGCGCAACCGGCCGGCACACAGCCTGGTGAGGCCCCGCAGGTGGGCGCGGTCGCGCGCGGTGAAAACCCCGGCACGGCCGCGTAGCACGCCGATGCAGACCTCGGCCGGGCCCGCGGTGCGCACCGGCAGCCAGGCACGCGAGCGCCACCGGCCGGGAGGGTCGCCGATGAGCAGGTACTGCCGCTCGTCCGCGGCGAAGTCCTCCAGCCAGCGTGGCTCGCCCGCTCGCAGCGCGTCCAGCGCGGCCATTCCGCTCAGCGGCGGTACCTGGCGCCACTGGGCCGCCAGTTTGTCGTCGACGCCCGCGTGGCCGATCAGCCCGAGACCGCCGTCGGGCCTGCGTGCGTAGATCAGGACCGCGTCCGCCGACATGTCGGGGCCGAGATGCTCCAGCAGACACCGGGCGAGGTCGTGCGGTGTCATCACCTGGACGAGGGCCTTGCCGAGGCGGGCCAGGGCGGCGGCGACGTCGTCCGGCACGGCCGAATGCTCCAGGACGGCGGCCTCGGAACCGGGGACCTCGATGCCGACGGCCACGCTGGGGCCGGTCGGCGCCGGGGCGAGGCCGCCGAGCGTGATCCAGCACTCCTCCAGCAGGGTGTGACGGGCGGCCTTGGCCCGCTGGAGCAACTGCTCGCCCGCCGTATCGGCGGTACACCCGGTCAGCGCCATTACCGCGCCCTTGGCCCGTTCCACGACAGCCGAGGTGGCCGCCTGGTCGCGCAGCCGGTCCAGCTCGGCGCGCTGCCGGGCGACTATCCTGGCCAGTTCGGCCAGGTCCGGTGCGGCACCGGGCTGCCCCGGCGTCACGGGCTCGCTCGTCACGCGTTGAGCATTGCACACCTGGCCCGAGGGGAAGAACGCCTTGTGCGCACCTATTGATCGCCGGCCTCGGGCAGCCCCTGGTCACATCGGCCTCGCGGGCACGGTCAGTGGCCGTCGTGCGGATACAGCCACAGCCGCAGCAGCCGGCTGAGCCGTGGCATCACCAGATAGGTCAGGACCGGCAGCAGGATCAGCGGGAAGACGGCGGCCCGCACGGGAAGGGGCCAGCCGGTGGTGTGGGGCGTCACCAGCCACTGGACGAGCAGGGTGAAGGGGTACGCGCCGAGGAAGGTCGTGAGGACCATCTTCCACCGGGGCGGGGCCTGCACGGTGGTGCCCGGCAGACCGAACCAGGTCTCCATCCCGCTCGTCGACTGGCGTTCGCTGCTGACTTCGGTGGCGATGTCCCCGATCCGCCGGTGCCAGTGCGCGCGCTCCTCGGACTTCAGCCAGGCGGCCAGCCGGTGCTGGTCGGACCAGCGCAGCACCGCGTGGTAGCGGTGGCCGTCCTCGGGTGCCAACCAGGAGACGCCCTCGTTGCCGGGGAACTGTCTGGCGCAGCGGGTGATGCCGTGCGTCCACTCCTCGAAGCGCTGCTCCCGGCCGGGGCGCACCTGCCAGGTGAGGACGGTGGTCACCGGTTCGCCGCGCCGGACTTCCGTGGTGCTCATTCACCCACGGGTGCCACGAGACGGCCTGGTCATGCCCGCCCGCTCAGGGCTGGCGGTTCGCCTCCACCAGGGCCTGGGTGACCGCGCGGACGCTGCGCGCGATGTGCTGGAGCTGCATGACCTCGGCCGCGTACAGCTTGATCGTGTGCTCGATGACGCCCTCGTGCAGGCCGAGTCCGGGCAGGTCGGCGCGGGCGGTCTGGAGGGCGGTGCGGGCGACCCGGATCTCGTTCTGGACCTGGATCTGGGCATGCCGTGCGAGGAGGACGGGGTGCCGGATGAACACCGGGTATCCGGCGTAACGCGTGGGCACCAGCTCGCGCAGCCACTTGGCCGCCGAGCGCTCCCAGTCGTAGCTGCCTGGCATCTTGACCTGGCAGGGCCAGTCCGGGCTGATGCGCGTGGTCGTCAGGGGCATGATCATCGCTCTCGGGTGTGCGGCGTCGTGAGGGTGGACGACGAGTCGGGGCGGCCCCGGCCTAGGGGATGACCGGGGCCGCCACGAACACCCGGGACGCCGGAGTGGGTAGGACCCGGCTCCACGGGTGGGAAACGGATCCGGAACAACCGGGTCGCGATCCGTGAGCAGTATTTATATATGCCAACCGGTTTGCAAGGAGCATGAAAACATTCATGCGCGCTTTGTTGTGGATGCTCCCGCTGTGGACCGGAGTGTGCTCCTCAGTCCCGGAGGAAGAACTGGTGCTGGTCGGCGACCTGCTCGTACTCCTCCAGCCGGGCCTGCGTGCGCTCCGGATCCGCGTCCGTCATGGCCTGCAGCAGCGCCGAGCACATCACGCCCGGAGCCGCGTAGGAGTCGAAGACCAGTCGCGAACCGGTCCCCAGGGCGAAGACGACGTCCGCCTCGTCCGCGAGCGGCCCGAGCGCCAGGTCGGTGATCAGGGCGACCTTGAGCCCGGCGCCCCGCGCGACCCGCACGGCCGTCAGGGTCTCCTGGGCGTGCCGGGGCATGGAGAACGCCAGCACCCATGTACCGCCCGCCTCACGCGACTGCAGCAGCGCGTCGTAGGCGACGCTGCCGCCCCGCGTCACCAGCCGTACGTCCGGATGGATCCGGCGGGCGGCGTAGGCGAAGTACTCCGCCAGCGAAACCGAGATGCGCAGGCCGAGGACCGTCAGGGGGGCGGACGAGGAGAGCTTGCGGCCGACGTCGATGACCACGTTCGGGTCGGCGAGGTCGCGCCGCAGATTCTCCAGGTTCTCGATCTCGGCGTCGACGGCCGCCTGCAGTTCGTTACCCCGGTTCTCGTCGGCGGCACCGACGGCGAGGGTGCCCAGCGCGATCGACTGGAGCTTCTCCCGCAGCGCGGGGTATCCGCTGAAGCCGACGGCGGAGGCGAACCGCGTCACCGAGGGCTGGCTGACGCCGACCCGGTCCGCGAGATCCGTGATCGACAGGAACGCCGCCTCGGTGATGTGCTCGATCAGGTACTGCGCGATGCGCCGTTGCCCGGGGGACAGCCGGGGCCGGTCGAAGAGCGCCCGGAGCTGGGCGGACGGGGAGACCTCCGCTTCGGGGGCGGCTTTCCCCGAGGTGATCGCGGATGCCTGTGCGCGTGCCTGCTGCGGCGATGGCACCGGTGCGCCTCCTTCGTCTCCCACGGACGTTCAACATAGCTCACCCACCGTGGTGACCAGGGCTTCTTCCGGGAGCATGAGCTGCCCCGCACGGGGTTACCCGTCCGCCGGGCGGGAACCCGCCGCTCCACACGATCCCGAGAGGAGCCACCGTCATGACCGTCCCCGAGGAAAACCGTCCCAAGACGGAGACCACCGACGAGCTGCCGGCACACCACGACGATGGCCGCTCACGGGCGCAGGGCGGGACCGGCCGCACGATGCGCGAGGCCCTGGAGGAGGCCGAGGTCCGCCCCGACGACTACGACGACCGGTAGGGCATCCCCCCGGCATCCCGACCCGACCGACGACGCTTGCGGCAGGAGAGACGGCATGGGCGCGCTGAGTGCGCTGGAACAGACCCTGGAGAACCGATGGGACGCGCTGTGGGCGCGGCTCCTGGACAAGGAACCGGTAGAGATCCTCGACGCGCTGCGACGCGAGTGCGACGACAACGCGGTCGTGTGCCGTGAGGGCCGCGTCATGGTCCCCAACGCCTACGACGTGGAACTGCCCGACGACGTGCACGACCACCTGACCCGGACCGGCACGGACGTGGGACAGGCCCTCACCGACAGCCTGTCCCGCCATGCCGAGCGCCGCGGTTACGAGTTCGCCGGCCCGCTGGCGGTCCACGTGGCGAGGTGCGCCGAAGTGCCCAACGGCCGCTACCGGGTGGCGGGCCGGGTCATGCGGCACGTGAGCGCGGACGGGTTCTTCCACGCGACCCACTGATCCACGCGTTCCCTGAGCACTCACCGGCGATACACCGTGATCGAGTGCCCGACGTCGTCGACGGGGCGGCTGCCGCGGAGCAACCCGGCCAGCCGCCCCGTGGCCTTCGCCGCGGCGGAATCGGACACGACCAGCAGCCCGCGCACCTCACGGGCCGGCACCCGCAGGGGATCCGAGGCGCGGATGCCGTAGAAGGACGGCACCCCGCTGCCCTTGTACACGAGCCAGACCCGCTCACCCGAGTACCGGTCGCGGAGCCGTTCCGCGAGCCGCCCCAGGTCCTGCCCCCAGTCCACGTTCGAGTCGTGCAACCACTCCCGGGTCCTGCCCGGCCCCCCGAACGCCTCGTTGGAGTAGGGCAGATAGTAGGGGTACGCCCGCACCGAACTCACGGCGGCGAACGCCACCAGCACGGCCACTCCCACGGACACCCACCGCCGCCGCACCACCAGCGCACAGCCCGCCGCGACCGCCAGGAACAGCGGCAGGAACACGGCGTACCGGGTTCCGAGGTCCCGCGCCGTCTGCATGGCCGCCACCAGCAGCACCAGCGGAGCCGCCAGCACGTACGGTGCGGCGGGCCGCAGCCGCCGGACCGCGATGACGGCCCCGACGCCCACGGCCCACAGCGCAAGCACCCCCAGCGGGGTCTTCACCAGCAGCGCGGCCGGCAGGTAGTACCAGAGCGAGCCGTCGTACCGTCGCCCGAACAGAAAGCCCTGCCAGGGCCGGTTCTCCAGACCGAACTGCACCCGCATCCCGTCGCGGTAGGCCTCCGGAAACGGCATCGTCGCGACCAGCAGTCCCGGCAGTCCGTGCACCACCGGCACATGCTGCTCCGGAGTCCAGCGCAACCGCGGATCGACCATCAGATACGTGGCCCACACGAGCGCGGTCGCGGCCAGGGCCACCAGAACCGCGCCGGCGACCGCCCGCAGCAGACGCCGGCCCCCCGCGGACGCCTGCCACACCGACACCCCCGCCAGCACCATCAGCACCGGCACAGTGGGCAACGCACTCATCTTCGTGGCCAGCGCGGCACCCGACGCCACCCCCGCGAGCGGCACGTACAGCCGTGGTCTCCGGCGCGCCCGCCACAGCAGCCACGCCGACGTCAGCACGAACCCGGCGGCCGGCACGTCCAGCGTGGCGAGCGAGCCATGGGCGATGACGTCGGGGGAGAAGCAATACAGCGCGAGCGCCGCCAACGCCCCGGCAGGCCCGGCCAGTTCACGGGCGAAGGCGAACACCACCAGCCCGAACGACAGAGTCAGTGCGATCACCGGAAGGCGGGCCCACAGCATCAGCCGCCAGGGGTCGTTGCCCGACTCGTACAGCAGATGCCGGCCCGACGCCCCCTGATCCCCCGCGACATCAGGGTGGGCCTTCGGATCCGCGAGGGCGACGCCCGCACCGATGACCAGCTTGCCCAGCGGGGGATGCTCGGGGTTGTGCCGCAGCCGGTGTTCGCGCACGTACTGCGCGGCGGCACCCACGTACACCGGTTCGTCGATCGTCGGGGTCTGCCGCACGGCGGTCGTGACCATCGCGAAGGCCATCTGGGCGAGCAGCACGGTCACCAGGAGCGGCACCGGCCACCATCCGACGGGCCGGTGCGCGGGGCGGGCAGGGGGAGAGAGCGGCACGCGCCGGGGAACGGCGGGAGCGATCCGGAGGTCCCTCATGGGCCCACTGTGCATCAGCCCCCGCCGTAGAAAGCGCTACCGCCTCACGAGGCGCACCGACAGTCCGTCAGCGGTGTGGACGGGCACGGCCCGCAGCGTCCGCGAGTCCAGCTCGACTCTGTCGAACCGGCCGCGCACCTGCGGAGCGGACAGCACCGGGACGGTCGTCCCCGCGACCGGCGGCCGCTCGGCATCCAGCCGCAGCGACAGCACACCGCCCCGGCCCAGCAGGACCCGCCGGCCCACCGTGAGCGCCGGGCCGTGGTTCGCGGCCAGCGGCAACTCCAGCGTGGACTCGCACTCCTGGACGTACGAACCGCGCACCCGCAGCACCTTGCCCGCGCGCAGCGTGCCGCCCGTGACCCGGACGTCGCCCTCTCCCAGGGCGTTCGGCGAGGCGGCGACCAGCGTGCCGGCCTCGACGGCGGTCCCGCCGCGGTAGCGGTTGTGGCCCGTGAGCGTGAGCGTGCCCGTGCCGCGCTTGATCAGCCCGCCGTCTCCGCCGATGTCGTTGCGCCAGCTGTCGGCCGCGTGGAAGCCCCCGGCCGCAGCGTCCAGCGTCACGACGACGTCCCGGTCGAAGGCGCCGTAACCGTCCGCCGCGGCGAACAGGTTGAGCCGGCCCCACTGCTCGAAGCCGTCCAGCAGGACATACCCGGAGGGCAGCGCGGTCGTCCGCAGCACCTCGCGCCGCTGAGTCGCGGTCAGGTACGGCAGCCGCGTCTCCAGCAGCACCTCCGCGCCCCTGGGCACGGTGAGCGGGTCCTTGCGGCCGCGGCGCGGCAGGACGTACGTCAACCGGTGCCCGACCGCATGGGCGTTGGCCTTACGGTCGGCGTAGGCGTCACCGGCGCCCGGGTGGGCATAGTCGTACAGCGTGTCCGCCGTCGTACCGGTCCGCTGCGTGAAGTAGGCGAGGGCTTGGGCACGGGCCGCGGTCTTGAGCTCCGCGTTCGCCGGGTCCGCCAGGGTCGCCGCGGTCAGGGCGGTGGCCATGATCCGGCCGCCGATGACGTCGACGGTGGAGTGCATGCCCGACATGATCCGGGTGTGGCTGAGCTCGAACGCCCGCGTCACGAGTTCCTGGAACCGCTCGGGCACCGCGTACGCCAGGGCCAGACCCGCCAGGTGGAAGGCGTTGGTGTGGCCGCTGGGGAAACCGCCGTCCTCCGCCGCGTTCTCGGAGCGCTGGCGCAGCAGCTGCGGGGCGACGACCACGTCCGATTCGTACACCGGGTAGCCGAGGGCGTCCTTCTCCCCGGTGTCGACGACCTCGCTGTCCTCGTTCATCCGCCACGGGCGCGGGTACTGGAAGGTGAACTTGGCCGGATTGCCCGAGGCGAACGGCCCGCGCACGGTGTCCACCAGCCTGGCCACCTGGCCGAGGTCCGAGTCGTACGAGCCGGCCCCCAGCGCGGACCCGGCCGGGGCGTCGGCGGGCAGGGTGTCGTTGATCTTCCCGGGGGGAGTGCCGTCCGGGGCGGTGGTGATCGACGTGACCGCCCTGGCGCCCGCCTTGTACAGCCCGGCGAGCGGGCCGAGACCGCCGATCATGGCGTAGCTCTGGTGCTGGCGGTCGTAGAGGAAGGCCTCCTTCGCCTGCGCCTCGGTGCGGGCCTGCGTGATGCGTGCGCAGTAGCGCATGTTGGCGCGCAGCACCTCGCGGTCCAGGACCCGGCCGGTGTCCCAGGCGTCGCCGGTCTTCCACACCTTCGCCATGCCGCCGAGGATCCGGACGACGGCGTTGGTCTGCGGGGTCTGGTTCGTGACGACGTTCGACTTGTAGTCGTCGACGAACGCGGCGAAGCCCGTGGCGGCCTTGGCGTCCGCCGCGCCGAGCCACGACACGACGGTGGGTGCGGCGAGCAGGCCCGCCGAGGCACCGAGGGAGGTCCTGAGAAAGCCCCGCCTGTCGACGGTGGCGGCGGAACGGTGCCCGGCTGATGACGGCATGGGTGCGCCTCTCTGGAATTCTGCGGGAAAGGTGTCATGGCGTTGCGCGACGGTGCTTCGGCCGTGTCGGCCGCGTGTGCTGCGTGGTGCCTCTGATGACTCTGTGGCGCCTGTTGCCTACGAGCGAAGATCTACGGCCGTGTGGTGACCCTTCGGCGAGGGTCCGGCCACCAGGCCGTGTCCGGAAGGTGAACGGCGGCCGGGCTCACAGAAGCGAACGGGCCAGGGCCAGCGCGCCCTCGACCGGCGGCACCCGCAACGGGTGCGGCCGGGCCCCGGGCAGGGCCTCGGCGAGCGCGGCGGTGAACGCCTCGTACAGGGAGGGCTGGGCGAGCACCGTGCCGCCCGCCACCACCACGTCGTCCACCGGGACGCCGCGTGCGGCGAGCCGTACGACCAGCCCGGCGAGCGCCCGTCCGCCCTGGACGATCACGGCCCGGGCGAGGGGCGAGCCCGCCGCGGCGGCGGCGAACACGGCGGGGGAGCGACGGCCCCACTCCGCGGAGACGTCCGTGGCGGCCTCCAGGGCGGCTCCGAGCGCGGGCACCTCGGCCACGCCGAACGCGGCGACCAGCCCGGTCGCCAGGGCGTCGGGCTCCTCACCGCGGTCGTGCGCGGCCCAGACGGCCCGTGCGGCCTCACGGACCAGGCCGGCCGCGCCGCCCTCGTCGCCGAGTACCGCACCCCAGCCGCCGACCTGGACCGGAGCACCGTCGGGCAGCCGCCCCACGGCGACCGAACCGGTGCCGGCGACCAGACCGACGCCCTTGTCCAGCCCCGCGGCGGGAACGAGCAGCTCGGCGTCGCCCACGACCAGGGCGGGGACCCCCAGCCGCTCCTGAAGCGCGGTCCGGATCCCCGCGCACTGGCGTGGTGTCTCGCAGGCGTGGCCGCCCACGGCGAGCGCGGACGGCCGTACGCCGGGAGGCAGGGCCCCGGCGACCAGAGCGGCCAGCCAGTCGGCGGCGGCCCCGGAGTCGTGCGGCCGCCACCCGGTACTGCTGCGAACGCGGTCGACGAGGTCCTCGCCGTCCGCGAAGGCGCGCAGATGCGTCTTGGTGCCGCCCACGTCGATACCGACCACGTAAGGCGTGGAGTCCTGCACGGGTCCTCTTTCGTCGTTGCGCGGACACGGCGAACGGCAGGCGAACCGCGCGCCGGACCACGGCAGTTGAAGAGGTCAGGAAGCCCCGGGACGGGCTTCTGCCGAACACGGCAGGCGAGTACCGTGAAGTTCGTTAGGAAGTTAACTAACGAAGTAGGGTGCGCGTCAAGAGGCACGGAATTCCCGGTGCCGCGCGACCTTCGCGGCCGCCTGCCCGGCCGCAGCACGACCTGGGGAGACCATGCACCTGAGTGAGAGTGCCCGTGTGGTGTTCGACGTACTGGCGGGGACGGGAGCGGCCACCCGCCCTCAGCTGGCGGCCGGTGCGGGCCTTTCCAAGCCGACCGTCTCCACCGCCGTGGCCGAGCTCGAGGCCGCGGAGCTCGCCGCCCACTCCGGGCGGGCCTCCGGCGGCACCGGCCGCAGCGCCGCCGTCTACCGGCTCGGCCCGGCCGCCGGAGCGGTGCTGGCGGTCGATCTGGGGCCCGCCAAGACGCGGGTGCGTGGGTGCGCGCTGGACGGCACGCTGCTCGCCGAGGGCACCGGAGACAGATCCGAGGCGGCGGGCACCGTCGCCAAGGTTCTCGACGCGCTGCCCGCCGGGGCCCCGCTGCGGGCCGTCGTCGTCGCCGTCGGCGATGTCACCACCCGGGGCGGGGAGGGTGCCGGGGAGCGCCCCGCGACCGCCAAGGCCGGCCCGGTCTTCGACGCCATGGCCGTCGCGCTGCCCGAGGGCGTGCCCGTCCACCTGGAGAACAACGTCAACTGCGCCGCCCTCGCCGAACTGCACGAAGGTGCCGCCGTCGGCCGTGACACCTTCGGCTACCTGCGCATCGGCGTCGGTATCGGTCTCGCCGTCGTCATCGGCGGCCGGGTGCTGCGGGGCGCGAACGGCGCCGCCGGTGAGGTGGCACGCCTGCCCTACCCCTGGGACGAGAGCCGCGCCCCGCGCCACGAGGGCCTGGAGCAGCGCATGGGCTCGCGCACGCTGCTGCGCCGGGCGGCCGATGCCTGGCAGGAGGCCGACGGCCCCCGCCCGCGCACCGCCGAGCGGCTTCTCGCCCTGGCCGGGCAGGGTCACCCCGCGGCCCGGTCGGTGATCGACGCGCACGCCGCCGACGTGGGCCGGCTGGCCGCCGCCGTCGCCGCCGTGCTGGACCCGGGCCTGATCGTCCTCGGCGGCGGCACCGGCGCGGACCCGCAGCTGCTGCCGGGAGTGCGGGCCGAGCTGGCCAGGCTGAGCTGGCCCACCGAGGTGGTGAGCAGTGTGGTGGGCGACACGGGCACCGTGGCGGGCGCCAGCCGGCTCGCGGTCGCCCATGGAATTCAAACCGTGACCGGAGCTGTGCGGGCGAAGCATTGACGGCTGCGCCATCGGTCTGCCAATGTCCGGACAAGCGCTTTCTGAGTCGGCCGGGACGCCGACTCCGGGTGAGCCTCCCGCTCGTACGCGAAGTACGGCAGCCGCACGAGGGCGTGCTTGTGCGACTCCGGCCGTCATGGCCGGGGGCCCCACCCGTCAAGGCGATGCGGCCGGGCGAGGCCGTGCCCCCGGAAAGCGAAACCTCCTGCACAATGCACCCGTGCCGCCTCGGCTGGCGCCGTGCTTCTTCCGCTACGACGAAAAGGGATTGAAGATGACCAGTGTGGGTGTGCGGCGCTCCCGCCGACTCGGCCGTGGCGGCATACGCCGCGTTGTTCCCCTCGCTGCCGTGGCCACGGCAGGTGCCCTTCTGCTCTCCGCCTGCGGGTCGGACTCCGGCTCGGGCGGGACCTCCAAGTCGCTGACGTTCTGGATCTCCACGGTGCCGGGGCAGGACGCGGGCTGGAAGAAGATGGTGGCGCAGTACAAGAAGGAAACCGGCGTCACCATCAAGCTCGTCAACATCCCCTACGAGGGCTACACGACGAAGCTGCGGAACTCCGCGCAGGCCAACTCCTTGCCCGACGTGGCGGCCGTGCCGGCGCTGGACCCGATCTGGTCGAACAAGCTGATCGACCTCAGCTCCGTCGCCAACGACAAGAACAACAAGATCAACGCCAACTTCCTGGCCAAGGACTCGTCCGGGAAGGTGCTGTCCATCCCCTCGGACGTCACCGCGTCCGGCCTGTTCATCAACAAGTCGCTCTTCGAGAAGGCCGGGGTGTCCTACCCGACCTCGCCCCAGAAGACCTGGACCTGGACCGAGTTCATCAAGGCGGCGGACGAGGTCCGGGCGAAGACCAAGGCCAAGTACTCCCTGACGTTCGACCAGTCGCCGTCCCGGCTGCGCGCCATGGTGTACGAGCTCGGCGGGAAGTACGTCCACGCTGACTCCTCCGGCAAGTTCTCGGTGGACGCCGCGACCAGGAAGGCCGTGAAGCGCTTCGTCGAGATGAACGACGACAAGACCATGCCGAAGTCGGTGTGGACCAGCGGCGCCGACCCGTCGGCCATGTTCCAGAGCGGTGACGTGGTCGCCTACTGGTCCGGCGTGTGGCAGGTCGCCGCCTTCGCGGAGAGCATCAAGAAGTTCGAGTGGGCGAGCGTCCCGACCCCCGCCGAGCCGGTCCAGGCCAGCGACGTCAACAGCGGCGGCATGGTCGTGGGGTTCAACAACAACGGCGACGCGGCCACCGCTGCGAACAAGTTCATCTCCTGGCTGTACAAGCCGGACAACTACCGCGAGCTGTGTGAGGCGTCCGGGTTCCTGCCCGTCGAAAGCGGTCTGAACCCGCAGTACCCCTTCAAGTCCGAGGCGGCGCAGGCGGCGTTCAAGCTGTACAACGAGTCGATCCCGCTCTACGACCCGATCTCCGGCTACTTCAACACCGCGCAGACGAAGTGGGTGCTGAAGGGCAAGAGCCTCGCCGATGACCCGACCAAGACGGAGCTCGGCAAGGCGATCAACGGCCAGCAGTCCGCCGACAAGGCTCTGGACAACATCGTGGCCGGCTACAACCAGCAGGTCGGCGGCTGAGCGTAGGTCGGAGGGCCCGGGCGGCGGGGTCAAGACGCCGTCGCCCGGGCCTGGGCACCCATGTGACGCCGGGCTCACGGCATGAGCCCGAAGGAATCCATTCCACCAGCACGGAGTCAGGAAGATGACAAAACGCGCCTCGGCCGTGTCCGCGAGCCCGCCCAGGGGACGCAGCAGCTACACCCTTGCGCCGCTCGTCCTCATCGCGGCCAACGTCGTGCTCTTCGCGCTGTTCTTCGTCTGGCCGGCGGTGATCGGGCTCGTCTACTCCTTCACGAACTACACGGGCGTGGGGGTGTTCCAGTTCACCGGACTGGACAACTACCGGAACCTGCTCGGGGACGCCACGTTCTACGGTGCGCTGACCCGGACGCTGCTGTACACCATCCTCTTCGTCCCGCTGAACTTCGCGCTCTCGCTGCTCGCCGCCAATCTGGTGGTGAGCAAACACGCCAAGGGCTCGTCGGTCGCCCGTGTCATCTTCTTCATCCCGTGGCTGCTGTCGCCCATCGTCGTGGGCGTCCTGTGGCGGTGGCTGTTCGGTGAGAACTTCGGACTGGTCAACTACGTCATCGAAGAGCTCGGCGGCGCCGCCGTTCCGTGGCAGTCGAACGCGGACCTGTCGCTGCTGGTGGTGGTGATGGCGGCATCCTGGATGTGGACGGGTTTCACGATGCTGCTGTTCATCGCGGCGATCAAGAACGTACCGGTGTCGTACTACGAGGCGGCCTCGCTCGACGGCGCGGGTCCATGGCGCCAGTTCATCAGCATCACGCTGCCGAGCATCGCGCCCACCTCGTTCATCGTCATCCTGCTCAACACGATCAACGCGATGAAGGAATACCCGGTGTTCGTAGCCCTCAACAACGGCGGACCCGGAACGTCGAACAACCTGCTTGTCCAGTACATCTATGAGACCGGCTTCAAACGGGGCCAGATCGGCTACGCGAGCGCCGCGTCATTCGTGCTCATGCTCATCCTGATGGCCGTCGCGATCATCCAGCTGATCGTCAACCGGCGGGTGGAGAACCGATGACAACCACAGACATCCCACGCCCGCTCGATGCCGAGGCCGAACAAGCCGTTTCCAAGAAGCGGCCCCGCAACGCGGCCGGCGGTGGGCTCCGGCGGGCGGTGCCCGCGACGACACTGCTGTGGATCCTGGCGTGCCTCTACGGTCTGCCGGTGCTGTGGTTCATCCTCAGCTCCCTCAAACCGGCCGGGGACCTGTTCTCCTATCCACTGACGCTGGTTCCGCACGACGTCACCCTGTCGGGTTACCTGACCGCGTGGCGCAGTGCCAACTTCTCGCAGTACTTCGCCAACACGGCCCTCGTGTGCGTGATCACGACGATCCTCACGGTGGGTGTCAGCTGCTGCACCGGGTACGCGCTGGCCAAGTACGACAACAAGTGGCTCAAGGTCTTCTTCGTCTGCATCCTGGCCACCACGATGCTGCCGGGGGAGGTCATGCTCGCCCCGGAGTTCCTGGTGGTCCGCGACCTGGGCCTCTACAACTCGTTCGCCGGCGTCATCCTCCCGGCCGTGCTCACCGCGACCGGATGCTTCATGTTCCGCCAGTTCTTCCTGACGGTTCCCGACGAACTCGTGGAAGCCGCACGCATCGACGGCGCCCGCGAACTCTCGATCTTCCTCCGGATCATGGTGCCGCTCTCCCGGCCCATCATGCTGACCCTCGCCATCCTGTCCTTCCAATGGCGGTGGAACGACTACATCTGGCCGCTGCTGATGCTCAACGACCCCAACAAGTTCACCGTGCAGATCGGCATCCAGAGCATCGTCGGCGCGCAGAACATCAACTGGTCGGTCCTGCTCGGCGCGTCGGTCATCTCCATCATCCCGCTGATCGCCGTCTTCCTGGTGTTCCAGCGTTACGTCATGAACGCCGACATCAACGCCGGACTGAAGGACTGACCTTGCCCACGCCGCTCGACCACGAGTTCGTCCGCGCGGTGGCCCTCGCCGCCGACCGGCTGGCCGCCCCGCTGGCGGCCCGCCCCGACGAGGAACCCTCCGGCGTGCCCCACCGCGCTCTGGCACGCCGGGTGAAGACCCTGGTCGCCGCGTACCGGTCCCCGGACTCGGCACTGCACGGCAGCAGACAGGCCGTCGCCGCCGCGACGACCCACCTCCGCGCCCTGCGCGCCGCGCAGACGACCACCGGCCTCTTCGCCGGCGGCGACAACGTGCAGTCACCGCCGGACTCCGGATTCACCGTCAACGACGTGTGCGACGCGCACCTCCTCGTCGCGGGCGCGGGGCCCGAACTGCGCGACGTCACGGCCACGCTCGCCGAGATCGCCCGCGCCGCCTCCGGCAGTCTCCTGACCGGTGGGGTGCACACCCCGAACCACCGCTGGGAGCTGTGCGCGACGCTGGCCCGGCTGCACCGGTCGTTCCCCGACGACCGGTTGCTCGACCGCATCGAGGAGTGGCTGTCCGAGGGCGTCGACATCGACGCGGAGGGCCTGTACTCGGAACGGAGTGCCAACTACGCGGCCCACGTGTCCAACCCCTCGCTGCTGCTGCTGGCCGACGTGCTCGGCCGCGCCGACCTGCTGGACGTCGTCGAACGCAATCTCGCCACGACCCTGGACCTCATCAGGCCGGACGGCACGGTCGAGACCGTCCACTCACGACGGCAGGACCAGAACCACCCGTTCCCGCTGGCGCCCTACCTGGCGCACTACCGGCTGCTCGCGATCCGCACCGGCCGGGGCGACTTCAGCCGGGCGGCGCGGCTGGCGGCCGCCGGCGGCATCGACGACCCCGACCTGCTCGCCGAGACCCTCCTCACCCCGGACCTGAGCCGCGACCTGCCGGCGCCGGCTGCCGAGGAGATTCCGCGGGGCCGGTACATCGCCACCGCGCGCCTCGCCGCACGCACCTCGGCCACCGCGCACACGGTGGTGTACGGCGGCTCCGACGTGCCCCGGCACCGGCGCATCCGCTCGGGCCTCGCCTGCAATCCCACCTTCCTGCGCCTGTTCGCCGGCGACGCGGTCCTCGACGCGGTCCGTCTCGCACGGGGATTCTTCGACCTGGGCCCCTTCCGTGCCGCCGCCGTGCAACAGCCCGCCGACCACCAGTACCGGCTCACCGAAACCCTCACGGCCGCCTACTACCAGCCGCTGCCGTCGGACCGGCGCCGGGACGACGGCGCCTACCGTTTGGCGGACGAGGGGCGCTTCTCGGCCGCGATGGCCTTCCCGGACCGGCCTCGGGACGAGGTCTCACACACGACCCGCGTAGAGGTGGACCTGAGGGAGGACGGTGCCGACCTGCGGATCGACATCAGCGGACCACGGGTGCCCTGGGCCCTCGAACTGACCTTCCGCCCGGGCGGTGTACCCGAGGGCGCCGTACCGATCGGCGACGGGCGCTGGTGCCTGACGACCGGACCGATGACCTACCGGGCCGGTGACGACGAGATCCGGGTCGAGGCCCACGTCGAGGCCGGCGAACCGCTGGCCGCGCCGGACCGGAGCGACGTACTGCGGTACGACCCGGGACAGGACTACACCGTGGTGGGCGGCACCGATGCGACGACCGGAAACCGCGTCTACATCGGTGGGCACGGCCCGCACACGCTGACCGTCGCACTTCGCGCCCGCCGGCCCGCACCTGTCGCGTGACCCCCGACGGCCCCGCGCCATGGCCACCTCAGGCATGCAGTGCACGTCCTCGCGGTCCGCTGCGGCCCGGCGGGCGACGCGAGCGGGGAACCGGAACTGACGCGGTCCGCCTGAGAACGGCTCACCCCTCGCCGGCCGGGTCCACGACCTCCGGTGCCTGGGCGGCGAGTTCCCCGAGCGGCTCGCCGCTGAGCCGGCACACCTTCCACTCGTCCAGGAGTTCCGCCCCGAGCGACGTGTAGAAGTCGATGGCCGGCGTGTTCCAGGCCAGGACCCACCACTCGAAGCGGTCGTAGCCGTTGCGCCGGCAGGTCGCGGCGAGGGCCGCGAGGAGGGCCTTGCCATGCCCCGCGCCCCGCGCATGTGGCCGTACGTAAAGGTCCTCCAGGTGCATGCCGCGCGTGCCCGTCCAGGTCGAGAAGCGCGGGAACCACAGCGCCAAGCCCACGGTCTCACCCGTGTCGTCGTCCTCGGCGATCAACGCGTGGGCGGCCGGATACGCGCCGAACAGGGCCTCGCGCAGCTGCTCCTCGGTCGCCCGGGCCTGCTCGACGGCCCGTTCGTAGGCGGCGAGTTCACGGATCATCACCCGGATCTCGGGGATGTCGTCCAGGGTGGCGTGTCTGATCACGGGCAGATCATGCCTCACCCCGACCCGGCCGGTCCTGCACGCGAGGCAGCGCCGGCTCCGGGACGATCAGGTCCGCCCGCCCCCGGGTCGCGGCCACCAGCCCGGCATTGCGCTCGTCCGAGCGGGTCACCCAGGCCACCGCCTCCTCGTGCGTCTTGCCGAACCGCTCGTGCCGGGCGACCAGCCGGCGGACGCGCTCACGCTCGGGCGGCTCGCAGAACCACACCTCGTCGAGAAGGGGACGGACACGGCTCCAGGCGCCGGTGTCCAGGAGCAGGTAGTTGCCCTCGGTGATGACCAGACGGGCCGTCGCAAGCACCGGGATCGCGCCCGCGACCGGCTGCTCCAGGACGCGTTCGAAGCCCGGGGCGTAGACGACGTCGTCGCCGGGCTCGTCGCGCAGCCGCCGCAGCAGGGCCGCGTAGCCGGCCGCGTCGAACGTGTCGGGGGCGCCCTTGCGGTCCCGGCGGCCGAGGCGCTCCAGCTCGGCGTCGGCGAGGTGGAAGCCGTCCATGGGGACGTGCGCGACCCAGGGCTCACCGGCGCCGTTCAACTCCCGCACCAGGTGCTCGGCGAGCGTCGACTTGCCCGAGCCGGGGCTGCCCGCGATACCGAGGATCGCGCGCCGGCCGCCCCGCGGGAGGGCCCGGGCGCGGTGAACGAGGTCGTCGAAGGTGAGCGGCACAGGGAGAGTCTGTCACCCGGGCTCGGACCGGAGCACCGGGCGCCCCCCTCGCGCCCAGGCGTGTGGCGTGCGCCACTCACTGGAACAACGCCGGGCGGGGAATCGGACCTGTATGACGCAGCTCGGTCTCCCCGAAGACATCCACGCCTGTCTCTTCGACCTCGACGGCGTCGTCACCAAGACGGCCGTCGTGCACGCCGCCGCCTGGAAGGAGATGTTCGACGCCTTCCTGCGCGAGCGTGACGGCGCGGACTTCCGGCCGTTCGACGCGGCGGACTACGACGAGTACGTCGACGGGCGACCACGCGCCGACGGTGTGCGCACCTTTCTCGCCTCCCGCGGCATCGACCTGCCCGACGGCGCTCCGGACGACCCACCGGGCGCCGAGACCGTGCACGGACTGGGCAACCGCAAGAACGACCTGGTCCTCGAGAAGATCCGCACCGACGGCGTCGAGGCCTACGACGGCACCCTGCGCTATCTGGAGGCCGTCCGCGCGCACGGTCTCAAGACCGCGATCGTCTCCTCCAGCGCCAACTGCCGTGACGTGCTGCGCTCGATCGGCGCCGAGCACTTCTTCGACGTACGCATCGACGGCGTGGTCGCCGCCGAGCGCAAGCTGCCCGGCAAGCCGCACCCGGACACGTTCCTCGCCGCCGCCGAGGACCTCGGCGTCGAGCCCTGCGCGGCGGCCGTCTTCGAGGACGCCCTGGCCGGAATGGACGCGGGCCGTGCGGGCCGTTTCGGGTACGTCGTCGGAGTCGACCGGGTCGGGCAGACCGACGCGCTGTACCGGCACGGTGCCGACATCGTGGTGAGGGACCTCGCCGAGCTGGGGGACACGCAGTGATCACACAGCGGGCGTACAGCGTCGAACCCTGGACCGTCCGCGAATCGGAACTCAACCTGGACGTCCTGGCGCAGAGCGAGTCGGTGTTCGCCCTGTCCAACGGCCACATCGGCTGGCGCGGCAACCTCGACGAGGGCGAACCGCACGGCCTGCCCGGCTCCTACCTCAACGGCGTCCACGAATTGCACCCGCTGCCGTACGCCGAGGCCGGCTACGGTTACCCGGAGTCCGGCCAGACGTCCATCAACGTCACCAACGGCAAGGTGCTGCGGCTCCTGGTCGACGACGAGCCGTTCGACCTGCGCTACGGGCGGCTCGTCACCCACGAGCGGACCCTCGACCTGCGGCGGGGCGTCCTGGAGCGGGTCTGCGAATGGACCTCCCCGGCCGGCTCCACCGTCCGGGTGCGCTCCACACGCCTGGTGTCCCTCACCCAGCGCGCGATAGCCGCCGTGGCCTACGAGGTGGAGCCCGTCGACGGACGCACCCGTGTGGTCGTCCAGTCGGAACTCGTCGCCAACGAGAGCCTGCCCGAACCGGACGGCGACCCGCGCGCCGCCAAGGCGCCGAAGTCGCCGCTGGAACCGGAGGAGGACCTCGCCACGGGCAGCCGGCTGCGCCTGGTCCACCGCACGCGCCGCAGCGGCCTCAGGGTCGCCGTGGCCGCCGACCACACCGTCACCGGCCCCGAACGGACCATCACGAGCAGCGAGTCCAACGTGGACGTGGCCCGGCTGACCATCACCTCCGTCCTGGAGCCGGGGGAGCGGCTGCGCGTGGAGAAGCTGGTCGCGCACGGCTGGTCCGGTGCCCGCTCCCGGCCCGCGATGAGCGATCAGGTCGAGGCGGCCCTGGCGGCGGCCGGACACAGCGGCTGGCAGGGGCTGCTGGACGAACAGCGGGCCTACCTCGACGACTTCTGGGCGCGCGCCGACGTCGAGATCGACGGCGACGAGGAGATCCAGCAGGCCGTGCGCTTCGCCCTGTTCCACGTCCTTCAGGCCGGCGCCCGCGCCGAACAGCGCGCCATCCCCGCCAAGGGACTCACCGGCTCCGGCTACGACGGCCACGCCTTCTGGGACACCGAGGCGTTCGTGCTGCCGCTGCTGACCTACACCGCGCCGAAGTCCGCCGCCGAGGCCCTGCGCTGGCGCCTGGACACCCTGCCCGCCGCCCGGGAGCGCGCCGCCCAACTCGGTCTGCGCGGCGCCGCCTTCCCCTGGCGCACCATCGACGGCTCGGAGGGCTCCGCGTACTGGCCGGCCGGCACGGCGGCCTTCCACGTCGGCGCGGACATCGCCGACGCCGTCGTGCGGTACGTGGCCGTCACCGGCGACGAGACCTTCGAACGCGAGGTGGGTGTGGAACTGCTGGTGGAGACCGCCCGCCTGTGGCGCTCCCTCGGCCACCACGACGACCGGGGCGCCTTCCACATCGACGGCGTCACCGGACCGGACGAGTACAGCGCCATCGCCGACGACAACACGTACACCAACCTCATGGCGCGGGCGAACCTGCTCGCCGCCGCCGACGCCTGCAAGCGCCACCCGGACGAGGCCGCGCGGCTCGGCGCCGACGAGGAGGAGCGGGCCGCCTGGCGGGACGCCGCCGAGGCCATGCACGTTCCGTACAACGAGGCACTGCGGGTCCACGAACAGCACGCCGGCTTCACCCGCCACCAGCGCTGGGACTTCGAGCGCACCGGCCCGGACCAGTACCCCCTGATGCTCCACTTCCCCTACTTCGACCTCTACCGCAAGCAGGTCGTCAAGCAGGCGGACCTGGTGCTGGCGATGTACACCTGTGGCAGCTTCTTCGAGGAGTACTTCGACGAGGAGCAGATCGCCCGGAACTTCGCCTACTACGAGCCGCTGACCGTCCGGGACTCGTCCCTGTCCGCCTGTGTCCAGGCCGTCATGGCAGCCCGGGCCGGCCATCTCGACCTGGCCGGCGACTACACGGCCGAGGCAGCGCTGATGGACCTCGGCGACCTGGAGCACAACACGCGCGACGGACTGCACATCGCCTCGCTCGCCGGTACCTGGATGGCCCTGGTCGCCGGGTTCGGCGGCCTGCGGTGCAGCGACGGCGCACTGCGGTTCGCGCCCCGCCTGCCCGAACGCTACAGCCGGCTGGCCTTCAGGGTGGGTTTCCTCGGCCGGTGTCTGCGCGTGGAACTGACCGCGGACCAGGCCACGTACACCCTGACCTCCGGCCGGCCCCTGACCCTCCACCACCACGGGAGCGAACTGACGGTGAGCGAGGAGGCACCCGTCTGCCGGCCCATTCCCGAGCCGACCACCGCCCGGCCCCCAGCCAGCCACCGCACCGGGCACCGCACACCCGCTGAGCCTGCCCCCCCCGGGTCAGGCACTTGGCCGAGTCCGCCCTGCACACCCCCGACCCGAGGGTTAGCATGATCGTAAAATCCGATCATCGGGGAAGCGGTGGAACATGCCTGATGGTGCGAGCGCCATCCTCGTCAGAAGGCGAAAGCGCGAACGGCCGGCCGGGCCGCGCACCACCCGCATGGCGCACGGCACCCGGCCGCTCGCCGTCCTGGCCGCCGCGTTCGTCCTGGCGCAACTCGCCCTCGTCCGGCCGGTCCTGGGCCTCGGCTGGGACGAGATCGTCTACGTCAGCCAGGTCACCACCCATCACCCGGCCGCCTTCTTCAGCGCCCCCCGCTCCCGTGGGGTCTCGTTGCTCGTGGCGCCGGTCGCGTCCTGGTCGTCGTCCGTCCCGCTGCTGCGCGTCTACCTCGCCCTGCTCTCCGGGCTCGCCCTCTACCTGGCCCTGCGCGCCTGGCGGGGCCTGTTCCCGACCCGCGTCCTGGTCGTCGGCGGGGCCCTGTTCGCCTCCCTGTGGCTGACCCTCTTCTACGGCCCGCAGGCCATGCCCAACTACTGGGTCGCGATCGGCGCCCTGATCGGCGTCGGCTGCTTCCTGCGCGCCGGAACGGAACGACCCGCCCCGGCGGTCCTGTGGGGTCTGGCGGCGGGCGCCGCGCTCATGGCCTGGATGCGGCCCACCGACGCGGTCCACGTGGCAGTGCCGCTGCTCGTCCTCGCCCTGGCGCGCCGCCACTGGCGGCTTCTTCTCGTACTCGCGGCGGGACTCGCCGCGGGCGCCGTGCCCTGGGTGATCGAGGCGTACACCGCCTACGGCGGCCTGGGGGAGCGGCTGGCGGAGGCCTCCCGCATCCAGGGCGGACTGGGCTGGCAGATCGCCGTCGACGACCAACTGCGCAGCCTGGGCGGACGGGCCCTGTGCCGACCGTGCACCGGGCCGATGCCCAGCCCCCTGGTCACCGTCTGGTGGTTCGTCCTGCCCGTTCTGGCCGGCCTCGCACTGGTCGTCGCGGCCCGGGCCCGGCGCCTGGAACGGACCGCGGTCCCGCTGGCCTGCGCCACCACGGCCGCCCTGCCGTACCTCTTCATGATCGGCTACGCGGCGCCGCGCTTCCTCCAGCCGGCCTACGCGCTGCTCGCGATCCCGGTCGCGGACGCCCTGTGGCGCCTGGTCAAAGCCCCGGGCGGCTCATGGCGTCCGGTGGCCGTCACGCTCGTCGCGCTCGGCCTGGCCGGGCACCTCGCGGCGCAGCTCGCCGTACTGAACGGCGCCGTGACCCGCAACACCGAGAGCCGCCGTGACTGGGGCCGCACCGCCGACGCCCTGCACCGTCTCGGCGTCCGTTCGCCCTGCCTGCTCATCGGTCACGAGGCCATCCCGATCGGCTACTACACCGGCTGCTCCTCGGGGGCGACGTCCGGCAACAACGAGAACATCACCGTGGCCGGCATCCTGCGCACCGCGGGCCGCCTCCCGGTCGCGCACCTCGCACCCGCCGGCGCCACCCCGCCCCGCTACGCCCGCTCCTGGCCCGTGCACCGGATCTCGGACCTGGACGTCCGCGTCGCACCGGGACCCTGACATCCTGGACGCGTTTCCCACCCGTCCGGCTCAGGCAGGAGGCGGTTGTCGGTCACCATCGAGGGGGCGCGGCGTGGCGGCGAGCGAGCACGCGGGCAGACGGGGGGGAGTTCTTCACTCCGGGCTCCTCGTCCCTCACGGAGTTCCTGACGGCGCACCGCCCCGAGCTCCTGAGCACCCGGCGCGTCCTGGCGGACGGTGTCCGGGCCGAGGGCGCCCCCCACGGCACGACCGTGCCGGCCCTCACCCACCGGGACGGCGCGTGCTGATCGCGGGCGACCGGCGGGCGACGATGGGCAATCACACCCCCGGCCGCAGTTCCTTGCGCCACTTGACGATCTGCTTCTCCGCATCGCCCGTGTACGACCAGGGCGTGCGGGTCGCGCGGGTCCCCAGCATGCCCAGCAGGACGCCCGCGACGTCCGTGACGCCGGCGGAGCAGGCCGCGTGGGCCAGGTAGCCGAAGTCGCGCAGCTCGGCGGGCGCGATCGCGGTCTCCGTCCGGCTCATGACCCAGCGCTGCCAGGTCCGCCGGACGTCGTTCACCGCGCCGTCGTGGTTCCAGTGCTGCGAGAGTCCCACGGCGGAGTGCCTGCCGTGTGCCGCGTCGAGGGCGAATCGGTACTCCTCGACCCGGGCGTACTGCACCAGCACCGGCAGCGGGCAGCCGGGCGGTGCAACCCCGGCCGCGTCCCGGGCGAAGTCGTACATGAGGCCGTGCGTGCCGTGCCAGCGCGCCGAGTAGTAGTGCAGCACCTGCAGGTGCCCCTCGACGTTGTACGGATCACGCGCGTGCAACTCGTCCCACCAGCGCCCCAGTTCCTGCCGGCGCACCCCCGACGGGTACAGGCGTGCCACCGAGATCAGCGACACCCAGGGCGTCGGATCCTCCGGGTACGCCTCAGCCGCGGTCAGGCAGGCCAGCACCGCGGCGTCCACGCGGTGCTGGTCGATCGGCACGCCGCGCCCCGCCGCGATGGCCGCGTTGAAGGTCCTCACCGTCTCCGTCGCCGCCCGCAGCACCAGCGCGTCGGGGCTGTGGGCGTCCGCCGAGAGCCAGGACTCCACCGTCGAACTGCCCGCGCAGGCCTGCGCGAGCCGGCGTATCCGGTGCCCCCGGGCCGCCCAGTCGCGGCCGGTGACACCCAGGAGGTCGCGCAGCCCCTGCCAGCGGCCGATCACCAGGTCCTGGCGGGCGGAGGTGAGGTCGGTGTCCCCGCAGTCGGGGTCGAAGTCGGGAGTGAAACCCCGTCTGAAACTGCCTCGCGCCATCGGGGTTCCCCTCAGAAGTCGGTGGAGAGGCCTTCGTGGACGCGGGCGTGGGCGTCCTGTTCGCCGGGCACGTAGTCCGCCTCGACTACGCGTGAGGCGTCCAGTTTCGCGGGCCGGTAGTAGTCGCTGCCCTGCCTCCAGTACCAGAGCATCGGGATCAGCCCGACCGCGAGACCGCCGATGCCGATCGCGACCGCGGCGCTGTTCAGCTCGCCCAGCGACTCCACGAAAACCCAGAACATGAACAGGGCGCCGCACAGCGGCCACAGGCCGCCGAAGACGAAGTCGGCCGCGGACTTCAGCAGCATCCTGCGGTACGCGACGACCACCGCGAGCCCCGCGAGCCCGTAGTAGACCGCGATCTGCAGGCCGATCGCCGAGATGGCGTCCGAGAGGATGTCGCCCACCGACCCCAGGGCGTTGGAGGCGATGAACATCAACAGAGCCACCGCCCCGACCACCACGATCGCCACCCAGGGCGTGTTCCACCGGCGGTGCACCCGGCCCAGGGCGGACGGCATCGTACGGTCCCGGCCCATCGCGAAGAGCGAGCGCGTGACCTGGATGAGGGTCGTCTCCAGCGTGGCGATGGTGGACAGCATCACGGCCACGATCAGCAGCTTGCCGCCCCAGCCCGGCCAGACCTCCTCGCCGAGCACCGCCAGTACGTTCGCGTCGTTCTCCTCGATCTGCTTCGAGGACAGGATCACGTTCACCGCGATCGTGAACACCTCGAACAGCAGGAAGACGATGCCCACGCCGATCAGACCCGCGAGGCCCGTGGTCCGGCGGCTGTTGCGGGTCTCCTCGCTGAGGTTGCTGGTGACGTCCCAGCCCCAGTAGTAGAACGCCGCGATGAGCGCGCCGGACGCGAAGCCTGCCATGCCGTCGAAGTGGGAGAAGCCGAGCCAGGACCAGTCGAAGGCGCGGGCGTTGTCCGTGTGGAAGAAGGCGAGCACCGCGAACAGGGCCAGGATGACCAGTTCCACACCGGACATGATCAGCTGCGCCCGGACGGTGAGCCGGGCGCCGCCGGGCACCACGCCCAGCATGACGAGGAACCAGGCCGCGCCGACCACCGTGGCCAGCGCGGTGTTGTCGGCGAGCGTGTCGTCGAAGAGCGCGAGGGTCATGGACCCGGCGGGCAGCGAACCGGCCACCATGAAGATCGTCGCCGAGATCACCAGGGCCCAGCCGCTGATGAAGCCCAGGAAGGGGTGGAGCGTGCGCCCGACCCACGAGTAGCTGGCGCCCGCGTTGACGTCGATCCGGCCGAGGTAGCTGAACGCCAGCGCGATGCCCAGCATGGGTATCGCGCAGTACAGCAGGGCGGCCGGGCTGGCCGGCCCCACCGCACCGACCAGTACGGCGGTGGTCGCGGCCAGCGAGTACGCCGGGGCGCTGCCCGCGACCGCCATCACCACGGTGTCGAACGTGCCGAGGACGTTGGCCTGCAGCCCTCTGCCCCTGCTGTTGCTCATGGATGCGCTGCTTTCGCTTGTGCACGTCGGCCGGAGGCGGGTATGCCGTCCCGACGACGGGGGTGGCGGTGGAGCTCGCCGCCGGACGGAGGAGGGTGGCCTCGGGCCCGGGGACGATGAAAAGGGGATGGTGGATACCGTGCTGCCGCCGCGTCGGCAGTCGGTCACACCGTGTGTGCGAGTGATGATAGCCCCACTCTTTGATGTTTCAAGCTTGACTGGTGGGTAACGTCCGGGGCCGCCTCGGGTTTCGACTCCCGCTGATCCGCCGGACATTGGGCCGCCCTCGTCGCCGGCGGGATCCGCCGAGGTTAGAGCCCGTGTTACGGGAAACGCGGAACGGACAGCAGAGACGAACGAGTCGACGCAGCGACAAGGAGGCAGGAGCGATGGGCACGGAACCGATGCGCCCCGAACCGATGGCGGACGACGTGTACCAGCCCACCGGGACCAACGAGGAGCAGGAGGACGCCGCGCCGCTGGACCTGCAGGACGCCGTCGACGAACGGACCTACGACGACACCCTCGACGAGGGCTACTCCCCGCCGGAGAAGCCCCTCGGCGTCACCAAGCGCGGCACCACCGCCGCCGAGCAGCGCGAGGGCGAGACCCTGGACGAACGGCTCGCCCAGGAGGTCCCCGACGTGTCCGCCGAGCCCGTGGGGGACGGCGTGGGCGACAGTCCCGACAGCGACGGCGAACCGGTGGACCCCGAGGCGGGCACCGCACGGGCCGGACGTCTGGTCGCCCCGGACGAGGGGGCGCACGCCGACACCACGAAGGAGAGCGTCGCGGCCGACGTCGGCATCGACGGTGGCGCGGCGGGCGCCGAAGAGGCCGCCATGCACGTGGTCGAGGAGGACGGCATCCTGCCCGACGACGACGGCACAGGGTGAACCACCCGCCTGCCGGAGGTCATGTCGGCAGCCTGGAGGCCACCGCACCCGGACGCGTCCGCGCCGGGCCGGTGGCCTTCCGCATGCCGAGGCACGGCTAGGTGTACTGACCCGTGAGGTTGGGGACGCGGCTGGCGGGTGGTTGGCCTTTCAGCGCGGTGTGTCCGCGGTGGTGATTGTAGGTGTGCAGCCACTGC
>NZ_JBIVQO010000005.1:0-475648 GCF_044755265.1 Streptomyces sp. NPDC092370 | reverse complement strand
AATCCACACCGAACCCGGAAGGCCCTCACCTGTTCAAGATCCCTCAACCGAGACCTGGCTCACCTGTCCACAACCTCCCCGGGCAGAACAGCTAGCAGCCGGGCATCCCGGACGAGGAAGGAGGTCCGGGAAGGGAAGGTGGTCAACTGATCAATTCCTGGACGCCGCTGCTCCGCTCCACTACCGCACCAGATCGAGCGGGGAACAGCGGGGAGTCACGGTGGAAGCCGACGGCACCTGCGAGAGTCCATGTCAGTCATCAACGCAGGTCGGCACCCAGATTCGGGCTCGAATGACCGCAGCTTCCGAAGCTGAGAGCGCGAGTTCGATTCTCGTCACCACCCGCTCCACGCGAACCCCCAGATCAGAGACCCGGGGGTTCTTTGTTGCCCAGACCGGTTGCCCGGGTGTGCGGCGTCGTGGCGCCACATCCCGGGGCTCTACGGCGACGAGTAGCCCCGTCGCCGCAACGAACTGGGCCTTTGGGTTGCTCGCAGCGATGGCTCGCCGTGTGCCAAGTCCGTTCCGCAAGGCTCGTCGGCGTTCTTCTTCGCGGCGGTGTTGCGTGCCCTGTTCGGCGGGTGGCGTGCCCAGTTCGGCAGGTGGCGTGCCCAGTTCGGCGGGGGGCGTGCCCTTTTCGGCGGGTGGCTCCGAGACACCCGACAACAGGTGTATCGAGTGGCACACCTGTGCGATCATTCGCCTGATTTCGCCGTGCGCCGCCCTCGACCCGCGGTCACCTGGGGCCCCGGCATTCACCTGCGTCGCTCGACGCCATCCTGGGGGGAACGCAATGCCCTACCGCCTGTGTGTGCGCGGGAGATCCGCGGCGCACACCGCGCTCCTGTTCACACTCACACTGTCGGTCCTGCTGACGGCCTTTCTCCCGGTCGGCGTGGCACAGGCGTCCGACGGCACCATGGTTACGGCCGCGTCCGATGCCACCACATCGGCCACCATGGCCGGCAGTACCGCGTCGTCCGCCCCGGTCTCCGCCGCCGAAGACTGCGCCACCCTTCCGCTCGCCCCCTTCGGCGACCCGGGTTCCGCGGTGGGCAAGGCGACGGTCGCCACCGACGGCAGCGCCTGCTTCACCTTCACCGCCGAGCAGCCCGGCCTGCACCGCGTGTTGACGGAGAGGACCGCGACGACCGCCGAGGTCTTCGACGGTGAGACCCAGTTGGACTGCTACGACCTCACGTGGGGCAGCGGCTGGTGCGCGCTGCCGCGCGCCGGCGCCTTCACCCTGAAGCTGACCAACACCAGCTGGGGGACCGGGAGCCGCGAGATCCCCGTGACCGTCACCCCGCTGGCCGCCACCGCGGGCTGTGCGCAGGAGACCGGCACCTCGTGGGACCTGCCCCCGGTCACCGGCTCCGCGGTCTCCCCGTACGGCCTCGTGTGTCATCCGTTCAAGGGAAAGCCCGGCGAGCGGATCACGGTCGACTTCGGCACCGACACGTACGGCGAGAGCGTCAACTGGATCACCGACGAGACGGGTGCCCATATCTGCCCGCACTTCAACGAGGACGACAGCGACGGGTGTGTGCTGCCCGGCGACGGGCCGTACCGGGTGCTGGGGCACGTCCGCCAGGCCGAACGCGGCTTCCCCGCCCCGTACACCCTGAAGATCCGCCGGTTGTCCGACCCCGCGGGTTGTGCGCGCGTCCCCGTGAACGCGTACAACTCCGCGCCCACCACGGCGGATCCGGCCACCGGCTGCAAGGTCTTCACCGCCGCGGCGGCGGGACGGTACAGGGTGTACGAGGTGACGGACGGGGCCCGTTCCTCCCTCGCCGTGTACGACCGTGAGGGGAAGACCGTGTGCGCCGGTTGCGGCATCCCCGCCGGTGACTACACCGTCTTCACCGACCACGCCACCCTCATCCTCGACCGCGCCGGCACCGCCGGCTGCGAGCCCGTCGAGCTCGGCACCCACCGGGGCACCTTCGCCACGGCGGGCGAGATC
Organism: Streptomyces sp. NPDC092370; assembly: GCF_044755265.1. NCBI lineage: Bacteria > Bacillati > Actinomycetota > Actinomycetes > Kitasatosporales > Streptomycetaceae > Streptomyces > Streptomyces sp. NPDC092370. Next base: position 473,679 of record NZ_JBIVQO010000005.1, on the reverse strand, counting down.
GACTGCCTGACACTGCCGCTGCCCGAGGGTGCCCGGATGGCCGCGCTGACGCCCCTGAGCGGCCCTGCTCCGCAGCCGGAGGTCGTGGTCGTCGACGCCGACGGCGTCCAGCGATGTGACTGGGAGTCCCTCGGCACGGGCACCTGCGCGCTGACCGGTTCCGCCCCGTTCCGCGCCCTGGTGTCCACCGACGACGACAACACGGCGACCGGCTCGTACCGCCTCGCCCTGCACCGCACCGACGCGGCGAACGGCTGCCCGGCCATTCCCGCGGGCGACTTCAGCGTCGGCGGCGCCACGGCCCGGTTCGGCACCGGCGACGGCGTCTTCTCCCACTGCCTGTCCATCCCGGCGGACGACCACAGCGCGATGGAGAACCTCCAGCTGCGGGCCGTCTCCGGTGGCTCCACCGCCAAGTTCTCGGTGCTGGACGCCGACGGCAAGCAGGTCTGTGGCGTCTCGTCCTCCCTGTCCACCTGGACCACCTGTGCCCTCGCACCGGGCGTCGCGCACACGGTGCTGGTCACCGGCCGCGACACCGCCGCCGAGTACACCCTCGCCCGGCGTGACGTCACCGCCACCGCCCAGGGCTGCGCGGCGAACCCGGCGACCGCGGTGTACGGCCCGTCCACGGGCGGCACTCCGGCCGCACCCGGCCTGCTGCTCTGCCGTCAGGTGACCACCGCCGACGCCGGCGACACCCTGCACCTCGATGTCCGCGACCCGCTGGGCACCGCCAACATCCTGGTGTACGACGCGAAGGGCGACGCCGTCTGCTCGTACCGCAACAAGGCGTGCGCGGTCACCGGCTCCACCAGCTACCAGGTCCTCGTCACCGTGCCGACGAACCGGTCGGCCGCCGAGTCCTACCGGTTCGACGCGCTGCGCATCGCGACCCCCGCCGGACCGGCCGCCGAGTGCGCCAAGGTCCCGAACGTCAGCTACGGGTACGGTCCGGTCACCGGCACCCTGGACGAGCAGCACACCGCGGTCTGCGCGGCGCTGCCCACCGCGTACAGCGACCGCTTCGACTTCGTGGTCAGCGACACCGCGGGCGGCACCCAGACGGCCGTGCCCGCGCTGTACGACGCCAGCCTGGACAACACCTGCACGCTGCACATCCCGACCGGCTACAAGTGCTCCGTGAATGAGCCGTACACGACGGAGGTCACCCCGAGCATCCTGGTCGTCGGGCTGCCCGAGAAGGCCTCGCAGACCGTCTACAAGGCGGAACTCGTCTGTACGTCCTCACTCTGCGGCACCGAGAAGGTCACCGTCGGCACGGTCACCCCGACCAGTGGCGTCAGCGGCACCAAGACCACGGTGACGGTGACGGGCACCGCCCTGCACGAGGACGACAAGGTACGGATCAGCAAGTCCGGTAAGACGGTCGCGTCCACCACCACCTCGGTGGCCGCCGACCGGAAGTCCCTGACGGCCGTTCTGGACCTGACCGGACTCACCCCGGGCGACTGGTACCTCAGCGTCATCACCCACAACGGCTGGGAGCACCCGCGTGGCTCCTTCACGGTCAGCCCGGCCACACTGAAGAACACCACGGCCCCGGCCGTCACCGGCACCGCCCGGGTCGGCTCCAAACTCACTGCCGCGCCCGGCTCCTGGACGCCGGCCCCGGACTCGTACACCTACCAGTGGAAGGCCGACGGCCAGGTGATCCCGGGGGCCACCGCCTCCACGTACCTGGTGCCCGCCTCACTGCGCGGCAAGAAGGTGACCGTCGCCGTCACCGCACGCAAGAGCGGCTGGGAGAGCACGACCGCCGAGTCCTCCGCGCGCGTCATCACGGCGGCGCCCAGGGACCACTCGGGTACCGGTTCGGTGCCGGACGGCGTCGGGGATCTGCTGACGCTGAACTCCAGCGGCTCGCTCACCTTCCACCATGGTTCCGGTACGGGTGTCTTCTCGGGCAAGACCAGCGGCTCGGGCTGGTCGACATCGGTCAGGGCGATCCCGTTCGGGGACATGAACGGTGACCGGTGCAACGACGTGCTGGCGCGGATGGCCGACGGCTCCCTGCGGGCGTACCGGCCGGGCTGCGGGAAGGCGGTCACGCCGTCGACGTCGTACGTCTCGCTGGGCACGGGCTGGAACCAGTACAACGTGCTGACCTCGCCGGGGGACATCACCGGTGACGGGCGGGCGGATCTGATCACCCGCGACTCCTCCACCGGGGCGGTGTACCTGCACAAGGGCACCAGCGACGGGAAGCTGGCGACGCGGGTGAAGCTGTACGACAACTGGCGGGACTACAAGAAGATCGTCGGGGTCGGGGATCTGAACGGTGACGGCCACGGAGATCTGGTGGCGCAGGATGCCTCGAACGAGCTGTGGCGCTACAACGGCACGGGCACAGGGAAGTTCACATCCCGGACGAAGGTGTTCGACGACTGGGGTGCGGCGTACAACGTCGTCGTCGGCGTCGGGGACATCACCCGTGACGGGAAGGCGGACCTCGTCTCCCGGGACACCTCCGGCAACCTGTGGCGCAACAGCGGCAACGGCAACGGCTCGTTCTCCGGCCGGGTGAAGATCGCCACCGGATGGCAAGGCTACAAGGCACTCTTCTGATCCGACGCCGTGAGAGGACGAGGAAGGCCCCGACCGGTTGCTGTGGTCGGGGCCTTCCTCGTCCTCAGTGGCGGAGACGTTCGCAGCCGGGCTACTCCCCGGCTGATCGTCGAGGTCGGCCGGTCGAATCGCCTGGCGATCTCGGCGCAGGAAAGCCCGTCGGCGGGTCCGGCCGCGATGCGCTGGCGCGGCTGCTGGGTCAACCGTCCTCCTCGCCTGCCGCCGGCATTGCCTTCGCCTCTACTCATTGCAACGAACCATTGCCTTCACTCACAGGGCCATTGCATCAATTTAGCGCTCGCTACCTGGTCTAATGCCATTCGACTCATTGACGTAATCATGAACGCAACGTAGCTTTCGACATACGCAAAGCATGTGATGTCGCGAGATGAGGAATGGCCATGAGCGAATCCCTCCACACCGTCACGACCCTGCCGACGGAGCGTCAGCCCACCTGCCCCTTCGACCCGCCGGCAGAGCTGATCGACGCCCGTCGGCACGGACCCATCAGCCGCTACACCCATCCCGGCGGCCAACCCGGCTGGCTGATCACCGGCTACGACCTCGTCAGATCGGTCCTGGCCGACCCGCGCTTCAGCTCGCGCAAAGAGCTCATGAACATGGTCGACTTCGAGCTCCCACCGGCGCCGCCCGGCGAATTCCTCCTCATGGACGAGCCGCAGCACGGGCGTTACCGGAAACCGCTCGTGGGAAGGTTCACCGCACGGCGGATGCGGCTGCTCACCGAGCGCATCGAGCAGATCACCACCGACTGCCTGGACGCCATGGAAAAGGCCGGGCCGCCGGCGGACCTGGTGACCGCCTTCGCCAAGCCGATCCCCACCATCGTGATCTGCGAGCTGCTGGGAGTGCCGTACGAGGACCGGGGCTCCTTCCAGGAGCAGATCGACACGTTCATGGGCGGAACCACCAGCGACGAGGAGCTGATAGCGGCCTACACCGCGACCCAGGAGTACCTCGCGGAGCTGGTGGCCGCCAAGCGCGCGAACCCCACCGACGACGTGCTCAGCGAACTCACCGACAGCGATCTGACCGATGAGGAGCTGAAAGGGATCAGCCTGATCCTGCTGGCGGCAGGGTTCGACACCACCGCGAACATGCTGTCCCTCGGCACGTTCGCGTTGCTGCGGAACCCGGAGCAACTGGCCGCGCTGCGCGCCGATCCCGCGCTCGTCGACGGGGCCGTGGAGGAGTTGCTGCGGTATCTCAGCGTTGCCAAGTCGTTCATGAGGACAGCGCTGGAGGATGTCGAAGTGGGCGGCCAGACCATCGAGGCCGGCACGACGGTCGTCCTGTCGTACAACACGGCCAACCGCGACCCCGAGCGCTTCACCGATCCCCACGTGCTCGACCTGCACCGGCAGGACGGCGGACACCTGGCCTTCGGTCACGGCATCCATCTGTGCCTGGGCCACCAGCTGGCCCGCATCGAGATGCGGGTCGCGTTCTCCGCGCTGCTCAACCGCTTCCCCACGCTGCGCCTGGCCGTACCCGCCGAAGACGTTCCCCTCCGCCCGGAGACCGCGGACATCTACGGGGTGAAGAGCCTCCCGGTGACCTGGGACGCGTGAGCCTCGGCCAGGCCACCGCGCTCGCATCCACCACCTCGGCCAGATCGCTTCGGAGCATGTGAGGGGAGTCTCCCTGCACCACAAACCCAGGGAACCCCTGACCGGGCAGGCGAACCACAGCGCCGTTGCCGCCATCGGTGAACAGCTCGGCCTCACTGCGCTCCAACCCAGCCATCCTACCTGACATCACTACCTGGCATCACTGCCTGACATCAATGTGTGTGGGCCCAGGTGAACTTGAGGGACACGTAGGCCACACCGGTAGATGTGTGAGGGGCAGGCGCACCGAGGGGCCGCACTGGCCTGTCCCTCGCTGCCGGCAGTCGTGGTGGTGCCATGGCACCGCACGGCAGCGGGTGCCGCAGGTTCATATCCGGCCGGGGCACAGCCTTAAGGGCCAGCTCAGGAGGGGTTTCCTCGCAAGCTGGCCCTACCTCGTTCCGGACGTCAATCCGTTCACAGACGACACGGCGCCAGGCCCCGGCCTGAGGGGACCCGGCGCGTTTCAGCGTTGCCTACCGCACGTCGACGTAGTCGGCGGTGGCGTTGGCGGCGCTCGTGGTGGAGGTGCCTGCGAAGGACCAGCGCCAGTAGCCGTCGGTGACGGCCTTGACGGTGGTCTTCAGGGCGCCGGCGCTACCCGTGGTCACCGTCTTGACGGTGGTGTAGGTGCTGGTGCCCTTCTTACGGAACTGCAGTTTCACCGGCTGACCGGTGTAGCCGGCGTATTTGTAGGTCTCCCAGTCGGCACGATTCAGACTGCCGGTGACAGTGAGGGTCTTGCCCTTCTTCACCGGCTCCGGCGAAGCGTTCACCGTCAGCTTGGCGTAGCGTCTGACCTTCACCGTGGCGGCGACGTCCTTGCTGACGTAGTCCCAGTCGTTGCCGCTGACGCTGGCACGCACCTTCCAGGTTCCGGCCGTGGTGTTGTCTTGAGGGTCGATCCGCGGGTTCATGGTGAAGGTGAAGGTGCAGGTGGTCGTGGTGGCGTCGTGGGCCACGCAGTCACCGGACACGTCGTCGGGGGTCACGAGCCCGTAGGGATCCTCGGGCATCTTCTGGCCAGGCCCGTGCCACAGCGTGGGGGAGGTGTAGTCCTCCTTGATGCCCGAGTCGTCGGTGGCGGTCACCGCGATGGTGAAGGTCTTCGGATTCGTGGTGCCCAGGACAATGTCGGACCCGCCGTTGACGACCACCTTGGTGATCTTGGTGTCGCCGACGACCTCGTCTGCCCGGGCGGCGCCCGGACCAGCGAACACGGACAGGGCCAGGGCGCCGACAACGGCGGCCACGGTGGCGCGCTTACGCATACGTGTGTTTCCCCCACACTCTGGTGGCCCCGGGGTGCCCGGGACCAAGGCTGGCGAGCGCATCCAGCGCAGGGGAGGTCAGGTCACCCGGGTAAGGGCCGCCTGATCCGCCTTGACGGCGCGGACGGCACCAAGAACGACTGCCGACCCCCCGCGACGGTTGCACGGCATAGGGATCTTTTCCGCGCGCACAGTCGGCCCGTCAGGGACGTGCGCCGGGCCCCCCAACCCACACAGGCGCGCCAGATCGAGCGGGGAGCGAGGGGGAACACGGGGACGGCAGCCGCTCCCGGCAAGGTTCCTGCCCGGCAATCCCCCCAGGCCGGCGCGGCAACTGTCCGCCGGTAGGCGCAGCTTCCCAAGCTGCGAGTGCGAGTTCGCCTCTCGTCACCCGCTCCACCTTGAAGCCCAGGTCAGCGACTTGGGGCTTGTTTCATCGGGGGAGCCCCATTGCTGCGTTCTGCGAGTACTTCCGCAGCCCGAGGTTGGGCACCCGGAGGGCACGCGCGCCTTGAGAGACGCCCCAGTCACGTCACAGCGTGGCGCTGACCCGCACTTTCACCTAGATGAGCCGGAGGCGAGCCCTCAGCCCGCTGTCCCCGGGCGAGGGCGATGACCGTCCTGCGCGTGCCTCATCGTGGGAGGTGCACAATCCCCGTGTGAAATTGGGCAGTTGACCGCCGAGGGTCCTGCGTCAGAGCGGGAGGACGTCGGGGAGTACCCGGAACGCCTGGTAGCGGCCCAACGGGAATACGGCCCGGAACCGATCTCCAGTTGCAGAGCGGCGCGGTGGTTGCTCCCGGGCGCGGCGCGCTGGGAGCGCGCTGGGCCGCGTCCGGATCCGGGGGCCCGCCGACGTCCTCCTCGGCTACCTGCCCGACCTGGAGCAGGACATCCGCACGCCGCTGCTCGCGGCCGGGCACGGGGCCGCCGCCGTGGCCGCGCTCTGCGAGGGCCTGGCCCCGGGGCCGCCCGGGCCGGACGCCGGGCGGCACGGGGACGGGCGCTGAGAGGGACACTCCGACATCCCACCGCCCGGGGACGGGCGCTGAGGGACACCCCCGGCACCCCACCGCCGACGCGGACACCGCACGGCGGAACACACCCACGTCGAAGGAGAGCCATGGGCCACATCACCCGGTGATGACGCGGGCGTGCTCGGCGAGTGCGTCCACGTTGCGGGTGGAGAAGCGGCCGCTGAAGCCCCAGCCGTGAAGCAGGACGAGAGGGGGGCCGGAGCCCTGTTCCTCGTAGTGGATCGTGACACCGTCGCTGGTGGCGCGTAGGTCGCGTTCTGCGCCGTGGTGAGCACTTTCCGTCCGTCGGCCTGGGTGAGCCGGCCCGCGGACACCCATGAGTTCACCGTCGACTGCACCCTCGTCACCAGCGCACTCTTGCTGCTGAACGGCGCACCGGCCCAGATCTCGTCCAGGAGTGTGGTGCCGTCGGCCTTCGCCGGGTTGGCTACACCGGAGTCGGTCTTCCCGAAGACGACCTTGGGCAGCCGTGATCACTTCGCTGCCGTGTTCGGCGGTGATCGAAACGCATGTCGGTGAGACGCCGTCGCGCCGAGGCGACCGGGTCACCACATATGACGGGTATCACATCGGGGGGAAAACCCGTCGTACGGGCCGGGCGTCTAGTGGGTGTGAGATCAGGCAGGAAGGCGCCGGGGGACATGGACGAGGAGCGCCTCGTCCGGCTGGTGGCCAGGGGGGACCGCGCGGCGTTCGAGGAGCTGTACCGCCGTACGTCACCGTGGCTGGCGGTGCGGCTGCGCCGCCGCTGCGCGGACGAGCAGATCGTCGCCGAGGTCATGCAGGAGACGTATCTGGCGGTGTGGCGCGCGGCGGGCGCGTTCGCCGGAACCGCGGTGGGAGGGACGGCCGTCGGCTGGCTGTGGACGATCGCGGCACGCCGTCTCGTCGACGCGTTCCGGCGCCGGGCCCACCACGCGCAGCCGCCGCCCGCGGCCGCCGCGCAGCCCGTGGCGCCCGCCGCCGAGGAGGAGGCGCTCGCGGCGACCGTCGACGGTGACGTCGGGGACGCACTGCGGCGCCTCGCGCCGGAGCTCAGACAGGTATTGCAGGCCATGGTGCTCGACGGACTGTCCGTCCGGGAGACCGCGGTCCTGCTCGGGCTGCCCGAGGGGACGGTCAAGACCCGTGCCCGCCGGGCCCGGATCGCGATGCGGAAGGCGCTGGCATGAGCGTGGAACACGCGTCGATGCGGATCATCGACGGTTACGCGCGCGGCGATGAGGACATCGCCGCCGACGAGGTGTGGGCCCTGGAGGCCCACCTGGAGACGTGCCGGGTGTGCCGTGACCGGCTGTCGGCCGCCGTCGCGTCGCAGGTGCCTGCCGTGGCGGCGCTGGTCGGCACCGTGTGGTCCGACCTCGGACCCCGGCTGGCCGCCGCCACCCCGGTGCCGCGCCGACGGTACCGGTCGGCGTGGCTGTCGAGGTGGCTGACGCCCACGATGGTGCCGTGGCTGGCCATGGCCGTGAGCGTGACCCTGCTCGCGCTGCTGCTCGAGCTGGCCGGCACCGGCACCGGCACCGGCGAGGTGTCGCTGGTGCTGCTGCTCGCCCCGGTCCTGCCCGTGCTCGGCGTCGCGGCGTCCTGGTCACGGGGCCTGGACCCGGCGTACGAGCTGACGGCCTCGGTGCCGAGGGCGGGGCTGTACCTGGTGCTGCGGCGAACCGTGTCCGTGCTCGCCGTGATCGTCCCCGCGCTGCTGGTCGGCGGATGGGTGACGGGGGTGACGGCCGCGCAGTGGCTGCTGCCCTGTCTGGCCTTCACCTCGACGACTCTGGCGCTCGGCGGTGTCATCGGCGTGACCCGTGCCGCCGTCGCACTGGTGGCCGTGTGGGCCGCCGTCATCGTGGTGCCGACGCTGGCCGCCAGCCGTACGTCCTTCGCCCTGCAGACGGGCGGCCTGCCCGTGTGGGGGCTGGTCCTCACCCTCGGCATCGGTGTCCTGATCGCCCGCAGGGGCGCGTACTCGGTGCTGGGAGCCCATGAATGACCATCGGAAAGGAACATCACATGAGGACCGCGGTGAGCGCGGCCGACGTCGCGCCGACGGCCTACGCCTGGCAGATCAAGGCCACCGGGCTGAAGGTCAAAGTCGGCAGGAAACGGATGGCGGTCGACGGGCTCGACCTGTCGCTGGGCACCGGCGTGCACGGTCTGCTCGGCCCCAACGGGGCGGGCAAGACCACCCTCATCCGGACACTGGCCACCGTGCTACGCCCCACCGAGGGCACTCTGGAGCTGCTCGGCGAGTCCGCGGGCGGCATGGGCGAGCACCGTGTGCTGCGCCGCCGGATCGGCTATCTGCCGCAGGAGTTCGGCTACTACAAGCGCTTCACGGTGCGCGAGTTCGTCGAGTACATGGCGTGGCTGAAGGAGGTGCCCAAGGCGGACATCCCCGGGGCGGTCCAGCGTGCCGTGGAGCGGGTCGGTCTGGCGGACCGCGCCGACGAGCGGATGAAGGCCCTGTCGGGCGGCATGGTGCGGCGGGTCGGCATCGCCCAGGCCATCGTCAACGATCCGTCGATCCTGCTGCTGGACGAGCCGACGGTCGGCCTGGACCCGGCACAGCGGCTGCGTTTTCGCGAGCTGCTTCAGGAGGTGGGTACGGACACCTGCGTGCTCGTCTCGACCCACCTGGTGGAGGACGTCGCCGCCGCCTGCACCGACGTGGTGCTCTTCGCCGAGGGCCGGCTGGCCTTCCAGGGCACCCCGGACGAGCTGGCTGCGGCGGGCGGCCCCGAGCACGTGGGCGACAGTCCGCTGGAGCGCGGCTACTCGGCGCTGCTGCGGGGCCCCGCCCAGGAAAGGGGCACGTGGTGAATGTCCGTATCCTGCGTATCGAGCTGAGACGCTCCGTCGCCCCGTGGGCCGGCCTCGTGGTCCTGACGAGCGCGCTGACGTTCCTGTACCTGCTGGACGCCGAGTGGTGGCGGGGCACCACGGCGTGGACGGCGCAGTGGACGCCCCTGGCGATGTGGACCCGCTCCCTGCTGTTCTACCTGTGGCCGCTGGCCGTGGGGCTCGGGGCGCTTCAGGGCCTGCGCGACCACCGCTCGAAGATGTCCGAGCTGCTGACGAGCACGCCGCGGCCCGCCCGGCACCGCGCCGCCACCCTGGCGGGCACGACGGCGATCACACTGGCCTCGGCCTATGCGCTCCTCGTCCTCGTGGGCGGGGCCCAGGTGTTCACCAACTCCGGGTACACGCACCTCGGGTGGCTGCCGGTCTCGCTGGTGGGGGCACTCTTCCTCGTCGCGGGTGCCGTGCTGGGCATGGGGGCCGGACGGGCCCTGCCGTCCGCGCTCACCCCGCCCGCGCTGACCATGAGCGCCTTCGTGTTCACGGCCCTCATGCACATGTCGATGGGCCGGACGGAGACGACCACGGCGACGGGCATCACGAGCACGGAGCCGAACCGGGTCTCCCTGCTGTCACCGGCGGTGCAGGAGGTGCGCGATGTGCTCGTCACCCTCTCCGCCTCCGTGCACGTCGGGCAGACGATCTGGCTGCTCGGCATGGCCACGACCGGCTTCGCGCTGCTGGTCGCCGCGACCTGGCGCGCCCGGCTGATCGCCCTGACGCCCGTCCTGGCGGGCGCCGTGATCGCCCTGCTCGTCCTGCCTTCCGATCCGCGCCGGATGTACGTCGTCGACGAGGCCGCCGCGGAGCTGGTGTGCGACGGCCCGGTGTGCGTGACGAAGACGCACCGGGCGCGACTGGCCGAACTGGCGGGCCCCGGCAAGGAGGCACTGCGCCTGCTGCACGGCGCCCTGGGCGGCCAGGCGCCGGTCTCGGTCCAGGAGAACACCTCCGTGCTGCCGGACGGCGCCATGCCGCGGTGGTCCCGCAAGACCGTGCTCTTCGACTTCGACGACGGCGTCATCGCCGCCGCGAAGGGCGAGGCGCTGACCCGGGCCCTGATCGCCAAGGGCATGGTGCCGGGGTGCACCCCCGTCGGCTGGAGCGGCTTCGGGGGAGACGAATACGCGCAGACCGTCGCGGCCGGCTGGGTCCTCGGGGACCTCAGGCCGCTTCCCGGCATGGAGTCAGCAGGTGTGCGCCGCGAGGTCGACGCCGCGACCCGCCCGGTGTGGAAGGAACTCAAGGCGCTTGAGCGGGCCGAGCAGCTGTCGCGGATCAACGCGATGCGCGCCGCCGCGCTCTCCTGCGAGGGTGACCCGTTCGAGGTGCTGTCCGGCGGTGCGTCCCGATGAGATGGCTGACGCTGTACGCGCGCTCGCGTCAGGTACCCGCGTCGCTCGCCCTCCTGGTGTTCGGCGCGGTGGCGGTGTGGGCGCTCACCCGGGACGGCGGTGCGGGGCCCGGGGATCCACGGGCGGCCGCGCTCGTTCTCGCTACGGGGGCGATGGCGTTCTCGATCGGGCTCGGCGGGCAGGACCTCGCACTCGACCGGGCGGCCGCGATCCGCTGGGCGCCCCGCAGGGCGGCGCACGTGCTGCTCGCCGGCGCGGTCGTCGCCGCGGTACTGCTGGCAGTGCAGACCATGGGTGAGGACATCACCACCGCCGCGTTCGTCGTCCGGGACAGCGCGGGCCTGATGGGACTGGCCGCCCTGGGCGCGGCGCTCTCCGGAGGGCAGTTCGGGTGGGCGCTGCCGTTCGCCTGGCTCTCGTTCTCGTTCTTCGCCCCCGCCCCGACGAGTGCGCCGATGCAGGTGGCGACCTGGATGTTGCTGCCGCCCGGCACGGCGGCGGGCACTTGGACGGCCGTGGTCCTCGCGGTCACCGGCACCACGGTCTACGCCTTCGCGGGACCGAGGCGGTAGCCGCTCCGGGCCACGATCGGGGGACGGCCGTGATCGTCGCGCCGTCCCCTGTGGCGCTTCGTGTCCCACGGTGACGCAACGGTGGGTGGTGGCCGATCGCCTCGGCCACCACCCACCGCTTCGGTCACGTCGGCGGGCGGGAACGCGGCGTACGTCCGAGGTCCCGCACCGAGCCCTTCAGGACTTGTCCTCGATCCTGCCGGCGAGGGCCGACCGGCGGCCCCTCGAAACCGAACAGCTGGATCCGCACCGCCTCCTCCGGCTCGGTCACCCCGTCGATTGGCGTCGGCGATCCGCCAGCCGAATGCGAAACTGACACCGGACGGCCTGGGAAGCCTCACAGATTCGAGCCGCTGAGGCTGCGGTCGGCAGCATTGATCAAGAGGGGGCACCCCAGGGCAGATGCTCGCGGGCGGCGACCCACACCACGTCCCGTTCCGCCGGACACCATCTTCGTCTACCAAGAGATGCATGGCGCGGGGGCGAGGCCGAAATACCGATGACCAGGGTGCGTTCCGGCCTTTTCGGCGTCAGTGGCGGCTGTCGCCGTTGTGAAGGCACGGTAGTGGTGGTCGTCCTGGGCAAGGCTTCGTCCGTACGTGCGGACCGGACTGGGCCGGTCTCAGCGGCGGGTGACCCACTCAACCGAGGAGAGGTCCGCGCCGGGCAGTCCCTCGGGAAGCGATCGCCGGGCGTCCGCGGCCGCCGCCGCACGGGACTTCGGCGCCCGGCAGAGCGCCTGGACGATGTGCACGTTGATGGCGTCGTCGATCGCGCTCCGCTCCAGCGCGGTGCCGTCCTCGTTGAGGCGCTGGTACTTCATGAGGTTCCAGCCCATGGCGAGTTGGCGCTTTCCGTCGCGGCTGGACAACGCGATCGTGCCGGCTCCGAAGACCGCTCCGTCGTGGCCCCAGAAGCGGCCGCAGCCGGGCAGGTCGAGCGTGTAGATGCCGAGGCCGTAGTCGATACCGGTGCCGCCGACGGTGACGCGGACCGTGCGCAGCATCTCCTCCAGGGCCGCCGGTCCGATCAACCTGCCCGCCAGCAGGCCGCGGTAGAAGCGGTTCAGGTCGTCGGTGGTCGAGACGATCGAGCCTGCGGTGGACGCCCAGGACATGTTGTAGACGCTGTAGTCACGAGGCGGGTCGATCAGGCCGTAGAACGATTCGTACATCCGGGAGTGCGGGCCCTTGATGTACGGGGTACGTGGATAGTAGGTGGCGCGCAGCCCGGCCCGGTCTATGACGTTGCGGGTGATGTACGTCCCGGCGTCCTGGCCGGTGACCTTCTCCAGGATCAGCCCGGCGATCACGTAGTTGGTGTTGGAGTACGACCCGGGCTGCTCGCCGGGCCGTCCCGTGGCGGGTGCCGTCAGACCGAGCCGCACCAGTTCCTCGGGCCGGATGGAACGGAAGCGTTCTTCGTCGAGGCTGGCCGTCGATTTGTTCGCGAGGGACGGGAAGGCGCCCACCAGGTAGTCGCCGATCCCGCTGGTGTGGTTGAGGAGCATCCGCACGGTCACCTCCCGGCCCCGCTCCCCCTCGACCAGGTCCGGGAGGTACTCGCCGATGGGCGCGTCGAGCCGTATGCGGCCGCGTTCCACCTGCTGGAGCACCGCGACGGCGGTGAACGTCTTGCTGATGCTGCCCACGCGGTGCCGCATGCCGGGCCTGACCGGACGTCCGGTGTCGATGTCGGCGAGTCCGGACGCGCCGGTCCACCGCTCGGCCCCCTCACGGACGGACGAGTAGCTGCCGTACATGCCCGCTTCGTGGACAGCACCCAGCGTGCTGCGCAGAGCGGCACGGTCTAAGGCCTCGGTCGCCGACGCGTTTTCGGTGTCGGCTGATGCAGTCGGCACCACGGTGGCGGTCAGCAATGTGGCGCCGAGGACGATTCCGATGAATCGGGTGATGCGCAAGGCTTGTCCCTTCCTTGGTCTCGGCCGATGTCGGAGTAATCGTCATGGGCCATCAACGTGCCTTACATCCTCCCTGCGGATGATCACCGGCGGGACAGCGTCCTGACATGCCATCACCTTTCGGGACTCGTCCGGGGCTCTCCACGCACAGGTCGGCACCGCCGAGCGGCACGAGCCGTGATGCGAACCCCGCAGCACGGCACCGCCCCGGAGGGTGGATCGCCGTTCCTGCGCGGTGCAGCGGGTTACCGCGCCGAACGAGCGACGCTCGTCCGGCGGCCGCCGTGCTGGGCGGGCCGCCGGATGGCTCCCTCAGGGCTGGAAGGGCATCGTCCAGCAGTTGGACGCGGCCGGTTCGCCCTCCAGACGGTCGGCGAGCCAGGAGATCGCCGCTTGCTGGTCGGTGAGGAGGGGGGGCGAGGTGGTTGGTGAGGATCCTGTCGCCGAGGTTGGGCAGATCGACGGCCGTGTAGATGACGTTGTCGCCCTCCTACCGGCACCGTGAGAAGGCCCGTTGGGTCGGCCCGCGCGCGTTCCGATCTCCGACGCGGCCGGCACTCCCGCGCTGCGGTGCCCCGGGCGCCTCTCCAAGGCCTGTGCTGAGGCGGTGTGAGACCTGTCCGGCAGGGAACCCCATGCAGAGGAGGGCCTGCGCGGCCGTCGGCCGACGAAGCAGCAAGCGACCCCGTCCGCGGGCCGGTATCAGCGGCCCCGGCGCGGCGCCGATCTTCCCTCCCGGAGAGAGTGTCACCCTCATGGCCACGAACACCACGGTCCGCCCCCCGCCCCCGGGGACGGCCGGCAGCGACTTCGCCCGCCTGTCCAGAAAGATCGCCGATGCCGGCCTGATGCGGCGCCGTCCCGGCTACTACGCACTGCGGATCACGGTCGTGGCCGGGCTCTACGTCAGCGGATGGGCGGCCGTCGCACTCCTCGGCGACAGTTGGTGGACCCTTGCGGTCGCCGCTTTCCTGGCCGTCGTGTTCGGCCAGGTCGCCCTGCTCGCGCATGACGCGGCCCACCGCCAGGTGTTCCGCCGGCGCCGGGCCAGCGAGGTGTCCGGACGGATGGCCGGCGCCGGCATCGGGATGGGCTACGGCTGGTGGCAGGACAAGCACACCCGCCACCACGCCAACCCCAACCACGAGGAACTCGACCCCGACCTCGACCCCGACCTGCTGGTCTGGTCCCAGGACCAGGCCCGGGCCGCCAAGGGACTCCCCCGACTGATCGGCCGCTGGCAGGCGTTCCTGTTCTTCCCGCTCCTCACGCTGGAAGGCTTCAACCTCCACGTGTCGAGTGTGAAGGCGCTGGCCAATCGCTCACTCAAGCACCGAGGGCTCGACGGGGCCCTGCTGTTCGGGCACTTCGTCGTCTATCTGAGCGTCCTGTTCTGGCTGCTGCCGCTCGGTATGGCGTTCGCGTTCCTCGCCGTCCACCAGTGCCTGTTCGGCGTCTACCTCGGCTCCCTCTTCGCGCCCAACCACAAGGGCATGCCGATCCTGAAGGGCGAGGACCGCCCGGACTTTTTGCGCCGTCAGGTGCTCACCTCGCGCAACGTCAGCGGCGGCCGGCTCACCGACATCGCTCTGGGCGGGCTGAACCACCAGATCGAGCACCACCTGTTCCCCAGCATGCCCAGCCCCAACCTGCGCAAGGCCCGGACCATCGTCCGGCGCTACTGCGAGGAGCTGGGCGTGGACTACGTAGAGACCGGGCTGATCACCTCCTACCGGCTGGCCCTCCTCAGTCTCCATCAGGCCGGAGCACCGCTCCGGAACGCACGGGTCCCCGCGTAGGAGCCCCGGAACGCGGCGTTCACACGACCCGGTCGGCGCGGTGACGGGCTTCCCGGAGCCGGACCTTCGACGGCAGGCGGTCCAGGCCCGCCGACTCCCGCGCGTGGGCGAGCGTCTCGCGGCTCAGTCGCTCCAGCGTCCGTTCCGGGTCCGCGTGCGGCTCCAGCACCAGCCGCACGCGCGCGGTCGGAGCGGCACGGCGGCCCGCCAGCCGTACCGTCGCCCGCGAGACCCCGTCCAAGGCCTGCGCCTCCTCCTTGATGACGCCCTCCAGCGCGCGGCCGTCGAGAGGGGACGCCGCGCCGTCTTCGCTGTCGACGAGGACCTCGCCCAGGCGGTGTCTGCGCTGTAGCGAGCAGCCACCACAGCAGGACCAGCAGCACGGCGAGCCCCGCGATGACGGTCGGCCACCACCATCCCTTCGTCCCGCCACCGGAGGCGTCCCTCGGTGCCCAGCACCACGTCGTCCGGTCCGTGGAAGGGCCACCGGCCCGGCATGCCGAAGTCCCAGCGGCGCTGAAGGTCCAGCCCGCCCAGGAGTACGCCGCCGCCCAGGACGAAGAGACGACCCGGTCGGCGACGGTGATCGCCCCGCGCTCCCGGCGGGGGATGCCAGGGCGCCGGCCGGTCTCACCGGTCACTGCCGCCAGTCTCCCCGGGCACGTCGCCGGTCATCGCGGATCCGGTCCTGCCGGTCTCGGCGGCGGACGAAGTCGCCCGGCTCGAGGTCACCTTCCGTCAACCGCCCGACCACGAGACCGACGGCGCCCAGCCCGAGCACCAGCACGAAGGCCCAGAAGCTGCCGAAATAGGCGGCGAACCCCAGCGCCATTCCCGCGATCAGGCCCACCACGGCCCTGCTCATCACGCGCTCCTTCACTCAAGCGGGCTGCTCCGCCCCGGCGTCCTCGCTACCGGATCCGCTGCCGCTCTTCCTCTTCGTCCTCCTCGTCGGGGAGCTGCACGTCGCTGACCCTGATGTTGACTTCCACGACGTCCCGGCCCGCCATCCGTTCCACCGCGGAGATCACGTTCTCCCGCACCTCACCGGCCACGTCCGTGAGGGAGACGCCGTAGTCGACGACGATCTCCAGATCGATGGCCGCCTGCTGCTCACCGACCTCGACGCTGACCCCGCGCGTGACGGACTTGCCGCCACCGGCGCCGGGCACCCGCTCGCGCACGGAGCCCATCGAGCGCGCGAATCCGCTGCCCAGGGCATAGACGCCGCGCACGTCCCGCGCCGCCATTCCGGCGATCTTCTCCACCACCACGTCGGCGATCTTCGTCCGTCCGCGGGGCCCGGGCGCTCCACCGTGCCTTACGCCGGTGTTCTCAGTCATCGGGATATTCCTCCCTCAACAAGCCCGGCTATCGCATCTTTCCAATATATTCCTTCTAATATGCATCAAGGGGATTAGGGCGGAAAAGGAATGAGAGGCCAGTGAAAACTGAGACGTGGACGCAGGCGGCCCGACATCAGTACGAGCTGGGCCGGCTGCTCCCGCTCGGTGGGTCCGAGGACGGGACATGGATCACCGAGCAAGCAGCCGTCCGGGCCCTCAGAGGTGCTGTCACCGGGATTCCCGACGCCCGGCTGGACTCCGTGCGCATCGGGGCGGCACCGCTCGAGCCCGTGTCCGAGCCGGCCGTCCGTCCGCCGGTCGGCGCGCTACCGCCAGGCCCGCTCAGGATGGAGGCCGCCTTCACGGCCTCCCTCGGGCGACCACTGCCGCAGACCGCCGAACAGGTGAGGAGCGCACTGCTCCGCGCGGCCACCGAAGAACTGGGCCTGGCCGTCGTGACAGCTGACCTGAGCGTCACGGATCTCGACGAGGGCCCGGAGACGATCGTCAGGCCGCCGATCGCAAGGAAGGCCATGAGGCCACAGCGGGAAGCCACAGCCGGGCTCAGCTCGCCCATGACCGCGACGGGACCCACCGGGACGCTGGCCGGTGTCGCGGCGGCCGTTCCTGGCGTCGCCCGCCTCACCACGGTGCCGGGAGGCCGCCCGATCACGGTGAAGCACGAGGGCGATCCGCCCGGCCTCCGCATCGAGGTCCAGATCGCGGTCGTCCCCGGACACCACCCGCTGGAAGTCGCCCGCGCCGTCCGGGCCGCAGTGGCGGAGGCAGCCGCCTCCGCCACTCCCGGCCCGGTCACCGCCGCCGTTGTCATCACAGAAACCGCGCTTCGGCCGGCCGGAGACAAGCGGCAGCCGTGACCCGTTGGACGACAAGGCTGACGTCATCACGTTCTGATTCAGTCATCCGAGCAGTACCGGCACCCCTGACTCGGGGTGCCGGTACCCTGACGTCTCGCCTCTGACCCATGCATGCGACGGAGCCCCTGAGCGCACCCCCACTCCGCCGGCGTCCGCGCTCGGTGTCGTCCTGATCGCCGCAACGGCTGCCTGCAGCACCGAGAGCTCCGCCGAGTGCGCCGGACCGCCTCCGGCCGCCCAGAGCTCCGCGCCGCACCGGCGTCACTCGGGATCAGAACGGACGGCCCGGGCCGCAAGCGCACCGGGCAAGCCGGCCGAGGCTCGGGCTCGCGGCACGCCGAGCACGGAGGCGGCCCGCGGCGGTGCAACGACTTCAGCGGCTCCAGCGACTGCCACGAGCCGTCCCGCGGCCCGGGGCTCCTCACGGTCCTGGCCATGAGCCCCGCCCAGCGCCCGAACCGACGCGGGCGATCACGGTTTCCCCAGCTGCGAGCACAAGTTCGATTCTCGTCATCCGCCGCAGGTGAGACCCCCAGGTCAGCGACCCGGGGGTTCCTCGTCGTCCACGGCGGGCCGGGGCCGGGGTTGAAGCCGTGTTCACCGAGCGGGCGCTGTTGCGGCACGCTGGGCCTGTGCCGTACAGGGTGGTCGCCGCTCGGTTCGCACGCGGGGCGAAGAGGCCGGGCACAGTGCGCGGGGGCGGCGAACAGCGTCTCGCGCCGAGGGAACGCATGACCTGACGCGATCACCGAGCCGATCGGCACCGGGTCGGGGGATCATCGATCCACCGGTGTGTCGGTCCGCCGATGCGCCCGCGGTCTTCGGAGAGGGTTTCCATGACGGAGGGGGCGGCATGGTGGAGGGTGTGGAAGGTGAAGGGCGGTGGCGATCGGCGGCCGAGCCGGGATTCTGGCAGCGGGTCGTCGGACAGCTGGGCACGGCCCTGATCGTGGCGGATCCCGCCGGGCGGATCCTCGCGGTCAATCCGGCCGCCGAGCGGCTGCTGGGGCGCGCCGCGTCGTCGATGCGCGGGCAGGACGCACACGACCTGCTGCACCGCGACGCGGACGGCGGCAGCGTCCCCCGGGAGCAGTGCCCGCTCGTGCGGGCCCTGGCCGCAAGGGCCGAGGCACGCGGGGAGGGCCACCTCTGCCGGCGCGGTGACGGCCACCTGGTCGCGATCTCCTGGTCCGCTTCTCCCCTGACGGACGACGGCGTCTTCATGGGCATGGCCGTGCTGTTCACCGACGCGGCCGCCGACCGCAGCGCGCGTCGGGAGCGTGCGGCCTACACACGTGCTCTGGAGAACCTCACCGAGCGGCTGACGCTGGTCGCGGAGATCACCGACGTGCTCGGTCAGACGCTGGAGACCGATGAGGCCCTCGCCCGGCTGGGCCGCCTGCTGGTTCCGCACCTCGCCGACTGGGCGGCGGTGGACCTCCGGGTCGGTTCCGGACAGGTCCACCGTGTGGCGGTGACGGGTCCGGGCGGGCGGGACGCCGCACAGGAGGACTGGCACGAGCGCCTTCCCGAGCCCGGGGAGGAAGCCCGCTCCCCTCTGGTCCAGGTGCTGAACGGCGGTGATCCCGTCCTGCAGCGCGAGGCGGACGTGACCGCACCGACCGACTCGGCCCTGGCCGCCGTGCACAGCGGCTTCCTGCGGGCCGCCCGTGCCACCTCCGCCGTCACGGTGCCGCTGGGCTCCCGGCAGCAGGTCACCGGCGCCCTGACACTGGTGCGCACCGACCCGGCGCACCCCTTCGACACCGACGACCTGACCGTGGTGAGCGACATCGGCCGCCGGGTCGGCCTGGTCATCGACAACGCCCGCCGCTTCGGCCGCCAGCGTGCCGTCGCCGAGGCCATGCAGCGCAACCTGCTCGCCCCGCTGCCCCAGCCCGGCCGCCTGCGGCTCGCCGCCCGCTACCAGCCCGCCCCGGCCGGCTCCCAGGTGGGCGGCGACTGGTACGACGCGTTCGAGCGGAAGGACGGCACGCTCGCGCTGGTGATCGGCGACGTCGTGGGCCACGACCTGACCGCGGCGGCCGGAATGGCGCAACTGCACGGCATTCTGCGCTCACTGGCCTGGGACCACAGCGGCCCGCCCGGTGCCGTCGTCGACCGCCTCGACGACGCCATGCCCGCCATCACCACCGTCCCCATGGCCACCCTCGTCCTCGCCCTGCTCGAAGGCGACCCGCACACCGGCCCGTGGACGCTGCGGTGGACCAGCGCGGGGCACCCGCCGCCCCTCCTGCTGACCCAGGACGGACAGGCGCGGTACCTCGAAGCGGGACAGGGGGTCCTCCTCGGCGCCCCTCCGGGCACCGGCGCCGGCCGGCCGAGCGCCGCGGAGGTCCTGCCGCCGGGTTCCACCCTGCTGCTCTACACCGACGGTCTGATCGAGATTCCCGGCAGCGATCTGGACACCGGCCTCGCCCGTCTGCGCCACCACGCCCTCGCGCTCGCCCACGAGCCGCTGGACGCGCTGTGTGACCAGCTGCCCGCCCGCATGCCGCCCGGCAGCACGGACGACGTGGCCCTCCTCGCCCTGCGCCTGCCGTCGCCGTGAGGCCTGGCCGCGGTGCGGCGGGAGACGGTGCTCAGGCCTCGAAGACCGGAACGCGCAACGGGCCGAGCGGAGGTGTGCCGCCCTCGATGGAGCGCCACGCCCAGGACAGCAGCGCCTCGACGGTCCTGCGGTCGGAGCGGTTCACCAGCGTGACGCGACGGCGGCACCCTGGTCGGTGAGCAGCCGTTTCCGCAGCCGAGGAAGTGGTTGAAGCTGAGCGGCGTCGCCGGCTCGGCGTGGTCGATGCGGCCCTCCAGCTGAGGGCAGAAGCGCAAGACCTGGCCCAGCAGTTCCTCGGTCAGCCTGTCCTTGAGGCGCTCGTGGTCGGCGCCCCGGCGCATCCACGCGCTTCCCGCGTACGGCTCGAACAACGACCAGGTGGTCAGTCCCGCGATGTCGATGGTGGTGCGTCCCGGATACCGGCTTTCCCACGACGGGTCCTTCACGGACGGGAAGGTGAGGAAATACGTCGGGCATGGCACGGTGCTCGAGGTCGGCCTCGAAGGCGGCGAGGGCGGTCGGCGTCGTCGGGGCGGTGACGCTCGGCGATCGGTGAGGCTCGGGCCTCGCGCCGCGATCCTGCGCTCGGTCCCGCGAAGGACCCGCGACCGGTCCGGGCAGGGGTGGGGCGCCTGTCGGCTCGGTGGACTCAGCTCTCGTGGGTCTGCGCGATGGCCGCGCGCAACAGCTCGGCCATCGACCGGCCGGCCACCCGCAGGGGCTCCGGATCGCGGGCGGCCCGGGCGAGCACGAACGCTCCCTCCAGGATCATGACCATCGATTGGGCGAGCGACCGCGCCGCGCCCTCGTCGCCGACCCAGCGGCGGAACCACTGTTCACCGGCGCCGACCCACTCGGCGAAGACCTCCGCGGTCGCGACCCGCAGGACCTCGTTGGTACTGGCGACCTCCAACGCCACCGTCGCGATCGGGCACGCGTCGGCGTAATCGCTCGCGGCGAGGTCGTCCGCCGCCGCCTCGAAGGCGTGCACGACGGACTCGACCGGGTCCGGAACACTGTCCAGCAGCGCCATCACCATCCGGCCGTACGCGGCTCCGGAGGCGCGGATCGTGTGCTCGGCCAGTTGCTGCTTGCCGCCGGGGAAGAAGTGGTAGATCGAGCCGAAGGGCGCTTCCGCTTCCGTGGCGATCCGCTTCAGGCCGGTGCCCGAGTAGCCGTTGCGACGGAACAGCGTCGTGGCCGCGCCCTGGATCCTGGTCCGCGTGTCGGGCGGTCCCTCTCCCATGATTCCTCACCCCTTCGGCGCCGCGGTCTTGGCATGCCCGGTCGGCCTTCACTACATTACAGTAGAACGATCTATCAAGTGGGGGTGCGATGCCGGAGATCGAGCTGTCGTCCGGACCGATCGACTACCAGGACACCGGCGGCGAAGGGCCGGTGCTGGTGTTCGGCCACGGTCTGCCGATGAACGAGTCGCAGTGGCGCAAGGTGGTTCCCCTGCTCGACGGGTACCGCTGCGTGCTGCCCACACTGCCTCTGGGCGGCCATCGCCGGCCGATGAACCCGGACGCCGACCTCTCCCACCGTGGTGTAGCGCGACTGCTGGGTGAGTTCATCGAACGGCTGGGTCTGGACGAGGTGACCCTCGTCCTCAACGACTGGGGCGGTGGCCAGTTCCTGGTGGCGGAGGAGGAGGGCCGCAGGGTCGCGCGGATGGTGCTGGTGGCCTGCGAGGCGTTCGACAACTTCCCGCCCGGACCGGCCAAGGCGTTGGCGACCGTGTGCAGGGTTCCCGGCGGCGTACGGCTGCTGACGCGGCTGATGCGCGTGCCCGCCTTCCGGAACAACCGCAACGGATACGGCGGGATGAGCCTGCGAGGGATTCCGGACGAGATCCTCGACGACTGGTTCGCCCCCGCGACCCGGAGCAGGGCCATCCGCCGGGACTTCGCCAAGTTCGCCACCTCGGCGCCCAAGCGCGAGACCTTTCTGGCATGGAGTGAGCGGCTGCGTGACTTCGACCGCCCGGTGCTGGTCGTCTGGGCGACCGAGGACCGGTTGATGCCGCGTGAACACGGGCCGCGGCTGGCGGCGTTGTATCCGAAGGGCCGGCTGGTCGAGATCGCCGGCTCGTCCACCCTCGTCCCGGAGGACCAGCCGGAACAACTCGCCCACGCACTGACCGAGTTCCTGACCGGAACCGGAGCGGAGCCGGTCCGGCCCGCCGGCTGAACGCCAGGGCGGCCGGCCGCCCGCTACCGCCCCGTCGGCCGGCGGAAGCGGCGTGGTGCTGCGACCTTCTGTCGCGGCGGTGCGCAGCGCTGTCACGACCACGCTGACCGCCTCCCCGACCCCGTGACCGGACCCCGGGAAGGGCAGGAGGGGATGATGGCCGTCATGCGCATCCGCATCGACGCCGTCGACCTGCCCGGTCTCACCCGCCCCGCCTCCGCCGACGGCGAAGTGCCCGCCCGCCGCAACATCCACGTCGCCGTGCAACGCCGCGACCGTCCGGCCGAACTCCTCGATCCACAGCCCGGCGACGCGTCGTCCGCGACCTGGACCCTGGAGTGCACCACGAGTACCTCGCCGGCCGGCACCGAGGTCCGGGGGCCGTACGTGCAGGACCGTCTGGGCCGGCGGTTCATCTACCTGTCCTGGGGGACGGTCGACGAGTCGGGCATGTTCACGATGTTCCGTCGCGCCAAGCTCATGCTCGATGTCATCCCCGCCGATGTGCTCGCCGCCGCGGCACGCGAAGGACTGCTGGTCGGACGCCTCGGCCTGACCGACGCGCAGGGCGGGCCCCTGTGCGCACGGGTCGAGCCCCCGCACATCACCTGGACCGCTGTACGCGGATAAGGGACTTCGCCCCCGCCGCTCCGTCTCGGAGCGGCGGGCGGGGGGTCAGCGCAGCTCCGGTGACGGAGCCTGCGCGGGAGCAGGACCTTCGTGCTCTTCGGTCACGGCGTCCTGCCGTGCGGTGTCCGCTTCCGGGGCCCGGGGGCCGCCCAGCCGCACAGTGGGACTCCCGGCGGGTTCGGCCGGGTCGGCCGGGTCGGCCGCCCACTGTGCGGTGGTCCGTACGTAGCCGTGGATCACCGAGGCCATCGCCAGGAGGACAACGGGCCCGGACACCTCCGGATACCGGGCCATGTCCATCGGCAGGTAGCGGTACGACAGCAGGAGCGCGACGAAGATCGTGGTGCCGTGGACGACCAGCCGGATCCCTCGCCGGTCCCAGCCGCGCTGGAGCGAGCGCAGGGCTGCTTCGATGGTGAGGGCGAAGACCACGCCGGCGACGAGGTCCACGCCGTAGTGGTAGCCGAATCCCAGGGTCGCGGCGAGCGTGGTGATCAGCCAGAACGTGCCCGCGTACCGCAGGGTCCGCGGGGCCCTGCGGGTATGGATGAAGATCGCGACGGCCCACGCCGTGTGCAGGCTGGGCATGCAGTTGCGGGGCGTGATCCCGTCGTACGTCATCGGGACCGGGGTGCTGATCGGCAGTGACGCGTGCGGCCACAGGTTGGCCGCCGCCCACTCCACGCCGCCGGTGCCGGAGGCGCCGGGGCCGTAGGCGAAGACCGGGCCGACCACCGGGAAGAGCATGTAGATGCCCGGCCCGAGAAGGCCGATCACCAGGAAGGTGCGCACCAGGTGATGGCTCGGGAAGCGGCGCTCGACCGGCACGTGGCGCAGCTGGTGGAAGGCGACGACGACCGCGGCCACCGCGAGCTGGCCGTAGACCAGTTGGAGAACATGACTGCTGACCGGGTCGGTGGCCTCGACCAGCCGGCCCGCCAGCCATGACGGGTTGCCGAGCGCGTGATCGGCCATCGCCACGTACTGGTCCAGGACCGTCGGGCGGGTCTTGGACGTGATGAGCAGCCAGGTGTCGCCGATCTTGCGGGCGGCCACCAGCAACAGGCCCAGGCCGACGCCCTTGAGCAGCAGGACGCGGTCACCGCCGGTGCGGCGCGTGACGGCGATGACCGCGAAGCCCAGCATCACCCACAGCGCACCGGTGCCGAGGACGTGGCCGTCGGACATGTCGGCGCCCACAGCCCATCGCACCGGCAGGAGGGCGGCGTCGATACCCAGGGCGGCGCCTGCCGCGACGAGCCGTTGGCGCCAGGTGAGCACCACCGTCATCAGCACCAGACCGCCGTACAGGGGGCCCGCCTTGGGAGCGAGGATCAGGGCCTGTACCTGGGTGGTGATCGGCCCCGGTTCGCCGTAGCGGCGGGCGGCGATCTCCAGCGCGACGAGAAATCCGCACGCGACCACGGCCGCCGCGATCCACAGCATCGCGCGCCCCTGGCGCCACGTGCCCCGTGACGTCATGCCGCTTGTTCGCGAAGACACCCGCGATGCCCTGGCTTTCAATCTTTTGGCCGATTCATCCGAATGGCTGGGGAGACGGAGCGCGATGGCGGAACCATCGCGAGCTCGAACATGCTATCGGAGTGTCGGCGGATGTCAGGGCCCCATGCCGGGACCGCCCTCTCACGGGCTCACCCGCATCGCCCTCCGGACCAGCCCCGCCACAGGCCGGGACCTGCCGTGGGGCGGCCAGGCGATCAGTGGGGTGACCGCCGGGGGCGTGGTGTCGAACGGCAGGTGCAGCAGCGCCACGCCGGCCCGGCGTCGCGCAGCATCGGGCCCTGTTCGCCCATGCCGCACAGGAGCACATCGACGGGGACCGCGTCGGGTTCGGCCGCGCGGACGCCGAGCAGCGTCTCTCTCGACGCCGCCCGGCGGCGGTCCGGCCGGCGGCTTCTTCGAGGACGAGGGAGTGGCGCCCCGGTAGCGCGGCGGGAGCCACGGGCACATCCGCACGGGTGATGTGACCTTCGTCGCGGGAGCGGGATCCCGGCGTGTTCGCCGCCGTGCCGCGCGCTGACGGCGGTGGCGGCCGCTCACCCCCGTCTACAGAGGTCACAGCCCCGGCACGCGCGGGCACGACAGGAAGGGGCGCGCCCCCGGACGGCAATATCTGTGCTCGCAAAATGAGAAATAGAAGCGGGGCCCGCCGAATATTCCTCGCACGCCGTCCCGCACGGAGATTTCGCACGTCACCGGCCCGATCGCACCGTGCTACTGTCGATCTCAGTTGCAGGTGTGGTTGCCAGAAGGTTCATTTCCTACGGGGTAATCATCACGGCGACACGGAATTCACACAGGGTGGATTCCCGAAACCGCCTCCGAAGGAGAAACAAAATGGCTACTGGCACCGTGAAGTGGTTCAACGCGGAAAAGGGCTTCGGCTTCATCGAGCAGGACGGCGGCGGCGCCGACGTCTTCGCCCACTACTCGAA
This sequence comes from Streptomyces sp. NPDC092370, assembly GCF_044755265.1. Lineage (NCBI taxonomy): Bacteria > Bacillati > Actinomycetota > Actinomycetes > Kitasatosporales > Streptomycetaceae > Streptomyces > Streptomyces sp. NPDC092370. Next base: position 448,567 of record NZ_JBIVQO010000005.1, on the reverse strand, counting down.
CATCGCCACCCAGGGCTTCCGCGAGCTGCTGGAAGGCCAGAAGGTGTCGTTCGACATCGCGCAGGGCCAGAAGGGCCCGACGGCCGAGAACATCGTGCCCGCCTGACACCGGCGCTCGCGCATATTTCGCAGCTGGGGCCCGCACCTCTGGGGTGCGGGCCCCAGCTCGCTGCTTTTTCCCGCCGGTCCGAACCGGCCGTATCGATTCGGCTCGTCTCGAGATTCTCTGCGCCGCTCCTCTGCTGCGGATTTTCCTTGCTACGTGCCCATCAAGGAAGGTCCCGCATGAAGCGCGCCCACACATCCCGTACCCGTGACCGTTTCTCCACAGGCGACGGCGCCGGCCGCCGCTCCGGTGCTCCGCGCCGCGCCCAGGGCTTCGGCAGCCGCCGGGCCCCCCAGGGCGAGTTCGCCCTGCCGAAGACGGTCACACCCCCGCTGCCCGCCGTCGAGGCGTTCGCCGACCTCGACATGCCCGCGCGGCTGTTGGCCACGCTCGGCCGCGAAGGCGTGACCGCGCCGTTCCCGATCCAGGGTGCGACCCTGCCGAACTCGCTGGCCGGCCGCGACGTCCTGGGCCGTGGCCGCACCGGCTCGGGCAAGACCCTGGCCTTCGGTCTCGCCGTCCTGGCCCGTACGGCGGGGCAGCGTGCCGAGCCGCGGCAGCCGCTCGCCCTCGTCCTCGTGCCCACCCGTGAGCTCGCCCAGCAGGTCACCGACGCGCTCACTCCGTACGCCCGCTCCGTGAGCCTGCGGCTGGCCACCGTCGTCGGCGGGATGTCCCTCGGCAGGCAGGCCGGCGCGCTGCGCTCCGGGGCCGAGGTCGTCGTCGCGACGCCCGGCCGGCTCAAGGACCTCATCGACCGGGGCGACTGCCGCCTGAACGATGTCGGCATCACGGTGCTCGACGAGGCCGACCAGATGGCCGACATGGGCTTCATGCCGCAGGTCACCGCCCTGCTCGACCAGGTACGGCCGGGCGGACAGCGGATGCTGTTCTCCGCCACCCTGGACCGCAACGTCGACCGGCTGGTCCGCACCTACCTGCACGACCCGGTGGTGCACTCCGTCGACCCCTCCGCGGGCGCGGTCACCACGATGGAGCACCACGTCCTCCACGTGCACGACGCGGACAAGCACCGGACGACCACCGAGATCGCGGCGCGCGACGGCCGGGTGATCATGTTCCTCGACACCAAGCACGCGGTGGACCGGCTGACCGCTCACCTGCTGAGCAGCGGCGTGCGCGCCGCGGCCCTGCACGGCGGCAAGTCCCAGCCGCAGCGGACCCGGACCCTCGCCCAGTTCAAGAGCGGGGACGTGACCGTACTGGTGGCGACCAACGTCGCAGCCCGCGGCATCCACGTCGACAACCTCGACCTGGTCGTCAACGTGGACCCGCCCAGCGACCACAAGGACTACCTGCACCGCGGCGGCCGTACCGCCCGCGCCGGCGAGTCCGGCAGCGTGGTCACCCTGGTGACCCCGGCCCAGCGTCGTGGCATGAGCCGGCTGATGACGTCCGCCGGCATCACCCCGCAGGTCGCCCAGGTACGGTCCGGCGAGGCGGAACTGAGCCGCATCACCGGCGCCCAGGCCCCTTCCGGTGTCCCGGTCGTCATCCCCGCGCCGCGCGCGGAACGCCCCCGCGGCGCCTCCGCCCCGTCCCGGGGCCGCCGGGGCCGCCGTCCCGCCGGCCAGGGCCGCCCCGTCGGCGAGGCGGGGCGCCCCAGGGGTCAGCGGCGGACCGGTTTCGGCTCGGCTGCGTAGAGCCCCGCGCCCACCAGCCACCCCCTTCACGGCAGGAGACACCCATGACGCCGGTACAGGCGCAGCACCACCCCATGGCACATGCGCCGCGGATCAGTGACGACATGACGGTCGAGGTGGCGCTGTCCCTGATGGCCGGGGCCCGGGTCGACCACCTCGTCCTCTGCGACGGGGACGACCGGAGCACGGGCCTGGTCACCCTGGCGGGGCTCAGCGTTCTCCGGGACGCCCCCGCCTACACGGACCGGGTCCGGGTCCGGGACCTCCCGCAGGGGTGAAGCTCGGGCGGTCAGCCGCCACCAGGAACCAGTGAGGGCCCTGCCGACGCGCGTCGGCAGGGCCCTCATTGCCATGTGCGGGCCCGCCGTCCTCCTCCGTCCGCCGGCCGGGACCCCCGGAACCCTGCACCACCTGAACTCTAAAATCTATCTTTGCCAGAGTAGACATTGGCACTCGCCGCGATTACTCTTCTTCGTGTTGACACAGTCAGACACAGTCGAGCGAGACGCAAGGAAGGACGGAGGAGCAGACGCCATCAGGATCGCCCGGCCCGGGAGGCTCTCGGTCCGGGTACCGCAAGACCCCGGAATGGATGGTGGTCCCCGGTCACGCAGCCGCGATCCCCGCACCCCTCCCGTTGCCGGGCCGGGGAGCGGAAACAGAAGGTCGGCACAGCATGAGGGCCGACAGATGGTGTTGAATTTCCTTCGGGGCCCTGGTGCCGTACGGCACCAGGGCCCCTCGACGCGTTGTACTACGAGGTGACATGGAAGCAGAAACCCCGCTCAGCGACCGGCTGGACGACGACGACTACCCCGCCTACACCATGGGCAGGGCCGCAGAGATGCTCGGCACCACCCCGGGCTTCCTGCGAGCCATCGGCGAGGCCCGCCTGATCACTCCGCTGCGCTCGGAGGGCGGACACCGCCGCTACTCCCGCTACCAGCTGCGGATCGCCGCGCGCGCCCGCGAGCTCGTCGACCGGGGTACGCCGATCGAGGCCGCCTGCCGCATCGTCATCCTCGAGGACCAGCTCGAAGAGGCTCAGCGCATCAACGCCGAGTACCGCCGCGCCGCGAACCAGGCGGCCGCCGGATCCGAGCCCGGTCCGAGCTGATCGGGTGAAGGCCGGGGGCCGGCCCACCGCCCCATGAGAACCCCAGGTCGGCGGCCTGGGGTTTGTTGTCGCCCCGTCCGATCCGGAATCCGCCCCAGGGTGAACCGGCCCCCGGTCATCAGGTCAACCGTCCCGGACCCTTGACTCGTTCGGCGGCAGTGGCGATTCTCGTCACACTTTGCGAGGTCATGACAAGACGACCGCGCGACCCGCCGACCGAGGGACGTGGGCTGTGACCAGTTCCGGACGCCCGTACCGCAGACGCAAGCACGTCACCGTTGTGTCGCTCCTCCTGCTCGTGATGTCGATCGCGCTCGGCCCGACACCGAGTTCGGCCGCCGGGACCGACTGGTGGGACCCCACCGCGCGGCCCGCTCCGGACTCCCGTATCAACGTCACGGGCGAGCCCTTCACCGGCACGAACGCCGACGGCGAGGTGCGCGGCTTCGTCGACGCGCACGACCACATCTTCTCCAACGAGGCCTTCGGTGGCCGTCTGATCTGCGGAAAGGCCTTCTCCGAGCAAGGCGTGGCCGACGCGCTCAAGGACTGCCCCGAGCACTACCCGGACGGCTCACTCGCGATCTTCGACTTCATCACCAACGGGGGCGACGGCAAGCACGACCCGACCGGCTGGCCCACCTTCAAGGACTGGCCGGCGCACGACTCGCTGACCCACCAGCAGAACTACTACGCCTGGATCGAGCGGGCCTGGCGCGGCGGGCAGCGGGTGCTGGTCAACGACCTCGTCACCAACGGCGTGATCTGCTCGGTGTACTTCTTCAAGGACCGCTCCTGCGACGAGATGACGTCCATCCGGCTCCAGGCCAGACTGACGTACGACATGCAGGCCTACGTCGACCGGATGTACGGCGGGCCCGGCAAGGGCTGGTTCCGGGTCGTCACCGACAGCGCGCAGGCCCGCAAGGTCATCGAGCAGGGCAAGCTCGCGGTGATCATGGGGGTCGAGACCTCCGAGCCCTTCGGCTGCAAGCAGGTCCTGGACATCGCGCAGTGCAGCAGGGCCGACATCGACAAGGGCCTGGACGAACTGCACGCGCTGGGTGTGCGCAGCATGTTCCTGTGCCACAAGTTCGACAACGCCCTGTGCGGCGTGCGCTTCGACTCGGGCTCGCTCGGGACGGCCATCAACGTCGGGCAGTTCCTGTCGACCGGCACGTACTGGAAGACCGAGAAGTGCACGGGCCCGCAGCACGACAACCCCATCGGCAACGCCCCGGCGGCCGAGGCCGAGGCGAAGCTCCCGGCCGGCGAGGAGGTCCCGTCGTACCGCGCCGACGCCCAGTGCAACGTGCGGGGGCTCACCGACCTCGGCGAATACGCCGTGCGCGGCATGATGAAACGCAAGATGATGCTGGAGATCGACCACATGAGCGTCAAGGCCACCGGCCGGGTGCTCGACATCTTCGAGGCCGAGTCCTACCCCGGCGTGCTCTCCTCGCACAGCTGGATGGACATGGACTGGAGCGAGCGGGTCTACGGTCTCGGCGGCTTCATCGCCCAGTACATGCACGGCTCCGAGGGCTTCGTCGCGGAGGCGAGGCGCACCGCGGCCCTGCGCGACAAGTACGGCGTGGGTTACGGGTACGGCACCGACATGAACGGTGTCGGCGGCTGGCCGGGACCGCGCGGGGCGGACGCGCCGAACAAGGTCACCTACCCGTTCAAGAGCGTCGACGGCGGCTCGGTCATCGACCGGCAGACCACCGGCGAGCGCACCTGGGACCTGAACACCGACGGCGCCGCGCACTACGGCCTCGTCCCGGACTGGATCGAGGACATCCGCCGGGTCGGCGGCCAGGACACGGTCGACGACCTGTTCCGGGGCGCCGAGTCCTACCTGGACACCTGGGCGGCCTCCGAGAACCACGAGGCCGGCGCGAACCTCGCAGCCGGCGCCGCCGCTTCGGCCAGTTCCTCGGAGTGGAGCCTGTTCACGAGCCACCAGCCACACCGGGCCGTCGACGGGGACCGCCGCACCCGCTGGGCCAGCGACTGGAGCGACGACCAGTGGTACCGGGTCGACCTCGGCTCCACCCGGACCGTCGGACGGGTCACCCTCGACTGGGAGCGCGCGTACGCGAAGTCGTACCGGATCGAGCTCTCCACCGACGGGACGAACTGGCGGACCGCCTGGTCGACGACCGCCGGTGACGGCGGCCTGGACACCGCGCGGTTCGCCGGCACACCGGCCCGGTACGTCCGCGTTCACGGGCTGGAGCGCGGCACCGGCTGGGGCTACTCCCTCCACGAGGTCGGCGTCCACAGCGGCTGACGCCCACGGGAGGGGCTCCATGGCACGGTTGCCGTCCGCCGAGCGGCGGCGACAGCTCACCGAAGCGGCGATCAGGGCGATGGCCCGGGACGGCGTCCCCAGGACGACGACCCGGTCCATCGCCGCCGAGGCGGGCGTCTCGCTGAGCGTCGTCCACTACTGCTTCGACTCCAAGCAGCGGTTGATCGAGTCCGTCATCACCACCATCACCGGGCACTATGTGACGGTGGTGAAGGAGGCCATCCGGCCCAGGACCACCCTGGAGGAGACCGTCCGGGCCGGATTCCAGGCGTACTGGGACCACGTCCGGGCCCATCCCGACGAGCACATGCTCACCTATGAGCTGACGCAGTACGCCCTGCGTCAGCCCGGGTTCGAACACCTGGCGCGCCGTCAGTACGAGCTGTACGCCGAGGCGTACACCGAGCTCATCGACCAGCTGCGGCAGTCCATGGGGCTGCGCCTGCGCGTACCCGTGCCCGTCCTGGCCCGTTATCTGGCCGCCATGACCGACGGACTGACCCTCAACTTCCTCGTGCTGGGCGACGACTCGGCCTGGACGGGCATCCTCGACACGGTCACCGCGCACATCGCCGGGCTGGTGCACGACGACTGACGGGGACGCTCTCCCGGATCGGTTGTCATGGGAACGCCACAGAGGGGCATTCGAACAAAACAAGTCGAAAGTGAGGAGAGTGCGGCCCTTTCGGTCCGTGCCATCGACAACTGGGAGTTTTCCATGGCGAGTTACGGCGGTTCCTCTGCCGCGTCCTCCGGTTCGCGCACCAACGGCCTGGCGATCGCGAGCCTGTGCTGCGGCATCATCGGCCTGTTCCTGCTGAACATCGTCCTCGGCCCGCTGGCCATCATCTTCGGCGCCGTCGCCCGTCGCCAGGCATCGGTCAAGAACGGCGCCGGCATGGCGAAGGCGGGCATCATCCTCGGCGTCGTGGACGTGGTGCTGTGGCTCGTGCTCGTGGCCGTGGCCAGCAGCAACGGCGGCTTCAGCTGGTACGTCGGCGGCTGAGCGCCGTCGTCCGGACCGACGCGGGGCATGCGGGTGGGCGGGTCGGAATCGCGCATGCCCCGCGATCGGACGAACTCCCCCTGGCAAGGACGTTGTTCACCGCCCGCACAGGTCGCCCAGTACCTTCGCGATGACTCCGGGCGAGGAGATCCAGGTGCCGCCGGGCGGGGCGACGGCGGCCACCGGTCCTGATCACGACGCCCGCCTCGTAGCGGATGAGGCCGCCGGAGCCGACACCGCGCCCGCCGCACCGGGGCGCCGGGGTGTGGGGGCGCTTACCGCTTCTGCGCGCGGTAGCGCTTCATCAGCGCGGTGATCCGCGTCTGGTCCGCCGGGCCGTTGAGCTCGGCCAGGAGCTCGTCGGGGCACAGCTCGTAGAGGTCGCCCCACCAGCGGCGCCCCCGGTTGTCCCAGATGCGGTAGCCGCCGGGCACGCCCCTGGCCACGTAGCGTCTCCTGCTCACCGCGCCGACCGTACGCAAACCCGGGGCGGGCGTGCCAGGCAATACGCCGACCGGCAGAACGAAACCCCGGGTGCAAACCCGGGGTTGGTCCGTCCTGACGTGCGCCGGAGGTCAGACGAAGGCGCTCTCACCGGTGATCGACTTGCCGACGATCAGGGTGTTCATCTCGCGGGTGCCCTCGAAGGAGTAGATCGCCTCGGCATCGGCGAAGAAGCGGGCGATGTCGTGGTCCAGCAGGATGCCGTTGCCGCCGAAGATCTCGCGGCTCCAGGCCACGACCTCCCGCATCCGGGCGGTGACGAACGCCTTGGCCAGGGCGGAGTGTTCGTCGCGGAAGATGCCGGCGTCCTGGAGCCGGGCGAGCTGTACCAGCATCCCCCAGGACGCGGTGATGTTGCCCAGGCTCTTGACCAGCAGGTCCTGCACGAGCTGGAAACCGCCGATCGGGCGGCCGAACTGGCGGCGCTCGCGGGCGTAGTCCAGGGCCAGTTCGTAGGCGCCGGCCATGACACCGAGCGCCTGCCAGGCCACTCCGGCGCGGGTGGCGCGCAGGATCTCGGCGACATCGCGGAAGGAGTCGATGTTCCGCAGGCGGTTGGCCTCCGGAACCCGGACGTCGGTCAGGGTGATCTCGGCGTTCTCCACGATCCGGAAGGCGAGCTTGTTCTCGATCTTCACCGGGTCGAAGCCGGGCGTGTCCTTCTCGACGACGAATCCCTTGACGTGGTTGTCGTCGACGTCACGGGCCCACACCACGACAAGGTCGGCGAAGGTGGCGTTGCCGATCCACTTCTTGGCGCCGTCGAGGACCCAGGTGTCCCCCTCGCGCCGGGCGGTGGTGCGCATGCCGCCCGCGACGTCGGAGCCGCCGAGGGGCTCGGTCATCGCGAACGCGCCGATCGTGTCCATCGCGGCCATCGCCGGGAGCCAGCGGTCGCGCTGCTCCTGGTCGCCGCCCGAGTGGATCGAGTACATGGCCAGGCCGTTGTGGACGCCGAAGAAGGTCGACACCGAGGCGTCGGTGCGGGTCATCTCCAGCGCGAGCATGCCGGTCAGCAGGTTGCTCGCGGCGGGCTTGTGCTCGCCGTAGCCCTCGTAGGGCAGGCCGGCCAGACCGCTGTCGCGGAACAGGCCGATGAGCTCCTTCGGGAACTCGCCCTTGGCCCAGGCGTCGTTGACCAGCGGCTTGACCTCGTCGCGCATGAGGGCACGGGCCTTGAGGAGGATCTTGCGCTCCTCGTCCGGGAGCAGCGACTCGTAGTGGTAGAAGTCGGCGGTCAGTTCGTCGGGGACCGGGCCGGCGGTGGGGGTGGTCATCTCAGTTCTCCTCCTTTTCGGTGCTGTCCAGGGCGGCCAGGACAGCGAGTTGCCTGCGGTCGCGCGTCCCGGCGAGTTCCGGGTACGTGGAGGTGCCGTAAGCCTTCTCCACGGCTTCGATGAGCCGTTCCTGCTGTTCGGGGGTCTGCGCGGGGCGGCCGAGGCCGTCCCACATGTCCTGCATCGAGGCACCGATGTGCTCGACGAGGTGCCGGTAGCCGCCCGGTCCGCCGCCCAGGTGCGAGCCGAGGAACGGCCCGACCGTCGCCCAGCGCAGGCCCAGTGAGTTGGTCATGACGGTGTCGAGGTCCTCGGGGGTCACCACGCCCTGCTCGACGAGGTACACCGCCTCCCGGCTGAGCGCGTTCTGCAGACGGTTGCCGACGAACCCGGCGATCTCCTTTCGCTCGACGACGGGGGTGCGGCCGACCGAGGTGTAGAAGTCCAGCGCGGCCTGAACGGCTTCCTCGCCGGTGCGTTCGCCGGGAACGACCTCGACCAGCGGGACCAGGTGGGGCGGATTGAACGGGTGGCCGATCAGCACGCGGGCGGCGTCCCCGTCCGCCAGCTCCCCCGTGAACGCGGTCGACGGGATCGCGGAGGAGGAGCTGAGCAGCAGCGCGTGCGCGGGTGCCTCGCGGGCGAGGGTGGCGAACAGGTCCTGCTTGAACTCGACACGCTCGGGGCCGTTCTCCTGGACGACGTCCGCGTCCCGGACCGCCTCGGTGACGTCGGCCGCGATGTGCACCCGGTCGGCGAGGCCGGTGACGTCCAGGCCGCGGGCGGCCAGGTGCGGCGCGTACTGCTCCAGGGCCTCGGTGACGGCCCGGGCGAGGTCCTCGCGCGGGTCGCTCACCCGGACGGTCAGGCCGTGCGCGGCGAACAGCGCCGTCCAGGACAGTCCGATGGTCCCGGCGCCGATCACCGCGGCCGTACGGAAGGTGCGGGTCATCACGCGGCTCCCTTCAGGTAGTCGTGGACCGGCTCGGCGCCCGCGAGCGTCAGGTCGGTGAGGATGTGGCTGGCGGAGACGACCTCCAGCACCGGCAGGTCGGCCAGCGGGGCCAGCACGTGCTGGAACAGCTGGAGCCTCGCGGGGCCGGTCCAGGCCTCCTTGACGGTGAGGTCGGTGATGCGGGTGCGGACGAGTTCCTGCACGCGGGGCATGCCGTCGTAGCCCGGGATCATCTTGAGCAGATACGTCGGCACGCCGATCTGTTCCCGGGCCTCGCGCCGGTCCAGTTCGTGGTGCTTGTAGCCCATGGTCGCGGTGGCGACCCGCAGGCTGCCGTGGTCGAGGGTGCCGACCAGCGCGCCGGAGTCGACGTACAGCGCCGGGGAGCCGATGACCTTCGGGTAGGCGGAGACCTCGCGCCCCGAGGCGGTCGCCGGGAAGTTGTCGAGGTACATGGCGTGCAGGTACTCGCCCCGCTCGCCCTCGAAGCTGACGGGGATCGCCTGGCCGGCCTCGGTGTAGGGGCCGTAGCCGCTGACGTCGCCCATCTTCATGACCTCGAACCGGACCAGCGGCTCGTCGATCCGCAGCGGCTCGGGCACGACGGCCCGCAGCGCGTCGGGGTCGGTGCGGTAGACGACGTTGAGGTACTCGCGGTCGGTGAACCGCGGGACCACCGGCGCGTACGCCGGGCCGGTGAGCGGGGTGGTGAGGTGCTGCCGTACGTCCTCGGTCCTCATGCCGGCCTCACCGCCCCGTCCACCGGGCGGGCCGGCGCTCGGCGAAGGCGGTCATGCCCTCGCGGACGTCGTCCGAGGCCATCAGGGTCTTCATCTCCCCGCGCTGGAACGCGAAGGCCTCCTTCTCGGGCGCTCCGTCGGCGGCACGGACGACGCGCTTGAGGGCCGCGAGGGCGAGCGGGGCGTTCTTCGTGACCTGTTCGGCCAGCCGGAGCGCCTCGGCGACGGCCTGCCCGGTGGCGGTGACCCGGTTGGCCAGGCCCAGTTCGCCGGCGCGGCGGCCGTCGACGGGCTCACCGGTCAGCAGCAGTTCCATCGCGAGGTGGTGTGGGATGCGCTGCGGCAGCCGGATCACGCCACCGCCCGCGGCGATCAGACCGCGCTTGACCTCGGGCAGCGCGAACCGGGCGTCCTCGGCGGCGACGATCAGGTCGCAGGCCAGGGCCAGTTCGAATCCGCCGCCCATGGCGAAGCCCTCCACGGCGGCGATGAGGGGCTTGTCCGGGCGGGCCTCGGTCAGGCCGCCGAACCCGCGGCCCTCGACCTCGGGCGACTCGCCGCGCAGGGCGGCCTTGAGGTCCATGCCGGCGCTGAACGTGCCGCCCTCGCCGGTCAGGACGCCGGCCCGCAGAGTGGGGTCGGTCTCCAGTGCGTCGAGTGCGGCGGCCAGGGCGGTGGCGGTCGCCGCGTCGACGGCGTTGCGGGCCTCGGGGCGGTCGAGGGTGATCAGCAGGGTGGAGTCGATGCGTTCGGTGCGCACGACGGGAGGGGTGGGGGTGCTCATGGCTGTCCTCCTGTGGTGATCAGCGGGCGGTGGCGTCGAGTTCGGCGAGGACCTCCTCGGTGTCCTGGCCGGCGACCGGCGCCAGGCGGCGGATCGAGCCGGGGGTGGCGGAGAAGCGCAGCGGGATGCCGATGGTGCGGACCGTGCCCTCGGTCGGGTGCTCGACGGTGTCGAGCAGGTGGCCGTCGCGGACGTAGGGGTCCTCGTGGGCGCGGTCGAGTTCCAGCACGGGGGCCATCGGGATGCTGTGCTCGGCGCACACCTGCGCCCACTCCTCGGTGGTCAGCGCGGGGGCGCAGATCTCCAGGAGCGCGGCCAGGTCCTCGTGGTCGGCGCTGTCGATGGCGTCGCCGTTGACGCGCGGGTCCTCGGCGAGGTCCGGGCGTCCGGCGGCGGTGAGGAAGTCCCGGTAGTTCCGCGGGTTGTACGGCATGACGCAGGCCAGGCCGTCCTTGGTGCGCACCGCCTTGTGGCCCTTGAGCATCGACAGGGCGAAGCCGGTGGGGCCCGTCTCGGGCACGTGGGTGTGGCCCGCGAGGTGCTCGACCAGGTTGAACGCGATCAGGGTGTCCGTCATCGGGATCTCGACGAGCTGGCCCTGGCCGGTCTTGTTCCGGTGCAGCAGGGCGGCCAGCACGCTGTAGGCGATGGTCAGGGAGGAGACCTTGTCGCCGATGATGGTCGGCAGGTAGACGGGTTCGCCCAGCGCGCGGTCGGCGATGTCGACCAGGCCGGAGGCGGCCTGCACGGTCTCGTCGTAGGCGGCGTTGCCCGCCCGGTCCGAGTCGCTGCGGAAGCCCTGGGCGTGCGCGTAGACGAGGCCGGGGTTGCGGGCGGCGATGTCGTCGTAGGACAGGCCGAGGCGGTGCAGGGCGCCGGGGCGCATGTTGGTGATCAGCACGTCGGCGGTGTCGATCAGCCGCAGGGCGCGCTCGCGGTCGGTGTCGTCCTTGAGGTCGAGGGAGACGCTGCGCTTGTTGCGGTTGACGTTGAGGTTCAGCGGGGTCATGCCGGGAGTGGTGCGGTAGTGGCCGGTACGCACGGTGTCGGACGGCGACTCGATCTTGATCACGTCGGCGCCCAGGTCGCCGAGGATCTGGGCGGCATAGGGGCCCATCACCACGGTCGAGAGGTCGATCACGCGGACGCCCTCCAGGGGGCCTGCGACGGTGTCGGTGATGTCCGTCATCGGTTTTCTTCACTCCTCGGTTCGCCATGTGCGTGTATCTGGAAACTAATTTAGTCCGGGAAGTCGGCGAAGGGAAACGAATGGAATGACCGAATAACGAACAGCGGTATGACCGCTGTGGTCATACCGCTTTGTGTGAAGATTTTCTGGTGATTATGAGCGGAGCGGCTCGGCGAACACCTCGCGGGCTACGGCCACGACTTCTTCCAGGTCACCGCCGTTGGCCCGGTCCTTGCGCCAGATCAGCCCGGTCTCCAGGCGGGGATGGAAATCAGAGAAGGGAAGGACCGCGACATTGTCCAGACGGTAATTCTGCACGGGGCTTCGGGAATCCAGCATGGAAATAGAGAAGGCCAGACCACTCGACACTATCTCGGAAATCCCCTCGAAGGTGGCGCTGCCCAGTTCGACGCGCTTGCGGACGCCGAGTTCGGCGAGCTGCTGGTCGAGGCCGCGGAAGTAGGCGTTGGTCGACGCCGTCGGGGAGCCCGCGTAGGCGAGTTCGGCCAGCTCCGCGAGGGCGACGGACTCCCGCCCCGCGAACCGGTCCCGGGGCACGACCGCGCCGAGCCGCTCCGACATCACCGGCAGTTGCTCCAGCGCCGGGTCGCCACCGGCCGGGAGCCGGGCCAGGGTCAGCGCCAGCCTGCCGTCGCACACCGCGTCGACGAGCCGGTCGGTGCCGCCGGGCCAGCGTTTGATCTCGAACCGGTCGCCGACCCGCTCGGCGAGGGCCGCCATCCGTTCCCGCAGATCGGGGTGGACGCCGCTGGGAACGCCGAGCAGCAGGGTGGTCCTGCGCGGCCGGGCCGTCTCGTCCAGCCGCCACCGGATGGAGTCGACCTGCTCCAGCACCCCCCGCGCGATCGGCAGCAGCGCGCTGCCGGCCGGGGTGAGCCGCACATGATGGGTGTCCCGGTCGAACAGCCGGTGCCCGACCTCGTTCTCGAGGTCCTTGATCCGCCGGCTCAACGGGGAGGCGGCCATGTGCAGTCTGCGGGCCGCGGTGGAGAAGTTCAGCTCTTGGGCGACGGCGAGGAAGTAGCGCAGGTGCAGGAGCTCCACGGCATTCAGCCTATCCGCTGTGGCCGCACTCCCCCGCGAGGCCGGGGAGCGGGGACCGGAGTCCGGAAGCGAACCGTCCCGCCATGCCGGTCCGCCCGCCCCCGCTACGGTTTCGGTCTCGGGAGTCGGGCCGCACGAGACGGGGGTCGTACGTCGCCATGGGCATACGCGGGGAGCTGCGCGGGTGGTGGGAGCGGGGGCGGGCCCTCGCGGCGGCCAATCCGCTCCTGGTCGACATCGGCGTCGCGCTGCTCGTCCAGGGCGCGATGACCATGCCGTTCCTCGTACCGCGTGCGCCCGGGCTGCCACCGGCGACCTGGGCCGCGTACGGGCTGAGCACGCTCACCGTCGTGCCCCTGGTCTGGCGCAGGCGCGCTCCGCTCGCCGTGCTGTTCGCGGTGCTGGCCACGAACGCGCTGTACCGGCTGACCGTCGACGGACCCGGGCAACCACTGCCGTACACGGGGCTGGTGGTCGCCTACACCGTCGCCGCGCTGTCGGGCCCGCCGGCGCGGCTCCTCACCGGGCTGGTGCTGATGGCCGCCGTGCCGGTGGGCGTGTGGCTCAACACCAGGTCGGCGCGTGAACTGACCTTCTCCCTCTTCGTCTTCGCCGCCGCCTACGTCTTCGGGCGGCTGACCGACGCCCGGCAGCGGGCACACCGCGTCGAGGCCGAACAGGCCGCCGCACGCGAACGGGCGCGCATCGCACGGGAGATGCACGACATCCTCTCCCACGCCGTGAGCCTGATGATCGTCCAGGCCGAGGCCGGGCCGGTGGCGGTGCGTGCCGCGCCCGAGCGGGCCGAGGCGGCCTTCGACGCCATCTCCGCGACCGGGCGGGACGCCATGGCCCAGCTGCGTCACATGCTGGGGGTGCTGCGGGACGGCGGTGACGGCACCGGCGGCACCGCCCCCCGTGCGCCGCAGCCCGGACTCGCCGCGCTGCCGGAGCTTTTCGACCGAGTGCGCGGGAGCGGACTCGACGTGGTGTACCGGGCCGAGGGGGAGGTCGGGCCGGTGACCGACGAGGCCGGGGTCACCGTCTTCCGGGTGGTGCAGGAGGCCCTGACCAATGTCGTCAAGCACGCGGACGCGCATACGGTTACAGTCCGGCTTTCCTTCCTGAAGGACGAGTTGGAGGTTGCCGTGACCGATGACGGGCGTGGGGCGCGCGCCGTGTCCCACCGCGGCGGGCACGGGCTCGTCGGGATCCGTGAGCGGGCCGCGGCCCACGGGGGCAGCGCGGCCGCCGGGCCGGGGGCGGACGGGCGCGGCTTCGAGGTACGGGTGCGCCTTCCCCTGTCCGCCACGGCGGAGGTGGGGGCGTGACGATCCGTGTCGTGATCGCCGACGACCAGGAGCTCGTGCGCAGCGGCTTCGCGATGATCCTGGACGCGCAGCCGGACATCGACGTCGTCGCCGAGGCGGGCGACGGTGGCGAGGCCGTCGACGCGGTGCGGCGGCACGCGCCCGACGTGGTGCTGCTCGACATCCGCATGCCCCGCACGGACGGCATCGAGGCCTGCCGCGCGATCAGCGCGGCAGGCGACTGCCGGACGGTGATGCTGACGACCTTCGACTCCGACGAGTACGTGTACGACGCGCTGCACGCGGGCGCGAGCGGCTTCCTGCTCAAGGACGTCCGCCGGGACGACCTCGTGCACGCCGTACGGGTCGTCGCCCGGGGCGACTCGCTGCTCGCACCCTCCGTTGCCCGGCGCCTGGTGGAGCAGTACACCCGGCCCGCCACCCGGTCCCGCCGTCCCGACCCCCTGCTGGACGCGCTGACCGCCCGGGAGCGCGAGACGCTGCTGCTGCTCGCCCGAGGTCTGTCGAACGCCGAGATCGCCGCCGAGCTGGTGGTCAGCGACCACACCGTCAAGACGCACGTCGGCAACGTGCTCGCCAAGCTGGGCCTCAGGGACCGTATCCAGGCCGTCATCTGCGCCTACGAGACCGGCCTGGTCGCTGCCGGGGATCCCCCGCCCGGGGGAGGCTCCCGCTCCGGGTTCTCCCCCGCACCGGCGAGGAAGTGACGTCCCGGGACCACCGGTGCGGGCGATCCGCGTGGCGGCTGCGCCGCGGAGGATGAAGCCGTCACTCAACGTCGGCCCCTCCCACCGGAGTTCGCCATGAAGACCCGAACCAGCCTGCTGACCGCCGCCGTACTCGTCGTGGGGATCGCCGCGGGGCCGTCCGTGCTCCCGGCCGCCGCCTCCGCCCCGGCCACATCGACGGCCGCGCCGTCCCCGGACACCGCCCTCGAAGCCGCGATCGCCGGCCTCCCCGACGCCGACGCCACCGCCGCCCTCGTCCGCGTCGGCGGCGAGGAGGGTGTCTGGCACGGCAGTTCCGGGGTGCACGATCTGCGGACCGGCCGGGCCGCGGATCCATCCGCCCGCTTCCGCGCCGGGTCCGTGACCAAGGTCTTCACCGCCGCGGTCGCGCTGCAACTGGCCGAGGAGGGCCGGCTGGACCTGGACCGCAGCGCCCGCTCGTATCTGCCGGACCTGATCCCGGCGTCGTACGAGGACGTCACCGTCCGGCAGCTCCTCAACCACACGCACGGCATCCCGGCCCCGGACTTCCCCGGCACCACCGTCGAGGAGTGGTACGCGAACCGCTTCCGCGTCCACGACCCCCGGGACATGGTCCGCTCGGCGACGTCGAAGGAGCCCGAGTTCGCGCCCGGCGAGCGGCAGCACTACCTCAACATCGGCTACACCGTCGCGGGCCTGCTCATCGAGCGCGTCACCCATGACTCCTACGAGCGTCAGGTTGCCCGGCGGGTGCTCGGGCCGCTGGGGCTGCGGAACACCTCCTTCCCGGGGACGAACCCGCGCATCACCGGGCCGCACAACCACGGCTACCAGACCATGCGGCTCGACGACGGCACGACCGGGCTCCGGGACGTCTCCGTGTGGGGGGCGACGGACGCATGGGCGGCCGGGGACATCATCTCCACCACCGCGGACCTGGAGCGCTTCACCGGCGCCCTGTTCCGGGGACGGATCGTGCGCGGGCCGCTGCTGGAGGAGATGTTCACGCTGCCCGGGGTGAGCGCCTTCAGGAGCGGAAAGCCGGCCGCCTACGCCGTCGGCCTGTCCATGAAGGTGCTGGGCGGACGCGAGGTGTGGGGCAAGACGGGCGGGCGCTGGGGGTACAACGCCGCCATCGCCTCCACCCGCGGCGGCTCCCGCACCCTCGTCTACAGCGTCAACTCCACCGACGCCAAGGGCAAGGACATGAGCAGGACCGCCGAGAACATCATGGTGGCGACCTACGGCAGGCCGTAGGCGGCCCGGCGCCTGCGTACCGTCGCCGAGCCCCGCCACGGCCTTCTCGATGGACTTCCGGTGCCCGGCGGCCGTGAGCTTCGCCACCCGGCGCGACGAAGACGACCCCGGCCGTCGCGCCGGCGGCCGGGGCTCCGGGGAAGAGCTCCTCCCTCGGTCGAGCTCCCGGGCCTTGCGGGAGCCCGGGCCCACGGTGACCAGGACGGCCGCCCTGGCCGGGGCGACGGACCACCGTCGCCGGAGAACGTCTGCCGAGCCTGTCCGGGAGCGGGCCGTCCCGTCGTCGTGCCCCTTCCGACACCCCGTCGGTACTCGGAACCCAGTACGGACGGGAGACCTGATCCACATCCGGTACGAGATTCCCGAGCCATCCGAGCCGGCCTGTGCTACCTTGGCTGGTGTTGCAGTTTTGGTTCCCAAAGACTTCGAGTGCTCTATCGGCCTCCGTCGACGAGCACTCTTTTTGTTTCCGAGGATTTTCGAATCTCTCCGGAGGGTGATCATTTCAGCGACCCCGAGTCGGCAAAGTGCAGGTCTCGGGTACTGCCCCTCAAGGGAGATACACATGGCAACTGGCACCGTGAAGTGGTTCAACGCGGAAAAGGGCTTCGGCTTCATCGAGCAGGAGGGTGGCGGCCCGGACGTCTTCGCCCACTACTCGAACATCGCCACCTCTGGCTTCCGCGAGCTTCAGGAAGGCCAGAAGGTTACCTTCGACGTCACGCAGGGCCAGAAGGGCCCGCAGGCCGAGAACATCGTTCCCGCCTGACGCGTACGCGAATGCCCTGACCGGGGCCCGCACCCTCGCGGTGCGGGCCTCGGCTCGTTTTGCTCTTCTCCGGCTCAACTCTTGCGAATCCTGCGGCTCTCGCGCCGCCGCGTATTCCTCGACGCGTGCCGCATCGAGGAAGGTTCCCCATGGACCGCACAGCTCGCAGGAGCAACGGCTCCCCCCACTCCCGTAACAACCAGGTCCGGTCCCGGAAGTCGGGCGGCGGGGGCACTGCGTCCCGTCCGGCCGGCGGCGGCCGCGGCGGGCGCCGTACCGCTCCCAGCCAGGAGTTCGCACCGCCCGTCACCGTCACCCCGGCGCTGCCGGCCGTCGAGGCGTTCGCCGAACTCGACCTGCCCGAGCGGCTGCTGGCCGCGCTGACCGCCGAGGGCCTGACCGCGCCGTTCCCGATCCAGGCGGCGACGCTGCCGAACTCGCTGGCCGGCCGGGACGTCCTGGGCCGCGGGCGCACCGGCTCGGGCAAGACGCTCGCCTTCGGGCTCGCCCTGCTGGCCCGCGTCGACGGGCAGCGGGCGGAGGCCCGGCAGCCCTTGGCCCTCGTCCTCGTGCCCACGCGGGAACTGGCCCAGCAGGTCACCGACGCCCTCGCCCCGTTCGCCCGCGCGCTGCGGCTGCGGCTGGCCACGGTGGTCGGCGGCTTGCCGATCGGCCGGCAGGCGAACGCCCTGCGCACCGGTGCCGAGGTCGTCGTCGCGACGCCGGGCCGCCTCAAGGACCTCATAGACCGGGGGGACTGCCGCCTCGACCACGTCGGCGTCACCGTCCTCGACGAGGCCGACCAGATGACCGACATGGGCTTCATGCCGCAGGTCACCGCACTCCTGGACCAGGTGCGGCCGGGCGGACAGCGGATGCTGTTCTCCGCCACCCTGGACCGCAACGTCGACCGGCTGGTCCGCACCTACCTGCACGACCCGGTGGTGCACTCCGTCGACCCCTCCGCGGGCGCGGTCACCACGATGGAGCACCACCTGCTGCACGTGGAGGACGCGGACAAGCACGCCACCACGACGCGGATCGCCGCCCGCGACGGACGCGTGATCATGTTCCTGGACACCAAGCACGCAGCCGACCGGCTGGCCAAGAAGCTGCTGGCGGTCGGCGTGCGCGCCATGGCGCTGCACGGCGGGAAGTCCCAGTCCCAGCGGACCAAGACCCTGGCCCGCTTCAAGGACGGTCAGGTCTCGGTCCTGGTGGCCACCAACGTCGCCGCCCGCGGCATCCACGTCGACAACCTCGACCTGGTCGTCAACGTGGACCCGCCCGGTGACCACAAGGACTACCTGCACCGCGGCGGCCGTACCGCCCGCGCCGGCGAGTCCGGCACCGTCGTCACGCTGGTCCTGCCCCACCAGCGCCGCGAGATGACCCGGCTGATGGCCGACGCCGGCATCACCCCGCAGGTCACCCGCGTCCGCTCGGGTGAGCCCGAGCTGAGCCGCATCACCGGGGCGCAGGAGCCCTCGGGCGTGCCCGTCGTCATCGCCCCGCCGGCCGCCGAGCAGCCGCCCGCGCGGACGGGTTCCGCTCCGAACGGACGACGGAGCAGGCCGCCCCGGGGCCGCCGCCGCTGAACCGGCCTGCCGGTCCCAGGGCCTGTCGTCTGCGACGTGATCCACGCGACGGGTCCTTAAGAGTTCGGCGCCGGCCGCAGCACCGTCTCCGCCCTGTTCGGCGCCGGCCACTGCGCCGTGTCCTCCCCCGTTCGACGTCAGCGGCGGTCAGCCGTCCGGGACCGCGGCCAGGCCCGGCGAACGAGGTGCCGGGCCGGGCGGCGGACGGCTCCCTGAGGGTGCCGACGGCAGGTCGCCGGAGTCGACGCGGCGCTCGCCCGTGGTCGGGCGGACCGGCCACCGGCGGCGGTGAGCCAGGGGGCCGGATGGTGACGTACGACGCCCCCGGCTTCCGCACCCCTGCCGGGTGCGGAAGCCGGGGGCGTCGTGGGCCGGACGCCGGGCGAGGGTCAGCCGCCCGTCACCTCGGTCACCTTCCAGCGCTGGTTGGCCCCGGAGTTCGGCTGCCAGACGCCGACGGAAGCCCCGTCGTTCGTGGACTGGCCCCCGACGTCCGGGAGCTGACCGGTCGCCGCGTTCACGAGCGTCCACGTGCCGTCGCCGGTCGAGGACGCGATCCACTGCGCGGCGGCGTCGCGGCGGCCCTCGTCGGGTTCGGCGATCAGGGCGCCGTCACGGATGGCCAGGCGCTTGTCCGTGCCGGTCTCGGTGAGGACATGGCGCTTGCGGTTGCCGTCACCGCGCACCTGCTCCACCCGCCACTGCCGGCCGCTGGGGTCGGAGGCGTTCGGGGTCCTGATGACCAGGCCCGTGCCATTGCCGGCGATGGTGAGGTCCTTGCCGCTCTGGACGCCCGTCAGGCGGTAGGTGTGGCCCTTGCGCAGTTCGGCCGCGTCCTTCGCCACCCCGGAGACGCCCTTGACGAGGAAGGACGTCACCGACTGGGCGGGCACGGTGAGCGTGGCCTGCTTGCCGGTGACCCGGACGGCCTTCTGCTTCTTCAGCTTGCCGTCGGCGCTGGTCACCACGGGGGTGACCGTGGCGCGGGAGGAGACCCGGCCGAACTTCGACAGGTCGAGCGTGACCTCGCGCGCCTCGGTGGCGCTGTTGACGTGGACCACGGTCGCCGCGTCGCCCTTGCGGGAGACCGCCGCGGTGCTGGACGTGTCGTCCGTCTTGATCAGCCGGTCGCCGGGCTTGATGAAGTGCGTGAAGTTGCGGGCCGTGTCGAACTTGGTGTTGGTGTAGATCGGGCAGGACTTCAGGGTGTCCTTCTTGGTGCAGCTGAAGGGGAGCTGGATCTCGCCCCAGTTGCCGCCCTTGGCGGACTCCCCGCCCGGCTTCATGTTGTCGTAGTCCTCGACGGGCTGCCAGAACACCCAGGCCTTGGGCTCCAGTTCGCGCAGGTCGTCCACGATGCGCTGGGCCAGGCCCAGGCCGGGCCGCATGTCCGTGAAGCTCTGGCCGTCGCCCCAGTCGCCCTCGACCTCGCTCATCCACAGCGGCTTGTCGGCGGCCTTGGCCAGGTCGCGGACGGTCGTGCGCTGTCCGGTGCCGTAGGTGTGGACGTTCATCTGGCGGACGAGGTCGCGGACCTCCTGGGGGTAGGAGTTCCAGTTCGTCGCGAACGTGCCCGGGTTCGTCTCGTCCATCGCGGATATCTCCGCGTGCGAGCGGGACTTCTTCAGGACCGGGGCCAGGGCACGGATCACCTTCTGCTGGAGCTCGGGGCCGATGTGGGCGCCCTCCTGACGGCCGCCGACCGGCTGACCGTCCGGGCCGAGCTTGGTGCCCCAGTAGTTCGTGTTCGGCTCGTTGAACGGGTCCAGCGTGTCGACCTTGATGCCGTGCGCCTTCTCCAGCCGCTCGGTCGCGCCCACCAGGTACTCGGCGAAGTCGTCGACGGAGTCGGTCTTCAGCTGGTCCTTGCCGGCGTCGAAGTTGCCGGAGACGTAGCCGCTCTCGGTCATGAACCAGGGCGGGGAGTTGCTGAAGGTCTCCCAGTGGGTGATGTCCTTCTTGATGCGGTCGACCCACCAGCGCTGCGTCTTGTCCGCGTTCTTGTTCCAGTCGGCCGGGTCGTCCGCGTCCCACCAGTCGACGTCCTCGCGGGTGGTGCCCGCCGGTGCCTTCCACCAGCCCTCGACCGCGCCGCCGGCCCGCAGGTAGTCCTTGACGTCGGGGGCGTTGCCGCCGCCGATGTTGTAGCGGGCGATGTTCAGGGCGAGGCCCTCGTCGCC
The DNA here is from genome assembly GCF_044755265.1 of Streptomyces sp. NPDC092370. Taxonomy (NCBI): domain Bacteria; kingdom Bacillati; phylum Actinomycetota; class Actinomycetes; order Kitasatosporales; family Streptomycetaceae; genus Streptomyces; species Streptomyces sp. NPDC092370. The sequence continues at coordinate 427,998 of NZ_JBIVQO010000005.1, read as the reverse complement.
GAAGAGGAGCTTGTAGAGCTTCTCGCGGATCGCGGGCGGGTAGTCGCCGGTGGCGTTGGCGAACCAGACCAGGCTGGTGCCCCAGCCTTGGAACTTCTCCCCCGAGTACGAGGGGTCGGGCCGGACGGTGACCCCGGCCGCGGCGGCCTCGGCGGCCGTCGTCTCGGCGTGCGCGGCGGGCAGGGTGGCGGTGGCCAGGACGGCTCCGGTCGCCAAGGTGACGCCGATGGCCCCGAGGAGCCTTCTCTTGCGGGTGCGGTGTGCCATCTCGAGTACTCCAGCTCTTCTGCGTGCCGCGCGTGCCGGCGGACGCAGAGATCGGGGCCTGCGTGGTGCGACTGGTACGGATTCGTCGGCTTCTCGTACGGTTTCGACTAGGCAATGTTTACGTAAACATCCACTGGCGGGATGTCTACACTGTCCGAATCTCAGGGGTCAAGGACTCGGCCCGGACCGAAACTTGCGCGCCGGTCGCGTAGGGAGGGGAATGTGGGCACAGTGGACGGCGAGAGCGAGTCGAGCGGCACGAGCCGGACGAGAAGACGCGCGACCCGGCCCCGTCAGGGCGCGTCCATGGCGGACGTCGCGCAGCTCGCGGGGGTCTCGTCCCAGACGGTCTCCCGCGTCTCGAACGGCTTCCCGGGCGTCAGCGAGGACACCCGGGCGCAGGTCCTGGCAGCCATGCGGGAGCTGGGCTACCGGCCCAACAGCGCGGCCCGGGCGCTGCGCCGGGGCGAGTTCCGCACCCTCGGCGTGATCACCTTCTCGCTCTCCACCATGGGCAACATCCGCACCCTGGAGGCCATCGCCACCTCCGCCGCCGAGCACGGTTACGCCGTCACACTGCTGCCCGTGGCCGTCCCCACCCAGGACGAGGTGAACGGCGCCTTCTCCCGGCTGGGCGAACTCGCCGTGGACGCCGTCATCGTCATCATGGAGATCCACCTGCTCGACGCGGCGACGGTCTCGCTGCCGCCCGGGGTGCAGGTCGTGGTGGCCGATTCCGACGCCGGTGACCGCTACACCGTCGTCGACACCGACCAGGCGGGCGGCGCCCGTGACGCCGTACGGCACCTCCTGGACCTCGGCCACGACACGGTGTGGCACCTGGCGGGCCCGGAGGGCTCCTTCGCCGCCCAGCGCCGCGCCAACGCCTGGCGCACCACCCTCACCGAGGCGGGCCGGACCCCGCCGCCCCTGGTCCGCGGCGACTGGTCGGCCGAGTCCGGCTACCGGGCGGGTCTGCTCCTCGCCGACGAGCCGGACTGCACGGCGGTGTTCACGGCCAACGACCAGATGGCCCTGGGCCTGCTCCGGGCCCTGCACGAACGCGGCCTGCGCGTCCCCGGCGACATCAGCGTCGTCGGCTTCGACGACATCCCCGAGTCCGCGTCCTTCCTCCCGCCCCTCACCACCATCCACCAGGACTTCGCCGAGGTGGGGCGACTGTGTGTGGAGGGTGTTCTGAGCAAGATGCGGCAGGACGGGCAGGAGCACGGTACGACGCTGGTGCCTACGCGGTTGGTGCGGCGGGAGAGCTCGGGGGTGCCGGCGGTTCGGGCATGAGCCCGGGCCACGATGGGACTCCCGCGGGCGGCCTCCAAGCAGTTGCCGAGCCCCGGCGCATCCTCGGTCGGTGCTCGCCGCAGGGCCGATGGCTGGGGGTGGGGCGTTCTCGGCGGCCCGAACACGCCGGATCAGGACTTTACGGCTCAGGACCGGGGCGCAGTGGCGGGATCTGCCCGAGCGGAGCCGCTGTCACGATGCGGTCCGTGCCGGTCGCGAAGGGGTCGTACGCCACCGCCGGGAGCCCCGGAGGGCAACGGGTTCTGCGTGCTCCCGGCCGAATCCCAGCGGGCCGCGTTGTCCTCGGTGACTCCGGCCGATCAGGCACAGGCACAGGCACAGGCACAGGCGCAGGCAAGGGTGAGTTCAGAGGCAGAGGCCCTCAAGGCACGAACGTCCCTGCCGCGTTGTCGCGGCACACCGCCCGCCACCAGTCGTCTCCGAGGTCCGGCCGTTCCAGGGCGTGGAGCTGGTCCACGTACCGATAGCGGAGGTTGGGGAAATCGGAGCCGAGGATCCCGGCAGCGCCATCGCGCGAGCAGGGCAGGCACGGTACGGCCTGTCTGCGGGCTCGCCCACCCCCAGGTCACGGCTTCGGGCCGCCCCTTGGAGGCCGGTACGCCGCCGCGACCCGTTCCCGGAACGGCCGCCGCCGCACCGCCTCCGCCACCTCCCTCAGCACCTCCCCCAGCGGCATCGAAAGCTCCGCGTCCAACTCCGCCATCGCCGCCACCGTGGCCTCCCACTCCGCCTCGATCTGCGGCAGCAGGGCACGGGCCTTCGGTGTGAGGCCGACCATGCGGCGGCGGGCGTCCAGCGGGTCGGGGGTGTGGGTGACCAGGCCCGCGCGAGCCATCTGCGCCGCCGTCTGACTCGCTGCCGAGTGCGTGACGCCCACTGCCGCGGCCAAGTCGCGCACCGACAGCGGGCCTTCGGCCAGGAGCACCCGCACGACCGGGGAGAAGCGGGGCCGGTACTCGGGGAGCCCCTGCTCCTCGTAGACCTTGGCCACGTCACCGTCCAGGAGCTCCAGGACGTGGCGGAGCAAAGTGCCCACGGCCACTGGATCCGGGTGATTCCTCGCACTGTTCACGCTGCTAATCTAACAGCGCTGTTATACCTGCCGAGGGTAGAGGAGAGCGAGTCACTCATGGCCGGGCTCTATCCACCTGCCGAGCCGTACGCGCACGGCATGCTCGACGTCGGCGACGACAACCGCGTCTACTGGGAGAGTTGCGGGAATCCGGAGGGCAAGCCCGCCCTCGTCCTCCACGGCGGGCCCGGGTCCGGGGCGGGGCCGTTCTGGCGCCGGCTGTTCGACCCGGCGGTGTACCGCATCGTGCTCTTCGACCAGCGCGGATGTGGGCGCAGCACACCCGATGCCGCCGATCCGCGGACCTCACTCGACGCCAACACCACACCCCACCTGATCGCCGACATCGAGATGCTGCGGCGGCACCTCGGCATCGGGGAATGGCTCGTCGTCGGCGGCTCCTGGGGCGTGACGCTCGCGCTGGCCTACGCCGAGCGGCACCCGGGACGCGTGTCCGAACTGGTCCTCTTCAGCGTCACCAACACCACCCGCCGCGAGGTGGAGTGGGTCACCCGGGACATGGGCCGGATCTTCCCCGAGGAATGGTCCCGGTTCCGCGACGCCGTCCCCGAGGGGGAGCGCGAGGGCAGCCTGGTGGAGGCGTACGCCCGGATGCTCGCCGATCCCGATCCGGCCGTACGGGAGCGGGCCGCGCGGGAGTGGTGCCGGTGGGAGGACGTGCACGTGTCCACGCACGCCGGGCACAAGCCCGATCCCCGTTACGCGGACCCGGACTTCCGGCTGCGCTTCGCCCGCCTCGTCACGCACTACTGGCGGCACGCCGGCTTCCTGGAGGACGGGGCGCTGTTGCGCGACGCCGGGAAGCTCGCCGGCATCCCCGGCGTGATGATCCACGGGCGCATGGACATCAGCGGTCCTCCGGACGTCGCATGGCGGCTGGCCCAGGTGTGGCCGGACGCGGAGCTCGTGCTGATCGGCGAGGAGGGGCACGGGCTGTCGGGCGATGCCACGACGGAGGCGGTGCTGGCGGCCACGGACCGGTTCCGGCCGGTCCGCACCCCGTAAGAACCGCGCAGCGGTGCGGAAGGCGGGTACGAGGCTGGTGGCCTCCACCAGCACGCCACCGCCTGCGTCCAGTGGACCGGCGAGAAGCCCAGCCGCTACGACGGCTCCTTTCGGGCGAAGGGCTCCGCGCCGATCCTCGTGCTCGGCACGACCGGCGACCCGGACACCCCGTACCGGGACGCGGTGGCCCTGTCCCGGCAGCTCGACAACGGCCGGTTGCTCACCTTCGAGGCCGAGGGCCACACCGCCTTCGGGCGCAGCGCCTGCGCGACGGACGCCGTCACCGGCTACCTGGTGGACCTGAAGGTCCCGGCGCGTGGCACGACCTGCGCGGACGAGACCCAGCCGCCGTCCGCCCCGCCGAAGGTGGCCCCGCCGGGAACGACCCTCGGCGAACTCCGCAACGGAGTGAACGACCGCCTGGACCGCCTCGGCTCCCTGCGCTGACCGACCGCACTACGGCACCCCGCGTGCCGGGCCGCACCAGGCCCGGCACCCGGGGTGTTCGCGTTCCCAACGCGGTTCCTGCGGCTCCTCCCTCTTGACCCGCCTTGCGCGGACACGTACAACCGCACTCGCGGAAAGCGGCTACCACCCCAGGCCCCTGTCGCCGCCGCTGTCCTTCCTCGGCAGCGGCACGTACACGGCGACGGTCCACGCCGACGGCACCCCGGGCACCAGCCCGCTCCGGACCCCGGTCGTGGTCAGTACCCGGACCCTCACCGCCACCGGCACGCTCGACGTGGCCATGGCGCCGGCGGGCGGACAGGCGGTCGTCCTGAAACCGAGCCGATCCCGCAGCGGGTGGGGTTTTCCCCAGGGCCCGGGTCCACCGACCGGTGGACGGCAGGTTCAACCGAGTACCTCTGTCCCGCAACAGCCCAGCTCAGCCAGGCTTTCGGGCATGAACTCATTATCTGTGCGCCTGGCGCGCTGGAGTGCGCGGCACCCCTGGCGGGCGATCACGGGCTGGCTGGTGTTCGTGGCGCTGTGTCTGGGGCTCGGCAGTGCCGTCGGCACGAACAGTGCGAAGACGGCGGACTACCGGGTCGGCGAGGCCGGCCGCGCCGAGGCCCTGGCGGCCGAGGCGCATCTGGAGCGCAGGGCCGCCGAGCAGGTGCTGATCTCCTCCCGTTCGGGCGGCGCCCTCGACGAGGGAGCTGCCCGAACGGCCGCGGACGACCTGACCGGCCGCATGCGGCGGCTGCCCGAAGTGGCGCGCGTGGCCCGTCCGTTGTGGTCCGAGGACCGCAGGATCCTGATGGTCGAGGTGGCGCTGAAGGGCGAGGAACGGGACGCGAAGGACAAGGTCGACGCGCTCGTGGCGCAGACCTCGGCGGTGCAGAAGAGCCACCCCGGCCTGCTGCTGGAGGAGACCGGCAGCCCCTCCGTCAGCAAGGGGGTCGACAAGCAGCGCAGTGACGACCTGGCGCTGTCCGAAGCGATCACCCTTCCCGTCACCCTGGTCACGCTGATGGTGGTGTTCGGGTCGGTGACCATGGCCGGGGTGCCGTTGCTGCTGGCGCTGTCGTCGATCGCGGCTGCGGTCGGGCTCTCCATGGTCGTCTCGCACGTGTCGCCCGACGCCGGCGTCGGCACGAACGTCATCCTGATGATCGGCCTCGCGGTCGGCGTCGACTACACGCTCTTCTACCTCAAGCGCGAGCGGGAGGAACGGGCCCGCTCCGGCGGGCGGCTCTCCTCCGAGGCGCTGGTGGAACTGGCCGCCGCGACCTCGGGCCGGACGGTCGTGGTCTCCGGGCTCGCGGTGGTCGCCTCCACGGCGACGCTGTACCTGGCCTCCGACGTGATCTTCTCCTCCCTCGCGACCGGCACCATCGTGGTCGTCCTGGTCTCGGTGGCCGGCTCGCTGACGGCCCTGCCCGCGCTGCTGGTCAAGCTGGGGCGGCGTGCGGAACGCCGGGCGCTGCGGCGGACGGAGCGCGGAAAGCCGGCGCGGCGGGTACGCGGCGGCACGGGCGGCGGCCGGGTGTGGAACGCTCTGCTGCGGCCCGCCGCCCGGCATCCCCTCGCCACCCTGTGCGTCTCGGTCGTCGCGCTCCTCGCCCTCGTCGTCCCGCTGGCCGGACTGAAGATCACGGAGATGAGCCGGGACACGCACTCCCGTGACATCCCCGCGATGCAGGTCTACGACCGGCTCAACGAGGCGTTCCCGGAGCGGCGGGTGACCCACCAGATCGTCGTGCGTGCCGATGCCTCGCGGTCTTCGGAGGTCGGCGGCGCCCTGCGGGAGGTGGCCCGGCGGGCCGCGGCCGATCCGCTGTTCACCGACGCCTCGCGTGTACGGGCCTCCGCCGACGGGCGCACCAGCACCCTCGAACTGATGGTGCCGCACCTCGGCAACTCCGACGAGGCGTACGACTCCCTGGACCGGCTCCGGGACGACTTCCTGCCCGCGACCGTCGGCCGGATCACCGGCGCCGAGTACGGCGTCTCCGGCGACGTCGCCCGCTACGCCGACTATCCCGCCCACCAGAACGGCAAACTGCCTTTGGTTCTGGGCGCGTTGCTGCTGGTGACGTTCGCGATGACCGTGTACGCCTTCCGTTCGGTGGTGCTCGGACTGCTCGGCGTCGGCCTGAACCTGCTGTCCGCCGCGGCGGCGCTCGGGCTGCTCGTGCTGGTCTTCCAGGGGACGTGGGCCGAGGGGTTGCTGGACTTCCGCTCCACCGGCTCGATCGGGTCGCGCGTACCGCTGTTCCTCTTCGTGATCCTCTTCGGGCTGTCGATGGACTACCAGGTGTTCGTGGTGAGCCGGATCCGGGAGGCCGTGCTCGCGGGGGTGCCCACGCGGCAGGCCGTGCTGGACGGGATCCGTTCCTCGGCGAGCGTGGTGACCAGCGCGGCGGTGGTGATGACGACTGTGTTCGCGAGCTTCGTCTTCCTGCACATCATCGAGATGAAGCAGATGGGCTTCGTCCTGGCGGCGGCCGTTCTGATCGACGCGTTCGTGGTCCGGGTCATGGTCCTGCCGGCGGCGATGCTGCTGCTGGGCGAGGCGAGTTGGTGGCCCGCGCGGCCGGGGCGGCGAACTGTGGCGGCACCGGAGAAAAGGTCGTCCTCACGTCCGGCGGTCGACGTACGTTGAGGGGCATGACCGCTCTCGCCGGGTCCACCCCCGACGCCTTATGGGCCACGTCACTGCGCCGCTGGAACACGGTGTGCTGGCTGCTGTTCGCCGTGATGGCCGTCGGGCTGGTCGCCATGGACCGGCCCGGCGAGAGCAAGTACGCGGCTCTGGCGCTGCTGGGCGGGGTGGTGCTGTCGTACGCGGTCCTGGACCGCTTCCCGTCCAATCCCGTCGTACGGCCGCACGTGTACCTGTCGGTGCTGGTGGCCGCGCTGGGCGCGCTGGCGTATCTGCGGGGCAACTACGCGGCGCTGTTCATGGTGACGCTGCCGCACTACTGGATGTTCGGGCGGACGCCGAGGGCCTCGATGGTGTTCCTGGGGCTCGCCACGGCCGCCACCACGGCCGGCAGCGTGCTGCGGCAGGGCTGGTCGGTGGAGTTCTTCACCGTGACGCTCGTGTCCACGCTGATCGTCGTCGCCGTGGGAGTGCTGATCGGGCTGTGGGCGCACTCGGTGGTCGGGCAGAGCGCCGAACGGGCCCGGCTGATCATCGAACTGGAGCAGGCTCAGGCCGAGTTGTCCGAGGCGCACCAGCGTCAGGGCGCGGCGGACGAGCGGGAGCGGATGGCGAGGGAGATCCACGACACCCTCGCACAGGGCTTCGCCTCGATCATCGTGCTCGCCGAGGCGGCCAGGGCGGGGCTCGACTCCGATCCGGCGCGCAGCGCCCAGCAGTTGCGGTCGATCGAGTCGACGGCCCGGGAGAACCTCGCCGAGGCCCGGGAACTGGTCGGCTCACCCCAGCTCCCCGGCCAGGCGTACGCCGGTTCGGTGGCGCAGACCCTCCGCCGGATCCTGGACCGTTTCGCCGAGGACACCGGCCTCACGGTCGACGCCGACCTGGCGGACCTGGAGTGCGACCAGCAGACCCGCATCGCGCTGCTGCGCTGCACCCAGGAGTCCCTGGCCAACGTGCGCAAGCACGCCCGCGCCTCGACGGTCGGTGTGGTCCTGGCCCGGCACCCGTACGGCGTGGAGCTCGAGATCACCGATGACGGGACCGGGTTCGTGGCGGAGTCCTCGTCGGGCTTCGGCCTGGACGGCATGCGCAAACGGCTGGCGGAGCTGGGAGGGAGGCTGACGGTGACGAGTTCGCTGGGCGACGGGACACGGGTGCTGGCGTTGATACCTCCGGCCGCCGCGGAGAGCGGGGCGACGGCATGACCGGCGGAGCGCTCCGCGTCATCGTGGTGGACGACCACACCGTCATGCGGGCCGGGGTGGTGGCCCTCCTCGCCTCCGAGACCGGCATCGAGATCGTCGGTGAGGCGGGCGACGGCCGCGCCGCCCTCGGCCTCGTCGAGCGCCACGAGCCCGATGTCGCCCTGGTCGACCTGCGGATGCCGGTGCTGGACGGGGTGGCCACGACGACCGAGATCGTGCGGCGCTTCCCCCGCACCCGGGTGCTGATCCTGACGACGTACGACACCGACGCGGAGATCGAGCGCGCGGTGGAGGCGGGGGCGATCGGCTACCTCCTGAAGGACACCACCCGTGAGCAATTGGCCGACGCGATCCACGCGGCGGCGCGCGGTGAGACGGTGCTGGCACCCCGGGTGGCCGAACGGCTGGTCGCCCGCATGCGCCAGCCCGCCCAGATCCCGCTCACCGCCCGGGAGTCGGACGTCCTGAACGCGGTCGCGGACGGCCTGACCAACGCCGAGATCGGCCGTCGCCTCGTCATCGCCGAGGCCACGGTGAAGACGCATCTGCTCCGGCTGTTCGCCAAGCTCGACGTCAACGACCGCACGAGGGCGGTGGTGGTGGCGATGGAACGGGGGCTGTTGCACAGGCCTTGAGCCCTTGAACCGGCGTGACCACACGCGATCGGGCCTTTGCCATCTCTTTACAACCCGTCCCTCGGCCGCCTCGTCTCTCCGCACGACCCGTCACCCAACCCGCCCTTCACCGGGCGGGACCGACGAAGGAGAGCGTTCCCATGCGCCGAACCGTCCTCACCGCCCTGGCCCTCGCGGGTACTGCCGTACTCCTGGGCACGGGACCCGTGTTCGCGAGCGAGACGGCGACCCCGCGCCCGGCCCCGACGTCCGTCGAGCCCACCCAGCGGCCGGAGGACAGCGCCGAACCGACGGCCAGCGCCGAGCCGACCCGCGCGCCGGCCGAGGACACGCCGGCCCCGGACGACGAGCCGACCCGGGCACCGGCCGAGGACCAGGTCTCCGTCGTCCCGAGCGGCGCGCCCGACACCGGGGTGACACCCGCGTCCCAGGCCTCCGACTCCGGCTTCGACGGCACGGCGCTCGGCGCGGGCGCCGCCGCGGTGCTCGCCCTGGGCGGCGGCACCGTCCTCGTCGTACGCCGCCGCCGGGCGACCGGGGCATGAGCTCGTTCTCCAGGCGCGCGTTCACGGCCGGGGCGCTGGCGTCCGTGCTGACGGCGTGCGGGAGCAACGGGACCACCGCGCCGCGGGCGAGGACCACCGCTCGGCCGGTTCCGGCCGAGCGGGCCCGCCCCCTGGCCCGTTCGGTCCCGGTGCGGCTGCTGATCCCGGCCATCGGCGTCGACACCCCGGTCATCCGGCTGGGCCTGGCGGCCGACGGCACGGTGCAGGTGCCGCCGGTCACGGCCCACGACCGGGCCGGCTGGTACCGGCACTCGCCGACGCCCGGCCGGACCGGCCCGTCGGTGCTCCTCGGCCATGTCACGGCCGGCCCCTACGGCGACGGCGTCTTCCGCCACCTCGCCCGGCTGCGCCGGGGTGACCGGATCGTTGCGCGCCTGGAGAACGGCACCGCGGCGGAGTTCGCCGTCACGGCCGTACGCACGATCCCGAAAACCGACTTCCCGGCGGACGACGTCTACGGGAACGTGGACCGCCCGGAGCTGCGGCTGATCACGTGCGGGGGTGCGCGGACCGGCGACGGTTACGCGGACAACGTCATCGTGTTCGCGGCGCTGAGCGGCTCCGGGTCCCCCACCCCTGGAGAGCGTTGAAACGGTCCCGCGAGAAGGCCGCGTCCGAGCTGTTCGCCGCCCTCTACCCGCGCCTCGCCGGCTGGTGCCGCCGTCTCGTCGACGACGACGGGACGGCTCACGAGATCGCCTCCGAGGCGTTCACCCGGCTCTGGGCCCGCTGGACGTCCGTGGAGGAACCGCGCGGCTTCCTCTACGTCACCGCGGCCAATCTCGTCCGGGACCACTGGCGCAAGCTGGAGCGCGAGCGCCGGGCCATGCACCGCGTCACCTCGGAAGCCGCCGTACGCCCCCACGCCGAGCAGGCCGACCCGTCGGTGCGGCTGCTCGTGCAGTCGCTGCCGGAACGACTGCGCGTCCCGATCCTCCTCCACTACTACGCTGACATGCCGATCCGGGAGGTGTCCGCACTGACCGGGCGCAAGGAAGGAACTGTCAAGGCCGACCTGCACGCGGCCCGGGAACTGCTCCGCGTCCACCTGAGGAGAAGCCTTGACCACACGCCTTGACGGAGACCCGGGCGACCCGGAGTTCGCCCCCGACGACCCGCTCGCCGTGATCCTGCGCCCCTCCTCCCCCGACTACCTGGGCGCGCCCGCCGGCCAGTACGAGGTGATCCGCCGCCGTGCGACCCGCCGGCGTCTGCTGCGCGCCGCGGCCGGGGCGGGCCTGTGCTGCGTCGCCGCCGCGCTCATCACGCTCCCCCTGCGCCTCACGGCACCCGAACGCCCCACCACTCCGACGATCCCCATGGCCCCGCCCACCCCACGGGTGACACCACCCGCCCCGACAGCGCCCACCACCCCGGCGCCGTCCCCGGCCGAGTCCCGCCCCTCGTCCCCGCACACGCCCCGCCCGGCCACCGACGTTCCCCGTGCGTCCGTCCCCGGCACCCGCGCCCCGGAGGAGCCGGCCGGCCCGGCGGACCCGTCCCGTACCCCGTCGGCCACCCCCACCTCGATACGCCCCGGCCCGTCGGCGGGCCGCCCGAGCACGGACCGGGGAGTGGCCGACAGCCGCTGACCGGCCCCGCGGGGCCCGGGTCGGTCACCCCGCCCCCGCCGCCGCACCCGCTCCGCCACCTCGCCCTCCTCGGTCTCCCACCAGGGCCACACGCGTGCGGGAGCTCCTTCCGCAGCGGCCGCGGAGGCGGCGAGTTCGCCGCCGAGGCGCCGGTCCAGCACGGCCGTCCGGGCACGCTCGGCACGTGCCCATTGCGCGAGGACCGCCAGCGGGAAGGGGATCGCGACCAGTTCGGCGATGCCCGGCATGGCGCCGAGCAGCAGCGCGGGAACGTCCGGCTGCCACGATCCCAGCAGCCGTCCGACGGTCGGTTCCGGCAGGTACACAGCCGACAGTTCGCTCACCAGCGGACGACAACCCCCGAAGTCCCGGGGGCCTGCGGCAGGGTGGGCGCGGCCCGCACGAGGCCAGGAGGTGTTCAGGCGCGTGCACGTCCCGTCGGTCGTTCGCCTCGGCCGGGCGGCTCGTCGTGGCGTTCGGAGGCAGTCGCTAGCCTTGCCGTATGGCCCTGGCATGCAACGCCCTTCCCCACTGCTTCCTCTGACGCCGCGGTGAGGACGGCGATGTGACGGACTCACGTCGCCATCCTCGGCGTACCCGCACCCCGGCCGCCGGTGCACGGCGGCCGGCCGGCGGGCGCCGACGTCTCACCGTCCGTCACCCGCACGCGGCGTCCCCGCTTCCCGGCGGTGCGCCGCGTTCCGAGGAGCACCCATGCCGTCCGACCGACTCCTGTCCGTCCTGACCTGCCCCCAGTGCCCGGCCCGCCTCCAGCGCTTCGGCGGCGCCCTGCGCTGCGCCAACCGGCACACCTTCGACATCGCCCGGCACGGCTACGTCAGCCTGCTGACCGGCCACCGCCGCGCCCCGAGCGCCGACTCCCCCGACATGGTCCGCTGCCGCGCCGCGTTCCTGCGCGCCGGGCACTACGACCCGCTCGCCCGCGCCCTAGCGAAGCTCGCCACGGAACTGGCCCCGCCCGACGCGACCGTGCTGGACGCGGGGGCGGGCACCGGCCACTACCTCGCGGCGGTCCTGGACGCCCTCCCCCGGGCCCTCGGTCTGGGACTGGACAGCTCCGTGCCCGCCCTGCGCGCGGCGGCCCGCGCGCACGCCCGTGCCGAGGCCGCCGGCTGGGACGTGTGGCAGCCGTGGCCCGTCCGCACCGGCTGCGCCGACCTCGTCCTCAACGTCTTCGCACCCCGCAACGGCCCCGAGTTCCACCGCGTCCTCGCCCCGGACGGCGCGCTGCTCGTCGTCACCCCCACCGCCCGGCACCTGAGCGAACTGCGTCCCTCCACGGGGCTGCTGGCCGTCGACCCCGGGAAGGAGGAGCGCCTGCGCCGGAGTCTGGCGGCGCACTTCCGGCACGAGCGCGCCGAGTCGCTGGAGTACGCGATGAGCCTCACGGCCGAGGAGGTCACCGGCCTGGTGACCATGAGCCCGGCCGCGCATCACGTCGACGCGGAACAACTGCGCGAGTGCATCGGGGAGTTGGAGACACCGGTGCGGGTGACCGCCTCGTTCGTCGCGTCGGTGTACCGGCCGCGTCGAGGACGGGCCGGAACGCTCCCTACTAGGCGGCCCGGGCGAGTTCGTCCACGCGCCGCTGCTGGGCCGCCGTGAGCGTGGAGATCATCAGGGCCGCGGCCCCGGCCGCGGCCACGATCACCAGGTCGGCGGCGACCAGGGGGAGGACGCCGTGGTAGGCGCGGACGATGACCTCGTCCGTGTCGTCGGCGTAGATGAGCCCCACGCCGCCGGCCAGACCGGCCAGCCACAGGCCCCACCACCCGTTCACGACGGCGGGCAGCCGGTGCTCGGGGAAGACCGAGCGGTGGACGTCCGCGACGAGGCCCCGGGGTATCCACAGATTCACGACGGGCACGATCCAGCCCAGCCAGAGCCAGGGGTAGCTGTAGCGCGGTTCCGCGCCCGAGAGGGCCCTGGCGTTGTCCCGCATCCGGTCCAGCCAGAACAGGAACGCGATGGCGCAGACGGCCGTGACGCTGCTGCCGACCGAGTCGACCAGGTGGTAGGAGTCCTCCAGCGTGTTCAGCGGACGGTGCACGCCGCCGCCCTGGTCGGGCGGGCCGGACACAGGCTCTCCGGCCGCGGCGAGCCGGAGGTGCCAGACCGCCCGGACCACCCAGGCCAGTGCGGCGAGGGCGAGGGCTCCGATGGCGCAGAGGGCCGTTCCCCGGACGGGGCGGAGGGCGGGCGCGGCAGGGCTGGACTTCTGTTCGATCACCTGGTCATCCTGCCGTACGCAGTTCCGAGGCCCGGCCGTTTTCGTCCCACCTCACTTCGAGGACGTGGTCGACGGCGTCCCGGTCGAGGGGGCCGAACACATGCGGGAACAGGGTGTCGCCGGTGACGCCGGGCGGCGGGGCGGGGGCCGCAGCCTCCCACTCCACGCGGGCGGTGAGCCGCGCCTCGTCGAGGGCGAGCACGAGCAGGGGCCGGGGCGCGTCCCGGTAGAAGGCGTTGACGACGGCCAGGGTGGTCGCCTCGTCCGGGGAGCAGTGCACGAAGCCCTCCTCGGCGAGGGAGGTGGGCGCGTACGCCTGACCCGGGGCGGTGTTCCAGACGGTGAGCGGTACGACGTGATAGATCATGGCCCCGTTATAGACGCCGACGGGAGCGCCGGGAGCCGCAGGGCGGCGATGGTCCGCCGGGTCGCTTCGGCGATCAGGGCGTCCGAGGGGTCGGTGTCGTAGCCCGGCCGGTCGGTCATGACGGCCAGCACGAGCGGCCCGGTGCGCGGCGGGTGGACGACCGCGATGTCGTTGGCCCGGCCGTAGTTGCCCGTCCCGGTCTTGTCGGCCACCTTCCAGCCCTCGGGGAGCCCGGCCCGGATGCGGCGGGCGCCGACATCGGTGGCGTTGCGCGAGAGCCAGTCCATGAGGAGCCGGCGATCACGGGCGGGCAGGGCGGTGCCCAGGAGGAGCCTGCGGAAGTCGGTGGCGATCGCCTGCGGGGTGGTGGTGTCGGCGGGGTCGTCCGGCGGTACGTCGTGCAACTCGGGCTCGTAGTGGTCCATGCGGCTCGTGGTGTCGCCGAGCCGGCGCAGATAGGCGGTGAGCCCGGCGGGGCCGCCGATGTCGCGCATCAGCAGATTGCCCGCCGTGCCGTCGCTGTGGCGGACCGCGGCGTCGCAGAGCTCACGGAGCGTCATCCCGGTCGCGACGTGTTTTCCGGTGACCGGCGAGGTGGAGCGCAGGTCGGCCTCGGTGTAGGTGACGCGGCGGTCCAGGCCGCCCGGAGAGCGGTGGTGCAGGACCGCCGCCGCGACGAGCGCCTTGAACGTCGAGCAGAACGCGAAGCGCTCGCCGGCGCGGTGGACGACGGTGGCACCGGTCCCGGTCGCGAGGGCGTAGACACCGACACGGGCGCCGTACGCGCGCTCCAGGTCCGCCAGCCGGGGCCGGTGGACAGGGGGTCCACCGGCCGGCGTGCCGGTGGGCGTAGGGGTTCGCCGCCTCGCATCGCCGGCGGGGCGGTCGTCCGTACCGCAAGCCGCGAGCGGGAGCAGGACCGAGGCGGCCAGGAGGGCGCGGCGCGAGGGGGCGGTCCGGTCGGGGGTCATGCGGCGGGCTCCTTCACCACGTGGCCGAGGGGAGCTCCGGTGCTCCCGTCCCGGCGGTCCTGCGGGGTTTTGTCGCTCGGAGCCTCCCGGGCCGGCGGCCGGCACGCCGTGGACGACCGGCCGGCGGAGCCGCCCCCGTGGCCCACCGGTCAGAGCTGGAACTCGGCCGGGGACACCCCCAGCGCCGCGCAGGCCTCCCGCAGGACCGTCGCCTCCGCCTGGGAGAAGTGCCCGTCGGCACCGGCGATGACCATGCCCGTCTGGATCACGGCCCTGGCCTCGGTGGGCTTCTTGGCGGCCTTCGCGATCTCCTGCATCGCCTCGGTCTTGCCGAGCAGGAAGTTGGCGGTCAGCTGGTCCACATGCTTGTTGAAACGCTGGCGCAGCTGCTCCGGCGGGAAGTTCTGCAGCACGTCGTTGCTGAGGATCATCGACTCGACCTGCTGGCGCTCGGCCGGGTCCACCTGCCCGTCGGCCGCCGCCACCAGGGCGCACATCGCCATGCTCGCGTCCCGGTACGCACCGCTCTTCAGCTCGTTCTTCAGCGACCCGAGCTGCGTCTTGAACAGGCCGACCAGCTGGGCCTTGCCGCCACCACCGGACCTCGTCCCACCGCTGTGTCCGCCGGCCGGCGCACTCCGCCCGCCCTGCCCCTGCTGGAGAGCCTTGGCCTGGTCCTTGAGCCGGTCCCACACTGCCATTGAGGTCACCTCGGTACTAGTCGGCATCACCTACCGCACGAGCTCACGCGCGCACACCCATCCAACGCCCGGCACCCGGGCAAAGGTTCCGCAAAACGAAAGGCGACTGCCCGCACCCCGACGCCGGGTGCGGGCAGTCGCGATGACGAACGTCCGGTGTCGTCGCGGGAGCGGAGCCTCAGGCGCGGGGCGAGGCGGAAAGCCGCGAAACCCACCACTTCCAGGGCCGCGGCCGCCACGAGGAGGAGACCCATGCCGCCCGCGCGGTGGCGGCGAGGCTGCCGCCGTCGAAGCCCATCGACGCGCCGCCCGTGGTCGAGAATGCCGTCGCCCGCGATGACGAACGTCCGGTGTCGTCGCGGGAGCGGAGCCTCAGGCGCGGGGCGAGGCGGAAAGCCGCGAAACCCACCACTTCCAGGGCCGCGGCCGCCACGAGGAGGAGACCCATGCCGCCCGCGCGGTGGCGGCGAGGCTGCCGCCGTCGAAGCCCGTCGACGCGCCGCCCGTGGTCGAGATGCCGTCGCCGCCGGTCGTGCCGGAGGTGCCGCCGCCGGCCGTCGTGCCGGTCTCCGCGGAAGGGCTCGGGTCGGTCGTGAGGCTCGGGGACGGGGTCGAACACGACTCGTGGGACAGCTGATGAAGCCTGGGGCTGCCGGTCAACCCGAGAGTGGTTGATTCCGGACACGGGGACGGCCTTGCGGAGCGCGCGGGCGGGAAGACCGGGCCCGGCTCCCGAGCGGCACACGCGGGGACGCGACGGCCGGGCCCGGCCTTCCTCTGGCCGCAATCTGCCACCCGGCGCGTCCCGCCGCCTCCCGGGAGGGCCCGAACGAGGACGGCCGGGGCGGGCCTGTGATGATGAGCGCATGTCGACCGTCGCCACGCTCGCGGTACTGGCCCTCGCCGCGCTCCACGTGTACATCCTGGTGCTGGAGATGTTCCTGTGGACCACGCCGCGGGCCCGGGCCGCCTTCGGCACCAGCGCCGAGTTCGCCGCCGCCACGAAGGCCCTGGCGGCGAACCAGGGCCTCTACAACGGCTTCCTCGCCGCCGGCCTGGTGTGGGGCGCGGTGGCGTCCGACCCGGTGGGCTTCCGGGTCTCGGTGTTCTTCCTCGTGTGCGTGGCGATCGCGGGGCTCTACGGCGCCGCCACCGCCAGCCGGAAGATCCTCTTCGTCCAGACCGTCCCGGCGCTGGCCGCCCTGGCCCTGGTGCTGCTGGCGCGCTGACGTCAGACGCCCTCTGCGACGGCCTGTTCCATGAGCCGGACGGCCTCCGCCTCCTCGGTGGCGGGCGGCACCACCAGCAGGTCCCAGCGGCCGCGGCCGGGTGCGAGCAGGCAGACGGTGTGCGGGGCGGTCGGCGAGTCCGTGCGGCCGACGTGCACCGCCTGCCCCGCGACGACCAGCCGCTCCGGGCAGGACGGCCAGGTGTCCCCGTTGACCAGGACGCTGCCGATCCTGCCCCAGGCATCCGGCAGTCCGCCGAGCAGCCCGGGCAGTTCGGCGGACAGGTCGTAGGAGCGGGGCCACCACGCCCCGTCGATCCGGCGGGCGGTGGGCCCCTGGCGCGGCTGGTCCGCGAGCCGTAGCCGGACCTCGGACGGCGCGGGGACGGACGGCGGGGGCGAAGAGGCGGACGTCATCGAGGGGCTCCTGCTGCGGATGGGGTGCGTGGCGAGGAGGTGGGGAGGCCGCGGGCCCGGTGGGAGGTCCCGGGAGTGCGTGGAGCGCCGGGAGTGAGACCGGTTCGGCCACCGGTTGCGGCATACCCCCGGTTCCTCCACCGTACCCCGCGGGCGGCACGGGAGCCGGGGCCGACCGCGCCGCGCCGAGACGTCGTCCCCTCCTCGTGCAAGGGCTGGACGAGGTGCGCGGGCGGGCCCCGGTCGTCGGCGGCCTGCGCCCCGCCGGACATCACGCCGGGCGGGACGGCCGAGGCAGCCCAGGTTTTCACCATGGGGCATTCCGGGCGCTTTATGCCATTTCGTCGGCGATACTTGGGGCATGAATACGGCAACGTACGCAGAACTGGCGGCCTCGTCAGATCACGCGGTCGCCGTGACCCTCGCCTTCGTCGGCGGGCTGATCGTGGCCTGTGCGCTGATCTGGGCCGTGCGGGTCGGGATGCGGGTCATGGACACGGACACCCATCACCCCGCCCCCGAGGAGCAGCCGCACATGCCGGACACCGGGCCGGTCCGCGAGATGCGGGAGATGCGGGAGCCCGACGACGTGCCGGTCGTGGCGCGCGACGGTCAGCGGATTATGCCGCACGAGCTGCATCGCGCGAGCACCCGGACCGGCAAGGACCAGAATCCGCGCCGATGGTCGCCCGGATCCAGCGGATCCTTCGGTGGCGGCGGACTCGGACGCACATGAGGCCGTAGGCCCGAGGGCCGGCGGTCCCCCAGGGAGGCGACATGGCTGCCCGCCACCGGACGCGTGGGGCGACGGCAGGAGCGGCCCTGGCGCTGGCCCTGTCCGCCGTGCTCGCGGGCTGCGGCGACGAGAGCCCGGCGGACACCGCGAGGAAGGCGGAGTCCGCGGTGGGGTCCATCGCCTCGGAGGCCTCCGAGGCGGTCGAGTCCGCCACGGCCGAGGCCGGGCACCGGCTCGACGCCATCCAGGGCGGCACCGACGTCAAGGACGACGTGAGGACCGGTCCGACCGCCACCGGGACCGACGGCCGGGTCCGCACGGAGGTCACCGTCCGCAACACCGACGACGCGTCCCGGTCCTTCGCCGTCCAGGTCGCCTTCCGGGACGCCGGGGGACGGCTGGTCGACACGGTCATCGTCACGGTGGACCACGTGCGGGCCGGCTACTCGGCCACGGCCACCGCCCGCAGCACCCACGACCTGCCCGGGAAGATCCGGGCGGAGGTGGCCCGGGCGCTGCGCTACTGACCCGAGCCGGTCTGCGTCACGCAGATGCCGATCCGGTCGTTCATCGCGCTCAGCCCGTCGACCGAGCCACGGCGGCCGGAGGCGTCGAGCGGCGTGCCGGTCACCCGGGTGCCCCGGGGCGCGTGAGCGTCAGTGACGCGCCCTCAGCGGCCTCCGGGACGCCCGCGGCCTCGGGCGTGCCGGTCACCCGGGCGCCCCGGGCGCGTGAGCGTCAGTGACGCGCCCTCAGCGGCCTCCGGGACGCCCGCGGCCTCGCCGACGCCCTCCCGGCCGGGTGCGATGGTCGCGGCACCCCACAGCCCGCCGTCCCGGGCCGGTGCCGGGGAGCGGGAGCACTCCCACCGCGAGGGCCCCGCAACGGCTGCTGTCCAGGTGCACCCGCTTCATCGCGGGCGGGGTTCCCTGTCCGGACACGGCCTGAAGAAGACCCTCGGGCGACGATCCTTCCGGGCACCCTTTCGGGGCACGCCCTGGTGGGCCGGGCGAGTGGCCCCCGCGCCCCCGACGGGGCGCGGGGGCCACAGCATGACCCTCACCAGGGCGCCGGGCGCTGAGCGCTGAGCGCTCAGCGTCCGAGCCACGCCGTCGTGTCCGGACCGAGCAGGCCGTCCTCCAGGGGCGCGCTGGTCAGCAGGACCTCACCGGCCGGCAGTCCGACCGGCGTGCCGGACAGGTTCGTGACGCAGTGCCAGCCCGCGCAACGGTCGAACCGGAGCACGCCGTCCGGGGCGTCCTCCGCCCAGGTCAGCTCCTCGCCGTCGAGGAGCTTGCGGCGCAGCCGCAGGGCGGTGCGGTACAGCTCCAGGGTGGAGCCCTCGACTCCGTCCTGCGCCTGGACGGCGTGGGCGGCGAAGCCGGCTGGCTGCGGCAGCCAGGCACCGCCGGGCCCGAAGCCGTACGAGGGTCCGGCCGTCGTCCACGGCAGGGGCACCCGGCAGCCGTCGCGGCCCTTGCGGACGTGGCCCGTCTGCTCCCAGATCGGGTCCTGGAGCACTTCGGTGGGCAGGTCGGGGACCTCGGGCAGGCCGAGTTCCTCGCCCTGGTAGACGTAGGCCGAGCCGGGCAGCGCCAGCATCAGCAGGGTGGCCGCCCTGGCCCGGCGCAGCCCGGCCTCCGGGTCGACCGCCGGGGCGTGGCCGCCGGAGAGCAGCCAGGCGTTGAGGTCGGTGTCGGGCGGCAGCATC
Organism: Streptomyces sp. NPDC092370; assembly: GCF_044755265.1. Lineage (NCBI taxonomy): Bacteria > Bacillati > Actinomycetota > Actinomycetes > Kitasatosporales > Streptomycetaceae > Streptomyces > Streptomyces sp. NPDC092370. The sequence goes on along the minus strand of NZ_JBIVQO010000005.1, from coordinate 408,821 downwards.
AGACGGGAGGCGTGCCGGATCACGTCGTGGTTGGACAGCACCCAGGTGGCCGAGGCGCCCGCGGCCCGGGCGGTGGCGAGCGAGTCGGTGATGACCTGCCTGAGTTCGTCCGCGTCCCAGCCGGCCTCCAGGTACTCGAAGTTGAAGGCCTGGCCCAGCTCGTCCGGGCGGGCGTACAGGACGCGCCGGGCGCCGGGCACCCACGCCTCGGCGACGGCCATGCGGGGCGGGCGGTAGGCGTCGAGGATCTTGCGCCAGTCGCGGTAGATCTCGTGCACGTCGTCGCGGTCGTAGAAGGGGTGGGTGCCGGGCGGCAGCGCGGTGAGTGCCTCCTCGCGGCTCAGCTCGGGCCGGCCGAGGTCGCGCAGCGGTTCGCTCAGGTCCTTGACGAGGGCGTGGGCGACGTCGACCCGGAAGCCGTCGACCCCGCGGTCGGACCAGAAGCGCAGGGTGGTGCGGTAGTCGGCGCGGACCTCCTGGTTCTCCCAGTTGAGGTCGGGCTGTTCGGGGGCGAACAGGTGCAGGTACCACTGGCCGTCGGACACCCGCTTCCACGCGCTGCCGCCGAAGACGGACTGCCAGTCGGTGGGCGGGAGTTCGCCGTGCTCGCCGCGGCCGTCGCGGAAGACGTAGCGGTCGCGGGCCGGCGAGCCGGGACCTGCGGACAGGGCCTCCTGGAACCACGCGTGTTGGTGCGAGGAGTGGTTGGGCACGATGTCGACGATGACCTTCAGACCGAGGCGGTGGGCCTCGGCGACCAGGGCGTCGAAGTCGTCGAGGGTGCCCAGGCGCGGGTCGACGCCCCGGGGGTCGGCGACGTCGTAGCCGCCGTCGGCGAGCTCGGAGGGGTAGAAGGGGCTCAGCCACAGGGCGTCCACGCCCAGGGCGGCGAGGTGGGTGAGGCGGCGGGTGATGCCGCGCAGGTCACCGAGTCCGTCACCGTCGGCGTCGGCGAAGCTGCGCGGGTAGATCTGGTAGACGACGGCCTGGCGCCACCAGTCCGGATCCCGGGACGACAGGTCGAGGGTGGAGCGATCGGTCACGCGGTCTCCTTCGAAGGGCATACGGGCGACAGCATTGAATCTGTCCAGAATGCCGGAAAAAGGAACCATCACGCTGATCGGAGTGATCCATTCCTGCTGTGATGAAAGTGTGACGGCAGAGCAACTTCCTTTACATCAGCGCAGGTTGACAGCGTGCTGCGGCGCCGCCACGATGGGGGCTCGCTGAGGCGCATGTGACCAATGAGCCCAGTGTTTCTCAGACCACTCACCCCCGGTGCGGCCCCGGCAGCCGTGCGCCGCGCGCTGCCCGCATGCCGCCACCCGGGTTCTGCACACGCCAAGAATGGGATACGCATGTCCATAGCGAGACGTGTCACCGCGCGCCGCCTGCTGGGGACGGGCGCCGCGGCCCTCGCCCTCTGCGCCGCCTCCGCCACCACCGCGTTCGCCCAAGGTACGCCCGGCGGTGACGGCTGGTCGTCCGGCGGCAGTTACAAGCCCGGCACCGGTGCGGGCACGGAGACCGGGACCGATCGCTGCCAGTTCTCGCTCGACGGCGCGAACTTCCACGACTCGGTCAAGGTCGACGACCAGAACCTGAAGCCGACCGAGGACGGCAAGGTCCACATCAAGGTCCGCACCGCCGGTGACGCCGTCACCTGCACGGCCTCCCTCGCGTCCTACCTCGCGCACGGCGCGACGTTCGCGACCTCCGGCGAGCAGGTGTTCGTCGACTTCGACACGGTGACGGTCAAGCCGGGCGCCACCGACTCGCTCGACATCGCCATCCCGGACAAGGACTGCTTCGGGCAGATCGACCTCTACCGGGGCGCCGTGAAGTTCGACGGCGAGCTGGACGCGAAGGACGGCTTCGAGCACGGCGAGCTGCCCAAGGGCCCGGACCGCCCGGTCATCAAGGACAAGCTGATCGCGGCCTGGAACGGCGGCACGAAGGACTGCACGACCCCGCCGCCGGCGGAGGAGGAGCCCCCGGCCTCCACGCCGCCCGCGTCCCCCTCCGAGCCGGCCGAGGAGACGACCCCTCCGGCGTCCCCGTCCGAGCCGGCCGAGCCCTCGACGCCGCCGTCCTCCGACACGGACACGCCCACCCCGAGTGCCTCCGAGTCGACGCCCACCGCTCCCAAGCCGAACGGCGGTGGCGGTGACCTCGCCGAGACCGGCGCCAACAGCAGCACCGGCCCGATCGCCTTCGGCGCGGCGGCCCTGCTGGCGGGCGGCGCGGCCCTCGTCGTCGTGACCCGCCGCCGTGCGGCCAAGCGCGGCGCGTAGGACGCCCGAGCCTGAAGAGCGCCCGGTGTGCTGTCGTCCGGCGGCGACAGCACACCGGGCGCTCGCATGCCCCGGCGGTGATCACACGTCGACCGTCGCCAGGTACAGCTTCACGTAGCGCTCCACGTCCACGTCCAGCGCCACGTCGACCAGGGGCTGTTCGCGCGTGCCGTCGTGGAGTTCCGACTCGCCGGGCCGGGCGCGGCGGTCCACGATCGTCATGCCGCGTGTCGGTCCGGGCGCGAGGGAGACGTCCACCGGGAGGCGGTGGGTCGTCAGGCCCTCCGGGTCGGCGACCGCGCACACCGCACCCGCGTCACCGAGGCCGCCGGCCGTCTCGGAGGGGTCGTCAGGACGGCTGCCCGGGTGGGCGGGGCGGTGGGCGAGCAGCTCCCCGGCCAGCCGCGCCCCCGGCTCGCCGCTCGCGCGCAGTCTGCGCACCTGCGCCGCCGGGACCACGACCCGCGTGAACACGTCCAGCCCGTACATCGTGATCGGCACCCCGGCGGTGAGCAGGATCGCGGCCGCCTCCGGGTCGTGCCAGACGTTGAACTCCGCGACCGGCGTGGCGTTCCCGACGGCCGCCGCGCCGCCCATGAAGACGATCCGCCCGATGTTGCGGACCACCTCCGGATGCGTACGCAGGAGCAGCGCGATGTTCGTGAGCGGTGCCGTGGGGATCAGCGTGACCGGGCGCGGGGAGGCGAGGATCTCGCGGCGCAGCAGCGTCACCGCGTCGACGTCGGCGGGCCTCCGCGTCGGCTCGGGCAGGCCCAGGTCACCCATGCCGTCGTGTCCGTGCACGTGCCGCGCGGACCGGGGGGCCTCGATCAGCGGCCGCTCGGCGCCCCGGGCCACGGGGACCTCGGGGGCGCCCGCCTGCTCCAGCACGGTCAGGGTGTTGCGGACGACGCCGTCCACGTCCGTGTTCCCGGCCACGCAGGTGATCGCACGCACGTCGAGCGCCGGGTGCCGTACGGCGAACAGCAGGGCGAGGGCGTCGTCGACGCCGGTGTCGCAGTCGATGATCACCGGGATGCGCTGACCGTCCGTCACGGCGGGGACTCCTTCCAGTGGTCCGCGGGGAAGCTCCGTGACAGCGACCCTACGGCCCGCGGGACGGCTCGCCGCGGGCGCGCGGCGTCAGGACCGCCGTATCGCCGTGCCGTCGAAGTCCGACGCCACCTTCCGCCGGCCATGCCGCGGGCCTGTCGTCGCCGTGGTGGTCCCGGTGCCCGGAGAGGTCGTACAGCTCGCGTGTGCCGGGGGCCGGTGCGTCCGCGTGCCGGTAGCCGGCCCGCCGTTGCGCGTCGCGGCTGTACTCCTCCAGGGTGTGCCGCACGACCGCGCCGTCGGGCAGCCAGTACGGCAGCTCCGCACCGTCAGCGGATCGGTGTCGACGGGTCCGGTTCACGGCCGAGTCGGCGATGGTCGCGCAGGGTGGCTTCTGGGGACCGCGGGCGAGCACCACACGGCGAAGCCCCGGGGCTTGGGACATCCGGTCAGCGCCGGCCTGCCGGGACATGCTCCGGCGTCGTCGTGACGGACGGGAACGGCTGGACGCGCTGCATGGGCATGACCGTCACAGGGGGCCCGGGGCGGGGCGACGGGTATTGACGGGCGGCCGCGGGCGTCCCGGTCCGCTCACCCGGACGGACCGTATCGCTGGTGGGCGGGTGGCCGCGGTGGTGCCGTAAGAGCACGTACCCGATCGTGGAGAGCCCGCCCCCGCCCGGCGGCGCCTCCATGACCCCCGCAGGAGGCACCCCGATGACGCACCCTCCGGCCATCCGTGCCCTCCTCGCCTCCGCGCTGGCCGTGACCGTCCTGCCGGCCATGGCCGGCTGCTCCGTCGGGGGCGAGCCGCGGCCCCGGTGGTTCTCCGCCTCCCCGTCGGCCTCCGCCGCGTCACCCGCCGTCGAACAGCCCGCCGGTTCCGGGGCCGCCCTCACCGAGGCGCAGGCCCGGGCGGTGCTGGTCACCGAGGCCGATCTGGGGGAGCCGTGGGTGCCGACCCGTGGCGCGCGGACCTGGCGGGACGGGCTGTTGAAGGCGACCACGCGGGACCGGGACTGCCAGCGGCTGCTCGACGTCCTTTACACGGAGGAGCCCTTCGGCGCCCCGCGGGGACCGCAGGCGACCTCCGCGCTCGACGACGGGGACACCGACGCCCAGCTGCGCTACCGGGTCGCCGCCCATCGCCCGGCGGACGTGGACCGCGCGCTGGGCTGGATGAAGTCGCTGCCCGGCAGGTGCGGCCGGTTCACGGCCGCGACCACCCGCACCGGCATCCAGAACGTCGAGGTCCACGACCTGCCGCTGCCACCGGTGGGGGACGCCCGGCAGGCCCTGCGGGTCACGCTGGCCGGCGAGTCGGAGGAGGGGGAGCCGACGTATCTCACGATGGACATCGCCGCCGTCCGCGTCGGCGAGGAGGCGATCACCCTCACCAACGGAGGCCTCGGCGAGGTGTACGCGGAGGTCACGCAGCAGGCCGCTCAGCTCGGGGCGCAACGCCTGGCCGAGATGACGAAGCAGGGCAGGGCGCAGATCTGACACCCCCGGCCGGGGTCAGTACCGGTCGAATCGCGTGCGGTGGGCGGTCACGTCCCGTGCCACGTCCAGGGCCGTGCGCCCCCGTGCGAAGGCGTCCGCCCGCAGCCGCGCGAGCGCGTCGTCCGCGCCCACGCCGAGCTGGGCCATGATCATGCCGACGGCCTGGTAGACCTCGTCGTGGTCCGCGGCCAGCCCGCTCAGCCAGTCCTCCCCGTCCTGTGTCCCGGGCTCGTCCCCGTGCGGCAGTGCCATCAGGGCCACGGTCATGACACCGGCCACGATCCGGGCCACGTGCAGCTGGCGTTCGGTGAGTCCGCCCGGGCGGTCGCGGTACAGGTCGAGGGTGCCCACGCACACCGCGCCGCTGCCCAGCGGCACCGCGTACACCGCCCGTACCCCGGCCTCCGTCGCCTGCTGGGCGAAGACCGGCCAGCGTCCCGCGTCACGGCCCGTGGTCAGGTCGCAGGCGAGCACGGGCGCGCCCTCCTGCAGCGCGCTCTGACACGGGCCGTCGCCCAGCGTGGCCTGGATCTGCGCCAGGTGCGCGGCCTGCGCACTGCTCGCGCTCAGCTGCACGGGCATGCCCTGGCTGCGCAGCGACACGCTCGCGCCGATCACCGGCAGCAGCTCCACCGCGACCTCGCACAGCCGCCCCGGCACCTCTCGCGGTTCGGCGCCCCGCACCCCTCTGGCGATCACGTCGGCGGCCCTGACTCCGTCCAGGTCCGGGCCTGCTCCCTCGCTACGGCCGGGGCCCGGGTCGCCGCCGTGGGCGCCTCGCGGGTCGTCCCTGGGCCGCACGGCCACCGCCTCCTTCGATCACCGCGCCTTCCACCATCGCCGTTCGTTTCCGGGGCCGGCCGCGGGCCGGGCAGGCCGCCGCCTGCCCCGGGCACACGGGCCGTCGGGTCAGGTCCCGGCGGTTCGCCGGTGCATGGCCGGGCGCATGCCGGCCTGCGCCGGGCGCGGCGCAACGCCCGGCGCAGGCCGGCATCAGCACCACGACCTCGCCCGATGCCCGCCGGGCACCGCGCCCGACACCCGCCCGGATCACCCCGAGCCCTCCCGGAGTCGTGCCCCCGACTACCCGTGGGCAGGGGGGCAAAACCCCTGCGCGAGGCCGTGGGCGTGGCGGATCGGCCTCAGCGCCTCAGGCCGTGGGCGTGGCGGATCGGCCTCAGCGCCTCTCGTACGGGCTGTCCGGCTGCGGCACCCGCTGTACGGAGGTGACGTCGACGACCGGTGGCCAGGCGGCGTCCGAGCCCAGCCTCCCCTCGGGGTGCCACGTGCCGGTGACCGTCACCCACGCGTCGACCGGTGGGGCCTGCGCGCCGCGCACCTCGGCCTTCGCGGTCGTGGCGTCGGCGGCACAGCAGGAGACGAGGAGGCGGGTGACGTACCAGGTGCCGTCGTCGTCGCGGGTGACGAAGCCGGTGAGCCGGACCGTACGGCCTCGCAGGGAGCGGCCGCTGTCGTAGACCGCCCGGGAGCCGAACTCCCCGAGGGCGAGATCGACCGGGTTGCCCGCCGGCAGGGCCGGGAAGGTGCCGACGCCCCGGGCGGCACGCCGGTCCGCCTCGCGCTCCGCGCTGTAGGAGCCGAGGGCGGGCGGCGGGAACAACAGGAGGGCGAGGGCGGGCAGTGTGAGAACCCAGGCGACCCGGGGACCGGCGGGTCCATGGCCGTGATCGTGCTCGTGCGCCGCGGCCTCCGGTGCGCCCGCGTCCGCCTCGTCGCCCCCGTCGGCTTCCGCCCCGCGGGTCACCACCGCCACCGCCGCCGCCAGCAGCACCAGCGTCACCCCGGAGATCACCAGGTACGGCCGCAGCCCCGCCTGCACGTACCGGAGGTACAGCTCGCTGAAGAGCGACACCCGCAGGATCGCCGCGCCCACGAGCGCGAGCAGTACGGCCGGTCCGTAGCGCCTCACAGCAGCCACCATCCCACCAGGACGCTGCTCACCACGGCGACCACCCACGTCGCCGCCGAGAACCGCACCGCGAAGGCCCTGCCGAACGTGCCCGTCTGCAACGCGAACAGCTTCAGGTCGACCATCGGCCCGACCACCATGAAGGCGAGTCTCGCCGTCGGGGAGAAGCCGCTCAGTGACGCCGCCACGAACGCGTCGGCCTCACTGCACACGCACAGCACGACCGCGAGCAGCGCGAGCAGCAGCACCGACAGCCAGGCCGACCCGGTGAACACCTCCAGCAGCGACCGTGGCACGACGATGTCGAACGTCGCCGCGGCCGCCGCCCCGAGGACGAGGAAACCGCCCGCGTGCAGGAAGTCGTGCTGAAGTCCGAGGACGAAGGCGCGCGGACCGCCGGCCGGCGTCCGCCCACCACTTCGCTTCGGCAGCCGCAGCCACTCCTCACGCCCGAAGCGCGCCCACAGCCAGCCCATCACCACGGCCGTGCCGAGCGAGGCGAGGAGCCGGCCGAGAACCATCTCCGGCTGCCCCGGGAAAGCGATCGACGTCGCCACGAGGACGACGGGGTTGATCGCGGGCGCCGACAGCAGGAAGGCCAGCGCGGCGGCGGGCGCGACACCCCGCCGCATCAGGCTCCCCGCCACCGGCACGGACGCGCACTCGCAGCCGGGCAGCACGACCCCGGCGGCCCCGGCGACCGGCACGGCGAGCACCGTACGGCGGGGCAGCAACCGCTGGAACACCCGCTCGGGCACGAACGCCCCGATCGCCGCCGACACGACCGTGCCCAGCAGCAGGAACGGCACGCCCTGGACCGTGATCGCGGTGAACACCGTCCACCAGGCCGCGACGGGCGGGGTGTAGAGGTCGAGCGCCAGCATCGGCCCGAGCACCGACGCCACCGTCACGACGACGAGCAGCGCGGCACCGCCGAGCACGGCGTACACCAGGGCCCGCAGACACAGCCGTATGCCGTCGGCCACCGTTCGTTGGTTGTCCACGCGCCCGCCCTGGTCGTTCTTTCCCGGGAGTGAGGCTAACCCGCACGGCTGTCCGAGGGCCCGGTCGCCTCACAGAGGAGGCTGTGCGGGAGCGGGCCCGAGGGTCGTGGTGCCGGGGGCGGTGCGGTGCCCGAGGCCCGTCCGGTAGGCGTCCAGGGCCGCCTCCACCCGGCCGGTCCGCCGCAGCAGGTCGCCCAGCAGCCGGCACAGGTCGGCCAGGTCACCGGCGGCGCCGGCCCGTTCCAGCAGGCTCAGGGCGCGGACGTAGTGCTCCTCGGCGTCCTCCGTGCGGCGGGCGTCCTCGGCGATGATGCCGAGCAGCCGGTGCGCGGCGGCGGAGTGGACGGCGCCGCGCTCGGGGGACAGGTGCCCGAGGACGTCGTGCAGCAGGGCCGCGGCCTCGTCGGACCTGCCGCGCCGGTGGAGCACGTCGGCCAGCTCGACGGTGACCTGGCTGCTGTAGAGGGCGGCACGCTTGGCCGACAGCATGCCGAGGGCCTGCCGCAGCTCCTCCTCGGCGCGTTCCAGCCGGCCGTCCTGGGCGTAGACGTAGCCGCGCATCCAGTGGCAGTTGGCGAGTTCGGTGCGGATCTGCAGGCCCCGGTACAGCTCGGCGGCCTTGGCCAGGGAGGCGTCGGCCTCGGCGAGGCGGCCCTCGGCGACCAGAGTGCGGGCGACGGACCGGTGCATGCGGGCGACCAGGGCGGGGTCGCCGGACTGCGGGGCCAGCGCCAGGGCGAACTCGGCGGCCTGGGCGGCCCGGGCGTGCGCGCCCATGTCCATGTACGGGCCGATGGCGCTGGCGTAGAGCAACAGCAGGGCGTCGGGGTCGTGCAGTCCGCCGCGGTTGAGTTCGTCGAGGGTGGTCTCCAGCAGGTAGACGGCGTACCGGAGCTCACCGGCGAGGTAGTGGGCCACGGCCCGGCCGCGCAGGGCCGGGACCCGGGCGGGCAGCGGCGCGTCGGCCAGGCGCTCCTCGGCCCGCTCGAAGTACTGCCGGCCGGTCACGAGCTCGCCCGTCTCCAGGGCGCACTCGCCGAGGCCGAGCAGGGCGGCGGACTGCTCGGCGGCCAGGTTGTGCGTCTCGGCCTCGACGAGCAGCTCGGCGTACTGGTCGGCCGCCGCCTCGGCCTCGCCGACCGAGAGGGTGCGCTGCGCCTCGGTCAGCCGCAGCCGCAGCCCGGTGACGAGCCGGGCGGAGCGCCCCCCGGCGAGCTCGTCGAAGGCGACGCCGAGCCGCTGCGCGAGATGCCGCAGGGCGTCGTCCGAGGGGCGCACCCGGCCGGACTCCAGGGTGGAGATGTAGGCCGGTGTGTACATGGGCTCCGCCAACTGCCGCTGTGTCAGTCCGCGTTCCGTGCGCAACCGCTGCACCCGGCGGCCGATGGTCCCCGGATCATCCCGCTCCCCCACGCCAACTCCCCTTGTCCCTCTTGCCGTTCGGCCTGGACTGGCCCTAGGTTAAACGGAGTGTTAAGCGGCATTGTCGAAGACGCTTAACACCCTGCCGCCGTAGTCGCCGCCCCAGTTGCGAGGTCGCCGTGCCGATGCGCACACGCACCGCCGAGCGGTACGCCCGAGGCTTCACCGCGGCCCTCGTCGCCGTGGCGACCCTGCTCCTCGCGGCGAACGCGGGTCCGGCGCGAGCCGAGGCACCACAGCACGGTCCGCGGCCTGTGGCCGACTCTCGCTGAGACGGCCGGAACCCGCCTTTCCCCCCAGCCTCATGCTGCATAGTTCACCCGAGTGTCAGAGGGGTGTTCTAGCCTGCGGAGGCTGATCACCTCTTTCCTGCTGATCACTTCTTTCGTTCCGGGGGGTTCGATCCATGCACAGACGCACGCTCACGACCGCGACGGCGCTCGCCGTCCTTTTCAGCTCGGTGACGCTCGTCGCGGCCGGCGCCGGGTCGGCGGCGGCAGCCGACTCCAGCAAGATCCTGCCGCTGAAGTCGTCCGGTGACATGGTCGTCGACGGAGTCCACCACCGCGTCTTCATCAGCGATCCGACAGCCGGCCAGGTCGTCGTCACCGACTACGCGGGCACGGTCATCGCCACCGTCGGCTCGCTGCCCGGCGTGCACGGCCTGGAGCTGTCGCCCGACTCGGGCACGCTGTACGCGGCCGTGCATGACGCGACCGCGCTCGTCGCGATCGACACGGCCACGGCGACCGAGACCCGCCGCTGGTCCACGGGCCAGGGCGCCGGCCCGGCGTACGTCGCCCTGACGGGCGGCAGGCTGTGGTTCAGCTACGGCGCTTCCGGCGACGGCAACATCGGCTCGCTCGACCCGGACGCCACCGACCCGGGCCTCACCCTGGGCCAGGACACCGGCCGCACCTTCTACGAGGCCCCGATCCTGGACGCCTCCCCGGGCGCCCCGGGCACGCTCGCCGCGGGCTCGCCGGGCCAGAGCCCGGTCGAACTCGCCGTGTACGACGTCTCCTCCGGCACGGCGAGCCGTACGGCGTACGCCAGGGACCCGGGCAACACGGGCGGCGGCAACCTCCAGGACCTGGCGGTCACGCCGGACGGCAAGGACGTCGTCACGGCCAGCGGCGCCCCGTACTACCAGCCGGTGTACAGGCTCACGGACCTCTCCGCCGACGGCAAGTACGTCACCAACACGTACCCGAACGCGGTGGACATCGCCCCGAACGGCGACGTCGCGGCGGGCACCTTCTCCTGGTACGACCCGGACGTCCATGTCTTCAAGCCGGGCACCTCGATACCCCTGAGGCAGTACGACTTCCCCAACACCGGCAACAGCAGCGGCGGCGACACCCTGGCCCCGGCGGGCCTGGCCTGGGCGCCGGACGAGAGCAGGCTGTTCGCGCTCTCGGAGAACGACAACAACGTCTACTCGCTGCGGATTCTCGAAGCCCCGACGAAGGCGGGCACGACCCTCACGGTGAACGCCCCCGCCACGGCCACCCGTGCCAAGCCTTTCACCCTCACCGGCACGCTGTCCTCGTCGGCGGCGTTTCCGGCGGGCACGAAGGTCTCGGTCACCCGCACCGACGACGAGTCCCCGTCCGGCAAGCCGCTCGGCACGGCGGCGGTAGCGGCCGACGGCTCGTACTCCTTCACGGACACCCCGCCGGCGGGCGGCAAGGTGACGTACACGGCCACCTACGCGGGCGACGACGCGCACGCGGGTGCCACAGCAGCCCACGCGGTGAGCGTCGCCAAGACCGCGACCGCGCTGACGCTGAACAACAACGGCAAGGTGTACGGCTACGGCAGCGACGTGTCGTTCACGGCGCACCTCGGTACGACGTACAAGAACCGCACCGTCGAGATCTGGGCCGACCCGTACGGCTCCGACAAGCCGAACACGCTGGTCAAGAAGGGCACGGTCGACTCGTCCGGCAACCTTTCGGCGACCGTCCACCTGACCCGGGACACGAAGGTCAGCGCGAAGTTCACGGGCGACACGCGGTATGCCGCGAAGACCGTCACCAACTCGGCCTACACGAAGGTCAAGATCTCGACCTCGCTGAGCGGCTGGTACAAGACGGCGACGGCCTGGAACCAGAAGTACCACTACTTCCGCCAGTCCAAGGACCCCGTCCACAACACGACGATGTCCATGTACCCGGGCCGCAAGTACCAGTTCCAGGTGCAGCGGTACGCCGACGGCGCCTGGCGCACCACGGACTCCGAGTACCTCGCCCTCGACCGCTACGGCAAGGACGCGGTGACCATGACCGGCACGCCGCCGATCGGTCCCCGCTTCCGGATCCGCGCGTCCTACATCGACCCGGCGTCCGGCGACAACGTCAACACGACGACGTACGGAGCGTGGAAGTACTTCGTGTTCACGCGCTGACGTACGTCACGAAGGCGGCGTAGGCCTCCGGCGAGACCGTGAGCGCGCCGACCTCGGGGTCCTTGGAGTCGCGAACAGCGACGCCGGTCCCGAGGTCGGCGACCTCGACGCATTCGCCGCCGCTGCTTCCGCTGTACGACGACTTACGCCACTGAGCACGCGCCACGTCCAGGTTGTTCCCCATAGCGTTCCTCCATCACCCGGGCGATCAAAGCCGCCGAGTCCGTCTCAGAGAGGGCATCGGCCTGAAGGCGAGCGTAACCGACCGAACGTTCCCTGATGACCTGAGGATTGGCCGTCATGTGGCCCTGGTCGTAGCTCTCGCTGTAGTGGATGTCTGGGTCGTTATCGAACCGCAGGAGGGTGAAGGAGCCCATCATCGAGGAGTGCTGGCCGGCTGAGAACGGCAGGATCTGGAGGTGCGTCCAGGGCTGTCCGATGAGACTCAACAGGTGGGCGAGTTGGTCTCGCATGATGTCGCGACTGCCGATCTGCCGGTAGAGCGCCGACTCGTCCAGCACCGTCCACACCACCGGCGGCTGCTCGCGCTCCAGGACGCGCTGCCGTTCCATCCGGGCCGCCACCATCTCGTCGAGCTTCTCCTTGTGTTCGACGCCCAGTACGGCCCGGGCGTAGGCCTCCGTCTGAAGAAGGCCGTACACCAACTGACACTGGTACGTAGAGATGTAGGACGCGCTGCCTTCCATCTCCGCATACGCCTGGAACCACGTAGGAAGCTGGCTCCTCAACACCAGCCCCACCAAGCGCGAGAAACAACCGTCCGTCATGAGCGCGGCATCCGCACGCTCCGCGAACTCTCTGGTCGGGACCTTGTGCGCGGTCTCGATCTGGCCGACCAGAGAGCCCGTGCAGAAGATGCAGTCCCCGAGCTCCTTCTGGGACAGTCCCGCACTCTCCCGGTAGCGGCGCAGCTCCGAGCCGAAGTAGTCCAACGGCGAGGCGGTGGGGTCGAGTCGACGGATGTTGGGCATGGCGCGGTCACCCCCGGGTCCGAACGCCGCACGGCGTTCATTTCGTTCTGTAGCCGAGAGTAACCACACCACTCCACGCTGGTGGCATGAACCACCTAATCCACCAGCCGGAGCCGGGACTTGGCACCAGGTACGGCGTCGACTTCACCCTCGGTGAGCACTCCGCCAGGCATCTGCGACGCATCCTCAGGGTGTATCTCACCGCCTGGGAGATGACCGGACTGTGCGACTCCGCGTCGCTCGCCCTCACCGAGCTGGTCGCGAACGTCGTACGCCACACGCCCGACCGGCGCGCCGCTGTGCTGATGCTGCGGCGGCCGGACGGGCGGGGACTGCGCGTGGAGGTCACGGACACGTGCCCGCGACCGCCGCTGTCCACAGCTGTGGACGAACTCGCCGAGGACGGACGCGGCGTGCTGATCGTCGACGCCGTCACAGACCGGTGGGGGTGGGATCCACTGCCTGACCGGCCCGGCAAGGCCGTCTGGTTCGAGTGTGACGTGAAGCCGTGAGCGCCGCGCCGGCGGCAGCGGAAGGACGTTCAGTCGGGCAGAACCTTCCTCAACGCCTCGTCGAGACTGTTTGCCATCTGCGCGTCCCCCGGCCGGGCCGCGCCCGCCGCCCGTGGGCCGTACAGGGCGTCCAGTTCGGTGATGAGGGTCTGCGTGACCGCGCCGTACAGGGGCGTGCGGGGGCTCTGGACGGCCTCGCTCAGGGCGGGCAACGGGAGTGTCCCGGGAGTAGCTGACGCCGTTGACCAACCGGTCGGGTGCCTTGACCTCGGCGCTCCCGCCCGTGGGGACGCCGAGGGGCTCCCGGAGTACGCGGCGGCGTGCCGGCACTCCGCGGGGCTGTCGGGAGCCTGGTAGGCGGAGGTGCGGGTCGCGGCGAACCCGTGCCCGCAACAGGCAGCGTTCGCTGTCCGGGTCGGTCAGGAAGGCGATCAGCTCGGCGGCCTTGGCGGCCCGCTGCTCGGACGTGGACGAGGTGACGGCCAGGTTCTGCCCGTCGAGTACGGCCTTGCCGGGCAGCCGCGTCACACCGTGGTTCCCCTTGAACGTCTCGTACAGGGCCGGGTAGACGTACGGCCAGTGCCGCAGGAAGGTCGTACGGCCCTCCGCGAAGGCGCTGAGCGATTCGGCCTCGCGGCCCCGGAGCGCTCGTGCGTGCCGAAGGGCAGCAGCTCGGTGTGCGTCCGGTCGCCGGTGTCGTGCACCGCCCACACCCCGTACTCGTCCTCCCCGCCGAGGCCGGGCAGGGTCTGCTTCAGGATGCCCGGGCCGCCGCTGGGGCCCTCCCAGCGGCCCGCCATCGAGCCGGAGCTGTCGAGGAGGAACAGGACCCTGCCGGGTCCGTGCGCGTTGCCGTGACTCTCCCGTGCCTGTTCCATGTCCGAGGGGTCGGCGGCCCTGGCCGGGCGGACGGACCCGGTGAGGCCCCCGGGGACCGGCTTCGCGTCGAGCAGGGCGCGCTCACCGGTCGCGTGACGTGACCCGCGCAAGCGATCGCACGCCCCCTTCACGCCGCGCACACGGCGCACGCGGCTCACCCCTGGGTCTGCAACTGCCTCAGCTGCCGCTGCACATGGTCCAGCGCCCCTTCGCGCCGCCCGGGGACCCTGCCGCGCAACGCGGCGAGCGCGGCGCCCAGTTCACGGGCGGGGATGGTGTCGCGGACCTGGCTCCACTGGTGGTGCGCCCGGTCCACCGCGGCCTCGACGGCGGGGGCGTCCGGCGCCTGGCCGGCGTTCAGACGGGCGCCGGCGATCATCAGCCAGGTGCGGCAGCTGCGGGCCGCGTCCCCGGCGAACATCGCCAGGTCGGCGCGTACTTCGGCCCAGTGCAGGGCCTCTTCGGAGGCGGGTCCGTGCGCGGTGACGGCAAGCTGCTCGTGCCGGGCGGCGAGCGCGTCGGCGTCGGCGTGCCGGCCGGACTGGACGGCGGCGGTGATCGCGGCGTGCGGATCCCCGCCCGTCGGGCCCGGTGTGCTCAGCACCAGGTCCTTCCCCGCGCTCTCCGGCGCGATCCGGGTCAGCGCCTGCTGGTGCAACTGCTCGACCGGCGGCCGGAACCCGCTGCGCAGGATCGTCGCCACGGCCTTCATGTACGCCGGTTGCGCGACCGTGCGCCGGGACGGCGGTGGGGCGATGCGACCGTGAACGGCGTTGCCGCGGCCCGAGTCCAGCGGAGTACCGCGCAGCAGCTCCCAGGTCTCGGCGTCGGCGTGCAGATCGAGCAGCAGGGTCGTGGCGCCGGCCGGTCGGAGCCGCAGTTCCTCCCGGAACCAGTGCCAGGGGAAGGCCGTGTAGCGGGCGGTGGAGGCGGTGGTGCGGGCCAGCGCGAGGTGGGGCAGGCGCTGCCGGCGGTCGAGCTGGAGCTGGCCGGTGACGTACACGGTGAGGGGGCCGGGGGCCGCGGCGGCGGCGCGCAGGCGGGTCAGCACGGCCTGCGGCTCCAGCGGGTCGGCGAGTTCGACGACGTTCGCGGTGTCGGTGCCGGACAGCACGGCGGGCGCCACGGCGGCGAGAACGGGGAGCACGGAGGCGGCGTCCACCAGGCGCCCCTTGCCCACCGGCGAGGCCGCCAGCAGCAGCACGGTTCCGGGCATCGCCCCACCCCCTGTGTCGATCACGTACGTCAGCACCGTAACGGCTGCGGCTGCAAAGAGGGGTCTCAGGACCGCAAACGTCCGCCTTCGGGGGCTTCGGACCGGACTCTCCTGCGAACGGCGAACACCGTGGTGTCGTCGGCGAGGTGCCCGCCGCCGTGCCGTAGCGTGCCGTCCCTGACGAAGGCCGCCAGACGGGCCGGTTCGGCGGTGCCCGGGTCCTCGGCGACCGCCCGGGCCAGCTCGTCGGCGAGCGGGTAGAACGCCCCGGTGCCGTCCCGGGTCTCCGTCACCCCGTCCGTCACCAGCAACAGCGTCTCGTCACCGCTGATCCGCCACCGCCGGATCTGCGCCGGCCCGGGCGCGAGGCCCCGGAAGCCGAGCGGCAGCCCCGCTCCGGCCGACAGGGTGCGCACCCCGCCCCGCCCGACGGCGAGCGGCGCTTCGTGCCCGAACAGCAGGACGTCCACCGCCTCCTGGTCGTCGTCGGGGAAGGCGAGCAGGACGGCCGTGGCGAACCGGTCACCGTCCGAGCGGCCCAGGGCGACGGTGTGCTCGCGGTGCCGGGTCATCCGTGTCTCCAGCCGCTCGGCGACCGTCGCCAGGTCCGCCTCGTGGTACGCGGCCTCGCGGAACGTGCCGAGCAACGCGGCCGCCGCCTCCACCGCGCCCAGGCCCTTGCCCTGTACGTCACCGACCAGGACGCGGGTGCCGTGCGGACCGGGCTGGATGTCGTAGAAGTCGCCGCCGACACGGGCGTGGGCGTCGGCGGTGAGGTAGACACCGGCGTGGTCGAGGCCGCCCCAGCCGGGGGGCAGCGGGCGCAGTACCGTGCGGCGGATGGTGTCGGTGACGTCGCCCATGTGCAGGGCCCGGCGCTCGTCGCGCACGCGGATCGCGCAGGCCAGGACGGCGAGGGTGCCACCGAGGGCGACGAGGACGAAGTCGGCGCGGCCGGCCTGGTATTCGTGCGGCCAGGCGCTGTCGGCGACGACGTACGTCACGAGGGAGAGGACCGCGAACAGGGCCGTGCCCCACACTCCGCAGATCGCGGCGGCGATACCCGGCACCAGCACGATCCAGGAGATCATCCGGAACTCGCCGATGGTGTGGTAGTCGGCCACCGCGAGGACGACGAGGAGCAGCAGCGGCGGCACCCAGGCCACGCTGTGGCCCCGCACCCGCAGCAGCTCCTGCCGCCGCACGGCCGTCCGGCCCCCGGCCCGGGCGTACCGGACGAGCGGGCCGTGCCCCCTGCGGTGGCGGCTCACGGCCCCAGCGAAACACGGGGCGGGACCGGCCGCATCCCGTCCCGGGCGCTTTGCCGACTTGCCAGGGGCTCCGGGCCGGTGTGCCCTGGATCCAGGGGCAGGGACAGAGAGGAGAGCTGTCATGGCTCATGCGGCACCCGCCTCACGCACGATGACCACGCCTGGTCGCAGGCCCGATGTCTTCAGTGCGCGCACCCACGCCGCCGCAAGGGTGGCGCTGCCCGTCGTCCTCGGGTTGGTCTACGGCTTCTGGGCCGCGGCCAACCGACGCCACGGCGGGCCCATCACGGGCTGGAACCTGCTGTTCGGCTTCGTCACGGCGCTCGTGTTCGCCGTGGCCTTCGCCGCCGTGTGGCGGCTGTCCTCGCGGCTGCCCCGTGAACTGCACGCGCTGAGCTGGTTCGTCCTGACGGGCTGTGCGATCGGCTTCCTCTACAACCAGACCGGTGCGTCCGTGTTCAGCTCCAGCGGCCTGGGGCTGCTGGTGGGGGCGGGTGTCATGGCGATGGTGTTCTACCGCTTCTACACGCGCGAGGACGCCGCGGGCCGGCGTCTCGACTGAGGTGACCGCGCGCGTGCCCTCCAGCCGGCGCTCCCCGCGCACGCCGGACGACGAGCCGGCCGCCCAGGACACCCGTTCGGCGCAACCCTCCGTCGGACCGGAGAGGCACCATCTTCCCAGGTGGGACGGCCGTTCGGCGCGGCGGACGGGCAGCCGGACGCCGTCGCACCGCTCGCGGACCGGGGCCGGGGCGCCTTGCCTGGAAGGGTGTCCCGGCGCAACCGGGCGCCCGTGTCCGAAAAGGCGCCCCCACGATCGCGGAACGCCCTGTCGGCCGTTCTGCTCGTCCTGGCGTGCCTGCTTGTGCCCTTCGGCGCGCTCGCGTCCTGGGCCGCCCACGGACTGACCGACACCGGCCGCTACGTCCGGACGATGGCGCCGCTCGCCGCCGACCCGGATGTGCGGCGGGCGGTCGCGGACGCCGTCGGGGACGGTGTCATGCGGGAGGCCGGGCACGAGCTCGACACCGGTCCGCTGCGCGGGGCGGTCGGGCCCTTCGTGCACGACGCGGCGCGCTCCTTCACCCGCACCGAGGCCTATCGCGCGGCCTGGGACGCGTCGAACCTGGCCGTGCACGACGCGGTGCTGCGCGCCCTGCGCGACGACGGCGCCCACGGCGCCCCGGTCACCGTCGACCCCGCCCCCGTCATCGCCCGGATCAAACAGCAACTCGCCCACGACCACGTGCCGTTCGCCCACCGCATCCCGGTCACGCACACGCGGATCCCGGTGCTCCCGGCCGCGGACGTGGACCGGCTGCGCAAGGGGTACCACGTGCTGGACACCGCCGCCTTCTGGCTGCCGCTCGCCACCGTCGTCCTCGCGGTCGCCGGGATCGCCGTCGCCGCGTGCCGCCGCCGCGCGGTCACCGCCCTCGGGCTGGGTACGGCCCTGGGCGGGGCGCTGCTGGTCCTCGCCGTCGCGATCGGCCGCCGCCTCACCCTCGCCGACCTGCCCGACGCGCTCCACCGCCCCGCCGCGGGCGCGGTCTACGACGCCCTCACCTCTCCCCTGCGCGCGGTGTCGTGGCTGCTGTGCGTGCTGGGCCTGACCGTGGCGGCCGTCGCCTGGGTCACGGGCCGGTACGCTCCCCCGCTCGCCGCGCGGCGACCCGCGCCAGTGTCCGCAGTGCCCGGCGCAGATCCGGTTCCGGAGCCGACGCGAGCCCGAGCCTGACGGCGTCGGGCGTGTGCCCGGGGGCGACGGCGAAGTCGGGGCCGGGTGTGACGGCGATGCCGTGCGCCGCGGCGGCGGCCGTGAAGGTGTCGGCGCGCCACCGGGCGGGCAGCTCCCACCAGGCGAAATAGGCCCCCGGGTCGGACCGTACGGTGAAGCCCGCGAGTTCCTCGGCGAGGATCCGCTGCCGCCGTGCCGCGTCCGCCCGCTTGGCCTTCACCAGCCGCGCCACCGTCCCCTCCCCGGCCCACCGCACCGCCGCCTCCAGCGCGAACCGCCCCGCGCTCCAGCCGCCCGACCGCACGGCGCCCGCCACGGCGGCGACCCGGTGCGAAGGCACCACGAGGAACCCGACGGTGAGCCCCGGGGCGACCCGCTTGGAGAGCCCGTCGACGACGTGGGTGAGGGCCGGGGCGTGCACGGCGAGCGGGTCACCCGGCTCCCGCAGGAAGGACCAGATGCGGTCCTCCACCACGGGCAGGTCCAGGTCGTGGACCAGCTGGGCGAGGTGCAGCAGCCGCGGCCGGCCGGTCGTGAGGGACGTCGGGTTGTGCAGCGTCGGCTGCACATAGAGGGCGGACAGCGGCGCCGTGCGGTGCGCCGCGGCGACGGCCTCCGGGAGCAGTCCGGCCGCGTCCCCGGCCAGCGGCACCAGCGTGATGCCGAGCCGCGCCGCGATCTCCTTGACCAGCGGATACGTCAACTGCTCCACCCCGACCCGGCCGCCGGGCCGGACCAGTGAGGCGAGGACGGCGGCGATGGCCTGCCGGGCGTTGCCGGTGAACAGCAGCCGTTCGGGGGCGGGGCGCCAGCCGGGGGTGGTGAGCAGCGCGGCCGCGGCCTCCCGCGCGGCCGCGGTGCCGGTGGCGGCGGCCGGTAACAGCGCCTCGGCCAGCACGTCGGGGCGCAGCAGCGGGGCGAGGACGGGGGCGAGAAGCTCCGGCTGGCCCGGGGCGGACGGGTAGTTGAGCTCCAGGTTGACGTTCGCGGCCCCCGGTGCGGCCTCGGTGAGCGTCTGCCCCGCCCGGCCCAGCGCCGGGGCGGCCCGTACGAAGGTGCCGCGCCCGACCTCCCCGACGACCAGCCCGCGCCGCACGAGTTCGCCGTACACCCGCCCCGCCGTGGACGGGGCGACACCCCGGCGGCGCGCGAACGCCCGCTGCGGGGGCAGCCGTTGGCCCGGTCGCAGTCGCCCGGTGGCGATGTCGTCGGCGATGCGGTCGGCGATACGCCGGTAGTCACTCATCGGCCGGTCTCCCCCTTGGATTGCACCGAGAGCAAAGATCTTATTGCACCGAGTAGTTGGGCGGCCTAGGGTCGACGCCATGGCACCCTTCCTCGCATACGAGGACAAAGGATCGGATACCCCCTGGGTACCCCTGGTCCTCGTCCACGGCCACCCCTTCGACCGCACGATGTGGGCCCCACAACTCGGCAGCTTCCCGGGTACCCGTCGTGTCATCGCCCCCGATCTGCGCGGTTACGGCGCCTCCCCGACGACCCCGGCCGTCCCGGACTTCTCCGCGTTCGCCCGGGACATCGAGGCCCTGCTGGACGAGCTGAAGGTGGAGTCGTTCGTCCTCGCGGGCCTGTCGATGGGCGGCCAGATCGTCATGGACTGCTACCGCCTGTTCCCCGACCGCGTCCGCGGCCTGGTCCTCGCGGACACCTTCCCGTCGGCGGAGACCCCCGAGGGCGTGCGCACCCGGGACGCGACGGCGGACCGTCTCCTCGCGGAAGGCATGCGCGGCTACGCCGACGAGGTCCTGGAGCGGATGGTCGCCCCGTACGCGTCCGCCGAGGTCAAGGCGCACGTCCACGGCATGATGACCGCCACCGCCCCCGAGGGCGCCGCCGCTGCCCTGCGCGCCCGGGCCCGCCGCCCCGGCTACGACACCCTGCTCCCCCGCGTCACCGTCCCGGCCCTGGTCGTCGTGGGAGCCGACGACACCTTCACGCCGGTGTCCGACGCCCGGGCCATGCACGCGGCCCTCCCGGACGCGGAACTGTGCGTCATCGAGGGCGCGGCCCACATGCCGAACCTGGAACGCCCCGAGGTGTTCAACCGGGTGCTGGACGAATTCCTGGCCCGGGTCGACGCCCGGCAACCTTCCCCCGCCCCGCCCCGTCTTTGAGGGAGGATGCGGGCGACCCACCCCGCGAACGGAAGGCCGGGCCTTGGACACCGCCGCTGCCGAGTGGACCGCCGGGGACGACGGGCGCGAGCACCGTCCGCCCGGACGGCGGCTCGGCGCCTGGTGCGCCGGCCTGCTGTTCACCGGCGTGAGCGTGATCGTCGGTTTCCGCGCCGCCGACAGCGACGGCATCACCCCCGTCCCGCAGCTCCTCGCCTTCCTGCCCTGGCTGCTCGTGCCCACCGCCGTGGGACTGCTGCTCACCCTGCTGTCCCGCCGGTGGCCCGGCACCCTGTGGGGGGTGGTCCTGCTCGGCCTGCTGGCCTGGTTCATCGAGCCGTACGGCAAGGCCGACGAACCCTCGGGCCGCCCGGCCGCCGAATTCCGCGTACTGACCTCCAACGTCGAGTTCGGCCAGGGCACCGGCTCCCTGGTCACCGCCGTCCGACGCGAGAAACCGGACGTGGTCTTCGTCGAGGAGTGCGACCACGAGTGCGATGGCCTGCTGAAGCGGAACCTCTCCCGGGCCTACCCGCACCGCCGGGCGGTGGAGGGCGGCGGCTCCGAGGGGTCCGTCATCCTCAGCCGCTTCCCGCTCCGGCCCACCGAGGGCGTGCGCGGCACGATGGGCATGCCCGGGGCGGTCGCCGACGTCGACGGGCACGCCGTACGACTCCAGCTCGCCCACCCCATGCCTCCGCTCCCCGGCCAGGTGGACCTCTGGCGCCGGGAGCTCGGCGCCCTGCGCGACGCGGCAGCCGCCGGCCCCGGCATCCCCCTCGTCCTGGCCGGCGACTTCAACGCCTCCCAGGACCACGCGGCCTTCCGCCGCATCCTCGACACCGGCCTGCGCGACGCCTCCCGTCTGGACGGCGCCGATCGCACGGCCACCTGGCCGGCCCTCACGGCGCCCACGCTCGGCGCGCAGATCGACCACGTCCTGGTGTCCGAGGACTTCGGGGCGAGCCGTACCCGCATCCTGGACCTGTCCGACACCGATCACCGCGCGGTCGTCACCGACCTCACGCTCCACGAGGGCCGCTGACCCGGACCGGCGCGCACACGGCTGCGGCCGCCCCTCGCGGCAGGGCGGCCGCAGCCGTGTGAGGTCTCAACGTCTCAACGTCTCAACGGGCGGACTTCTCGGGGACCTTGGTCATCGTCGCCGCAAGACCGTTGGCCCACAGCCGGTTGACGCGGGACCGCTCGGTCGCGTTCGGGACGGCGTTGGTGCAGGACGGGCCCGGGCCGCCACCGGACATGAGCTCTCCCCCGGCCGGCCGGTGCCGACCCGGCTCAGACGCCGATGTCGCACCCGTCGGCGCGCCACACGGCCACGACGGCCGGACGGACGTACGTCCCCGGCCCGTCGGGCCAGGTGCTGGCGGGCTTCTCCACGGACGCGCCGTCGATCTCGCCCGGGTGCTGCACGGCGACCAGGACACGCCGGTCCTGGATGATCGGGCCGCACGTCTCGGCCCCCTTCGGCACGGTCAGGAACTGCTTGAGCTCACCGCGCCGCTCACCCCGGGTCGCCACACCGAACAGGCCGTCGTGCGAGCCGAGCTGGGAGCCGTCGGTGGAGATCCACAGGTTGCCGTAGGGGTCGAAGGCCACGTTGTCCGGGCAGGAGATGGGGCTCACGCCGTCCTTCGGGAAGCCCGCGAAGTACGTCGCCGGGTCCTCCGGGTCACCGGCGACGAGGAACAGCGACCAGGCGAACCTCGTGCTCTCCGGCCGGTTCCACCGCTCGGTCAGCTCCAGCACGTGCCCGTGCTTGTTGGCGTGGCGCGGGTTGGCCTCGTCCGCCTTGGCGTTGGAGCCGACACCACGGTTGGAGTTGTTGGTCAGGGCGACGTACACCTTGCCGGTCACCGGGTTGGGCTCGATGTCCTCGGGCCGGTCCATCTTGGTGGCGCCCACCTTGTCACCGGCGAGCCGCGTGAAGACGAACACCTCCTCGGCGCTCATCCCCGGCACGTGCGAGACGGCGCCCTTCGCGGTCGCGGTGGCCAGCGGAATCCACTCGCCGCTGCCGTCGAACTCGCCGTCGCCCGGCAGCTTGCCCGTGCCGTCGATCTCGATGGCGGGCGAGTCCCCGGTGAGCTTGGCGACGTACAGGGTGCCCTCGTCGAGCAGGGAGAGGTTGTGCTCGCGCACGGCCCGCGAAGACCCGTGCCGCATCCGCTTGCTGCCGACGAACTTGTAGAAGTAGTCGAACCGCTCGTCGTCGCCGGAGTACACGACCGGCCGGCCGTCGTGCGTCAGCCGCACGGTGGCCGCCTCGTGCTTGAACCGCCCGAGAGCGGTGTGCTTGCGCGGCGTCGACGTGGGGTCGTAGGGGTCGAACTCGACGACGTACCCGAACCGGTGCGCCTCGTTCGGCTCCTGCGCCAGGTCGAACCGCTTGTCGAACCTCTCCCACTTGCGCTCGGTGGCGCCGGTGCCGATCCCGTACCGCTTGTCGGTCGCCCGGCTGCCGTTGGCGAAGTACTGGTTGAAGTTCTCCTCGCCGTGCAGGGTCGTGCCCCACGGGGTGACACCGCCCGAGCAGTTGTTGAGGGTGCCGAGCACCTTGGTGCCGGTCGGGTCGGCGGAGGTCTTCACGAGCTCGGACCCGGCGACGGGCCCGGTGAGCCGGAACTCGGTGGTGGCGGTGACCCGCCGGTTCAGCCGATGCCGGGAGACGGCGGTGAGCTTCCCGCTCCCGCGGTCCTCCTCCACCACGACCGCGGACAGCCCGTGCGCGGCCCAGGCGATCTCAGCCTGCTCACGGGTGGGGTTGGCGGCGTCGTACCCGCGGAACATCAGGATCTCGTCGGTGTACTCGTGATTGGCGACGAGCAGCTGCCTGTTCCGCTCCCCGGGCAGCGGGAGGAGAGCGAGGAAGTCGCAGTTGTACCCGAACTGTCCGGCCTGGGCCTTGGCGGTCTGCCGCTCCGGGTCGAAGGCGGGCGCCCCGCGCAGAATGGGCTCGCCCCAGCGGATGACGACGTTCTGCCGGTACCCCTCCGGCACGGTCACGGCGTCGGCGGTGTTCGGCGCGACGGGCGCGAAGCGCAGTCCGCGCGCACCCTTGTTCTTGCGCCGGGCGGCCACGGAGGCGGCAGCGGCGGCCGGGGTGGCGGCCGGCGCGGCGACGGCCCGCGGTGCCTCGGCGACTCCCGCGGCGCCCGCTCCGGCGGCGGCCACCGTCACCACGGCCGCGGCCCGCATCATCGACCGGCGGCTGAGCGCACCGGCTATCACATCACCGACGTACTCGTTGGAGCTGGTGTTGGGCACCTCGTGGAAGCAGGCGTCACCACACCGGAAACGACAGGTCATGGCGGACCGGCCGCCAGGGTGCGAACCGGACGGCGTTCCGATCAACGGCAGCAGCTTGCGCACTTTACTCTCCCCAAAAAACCCTTGGTGTCAGCGTGACCGTAGGGGCACATATGCGCGATAGCCGGGCGCCCTGATGAACACCGAGTGAACCCCTGGCTGCCGTACGGGGGTTGCTGCCATTCAGTATCGCGACACCCGCTCAGGCCGGATGTCCCCCTTGACAGGGTGGACCCGGCACAACAGACCCTGCCCAAGATCACACAGGAGGGCCGCTAACCTTACGTGTCCGTCCTGGCCAGGGATTGACGGGCTTCAACTCACGCGAAGGGTTGCGCGCACATGGGCATTCTCACTCTCTTGCGGAACGCGTTCGGACGGTCACGCAAATCACGGACCGCCGAGACGGAGGGTGCGGCGCGGACGACGACCGCCGGTGAGACCAGCGGGACCGAGGACCGGACCGCCGAGCACACCGGCCGCGACCCCCTCGCGCCTGCCGAGCGGACACCGGCCGCGGCCCCCTCCGCGGACCCGAAGGTCCCATCCCCCTCCCCGGAACCGAAGCCCACACCGACGGCGAGCGTCCCCGAACCCCGCACGTCGTCCTCCGGCGAACACGACCTGGTGGCGGCGGCCTTCGACCACGTGACGGTCCCGAAGCCCTCGCGGTCGGAGGAAGAGGAGGAGGAGAAGTCGGCGGTGAAGCCGACGGCCGCTGAGAAGACGGCTGTCGACGACGGACCGGCAGTTGCTGAGGACCGGAAGACGCCGGAGGAGCCGAAGGAGGCTGCCGAGCCGACAGAGGCTGCCGAGCCGGTCGGGGATTCGGAGCCGGCCGTAGCGGAGAAGGCGACCGATGCGGCGGAACCGGCCGTAGCGGTCGAGCCGGTCGAGGCGGAGGCGACTCCGGCGGAGAAGCCGGTCGAGCCGGAGACCGCCTCGACAGAAGAGCCGGTCGAGCCGGAGACCGCTCCGGCAGAAGAGCCGGTCGCGGAGAAGCCGGCGAAGAAGGAGCAGTCGGAGCAGGCGCAGCAGTCGGAGAGCAGCCCGGCGGAAGAGGCTCAGCCGGAGCCCACCGCGACGACGGACGTGAAGGCACCGGCAGAGGCGGACGCACCTGCGGACACGACGGCCGTGGAAGCGGAGGCGGAGGCGGAGGCGGAAGCAAAAGCCAAGCCCGAGCCGGAGGCCGAGACGCCCGCCGAGCCGAAGGCCGAGTCCACCCCGGCGGAGCCGGAGGCTACGGAACCGGCAACCCCGGAGGCCCCCGCCCCGAAGGCTGAATCGAAGCCCGCCACGGAGTCGAAGCCCGACACGGAACCGGCGCCCGAGACGGAACCGGCGCCTGAAGCCGAGGTCGAGGCTCGGCCGACGGCCGACGCGAAGCCGGAGGCCGAAGCCGAGCCCACG
The DNA here is from genome assembly GCF_044755265.1 of Streptomyces sp. NPDC092370. Classification (NCBI taxonomy): domain Bacteria; kingdom Bacillati; phylum Actinomycetota; class Actinomycetes; order Kitasatosporales; family Streptomycetaceae; genus Streptomyces; species Streptomyces sp. NPDC092370. Next base: position 383,722 of record NZ_JBIVQO010000005.1, on the reverse strand, counting down.
GCCGCCCCGGAGCCGAAGGCCGAACCCAGCACCAAGCGGAAGGCCGAGCCGAAGGCCGAGGCCGACACGGAGCCGAAGCCCAAGACGGCCCCCGATGCTGAAGCCGACGCGGTACCCGCCGCCAGGGCATCCGACAAGCCGAAGCCGAAGGCCGGGGCCACGAAGAAGGCGGCTGAGCCGAAGACCGAGGCCACGAAGAAGGCCGCCGAGCCGAAGACCGAGGCCACGAACAAGGCCGCCGAGCCGAAGACCGAGGCCACGAACAAGGCCGCCGAGCCGAAGACCGAGGCCGATGCGGCCCCCGAAACCGCGGACACCGAACCCTCGGCCTCCGAACCCGCAGCCGCCGACGGCGACGCCGAGGCCGGACCCGCTCTCCCCCTCTCCCGCGTCAAGACCCGCGCCCCGGGCCTCACCACCGCCTACAAGGCCGCCGCCGCCACCCTCGAGGCCAACCGCCTCACCGGCACCCGGGCCAAGGTCTACCTCGTCCTCGACCGCTCCGCCTCCATGCGCCCGTACTACAAGGACGGCTCCGCCCAGGCCCTCGCCGAGCAGACGCTCGCCCTCGCGGCACACCTCGACCCCGAGGCCACCGTCCCGGTCGTCTTCTTCTCCACCGAACTCGACGGCACCGGCGAGATCACCCTCACCGAGCACGAGAACAAGATCGACGACCTGCACGCGGGCCTCGGCCGCATGGGCCGCACCAGCTACCACGCGGCGGTCGAAGCCGTCCTCGCCCACCACGACAAGACGGCGGAACCCGCCACCCCCGCCCTGGTGGTCTTCCAGACCGACGGCGCCCCGGACGCGAAGACCCCCGCCACCCAGGCCCTCACCGAGGCCGCCAAGACCCACCCCGCCGTCTTCTTCTCCTTCGTCGCCTTCGGGGACCCGGAGAACAAGGCCTTCGACTACCTCCGCAAGCTCAAGACCCCGAACACGTCCCACTTCCTCGCCGGCGAAACCCCCCGCGAGCTCACGGACAAGGAGCTCTACGAGGGCGTCCTGGCGAACTGGCGCCCCTGACCCTCTCCCGGCCCACCCCGGGCCCCGACGCCCGCCCGCTTCCCACCCGAAAAGGGGAGGCGGGCGGCGTACCCGTGTCAGCTACGATTTCAAGGTTCCGTAGACGACCGCGACCACGAGATCGTCACCCCACGTAGCGACTTGGGAGCAGCCCGCGATGGCTCGACACCTCATCACCAGCGCCCTTCCGTACATCAACGGGATCAAGCACCTGGGCAACATGGTGGGGTCCATGCTCCCGGCGGACGTGTACTCCCGCTATCTGCGCCAGCGGGGCCACGAGGTCCTCTACATCTGCGCGACGGACGAGCACGGCACCCCCGCGGAGCTGGCCGCCAAGGAGCAGGGCGTGCCCGTGGACGCCTTCTGCACCGAGGCGCACCACCAGCAGAAGGCGATCTACGACGGCTTCAACCTGGCCTTCGACTACTTCGGCCGCAGCTCCTCCCCGCAGAACCACGAGATCACGCAGGAGATCGCCCGCGAGCTGAAGGCGAACGGCTTCATCGAGGAGCGGTCGATCCGCCAGGTGTACTCGAACGCCGACGGCCGTTTCCTGCCCGACCGCTACATCATCGGCACCTGCCCGCACTGCGGCTACGACAAGGCCCGCGGCGACCAGTGCGAGAACTGCACGCGCGTCCTGGACCCGACCGACCTGATCGACGCCCGCTCCGCGATCAGCGGCAGCAGCGACCTGGAGGTCCGCGAGACCACGCACCTGTTCCTCCTCCAGTCGGCGCTCGCCGGCGAGGTGGAGGCGTGGGTCGACGAGCGCGCCGACAACTGGCCCGTCCTCGCGTCCTCCATCGCCCGCAAGTGGCTCACGGAAGGCCTGCACGACCGGGCGATCACCCGTGACCTGGACTGGGGCGTCCCCGTCCCCGCCGACACCTGGCCGGACCTCGCCGCCGAGGGCAAGGTCTTCTACGTCTGGTTCGACGCCCCGATCGAGTACATCGGCGCGACGAAGGAGTGGGCGGACCAGGACCCGGAGAACCGCGACTGGCGCTCCTGGTGGTGGGAGTCGGACGCGAGCGTCCACTACACGCAGTTCATGGGCAAGGACAACGTCCCCTTCCACAGCGTGATGTTCCCGGCGACGCTGCTGGGCACCCGCGCCCCGTGGAAGAAGGTCGACGTCATCAAGGCCTTCAACTGGCTGAACTACTACGGCGGCAAGTTCTCCACGTCCCAGCGCCGAGGCGTCTTCACGCACGACGCCCTCGACATCCTGCCCGCCGACTACTGGCGCTACTTCATGATGGCGAACGCCCCCGAGTCGGACGACTCGTCCTTCACGTGGGAGCACTTCACCGCCACGGTGAACAAGGACCTGGCCGACACCCTCGGCAACTTCGTCAACCGTGTGCTGTCCTTCTCCCGCAAGCGCTTCGGCGAGGAGGTCCCGGCGGGCGCAGAACCGGGCGAGGCGGAGGGGAAGCTGGGCGAGGAGATCGCCCGGCTGCTCGCGGAGTACGAGTCCCAGATGGAGGCCATCCAGTTCCGCAAGGCGGCGGCGGCGCTGCGCGCCCTGTGGTCGGCGGGCAACTCCTACCTGGAGGAGAAGGCCCCCTGGCTGGAGATCAAGACCAACCCCGAGGGCGCCGCGCTCACCCTGCGTACGGCGATGAACCTGATCCACCTCTACGCCGTGGTCTCCGAGCCGTTCATCCCGACGTCGGCGAAGAAGATGCGCGAGGCGTTCTCCCTGGAGAACGACACCGCGCTGTGGGTCACCGCGGACGAGGCGCGCTCCCTCACCGCCGTCCCGGCCGGCACTCCCTTCACCATCCCGCCGGTCCTGTTCGCCAAGCTCACGGACGAGGACCTGGAGTCGTACAAGGAGCGCTTCGGCGGCGAGCCGGCGTAACCCCGCCCCGCACCCGCCCCGCGTCCGCCCCTAGGGGAGTCTCCTCCTGGGGGCGGACGCGTTTTCGCGACGACTCGTCCTCAGGCTCATCGCCTCCGGGAACCTCTGTTCATAGGATGACCGAGGCACCTGGCCAACCACATGGGGGATCACCGATGGCACTGTTCGGCAACGCACACACCGTGAACCCGCAATCGGCACAGCAGGACTACGCCCGTCTCCTCGGCCACGGCGAGCAGGTCCACGCCGCGTTCCTGCTGATCCGCGACACCATCCTCTTCACCGACCGCCGCCTGATCCTGATCGACAAGCAGGGCATCACCGGCAAGAAGGTCGAGTACCACTCGGTCCCCTACCGCAGTATCACCCATTTCGCGGTGGAAACGGCGGGCACCTTCGATCTGGACGCCGAACTGAAGATCTGGATCTCCGGCACCCCGACCCCCATCGAGAAGACCTTCACGAAGGGCGTCGACATCTACGAGGTCCAGGCGATCCTGACCCAGTTCGTGGCGAGGTAGCCCCCTCCTCCGAAAAGCCCGGAACCTTTCTCCGCCTCTCGAAAGAGTGAACGCAGCTCTTGCCCGCAGCACACCGTCTCTCGGCGGATACAAGGGCCGTCCCGCATTTGAGTCGGTGGTGCACGGCAGCGACGGCCTTCGTCTCAACGAACCGTTTTAGGTGCCGCGCGTGGCGGGCAGGGATGATGTTTGTCGGCATACGTGCTGCCCAGCGAGGGCTGTCCGGGCGTTGGCGTTGGCCCTTACTAGGGCTGGTCTCGCAGGATGTTCGGCGCAGCCGAAGGAGCAATGCTCATTACCTCGTCGAACGCCCCGAGGTGGTCGCAGCGTGAGCACCCTCACTGCCCAGCCCATCAACACCAGCAGGCTCGACCTGCTGCCACTGCACGTCGAGCACGCCGAGGAGATGGCCTCGGTGCTGTCCGATCCGGCCCTGCACACCTTCATCGGCGGCACGCCGGACGCCCCGCAAGCCCTGCGCTCGCGCTACCAGCGCATGACCGCAGGCTCTCCCGATCCGGCCGTGTCCTGGCTGAACTGGGTGATCCGGCTTCGTGACGAGTCCTGCCTGACGGGCACCGTCCAGGCGACGGTCAGCCCCTCCGGCCACGGTCCCATCGCCGAGATCGCCTGGATCGTGGGAACCCTGTGGCAGGGAAGAGGCATCGCCACCGAAGCAGCTCGAGGACTCGTCGCCTGGCTCGGCCAGCAGCCGGTGCACACCGTCATCGCCCACATCCATCCCGAACACCGGGCATCCGCCGCCGTCGCCACTGCCGCCGGGCTCACGCCCACCGACGAATGGCACGAAGGCGAGATCCGATGGCACCGGAGCATCAGACGATAACTTCAACGATCCACACGTTTTTTGAGGATCTCTGTCAGGGCAGAGATGCTGTGGTCGCCGTGGCCGGCTTCGACCGCTCGCTTGAGCAGGTCGTGGAAGGGCTCGCGTACAGCTTGGAGCCGGGGTGGGCGGGCTGCAGGACATCCGCAACGCCGTCCCGCCCGCTCCAGAGGCCCGAAAAGCAACCAGGATTCCGGGCGGAGAGGCACAGGTGGGGGTTGGTCCAGCGGAGCTGATTTCTCTGGTCCAAGACTTCGTTCACTGGGAACGACGCCATCTGGACGAGGCTGTAAGCGCCGCGCGCCAGCACATCGAATCGCCGGCGAACTGGCACCGTCTGGTGCTCTACGCCCTCACGGACGCCCTGGCCTACAACTTCTTGCTGGTCGGCACGCTCGCTGCATACCTCCAAGAGTAAGGACTGGACGCGGATCTTCTGCGTCGACACCTCCAGTCCCCCGACCCCGATCGGTACATCAACCAGGAAGCCCTCGATCTGCTCGCAGGTCTGATGGGCAGGCCCGTCGCGGAGGGTCAGCAAGAACCTACGTGCCACTTCATCGGCAGGCAGATCGCCGAGTGCGCACCACAAGCCATCACCCCCGCCGGCATCCGCCTCCCGGCGACGGTGACCCTCAACCCTGACCCTCGTCCACCGAACAGGCAAAACAGCGCTGACCAACACAAACACCAACCGAGCCTTTACACGCTGGCGAAACCCACAACGAGCCCGGTCCCACTCAGCGCAGACGACACAACCCCAGCTCACACCCCGAACTGCCTGCTTGAACCGTGCACCCGGCCTCTCTCAACGAACCCACAACACACCAGGCCAGCAAGCCCGCGATACACCAACAAGCCCCCTCCGAGCGTGACACGTGGACCAGCACGCACAGATAGCGATCTCTTACGCACTGTAACTTCGCTTGGGTGGGTACTGAACGACCACTCACCTGCCTGGACCGGCTGTTCGCCAGGCTGGACCGCGAACCGGAGCGGCCGACGCACATCGATGTGCCGACAATGGGCCCGCACCACATCGTGCTGCTCACCGCCATCATGGCCTTCTACCTGGCGATTGTCTGGGCTGTGCTGACCACGTCCTGGCTGGTCCGATTGGACTGGCAGCTGATGTTCTTCCGCCCGTACCAGCAGTGGCCGCAGATCCACGCCTTCGCCGACCATTTCGTGGTGCTCGGCCAACGCGGCCCCACTGCGGTGCTGGTCGCTGCGTGGCTGGGCTGGCGTTCTTGGCGGCAGCGCACCCTCCGCCCGCTGCTGGCGCTCGCTGTCTCGCTGCTGCTACTGAACATCACAGTCGGCTCCGCCAAGATCGGCATGGGTCGTCTCGGTCCGCACTACGCGACCGTCATCGGCTCGAACGAGATGGCCCTGGGCGGCGACATTTTCCCCAGCGGCCACACTGCCAACGCCGTGGTGACCTGGGGCATCCTGGCCTACCTGGCTTCCACTGCGACAGCGCGGCGCTGCCTGTCCGCAGTCTCGGCCGGCATGGCACTCGGGGTCGGCCTGACCACCGTCTACCTCGGTACGCACTGGCTCAGCGACGTCCTGCTCGGTTGGGCAGCGGGGCTTTTGATCCTGCTGGCGTTGCCGTGGTTCGAGCCGCTGATCGAACGCGCCGATTTGTGGAGCCTCGGCCGATGCAACCAGCTACGAGCGCAGTGGCGTGCGCGGGAAGTCCGCGGCGCGCCCGCCCCCGCCACGACAGGCTCGCCGGTAGTACTGGGACAGGAACCAGCCACGGAAGAGGCGTTTGGGCGTGCTCCATGATGTCGCCGGCGGCCCACGCGCCCCTTGTGCCGGCCCCGAGCGTGCTCGCGTTCTGGTCGAAACGCGCGTCGGTCACCGCGGTCGGCAGCCCGCGTGGCAGGTGTATGTGGTGGCCCGCTCCCTGCCAGGCTGCTGACGGTGCGCCACGCGGCAACGGGACGGTGCGCACCACTCCCCTCGCTCACAGTGCGGAAGGCGCCCCTCCTGGTCAGCGAGCCGGGCCATCGCCATCGGCAGGCGTGCCGTATCAGTCCATGCGGCATCTTGTCACTGCAGCGACGCAAGCCTTGCTGACCGACGGATCTTTCGCCGTAGCGTCCTGACCTGCGACGGCATCACGCCGGCAGGATGCGTGCCGGCGGCTGATGCTGGGGCAGCCCGTCGCGGTGGCCGGGGCCCGGCAGCGGGGAGCGGCTCACCCGGATCTTCGACTGGCCGTGGGGCCGCTGCTCCCAGTCCTCCATGAAACACCCATACAGGCCGTGCTTGCGGGCCAGGTCCAGGAGGGTCTCGGCGCGGTAGTAGAAGTCCTCCCGCAGCACCTGGTGTTCGACACCTTCGGTGCGGTCGAAGGTGAAGTCGAAGAACCCCTGGTCGGTCAGGACGCGGCCGACGTTGGCGAGGCACTCCTCGATCACGTCCAAGGGTGAGTGGGAGAAGACGCTGTGCGCGTGCACGACGTCGAAGTGGTCACCGGGGAGGAAGTCCAGCGTGAGGTCGCCGGTGATGGTCAGGTGCGGCAGCTTGCCCTGGAGCCCCCGCTCGACGAGCGTCTTCTTGGCGGCGATCAGGATGTCCGGCGAGATGTCGATGCCGTAGTAGTTCCCCGGATCGAGGTAGTCGATGAAGCGCCAGCCGCCGCGCAGGTTGCCGCACCCGATGTCGAGCATCCGCTTGCCGGGGGTCAGCCCGTGCTCGATCAGGTAGTCGAACTGCATCTGGCCCAGGGCCAGCCAGCGCTCGTGGGTCTGGCTGCCGACCGCTGCCTCCGGGTTGCGGCGGGTGTCGTAGGCCATCACCGCACGGTAGTAGCCGATGTGGTCGGGATGCTTCCAGCGCAACCAGATATCCCGCGCAGCACGGCGCAGATACGGGACGACGCGACCGGGGTGGGCAAGGGCGTAGCCAACCTTGTGAGTGAGAGCAGAGCGGTTGCTGCGGAGCTTCTCCGGCGACTTCGCGTCCTGGGGCATGGCGGTGACCTCCGTACGAGAGGCATCCCGTCGCGGGGAGCGGCCTCCGAAGACGAAAACATGGGGGTGACCGGCCAAGCTTTACCAGCACACCGGTCCGCCCCTGGGCCGGCCGCGACACGCGCAGCATGCGCGCCACAGCCGCCCCGGGGCCGCTGCGGTCTTCCAGCCCGCTTGCTGCTTGCGGAATGTCACGCACCTGAGCAGCGCTGGCCCCACGTCGCGGCACACACTCGAACAAGATCTCCCCAGTGCACTCCCCTTGATCGTATTTGACGGGTATCACCCAGTCGGCGGGAAAAGTCACCATCAATGCTGAGGAGACAGGAACCGGAATCGCCCCCGTTCGCCGGGGGCTTGCGGGTCTTCTTCCCCTGCACGTACGGCTTGCGCCCGGGCCGGGTGCCAGTCGAACGTCACGCCCTCCAGGGCGAGTGTCTGGGTGATGAGGTCGGCGACGACGTCGTTGGGATGATTGTGTTGGTGAGAAGCAGCAACGCGTGATGGTGAGTTCCGGGAACGCTTGAGGGAACCCGGCCGGGCATGCAGCACGCCGGTGTCGATCTCGTCCCCGGTCCAGCCGGTGATGTCGAGCAGCAGTCCATCCTACGGCCCGCCTATGAGCGTGGCGTTGGACGGACTGCCCGGGCGCGGGCCCGAGTCGGGATGGTGCGCTCCTGCACGTTGCGTTGAGATCCTCGACACGAAGGTCCCTGAGCACAAGGAGTCACCCGTTGATCATTCTCGACACGAGCATCTTGCGCAGCTTCGCACTCGACAGCGTCAGCACTGACTGACCTGCTGAGGACCATCCGCACGTCTGGCGTCGACACGGTGGCCGTGCCATGGGTGGTGCTGGAGGAGCTCACAGCCCAGCGTGCAGTCCCGTATCGCGAGCAGTACGAGAAGGCTCGTGCCGCCCTGCAAAGCCTTCACAACGCCGCGCCGTGGCCCCACGGATCCCTGGCGCCACGGCGCTGTCCCGTGGCTGATCTTCGGGTTGATGCTGCTGGAGGGGTGCCCGTGGAGAGCAGGTCGCCGTCGTACAAGGGGCACCGCTACCCGGCCGAGGTCATCTCCGCTGTGTGTGGCTTTACCACCGGTTCCCGCTCAGCTTCCGCGACGTCGAGGAGCTGATGCTCGAGCGCGGTGTCGTCGTCTCTTACGAGACGGTCCGCCCCCCCGGGGACAAGTGGCATCCGGACGAGGTCTTCATCAAGATCAACGGTGAGCGGAAGTACCTGTGGCGGGCCGTCGACCAGCGCGGGATGGTACTCGACATCCTCGTACAGAACCGGCGGGACACCGCCGCGGCCAGGCGATTCTTCCGCCGCCTGCTGAAGAACACAGGTGCGGTGCCGCCGGTGATCATCACCGACAAGCTCCGCTCCTACGGCGCGGCCCACCGCGACGTCGTGCCCTCCGTCGAGCACCGCCAGTCGAAGTACCTGAAGAACCGGGCGGAGAACAGCCACCAGCCAACAAGGCAGCGCGAACGGGCGATGAAGGGCTTCCGTGGCGTTGGCGCAGCCCAGCGGTTCCTGTCCGCGTTCAACCCTGTCAGTGCACGCCTCGAGGGCTGGCTACACAGCGCCATTTCTCACGGGAGTACCAGGTCGGAACGCACCACGGTGACCGGGCAGTGTGCGTGATGGAGCATGGCCTGACTGACTGAGCCCAGGAGCAGTCCGGTGAATCCGCCGCGTCCGCGCGTGCCGACCACCATGAGCTGGGCTCCACGACTCGCCTCGATCAGTGTCGGCCGCGTACGGCCTCGCACAACACGTGCGTGGGCGATCACTTCAGGGTGCTCTTCTCGGTGGCCGGACAGGGCCTCGTGCAGGAGTTGCTCCTCGTGTGCCTGAAGCATCTCCACATCACCGATGAGGTCCACCAAATCCGCCGGGCGGGTGTCACCGCGGTCGCTCCACGTCCCCCATACGTGCAGCGCCACCAGGTCCGCGCCTCGCAGTGAAGCCTCCTCGAACGCATACGTGATCGCCCCACGGCTCTGGGGGGTACCGTCCACCGCCACCAGCACCGGCCCGTCATTCGCCATCCGGTCTCGTACCACCATCACCGGGCAGTGGCTGTGAGCGGCCAGATGGACCGACGTCGATCCCAGCAGCAGCCCGGCGAAACCACCCGAGCCGCGATGGCCCACCACCATCAGCTGCGCCGTCCTCGACTCTGCTTCCAGGGCCGTAACCGCTTCCCCCGCGATGACCGCCTGATCGGTCACCACCCCGGGAGCGGCAGCCAAGGCTCGTTCGACCGCTTCGGCGAGCAGATGCTCGACGGATTCCTGCACGCCTCCCGCAGGCGGTCCCAAAGGCGAGCCGCCGGGCGGGACATGCATAGCGGGCCAGACAAAGGCATGCACGACCTGGAGCTCGGCTCGCCTCATCAGGGCCTCTTGCGCTGCCGCCTCCACGGCGGCCAGCGCAGAGGAGGAGCCGTCCACTCCCACCACGACCGGCCTGGGCAACACGCTGCGCTCTCCTCGTCACGGCGTCGGCGCGGGCAACGGCCCAGCGCCTTGCTCTCCCAGCCTCTCGCCCTGTCCTCAAGGACGCCACCAGGCGCAAGCCGGTCCTGCCGCTTGAGCGGCACGCGCATTTGCTCAGCCGGCCCGGCCCGGGGGTCGGCTGCTGCCCGGGCGGCGAGCGGCACCTCTGTCCAGGCGCGCTCCTCGTCGGTGGCGTCCGGTGCGTCCTCGTCGTGGCCGAGCATCTTCCACGCCTGCTTGAACAGGCCACCGGCGAGCATGCCGCTGACGGCTCCCAGAGCCAGACCGACCGGCTTGTAGGCGTTCTTTGATGCCTACAACCAGCTCACCCCTTCCGGCGGCGGCAGACCAGCCACACCACGGCGGCCGCACCGGCTGCCGACAGGAGCAGGTTGCGGTTGTCCCGCACCAGCTGTGCCCCCTGGGCGGTCTTCTGCCGCACCGGTTCGGGTGCCTTTTCTTCCCACAGCTGACCGGCCTGGGCCGCCATCGCCTTGGCCTGCCCAGCGGCTTGGGCGGCTTTGTCCTTGACCGGGTCGGGCAGCCTGTCCTGCGCCTGGTGGGCCAGGCCGGTTGCCTTCGCTTTCAGTTCCCCGGCCTTGGCCGCGGCCTGCTCCTTCAACTCGCCGGCCTTCGCGGCGGCCTGTTCCTTGACCTCGGCGGCCTTCTCCTGGGCGCGGGCCTTGACGTCGGTCTTGGCCGCCAGCGCCTCGACCGTCTCCCCGAGCTCGGTGCGGGTCTGCTCGACCTGCTCGCGCAGCTCCTCGGGGCTGGAGGCAGTGGGCTCGTCGTGAGGCGGCTGGGTCATCGCTGTGCACTCTCCTTGATCTCGGCCACGTCGGCCTTCACGCTCTCGACCGTCTGCTCGGGCGTGGGCGGCGCGGCCTGGTCGACCTGCTTCTTTCCACTCATGGCCATCACTGCGGCGATCACACCCAGGACCGCGGTGACGATGAGCGCCGCCGCCCACACCGGCAGCGGCACCGACAGCGCCGCGATCGCGGTGGCGACCAGCGCCTGCAACATCAGGAAGCCGACTATCCCGGCGCCGCCGAACAGTCCGCCGCCTTTGCCGTAGCGCTTGCCCTTCTCCTTCATCTCCGCCTGCGCCAGCCTCAGCTCGCCGCGCACCAGCTCCGTCAGCTGCTGCGAGGCCCGCTGCACCAGTTCACTCACCGGCTCGTCCGTGCTGTGAGTACTCCTGCGGTCGGGGCCGGCAGGGGGTGGCTGCATGGTCGACACGACGATCACCTCCCGTCCGTCTTCGGTCCACTACGACGGGCCGCGGTGCGGCCCGTCGTAGTGGTGAGGGCGCGAGTACCCCGAACAGACAAGATCAGGACAGGCTCGGTGCGGTGGTTGAGCCGAGGCTCGCGGGTTACCCGCACGGTGCGGTCTTGGTGCGTCGCGGCGGCTGCCTGGCCGGTTTGTGCGCGTGTGCCTGGTAGTGCGCTGCCGGGTACGCAGCGCCGGCCCGCTCGTGCAGGTTCCGAGCGGGCCGGAGCGTGTAGGCGACACAGGCTCGGCTACTGTTCCCCAGTCGTCGATGCCTTCGGTGTCGATCTGTTCTTTGCGGAGCTGGCCGCATCGTCTGGACCACACGGATGTGGTGGAGCTGCCCACGGTCTGCCCCGGGGCCAGTCCCACCGCTGCCTTTCCGTGCACGCCCAGCCGCGCCAGTCTGTCGGCGGGGTCTGGACGGTGGGTTGCCGGGTGTCAGCTGCCGGCGGGCGTCACGCCGAACATCAGGGTGTGGCGTGGGACGTCGTACTGGACCGTCTGATTGTGCTCCAGCAGATCCTTCAGCACGTCGGCGTCGTCGGCGTCGACCGTGAGGACTTCTTCCCCGGCGCCTTCGTCCAAGACCAGCTGCAGGGTGAAGGTGCCGCGCTGGCCGGGTTCTCCAGCCACCCAGCTGAACTGGTAGTGGTTGACTTGGCGCACTTTGATGGCGGCTTCTGTCAGGGGCTGCTCGACCTGGGTCATGACGGCCGCCTCCCTTTCTGTTCCGGTGTTGATCGCCCGGGCAGCGTCCCGAAGTCCCAGGGCTGGGTGTCCGGTAGCTGTTGACCTGCCGGCCCCCCCTTTTCAAGTCCGCCGAGCGGCAGCGGGCAGGCGACGCGGGCTCGGTTACCTGTCGCGCCGGTCTTCGTCGACGCCTTCTGTGTCGATCTGTTCCTTGCGGACCTGGCCGCGCACCGTCTCCTCGTCCGTCTGTTCCTCGGTCGTCATGCGCACCCGCTCCACCGGCACCGTCTCAGTCTCCGTCACGGGGCGTTCCTCATGGAGGGTGACCTCGTGCTCGGCCTCGCTGATGTCGGGCCCGGACAGGGCGGCATCGCGGCTTTCGTCCGTGATCGGCTCGCGTTCGACGCGGACCTCCTCCCGGCGTACCGGCACGGTCTGCTGCACCTCTTCGGTGACGACGTACTTGCGCAGCCGCGCCCGGCCCACCTCGCGGCGCTCGGTGCCGACGTGCATGCGTTCCTCCGAGCGCGTCATGGCGTCATCCCCGCCGGCGCCGGTGTCCGCGGAGCGGGGCACGTCGGTTGTCTCACTGGTGTCGGCGTGGGCCCAGCCGCCCGCGCCGGGCTGGTTGGCCTGCTGCCAGGCCGCGTCCCAGTCGATGCCGTAGTGCTCGTACAGGCGGTGCTCCTCGTCTTCGGAGAGGTGGCCGCCTGCGTCGACGTCGACGTTGGGTGCGTCCTTGACCGTGTCCTTGGGGTAGGGGACCTCCAGGTGGTCCTCCACGATGGAGGCGTCGTGGATCGGTACGAAGGACTCGCTGGTGCCGAACAGGCCGGTTTTGACGCTGACCCACTCGGGCTGGCCGGTGGCGTCGCCGAGGAAGACGTGCCTGGCATCGCCGATCTTGTTGCCGTCCGTGTCGTAGACCGGGTGGTCGAGCACAGTCGGGATCTGCTCGTGGGTGATCACAGTCTGCTAACCCGCTCTCTTCTCGTATGCGGCTCGCTCCCTGCCCGGCTCACCACCCCAAAGGGTGTGAAACAGGAACAAGCATGTTGAATCGCCAAGCGACAAGCGCGTCCCGGAGGCTGCTCTCACTCCCGGGCCGGATCAGACGGCATCCATCCCACCGAGCTTGTACACGCGTTGGTCTCAGATGGTGGGGGCTACTCGCACCTGCAAGCCTGCGTCGCAGCGAGGAACAGCGCCGACGGGACCGCGCAGAGACAGACAGCGAGGGGTTGGTCGCGATGACCGTCGCGACACAGCAGGGCGGCGGGGGCGGTTCCAGCGGCCTCTACGACGTTCTGGAACTCATCCTTAACCGCGGGCTGGTGATCGACGCCTACGTGCGGGTCTCTCTTATCGGTATCGAGCTACTCACGATCGACATACGGATCGTGGTGGCCAGCGTCGACACCTACCTCCGCTTCGCCGAAGCGTGCAACCGCCTCGACCTGGAAGCGGGCCCGCGCAAACCGGCCGGGCTTACCGAGCTCACGGGACAGCTCACGCAGTCCGGCGCGCGCGGCAAGACCAAGGGAGCGCTGTCCGGCGCCGCGGAAACCGTCTCGGATGCCTTCCCGCAGGCCATGCCCAGAACGAGCGTCACCGGCAAGGCCGCGAGGAGTTCGGGGAGACCAGACCTGTCGCCGGTGGTGAAGCAGATCGACCGGACGGTGGAGTTTCTGGACGTGGTGACCGCCTGCCACTCGTTCGTGGCTGCCGCGGGCCGGGGCAGTTCCGGGCCTGCGGGGCCGGAACTGTCGGACGACGAGCGCACGATCGTCCACGAGAACGTCGCCCGTGTCCGGGCGACGCTCGACTGGGTGGAGCAGGTCGTGGACACCGGCAAGGTCGACATGGACGACGAGCTCCGCCGATCACTCCGCCACACCTGCGAGGGGATCCGCCAAAACCTGTCGAGCCTGTGACCTGCGGAAAGGTTATCCAGGCTCCCATCGTCTGATGGCTGCTGGTCCCCGAGGGCGAGGGCCAGGGGACACCTGCCATGCCAGGGCGGTCACCGAAGCGCGGTCTCCAGCCCACGCCGGAGGGACCCGAGGGCCGCATGGCACCAGTGCACGCGCATGTCACCCGCTCCACGGCCGTCATCATGCGTGGTCACGGCGCCGTCAGCCTCCAGCTTCAGCAGCACAAGCCAGGCCGCACCGTCTAGCCCGGCACCACCCACACCTCGCCGCTGGCCCGGTCGGCCTGCACCGCATAACCGGCCTGCGTGAGGATTTCCAGCAAAGCCTGCCTCAAAGCCGCACGAATGCCCTCATACTCAGCATCCCGCCTTCCTGCCGGGTCAAGCTCCTGTCCCGGTACCCATCCCGCTTTCACCGCGTCCGCATCCGGCGAACCCTCAGCCCTGTCCCCCTGCAACGTCCGCCGACGCGATATCGAACCCCGCACGAGCCAGGGTTCGGCACACATCCTCGAAAAGACGCTGCACAACGGCCTCAGCATGCATGCGCAAAACGTACACAGAGTGCACCAGAGTTCGGAATCAGCTACATAGAGATCGTCCCACGCACTGCCGCGGCAGGCTGAGCATGCGCACCTGCTGCATGCCCCGGCGCTTTTGGGAGGGGTTCGGCGCACTGGGACAGTCAACGCCGGCCAGTCATGGGCCGCTGCATGCCTTGGCGATGGCGATGAGTGTGCGGCGCTGGCGGTGGCGCCTTTCGTAGTCCAGCACCTGCCGGGCTTCGGTGGGGGTGGCAGTCTGCAGCCGGGCGGTTATCTGGTCGGGGATCATGGCGTCGTACCCGGGCCACGGTTCGCTGCCGCGTAGCCGCTCGATGGCGTTCAGGATTTCCGGTCGGCCGGCGTGGGCCCGCTCGTAGGCGTCGAGCGCGGACAGCTGCGCCTGGGGGAGCGTGGGCAGGCGCTGGACGATGTCGGGGACGCGGAAGTGCTGGTATCCGAGGATCGGCGGCTCCTCTTCCCTGGTGACCGCGTCGTCGTTCTCCTCGGGCATTCGGCGGAGCGAGCCTGTGGCTGTGCGCGTTGCCTGCCGGGCACCGCCCTCGGCGGCTTCTGGGACCCGTTTGACGGCAGGGCGCACGGTGCTTGTGGCGGCGTCCGGCGGGCCGCCGTCACCGGATTGCCTGCCGTGGCCGTTGCCGGCGACGGCCACGGCCCGGGCCTGCTGAGCGAGGCGGTCCTCGAGCGTGGCGAGCAGTTCCTCGTCCTGGCGGCGCAGCGTGGCGAGCAGGTCGGAGGCGACCTGGTCATGCGCCTGCTCGGCAATACTCTCCCCGGCCAGGCAGGCCGCCAGCGCCCGGGCGGTGATCGAGTATTCGTTCTCGGTGTGTCTCACCAACTGGCGCGGACTCGGCCCATTGCGACGATGCAGTATGGCGGTTGTGATGGCGGCACCGATCTCGAGCAACAGCCCGGCCATCCGGACGGTTGCCCGGGCGGTGAGGCGGACCCGGTCGGCGGTGTCCCGCAGCGGGCGGCCGGGGCGCAGTTCACGCATGTGTCCGTCGATGCGGACGACACAGTCGTACGTGCCGTCTATATGGCGCTCCAAAACTTCCCGTCGGGGGCCCGTGGCGTGGACGGCGATATCGGCCCGGAAACGGTCGATGATCGCAGTGTGAGCATCACGAGCGTCCTCAAGCGCCGGGACAAGCGCATCTGTCGTTACCGCTGTCATGGCGTGCCCTACCTTCTGGCATGGGGTTCGAACTGGACGGATCGGTGGATCCAGCAGGGTCCGGGTATGGGGTGTGGCTGAGGCCGTTTCAGGCCCACGAAGGTTCGCCGCTCAAAGCCGGTACCAGCCAGGCGCCTGTGCCTGAGGCGGCACCGCAACTAGCTCGGGTACCCCCGCACCCCTGGCTGATTGCGGGATCGCCACACCCAGCAGCCGAGGCCCCCTCCGCCGTCTCCTCCACCGCCGACAGCGCACGGTGAAGGCCGGGTGAGGCACTCTGGCTCCCAGGCAGTCCCCGAGACGTCTCCCTGGCGCTACGCGGACTGTGTGGCATCTGGGTGCTTGATCGTGCGGGATCTGGGCAGGCGGGCTCGGTGTCATCCGTGTCGTCCGACCTGCTTGGGCAGGTGCGGCATGCCTTGATCCAGGCTGGCTTCCACCTCGTCCACGAGGACGCGCAAGACAGCGAGCCGGGACTGGCGGTGACGGAGGTGGCGGCCGGGGTGCTGGTGAGATGGACGGCCTCGGACGGGTTCACTTCGCTGGCGAACGACCAGCCTGGTGCCTCGGGCGACAGCATGCACGCGATTGTGCGGGCTGCGGTGTCGGGCCTGCTGGTGCAGATGGGGCACACCGTCACGGAACCGGAGGACTGTCGTGACTTGCTGGTCCTGGCCGATCAGTAGGTCGAGGGCGGCTCCGACGCCGGGCGGGGCCGGGGCCGCGCGCACACGATGTTCCGTCGTGTTGCGACCGGAGCGAAGTGCACGCGTCACAGCAACAACGCACCGCCGATCAAAAGGTCACTGACGAAGCTCTGCGCCGCAGTGACATCCTTCTGGCGTTCAGGCGGTGCCACGATCTCGACGCCCCATGCCTTGCCGCGCGGCCCACGCCATGACGGCTATCGAGCGCCGAAGGCCGCCCGCGTCCCGCCCCGCCCACATGCAGGGGTAGTTTCGCGTGTCATGGCCCGGATACTCGCAAAAATGCCTCAATCGGTACATAGGCACACGGGCGTGGTAAGGCCCTCACCGAGCTGAGAGATGCCAACCGTGGGGGTGCAGCGATGTCCCCCGGACGTCCTTCACCGAAGCCTGGAGGCCGTCCGCGCCCCGGAGATGAGGGTGAGGACCATGAGTACTGAGTCCGATGTGGGCGGGGCCGGGCGTGGACAGGCGGCCGGACAGACGGCGAAGGAGCAGGCATCGGCCACAGCCGGCCAGGCCAGGGAAGCCGCCGGCGAGGTGGCGGGCACCGCGCTGGAGCAGGCCAAGACGGTAGCTGGGGAGGCGCGCCGCCAGGCCGGAAGCGCCGTTGGCGACCTCCGGGGCCGTGTCACCGAGGAGGTGGAGGGCCAGACGCGGCGTGCGGCCGAGACAGTGCACCAGTGGGCGGACGATCTGGCGGAGATGGCGCGCAACGCCCCCGACGACTCCCCGACCCGCACCCTGGTGTCTAAGGCTGCGGATGGTGGCCACCGGGCGGCGGACTACCTGGACGAGCACGGTGTGGAAGGCATGACCGAGGACCTGAAGGGATTCGCGCGGCGTCGGCCGGGGACGTTCCTGGCAGGGGCGGCGCTGGCGGGGTTCGCGGTCGGCAGGATGGCCAAGGCCGGCAGCAAGGCGCAGTCCGGCCAGGGGTCGCAGGATCAGGGCGTTGGGTCGCCAGGGGCGCCCGAGGGGGTCGTACGGCCGGAGTACCACGGTTACCCGGGGGTGCCCGAAAGGACCATACAACCGGAGCCGCAGCCCTACCCGAGAGGGGCCGTGCAGCCGGAACCGCGGGCCTACCCGGAGGTGTGACATGTCATCGATGGCGCCGGAGCCGCGGGGTCAGGACTCTTCGGTCGGAGAGCTGTTGTCGGAGGTGACCTCGGACATTCAGACGCTCTTCCGGCAGGAGGTGGAGCTGGCCAAGGCCGAGATCCGTGAGGAGGCCGGCAAGGCCGGCAAGGCCGCCGGACTGTACGGCGGAGCCGGGTTCGGCGGATACATGGTCGCGCTGTTCGCCTCGCTCGCGGCGATGTTCGCCCTGGCCAATGTGATGGACACCGGATGGGCAGCCTTGATCGTCACCGCAGTGTGGGCGGGGATCGCGGCAGTGCTGTTCGTGATGGGCCGCTCCCGGATGCGGGAGGTGTCCCCGAAGCCGGAGCAGACCGTGGAGACGCTGAAGGAGGACGCGCAATGGGCACGTCACCCGACCAAGTGAGAAACGAGATCGAGGCGACCCGCGAGCGCCTGCCGGAGAACGTCGACCGGCTGGCCGACCGCACCAGCCCGGGACGGATCGTGCGCCGCCGCACCGATCGAGTCCGCAGCGCGGTCTCCGGCGCGCGCCAGCGCGTCATGGGCACCGCTTCCGCGACCACGCAGAACGCCGGGGGCCGCACTCAGCAGGCCGCAGCCTCCGTCCAGGACAGCGTCGGCCAGGCCGCGGACACGATGCGCCAGACGGCCGGGCAGGTCGGCGAAGCAGTCAGCAGTGCGCCAGAGCAGGCGGTGAGGCAGACGCAGGGTAATCCGCTGGCGGCCGGACTGATCGCCTTCGGCACCGGGCTGCTGGCCGCCTCGCTGCTGCCCACCTCGCAGGCTGAGGAGCAGGCAGCCTCCCAGCTGTCGGAGAAGGCCGGTGAGGCGATCGAGTCCGTCAAGCAGGCGGCGGTGGAGTCCGCGCAGCACGTGAAGGAGGACGCCACCAAGACGGCCAAGCAGGCCGCCCAGGAGGTCAAGAACACCACTGCGGAAGCTGTTCGCACCACCAAGGAGGAGACAAGCGAGCAGGCCGGGCAGGTCACGGAGCAGGCCCGGCAGGCCGGCCGACAGGTAGCCGACGACGCCCGGCAGCAGCCTCCCGGCGCCATGTGACCACCCGTGACCGCCGCACCGCCCCGGATTTCGCTCCTGGTGCGGCGGCACCGATCAGAAGGGGTGAGCCATGGACCGCCACCGCAACGATCGCGACGAGACCTCCCGCCTGGACGG
Source organism: Streptomyces sp. NPDC092370 (assembly GCF_044755265.1). NCBI lineage: Bacteria > Bacillati > Actinomycetota > Actinomycetes > Kitasatosporales > Streptomycetaceae > Streptomyces > Streptomyces sp. NPDC092370. Next base: position 365,322 of record NZ_JBIVQO010000005.1, on the reverse strand, counting down.
GCACCCGACTGAGCCTGCAAAGAAGCCGACCGACCTGCCCAAAGGGTCCTGGGGAGGCGTCTTCAAACGGACCCTGAAGGAATTCAAGGAGGACAACCTCACCGACTGGGCGGCCGCCCTGACCTACTACGGCGTCCTGGCGATCTTTCCCGCCCTGCTCGCCCTGGTCTCGCTCCTCGGGCTGCTGGGCAGCGCAACGATCAAACCGATGATCGACAACCTCGGCAGTCTCGCGCCCGGCGCCGCCCGCGACATCCTCAACAACGCCCTTACACAGCTGGAGGGAAACCAGGGCGGGGCAAGCATCGCGCTGATCATCGGAATCGCGCTGGCCTTGTGGTCGGCTTCCGGGTACATCGCCGCGTTCATGCGCGCATCCAACGCCGTCTACGACATCGGCGAGGGCCGGCCCGTCTGGAAGACCATCCCCACCCGGCTGATCATCACCCTCATCGTCGTGGTGCTGCTCGCCGCCATGGCCATCGGCGTGGTCTTCACCGGCACCCTGGCCAAGAAGACCGGCCAGGTCCTCGGCCTGGGCAACACCTTCATCACGGTGTGGAACATCGCCAAATGGCCCGTTATGGTCCTGCTCTTCGCCGCGATCGTCGCCCTGCTGTACTGGGCGGCCCCCAACGTCAAACGCAAGTTCCGGTGGGTCAGCCCCGGCAGCCTCATCGCCATCGTCATCTGGCTCATCGCCTCCGCCGCGTTCGCCTTCTACGTGGCGAACTTCGGCAGCTACAACAAGACCTACGGCAGCATGGCCGCGATCATCATCTTCCTGATCTGGATGTGGATCTCCAACATCGCCATCCTGCTCGGCCTGGAGTTCAACGCCGAACTCGAACGCGCCCGGGCCATCGACAGCGGCCACCCTCCCGGCGAAGAGCCCTACGTCGAGCCCCGCGACACCCGCAAACTCTGACAAACGCCCCGCCGTGCCGACGGTGCAGTGTGCGGTGCTGTCCAGCGTCGGCGCGCCACCCACCAGACCGAGTACGGAGGAGCACGGCCGCGTGCCACACCGGCAGGGCCTGCAGGGTGAGCGTGCCCACAACGCCGCCGACGAACAGCCCGCCGCCCTTGCGTATCGCTTGTCCTTTTCCTTCATCTCGGCCTGCGCCAGCCGCATCTCCCGCACACCAGCTCGGTCAGCTGCTGCGAAGCACGCTACTCGGTCAAGCGCTATGCCCCCCGAGCACGCACGGCGAACATGCACACGCGCACAGCGCCCGACCTTTGGGCGGCACGTTGCCTCAGGCGAGACGGCGTCGTTCCTCCTGCGACCACTTGCGGGTGTCCCGGGGCGGGACGTACGGCTCCTGCGTCTCCGGCAGACCACCGGCGACCGCCCGCTGGCGGGCCATCTCGGCGTCGAATTCCAGGCCGAGCAGGATCGCGATGTTGCTGATCCACAGCCACACCAGGAAGACGATCACTCCCGCCAGAGTGCCGTACGTCTTGTTGTATGAGGCGAAGTTGGAGACGTAGAACGCGAAGCCGGCGGAGGCGACCATCCACACCAGCAGGGCAAGGAAGCTGCCCGGTGTGACCCACTTGAAGCCGCGCCCCTTCACGTTGGGCGTCGCCCAGAACAGGATTGCGATCATGATCGTGACCAAGACCACCAGGACTGGCCATTTCGCGATCGACCATGCTGTCAGCGCCGCGTTCCCCAGGCCCAGCGCGGTGCCCACCTGACGCGCCAAGGCGCCGGTGAACACAACGATCAGGGCACTGATCACCGCCAGGACCAGCAGCGCCACCGTCACACCCAGCCGGACCGGCAGCACCTTCCACACAGGGCGCCCCTCCGGCATGTCGTACACGGCGTTGGAGGTACGGATGAAGGCGGCGACATAGCCCGAGGCCGACCACACGGCGAGCGCCAGACCCACGACCGCCATGATGGAACCAACACCGCCGTTGCCCTGCAACTGCTTCACGGCATTGCTGATGATGGTGCGCGCCGAACCCGGCGCCAGCTTGTTGATGTTGTCCATCACCTGCTGTGTCGCCGACTGCCCCGAGATACCCAGCAGCGACACCAACACCAGCAACGCCGGGAACAGGGACAGCACCCCGTAATAGGTCAGGGCCGCAGCCCGGTCTGCGAGCTCGTCGTCCTTGAATTCCTTCAGGGTTCCCTTCAGCACCGCCCACCAGGATCGCTTGGGAAGCTCGGTCGGCGCGTCCGGAGCCCGCTCCTCCACCTCCTCGTCCGGTCCAACGGCCGTGTCATGGCCGTCCGGCTCCGGCTCAGGTCCCGTGTTTCCGTCCGCATCTACTGTCCGTGCCATGACACTCGGGTATCCGCAGGACTCCGCTCTAGGCAGCACCGGGACCATCACCCGTCCACCACAGCCCCTGCGGCTATCGACCGATGGAGCACCCGGACACTGGTCGGTCACAGGCATGACGACTCGAGCCACAGATACCCAGCCACCTTCGGGCCGCTGGTCGACAAGGAAAGTCCGCGGCGCCTCTCATCAGTGCAACCGGCCCACCCCCCCCCAACCTGCGACTGCCTGCCGAGTCACCGGCTCCGGTGACGGCGCTCCTGCAGCTTTTTCATCTGGGTCTCCAGGAGCCCGCCACGATGAGTCCCGGCCTTGTGCCGCCCTTTGCTCTTCTGCTCAGCCGGGTGCCTCTGCCGTAGTTGGCCAGCCATCTCCCTGGCCCGTTGCCTCATCCTCTCGGCGTCCATACCGCTCCTCCTCACACCACCCGTTCAGACCCTTTCCGTCAGATTTGCACACCGTCTGGTACGTCGCATCCTGCCGACCGAGCATGCCGCTCCCCTAGCAGCAGCGTCCTCACGACGAGGCCCGCGGAATGGAAGTAGCCGCGGGCCATTGCCCCCGCAGCGCCGCGTACGCCGTCCAAGTCGGCCTGGCCCAGGGATGATGCCCTGACACCAGTTGGCCGGTGGGGCGCTGCCCCCACCCAGACCGCGATCGTCCACGTGGTAGCGGGTCCACTGCACGTGTTCCACAGCGACCGCATCCACGCTCTCGTACGCTCCCGCAGGTAGCGCTCGTCGTCCGTGAGCTCCTCGAGCTAGGAGTCCTGGGTACGAAAGTGGCTCGGAACCGGCGACGGTTCCGAGCCACTTCCGAGGGATCGCCTACTTCGGCTGCGGCTTGCGCACCGACAGGTGCAGCTCCTTCAGCCGCGCCTCCTCCAGCTCCGTCGGCGCGCCCATCATCAGGTCCTGGGCGTTGCCGTTGAGCGGGAAGGCGATGGTCTCGCGGATGTTGGGCTCGTCGGCGAGCAGCATGACGATGCGGTCGACGCCCGGGGCGATGCCGCCGTGCGGCGGGGCGCCGAAGCGGAAGGCGCGCAGCATGCCGGCGAACTTCTCCTCGACGGTCTCGCGGTCGTACCCGGCGATCTCGAAGGCCTTGAGCATGATCTCCGGCTCGTGGTTCCGGATCGCGCCGGAGGACAGCTCGACGCCGTTGCACACGATGTCGTACTGCCAGCCGAGGATGTCCAGCGGGTCCTGGCTCTGAAGGGCTTCCAGACCGCCCTGCGGCATGGAGAACGGGTTGTGCGAGAAGTCGATCGCGCCGGTCTCCTCGTCCTTCTCGTACATCGGGAAGTCGACGATCCAGCAGAACCGGAAGACGTTCTCCTCGAAGTGCCCGGCACGCTTGGCGGCTTCCACCCGCACCGCACCCATGATCTTGGAGACCTCGTCGAACTCGCCCGCGCCGAAGAAGACCGCGTGGCCGGCCGCGAGCGACAGGCGCTTGGTGAGCTCGGCGACGTTCTCCTCGGTGAGGAACTTCGCGATCGGGCCGGACAGCGAGCCGTCCTCGCCGACCCGGACCCAGGCCAGGCCCTTGGCGCCCTGCGAGACGGCGTAGTCGCCGAGCTGGTCGAAGAACTTGCGGGGCTGGCCGGAGACGTCCGGCACGGGCAGGGCCCGTACGTGCTTGCCGGCGAACGCCTTGAACTCCGAGCCCTCGAAGATGTCGGTGATGTCGACGAGTTCGAGCTGGGCACGCAGGTCGGGCTTGTCGGAGCCGTACTTCAGCATCGCCTCGCGGAACGGGATCCGCGGGAACGGCGAGGTGACGTGGCGGCCCTTGCCGAACTCCTCGAAGAGCTCGGTCATGAGCTTCTCGACGGGCTGGAAGACGTCCTCCTGCTCGACGAAGCTCATCTCGATGTCGAGCTGGTAGAACTCGCCCGGCGAGCGGTCGGCACGCGCGTCCTCGTCACGGAAGCAGGGCGCGATCTGGAAGTAGCGGTCGAAGCCGGAGATCATCAGCAGCTGCTTGAACTGCTGGGGCGCCTGGGGAAGGGCGTAGAACTTGCCCGGGTTCAGCCGGGACGGGACGACGAAGTCGCGGGCGCCCTCGGGGGAGGTCGCCGAGAGGATCGGCGTGGCCATCTCATTGAAGCCCAGCGCCGTCATCTTGTGGCGGATCGCCGAGATGACCGACGTGCGCAGCAGGATGTTGCGGTGCATGCGCTCGCGGCGCAGGTCCAGGAAGCGGTACTCCAGGCGCCGCTCCTCGTTGACCCCGTCCTCGGTGTTGATCGTGAAGGGCAGCGGCTGAGCGGCACCGAGCAGCTCGACCTCGCCCACCTCGACCTCGATCTCACCGGTCGGCAGCTCGGGGTTGATGTTCTCGGCGCCCCGGGAGACGACCTTGCCGTCGACACGGACGGTCGACTCCTTGGAGAGCTTGTCGAGAGCGTCGTAGGAGGGCGTGCCGGGGCGGGCCACGAGCTGCGTGATGCCGTAGTGATCGCGCAGATCGATGAAGAGGATGCCGCCCAGGTCGCGCCGATTGTGCAGCCAGCCACTCAGCCGGACGTCGCTGCCGACGTCAGAGGAGCGGAGCTCGCCGCAGGTGTGGGACCTGTACCGATGCATCGTCGTTCATCCAGTCTTCGCTGATCGGGGTCTGTGTTTCACGTGAAACTGGTCCCCAGCGTACCGGGCAGGCGAAGATCGGCTCTCCACAGTTATCGATCGAGCACGCACCCACCGTCGTTGGCGCACACGTCCACGATCGGTGGCAGCGGGCGACCGCGTCTTCTTAAAGTAGGGCAATGCGCACTGGCGAGCCTCTGCCCGCCGTGGGGGAGGCTCTCGCAGCCCTCGCGACCGGCCTGTGGCACTGGGACACCGCCACCGGGCTGGTCACGGTCGACGCCGAGGCGGCCCGGCTGCTCGGGCTGCCCGCCGAGCAGACCAGCCTCACGCAAGCCCAGGCCCGGGCCCGGCTGCACCCGGTCGACTGGAACGAGATCACCGGCGTGGTCCAGCTCGCCGTCGCCGAGGGCACCCTCGCCGAGGTGCGGGTCCGGATCATGGACGAGCAGGGCCGGGTCGTCCGGGTCGTCCGCAGCCGCTCCAAGCCGTCCTTCGACCGGGTCCGTAAGGCGTACCGGCTGATCGGCACCCTTCAGGAGGTCACCGAGCCGACGCCGGGCACTCTGGCCGGGCGCAGCGCCGTCACCGGGGACTGGCGGCGCTCGCGGGAGGCGTTCCTGCTGGACGCGGGCCGGGCGCTGGCCGAGGCGCGCTCCACCCAGGAGGTCCTGCGGGTGACGGCGAATCTGTCGATGCCCGGGTTCTCGCCGGACGGACTGGCGGTGTTCGGCGTCTCGGGCGATCACCTGACGGTCATCGGCCACCACGGGCAGCAGCGAGGCACCGAGAGCCCTTTCTCGGAGATGCCGCTGGACACGGACTACCCGGCCGCCGAGGTGGTGCGGACCGGCCGGGCCGTCTATCTGTCCTCCGCCGAGCAGTACAAGGCCCGCTATCCGCTGACCTGGCCGCTCGCCGAGCGCTTCGGACGCCACTCCTGGGCGTTCCTGCCGCTGACCGTGGCCGGGCGCACGATGGGCGCGTGGATGGCGGCGTTCACCTACCCGGTCGCGTTCACCCCGGACGAGCGCTCCGTGCTGGCGACGGTGGCGCGGATGCTGGCCCAGGCCCTGACCCGGGCGGGCCTGGCCGAGAGCGAGCGGGCGCTGACCGACGGGCTCCAGCGCACGATGCTGCCCAAGCTCGGCCCGCAGCGCATCCCGGGCATGAGCGTCGCCGCCCGCTACGTCCCCACCGGCGGCGGGCTCCAGGTCGGCGGCGACTGGTACGACGTGATCCCGCTGCCCAGCGGGCGGTTCGCCCTGGTCATCGGCGACGTCCAGGGCCATGACGTACGGGCGGCGGGGCTGATGGGCCAGTTGCGGATCGCCCTGCGGGCCTACGCCTCGGAGGGGCACCGGCCGGACGCGGTGCTCTCACGCGCCTCCCGTTTCCTGCACGGCATCAGCGACGAGGACCCGGCCGACCCGCGCTTCGCGACCTGTGTGTACGTCGAGGTCGACCCGACGACCGGGGTGCTGGACATCGCCCGCGCCGGGCACCCGGACCCGGCGATCCGGATGGCCGACGGCACGGTGCTGACCCGGCCGACGTCGGGCGGCCTGCCGCTGGGCATCGACCCGGACGCCGACTACCCCACGACCCGGCTCACGCTGGAAGCCGGCGAGACGATGCTGATCTGCACGGACGGCCTGATCGAGACCGGCGGCCACGACCTGGACACCGGCTGGCGGCGGCTGCGCGTGATCCTTGAGGACCACAGGGGCGACCTGGAGGAACTCGCCGACGCGTTGGTGCAGGCCGTGCACGGGCCGTCCTCGCACCACACCACCGGCCCGCTCGCGGACCGGCGCGAGGACGACATCGCGATGCTGCTGCTGAGCCGGGACGGTGACGGCTGCGGGTGCGGGGACTCGATGGTCGTACGGCCTCCGGTGCGCCGCTCGGTGCTGACCGTCGCGCAGGCCGAGCCCGAGCGGGTCGCGGTCGCCCGGCAGCAGATGCGGGAGCTGCTGCACGACTGGACCTCGCCGGACCAGGTCGACTCGGCCGTGCTGCTGCTGTCCGAGCTGCTGACCAACGTCCTCGTGCACACCGACTCCGACGCGCTGCTGGTCGCAGAGATCACGGGCGGGGTGGGTGAGCGGCGCCTGCGGATCGAGGTTTCGGACGCCGGCGACGACCTGCCGCACAAGCGCAGCCCCGGGGAGCTGGCGTCCTCCGGCCGCGGCCTGGTGCTGATCGAACTGCTCGCGCACGCCTGGGGGGTGGAGCCGCGTGGCGAGGGAAAGAGCATCTGGTTCGAGCTCTATGAGTCGGTGGACGGCTCGGGCGGCGGTACCTGGTCGCTGTGACCGGCCCGGTCGCCGGTCCTGCTCCTGGCCGCTGGGTCTGCTGCTCCTGGTCACTGTGACCGGCCCGGTCGCCAGTCCTGCTCCTGGCCGCTGGGTCTGCTGCTCCTGGTCGCTGTGACCGGCCCGGTCGCCGGTCCTGCACCTGGCCGCTGGGTCTGCTGCTCCTGGTCGCTGTGACGGGTCTGGTCGCTGGAGCGGCCCCACCACCACACCGGCGTCAACACGATCGACACCAATCCACCCTTTCGCGTGACCGCCGGGTGAGTGACGACGGCGTCCCCCGCCCCGCCTGCACGATGAGTGCCCTGGCCGAAACCCGACCGCAGGCAAGGAAGTCGCATGGGCAAGTCCGCATCCCGGGAAGACCGGGACAAGAGGTCCTCGTTCTCGGTGTCGTACGAGGGCAGCGGCCAACGCGACCCCTCCACCCACGTCAAACTGGGTCGCCTCTCCTACAAGGGTCCCGCCACCGCCGTGGTGGCGCTCGCCCTGGTGGCGGCCGGGGGCGTGGTCGCCTACCGGTTGCTCGACGATCAGGGCGATGCCGGCGGCACGGGGGCCGGGCCGGGTACGAGCGTGACGTCCGGCGCCGGCGCGACGTCGGACACGAACACGACGGCCGCGACCACGGGCGGCACCACGGATCCCACGCCCGCCGCGTCCGGCCCGGCCGCTTCACCGCCCGGCGGCGCGACTCCTGCGGCCGACGGCGGAGCGGGAGCGGCGGTGGTGCGGGAGCACCGCAAGGTGGTGCTGCGGTCCGGGTCGAGTGTGGACCTCGACTTCACCAAGCAGTTCTCCGACATCACCTTCACCATGCCGTCGAACGGCAATGGCTGGACCCTCGGCGGCGCCAGCGGCGACCTCGCCACCGTGGACGGCGCGGCGACCGCCGAGAGCTGCGCCGCGGCCACCCGGTTCGGGTTCACCATCGATCAGAAGAACGTCCGCAGGGGACTCACCGCGTGCGTGCTCACCGACGAGAACCGGGTCGCCGCCCTCACCGTCCTCGGCTGGCAGAAGAACGGTGAGGGCCTGTCGTCCATCACCATGGACGTCACCACCTGGGAGAACTCCGAGGCGGGGTGACCCGCGTCAGTCCTGCGGACCGCTCGCGGTCATGCCGTGCACGGCCGGGACCGTGCCCAGGCGGCCCTTCTGGAAGTCCTCGAAGGCCTGCTGAAGCTCTTCCCTGGTGTTCATCACGAACGGGCCGTAGTGGGCCATGGGCTCGCGGATGGGCTGTCCACCGAGCAGGACGACCTCGAGGTCGGGCGTGTGGGAGTCCTGCTTCTCGTCCGCGCGGACGGTCAGCGAGGAGCCCGCGCCGAAGACGGCCGTCTGCCCCATGTGCACCGGGCGGCGCTCGGTGCCGACGCTGCCGCGGCCGGCCATGACGTACGCCAGGCCGTTGAAGTCCTCGCGCCACGGCAGGGTCAGCTCCGCCCCCGGAGCCACCGTCGCGTGGATCATCGTGATCGGCGTGTGCGTGATGCCGGGCCCCTGGTGCCCGTCCAGTTCACCGGCGATGACCCGCAGCAGCGCGCCGCCGTCGGGGGTGCTGAGCAGCTGGACGGAGCCGCCGCGAATGTCCTGGTAGCGCGGGGCCATCATCTTGTCCTTGGCCGGGAGGTTCACCCACAGCTGCAGGCCGTGGAAGAGCCCGCCGGACACGACGAGATGCTCGGGTGGGGCCTCGATGTGCAGCAGACCCGAGCCCGCGGTCATCCACTGGGTGTCCCCGTCGGTGATGGTGCCGCCACCGCCGTTGGAGTCCTGGTGGTCGAAGATCCCGTCGATGATGTAGGTGACGGTCTCGAAGCCCCGGTGCGGGTGCCACGGCGTGCCCTTGGGCTCGCCCGGCGCGTACTCCACCTCGCCCATCTGGTCCATCATGATGAACGGGTCGAGATGGCGGTAGTTGATCCCCGCGAACGCCCGGCGCACCGGGAAGCCCTCGCCTTCGAAACCGCTGGGAGCGGTCGTGACGGCGAGCACGGGACGTGCCACGGCATCGGCAGACGCGGTCACGCGGGGCAGCGTCAACGGGTTCTCGACGGTCACTGCAGGCATGTCGGTTCCTCCTCGTGTACACCCAGTTTAGTTGAGCGTTGAACTTTCTGCCACCCAGAACAGAGAAATCCGGGAGGGCATTCCCGACGGGGCGACGGCGCAGCGAAACACGGCGGACCGGCATGACGAAAGGCCGTCACCCCCGCTACGGGGGTGACGGCCAACTGGCGCGACGAGGAGTTCGCCTACGGCCTGGAGGTCGTCCTCCACGGCCTGGCGCTACGGCTGCCCAAGGACGACAGGCCCTAGCCGTACATCCGGCGCATCGCGAACTCGACCATCTGCTCCACGGCCTTCGCGTCGAACACCATGCGGTGATCGCCCTCCATGTCGAGGACGAAGCCGTAGCCGGTCGGCAGCAGGTCCAGCACCTCGGCGCCGGTGATCACGAAGTACTTGGACTCCTTGCCGGCGTACCGGCGCAGCTCCTTGAGGGTGCTGAACATCGGGATCACCGGCTGCTGGGTGTTGTGCAGCGCGAGGAAGCCGGGGTTGTCGCCGCGCGGGCAGTAGACCTTCGACGTCGCGAAGACCTGCTGGAAGTCCTCGGCGGCCATCTGCCCGGTGGTGAACGCCCGCACCGCGTCCGTGAGGGAGGGCGGGGACGGCTCGGGGTACAGCGGCGGCTGCTGCCCGTACCCGCCGGACATCGGCTGCTGCGGAGGGGCGTACTGCCCTTGCGGGCCCGCTGTCTGGTCGTAGCCGTACATGAGCGCAAGCGTACCGAGAGCGGATGGGGCGGCGGGCCGGTACGGCCCTCCCGGCGAACCGACAGCGAGTCGACAGCGTCCGCTGCGTGGATCGCCGCGGCCACCGCCCGTAGCGTCGTGTCATGACCGGACGCCACGACAAGGGCCCGCACGAGCACGACAGGGGCCTCGCCCACGACCTCCCCGAGCCGGCCCGCCGCCGGATGATCCGGCTGATGGCGGGCGCGGGCCTCGTCCCGCTGGTGGGCTGCACACCGCGGGAGAAGACCTCGGCGTCCCCCTCCTCGTCCGCGGGATGCGCAAAGATCCCCGAGGAGACGGCCGGGCCCTTCCCCGGCGACGGCTCGAACGGTGTGAACGTCCTGAAGGAGAGCGGGGTCGTCCGCAGCGACATCACCAGCAGCTTCGGCGAATCCGCGGGCGGCACGGCCGAGGGCGTTCCCCTGACGATCACCCTCACCGTGGTGGAGGCGGCCTCCGGCTGCGGGACGCCGAAGGAGGGTGCCGCCGTCTACCTGTGGCACTGCGACCGGGACGGTGCCTACTCCCTGTACTCCGAGGGCGTCACCGAGGAGAACTACCTGCGGGGCGTGCAGGAGACGGACGACCAGGGCCGGGTCACGTTCACGAGCATCTTTCCCGGCTGCTACCCGGGCCGCTGGCCACACGTCCATTTCGAGGTGTTCGGCAGCCTGGCCGACGCCACCGCGGCCACGTCGATCACGAACACCTCGCAGCTCGCCTTCCCGAAGGACGCCTGCGAGGCGGTCTACGCCACGGACGGCTACGGCGACAGCGTGCGGAACCTGAGCGGTCTGTCACCGCAGGACGACGGCGTCTTCGGCGACGGACACGAGCGGCAACTGGCGAGGATGACGGGCAGCACGGCGGACGGCTACACCGCGGCCTTGACCGTTCCGGTGTGACCTGTCACAGATGGCCGGACGGGGTTGCGCCTTATTACTGACGGGTAGCATCATCGTAGCTACTTGTTGGTACGTGAACTGCGCGAGGAGCCAGTGCCTCGCCGATCTCTCTAGGGAGCCGGGAGCCGTCGCCATGGGGCACTACAAGTCGAATCTCCGCGACATCGAGTTCAACCTCTTCGAAGTACTCGGGCGCGACAAGGTGTACGGCACCGGCCCGTTCGAGGAGACGGACGTCGAGACCGCGAAGAGCATCCTGGAGGAGATGACCCGCCTCTCGGAGAACGAGCTGGCCGAATCCTTCATCGACGCCGACCGCAACCCGCCGGTCTTCGACCCGCAGACCAACACCGCGCCGGTCCCCGCGTCCTTCAAGAAGAGCTACCAGGCCTTCATGGACTCCGAGTACTGGCGCCTCGGCCTGCCCGAGGAGATCGGCGGCACCACCGCGCCCCGCTCCCTGATCTGGGCCTACGCCGAGCTGATCCTGGGCGCCAACCCGGCCGTGTGGATGTACTCCTCGGGCCCGGCCTTCGCCGGCATCCTCTTCGAGGAGGGCAACGAGGTCCAGAAGCACATAGCGAAGGTCGCCACGGAGAAGCAGTGGGGCTCCACGATGGTGCTCACCGAGCCCGACGCGGGCTCCGACGTGGGCGCCGGCCGCACCAAGGCCGTGCAGCAGGAGGACGGCTCCTGGCACATCGAGGGCGTGAAGCGCTTCATCACCTCCGGTGAGCACGACATGTCGGAGAACATCCTCCACTACGTCCTCGCCCGCCCCGAGGGCGCCGGCCCCGGCACCAAGGGCCTGTCCCTCTTCCTCGTCCCGAAGTACCTCTTCGACTTCGAGACCGGCGAGCTGGGCGAGCGCAACGGCGTCTACGCCACGAACGTCGAGCACAAGATGGGCCTGAAGGCCTCCAACACCTGCGAGATGACCTTCGGCGACCAGCACCCCGCCAAGGGCTGGCTGATCGGCGACAAGCACGACGGCATCCGCCAGATGTTCCGCATCATCGAGTTCGCCCGCATGATGGTCGGCACGAAGGCGATCTCCACGCTGTCCACGGGCTACCTGAACGCGCTGGAGTACGCCAAGGAGCGCGTCCAGGGCCCCGACCTGGCGAACTTCATGGACAAGACCGCGCCGAAGGTCACCATCACCCACCACCCCGACGTGCGCCGTTCGCTGATCACGCAGAAGGCGTACGCGGAGGGCATGCGCGCCCTGGTGATGTACACCGCCTCGATCCAGGACGCGATCCAGATCAAGGAGGCCGCCGGCGAGGACGCCGCCACCGAGCACGCGCTGAACGACCTGCTCCTGCCCATCGTCAAGGGCTACGGCTCCGAGAAGGGCTACGAGCTGCTCTCCCAGTCGTTGCAGACGTTCGGCGGCTCCGGCTTCCTCCAGGAGTACCCGATCGAGCAGTACATCCGGGACTCCAAGATCGACACCCTCTACGAGGGCACCACGGCCATCCAGGGCCAGGACTTCTTCTTCCGGAAGATCGTCCGCAACCAGGGCGCCGCGCTGAACTCCCTCGCCGAGGACATCAAGAAGTTCCTCGCCCTCGGCACGGGCGGCGAGGAGCTGGCCGGTGCCCGCGAGCACCTCGCCAAGGCCGCCGTCGAGCTGGAGGCCATCGTCGGCCTGATGCTGACCGACCTCGCGGCCACCGAGCAGGACGTCAAGAACATCTACAAGGTCGGGCTCAACACCACCCGCCTGCTGATGGCCTCCGGTGACGTCGTCGTCGGCTACCTGCTGCTCAAGGGCGCCGCGATCGCCGCCGAGAAGCTGGAGACCGCCTCCGCCAAGGACAAGGCCTTCTACACCGGCAAGATCGCCGCGGCCAAGTTCTTCGCCGCGAACGTCCTGCCGGGCGTCACCCTGGCCCGCAAGGTCGCCGAGGGCGTCGAGCTGGACCTGATGGAGCTGGACGAGGCCGCGTTCTAGGCCCCTCACGTCCTTTGACGAGGGCCCGTTCCCCACTCAGGGGAACGGGCCCTCTCGTTAAGGTGAAGCCATGACCGAACGAGCCCGCTTCGACCGCGGCCACACCGACGACCTCATGACCTTCCTGGCGGCGAGCCCCACGCCGTACCACGCCGTGGCCACCGCCGCCGAACGGCTGGAGAAGGCGGGCTTCCGGCAGGTCGCCGAGACGGACGCGTGGGACGCGGTGACATCAGCGGCTTCCGCCGCGGGAAGCGGTGGCAGGTACGTGCTGCGCGGCGGCGCGATCATCGCCTGGTACGTGCCGGAGGGCGCCGCGCCCCACACACCGTTCCGCATCGTCGGCGCCCACACCGACTCCCCCAATCTGCGCGTCAAGCCGCTCCCCGACAGCGGGGCGCACGGCTGGCGCCAGGTGGCCGTGGAGATCTACGGCGGACCGCTGCTCAACTCCTGGCTGGACCGCGATCTGGGCCTCGCGGGCCGGCTGACCCTGCGCGACGGCTCGACGCACCTGGTCAACGTCGACCGGCCGCTGCTGCGGGTCCCGCAGCTCGCCATCCACTTGGACCGCTCGGTGACGGCCGACGGCCTCAAGCTCGACAAGCAGCGGCACCTGCAGCCGGTGTGGGGCCTCGGCCGCGACGTCCGCGACGGCGACCTGATCGCCTTCCTGGAGGAGACGGCCGGCATCCCGGCGGGCGAGGTCACCGGCTGGGACCTCATGACGCACTCCGTGGAACCGCCCGCCTACCTGGGCCGCGACCGCGAGCTCCTGGCCGGGCCGCGCATGGACAACCTGCTCTCGGTGCACGCGGGCACCGCGGCCCTCGCGGCCGTCGCCTCGTCGTCGTCACAGCCAGCCTCCATCCCGGTCCTGGCCGCCTTCGACCACGAGGAGAACGGCTCCCAGTCGGACACCGGCGCGGACGGGCCGCTGCTCGGCAACGTGCTGGAGCGCTCGGTGTTCGCCCGCGGCGGCTCCTACGAGGACCGGGCCCGCGCCTTCGCCGGCACGGTCTGCCTGTCCTCCGACACCGGTCACGCCGTCCACCCCAACTACGCGGAGCGGCACGACCCGACGCACCACCCGCGTGTCAACGGCGGCCCGATCCTCAAGGTCAACGTCAACAACCGCTACGCCACGGACGGTTCGGGCCGCGCCGAGTTCACGGCGGCCTGTGAGGCGGCCGACGTGCCCTTCCAGTCCTTCGTCTCCAACAACTCCATGCCCTGCGGCACCACGATCGGCCCGATCACCGCCGCCCGGCACGGCATCAAGACCGTCGACATCGGCGTGGCCATCCTGTCGATGCACAGCGTCCGCGAACTGTGCGGCGCCGACGATCCGTTCCTCCTCGCGGGCGCCCTGGCGGCGTTCCTGGAGAGGTAGAACGGAGCCTTACCGCATGGGTGTTCGCCACGGGGGTACCCGGTGTTCCGGGACCGGAACGACCGGACCGTACAGGGAGGCGACACTCATGGGCCTCGGCGGATGCATCATCCTCATCGCCGTGGGAGCCATCCTCACGTTCGCGACCGACTGGGACATGCAGGGGGTCAACCTCGACCTGGTCGGCATCATCCTGATGATCGTCGGACTGATCGGCGTCACCACGTTCAGCAGCATCGCCCGGCGTCGGCGCGTGGTCGTGCCCCCCACGACGCAGGTCGTCGAAGACCCGGCGGCACACCACCACCGCCGCGACGGCTACAGCGACGGGTACGGGGTTTGAATGTGAATCCTCCCCGCCCTGGCGGGTAGGGAATGCGCGGCTCGGGTGCCTCCTGGAGCAACGCTCCAGGAGGTCTTGCGCGCCGTCGGCACCAGACGGTCCGGGACCAGCCCTCAGCCCAGCGCATGTCCCGTCGTGGCATCCACGTGGTCCGGGACGTCGTCGTGCCGGTCGCCCACCGTGAGGGTGCCCGTCGGTTCGAACATGAGGATCGCCGTGGGGACCGGGGCGTACGGCTTGTGCTCGGTGCCGCGCGGAACCGTGAAGACGCTGCCCTTGGGCAGTTCGACCGTGCGCTCGCCCGCCGCCTCCCGCAGACCGATGTGCAGTTCGCCGTCGAGCACGAGGAAGAACTCGTCGGTGTGGTCGTGGACGTGCCAGACGTGCTCGCCCTCGACCTTGGCGAGGCGGACGTCGTAGTCGTTGACGGCGGTGACGATGCGAGGGCTCCACTGCTCGGTGAAGGAGGCCAGGGCGTGGGCGAGGGAGACGGGTTTCTCGGTCATGAGGGGATCCTGCGGGGTGCCGTAGGCGTGGCGCGAGTGCTAGGAATCGCACATGCCGCAAGAATCCTCGCAGCGTCTCCAGCGTCTCCACCAGGTCGTGCTGCTGGTCGACGAGAACTCCAACCCCTTCGAGATGAGCTGCGCCATCGAGGTGTTCGGGCTGCGCAGACCGGAGCTGGGACGGGAGCTGTACGACTTCCGGCTGTGTGCCGCCGCGCCGCACACCCGGATGCGGGACGGCTTCTTCACGCTGACCGGCGTCGCCGGGCTGGAGGCCGCCGAGGACGCGGACACCCTGATCGTGCCGAACCGGCCCGACACCGGCGCACCCCGTGCGCCGCGCGTCCTGGACGTCGTACGCCGGGCACACGCGCGTGGTGCGCGGCTCGTCGGATTCTGCTCGGGCGCGTTCACGCTGGCGGAAGCCGGGCTGCTGGACGGGCGGCGGGCGGCCTGTCACTGGATGTGGGCGGAGTCGTTCCGGGCGCGGTTCCCGGAGGTCCGGCTGGAGCCGGACGTGCTGTTCGTGGACGATGGCGACATCCTGACCGCGTCCGGCAGTGCCTCGGCGCTGGACCTGGGACTGCACGTCGTGCGGCGTGATCACGGTGCGGAGATCGCCAACCACGTCTCCCGGCGGCTGGTGTTCGCCGCGCACCGGGACGGCGGGCAGCGGCAGTTCGTGGAGCGGCCGGTGCCGGAGGTACTGGACGAGTCCCTGGGGCCGCTGCTGGCGTGGGCGCAGGAGCGGCTGGGCGAGCCGCTGACCGTGGCCGAGCTGGCCGCACGCGCGTGTGTCAGCCCCGCCACGCTGCACCGCCGCTTCCGCGCGCAGCTCGGCACGACGCCGCTGGCGTGGCTCACCGGGGAGCGGGTGGCCCTCGCCTGCCGGCTGATCGAGCGGGGCGAGGAGCGGCTGGACGTGGTGGCGGCCAGGAGCGGGCTCGGTACGGCGACCAACCTGCGGGCGCGGCTGCGGCGGGCGACCGGGCTCAGCCCGTCGGCCTACAGGCGGCGTTTTGGAACCGGTGGCGGGGAAGCCCTGGTCTCATGAGATTCCTCGTGTACGACCGGCTCCTCGGCTTCGGTGACGACTACTGGATCGAGGACGACCACGGCAGCAAGGTGTTCCTCGTCGACGGCAAGGCGCTGCGGCTGCGGGACACCTGGGAGCTGAAGGACGCCCAGGGCCACGTCCTCGTCGACATCCACCAGAAGATGCTCGCCCTGCGGGACACGATGGTGCTCCAGCGGAGCGGGGAGCCGCTGGCGACGATCCGCCGGAAGCGGCTGTCCCTGCTGCGCAACCACTACCGGGTGTCCCTGGCCGACGGCAACGAACTCGACGTCAGCGGGAAGATCCTCGACCGGGAGTTCGCCGTCGAGTACGACGGGGAGCTGCTGGCGGTGATCTCCCGGCGGTGGCTGACCGTGCGGGACACCTACGGCGTGGACGTCGTCCGCGAGGACGCGGATCCCGCGCTGCTGATCGCGGTCGCCGTGTGTGTGATCCACCTGGCGGAGAAGGAGCGGGAGGACTGAGCCGCCGGAAGGCCCGTCCTCGGGACCGGGTCCGTCCTCAGGGGCGGCGGGGAGGCTTGAGGCCCAGCATCCGGTCCTTCAGGGCCGGGAACTGCTCCCGGGTCGTCGCGACCCTCCCCGGGTCGAACTCCACCGTGAGGACCTCCTCGCCGGCGCCGGCCCGGGCCAGCACCTCGCCCCACGGGTCGACCACGATCGAGTGACCGGCCTGCGGAACTCCGGCGTGCGTCCCGGCCGTTGCGCAGGCGATGACGAACGACTGGTTCTCCACGGCCCGTGCCTGGGCCAGCAGCGTCCAGTGGGACCGGCGGAGCTCCGGCCAGCCCGCCGACACCACGAGCGTCTCGGCACCGGCGTCCACGAGACCGCGGAAGAGTTCGGGGAAGCGCAGGTCGTAGCAGGTGGACAGGCCCAGGGTCGTCTCGGGCAGACGCACCGTCACCAGCTCCGTGCCCGCGCCCATCAGCACGGCTTCGCCCTTGTCGAATCCGAAGCGGTGGATCTTGCGGTAGACGGCGGCCAGATCGCCGGAGGGGGAGAAGACGAGGGAGGTGTTGTACAGGGGGCCCTCGGGATCCCGCTCGGGGATCGACCCCGCGTGCAGCCACACGCCCGCGTCGCTCGCGGCCTTCGCCATCGCCTCGTACGTCGGCCCTTCGAGCGGCTCGGCCTCGCGCCCGAACTCCTCGTAGGCGAAGGCACCCGTGGTCCACAGCTCCGGCAGGACGACGAGATCGGCTCCGGCCTGCTCGCGGACCATCGTGACCGCCCGCTGCCGACGCGCTTCGACCGATTCGTCCTCGTTTACGGCGATCTGGATCACAGAGGCGCGCACACTACCACCGTCCTGGCATTCGAGTCGTCCACACGGGCCTACGATCGTCACACGAAAGCAGTGCCGGGGTGCCTCACAGCAGCGTAACTTAGCTCGCAAGACACCCGCCGACAGCCGCCACCTCCCACTGGCAACGCCGCCACCACCTGCCCGTGCACCGACCGCCGAGGGGTCCCGTTCCGTGAGTCTGCATCCCACCCTCCAGCCCTACGCCGACGCCTGGACCCACTCCATCGAAGCGATATCAGAGCTGGTCCAGCCGCTCGTGGAGGCCGAATGGAACCAGCGGACGCCGTGCCCGGGGTGGTCGGTGCGGGACGTGGTCTCCCATGTCATCGGTCTGGACTGCGAGATGCTCGGCGACCCGCGGCCCATCCACAGCCTCCCGCGCGACCTCTTCCACGTCACCAACGAGCACCAGCGCTACATGGAGATGCAGGTCGACGTCCGCCGTCACCACACGGCGCCGGAGATGACCTCCGAGCTGGAGTACGTGATCATCCGCCGCAACCGGCAGCTGCGGAACGAGTCGCGCGACCCGGGCACGAAGGTGCGGGGGCCGCACGGCAGTGATCTCACGCTCGAGGAGTCGATGCGGCGGCACGCGTTCGACGTGTGGGTGCACGAGCAGGACCTGCGCACGGCCCTCGGCCGTCCCGGCAACCTCGACTCCCCCGGCGCGCTGGTCGCCCGTGACGTGCTGCTCGGCGAACTCCCGCGCGTGGTGGCCGAGGACGCGCAGGCGCCGCGCAGCTCGGCCATCGTCTTCGACGTGCACGGGCCCGTCGAGTTCCTGCGCACGATCCGCGTCGACATCCAGGGCCGCGGCACCCTGGAAACGGCACCGGCCCTCGGCCCGGCCGCGACCCTCACGCTCGACTGGGAGACGTACGTCCGCCTGGCCTGCGGCCGCGTGAGCCCGGAGTCGGTGTCCGACCGCCTGAAGACGGAGGGCGACCCCGAGCTGACGGCGGCCATCCTGAGGAACTTCACCGTGACACGGTAGGCAGCCGTTCCCGAGCCGCCGGCCTTCCCGCACGGGGGCGCCCTCCGCCCCACCGCAGTCGAGGGCTCGGAGGCACCCCGTTCCGCCGGGCTGCGCGCCCACCGGCCGGGGCCGCCGCGGCACGCACCGGAAAACCCGTGCCGCGGGTCCGCCCCCGGCCGTAGCGTCCGTCGGCATGAGCCCACCCCACCGCACCCGCCTCACCTTCCACGGCCCGCTGTCCGAAGCCCGGGCGGACGCCCTCGTACAACGCCTCACCCGTCACCGCCCCACCACCGTCCTGGACATCGGCTGCGGCACGGGCGAGCTCATGCTCCGCGTCCTGGCCGCCGCCCCGGAGGCCACCGGTACCGGCATCGACCTGAACGCCGACGACCTGGCGCGGGGGCGGGAGGCCGCCGAGAACCGCGGACTGGCATCCCGGACCCGTTTCGTGGAGGAGTCCGCCACGGCCACCGCGCACGGCCCCGCCGACCTCGTCCTGTGCGTGGGATCGAGTCAGGCCCTCGGCGACCGGCTCCCGGCGGCGCTCCAGGAACTGCGCCGCCTGGTCGCCGACGGCGGTCGCGTGCTGCTCGGCGAGGGTTTCTGGCAGCGCACCCCCGCCCCCGCCGAACTGTCCCGCATGTGGCCGGACGCCGCGGTCACCGACCATCCCGACCTCGCGACGCTCATCGGCCTGGCGATCGACGCGGGGTTCAGGCCCGAGTGGACGGAGACCGCGAGCCTCGACGAGTGGGAGGAGTTCGAGTCGGGGTACCTCGCGGACACCGAGGTGTGGCTCGCCGAGCACCCCGGTCATCCCCTGGCGGCACAGACCCGCGAGCGCGTCGACCGGCACCGGGCCAGGTGGCTCACCTACCGCGGCGTCCTCGGCCTCGCCTACCTCACCCTCGTGCCGGTGGCGGACCGCTGATCTACGCCGGGACGTGCACCGTCTCCACCCGGCTGGCCACCAGCCGCTCTCGCTCCCGCCGGGCCGCGCGCCTGCGCAGCCGCAGGATCTGGCAGACGCCGACCGCCTGGAGCACGAACACCACCGAGAAGGCAAGGGAGTAGTCGTCGCCGGTGGCGTCCAGGAGCACGCCGATCGCGAACAGCGTGGTCATGGAGGCCACGAAGCCGCCCATGTTGGTGATGCCGGAGGCGGTGCCCTGCCGTTCCGGCGGATTGGCCGGGCGGGCGAAGTCGAAGCCGATCATCGACGCGGGTCCGCATGCCCCGAGCACCGTGCACAGCACGATCAGCAGCCACATCGGGGCGTGCGGGCCGGAGTGGGCGAGGGTCGCCGCCCACAGGGCCGCCGTCGCGCCGACCGTCCCGAGGGCGAGCGGCAGCCGCGCACCGTGGTGCCGGGCGACGATCTGGCCGTAGACCAGGCCGACGACCATGTTGGAGACCACGACGAGCGTGAGGAGTTCGCCGGCCGTCGCCCGGGAGAGCCCTTGTGCCTCGACGAGGAACGGCAGGCCCCACAGCAGCAGGAACACCATGGCCGGGAACTGAGTGGTGAAGTGCACCCAGAGCCCGAGCCGGGTGCCGGGCTCCCGCCAGGATGCGGCGATCTGCCGCCGTACGTAGGCCGCGCCCTGGTGCGGGAACGGTTCCGGTTCGTGGCCCTCGGGGTGGTCCTTGAGGAACAGCAGCACCAGGACGAACACCACCGCCCCGGCGGCGGCGCTGCCCGCGAACGCCGCCGTCCAGCCGACGCCGTGCAGCAGCCGGGCCAGGACGAGCGTGGAGACCAGGTTGCCGGCCATGCCGACCAGTCCCGCGAACTGGGCGACGAGCGGCCCGCGACGGGCCGGGAACCAGCGGCTGCCCAGGCGCAGCACGCTGATGAACGTCAGCGCGTCACCGCAGCCGAGCAGGGCCCGGGAGGCGAGCGCCGTGCCGTACGAGGGGGAGAACGCGAAGCCGAGCTGTCCGGCCGTGAACAGCACCGCGCCGAGGGCGAGCACCTTCTTGGTGCCGAGCCGGTCGACCAGGAGGCCGACGGGTATCTGCATGCCCGCGTAGACCAGCAGCTGGAGGATGGAGAAGGTGGACAGGGCGGAGGCGTTCACATGGAAGCGGTCGGCGGCGTCGAGCCCGGCGACGCCCAGGGACGTACGGAAGATGACGGCGACGAAGTAGACCGAGACGCCGATGCCCCAGACGGCCAGGGCGCGGCGGCCCCCCGGCGGATCGTCCGGGAGCGTGGTGGCGGAGCTCATCGGACCTCCCCCCGGGCCAGGTGCGAGAACCAGCCGATGTGCCGGTGGACGAGGCCGACGGCCGCCTCGGCGTCCCCGGAGCGCAGCGCGTCGAGGATCTCCTCGTGTTCGGCGAGGGTCTTGGCGATGCGGTCGGGGTGGGAGTGCATGACGGCGACGCCCATGCGCAGCTGGCGGTCGCGCAGCTGGTCGTAGAGGCGGGAGAGGATCTCGTTGCCGCCGCTGCGGACGATCTCGGCGTGGAAGCAGCGGTCGGTGACGGCGGCGCCCGCGAGGTCTCCGACGGCGGCCTGCTTCTTCTGCCGGGCCAGCAGTTCCTCCAAGCGCTCGATGAGGCCCGGGGGCGCGGGCACGGCCTTGCGCGCCGCGTGCTCCTCGACGAGCAGCCGGGTCTCGACGACGTCGGCGATCTCCTGCGCGGAGACGGGCAGCACGAGGGCGCCCTTCTTGGGATAGAGCCGGAGCAGCCCCTCGGCCTCCAGCCGGAGCAGCGCCTCCCGGACCGGTGTGCGCGAGACCCCGACGGCCTCGGCGAGTTCGCCCTCGGTGAGGAGGGTCCCGCCCTCGTAGCGGCGCTCCAGGACGCCCTGCTTGACGTGGGCGTAGACACGGTCTGCGGCGGGCGGTTGCTTCACGGCCAGGGGCATGCGGACAGCATAGATACAACAGGTACGCATGGCGGAATACGTCCAAAATGCGGACTGGAATGTCACACATCTGTGGCAAAGCGGGGCTCCCGCTCGGCAACAGCGCAATATCGTGTGCTAGTTACGAGTCAGACATGTGCGGCCCCTTTCCCCTCGTCCTCAACTCGGCCGCACCATTGGGGCATTCGACGCAATCGGGGTACTTCACTTGATAACCGGCATTCAGGGCACTCGTTTCCGCAGAGCCGCGGCCGTCGCCGTCACCACCGGCGCCATGCTCGCGACCGGTGCCCTCACCGTCGCGCCGGCGCAGGCCGCCTCGGCGCCCTCCATCGCCGCCAAGGGCGGCTACGCGATGAACAACGCGACCGGCAAGTCGCTCTACACCAAGGCTGCCGACACGCGCCGCTCGACCGGCTCCACCACCAAGATCATGACGGCACTGGTGGTGCTGAAGCAGTCGAACCTCAACATGGACAGCAAGGTCACGATCCAGAAGGCCTACAGCGACTACATCGTCGACAACAACTACGCGTCCAACGCCAAGTTGATCGTCGGCGACAAGGTCACCGTCCGTCAGCTGCTGTACGGGCTGATGCTGCCGTCCGGTTGTGACGCGGCCTACGCGCTCGCCGACAAGTTCGGCTCGGGCTCGACGCGCTCGGCACGCGTGAAGTCGTTCATCGGCAAGATGAACACCACCGCCCAGAACCTGGGTCTGAAGAACACCCACTTCGACTCGTTCGACGGCATCGGCCACGGCGCCAACTACTCCACGCCGCGCGACCTGACGAAGCTCGCCAGCGCCGCGATGAAGAACTCCACGTTCCGCACGGTCGTCAAGACGAAGAAGTACACGGCGAAGACGATCACCAAGACCGGCGGCACGCGGACGATGGCGCCGTGGGAGAACACCAACCCGCTGCTCGGCAGCTACAGCGGCGCGATCGGTGTGAAGACCGGCTCCGGCCCGGAGGCGAAGTACTGCCTGGTCTTCGCCGCCACCCGCGGCGGCAAGACGGTCATCGGCACGGTCCTCGCCTCGACCGGCCTGGACGCCCGCAAGGCGGACGCGACGAAGCTGCTCAACTACGGCTTCACCCAGTAGGACGACGATAGGGGGCTTCGCCGCGCACCGCGGCGGAGCCCCCTTCGTCATGCCGCAGTGCGCTGCCGACGCTCCAGCACCCGGGCCGCCTTGCGCCGGCCGCCCGCCGGCACGTTCACCGGGGGGCGTACAGGGTCGTCCAGCCGGCCTCGCCGTGCTCCTCCGCGGTCGTGCCGATACGGCTGCCGTAGACGGTGTTCACGAATCTCCGGGCCTTGAGCACATCGCGTCGCGCAGGGGGGGTTCACTCACTTTCGAGGGAGTGACCGCGCCCGTCGCGGCCCGGAAACAGGCCTCCCCCCGGAACGCCGGGCGAGTGGTCGATCTCGTGGTGAGCTTGATCGTATGTCCGGATAAACCGCCTGCCGTGTGGTACTTGGGAGAGTCCGAGGAGATTCCTGTGTCCCTCGGCGAACCCCCCGTTCATTCCCCCGGACGAACGCCGGCGGCCCCCACCCCGAGAGGTGGGGGCCGCCGGACCCGGCTCACGCCCAGGTGATCAGGCGCTTCGGCTGCTCCAGGATCGCCGCCACGTCGGCCAGGACCTTCGAACCCAGCTCGCCGTCGACCAGGCGGTGGTCGAAGGAGAGGGCCAAAGTGGTGACCTGACGGGGCTTCACCTTGCCCTTGTGGACCCACGGCTGGGGCTTGATCGCACCGACCGCGAGGATCGCGGACTCGCCCGGGTTGAGGATCGGCGTGCCCGTGTCGACGCCGAAGACGCCGACGTTGGTGATCGTCACCGTGCCGCCCTGCATGGCCGCCGGGGATGTCTTGCCGTCCCGGGCCGTCGCCACCAGCTCGCCCAGCGACTCGGCCAGCTGCGGCAGCGTCTTGGCGTGGGCGTCCTTGATGTTCGGCACGATCAGGCCGCGCGGGGTCGCGGCCGCGATGCCCAGGTTCACGTAGTGCTTGACCACGATCTCCTGGGCGGCCTCGTCCCAGGACGCGTTGACGTCCGGGTTGCGCCGGATCGCGACGAGCAGCGCCTTGGCGATCAGCAGCAGGGGGTTCACGCGCAGGCCCGCGAACTCCTTGTCCGCCTTCAGCTCCTCGACCAGCTTCATCGTGCGCGTCACGTCGACCGTCACGAACTCGGTGACGTGCGGCGCGGTGAACGCCGAGCCGACCATCGCCGCCGCCGTCGCCTTGCGGACCCCCTTGACCGGGATACGGGTCTCGCGGGCCGTGTCGTAGGACACCGGAGTCTGGGCCGCGGTCGCGGCGGGGGCGGGGGCGGGGGTGACCGACGGCTCGGGGACCGCCGGGACGGCGGCGGCGACCGCCGCGTGCACGTCCTCGCGGGTGATGATGCCGTCCGGGCCGGTCGGGACGACCGTCGTCAGATCGACGCCCAGGTCCTTGGCCAACTTGCGGACGGGGGGCTTGGCCAGCGGGCGTTCCGCGCCGGCCGGAGCGGGGGGCGCCGGGGCGGGTGCGGCGGGTGCCGCCGGCCCGTGGCCGTTCAGCTCCGTCTGGATCGCCGTCGAGGCCTGCTGGACCGGGACCTCCGGACCCTTGCGGGGGCGGCGGCGGGTGGACGAGGTCGCCACCCCGTAGCCCACCAGGACCGGCTGGCGTCCCGAGCCCGCCGCCTTGGGCTCCTCGGCGGACTCGGCCGCCGCCGGCTGCTCGGCGGCGGGCACGGGTGCGGCGCCGCCACCGCCGACGTCCACCGCGATGATCGACGTGCCCACGTCGACCGTGGTGCCCTCGGGGAAGTGCAGCTCCCGGACCACGCCGTCGTACGGGATGGGGAGCTCGACGGCCGCCTTCGCCGTCTCCACCTCGCAGACCACCTGGCCGTCGGTGACCGTGTCACCGGGTTGGACGTACCACTTGAGGATCTCGGCCTCGGTGAGTCCCTCGCCCACGTCGGGCATCTTGAACTCGCGCACGGACGCTTCCGTCATCGTCGTCACGACCCTCTCCTCAGTACGCCAGCGAGCGGTCGACGGCGTCCAGCACCCGGTCCAGGTTCGGCAGGTACTCCTCCTCCAGGCGGGCCGGCGGGTACGGCGCGTGGTAGCCGCCGACCCGGAGCACCGGGGCCTCCAGGTGGTAGAAGCACCGCTCCGTGATCCGGGCGGCGATCTCCGCGCCCGATCCGAAGAACACCGGGGCCTCGTGCACGACGACCAGGCGGCGTGTCTTCTCCACCGACGCCTGGATCGAGTCGAAGTCGAGCGGGGAGACCGAGCGCAGGTCCAGGACCTCCAGGTTCTTGCCCTCCTCGGCGGCCGCGTCCGCGACCTCCTGGCAGAGCTTCACCATGGGGCCGTAGGCGGCCAGGGTGAGGTCGGTGCCCTCGCGGACCACCTGGGCCTTGTGCAGCGGGCCCGGGATCGCCTCCGTGCTGACCTCGCCCTTGTCCCAGTAGCGGCGCTTGGGCTCGAAGAAGATCACCGGGTCGTCGCTCTGGATGGCCTGCTGCATCATCCAGTACGCGTCCGACGCGTTCGACGGGCTGACGATCTTCAGGCCCGCCACGTGCGCGAAGAGCGCCTCGGGCGACTCGGAGTGGTGCTCCACCGCGCCGATGCCGCCGCCGTACGGGATGCGCACGACGACCGGCAGCTTGACCTTGCCCAGCGAACGCGCGTGCATCTTCGCGAGCTGCGTGACGATCTGGTCGTACGCCGGGAAGACGAAGCCGTCGAACTGGATCTCCACCACCGGGCGGTAGCCGCGCAGGGCCAGGCCGATCGCCGTGCCGACGATGCCCGACTCGGCGAGCGGGGTGTCGATGACGCGGCTCTCGCCGAAGTCCTTCTGCAGGCCGTCCGTCACCCGGAAGACGCCGCCGAGCTTGCCGACGTCCTCGCCCATGATCAGGACCTTGGGGTCGGACTCCAGGGCGCGGCGCAGCGACTCGTTGATCGCCTTGGCCAGTGCCATCTTGTCGGCCATGTCAGTTGCCCCCCTCATCGGCGAACGACGCCTGGTACGCGGCGAACTGGGCGCGCTCCTCGTCGACGAGCGCGTGGCCGTCCGCATAGGCGTTCTCGAAGATCGCGAAGTGGTCCGGGTCGGGCATGGCACGGACCGCTTCGCGCACTCGCTTGCCCAACGCCTCGGACTCGGTCTCCAGTTCCTCGAAGAATTCCTCGTCCGCGTGGTTCGAGGCCTCCAGGTACCGGCGAAGGCGCAGGATCGGGTCCTTGGCCTCCCAGGCCTGGCGCTCCTCGTCGCCCCGGTAGCGGGTCGGGTCGTCGGAGGTGGTGTGGGCGCCCATGCGGTAGGTGAAGGCCTCGACGAGGGTCGGGCCCTCGCCGGTGCGGGCCCGCTCCAGGGCCCAGCGGGTGACCGCGAGGACACCGAGCACGTCGTTGCCGTCCACCCGGACGCCCGGGAAGCCGAAGCCCTGGGCACGCTGGTAGATCGGCACGCGGGACTGCTTCTCGGTGGGCTCGGAGATCGCCCACTGGTTGTTCTGGCAGAAGAACACCACCGGGGCGTTGTAGACCGCGGAGAAGGTGAACGACTCGGCCACGTCGCCCTGGCTGGAGGCTCCGTCACCGAAGTACGCGATCACCGCGCTGTCGGCACCGTCCTTGGCGATGCCCATCGCGTAGCCGGTGGCGTGCAGCGTCTGGGAGCCGATGACGATGGTGTAGAGCTGGAAGTTGTTGCTGTTGGGGTCCCAGCCGCCGTTGTTCACGCCGCGGAACATCCCGAGCAGGTTCGACGGGTCGACGCCTCGGCACCAGGCCACGCCGTGCTCGCGGTAGGTCGGGAAGACGTAGTCGTCGTCGCGGGTGGCCCGCCCGGACCCGATCTGGGCGGCCTCCTGCCCGAGCAGCGACGCCCACAGGCCCAGCTCGCCCTGGCGCTGCAGGGAGGTGGCCTCGGCGTCGAAGCGGCGGGTGAGCACCATGTCGCGGTAGAGCCCGCGGAGCTCTTCCGGAGTGATGCCGGCGACGTACTTGTCGTACTCGGCGTTCTTGACACGCTTGCCCTCGGGCGTCAGCAGCTGGACGAGCTGGGGCTCGGTGCCGGCGTCCCTCTTGGCAGTCGTGCGGGTGGTGCGCTTGGTGCCGGTGGTGCCGGCCTTGCTTCCGGCGCTGCGTCGCGGTGTGCGCGCGGCAGTGCTCTCCACGGTCACGTGTGCTCCTCCGTCGGTCCGGGCCACGGGGTTGCCGGTAGGCCTGGGGGTCCCCCCTGCTCTTTTGAGCCTGGGGGAGCGGCTCACCTGTTCTCGACCACCGGGGCACGGGGTGGGTGCCACTCGGCCGGGGACAGGCGTGACAGGTGCCCCGGCGAGCGCCCTGCAGAAAGCACGTTACCCAGTGCTCCACATTTCTGTGAAACCCCCTCTGACCTGGGATTTTGCTTGGATATCCAAGTAAATCGGGAAGGTGGTGAAGGGTCCCTGGTCACAGCCTTGCAGGAGGCCGGAGCAACCGCACGTTAACCCGGTGACCCAGGTCACGGGAAGAGTTCTCTTGTCGGCGCGTCCAAACGGCACGTGCGCGTGGGTCCCGTTCCCGGGCCCCACGCGCACGTGGATCATGCCTCTGAGCAGCGGGTCAGCCTTCGCCGCCGCCCGCGCCGCCGACGACGCCCTCCGTGGTGCCACCGTCGGCACCGCCCGTGTCGTCCGGCGGAGTCTCCACGTCCGTGGGCGGCTCGCCCGTCGGCTCGCCGGTCGGCTCCGAGGAGGTCGGCGGGTTCGAGGGCTGGCCGGTGGGCGACTGCGGAGCGCTCTGCGACGGCGTGTAGGACGGCGTGTAGGACGGCGTGTAGTTGCCGCCGCCGGAGCTCGTGCCGGTGCTGTTGTCCGTGGACGTGTCGGTCGGCGCGTCGGTCGGGTCGTCGCTCGGCGTCTCGCTGGGCGTCTTCTTCTCGGGCGTCTGCGAGGTGGTCGGCGACTGCTTCTTGCTCGGGTCGTCCTTGCCGCCACCGGTGTTCTGCAGGGCCAGGGCGACACCCGCCGCGATCGCGATCACCGCGAGCACGGCGAGGATCCAGAGCTTGCCGCGGCCGCTGCCCTTGTTGCCGTGGCCCTCGAAGCCGCCGTCGTCCCCGCCGCCGTAGCCGCCGGGCAGGATCGGCGAGGGGATCTGCGTGGTGCCGGAGGCGTCCCCGGGGTGGCCCATCACGGCCGTGCCGGCGAAGCCGCCCGACGGGGTGTGCCGGCCCTCGTGCATGACGACCGGGCCGGTGTTCCAGGTGCCGGTGTGGCCGCCCTGGTCGTAGAGCATCTGGAGCGCGTACTGGACCAGCCCGCGCATCTCCTCGGCCGTCTGGAATCGGTCGTCGGGCTCCTTGGCGAGAGCGCGCATGGCCAGGCCGTCCAGCTCCGGCGGGCAGGCGTCGGAGGCCTCGGACGGCGGTGTCGGGATGTCCTGGACGTGCTGGTAGACCACCGACAGCGGGGTCTCACCGGTGAACGGCGGGCGCAGCGCGAGGAGTTCGTAGAGCAAACAGCCCGTGGCGTACAGGTCGGAGCGATGGTCGACGGCCTTGCCGAGGGCCTGCTCGGGGGAGAGGTACTGCGGGGTGCCCATGACCATGCCGGTCTGCGTCATCGTCGTGGACGCGCCGTGCAGGGCGCGGGCGATGCCGAAGTCCATCACCTTCACGGCGCCGTTGTGCGTGATGATGACGTTGGCGGGCTTGATGTCGCGGTGCACGATGCCGTGCTGGTGGGAGTAGGCGAGCGCCTCCAGGACGCCCGAGACGATGATCAGCGCCTGCTCGGGGCCGGGGGCCTCCGCGTTCAGCAGCAGGTCACGGATGGTGCGGCCCTCGACCAGCTCCATCACGATGTAGGGCACGGACTGACCGCCGACGAAGTCCTCGCCGGAGTCGTACACGGCGACGATCGCGTGGTGGTTGAGGCCGGCCACCGACTGGGCCTCGCGCGTGAAGCGCGCCTTGGACACCGGGTCCTCGGCGAGGTCGGAGCGGAGCAGCTTGACGGCGACGGTGCGTCCGAGGCGGACGTCCTCGGCTGCGAACACCTCGGCCATGCCGCCCCGGCCGAGTCTGTGGGTCAACCGGTACCGGCCGTCCCCGACCAGCCCGCCGTTCCCCCAGGACTCCGGCGCGTCCGACATACCGCTGCCAGTCGCCTCGGGGTCGGACGGGCCCTGAGCGCGCTGCTGCTGTGCCATCAGTCCTCGCCGTCGTTTCTGCCCGCGGGTGCGCGCGGTGTTGTTACGGTCTCCGTCGGCCACGCTACAGCCTCCGCGCAAGCCTCCGGTCCGGGAAGGGGCGCCCGGACCGGCACGAGACGGACCGGCCATGAAACCTTCACTCCGTACCGTCGTGCAAATTCCGCGTTCCGGCCGTAGGCCCCCTGTAACGCTTCCGCGTCGCTTCTTCCGCGTACGGTCACGGAACGGGCATCGCGCTTGACGTGCCGGTGCCCTGGGGCAGACTTGGCCGGGAATGACGGTTGATCCCATACGGATCAACGGCGGATCAACGGCAGTCGGTGGCGCCTGAAGGGCTACGGGGGAAACGGAACATGAGCCAGGACGGCGCGCAGGGCCAGTACACGGGGCGGGCGCTCGCCAGTGGCCGCTATCAGCTGCGTGACCTGCTCGGCCAGGGCGGCATGGCCTCGGTGCACCTCGCCTACGACAGTGTGCTCGACCGGCAGGTCGCCATCAAGACACTTCACACGGATCTCGGACGGGAACAGGCCTTCCGCGAGCGGTTCCGCCGCGAGGCCCAGGCCGTGGCCAAGCTCACGCACACCAACATCGTCTCCGTCTTCGACACCGGCGAGGACACTCTCGACGGCATGACGACGCCCTACATCGTCATGGAGTACGTCGAGGGCCGCCCGCTCGGCTCGGTCCTCGACGAGGACGTGCGGCAGCAGGGCGCGATGCCCGCCGACAAGGCGCTGAAGATCACCGCGGACGTGCTGGCCGCGCTGGAGATCAGCCACGAGATGGGCCTGGTCCACCGCGACATCAAGCCGGGCAACGTGATGATGACCAAGCGCGCCGTGGTCAAGGTCATGGACTTCGGCATCGCCCGCGCCATGCAGTCCGGTGTGACGTCGATGACGCAGACCGGCATGGTCGTCGGCACCCCTCAGTACCTCTCGCCCGAGCAGGCCCTCGGCCGCGGTGTGGACGCCCGCTCCGACCTGTACTCGGTCGGCATCATGCTCTTCCAGCTGGTGACCGGGCGGCTGCCGTTCGAGGCGGACTCGCCGCTGGCCATCGCGTACGCACATGTGCAGGAGGAGCCGCCGGTTCCGTCCTCGATCAACCGCGCGCTGCCGCCGGCCGTGGACGCGCTGATCGCCCGCGCGCTGAAGAAGAACCCCAACGAGCGCTTCCCGAGCGCCGAGGCCATGCGTGACGAGTGCCTGCGCGTGGCGGCGTCCGTCCAGACCGCGCCGCCGAGCATCGTCCCGGGAACGCCGGCCCCGAGCGGCGCGGGCGTCGGCTCGGCCGTGTTCCCGCCGGTCGACCAGGCCACCCCGGCCCCCTCGGGACAGGTCCAGACGCCCTACCAGCCGACCCCGCCCCCGAACCCCTACGGCACGCCCGCCCCGACCGGGCCGTCCCCGGCGTACGGCTATCCGCAGCAGGGCGGCTACCAGACGCCGTCCCCGGCGGCCTACTCCCCGCAGCCGGGCCCGTCGACGCCGCCGCCGTACAACCTGACGCCCCAGAGCGCGCCGGCCTCCTCCGGCGGCGGCCGGAACAACAAGCCCGTGATCATCGGCTCGGTCATCGTGTCCGTCGTCGCGGTCGGCGGCCTCGTCACGGCGCTGCTCATGAACGGCGGCGGCGAGGACGACAAGCCCGGCAGCAAGGCGAGCGCCTCGGCCTCCGCGGAGAAGAAGCCCGGCTACCGCGGCCCGGACACCTCGAAGACGATCGACACCGAGGAGTGCACGGAGCCTCGGGAGTCGTACAACGACCCGGACAAGGTCCGGATGCCTGACTTCAAGTTCAAGAACATCGACTCGGTCAAGGCCTGTCTCCAGGCGGCCGGGTGGAAGAAGAACATCGACATGACGGACGAGAACACCTACGGCGACGGCACGATCATGGGCCAGTTCCCGTCCGCCGGCACCGATGTGGACCCGCGGGACATGCCCGAGATCGAGCTCAGCGTCTCGACGGGCAACCCGCCCTCCTGAGGTACCCCGACGCGGAAGGACCCGGCGGCTTCGGCCGCCGGGCCCCTGTGGTCGGTGTGGTGGCCGGTGTGGCCGCGTGCCGGTGGGCCGTCTACAGGTAGGGGCCGCCCGAACGGCCGCCCGGCTGCTGCTCGTCGAGGCCGTCGCCGACACCCGGCGGCAGGGCCCGGCGCATCTGCTCCAACTGGGCACGGGCCGCCATCTGCTGGGCGAACAGCGTCGTCTGGATCCCGTGGAAGAGCCCCTCCAGCCAGCCGACGAGCTGGGCCTGCGCGATGCGCAGCTCCGCGTCGCTGGGGGTCGCCTCGTCCGTGAAAGGCAAGGAGAGCCGCTCCAGCTCCTCGACCAGCTCGGGCGCCAGACCGTCCTCCAGCTCCTTCACCGAGCTGGCGTGGATGTCCTTGAGCCGGACCCGGCTGGCCTCGTCCAGGGGAGCCGCGCGCACTTCCTCCAGCAGCTGCTTGATCATGCTGCCGATCCGCATGACCTTGGCGGGCTGCTCCACCTGTTCCGTGACCGGGGTCTCGCGGGAGTCCTCGTCTGCGCTGCCGCCAC
Organism: Streptomyces sp. NPDC092370; assembly: GCF_044755265.1. Classification (NCBI taxonomy): domain Bacteria; kingdom Bacillati; phylum Actinomycetota; class Actinomycetes; order Kitasatosporales; family Streptomycetaceae; genus Streptomyces; species Streptomyces sp. NPDC092370. The sequence goes on along the minus strand of NZ_JBIVQO010000005.1, from coordinate 334,174 downwards.
CGAGCGCCATGCCGTCCTGGCCCACGACCAGGATCTGAGGGTTCTCCGGCGGCCTTTGGTTCCTCGGCATCTCCATGTCGCCATTCTGTCGCACGCCTGCACCTCACCTCCGTGGTGCCCCCACAGGAGGCTGATCCACCACGCCGGAGGAGACGAGCCGGTCAGACTTCGGGTTGCTTCCGCGCGGGTGGTTCCTCCTCCTCGTGGACGAAGCGCAGCAGACGGGCCTCGCAGTGGTCCAGCCAGCGGACCTCGGCCTCGGCGTGGAAGACGAGCTGCTCCAGGACGAGCAGCCGGGCCATCCTCTCGGGGTGCTCCGGCACCCCGGCCAGGGCCTCCGCCCGCTGCCGCACGTGCTCGTGCAACGCCCGCGTCACGTGCCGGCGCTGGGTCTCGACGACCTCCCGTACGTCGACGCCGTCCGTGCCGAGAGCCATCACCAGCTTGATCGCCAGCTCGTCGCGCGGCGGGCCGGTCCTTTGCACCGGGTGGTCGTACCAGGCGCGCAGCTCGGCCCGGCCCGCGTCGGTGAGCGCGTACAGCGTCCGTCCGGCCGCGTCGACGTCGTCCTGGGCGACCATGCCGTCCCGTTCCAGGCGGCCCAGCGTCGTGTAGACCTGCCCGATGTTCAGCGGCCAGGTCCCGCCGGTGCGGGCCTCGAAGTCGGCGCGCAGGCGGGAGCCGTAGCGGGGACCTGCCACCAGGAGCGCCAGCAGCCCGTGACGTATCGACATAACCGGATTGTGCAGCGATTCCGCCCGTCGGCCGAGTCCGGAGTGCCGGAAGTCCGGGACGGTGTGAGGCTGATTGCCTCAATAGGACCGAACTTGCCGTTTCTGCCCTGACGGGCGCGGCGGGAGGGGGTCACCCACGTGACTCCGTGGCTACGCGCACTGCGGGCGGCGGGACTGGTGCTCGCCCTGGGGGCGGGCGCGGTCGTCTCACCCTACGGATCCGTCCCGTCCCACGGGGCCGCCGCCCTCACGGACGAGGAGGAGGGAGAGGCCGGGCTCGTCACCGCTCCGTCCCACCTGCCCGCCCCCTCGGCCCGGGCGGCCCGGGCGGCTTCGTCGGCCCCGTCGGCCCCGTCGGCACCCTCCGCACCCGGTGAGCCCTCGTGGGCCGGGAGCAGGGCCGGTGAAGGCCGGGCACGTCCGGGACGCCCGGAGGACGCCGGGGAGAAGCCGGGCGTCACCGACGCCACCGCCGTCCCCGAGGCGCCCCGGGAGCCCGCCCCGGTACCGTCCGCCCCGGCGGAGCAGCCCGTACGAGAGGCCGCGACCGCCGAACGACCCGGCGGCCCGGCCCTGCGCATCCTGCCCCTGGGCAGCGGACTGGTCCTGATCGGCCTGGGCCTGGGCCTGGCGTTCGTGGGACTGCGGCTGCGGCGGGTGTAGGGGCGGACGCCGGGCGTCGGGACCCGACCGTCCGGCACACGTGTACCGCGCACTTCGCAGGTGCGGCTCGGCTGCCGCCGGGGCGACCCCCGGCCGCTCGGCCGGGCAGCCGGACGGTGCGGCGGGGGCACGGCCCGGCCGGATCCGTCCCCCCGCTCGCAGGGGGTTCCGGCTGTCCGGTGTGTTGGGACCGCGGCTCGCCGAGCCCTCCTCGTGGAGGCGGAATCGGCTGACCAGTGCAAGGGAACCCCGAGCCCGCCCGGACCCCCGCGTGAAGGCAGTCCACCCGGCAGGACCCCCCACGTGCATGCAGCCCGCCCGCCCGACGCGGCGAGGTCACAACCCCGGCCGAACCCCCACCTGAACACGGAATCCGGCCGACCAGTGCAAGGGAACCCCGAGCCCGCCCGGACCCCCCTGGAGGCAGTCCGCCCGGCCGGACCCCCACCTGAACACGGAATCCGGCCGACCAGTGCAGGGGAACCCCGAGCCCGCCCGGACCCCCGCGTGAAGGCAGCCTGCCCGGCCGGACCCCCCACGTGCATGCAGCCCGCCCGCCCGACGCGGCGAGGTCGCAACCCCGGCCGAACCCCCACCTGAACACGGAATCCGGACAACCAGTGCAAGGGAACCCCGAGCCCGCCCGGACCCCCGCGTGAAGGGAGTCCAGCCGCCTGGAGCGGGGCCAAAGCCCCGGGCGGCCCCGCTTGCAGGCGGAATCGCGCCGCCTCGGGCGGACGGCTCGTGCCGCGCGAAGAGCCCGGCCGCCCGGGGCGGACGGCTCGTGCCGCTCCGCGGGGGCGCGAGGGGTCCGGCCGCCTCGTCGAGCGGCCGTGCGATCGCCCGGTCCCGGCGCTGGGGGCCGAGCACCTGGCGTAATCCGGCGCCGGGTCCGCCGCACGCCCGTTCGGGACGGGGTGCCCCGGACCCGCGGCAGGGGTCAGGCGCCCTGGGGGGCGGCGATCAGCAGGACCTTGCCGATGTGGCCGCTCTCCTCCACGACCCGGTGTGCGGCGGCGGCGTCCCGCATCGGGAGTTCGCGGTCGACGACCGGGCGCAGGTGGCCGCCGGCGAACAGGGGCCAGACGTGCTCGCGTACGGCCGCCACGATGGCTGCCTTCTCCTCCAGTGGCCGGGCCCGCAGGGACGTCGCGGTGATGGCGGCGCGCTTGGCGAGCAGGGCGCCGATGTTCAGTTCGCCCTTCACTCCGCCCTGCATGCCGATGATCGCGAGCCGGCCGTTGACGGCGAGGGCCCTGACGTTGCGCTCCAGGTACTTGGCGCCCATGTTGTCGAGGATGACGTCCGCCCCGGCGCCGTCCGTCGCCTTCCTGACCTCCTCGACGAAGTCCTGCTCGCGGTAGTTGACCAGGATGTCGGCGCCCAGCTCGGCGCACCGCTCCAGCTTCTCCTTCGTACCGGCCGTCACGGCCACCCGCGCACCGACGGCCTTGGCCAGCTGGATGGCCATCGTGCCGATACCGCTGGAGCCGCCGTGCACGAGGAGCGTCTCATCGGGACGCAGGTGGGCGATCATGAAGACGTTCGACCAGACCGTGCAGGCCACCTCGGGCAGGGCCGCGGCCTGGGTCAGACCGACGCCGTCGGGCACGGGCAGCAACTGCCCGGCCGGGACGACCACCTTCTCGGCATAACCGCCGCCGGAGAGCAGCGCGCACACCTCGTCGCCGACGTTCCACCCGGAGACCCCACCGCCGATCCCGGCGATCCGCCCTGAGCACTCCAGGCCGGGGTAGGGGGACACGCCGGGCGGCGGTTCGTAGAAGCCCTGCCGCTGCAGGATGTCGGCCCGGTTGACGGCGCCGGCCGCCACCTCGACCAGGACCTCGCCCTCGCCGGGCACGGGGTCCGGGACCTCGTCCCAGACCAACGCCTCGGGCCCACCAGGTTCGGCAATCGTGATCGCATACATGCAAGGGACCGTACCCCTCGGTCCCCGGACCGAGTCCGCTCCGTCTCCGGGACCACCGCGACTGGGCCATGGGACCGGCCCAGGCGAAAACCGTGTGCGGGACCGATGAGTTTGCGCGACGGTAAAGGTCTCTCCATGCGTAGCCCAAGCACGCGGAAGGACCCGAAGCATGAGCACGCAGACGTCCGGCCTGGCGATCGAGACCGCGGGCCTGGTGAAAACGTTCGGCGAGACGAGGGCCGTCGACGGAGTCGACCTGTCCGTGCCCGCGGGCACGGTCTACGGCGTCCTCGGCCCGAACGGCGCCGGCAAGACCACCACCGTGAAGATGCTGGCCACGCTCCTGCGACCGGACGGCGGCGAGGCCCATGTCTTCGGCCACGACATCGTCCGCGAGGCGGACGAGGTGCGCGGCCGGGTGAGCCTCACGGGCCAGTACGCGTCGGTGGACGAGGATCTCACCGGCACCGAGAACCTGGTCCTGCTGGGCCGGCTGCTCGGTCACCACAAGAAGGCCGCCCGCACACGCGCCGGCCAGCTCCTGGAGGCCTTCGGGCTGACCGAGGCGGCCGCGAAGCAGGTCAAGCACTACTCGGGTGGCATGCGGCGCCGCATCGATATCGCAGCGTCCATCCTCAACACCCCCGACCTGCTGTTCCTGGACGAGCCGACGACCGGTCTGGACCCGCGCAGCCGCAACCAGGTCTGGGACATCGTGCGGGCCGTCGTCGCCCAGGGCACGACCGTGCTGCTGACCACGCAGTATCTGGACGAGGCCGACCAGCTGGCGTCCCGGATCGCCGTCATCGACCGCGGCAAAGTGATCGCCGAGGGCACCAAGGGCGAGCTGAAGTCGTCCGTCGGCGCCGGGTCCGTCCATCTGCGCCTGCGCGATGCCGACCAGCGCGACCTCGCGGCCGAGCTGCTGCGCCGCACCCTGGACGCGCGGGTGCAGCCGGAGCCCGACCCGGTGGCCCTCACCGCCCGCCTCGGTACGGCGGCGAGCGACGACTCGGCGGCCGAGCAGGCCGCCCGCGCGCTGAGTGAACTGGTCCGCGCCGGCATCACCGTCGACAACTTCTCGCTGGGCCAGCCCAGCCTGGACGAGGTGTTCCTCGCCCTCACCGGGCACGACACGCACGACTCCTCCGACCGCTCCGACGACCCGAAGGACGAGGTGGCGGCATGAGCACCGCGACGACCACCGACAGCAAGGAGCTCGCCCCGGTCAGCGCCGAGTCCCTCGCCGCGCTGCTCGTCTCCAAGGACCGGCCGCCGCGGCCCAGCGCCTGGTCGGCGTCGATGACCTTCGGCTGGCGGGCGATCCTCAAGATCAAGCACGTGCCGGAGCAACTCTTCGACGTCACGGCGTTCCCGATCATGATGGTGCTGATGTACACGTACCTGTTCGGCGGGGCGCTGGCCGGCTCGCCGAAGGAGTACATCCAGTTCCTGCTGCCGGGCATCCTCGTGATGTCGGTCGTGATGATCACCATGTACACGGGTGTCTCCGTGAACACCGACATCGAGAAGGGCGTCTTCGACCGGTTCCGCAGCCTGCCGATCTGGCGGCCGTCGACGATGGTCGGCTATCTGCTCGGCGACGCTCTGCGGTACACGATCGCGTCGGCCGTGATGCTCACCGTCGGCATCATCCTGGGCTACCGGCCGGACGGCGGGGTGGCCGGTGTCCTCGCCGGGATCGCCCTGCTGGTGGCCTTCTCGTTCGCCTTCTCGTGGATCTGGACGATGTTCGGGCTGATGCTGCGCACCGAGAAGTCGGTGATGGGCGTCAGCATGATGGTGATCTTCCCGCTCACGTTCCTGTCCAACGTGTTCGTGGACCCGAAGACCATGCCGGGCTGGTTGCAGGCGTTCGTCAACAACAGCCCCATCACCCATCTGGCGTCAGCGGTGCGCGGCCTGATGGGCGGTGACTGGCCGGCCGACGAGGTCGCCTGGTCGCTGGGCTGGGCGGCCCTGTTCGTGCTGGTCTTCGGGCCGGTCACGATGCGCCTGTACAACCGGAAGTAGCCCCGGCGCCCTCGGGCTCTCGGCCGGCCGTCGCGCACCGGAGGGTGCGCGACGGCCGGCCGTTCGCTCTGCTCGTCAGTTGTTGCGGGGCATCGGGGGCATCGGGCGGATGTCCGGCGCGACCTGGGTGGCCGGGGTCTTGCGCACGATGGTGATGAGCCGGTCGGTCAACTCCAGCTTTCCGACGGCCGCGTCGTCATAACCGAGCACCCGATGACCGCGTATGACACTCACGACCAGGTCGGCGGCCTCCCTCGGCGTCTTGCCCACCTCGGCCTTGACGACCGGCCGCTCCACGATGTCGAGCCCGCTGCCCTGCTGAATGAGGTCCTCGAGCACCATGCCGGCGGAGGGGCTGAGCACGGAGAGGCCGAGCAGACGGCCGGCGGCGCTGGCGCTGGTGATGACCGCGTCGGCACCGGACTGCTTCAGCAGCGGCGCGTTCTCCTCCTCGCGCACGGCGGCCACGATGTTCGCCCCGCGGTTGAGCTGCCGGGCCGTCAGCGCCACCAGGACCGCCGTGTCGTCGCGCTGGGTGGCAATGATGATCTGACGTGCCTTGTGGACCTCGGCCTGCTTGAGCACCTCGCTGCGCGTCGCGTCCCCGACGATGCCCGCATACCCCTCGGCGGTCGCGGCGTCGATCACCTTGGAACTGGGATCGACCACCACGACCTGTTCCTTCTTCAGTCCCGTCGCGCAGACGGTCCGGATCGCCGACCTGCCCTTCGTGCCAAAGCCGATGACGACGGTGTGATCGCGCAAGGTGGACCTCCAGCGGGTCAGTCGCCACTCCTCCCGAGTGCGTTCGGTGAGGGCTTCGAGCGTGGTACCGACCAGGATGATCAGGAACAGCACGCGCAGGGGCGTGATGACGAGGATATTGGTCAGCCGGGCGCCGTTACTCGCCGGAGTGATGTCACCGTAACCGGTGGTGGAGAGAGTGACGGTCGCGTAGTAGAAGGCGTCGAGGAGGTCGACGCCGCCGCCCGCGTTGTCGTTGTAGCCGTCACGGTCGGCGTAGACGATCAGCGCGGTCGCGACGAGGACCACCAGTGCCATCAACAACCGTCTGACGACCTGGCGGACCGGGTGCTCCACCATCTTCCTCGGGAGTTTCACCCGATGGGTCACCAGATGTTCGTCGGCTTGGCGGGCGATCGCGTCCTGGCCCGGAAGTTTCACGTGAAACACACCCCGATTCCTCCGGACGCCCAGGGGAGGTCGATCAGTTCCGTCTCCTGGCCCGGCCGGGCGCCACCCGGCTGTACGACGGCCAGTGCGTCGGCCGCCGCGATGCCCCGCAGCATGGCGGGGCCGTTGTAATGCAGCGGCACGGCCTCGTCGCCGCGCAGGACGACGGGGACGAGCCGGGTGTCGTGCGGGTGCCCGTGCACGGCGTCCCGCAGCGGCATTGTGTACGGCTCCGGTGCCGGGCGGGCGGCGAGGCTCCGCAGCAGCGGCTCGGCGAGCGTCAGCAGGCCGGAGACGGCGGCGAGCGGATTGCCCGGGAGGCCCACGAGGTGCTGCGTCTGCGTGATGCGGGCCAGCAGCATGGGGTGGCCCGGGCGCACCTCGACGCCGTCCACGAGGAGTTCGGCGCCGATCCGGCTGAGGGTGGGGTGGACGTGGTCGAGGGGGCCCGCCGCGGTGCCACCGGTGGTGAGGATGACATCGGCGTCGGAGGTGGTGACGGCCCGGTGCAGGGCATCGGCGTCGTCGCGGATGCGCCGGACGGCGGTGACCTCGGCGCCGAGCGCCCGCAACCAGGGCGGCAGCATCGGGCCGAGCGCGTCCCGGATCAGGCCGTCGCGCGGCAGTCCCTGGGTGAGCAACTCGTCGCCGAGGACGAGGACTTCGGCGCGCGCCCGGGGGACCGCGGTGACGGTGTCGTATCCGGCCGCCGCCGCGAGCCCGAGGACGGCCGGGGTGACGAGGGTGCCGACGGCGAGGAGCTGGTCGCCGGTGCGGCACTCCTGGCCGCGCGGGCGGATGTCCTGGCCGGGGACGACGTCCCTGGTCGCGTACAGGCGGCCCTTGTCGTCGGTGCGGCCGTGCTCGCTGCGCAGGACGGCGGTGGCGTCCGGGGGGATGCGGGCGCCGGTGGCGATCCGGACGGCCTCCCCGTCGGTGAGGGGCGCGGGCGCGGCGTGCCCGGCGAGGACGCCCTCCTCCCGTACGCGCCAGGGGGCGGGGCCGCAGACCGCCCAGCCGTCCATGGCGGAGGTGTCGAAGGAGGGCAGGTCGGTGAGGGCGTCGAGCGGGGCGGCCAGGGTCAGGCCGAGGGCGGTGTCGAAGAGCGCGGAGACCGGGGCGCGGCGGGCGGCCCGGGCGGCGTCGCGGCCGGCGCGTTCCGCGAGGGCCCGTGCCTCGGCCCAGGGGGTGGCGCGGTGGCGGGTGTCGGGCCGGTCGGGGGGGTCCGGCCGGTGGGGGACGCGGGCACCGTCCGTCCCGCCTCGTGCCGTGGGGTCGGGCAGGTGGTTGCCGTTGGTGTTCTTCACGAGGGCGAGCACCTCCTCGACGTCGAGGTCCTCGGCGTTCTCACCGGCACGGGCGCCGTGCGGGGTCATCCGGCGTCCTGGCGGGTGTCGGGCGTGGCGTCGGGGGCCACATCGCCCTGGGGGGCTTGTGGCGCGGCGGCGGGCGGCTGGGCCTCGGATTCGCTCTCCTCCTCCCAGCGGACGGCGAGGGCGGCGGCCTTGCGGGCGGCTTCGGCGACCGCTTCGGGGCCTCCGCCGGCCTGCGCGGCCGCATAGCCCACGAGGAAGGTGGTCAGCGGCGCCGCGGGCCGGGCCACACCGTGGGCGGCGTCGCGGGCGAGGTCGAGCAGGCCGCGGGTGTCGACATCGAGGTCGATCCCCAGTTCGTCCTTGACGGCGGAAATCCATTCATCCAACACGTGCCCATGCTCCCTGATACGTGCCCTGGCGGTGGCGATGTCGTCCCAGGTGTCGCAGTCGAAGGACGCGACCGGGTCGCAGACGCGGGTGAGGTTCAGCTCGGTGGTCAGACGCCGCAGGGGAAGACCGACGAGCGCGCCGTGTCGGCCGACGAGGCGCGCGAGCTCCTCGCGCAGCCGCGGCGCGCGGTAGGCGGCCACGAGCGGCTGGTCACGGCCGCCCGGGTCGGTCAGCAGCACACCGTCGGTGCCGCTTCCCCGAAGCGCGCTCAGCAGGCGGCCGACGGTCGCGTCCTGGAGGAACGGCAGGTCGGCGGAGAGCACCACGACATGCTCGGCCGTGGTGTGGCGGAGTCCGGCGTCGAGCGCGGCGAGCGGTCCGCCACCCGGCGGGTCCTCGCGGGCCCAGGTGACGGACCGTGCGGTCGCCCGGGGCGCGGCGACGACGACGGTGCTCCGGGCGCCGCCGCAAGCGGCGAGCACCCGGTCGAGCAGAGCCCGCCCGCCCACGCGCACACCGGGTTTGTCGGTGCCGCCGAGGCGCCGGGCGGCACCACCGGCGAGCACGACGGCGTCGTATCCGGCGGGGTCCGCCCCCTGGGCGGGACCGGGGCCGGCGTCGGGTGCACCGGGGTACTCGTAGGCGGTCACCCCCTGAGTATGCGCGGCCCCCGCGATCACAGGGAACGCGGGGGAACCGGCCCGGTCACGGGACGCTGAGCGCGGACTGAACAGGAATCACGGCGTCCGCACGGCAGGCGCAGCGTCCGCATGGCAGGCGCCCGCACGGAGTCCCTGCGGCCGGACGGGAGTCGCTGCGGCCGGACGGAACAAACGGGAGTCGCTGCGGCCGGACGGAACGGACGGAACGGAACGGACGGACGGGTCAGAGTGTCCGCAGCAGCACCGCCGGCTGTTCCACGCAGTCCGCCACATACCGCAGGAACCCGCCCGCCACGCCGCCGTCGCACACCCGGTGGTCGAAGGTGAGCGAGAGCTGGACGACCTGCCGTACCGCCAGCTCGCCCTCGTGCACCCACGGCTTGGGGACGATGCGGCCGACGCCGAGCATGGCGGCCTCGGGGTGGTTGATGATCGGGGTGGAGCCGTCGACGCCGAAGACGCCGTAGTTGTTCAGCGTGAACGTGCCGCCGGTCAGCTCGGCGGGCGTCAGCGTCCCCGTCCGGCCGGCCTCGGTCAGCCGGGCGAACTCGGCGGTCAGCGACTCGGCGTCCCGCGCGTGCGCGTCCCGAACGACCGGGACGACGAGGCCCCTCTCGGTCTGCGCCGCGAAGCCCAGGTGCACCTGGTCGAACCGGACGATCTCCCTGGCCTGCGCGTCCACCGTGGAGTTGAGCTCGGGGAAGCGGGCGAGGGCGGCCGTACAGATCCGGGCCAGCAGGGCCAGCAGGGAGATCTTCGGTCCGCCGGCCGCGTTCATGGCCGTACGCGCCCGCATGAGCTCCGTCGCGTCGGCGTCCACCCAGCAGGTGGCGTCGGGGATCTCGCGGCGACTGCGCGCCAGCTTGTCGGCGACGGCGCCTCGGATGCCCTTGAGCGGGGTGCGGATCTCGCCGGGGGCCGCTGCGGAGGAGGCCACCGGGGGCTTGGACGCGGAGGTCCGCGGCAGGCCCGGGTGCGGCTCGGCCGGGGATGCCGTGACGCCCTGCCCCGCGGCTCGCAGGGCGTACTCCACGTCGGCCCGCAGGATCAGCCCGTCGGGCCCGGACCCGGTCAGCTCCCGCAGGTCCAGGCCGTTCTGGCGCGCGAGCCGGCGAACCAGGGGCGAGATCACGGGGACGGGTCCGTCCTCCCTCACGAGGCCGCCGCCCTGCCCGTTCACCGTCGTCGCGGGGCCCGCGGCCTGCGCGTGCGCCGGGGCGGGGGCGGCTTCGGTCCGCCCGTTCACCGCCCCGGGCACACCCGTCTGTCCGGCTGTCGCGGACGTGCCGGACACCGGCCGTTGCTGCCGGACCCGGCGGCGCCGCGCGGGCGCCTCGGAGGTGCCGTAACCGACCAGGACGTTGCCCGAGCCCTGGGAACCGGTGTCCCCGGCCCCGGTGTCCCCGGCGCCGGAGGCCGGCCGCTCCCCTACCGCCACCGTGATCAGCGGTGCGCCGACGGGCAGTTCCGTGCCCTCCTCGCCGAAGCGTGCGGTGACCACACCGCCGTAGGGGCAGGGCACCTCGACCATGGCCTTGGCCGTCTCGACCTCGACGACCGGCTGGTCGATGGCGACCACGTCACCGACCTCGACCAGCCAGCGCACGATCTCCGCCTCGGTGAGCCCCTCACCGAGGTCGGGCAGCTTGAACTCCAGCACCTGTGCCATCAGCTCTCGGCCTCCCACTGAAGACGCCCCACGGCGTCCAGGATCCGGTCCACACCGGGCAGGTGGTGACGCTCCAGCATCGGCGGCGGGTACGGGACGTCGAACCCGGCCACGCGCAGCACCGGCGCCTCCAGGTGGTGGAAGCAGCGCTCCGTGACCCGGGCCGCGATCTCCCCGCCCGGGCCCCCGAAGGAACCCGACTCGTGGACGACGACCGCGCGTCCCGTCCGCCGCACCGAGGCACACACCGTCTCGTCGTCGAACGGCACCAGGGAACGCAGATCGACCACTTCGAGGTCCCAGCCCTCGGCCCGGGCCGCCTCGGCCGCCTCCATGCAGACGGGTACGGACGGCCCGTACGTGATGAGCGTGGCGCTCCGGCCGGGGCGCCGCACCACCGCGCGGCCGATCGGCTCGACGGGCGCCGGCTCCTCGGGGTTCCAGGAGTCCTTCGACCAGTACAGCCGCTTCGGCTCCAGGAAGACGACCGGGTCGTCGGAGGCGATGGCGGCGCGCAGCAGCCCGTAGGCGTCCGCGACGGTGGCGGGCGTGACGACATGGAGCCCCGGAGTCGCCATGTAGTACGCCTCGGAGGAGTCGCTGTGGTGCTCGACGCCGCCGATCCCGCCGCCGTAGGGGACACGGATGGTGATCGGCAGGGGCATCCTGCCGCGGGTGCGGTTGCGGGTGCGGGCCACGTGCGAGATGAGCTGCTCGAACGCCGGGTAGGCGAACGCGTCGAACTGCATCTCGACGACCGGGCGCAGGCCGTACATGGCCATGCCGACGGCCGTGCCGAGGATGCCCGCCTCGGCGAGCGGGGTGTCCGTGCAGCGGTCCTCGCCGAACTCCTCGGCGAGTCCGTCGGTGACGCGGAAGACACCGCCGAGGGTGCCGACGTCCTCGCCCATGACGTGCACGGCTGGGTCGGCGGCCATGGCGTCGCGCAGCGCGCGCGTGAGGGCCTGCGCCATGGTGGCCGGCTTGACGGCGACGGTGGTCATCGGTGCGTTCCCCCCTCCGGCTCGGTGTCGGCCTCGGCCTCCAGCTCCGCCCGCAGCTGGTCCCGCTGCTCGCGCAGTTGCGGGGTCGGCTCGGCGTACACGTGGCCGAACAGGTCCATGGGGTCGAGCACCGGGTCCTGGTTCATGTGCTCGCGCAGGGCCGCGGCCATGGTCTCTGCGTCCTGGCGGGCGGCCTCGATGCCGGCCTCGTCGAGCAGGCCCCGCTCGGTCAGCTCGCGCTCCAGCAGCCGGATCGGGTCGTGCTCGCGCCAGGTCTCGACCTCGGCGTCGCCGCGGTAGCGGGTCGCGTCGTCGGCGTTGGTGTGGGCGTCGACCCGGTAGGTGATCGCCTCGACGAGAGTGGGGCCGCCGCCCGCGCGGGCACGGCGTACGGCGTCGGAGAGCACCTCGTGCACGGCGGCGGCGTCGTTGCCGTCGACCAGGCGGCCGGGCATGCCGTAGCCGACGGCCTTGTGGGCCAGCGACGGGGCCGCGGTCTGCTTGGCGAGCGGGACGGAGATCGCGAAGCCGTTGTTCTGCACGAAAAAGACCACCGGGGCCTGCCAGACGGCGGCGAAGTTCAGCGCCTCGTGGAAGTCGCCCTCGCTGGTGCCTCCGTCGCCGACCATGGCCAGCGCGACCACGTCGTCACCCTTGAGGCGAGCGGCGTGCGCGAGACCGACGGCGTGCGGCAGCTGGGTGGCGAGCGGGGTGCACAGGGGGGCGACCCGGTGCTCGTACGGGTCGTAGCCGGTGTGCCAGTCACCGCGCAGCAGGGTGAGCGCCTCGACGGGGTCCACCCCGCGGGCCACCACGGCGAGGGTGTCGCGGTAGCTGGGGAAGAGCCAGTCCTGTTCCTTCAGCACGAGCGCGGCGGCGACCTCGCAGGCCTCCTGGCCGGTGGTGGAGGGGTAGACCGCGAGACGGCCCTGCTTGGTGAGGGCGGTGGCCTGCGCGTTGTAACGGCGGCCCTTCACCAGCTGCGCGTACAGCGTCCGCAGCAGCTCGGGGTCGGCCTTCGCGGCCGCCTCGGTGCCGAGGACGCGGTACGGCTTCGCGTCGGGCAGCAGCGGCGCGGGATCCGTGCGCGGCTGCCAGGCGGGCGGCGGGGTCGGCCGGTAAGCGCCCCGCTGCTCCATGACCGTCATGACGGCACCTCCTCGTGGGAGCGGCTTGGTCAGGCGCATCGGCTGTGATGCGCCTCACCTACCGATTGTTCGGTCGTCGGCACATTTTGGCTACGGGTGGCCTCAGGCTGTGGACAAACGGTTCTCCACAGCCTGAGATGGACGCACTACGTCCATGGCAGAGAGGCGGGGGCGGGTGGCATCTGAACAAATGGCCGAGGGGCAGGACGACAGCGGTCCGCTGCCGCCGCCGCGGCCCCTGGACGCCATCGATCAGGACATCCTGCGCATGCTCCAGGCGGACGGCCGCGCCTCGATACGGTCGGTCGCCGAGCGGGTCCACGTCTCGCGCGCCAACGCCTACGCCCGTATCAACCGACTCGTCGAGGACGGGGTCATCCGTGGCTTCGGCGCCCGCGTCAACCACGAGCGGGCCGGTCAGGGCACGTCCGCGTACATCACGCTGAAGATCGTCCAGAACTCCTGGCGCACGGTGCGCGAGGAGCTCAGACAGCTGCCCGGCGCCTCCCACATCGCCCTGGTGGGCGGGGACTTCGACGTGCTGTTGCTGGTCCATGTGTCCGACAACCGGGCGCTGCGGGAACTGGTGCTGACCCGGCTCCAGGCGATCCCGCAGGTGCTCAGCACGCGCACGCTGCTGGTCTTCGAAGAGGAGGACCTGGAGCCGCAGGGGTGAACGGCCCGGCCGAGCTCGTCAGCTCGCGGCCACCGCTACGCCGGGCAGCACCGCGAACCCCACCGGAGGGTGGCCGGGGCATCGTGCCGCGCACATCCGCCGACGCGCGGGCACTCGCGCGGGAGGCCGCGGTCAGGCGGCTTTGCGCAGGCCTCCGAAGGCCAGCCGCACCACCGCGTCGGCCACCTCGCGCTCGCTCATGCCGCGGACGTCCGGCCGGTACCACTCGACGATCGAGTTGATCATGCCGAAGACCAGCCGGGTCACCAGCCGGACCTCTATGTCGGCACGCACGTCCCCGTCCGCGGCGGCCGCCTTGAGCAGGTCGGACACCCGGTGGTCGAAGTCCCGGCGCCGCTCCAGGGCCCACCGCTCGGTGTCGGTGTTGCCCCGCACCCGCAGCAGCAGGGTCACGTAGGGCAGTTCGGTGATGAGCACCTCGACCATGCGCCGGACGACGTACTCCAGGCGGTCGGCGGCGCGCCCCACGCGCGCGTGCTCCTCGTCGAGGATCCCGAAGAGGCCGTCCAGCGCCCTGCTCACGGCCCGGCGCAGCAGTTCCTCCTTGCCGGACACATGGTGGTAGATCGACGACTTGGAGATGCCGGCCGCCCGGGAGAGGTGCTCCATGGAGGTGCCGTCGTAACCGCGCTCGATGAACACCTGGACGGCGACGGACAGCAGCGTGTCCGGGGTGTAGGTGTCGCGCTTGGCGGTGGTCATGAGGCGGTGCCCTCCCGCGGGTCGGAGGCGTGGGCGTGGCGGTACAGCGCCAGGGACGGTGCGTAGCGTCCCGAGGGATCACAGTGGTGGAGGTCGTCCAGGAGCGCGTAGGCCCAGGTACGGCCGAGCCGGCGGCTCCACTCGAAGGGACCCAGGGGGTAGTTGACACCGAGGCGCATCGCGGTGTCGATGTCCTCCTCGGTGGCCACGCCCTTGGCGACCGCGTCGTGCGCCAGATCGATGATCCGCGCGACCGTGCGGGCGACGATCATGCCGGGCAGGTCGCCGATGAAGCTGACCTGCTTGCCGAGCGCCTGGAAGAGGCCGGTGGCCTCGGCGAGGGTCTGCGGGGAGGTGTCCTGGGAGGCGGACAGGGCGATCCGGGTGGCCTTGCGGTAGTCGAGCGCGAGGTCGAAGTAGACGACGTCCCGGAACTCCACGGCGGTCTGCCCGTCGGCCAGGACGAGCCGGCCACCGCTCGGGAGCAGCAGACAGGCCCCCGCTTCCTCGTCGTCGTCCTCGTCGCGGACCGGGATGCCCGCCTCGCGGATCAGCGCGAGCAGCTCGGCCGCCGGGCCGAGGTCGCCCTCGGCGACGACGTACGCGGGCGGCTGCCGCTTCTCGGCGGTGTCCGGCTCGGGGCGCTCGGCTCCGTCCCGGTACGCGTACCAGCCCTGGCCGCTCTTGCGGCCGAGCCGGCCGGACTCGACCAGGCGCCGCTGGGCGAGGGACGGGGAGAAGCGCACGTCCTGGAAGAAGGCCTGCCAGACCGAGTGCGTGACGGACTCGTTGACGTCCTGGCCGATCAGGTCGGTCAGCTCGAACGCGCCCATCTTGAAGCCGCCCGACTCGCGCAGCACGGCGTCGATGGTGGCCGGGTCGGCGCCCTGCGCCTCGTAGACCGCGAGGGCCTCGGCGTAGAAGGGCCGGGCGATGCGGTTGACGATGAAGCCTGGGGTGTCCGCGCAGGCGACCGGCGTCTTGCCCCAGGCGCGGGCGGTCTCGTACGCGCGCGTGGCGTACGTGACGTCGGTGGCGAATCCGGAGACGACCTCGACCAGCGGCAGCAGCGGCGCGGGGTTGAAGAAGTGCAGGCCGACGAACCGGCCGGGGACGCGCAGGGCGCCGCCGATGGCCGTGACGGACAGCGACGAGGTGTTGGTGGCGAGCAGGCAGTCGTCGGAGACGATGCCCTCCAGCTCGCAAAACAGCTCCTGCTTGATGTCCAGCCGCTCCAGGACCGCCTCGACGACCAGGGCGCAGTCGGCGAGCTCGGCGAGGTCCTCGGCGGGCCGCAGCCGGGCGCGGGCGGCGTCCCGGTCGGCGCCGGTGAGACGCTCCTTCTCGACGAGCCGGTCCAGGCGTGCGCCGATCGCGTCGGCCGCCTCCCGCGCCCGCCCGGGAACGGTGTCGTACAGCCGTACGAGATGGCCCGCGAGCAACGCGACCTGGGCAATGCCCTGGCCCATGGTGCCGTTGCCGACGACGGCCACGGGGCTGCCGAGGTCGAGTGCTGTCATGTGCGCGATCCTCCCGCACGGGGTTTTCCACAGATGCGGCGGACCCCCTTGAACCGACCGATCGTTCGGTTACTCTAGCTCTGTCCGAGTGTTCCTGCCCAGGTTTCTGCCCAGGTCATGAACTCGACGAAGAGTTCTTGAGACGAGGAGTTGGTCACGCATGACCGCCGCACTCTCGGCGCACGAGCTGATCGCCCGGCACCGGTCCACCCTCGACCAGGCGCTGGAAGCGATCCGCACCCGCGCGTACTGGTCCCCGCACCCCGAGCACCCCAAGGCCTACGGGGAGAACGGCAGCCTGGACGCGGCGGCGGGCAAGGCCGCCTTCGACGCCCTGCTCGGCTCCCGCCTCGACCTCGGCCAGCCCGGGACGGACGACTGGGTGGGCGGCGAGACGTCCCCGTACGGCGTCGACCTGGGCGTGACGTACCCGCACGCGGACCTCGACGTGCTGCTGCCCGCCATGAAGGCCGGCCAGCGGGCCTGGCGCGACGCGGGCGCCGAGCAGCGCGCGGTGGTCTGCCTGGAGATCCTCAAGCGCATCAGCGACCGGACGCACGAGTTCGCGCACGCGGTCATGCACACCTCCGGCCAGGCCTTCATGATGGCGTTCCAGGCGGGCGGGCCGCACGCGCAGGACCGCGGCCTGGAGGCGGTGGCGTACGCGTACGTGGAGCAGGTCCGCACGCCCGACAACGCCGAGTGGACCAAGCCGCAGGGCAAGCGCGACCCGCTCGCCATGACCAAGCAGTTCACGCCGGTCCCGCGCGGCATCGGCCTGGTGATCGGCTGCAACACCTTCCCGACGTGGAACGGCTACCCGGGCCTGTTCGCCTCCCTCGCCACCGGCAACGCGGTCCTGGTCAAGCCCCACCCGCGCGCGGCGCTGCCGCTCGCGCTCACCGTGCAGGTCGCGCGCGAGGTGCTCGCCGAGGCCGGTTTCGACCCGAACCTGGTCGCGCTGGCCGCCGAGCGCCCCGGCGAGGGCATCGCCAAGACCCTCGCGCTGCGCCCCGAGATCCGGATCATCGACTACACGGGCTCGACCGAGTTCGGCGACTGGCTGGAGGCCAACGCCCGCCAGGCGCAGGTCTACACGGAGAAGGCCGGCGTCAACACCGTCGTCCTCCACTCGACGTCCGACTACAAGGGCATGCTCTCCAACCTGGCGTTCTCGCTGTCCCTGTACAGCGGCCAGATGTGCACGACCCCGCAGAACCTGCTCGTCCCCCGCGAGGGCATCTCCACCGACCAGGGCCCCAAGTCCTACGACGAGGTGGTCGCGGACCTCGCCCGGTCGATCGACGGGCTCCTCGGCGACGACGCCCGGGCGAACGCGCTTCTCGGCGCGATCGTCAACCCCGACGTCAAGGCCCGCCTGGAGGCCGCTTCCGGGCTGGGCGAAGTCGCCCTGGCCTCCCGGGAGATCAGCAACCCGGACTTCCCGGGTGCGGTCGTCCGCACGCCGGTGATCGTCAAGCTGGACGGGGCCAAGCCGGACGCCGAGGCCGCGTACATGAGCGAGTGCTTCGGACCGGTGTCCTTCGCCGTGGCCGTCGACTCCGCCGCGGACGCGACCGAGCTGCTGCGGCGGACGGTCCGCGAGAAGGGCGCGATGACCGTCGGGGCGTACACCACCGACCCGGAGGTCGAGCAGGCCGTGCAGGAGGTCTGCCTGGAGGAGGCGGCGCAGCTGTCGCTGAACCTCACGGGCGGGGTCTACGTGAACCAGACGGCCGCGTTCTCCGACTTCCACGGGTCGGGGGGAAACCCGGCGGCGAGTGCGGCGCTGTGCGACGGGGCGTTCGTCGCCAACCGGTTCCGTGTGGTCGAGGTGCGGCGGGACGCCTAGGCGGCGCCGCAGCTCCAGTGGTACAGGGTCATCGCCACACTCGTCGCCAGGTTGTAGCTGCTCACCTGGGGGCGCATCGGGAGCGACAGCAAGTGGTCCGCACGCGCGCGTAGTTCCGTGCCCAGGCCGGTGCGTTCGGAGCCGAAGGCGAGGACGGCGTCGTCCGGGAGGGTGACGGCCCGGATGTCGTCGCCCTCCGGATCGAGGGCGAACAGCGGTCCGGGCGGCAGCTCGGACACCTCGAGGCGCTCCACGGCCGTCGCGAAGTGCAGACCCGCCCCACCGCGTACGACGGTGGGGTGCCAGGGGTCGACCGTCCCGGTCGTCACCACGCCGGTCGCGCCGAAACCGGCGGCCAGGCGGATCACCGCGCCCGCGTTGCCGAGGTTGCGCGGGTTGTCGAGCACCACGACCGGGGCCGTGCGGGGCGCGTGCGCCAGCTTCGCCAGGTGGGAGGCGCGCGACGGCCGGACGGCCAGGGCGGCCACGGCGGTGGGGTGCGGGCGCGGCACGAACGACGCGTACGTCCGGTGCGGCACCTCCGTCAGCAGCCCGGCCAGCGCGTCCCGAACGTCCGGGGCCAGCTCGTCGGCGAGGGCGAGGGCGGCCGCCCGGTCGGCGGTGACCGCCATCGGCACCTCGGCGCCGAAACGCAGCGCGTGCTTGAGGGCGTGGAACCCGTCGAGCAGGACGGTGTCGCCGGCGAGCCGGTGCCAGGCGGTCACGGGGTCGGTCATGCCCCGAAGCCTACGTGCGCCGTCTCGGGGCTCTCGGGCGCGCGCTGCCCCGGGACCGGCGTACGCCCGCCCCGGCGCGGGAGCCGATCACGCGCACGTGCCACCCGGCCGCCCAGCCGGCGCAGGAAGCCCGTCGGCAGGAACACCGCGTCCGCGGCGATCATCGCCAGTGAGAAGAAGGGGAGTCCGAGGACCACGGCGATCACCGCGTGCTCGGTCATCATGACCGCCAGCAGGACGTTCTTCACCCGCCGGTTGAACAGGGTGAACGGGAAGGCGACCTGCACGAGGACCGTCCCGTACGTCACCAGCATCACCATCGTGCCGCTGGCCGACAGCAGGTCGGCGAGGGCGGGCCAGGGCGAGAAGTACTCCAGGTGCAGCGGGTAGTAGACCGCGGTGCCGTCCTGCCAGCGGGAGCCCTGGATCTTGTACCAGCCGGCCGTCGCGTAGATCAGACAGGCCTCTGCCATGATCACGAGCAGGGCGCCGTTGTGCACGATGGCGGCAACGACGTCCAGCAGGACCCGCGGCTCACCGGTCCCGGGCCGGCGCCCGGCCAGCCACCACAGGGCCTGCGCCACCCACACCGTCCACAGCAGGGCCGGTATCAGCCAGTCGCCCTGCATCCGGCCGGCCAGGGTGACCGCGACCAGCACGAACCCGAACACGCCCCACAGGGCGGTGCCGGTCCGGTCCGTGACCCGCTCGCCCCGCGCGCGGGCCGCCCGGTCCCGCTCGCCCCGCTTGGCGTCCAGCGACCACACCTGGGCGCACCGCGTGAACACCAGGTAGATCGACATCAGGTGCAGCACGTTGTCGCCGCCGTCCCCCATGAAGACACTGCGGTTCTGCAGCGACAGCACCCCGACCATGAACAACACCGACATGGTGCGGGTGCGCCAGCCCAGCAGCAGCAGGGCGCTGGACAGGACCGCGAGCGCGTAGACGATCTCGAACCAGATGCGGCCCTGCGACCACATCAGGATGGTGAAGGAGCCGTTGGACCCGACCAGCTGCTGGGCGAGATCCCAGCTCCAGGGACCGTCGGGCCCGTACAGCTCGTGGCGGTGGGGGAGCTCGCGGAGCAGGAACAGCAGCCAGGTGGCGCTGAAGCCGATACGGATGACGGCCGTCTGGTAGGGGCCCAGGGCGGCCTCGGTGACGCGGGCGATGCCGCCCGAGACGGCCAGCGTGAGGCGGTTCACCGCACGCCCCCCTGAGCCTCGTCCTGCGGCACCTTCCACCACGGCAGCTCCCGGTAGGACGGCGTCGTGGACACCTTCTCCCGGCTCCACTCGGGTGGCGGCACGTTGCTGGTGCGGGAACGGACCTGCACGCGCTCGATGACCCCGGCGCCCCCGGTCGCCGTCCGCACCGCGGCGTCGCGGTCGAGCCGCAGCACCGCGATCCGGCGCAGATACGCCTCGGAGAGCGAGCCGCGCAGGCCCACGGGCCGGTTCTCGCCGTCGTGCGTGGCGACGAAGAAGTCCCAGGCGCGGCGCAGCTCGTTCTGCTGGGTGTGGCTGGGCAGCAGGTTGCCGTCGATGGCCTCGCCGTCCTCGGCGGACAGGTCGTACCAGCCGGTGGTCAGCGTCATGCCGTCCGGCCCGCGGATCCCCGCCCGGACCTGGATCGAGATGTTCTGCTGGAGCGGGTTCGGCGCGAAGAGCTTCCAGTTCTGCTCGAACTCCGGATAGATCCAGTCGTCCACGGCCTCGCCGTGCGCCCCGGTGACCGTGTTCACCGGCGCGACGTGCAGGAACGTCATCCCGAGATGCACACACACCCCGATGGCGACGACCGCGAGCGCCAGGGCGACCCCGATCTGGTAGCGCGGGGACAGCGCGGAGATGCCGGTACGGGGTTCACCCGACGAGCCCGGCTCGACCGCCCTCGGCGGCCCGACCGACTCGGAGCGCGCGGGCGGCACACCCTGCCCGGCGGACTCCGGCGGCGTGCCCAGGCCTGCGGACTCCGGCGGCACGCCCTGCCCGACCGGCTCAAACGGCCCGACCGGCTCGGAGCGCGCGGGCGGCACGCCATGCCCGGCGGACTCCGGCGGCGTGCCCAGGCCTGCGGACTCCGGCGGCACGCCCTGCCCGACCGGCTCGGAGCGCGCGGGCGGCACACCCTGCCCAACCGACCCGGATGGCACACCCTGCCCGGCGGACTCCGGCGGCACGCCCTCACCTGCGGACTCCGCCGGCAAACCCTGCCCGACCGACCCGGAGGGCACACCCTGCCCGGACTCCGGCGGCACGTCATGCCCAACCGACCCGGACGGCACCCCCTCCCCGGCGGACTCCGGCGGCACGCCCAGGCCTGCGGACTCCCCCGATGCGCCCCGTTCCGCGGGCGAGGCCGGTCGGCTCGGTGTGCCCGGGCCGTGCCGGGCGTTCGAGCCCTCGTCGTACGCGTCCATTCCGCCCCGTTCCACGATCCCGGTCCGTCGTTCCGTCCGCCCGGCCGCGAGGGCGTCGCACCACCCGCGCACCGGCGCGCGGCATCGGCACGGGCACGGTACTCAGGACGCCCACCCGGGCACAGCCCCTGTCCGCCGGTCCCGCCGTGGCCGTCACCACACCGCGCAGGTGACCGTACGGCGCGTGCGCCCGACCGGGAGCCGCGGTCCCCCTGGTCCACAGGGGACCCCCGCAGGTTATCCACAGGGCGGCCCGGCCGGTCGTCCACAGGAGTGACACCCTACGGCGCCCGCCCGTACACCCATTCCCTTCTTCTAGAACCTGTTCTATCTTGACGCTCCGTCAGCTCAACGGGATCCGGAAGGACAGGCACCGTGGACTTCACCTTCACCGAGGAGCAGCAGGCGGCGGCCGAGGCGGCAAAGGGCGTATTCGCCGGGGTCGCGCCCGACACCGTGCCCAGTCCGGCCCTCACCCCGGGTGCCGTCGCCGAGACGTACGACCGCGCCCTGTGGGCCAGGCTCGCCGACGCGGACCTGCTGAGCCTGCTGCTCGACCCGCGCCACGGCGGGGCCGGCCTGGACGCCGTCGCGCTGTGCCTGGTGCTGCGGGAGTCGGCACGCGTGCTGGCCAGGGTGCCTCTGTTGGAGAGCAGCGCGGCGGCGGCGGCCGTCCAGGCCTACGGCGGTGACGGGGCGAAGGCGGACCTGCTCGCCCGGGCCGGCCGGGGCGAGCTCGTCCTGACCGTCGCCGTGCACGGCCGCACCGGCCACGACCCGGCCGAGCAGGCCGTGACCGCCCGGCAGGACGGCGGGACGTGGGTGCTGGACGGGGTGCAGACGGCGGTGCCGTGGGCCTACGACGCGGATGTCACGGTCGTCCCCGCGCACACCGGCACCGGCCGTACCCTGCTGGCGCTGGTCCCGCGCGGGCTCGAGGGAGCCGTCCTCGCCGAGCAGTTCTCGACCAGCGGCGAACGGCTCGGAGAGCTGCGGCTGGAGTCGGCGCGACTCGCCGCCCGGGACGTGATCGAGACCGACGGAGCGTGGGAGTGGCTGCGGGATCTGCTGGCCACCGGGACGTGTGCGCTGGCGCTCGGTCTCGGGGAGCACGTGCTGCGGATGACCGGGCAGTACACGAGCGAGCGTGAGCAGTTCGGGTTCCCGATCGCCACCTTCCAGGCCGTCGCCGTGCAGGCCGCCGACCGCTACATCGACCTGCGCGCGATGGAGGCCACCCTGTGGCAGGCCGCGTGGCGGATCGCCTCCGGGGCACCGGGGGCCCTGCCCGCAGCCGGTGACGTGGCCGTCGCCAAGATCTGGGCGTCGGAGGGCGTCCGCCGGGTCGTGCAGACCGCGCAGCATCTGCACGGCGGGTTCGGCGCCGACGTCGACTACCCCCTGCACCGGTACCACGCCTGGGCCAAGTACCTGGAACTGTCACTCGGCCCGGCGGCGGCCCACGAAGAGGTCCTGGGCGACCTGCTGGCCGCCCACCCACCGGCCTGACGGAACGGGCGGGTCTAGAGGACGAACCCCTGCTGCCCGTCGTCCGTCACGACGGGGCGACCGGCCGCCTCCCACACCTGCATGCCACCGTCGACGTTCACGGCGTCGATGCCCTGCTGGGCCAGATACATCGTGACCTGGGCGGAACGGCCGCCCGAACGGCAGATCACATGGACCCGGCCGTCCTGCGGGGCGGCCTCGGTCAGCTCGCCGTAGCGGGCGACGAACTCGCTGATCGGGATGTGCAGTGCCCCTTCGGCGTGACCGGCCTTCCACTCGTCGTCCTCCCGGACGTCCAGCAGAAAGTCGCCGTCCTTGAGGTCCGCGACCGCGACCGTGGGCACACCAGCTCCGAAAGTCATGCGTCCGACGCTACCGGAACCGGCCCGAACGCCGGCCGGGGCACGGCCCGGCCCCGGCCCCCGCCCTCGTCTCAGCTCTCGCCCGCGCCCTCGCCCTCGCCCTCGCCGAGCAGCGCGGCCAGTTGCGTCTCGCGCTCGGTGACCTGGGCGAGCAGCCCCTGCCCGATCTCGTCCAGGAGCCGGTCCGGGTCGTCCGGAGCCAGCTGGAGCATGTGGCCGATGGCGCTGTCCTCCAGTTCCCTGGCGAGCAGGGCGAGCAGCTCCTTGCGCTGGGCGAGCCATTCGAGGCGGGCGTACAACTCCTCGGCGCGGCTCGGGCCCCGCTTCAGCTCGGGTCCCCTGGCCCATTCCTCGGCGAGCTCGCGCAGCTCCGCCTCGTCGCCCCGGGCGTAGGCGGCGTTGACCCGCGTGATGAACTCCTCGCGCCGCCGACGCTCCTTCTCCTCCTGCGCCAGGTCCGGGTGGGCCTTGCGCGCGAGGTCGCGGTAGAGCCTGCGGGCCTCATCGCTGGGGCGGACCCGCTGCGGGGGCCGGACCGGCTGGTCCGTGAGCATCGCCGAGGCCTCCGGGAACAGCCCGCTGCCGTCCATCCAGCCGTGCAGCAGTTCCTCGACGCCGGGAATGGGGGCGAGGCGTGCTCTGGCCTCCTCGGCCCGTTGCCGGTCGGCGGGGTCGCCGCTGCGGGCGGCTCTGGCTTCAAGGATCCGGGCGTCCAGTTCCTCGAGCCGCGCGTACAGCGGCCCGAGCTTCTGCTCGTGCAGCCGGGAGAAGTTCTCGACCTCGACGCGGAAGGTCTCCACCGCGATCTCGTACTCGATCAACGCCTGCTCGGCGGCCCGCACGGCCCGCTCCAGCCGCGCCTCCGGCCGTGCGGCGTCGCCACCATCCTGCTCAGCTTCCGGGGTCGTCACCCGACCAGCCTAGGTGACGGACCTCCTGGGGCCTCGCCCCGGAGGACAGGGCCGGTGACGTCCCGTACCCCGGCGCCGCGACCGACCGGGCGACACGGACAGCCCGGGCACACTCGCGCCGACCACCGACCACCGACCACCGACCGAGCCCGCCTCCGCACCCCGCAGGGACGTGCGGACGGGAAGACCTGGGCCGACGACGGCCCCGCCCGGCCCGCGCGCCCCCGCACCCCCGTCTCGGCCGCCCTACACCCCCATCTCCGCCGCTACCTTCCCCGCCTTCACCCCGGCCACCAGCTCCGCGTGATCCGCTTCGGTCCGGTCCGCGTACGCCACGGCGAAGGCCGCCATCGCCTCGTCCAGCTCCTCGTTCTTCCCGCAGTACCCGGCGATGAGCCGCGGATCGGCGCTGTGCGCGTGGGCGCGGGCCAGGAGCGCGCCGGTCATGCGGCCGTAGTCGTCCAACTCTTCGGGGGCGAGGGCGGCCGGGTCGACGCTGCCCTTGCGGTTGCGGAACTGGCGGACCTGGAAATGGAAGCCGTCGACCGTGGTCCAGCCCAGCAGGCTGTCGCTCACGACCTGCATCCGCTTCTGGCCCAGCACCACCCGCCGGCCTTCGTGACCGGCGTCCGGTACCTCGAAGCCGGCCGTCGCCAGATGCGGTACCAGCGCCGACGCCCGTGCCTCCTTCACCTGCAGCACCAGCGGCTCGCCCCGGTGGTCCAGGAGCAGCACGACGTAGGACCGGGTGCCGACGCTGCCCGTGCCGACGACGCGGAAGGCCACGTCCTGCACCGCGTGCCGGGCGAGGAGCGGCAGGCGGTCCTCCTGAAGGGTGCCGACGTACTCCTCCAGGGAGGCCGCCACCGCCGAGGCCTCCGCGTCCGGGACGCGCCGCAGCACCGGCGGGGCGTCGACGAAGCGGCGCCCGCCGTCCTCGGTGTCCTCGGTCGACTTGGCCGCGAAACGGCCGCTGGTGTTGTGGCGGGCCTTCTCGGAGACCCGCTCCAGCGTGCCGAGCAGATCATGGGCGTCCGTGTGGGAGACGAGCTCCTCGTCCGCGATGGCGTTCCACGCGTCCAGCACCGGGAGCCTGGACAGCAGCCGCATGGTCCTGCGGTAGGCACCGGCCGCGTCGTACGCCGCCTTGCGGCACTGGTCCTCGTCGGCACCCGCCACCCGGCCCGCGAGCACCAGGGAGGCCACGAGCCGCTTGAGGTCCCACTCCCAGGGTCCGGGCACCGTTTCGTCGAAGTCGTTCAGGTCGATGACCAGTCCGCCGCGCGCGTCGCCGTACAGGCCGAAATTGGCCGCGTGGGCGTCGCCGCAGATCTGGGCACGGATCCGGGTCATGGGCGTGCGCGCGAGGTCGTGGGCCATGAGGCCCGCCGCGCCACGCAGGAAAGCGAAGGGGGTGGCGGTCATACGGCCGACCCTGATCGGCGCCAGCTCGGGCAGTCGCCCGCGGCCCGACTCCTCGACCGCGCTCACCGCGTCGGGCCGGGACGCGTCCAGGTCGAGCGTGGCGTGCGCGCTGCGCGGGACCCGCTTGCGCAGGGCCTTGCCCTCGTCCTGGGGCGAGTCCTCGGCCGGCCATGCGGCGAAGCCGCGCACCCGGGGCAGCCGGCGCATCGCCCCGTCCCCCGCCGTGGTCCCGCCCTCGTCCTGAGCTCCAGCCCTGGTCATCCCGACCGCCTCCCCCGCACGCGCACGAACATCAACCCTGTGCCGACCGTACAACCGGCGGGCGTAACGCGTCAGACCCTGTGGACAACTCCACAGATGTGGGCGACCGCGCCGGGCCCATACTGCGGGACCGCTACGCCCGTCAGGGCACGGAGGTCTCCGCGGCCACCGCCGCTTCCCCCTCCGCCCGCACCTGCGCCAGCACCTTCTCGGCGCGGTCCACCGTGATGTCGAGCCGGGCCAGCACCGCGGGCACGGTGATGCTGGGCAGGAAGTGCTCGAACAGGACGACGACACGGCGCTCCAGATCCTGCCGCTGGCAGCGCAACTGGGACAGCAGCTGCACGCCGGAGAAGCTGCCGACCAGCAGTTCCGCCGTCTCCGCCACGTCGACGTGCTGGAGCAGTTCGCCCCGCGTCTTCGCCTCGCTCAGCAGCTGTACGTTCTGGTCGATCCACATCTGGAAGGCAGGGGTGCGGTCGAGGTCCATGGCCCCCTGGTCGAGGGCGAGCCCCACACTGGCCCGCACCAGCGGCTCGGACCGCAGCCGGCGCGCCATGACCAGACCGGAGTCGACGAGCTCCTGGAGCTTGCTGGACTGCGGCGGGAGCGTGATCGCGAGCTGCTCCTCGAACACCCCGACCGCCAGCTCCTCCTTGGAGCCGAAGTGGAAGTACAGCGCGCCCTTGGTGACGCCGGCCCGGTCCAGGATCTCGCCGATGGTCGCCGAGGTGTAGCCGCGTTCGTCGAAGACGGCCGCCGCCGCCTCCAGGATGGTCCGCCGGGTGCGGATCGCGCGCTCCTGTCGCGCCATCGGGTGCCTCCTGATCTCCGTCGATCCCTGTGAAGTCGCTGTCCGGCGAGGGCGCGAGAGCCTGTCCCAGCGGTTTGTCCCACTTTGGAAATAACCGGTTCGTCCGTATCTTAGTCAGGCGTCGACCGCGGCCAGGCAGCCGATCCTGGGGGTTCTCATGCCGCAGACAGGGCCTTTAAGCGCACTCACCGACGATCAGACCGGACGCGGGGGCCGTCCGGCAAACGGAACTGCTACGACCGTCGAGAACCCGCCACAGGCCGAGGTGCACCGGGGGGTCGCGCCACCGCGTCCCACCGCCGAGGAACCCGCATCACCGGCCACCGCCACCGCGCAACCCGCATCACCGGCCACCGCCACCGCGCAACCTGCGGCGTCGGCCACGACAGCCGCAGAGCCGGCGCCGCCGTCCCCCGTCACCGAACACCCTGTCCCCCACTTCCACACCGCCGTCACCAAGGAACTCGCCCACCGCACCACAGAGACGGACGTCTTCCCCACCCGGTGGGCCCGAATCTCCGACACGCGTTTCCGGTTCACCGCGCACTGGCCGGCCGCCCACTCCTTCTTCGGCCCCGTGG
This sequence comes from Streptomyces sp. NPDC092370, assembly GCF_044755265.1. NCBI lineage: Bacteria > Bacillati > Actinomycetota > Actinomycetes > Kitasatosporales > Streptomycetaceae > Streptomyces > Streptomyces sp. NPDC092370. The sequence goes on along the minus strand of NZ_JBIVQO010000005.1, from coordinate 307,631 downwards.
ACGACCGGCACCAGGACCCGATGGTCGTGGGCGAAACGTTGCGGCAGGCGTCGATGGTGCTGGCGCACGCCGAGTTCGGCGCCCCTGCCGACACACATTTCGTCATGTGGGACCTGACGGTCTGCGTCGACCCGTCCGCGCTGCTGCTGGCGGACGCCGCCGAACCGGTCGAGGTCGACGTCGTGTGCTCCGAGATCCGCCGCCGCGGTCGCGGACTGCACAGCATGCGGACCACGATGGAGTTCCGCCGCGCGGGACGGTTCGTCGCCCGCGGCACCGGCAGCACCGGCTGCACCTCCCCGCGCGCCTACCGCCGCCTGCGGGCGGCGAAGCTGGACGCCCCGGACACGCCGGTGCCGCTGCTGCCCGGCATACCGCCGCGGGCCGCGGGACGGGCCCGCCCGGAGGACGTCGTCCTCGCCCCCGCCGACCGCCCCGGCGTATGGCACCTGCGCGTCGACACCGGCCACCCGGTCCTCTTCCAACGGCCCAACGACCACGTCCCCGGCATGATCCTGTTCGAGGCGGCCCGCCAGGCCGCGACCGCCGCGTCCGGCCTGCGCCCCTTCCTGCCGGGCACCATGACGGCCGGCTTCACCCGGTACGCCGAACTGCACAGCCCATGCCGGATAGAGACCGAGGTACTCACCGAACACCCCGGCGAGACGACCGTCCGGGTGTCGGGGCGGCAGGACGGCGAGTCCGTCTTCACCGCCACCCTGACCTGCGCCCGGCCGGCGCCGGTACGGTCCCTGTCGTGACGGTCAAACTTTTAATCACAGGCGCGAGTGGCTTCGTGGGCAACCGGGTCGCCGCCACGGCCCAACGGCATCCGGACGTCCACGTCCGTCTGTTGTCCCGGCACGCACCGCCCGGCCCCGAATACGTCCACGGCGACCTCTGCGCCCCGCCCTCCCTGCGCGGCGCGTGCGCCGACATCGACGTCCTCGTGCACTGCGCCTCGCGGATCAGCGGCGCCGCAGAGACCGTCCAGGCGGTCAACGACCACGGCACCCGGGCCCTGGTCGAGGAGGCCGTGCGCGCCGGAGTGCGCCGGATCGTGTACGTCAGCACGGCCGCCGTCCTCGGCCGGGGCCCGTTCCGCGGCGTACGCCCCGGGGAGGTGCCGATCGCACCCGCGTCGCCCACCAGCCGCACCCGGGCCGCCGCCGAACGGTACGTCCTCGACGCCGGCGGTCTGGTGCTGCGTCCCCACCTCGTGTACGGCGAGGGCGACCGCTGGGTGATCCCCGGCCTGGTGTGGCTGATGAACGAATTGTCGGCCACCCTCACCGGCTGCGAGGCGCTCCAGTCGATGATCGACGTCGGCACCCTGGGCCGAGCGGTGGTGGCCGCCGCCCTCTCCCCGGCGTACGGCGGCGGTGTGCGTCACGTGGGCCAGCCCGAGCCGGTGGCGGTTCCCGACCTGCTGGCCGCCGTGGGCCGGGAGTTGGGCGAATGTGGCGGCGGTGCGGCCGTGGACGTCGCCACCGCCCTGGACCGGGCCGCCGGGTCCCCGCTCGCCCTCCATCACCTCGGCATGCTCACCGTCGACCACTGGTTCGCGGACGACACGTTCTGGAAGGACGTCGACTGCTCACCCGGCGAGGGATTCGGGGCAGCGTTCAGCCTCGCGGCGCCCTGGTACCGCGCGTTCCTCCAGGGCCGGGTTTCCTGATCGCCGCAGCATCGGCCTCGGCCTCGGTCTGCTGCGGGCGCGGGCCCGGACTCCGGCCGTGCAGCAGCACCGGCAGCTCCTCGTGGCCGGTGGAGATGATGGAGCGAAGCCGCTTCGGCGGCTGCGACGGGTCGGCCAGGGCCAGTCGCGGGAAGCGCGCGAACAGCGACGTCAGGGCCACGGTCGCCTCGGCCATGGCCAGGGGCCGGCCCAGGCAGTGGTGCACGCCGTGGCCGAAGGAGACGTGGTCGCGGCTGGTGGCGCGCGTGACGTCGAACCGTTCGGCGTCCGGCCCGTGCCGCTCGGGGTCGCGCCCGGCACCGGCGAAGGAGACCACGAGCGGCTCGCCCCTGGGGATGGTCAGGCCCGGCTCGATCTCGATGTCCTCGACGGCGTAGCGCAAGCCCGACATGGCGCCCGGTGCCTCGAAGCGCAGCGACTCCTCCAGGGCGTCCTCCCAAGTCGCCCGCCCGGAGCGGACGAGGTCGAGCTGGTCGGGGTGGGCGAGCAGGCTGTGCACCGTGTTGTCGATGAGGTTGACGGTCGTCTCGAAGCCCGCGGTGAGCAACAGGATCAGGTTGTCCATCAACTCCTGCTCGCTGAGGCCGCCTTCGTCCCGCGCGGTGATGAGTGCCGTCGTCAGGTCGTCGGCCGGGTGCTCCCGCTTGTGCTGGAGGAACGCGGTCAGCGTGCCGTAGAGGTCGACGGCGTTGGCCTGGGCGTCCTCCAGGGTGATCGCCGTGTCGAAGAAGCGGTTGATGATGCGGTAGAGGGCCGCGCGCGGGCCGTCCTCGCCGGCCGGTACGCCGAAGAGCTCACACACCACCTCGTGCGGGATCGGCGCCGCGAACGCAGCCCGCAGATCGAGGACTTCGCCCTCCGGGACGCCCTCCAGAGCGTCGAGCGCCCGGTCGACGATCTCCTGGACGCGCGGCACCAGCGCGTCGACACGGCGCTTGGTGAAGGCGGCGGCCATGGGCTTGCGCAGCCGGCTGTGGTCGGATCCGTAGGCGGTGACCATGTTGCGCACCGAGACCCAGATGGCGAGCGGCCAGGTGCGGGAGATGTCGCCGTTGATCCAGGCCGGCCAGTGCTGGTAGGCGTCCTTGCTCGTCTCGGGGCCGGCCAGCAGCCGCTTGTTCAGCTCCAGGCCGGTGATCCACCACGCCCGTACGCCGCCGGGGAGTTCGACCTCCACGGCCGGGCCCTGGGCACGGATGCGGGCGATCTCGCCGTAGAGGTCCTGACCGGACGGGTCGATCGACAGGAAGGGGCAGGCCTGCTGTGCCATGACTCATCGCTCCTCGGTCCAGAGGCTGGGGGACCATGGTGCGATCCGGTCGGCGGCGAAACTTGCCAACCGGTTTGTTTTGGCCACCGCTTCACCCACTGTTGGCCAGGGGTGGGTCATCACCGCGGCGTCAGACGGGTCCGGACGGCCCGGCCCTGTCCGGTCACCCGTGGCTTGCCCGCACGGCTCTGACGGCCACGCGATGAGACCGACTCGCCGGTCGTCGCACGACGCGTCGACGACAGCGGCGCCTTGCGGACACCTGCTAGGCCCGCAGATACGCCAGCACGGCCAGCACCCGGCGGTGGGTCGCGTCCGCCGGCGGCAGGTCCAGCTTGGTGAGGATGCCGGAGACGTGTTTGCCCACGGCCGCCTCGGAGACGACCAGTTCGCGGGCGATCGCACTGTTGGACCTGCCCTCGGCGATCAGCGCCAGCACCTCCCGCTCGCGCGGGGTGAGCCGCTCCAGCGGGTCGCGGCGGCGTCGCAGCAACTGCCGTACGACCTCGGGGTCGACGACCGTGCCGCCGTCGGCCACCTTCCCGAGCGCCTCGACGAACTCCTCGACCTGGCCGACGCGGTCCTTGAGCAGATAGCCGACACCCGTGCCGTCGCCGGAGTCCAGCAGCTCGGCGGCGTAGCGGCGCTGCACGTACTGGCTGAGGACCAGCACGGGCAGCGTGGGACGCTCCTCGCGCAGCCGCACAGCCGCGTGCAGCCCCTCGTCCTGGAAACCGGGTGGCATCCGCACGTCCGTGACGACCACGTCCGGGTCGTGCTCCCCGACGGCCCTCACCAGGGCCTCGGCGTCCCCCACGGCCGCGACGACCTCGTGCCCACAGCGTGTGAGCAGTCCGACGAGCCCATCCCTGAGCAGCACGCTGTCCTCCGCCAGGACGACCCGCAGCGGCCGCTCAACTCGCAGGGTCACAAGGGATCTCCACACGCAGCAGGGTCGGTCCGCCGGGCGGACTGGACAGGGAGAGTCTGCCATCGAGCACCGACACCCGGTCGGCGAGCCCGGTCAGCCCGCTGCCCTGCCCGGCCCGTGCCCCACCGCGCCCGTCATCGCGTATCCACAGCAGCAGCCGCCCGTCGCGGTGCCCGCCGCTCACCGCGGCCCGGCTCGCGCCGCTGTGCCGGCCCACGTTGGCGAGCGCCTCGCACACCACGAAGTAGGCAGCGGCCTCGACCGCCGGGGAAAGCCGCCCCGGCAGGTCCAGGTCGACGTCCACGGGCACGGCCGAACGGTCCGCGGCGTCGGCGACGGCGGCTTCGAGGCCGTAGTCGGCGAGGACCTTGGGGTGGATGCCGTGGATGAGCTCGCGCAGTTCCGCGAGGGCGGCGTCCGCCTCCCGGTGCGCCGTGGCGAGCTGGTCGGCGAGCGGTCCGGGCGGGGCGTCGAGACGGGCCAGCCCGAGCGTCATCGTCAGGGCGACGAGCCGCTGCTGCGCCCCGTCGTGCAGATCTCGCTCGATGCGGCGCCGCTCGGCCTCGAAGGCGTCCACCAACCGCACCCGGGACCGCGCCAGTTCGGCCACCCGGGCCCCGAGATCGGCCTCCTGCGGTGCGATCAGCAGCCGTACCAGCCCGGCCCGGGCACCGGCCACCACGCCCAGCAGACAGACGCCCAGCGCGAGCAGGACCAGCCCGAGGACGGCACACCCGACGGCAGCGGGCCAGGTGGTGACCAGCCACACCTTGAGGACCTTCGCCTCGCCGAGGACGGCCATGAGCAACGGAGTCGCCACCACGGAGAGCGGTCCCAGCAGGAGAACGGTGAACGCGAGGGCGTCGGCCGGCCACAACAGCCCCGCGAACAGCAGGGCGTGACCCAGCTCCCGCCAGGTGGCCCGCTCCCGCAACCGGGTCGACAGCCAGGCCCGCAGCCCCGGCTCCCCGGGCACCCGGTGCGGGTCGGGCACCGGCTCGGCGTCGACCAGCCGCAGCCGCAACCGCTCCACCGCCGCCACCGGAAGGCCCGCCAGAGCCGTCCCGAGCAGCAACGGCAACCCCACCAACGCGAGCGCCAGCAGCCCGCCGGCCGCCACCGACACCACGATCCCCACGAGCACGACGGCACCGGTCACCGCGCCGGTGAGCAGGTATCCGGCCGCCCGCCACGGCCACGCCGACAGCAGGTATCCGGGGCGGGACAGGGCCTGCCACACGTTCCGAGGATGCATGGGGACCACCGTAGAAGCGGGCCGCGCCGACGGCCATGGGCTCTGGCGGAGGCCCGGGGGTATGCCTGGCCCTACCCCAGGTCTAGGCCCCGCCGCACTGCGCCGGCCCGCCCCCGCCCGGTTTCGTGGAAGCGACACCGACACCAGGGGGAACCCATGACACACGACGCCGTCCGGCTCGACGCCGTCACCAGGACGTACGGCTCCGTGACCGCACTCCACGGAGTCTCGCTCGCGTTCCCGGCCGGGACCTTCACCGCCGTCATGGGGCCCTCCGGCTCCGGCAAGTCGACGCTGCTGCAGTGCGCGGCCGGTCTGGACCGGCCCACCTCCGGGTCCGTCACCGTGGGCGGCACCGGGCTGACCGGGCTGAGCGAACGCCGGCTGACCCTGCTGCGGCGCGAGCGCGTCGGGTTCGTCTTCCAGGCGTTCAACCTGCTGCCCTCGCTGACCGCCGAGCAGAACGTGGCCCTGCCCCTGCGGCTGGCCGGCCACCGCGTCCCGGCAGCCCGGCTGCGCCAAGTGCTGGAGCAGGTCGGTCTCGCGGACCGGGCCCGGCACAGACCGTCCCAGCTCTCCGGCGGCCAGCAGCAACGTGTCGCTCTGGCCCGCGCGTTGATCACCCGGCCGGATGTGCTGTTCGGCGACGAGCCGACCGGTGCCCTGGACACCCGGACCGGACGCGAGGTGCTCGGACTGCTGCGCGGCATGGTCGACCGCGAGGGCCAGACGGTCGTCATGGTCACGCACGACCCGGTGGCCGCCGCGTACGCCGACCGTGTGGTCTTCCTCGTCGACGGGCGCGTGAGCGGGGAGTTGACCGGCGCCGGCGCCGACACCATCGCCACCCGCATGACCCGCCTGGAGGTCGTGCCGTGCTGAGCGTCACCCTGCGCACCCTGCGCACCCGCTGGACCACCTTCACCGGCAGCTTCGTCGCGCTCTGCCTGGGCGTGGCCCTGCTCACCGTAACGGGCCTGGCCCTGGCCTCGACGGTCACTGCCCCTGAGCGGGGCCCCGAGCGCTTCGCGGCCGCCCCCGTCGTGGTCAAGGGCCGGGACACCCTGCGCGTGCCGACCCCGAACGGCGCCCGTGAATCCCCCCTCGCCCACCCGCGCCCCGTACCGGCCGCGACCCTCGCGCGGCTGCGGCACCTGGGCCCGGTCGTCGAAGACCGCTCGTTCCCCGTCCGGGCCGAGGGCGGGCCCGCCGACCTGGTGGGCCACCCCTGGTCCACCGCCGCGTACGCCCCCTACGACCTCGCCACCGGCCGGGCACCGCACACGGCCGACGAGGCCGTCGTCACCGGCGACTGGGCGCACCCCGGCCAGCGGGTCCGCACCGGCCACGGCACCGTACGCGTCGTCGGCACCCTCATCGCACGCGGCTTCGAGAACGCCGTCTTCTTCACGGACGCCCGCGCCGCCCGGATGGAGGGCTCCACAGCGCAGTTGGTCGTGCATGCCGACCCGGCGTCCGTACGGAAGGCGGTCGGCGACAGCGCCCGGGTCCTCACCGGCGGCGCGCGCCGCCTCGCCGACGCCGACCCCGGCCGGGACCGCGAGACGCTCACCGCCATGAACGCCCTGTTCGGCACCGCCGGCGGCGTCACCGCCTTCGTGTCGGTCTTCGTCGTGGCGTCGACCTTCGCCTTCGCGGTCGCCCAGCGACGCAAGGAGTTCGCCCTGCTGCGCACCGCCGGGGCCACCCCGGCCCAGATCCGCCGGAGCGTCCTCGCCGAGGCACTCGCCGTCGGCGTCCTCGCCTCGGCCGCCGGCTGCGCGCTGGGCGCCCGGGGGGCACCGCTGCTGGTCGCCCGGCTGATCGACGACGGCCTCGCCCCCGCCTGGTTCACCCTCGGGGAGCACACCTGGCCGTACCACGCGGCCTTCTGGACGGGCCTGCTCGTCGCCCTGTGCGGGGCGACCGCGGCCTCCTGGCGAGCCGGCCGCACCGCCCCCGCCGAGGCCCTGCGCGAGGCAGTCGTGGACAGCGGGCCCCTGACCCGGGGCCGCCTGCTGTGCGGCACGGCCCTCCTGCTCACGGCCGCCCTGCTGACGGCCCTCTCCCTCATCGGCGATCCGTCCGACCTGCTCCACCGCAAGACGTACGTCAGCCGTCCCATGCTGCTGATCACCGCGACCGCCCTGCTCGCCCCCCTCGTGCTGCGCCCCCTGACGCGGGTGCTGACCTGCCTCCCCTCGGCCGTGGGCATGCTGGTCCGGGAGAACACGGCCACCGGAGTCCGCCGGACCGCCGCGCTCGCGGCCCCCGTCCTGGTGACGGTCGCTATCGCCGGTTCACTCCTCGGTGCCACCGCGACCCTGCGACAGGCGAAGACCACCGAGGCGAGCGACCGCACCACCGCCGCCTTCGTCGTCACCCCGGTGTCCGGAGCGGGCTTCGACGCGGACACCCTGCGCAGACTGCGTGCGGTACCGGGGGCACGGATCTCCCCGACGTCCTCGACGGCCGTCCACGTCCTGGAGGACGGCGTGGCTCTGATGCGCTCCGAGGCCCGCGCCGCGATCCCCGGCGACCTCGCCGCCACCACGCGCCTGCCGCTCGCGGCGGGCAGACCGGGCGACCTCGACGACGACTCGATCATCGTCAACGAGGAGTGGCAGCGGCACCGGGTGGGCGACCGGGTCGAGGTGTGGCTCGGTGACGGGACGCCGCGCACCCTCCGCGTCGCCGCGGTGATGACCACCGGCACCGGCGGAAACGGCGTCTACGTCACCCCGCGCAACGCCCCCGGCGCCATGGTCGACCGCGTGGACGTGGCACTCGAGGACGGCACGGCCCCGGCCACCGTGGCCACGGCCCTGCGCGAGGCGCTCGGCACGGGGGACGGCCGGGTCCTCACCCGGGAGGCGTGGCTCCGGGCCACCCGTCCCGACACCAACCGCACCACCGGCCTCGGCCTCTTCCTGGTCCTCGGTATCGCCCTGCTCTACACCGGCATCTCCGTGGTCAACACCACGGTCATGGCGTCCTCCGACCGGATCCGCGACCTGGCCGTGCTGCGGCTGGCCGGAGCCACCCGGTGGCAGCTGCTGCGGCTGACCGGCGCCGAGGCCCTGACAGCGGTCGCGGCCGGCGCGCTCCTCGGCGTGATGGTCACCTGCGTCAACCTGGCCGGCCTGTGGAGCGCCCTCGCCCTGCTGTCGGTGCGGCCCGCCGTCACCCTCCCGTGGGAGGCGCTCGGCACGACGGCGGGCGCCTGCGCCCTGCTGGCCGTGGCCGCCGCGACGGCCCCCGCCGCCCTCGCACTGCGCCGCCGCCCGGCGGACCTGGCAGGGGTACGCGAGTAGGCCCTCCGCCCGGGTCTCCCGGATCCCGAAGTCCATCGCATCCCCTGAACTGGGGGTGTCGCGACGACCACCGGAACGGAAGCCCGCAGGGGGAGGGCCTTCCCAGGGCCCCTGACGATCAGAAGCGGCTGACCATCCCCGGGACGCCCGGGGGCGTCGGGAGCGGCAACCGGTTGGGGGTGTTGCGTTCGCCGGCGGCCTGGCAGGTCATGTCCTTCGCGGGGAGCTTGCCGGTGGTCAGGTAGGCGGTGGCCGTCTTGTCGGCGCACGACTTGGTGCCGTAGATGCCGTGTCCGACACCTCCGGCGACCGTGACCATCCTCGAGCCCGTCATGACGCGGCGCAGACCCTGGCCGCTGGTCAGCGGCGTCTGGGAGTCCCACTCGTTCTGGAGGATCAGCGCGCCCACCTTGTTGCCGATCCTGGTGGCGGGTTCGCTGCCGCTCTTCTTCCAGAAGGCGCACGGCTTGATGTGGGAGGCGAAGTCGCCGTACAGCGGGTACCTGGCCTTGTCCCGGATCGCGTCTTTGCGGTACTGCTCCGGATCGCGCGGCCACGCACGGGTGTCGGCGCAGACGACGGCCCAGAAGCCGGCGTCACCGTTGTCCTCGGGCACGGTCCGCCCGAAGGACGGCGGAACCGGCTCGGGCGTCTTGAGCTCCCGGTCCACGGACGGGCGAGCTCCGGTGGCGGCCTTCTTCAGCTCGGCGATCGCTTCGGCGGCGGCGCGCGCGTCGAAGAACACGCCCCGGAGGCCGTGGCGGATGTCGTCGCCGGTCAGCAGCGTGCCGTCGAGGTCGATCGGCTTGCGGTCGGCCTGAGCGACCAGGTCGTAGAAGGTCTTGCGGACCGCCTCGGGAGTCCGGCCCAGCTTGTAGGTGGCATGCCGCGCGGCGGTCCACTCGGTCCATCGGGTGAAGGCGGGCTCGGCGCCCTCCGCCCAGACCTGGATCATCCCGCGCCAGATGCGGGCCGGGTCGACGGCGCTGTCCAGCACGAAGCGGTCGGTGCGCTTGGGGAACATCTGCGTGTAGACGGCGCCGAGGTAGGTGCCGTAGGAGTATCCGAGATAGGAGACCTTCTTCTCGCCGAGCACGGCGCGGATGACGTCCATGTCCCGGGCGGTGTTGCGGGTGGTGATGTGGCGGAGCTTGTCGCCCTGCTTCTTGTCGCATTTCTCGGCGACGGTCCGGGCCCACTTCACGTCCTTGGTGAACGTCTCGGCTTTGTAAGGCCGTTCCCAATTCCGCTCCTCGGACGTCAGGCCACAGCCGACGGGTGAACTCCGGCCGATGCCCCGCGGGTCGAAGCCGACCAGGTCGTACTTGTCCTTCACGGACTTCGGCAGCTCGCCGGCCATGTACTGCGGCATGTCGACACCCGGTCCGCCCGGACCACCCGGGTTGAGCAGAAGCACACCGCGCCGTTCCTTCTTGACGCTCGTCTTGATCCTCGATATCGCGAGGTCGAGCTTCTTGGCGCCCGGTCTGCCGTAGTCGAGCGGCACCTTGATCGTGGCGCACTGAAGAGAGGCGGGCAGCTCCGTGTCGCAGCGGTGCCAGGCCGGTTTCTGCTGGAGGTAGGGGCGGAGGGGGTTCTCGGCGGCGGATGCCGTGGCGGGGGTCAGCGCGGGGACCAGCGTGGTGACGGCGCTGACCGCCAGGAAGAGGGGTATTCGACTGTTGCGCACGTGCGTGGGGTCCTTGGGTCGACGCGTACGGGACGCAACCACCCTGCCGCGCACGGAATGCGGATTGATCACTCCACGGGGCAGTGTTTCTCCGACCGTGGACGTACGGGGAGTCGGGGCGGATCCTGCTGGAGTCGGACAACCGCGACCGGCTCTTCGCCATCCGCATCGAGTCGCGTGCTGAAATGAAGTTGAGCCGTGTACGATTCCAAGTGGTCGGCTTTTCAAGGATTTTCTTCGCTCTCTTGCGGTGCCAGTGGTGAAACCACCGGCGTCTTCGACAAGAGGCCTGCTTCATGTAGGACGTTCCGGTCGATAACCGTGATCCTTTTCACGCGTTCTCTCTTATGCCGGACCTCCCACGGGATGTCGGAGTCTCGTCCGTGATCGCCTCCATGACCTGGAGGCGAATACCACGGAACCGTCTCCATGACCGGGAGACGAAGGAATGACCACTGGGGAATCCACCATGCGCAAGACCACCACGCGCCGCGTCTCTCTGGCCGGAATAGCCGCCGTCACCAGTGCGGCCCTGCTCGCCACCGCGGCTCCGAGCGCCACGGCCGCCGACGACGGCCGGGGAAGGGCTCACTCCGTGGCTGCCTCAGCCGCGACGCAGTCTCCTGAACTGACCGCCGAGCAGCGCCAGTTCATCGGGCAGGAGATGGGACCGGAGGCCTTGGCCGAGATCGAGAAGGCCATGAGCCGGTCCGGTGGCTTCGCGTTCCCGATCGCCGCGGCGGCCATCGGTGCGGCGGCATGGTGCGCCAAGGGAGCACTGGCGAGCATTCCCACCTCGGTGCTCAGCGACATCGCGGCGGGCAAGGCGTCCAGCAAGAAGACCTACGTCAGGAACGCCGTCATCGGCTGCCTCGGTGGAGAGATCGGGGGCGTCGTCTGGAAGTTCCTGCCGGGCTGGGTCAAGAACAAGGCCATCAACATGGTGATCGCCTTCATCATCAAGTACATCCGCTGAAGTTGCTCGGCGCCGCGCGAATCCTGGGGCATTCATGGCCTACATGTTCATTTTCGGTTGTTTCCTCCTGCTGGGCGTAGCCAGTGCGTTGGCCGCACGCACCGGGTACCGGGGCAAGGTCTGTGACCGGTCCGACGGGTACGAGGTCCCCGCTGAGGTGAAGTCCGACCCCGGGCTGAGGAAACGGGCGAACGACCTGGTGGCCTTCTGGTGCACCGGGGCCGCGGTGCTCAGCTTCGCTCCGTTGGTGCCGATCGGCACGGTCATCATGAGCGGCGGTGGCCGAACGGTCGGCATCTGGGGACTTGTGGTCCTCGCCCTCTACGGCTTGGCCGTGGTGATCGTGGGTGCCTACCCGTTCGAGAAGATCAAGAGCCTGGGCCGGTCCACCGAGAGGTGAACGGAGCAACGGCGGTGAGCCGCCCAAGCACGGCTTCCAGCGGGCCGACGCGGCTTCCTCGCGGCAGCCGCCGCGGTGCTGGTGGCCGCAGAGGGCGCAGCGCTTCAACCACCGTGACAGCAAAGGCTGACGGACCGGCGAATCCAAAGAGGCTGTCCCGCGCAGTGTGCGGGATGGCCTCTTTGGGCAGCGGCCCTTGACCAGGCCGCTGCCCGCTGGGGGAGGGGAGCCCGTCGCTGTACTTCTGGACAAGCCGGGCGTCGGTATCGATACCGAGGACGTCCCAGCCTCGCCGCATCAGCTCGCCGGCCAGCGAGGAGCCGAAGCGGCCGAGCCCGATGACGGCGACGCGCTGGGCACCGCCATGGGCGTCGGTCTGCGTCGCACGCTTGCGGCGGCGACGGCGCAGGGCGTGCAGCCGGACCCCCGTTCGACGAGGCTTCTCCGCCTTCTTCCGTCAAGATCCCGACCGGACTTCCCGGCACACCGGTGGGGACGGTACCGGTTCCTGACGCGGTGTCATTGAGCATCGCCAGGGGCCATGCCCGCCGACCGTCCGACTGTTCGGGGTGCGGCATTGAAGCAGCGTAAAGATTGCCGGAATCAGGCAATGTCTCGCCCGGTGTCGACGTGTGACGATGCCTGAGACAGCGGGGGAAGGGCAAGGAGGGGCGGTGTGCGCGGATGGCCTGGTTTCTGGGGCTCGGCATAGCGGGGGTCGTCCTCCTTGCCCTGTCGTTCGTTCTCGACGGCGTACTGGAGGGACTGCTCGACGGAGTCGCCGTGGTGGACGGCCTGCTCGACGGGCTGCTGTCGCTGCCGGTGATCGCCGGGTTCTTGTCCATGCTCGGTTTCTCGGGGGCGATCGTCATGGGGACGACCGGACTGGGCCCGGTGGGAGCCACGGTGATCGGGGTACCGGCCGGTGTCCTCACCGGCTGGTTCGCCTGCCGCCTGAGCCGGGTTCTGATGCGTGACTCCTCCGGCGCCGCTCCGCGTGAGGCCGACTTGATCGGCGCATCCGGTTCGGTGGTGACCGCGATCCCCGCCGAGGGCTACGGCGAGGTGCTGGTGCACTTGGCCGGGCAGCCGATGAAGTTCGCGGCCAAGAGTCCGGTTGCCGTGGCCCGAGGAGCCGAGGTCTGGGTCGAGCAGGCGCTGTCGCAGTCGGCGGTGTCCGTGCGCCCGGTCGAACGCTGACCCGGCGAAGCGGTCCTCTTTTCCGGCACCCGGCCGAGGTGCCGTTCCCATCCACCCATCCTTACCGAATGCCGTCCTCAGGGAGGGCTGAGGGGACATCACCATGAGTTCTGTCGCCATCGCGGTGGGAGGAGTCGTCGTACTCCTCGTGCTGCTCGCGCTGGTCGTCGTCAGCCGGTACAAGGTCGCCGGTCCGAGCGAGGCGTTCATCGTCACCGGGCGGCGCGGCAAGACGGCCACCGATCCGGAGACCGGGCGGGTGTTCACCGACAACAGCGGCCAGAAGGTCGTGGTCGGCGGCGGCGTGTTCGTCGTGCCGTTCGTGCAGCAGAGGTTCACCCTCGACCTGTCCTCGCGGCACATCCCCGTCGCGGTGCGCGGCGCGGTCACCCTGCGCGGAGTGAAGGCCAACCTGGAGGGCGTCGCCATCGTCAAGGTCGGCGGCACCGAGGACGCCATCCGCGCCGCCGCCCAGCGGTTCCTGATGCAGCAGGACGGCATCGTCGGCTTCACCCAGGAGGTGCTCTCCGGCGCGCTGCGCGCCATTGTGGGCCGTATGTCGGTGGAGGACATCATCCGGGACCGGGCCGCGTTCGCCGGACAGGTGGCGGAGGAGGCGGAGGCGAGCCTGTCCGGGCAGGGCCTGGTGCTGGACGCCTTCCAGATCCAGGACATCACCACCGAGGGTTCCTACCTCGAGGACCTCGGCCGTCCCGAGGCCGCCCGCGCCAAGCAGGAAGCCGACATCGCCGAGGCGGTCGCCCGACGGGCCGCCGAGCAGGCGCGGCTGAAGGCGGAGGAGGAGATCGCGATCGCGCAGCGGACCTTCTACCTCAAGCAGGCCGAGATCAAGGCCGAGACCGACGAGGCCGCGGCCCGGGCGGCGGCGGCCGGCCCGCTCGCGGAGGCCGCACGTCAGCAGGAGATCCTCGCCCAGCAGGAGAAGGTCGCCGTGCGTCAGGCCGAACTGACCGACCGTCAGCTCGATACCCAGGTCCGCAAGCCCGCCGACGCCCAGCGGTACGCCGCCGAGCAGGAGGCGGAGGCCAAGCGCGTGGCCCGCGTGAAGCAGGCCGAGGCGGAGCGGCTGGCCGCCATCGCCGCCGCGCAGGCGGAGGCCGAGCGGTCCCGGCTCACGGGTGAGGGCGAGAAGCAGCAGCGCAGCGCGCTGGCCGAAGCGCAGGCCATCGAGGGGCTCAAGCAGGGCGAGGCCGAGCGGTCCCGGCGTGGGGCGATCGCCGAGGCGGTGCGGCTGGAGGGCGAGGCCGAGGCGGCGGCGATCGGTGCGAAGGGGGCGGCCGAGGCCGAGGCGATGCGGAAGAAGGCCGACGCCTTCGCCCAGTACGGCGATGCGGCCGTGCTGCAGATGCTCGTCGAGGTGCTGCCGCAGGTGGTCGCGAAGGCGTCCGAGCCGCTCAGCGCGGTGGACAAGATGACGGTCATCTCCACCGACGGCGCGAGCCAGCTGTCCCGCACCGTCGCCGACAACGTGGCCCAGGGCGTCGAACTCCTCAGCTCGACCACGGGAGTCGATCTCGCCGAGTTGCTGAAGAGCGTCACCCAGCGCAACGGTGACGTCCAGCCCTCGACCACGCCGGCCTCCGCCGAGGCCAACGGAAAGATCCAGGTCGGCTGAGAGCAGACAGCCGGCACAGGGGCCCGCGCGGCATCGAGCCGCCGGGCCCCGTCCTGGGAGATGTGGGCAGACGGCACTGCCGGTCCTGGCAGCCGGTCCGTTCACCGGCTGCCGGATCCTCGCAGCGTTCCGCACCGAAGCCCTCCCGAGCACGACCGGCGCGACACCTCCGAGCCGTCCATCCGCGTCGGCGCGAATGACAACGGCTCTCCTGTGTACTGAAGTCGGCCAGGGTAAAAGGGCTCGCGCGTCAGACGCCGACGGATCCGTCGAGGCCCTCGCGCAGGAAATCGGCGTGCCCGTTGTGCCGGGCGTACTCGTGGATCATGTGGAGCATGACCATGCGCAGCGACACCCTCTGGTCCTTGCGGCGGTCGTGCGCGATGACGTCCGGGGACTCGGCCACCGCCTCGATGCGGCGGGCGTGCTCGATCTCCGCCCGCCAGGCGTCGAAGGCCTCCTGCCGGTCCGCCTCACGGGCGTCGTAGGCGACCTGGAAGTCGAAGTCGTCCGACCAGACGAGCGGGATGTCCTCGCCGTTGATGATTCTGCGGAACCAGGACCGCTCCACCTCGGCCATGTGCCGCACCAGGCCGAGCAGGGAGAGGGTCGAGGGCGGCATCGACTGCCGGCGCAGCTCGTCGTCGGTGAGGCCCTCGCATTTCAAGGCCAGCGTCGCACGGTGGAAGTCGAGGTAGCCGCGGAGCATTTCACGCTCGTCGGCGATCGCGGGAGGGCCAACGCGTTCGGTCGTCACTGTGATCCTTGCGGTGTGTCGTGTCGTCGTGTCCGCCGGCGGACACCGTTAGTCGTACGGCGGCGGGTTCCACAGCCGCCACCGCTTGGTGCCCTCGGTCTGCACGATGAACAGGTCTACCGGGTCGTGGTGCGGGGAAAAGCCCTGCTTGCCGGCCGGCGTGAGGAAGGCCACGCAAGTCGGTCCGGGCGCCGAACTGCTCCACACGATGGTGGCGCCGGCACCGAAGAGCTCGTACACCTTCTGCGCGTCGACCGTGTCGGTCACGTCCGTGCCCTGCCCGGTGACCGTCTTGGTGTAACCCTTCTCGGGGACGCCCTGCCCCTTGAGGTTGCCCCGCAGGTAGGGCGGCCGATGATCTCCGACTGGGAGGGCAGCAGTCCGAGGCCCACCCGCTTGATCGCTTGCACACCCGTCGGCCCGCCCCTGGTCATGGTTCGCCCAGTCGCCGACCCGGCTGTCCTTCTTCGTGGTCATGCCCGCGCCACCTGGCTCGTCGACGCACCATGCCCCCAGCTTCGCTCCGACGCCGAAGGCCACCGCCGCACGGTGTGCCCCGCCGAAGCCAACCGCACCCAGTGCCCCCTCAAGGCGTACACCCTCGGGCGCGGTGTCCCCCTCCTCGTGATCGACCCGGAGCCCGGCCCGGCCGGCCCCACCTCCTGCCGCGAGCAGCGCACCATCACCAGCCCGGACCCGGAGCCGACCTGCGCCGGACGGCGGCCCTGGCGGCCTGGTAACGCCGGCCGGACGGACCGTCCGCCCACCGGCGGACGGTCACCGCCGGGCGGCACCACCCTCTGGCGGCAGCCCCTCCCGTACGGCTCCGAGACCAGGCAGCGCTCCATTTCCGCGCAACAGCATCGTGGGCAGGAACGGCTACGCCAAGGACACCCTGCGTGAACGTCTCGAGAATCCTGGCAGCCGCCGCATCCGTGGCATCGCTGCCCAGACCATCCTCCTGGCCTTCCAGCCCGGACACGCCGAGAAACGCGAACTCACCGCCTGGGCCGATGCCATAGCCGTCAACGGCAACCGCCCCCGGCGCCGCCCGCCCACCGCCGCAAGAACCAAGCCCCTGGACTCCCAAGGGCTACGACACGAAGCAGGAAGAGACCAAGTTGATGAGTGAGACTGCACACATCCCGGTGAGCCACTGAAGATCAACAACCGCAGAACCCGACTGCCCCGCGGCCCACCAGCCGCCGGGCCGTCATGCGTGTAAGCATCATCACACCGCAGCCGACCTGCTGGACATGCCGAAACGGGCTCATCGTGATCACGATGAGCCCGTTTCGTCGGTACTCCATGGTGCGCGAGGGGGGAGTTGAACCCCCACGCCCTTGCGGGCACTGGAACCTGAATCCAGCGCGTCTGCCTATTCCGCCACCCGCGCATTGGGTGAGTCCTGGGCGTCTGCCCCTTGGGGCGGGCGCCTTCCGACACCCAGAACATTAGCACGCTGGAAGGGGTGGGTTCACATCCCTTGTCACCGCAGGCAGAGCCCCCGCCGAACCATCGATGTCCCCGCCACGTATCAACGCGTACCGGTTCACGTATCAACCTCGTACCGGTACCCGCCGTCTCCGCAGGAGGGGGTCCGGGTCCACAGTCAGGTGCGGGACACTGGTCCACGGCCGCCTCTACGATCCATGTCAGGCATACGTGAGGCGGTTACGCGCAGCAGTACCACCGGAGGAGTTCGAAGACGAGCTCCACAGGGAACTTCGTCCTGCGTCGACACCCGTCGGCGGGGCTGACAGGGGGAACCAGCCGATCGAGCTGCGCGTGGATACGATCAGTAAGCAGTACCAGGCAAGTGGCCCGCAGAGCAGTACACAGGACGGCAGCGACGGAGGAGGTGCCCCATGGGAGTCCTGAAGAAGTTCGAGCAGCGTCTCGAAGGTCTGGTCAACGGCACCTTCGCCAAGGTGTTCAAGTCCGAGGTCCAGCCCGTGGAGATCGCGGGAGCTCTCCAGCGTGAGTGCGACAACAACGCCACCATCTGGAACCGCGACCGGACGGTCGTGCCCAACGACTTCATCGTCGAGCTGAGCACCCCGGACTTCGAGCGGCTCAGCCCCTACTCGGGCCAGCTCGGCGACGAGCTCGCCGGCATGGTCCGCGACTACGCCAAGCAGCAGCGCTACACCTTCATGGGCCCGATCAAGGTGCACCTGGAGAAGGCGGACGACCTCGACACCGGCCTGTACCGGGTGCGCAGCCGCACGCTCGCCTCCTCCAGCAGCCAGCAGGGCGGCCCGGGGGGCGGCGCCGCGCCCGCCGCCGCGCCGGGTGGACGCCCCGGCGGCTACGGCTACCCGCCGCCCGCCGCGCCCGGCGGCGCCCCGCCCATGCCTGCCTCGCCGCCCCCCGGCGGCCGCCCCGGCGGCTACGGCTACCCGCCCGCCGCGAGCGGCCAGCGGCCGCCGGCCGCCGGCGGACGCACCCGCCACTGGATCGAGATCAACGGCACCCGCCATCAGATCTCCCGCGCGACGCTGGTGCTGGGCCGCAGCACCGACGCCGACGTGCGGATCGACGACCCCGGCGTCTCCCGCCGGCACTGCGAGATCCGGACCGGAACGCCCTCGACGATCCAGGATCTCGGATCCACCAACGGCATCGTGGTGGACGGGCAGCACACCACCCGCGCTACGCTCCGCGACGGCTCGCGGATCGTCGTGGGCAGCACCACCATCATTTACCGGCAAGCCGAAGGGTGAAGCGGGGGCAATGTCAGAGCTGACCCTCACGGTCATGCGGCTGGGTTTCCTGGCCGTACTGTGGCTGTTCGTGATCGTGGCCGTGCAGGTCATCCGCAGCGACCTGTTCGGTACGCGCGTCACCCAGCGCGGATCGCGCCGCGAGGCAGGCCGGCAGCAGCAGGCCGCCCGCCAGGCGCCGCCACCCCAGCGCCAGCAGCCCACCGGCGGCCGGCGCGGCCGTAACGCCCCCACCAAGCTGGTCGTGACCGAGGGCACCCTCACGGGCACCACGGTCGCGCTCCAGGGCCAGACCATCACCCTGGGCCGGGCGCACGACTCGACGATCGTTCTGGACGACGACTACGCCTCCAGCCGCCATGCCAGGATCTACCCGGACCGCGACGGCCAGTGGATCGTCGAGGACCTCGGCTCCACCAACGGCACGTACCTGGACCGGTCCCGGCTGACGACTCCCACACCGATTGCGCTGGGCGCGCCGATCCGCATCGGCAAGACCGTCATCGAGCTGCGGAAGTAGTGCTACATCATGGATAGGCGCGAGCGGAGCGAGCACGCAGCGGCGGGCCCCACCCCGGCCCCCGGCGCGCTCCCGACCGGAGGGTGGGCAGTGTGGCTCGACACGACCGGCTGTACCCGGAGCCGACAGGCGAGGTGCGCATGAGTCTCTCCCTGCGCTTCGCGGCCGGATCGCACAAGGGCATGATCCGGGAGGGCAACGAGGACTCCGGATACGCCGGCCCGCGCCTGCTCGCCATCGCCGACGGCATGGGCGGCGCCGCGGCCGGTGAGGTCGCCTCCTCCGAGGCCATCTCCACCATCGTCGCGCTCGACGACGACGTTCCCGGCTCCGACATCCTCACCTCGCTCGGCACGGCGGTGCAGCGCGCCAACGACCAGCTGCGCTCGATGGTCGAGGACGACCCCCAGTTGGAGGGCATGGGGACCACCCTCACCGCCCTGCTGTGGACGGGCCAGCGCCTCGGCCTGGTCCACGTCGGCGACTCCCGCGCCTACCTGCTCCGCGACGGCGTCCTCACGCAGATCACCCAGGACCACACCTGGGTGCAGCGCCTGGTCGACGAGGGCCGCATCACCGAGGAGGAAGCCACCACGCACCCGCAGCGCTCGCTGCTGATGCGCGCCCTCGGATCCGGCGACCACGTCGAGCCCGACCTGTCCATCCGCGAGGTCCGCGCCGGCGACCGCTACCTGATCTGCTCCGACGGCCTGTCCGGCGTGGTGTCCCACCAGACCCTGGAGGACACCCTCGCCAGTTACCAGGGCCCCCAGGAGACCGTCCAGAACCTGATCCAGCTGGCGCTGCGCGGCGGCGGCCCGGACAACATCACGGTCATCATCGCCGACGTCCTCGACCTGGACACCGGCGACACCCTCGCGGGTCAGCTGTCCGACACCCCGGTGGTGGTCGGTGCCGTCGCGGAGAACCAGCACCAGCTGCACGACAACGGCATCATGCAGACCCCCGCCGGCCGCGCCTCCGGGCTCGGCCGTCAGGGGCAGGGCCGGGGCGGCGGCGAGTTCGGCCCGCCCGGCTCCGGCGACACCACCGGCTACATCCCGGCGGGCGGCTTCGACTACGGCGACGACGACTTCGCCAAACCCCGCAAGAAAGGCCGGTGGCTGAAGAGATCCCTCTACGGCGTCCTCGCACTGGCCGTCATCGGCGGCGGTCTGTACGGCGGATACCGCTGGACGCAGACCCAGTACTACGTCGGCACCGAGGACGAGCACGTCGCGCTGTACCGGGGCATCAGCCAGGACCTGGCCTGGGTCTCGCTCTCGAAGGTCGAGAAGGACCACCCCGAGATCGAACTCAAGTACCTGCCGCCCTACCAGCAGAAGCTGGTCGAGGCGACCATCCCCGAGGGCGGTCTCAAGGACGCCCAGGCGAAGATCCAGGAACTGTCGGTGCAGGCCTCCGCGTGCAAGAAGCAGGCGCAGCGGCGCGAAGCCGAGAGCCAGAACAACTCCAAGACCGGCGAAGGCGAGGCCGGGGGCACCACGGGAACCACTCCCGCCTCCTTCACGTCCAAGGCCACACCGACGCCGAACCCGTCCAACCCGTCGGGCTCGCCGTCGGCGCCTGAGAAGTCCCCGAACCCGTCCACGACCGCACCTACTCCCAGCCCCGGCCCCAGCCTCTCGGAGGAAGAGCAGAAGGTCGTCTCGCTGTGCGGTAAGCAGTAGGCAAGCCGTGAGAGGCCCTGTTACACGATGAGCGGTACGAACACATCGCCGACGCACCACACGTCCACGATCGGCGCGATCGGTGCGCCGAGCCGGCGCAACACCGAGCTGGCGCTGCTGGCGTTCGCCGTGGTCATCCCGGTGTTCGCCTATGCCAACGTCGGCCTGGCCATCAACGACTCGGTGCCGCCGGGCCTGCTGAGCTACGGGCTCGGGCTGGGTCTGCTCGCGGGCGTCGGTCACCTCGCCGTCCGGAAGTTCGCACCGTACGCCGACCCCCTGATGCTGCCGCTGGCCACCCTGCTGAACGGGCTCGGTCTGGTGGCCATCTGGCGACTGGACCAGTCGGAGAAGCTGCAGGCGAGCAAGCAGTTCGTCGAGGCGGCCCCCCGGCAGCTGCTGTACTCCGCGATGGGCGTCGCCCTGCTGGTGGCCGTGCTGATCTTCCTCAAGGACCACCGAGTTCTCCAGCGCTACACCTACATCTCCATGGCCGGGGCGCTGTTCCTGCTGATCCTGCCGCTCGTGCCCGGCCTCGGTGCGAACATCTACGGCGCCAAGATCTGGATCAAGATCCCCGGCCTCGGCACGCTCCAGCCGGGCGAGTTCGCGAAGATCGCGCTCGCGGTGTTCTTCGCCGGCTACCTCATGGTCAAGAGGGACGCCCTGGCCCTGGCCAGCCGCCGCTTCATGGGCCTGTACCTGCCGCGCGGCCGCGACCTGGGTCCGATCCTCGTGGTCTGGGTGATCTCGATCCTCATCCTGGTCTTCGAGACCGACCTCGGTACATCCCTGCTGTTCTTCGGAATGTTCGTCATCATGCTGTACGTCGCCACCGAGCGGACCAGCTGGATCGTCTTCGGTCTGCTGATGTCCGCGGTCGGCGCCGTCGGCGTGGCGAGCTTCGAGCCGCACATCCAGACACGTGTGCAGGCCTGGCTCGACCCGATGCGCGAGTACCAGCTCAGCCGTTCCGGGGCCAGCGACGGCATCCTCCACTCGGAGCAGGCCATGCAGGCCCTGTGGGCCTTCGGCTCCGGCGGCACGCTCGGCACCGGGCTCGGGCAGGGCAACTCCGACCTCATCGGCTTCGCCGCCAACTCCGACTTCATCCTCGCCACCTTCGGCGAGGAGCTGGGCCTGGCGGGCGTCATGGCGATCCTGCTGCTCTACGGCCTGATCGTCGAACGCGGTGTACGCACCGCCCTCGCGGCCCGCGACCCGTTCGGCAAGCTGCTGGCCATCGGTCTGTCCGGCGCCTTCGCCCTCCAGGTCTTCGTCGTGGCCGGCGGTGTGATGGGTCTCATCCCGCTGACCGGTATGACGCTGCCTTTCGTGGCGTACGGCGGTTCCTCCGTGATCGCCAACTGGGCCCTGATCGGCATCCTGCTGAGAATCAGCGACACGGCCCGCCGCCCGGCCCCCGCTCCCGCCGCCAACCCCGACGCCGAGATGACCCAGGTGGTCCGCCCGTCATGAACAAGCCCCTGCGCCGGATCGCGATCTTCTGCGGCCTGCTCGTCCTGGCCCTGCTGATCCGTGACAACTGGATCCAGTACGTCCAGGCCGACGAGCTCAGGACCGACAAGAACAACCGCCGCGTCATCATCGAGCGCTACGCGTCCCCCCGCGGCGACATCATCGTCGACGGCAAGCCGATCACCGGCTCCGCCGAGACGCCGGGCAGCGACTTCAAGTTCAAGCGCACCTACAAGGACGGCCCGATGTGGGCGCCGGTCACCGGTTACGCCTCGCAGGCCTTCGGCGCCACGCAGCTGGAGTCCATCGAGGACGGCATCCTCACCGGCAATGACGACCGGCTGTTCTTCCGCAACACCCTCGACATGCTCACCGGCAAGAAGCAGCAGGGCGGCAACGTCGTCACGACGCTGAACGCCGCCGCGCAGAAGGCCGCGTACAACGGCCTGAAGAAGCAGGGGGGCAAGGGAGCCGTCGTCGCCCTGGAGCCGTCGACGGGCAAGATCCTGGCCCTGGCCTCCTACCCGTCGTACGACCCGACGTCCTTCGCCGGGAACTCCACGACGACGGACACCAAGGCCTGGCAGAAGCTGCAGAAGAAGGCCAACCCGAACGACCCGATGCTCAATCGGGCGCTGCGCGAGACCTACCCGCCCGGTTCGACCTTCAAGGTCGTCACCGCGGCCGCGGCGCTGGAGGACGGCCTGTACACGGACGCCGACGCCAAGACGGACTCGCCGGACCCCTGGATCATGAAGGGCACCACCACCAAGCTGCCCAACGAGGGCAACATCCCCTGCGAGAACGCGACGCTGCGGGTGGCTCTCCAGTACTCCTGCAACACCGTCTTCGGCAAGATCGGCTCGGACCTCGGCAACGACAAGATGCTGGACATGGCCAAGAAGTTCGGCTTCGGCGAGGAGCAGTTCACGCCGGTCCGCGCCAACGCGTCGGTCTTCTCCGACGACATGAACCCCTCGCAGACCGCGCTGTCCTCGATCGGTCAGTTCAACACCGCCGCCACTCCGCTGCAGATGGCCATGGTCGCCTCGGCGGTCGCCAACGACGGCAAGCTGATGAAGCCGTACATGGTCGACGAGCTCCAGTCGCCCGGCGTCGACCCCATCGCCAAGACCGATCCCGAGGAGCTGAGCCAGCCGCTGTCGGCGGAGAACGCCCAGATCCTGCAGTCGATGATGGAGACGGTCGTCGACAAGGGCACGGGCTCGAACGCCAAGATCCCCGGGGTCACGGTGGGCGGCAAGACCGGTACCGCCCAGCACGGCGTCGACAACAGCGAGAACCCCTACGCGTGGTTCATCTCCTACGCCAAGGGCGACGACGACAGTTCGCCGGTCGCCGTGGCGGTCGTCGTCGAGGACGACAACGCCGTCCGTGACGACATCTCCGGTGGCGGCCTCGCGGCTCCGATCGCGAGGAACGTGATGGAGGCGGTCATCGACAGCAAGAAGTGACCCCGCTCACGTCTGCTTCACATCGGTGCACGTTGCGATACCGGTCCTGTATCGGCTGACGGGCTTGGCCAGGTCACACAAAGCGAGCCGGGTACGGTAGGCCCGGACGGCAGCCTCGACCGTACAAGCGTGCCGGTCGGGACCGACGGAGAGGGCTGGTAGGTAGCTATGGAAGAGCCGCGTCGCCTCGGCGGCCGGTACGAACTGGGCCAGGTGCTCGGGCGTGGTGGCATGGCGGAGGTCTACCTCGCGCATGACACCCGCCTCGGACGCACCGTGGCGGTGAAGACGCTGCGTGCCGATCTCGCGCGCGACCCTTCCTTCCAGGCCCGGTTCCGCCGAGAGGCCCAGTCGGCCGCCTCGCTCAACCATCCCGCGATCGTCGCGGTCTACGACACGGGCGAGGACTACATCGACAACGTGTCGATTCCGTACATCGTCATGGAGTACGTGGACGGCTCGACACTGCGTGAGCTGCTGCACTCCGGCCGCAAGCTGCTGCCGGAGCGGTCCATGGAGATGACCATCGGCATCCTCCAGGCCCTGGAGTACTCCCACCGCGCCGGCATCGTCCACCGCGACATCAAGCCGGCGAACGTCATGCTCACGCGCAACGGCCAGGTCAAGGTCATGGACTTCGGCATCGCCCGCGCCATGGGCGACTCCGGCATGACGATGACGCAGACCTCCGCGGTGATCGGCACCGCCCAGTACCTCTCCCCGGAGCAGGCGAAGGGCGAGCAGGTCGACGCCCGGTCCGACCTGTACTCCACCGGCTGTCTGCTCTACGAACTGCTGACCGTGCGTCCGCCGTTCGTCGGCGACTCCCCGGTGGCCGTGGCCTACCAGCACGTCCGAGAGGAGCCGCAGGCGCCGAGCGTCTTCGACCCCGAGATCACGCCCGAGATGGACGCGATCGTGCTGAAGGCGCTCGTCAAGGACCGGGACTACCGCTACCAGTCGGCCGACGAGATGCGCGCCGACATCGAGGCCTGCCTCGACGGCCAGCCGGTCGCGGCCACCGCCGCGATGGGCGCCGTGGGCTACGGCGGCTATCCCGACGACCAGCCGACGACCGCCCTGCGCGCCGACTCCGGCGCGGGCGCCACGTCGATGCTGCCCCCCATGAACCCGAACGACGGCGGCTACGGCTACGACGACCGCCCCGACCGGCGCCGCGGCCAGCAGCGCAAGTCCAACACCTCCACGATCCTGCTGGTGGTGGCGGGCCTCCTCGTCCTGGTCGGTGCGATCCTCATCGGCCGGTGGGCGTTCAGCGGCGATGGCGGCGTGGACAACAACGCGGTGGAGACACCGATCTTCATCGGGGAGACCAAGGCCTCGGCCGAGAGGCTGGCCGAGAACGCCGACCTGAAGCTCACCTTCGAGAACAAGCCCTGCGAGGACCAGAGCAAGGGCAAGATCTGCTCGCAGAACCCGAAACAGGGACAGAAAGTCGACAAATATTCCACCGTCCAGCTGGTGGTGTCGACGGGCGCGCCGAAGGTGACGGTTCCCAGCGTCACCGGCCTGAGTGTCGACGAGGCGAAGGAAAAGCTGGCGGGCGACAAGTACGCGTTCAGGATCGAGACGAAGACCCGGACGTCCCCCGAGGAACCGGGCACCGTGCTCGACCAGAACCCGACCACGGGCGAAGAGGTGGAGAAGGGTTCGACGATCACCCTGACCGTCGCCAAGGCCGAGGAAAAGGCCACCGTCCCGGACGTGCTCGGCCGGGACTGTGATGCCGCCAAGCAGCAGATGCAGGCCAGCAACCTGGTCGGCAACTGCACCGAGCAGGAAACCGACGACCCCAACCAGGTCGGCAAGGTCATCTCCACCACTCCGTCGGCCAATCAGCAGGTCGACAAGAACTCGTCGGTGCAGATCGTCGTCGGCAAGGCGAAGCAGCAGCAGAAGGTGAAGGTGCCGGAGGTCCGGCTGCGGACGCTGGCCCAGGCCAAGCAGATCCTGCAGCAGAGCGGGTTCACCAACATCCAGGTGGCCGGCTCGCAGGACGACAACTCCGTGGTCACCCAGCAGGATCCGCAGCCGGGTACCGAGGTCGAAAACCCGGGCGGCCAGGCCATCACCCTGACCACCGCGGGCGGCGGCAACAACAACAACGGCGGCGGTGACAACGGCGGCGGCGGCATCTTCGGAGGTGCCATCGGCGGCCGCGGTGAGGACGACTGACCCCGCCGTCACCGCACCTTCGCACCCCGGAGCAGAGCCCCCGGCCCGCAGAGGCCGGGGGCTCTGCCGTGCACGGCAGACGGCATGGTGCCCGCCGCCCTGCACCAAGCGCACCTCGCAAAAGCGTGCGCCCCTCGATCGCGTCTTCACATGCCCCGACGCGTTCACCGGGTGGGGCGGGGCATCCGAATCCGCCCCGGCCATACGAGCCGAAAGGCAGAACGACCGTCGTCCCCCTGTTCAACGCCCTGATCGACGCAACGGGGCGAGCACCGGTGAGAGCTCATCGCCCTCCGAGGAGTGGAGCGCCGGGGCGGCACTGAGCGTCCTGGAGTACAGCCGGACTGTGACGGAGAGGCCCGAAGCCGCAAGGGAAGGTTGCGGCTTCGGGCCTCTGTCAGGTGAACGACCGACCTCCCGCAAGGAACGCGGTCAGCCCAGTTCCTCCGGCGGCGTCCGGTCCGCGTCCACCTTCTCCACTCGCTCCAGCTCACCCCACACGACGTACCGGTACGTGCTCGTGTACACCGGTGTGCAGGTCGTCAGCGTGATGTAGCGGCCCGGCTTCTTCCTGCCCGACTCCTCCGGGACCTGCGAGAGGACCTTGACGTTGTACTTCGAGGTCTCGGGAAGGATGCCGTAGACCTTGTAGACGTACCACTTGTCCTTCGTCTCGAAGACGATCGGGTCACCCTTCCTGATCTTGTCGATGTTGTGGAACTTCGCGCCGTGGCCGTCCCGGTGGGCGGCGAGGGAGAAGTTGCCGTCCTTGCCCGACATCGGCAGCGTCGCCTTCACGGGGTCGGTGTAGTAGCCGGCGACACCGTCGTTGAGGATCTTGTTCGACGTGCCCTTCGCGACCAGGACCTCGCCGTTCCTCATCGCCGGCACGTGCAGGAAGCCGATGCCGTCCTTGGTGTCCAGCGCCCCGGGGCCGCCGCGGCCGTGGGCCCAGCCGTCACGGACCTCGTCGGCCTGCTTGCCGGCCGCGCGGTCGGCGACCACGTTCGTCCACCACAGCGAGTAGACGACGAACAGGCCGAGGACCAGCCCCGCCGTGATGAGGAGTTCCCCGAAGAAGCTGACGGCCAGGGCGATCGGGCCGGGCCTGCGGCGCGCCGCAGGCGGCCGGGACGCCCCGCCGGTGTGCTTCTCGTGGTCCGTGTCGGTGGTCCCTGCCACTGGTCATCTGCCCTTAACTGACGAGCGCATCCGGCTTGCCCTTGCTGCGCGGCCGTTCCTCGACCATCTTGCCCCAGACGATCATCCGGTACTTGCTGGTGAACTCCGGCGTGCACGTGGTCAGCGTGATGTAGCGGCCGGGCTTGGTGAATCCGGACCCCGCGGGCACCGGATTCAGCACGCTGGTGTTGCTCGGCGGCGTCACCGGCAGGATCGACGCCATCTTGTAGACGAAGTACTCGTCCTGCGTCTCCACGACGATCGGATCGCCCGGAGCGAGCTTGTTGATGTAACGGAACGGTTCTCCGTGGGTGTTGCGGTGGCCCGCGAGCCCGAAGTTACCGGTCTTGTCCCCGGGCATCGCCGTCTTCAGCGCGCCCTCGGCGTAGTGACCGACCATGCCCCGGTCCAGCACGCCCTTGCTGTTGGTGCCCTCGGCGATCGGGACCACCACGTCCAGCTTGGGAATGTGCAGGATCGCGAAACCCTGTCCCGGCTCGAAGGCGCCCGGGCTGCGCTTGCCGCTCGCCCAGTCGCTCTGGAGGCTGCTGGCCTCCTGGCCGGCCTGGGCATACGCCCGCACGTTCGTCCACCACAACTGGTAGGTGACGAACAGCAGCATCAGCACGCCGGCGGTGATGAACACCTCGCCTATCGCCCGGCTCGCGACGACCGCGGCGCCCGGCTTGCGCGCCCGCGCCTGTCGCCGCGCCTCCACACGTGACAGCGGTGCCCGCGACCGGCTCCCCGTGCCGGAGCCGCTGCCGGTGTCGCTGCCGTTGTGGGCGGCCGGGGAGGCCTCCGAGGCGCCGCCATGACGCCCATGACGGCGTTTGGCGGCCTTTCTGCGGGCCGCGCGACCTCCCGGGGCGGATCCGTCCTGCCGGAGGGCCGAAGAAGCCGCAGAGCCCGCTGGGGCGGCGCCGGTCCCCGGTGGGGGATCCGGTAGCCGCAGCGCCACCGTCTCCTCGTCGACCGGCGGCAGATACCGCTCGTCCGAGACGGGGTCGTACGACGCGTACGGCTCCGGCTGCGGCTGCCCGCCCGGCCCCGCCGGATACGGCTGCGGGGTCGCACCGTACGTCCCTCCGCCCGGCCACTCCTCGAACGCACCCGGCACCCCGTACGACTGCTGTCCGTACGAGGTGTCGGACTCGCGCTCGGGGCGCAGCGCGGTCACGCCGTGGCCCTGCCCACCACCGGGGCGAGCCCGGCCGACCTCGCCACCGCGCCCTGGTCGCCGCACTCCACCAGCCAGTTGGCCAGCATCCGGTGCCCGTGTTCGGTCAGCACCGACTCGGGATGGAACTGCACACCCTCGACCGGCAGTTCGCGGTGTCTCAGGCCCATCACGATGCCGTCGTGCGTGCGGGCCGTGACCTCCAGCTCGGCCGGGACCGTCGCCGGCTCGGCGGCCAGCGAGTGGTAGCGCGTCGCCGTGAAGGGAGAGGGCAGGCCCGCGAAGACGCCCCCACCGCCATGCTCGACCAGCGAGGTCTTGCCGTGCAGCAGCTCGGGCGCACGGTCCACCACACCGCCGTACGCCACCTGCATCGACTGCATGCCGAGGCAGACACCGAAGACCGGGACCCCGGTGTCTGCACAGTGCCGGACCATGTCGACACATACCCCGGCCTGCTGCGGCGTGCCGGGGCCCGGGGAGAGCAGAACGCCGTCGAATCCGTCCTGAGCGTGCGCCGTCGACACCTCGTCGTTGCGCAGGACCTCGCACTCGGCGCCCAGCTGGTACAGGTACTGGACCAGGTTGAAAACGAAGCTGTCGTAGTTGTCGACGACGAGAATGCGCGCGCTCACTGGTTGTCCACCGTCACATCGTTGAAGGGCAGCAGCGGTTCCGCCCACGGGAAGACGTACTGGAAGAGGACGTAGACCACGGCCACGACCAGGACGAGTGAGATCACTGCCTTCGCCCACGTGTTCCCCGGCAGATGCCGCCAGATCCAGCCGTACATGCCGTCCCTTCCGTCGTACCACGGCACCAGACCCACGCCGTACAGCCACCAGACTAACGGCGCAGCGCCTCTGGTTTCCCGGCCTCCACGGGCTGGGTGGAGTCCAGGTGCGCCCAGACGATCAGCCGATGACTGTGCCCCCATTCCGGTTCGCACGTGGTCAGCGTCAGATAGCGTCCCGAACGCGTGTACCCGGATGTACGTGGGACAGGGTCGATCACCTCGACGTTCGAGGGCACTGTTTTGTGCGGGCCTTTGTCGATCCGATACGTGAACCAAGTCGTGCCGTCGGTCAGCACCACCGCGTCACCGCGCCTGAGCTCGGGAAAGTCCTTGAAGGGGTCGCCGTAGGTGCGGCGGTGACCGGCGACCGCGAAGTTCCCCTCCTGCCCCAGCTGGGCGGTCTCGGCGTAGTGGCCCAGTCCCTTCTTCAGGGTCCCGGCAGCGGTGCCTTCGAGCACGGGCTTGTTCCACGTGAAACCAAGCCGCGGGATGTACATGATCGCGAAAGGCCTGCCCTCGGCGTACGGCGCCGGCCTGGGAGGACCCGCCGGGGAGTCGCCGGCCGGCGGGCGGGGCTTCGACCACTCCTTCCGGAGCAGGTCGATCTGGGCGTCCATGACACCGTCGGCCCGCACACCGGTCCAGAAGAGCACGTAGACGACGAACAGCACGATCACGCTGCCGACGGTGATGCAGAGTTCGCTGACGGTCCTGACGATCACGCGCACCGGCAGCTCCCCCGGCCCTCGCCTCTACTCCACGGGCTTCGCGTAGTGCAGATCCACTGTGCCCGAGTAGCCGGGCAGAGTCACCGGGCCGTTCTCCTCGACTTTCCAGCCGAGCCCGTAGACGTTGACGTAGACCATGTAGTTCTGGATCGCCGGAGAGGCCGCGAGCGCCTTCTGCAGCCGGCCCGGGTCACCCACCGCCGTGATCTTGTACGGCGGTGAGTAGACCCGGCCCTGAAGGATCAGGGTGTTGCCCACGCAGCGCACCGCGCTGGTGGAGATCAGACGCTGGTCCATGACCTTGATGCCCTTGGCCCCGCCCTGCCACAGCGCGTTCACCACGGCCTGGAGGTCCTGCTGGTGGATGACCAGGTAGTCCGGCTGCGGCTCGGGATACCCGGGGAGCTTGGCCGTGGCGTCCGGCGGCGCGTCGTTGAGCGTGACCGAGAGGGAGTCGCCCCTGAGTGCCTGCGTGCCCGCCCGCTTCTCCAGCGCGGAGAGCTTGTCGTCCTCCGCCTTGGTGCTGCCGTCGTCGCGCTCGGCGAGCGCCTCTATGTCCTTGCGCAGGGTGCCGTTGGTCTCGTCCAGCGCGCCGTTCTCACGGCTGCGCTCGTGGATGAGGTCGGACAACTTCAGCAGCGAGGAGTCCGTGCGGATGTTGGTGCCCTTGGCGGTGTCGAAGCTGGTGAAGAAGATGAGACCCGCGAGAGCGAAGACGGCCGCCGTGAGGATCCGCACCGGCCGGAAACGGCGCGCGCGCCCAGGGGTGGATCCCGTCCCGGGGGAGTCGGCAGAATTGCTCAACGTACCCTTATCTCCTTCGGCGCGGCGGAAGCACTACGCTAACGGACGCCCGGGGGAGCAATCGGAGTCCCCTCACGCTGCCCCAGACCGACCCAGTTACCTGCGCGGCCACGCAGCGCATCGACAGGAGAGACCCTCGTGCCGAAGTCACGTATCCGCAAGAAGGCCGACTACACGCCGCCGGCCGCCAAGCAGACGACCGCCATCAAGCTGAGCAATCGTGCCTGGGTCGCGCCCGTCATGCTGGCCATGTTCCTCATCGGCCTGGCCTGGATCGTCGTCTTCTACGTCACCGACGGCTCGCTGCCGCTCGACTCTCTGGGCAACTGGAACATCGTGGTCGGCTTCGGCTTCATCGCCGCCGGCTTCGCCGTCTCGACCCAGTGGAAGTAGCGGTCACCGGAAGGTGAACGCAGCTCTGCCCAGGGCTGTTCAGTGAGTTATCCACAGCGGTTTTCCACATGGGGAAAAGAAAGACGATCTGTGGATAACTCGCGGGACGTTGACGCCGGTATGACGGAAGTACCGGCACTCGAAAGTCTGTTCGCCCCCTGCCTGACCTGCGGAAACGCTGGTCAGTGACAGGGGGCACATGTGTTCCCGCACAGCGTGCACAGGATCCGGTACACGCTGTGGACAACGCCTGCTCAGACGAGCTGCGCGGTCCTCAGAACGGTCATCAGAACGACCACTCCCAGGACCAGGGCGCAGGTGCCGTACTGGACCAGGGCGCGCCGCTCGCGCGGGGCGTGGACCATGGCGTATCCGACGACGACACCGGCGACGAGGCCGCCGGTGTGGGCTTGCCACGAGATGTTGAAGCCCGGGCTGAAGGTGAAGATCAGGTTGATCACCAGCAGTGCGATGATCGGCCGCAGGTCCTGGTTGAGCCGGCGCATCAGCACGGCCGTGGCACCGAAGAGGCCGAAGATCGCACCGGAGGCGCCCAGTGTGGCCGTGTTCGGGGAAGCCAGCAGGTAGGCCAGGGCACTGCCCGCGAGTCCGGAGATGAAGTAGAGCGCGAGGTAGCGGGCGCGGCCCAGTGCGGCTTCGAGCGGGCCGCCGAGCCACCACAGGCTGAGCATGTTGAACGCGATGTGCCAGATCTCCTGGTGCGTGAACATCGACGTCACCATGCGGTACCACTCGCCTCCCGCCACGCCCTGGGTGGGCGTGAATGGCGCGGGCGGCCAGGCGCCGAGGAGGACGAGGTCGCTCAGCAGTGCCTCGTGGACCTGGACGGCGATGAACACGGCCAGGTTGATCCCGATGAGGATCTTGGTCAGCAGCCGGGGGTCGGCGGCGATGGAACCGCCCGCGATCGTCCGGGGCATGGCGGCCGTGGGCGAGTGGCCCGTGCCGGAGCCGGTGCGGACGCACTCGGGGCACTGGAAGCCGACGGAGGCGTTGACCATGCACTCGGGGCAGATCGGGCGCTCGCAGCGGGTGCAGCGGATCCCGGTCTCGCGGTCCGGGTGGCGGTAGCACATGGGGACGCTGTGGGCGTCCTGCGGGCTGCCCGCAGCCTGGTCGTCCATGGTCTCCCCTAGATCGTGTGAGAAAAGCCCGCCCCGCTCATCCTTACGGATGAGCGGGGCGATTGGTTCCCTGCGGGAGCCTTACGCTCAGCGGGTCTCCACAACGACCGACTCGATGACCACGTCGTTCAGCGGTCGGTCGGTGCGCGGGTTCGTCTGGGTCGTGGCGATGGTGTCCACGACCTTCTGGCTGGCCGCGTCGGTGACCTCACCGAAGATGGTGTGCTTGCGGTTCAGCCACGCGGTCGGGGAGACGGTGATGAAGAACTGCGAGCCGTTGGTGCCCGGGCCGGCGTTGGCCATCGCCAGCAGGTAGGGCTTGTCGAAGCGCAGGTCCGGGTGGAACTCGTCTTCGAACTGGTAGCCGGGGCCGCCGGTGCCGTTGCCCAGCGGGTCACCGCCCTGGATCATGAAGCCACTGATCACCCGGTGGAAGACCGTGCCGTCGTAGAGCTTGTCGGTGGACTTCTGACCCGTCTCCGGGTGGGTCCACTCCCGCTCGCCCTGGGCGAGCTCGACGAAGTTCTTGACCGTCTTGGGCGCGTGGTTCGGCAGAAGCCGGACTTCGATGTCGCCGTGATTGGTCTTCAGGGTGGCATAGAGCTGCTCAGCCACGATCTGCCTTCCGTTGTCTTTCCGTGACCCCCTGATCCTCGCACGGAGCAGCCCCGGCGTCGCCCGAGCTCGGCGCAGCGGGGGGAAACCCTCGGCGGGGTTCACAGAAAACCGGTCGAGTAGTCCCGGGGCGGGGGCGCGCGGCGGGGATCCGTGGCATTGTCGACGACAAGCTCCTGTTGCCCCCTATTTTGTCCGGTATCGCACTCGATCGGCACTGGATGCCGATTCGCGTGACCCGGATGCCCGTCCGCGCATGCCTGGTCGTGCACCGGGAGGCATGATCCGTAAAAGGGTGGAAAGTCGAAATACCGTACGCCACCGAGGAGGAGGAACCCGTGACCCGCATCGACAGCGTGCGCGCCGCGACTGGTTCGGCGAAGGACAGCGTGCTGCACGCCGCGGAAGTGGTGGCGCCCTACGCCGACACGGCCAAGGACAGGGCCGCGCACTACGCACACGAGGCACGCGTACGGCTAGCGCCCAAGGTGACGCAGGCCGCAGGGCAGGCGCGCGTCCAGTACGGCACTCTTGTGCAGCCGTATCTGGAGCAGGCCCGCACGCATGTGCCGCCGAAGGTCGACCAGGCCGCCCAGGAAGCCGCCGAACGTACCCGCAAAGTTGCCCGCCAGGCGGCGGAGTACTCCAGGCCGATGATCGAACAGGCAGTGGCCGCGGCCGTGCCTGTCACGGCCGAGGCCGCCGCCCGGAGTGCGGCCGCCATGGCCGCGCTGCGCGGTCAGGTCTCGTCGAAGGAGATCCAGAAGCTGGTCCGCAAGCACGAGAGGCGGGCCAGGGCCGGCAAGGCCATGAAGACGCTGGTGATCCTGGGTGCCGTGGCTGGCGGTGCCTTCGCCGCGTGGAAGTGGTGGGACAAGCAGGCCAACCCGGACTGGCTGGTGGAGCCGCCGGCCGCGACGGAGGTCCCCGAGTCGGGGAACCTGTCCTCCGTGGACGGCACGGGCCAGGCAGTGCTGGATCCTGAGGTCGAGGCGAAGCAGGCCGAGGACGAGGCCGCGCAGCGCGACGACCGTTCCTGAGGGCGCCGGATTCAACAGCACGGCGGGGCGGGAGACTTGAGGGTCTCCCGCCCCGCCGTGCTGTTTCACGTGAAACATGCGTCACCGGAATCCGCCCGGAAACGCACCATGCCCCCCGAGGCTGCGTTTCCGCAGCTCGGAGGGCATTTCCGGAGTGGAGCCTAGGGGAGTCGAACCCCTGACATCTGCCATGCAAAGACAGCGCTCTACCAACTGAGCTAAGGCCCCGGAAGGTGACATCGCGCCGGAGGAACCGCGTCCCGGCGGGCGTCGAAGACCAGAGTACCGGGTCACCCCCATGGTTCCGCAAAAAGATTGGGGGTCCCCGTCGTCGACCACTCTCCGTAAGATGCTCGGCGTGGTTCGCTACCGCGAACCGCCGTACATGGGGAAGCGATGGGGAGACGCAATGGACGCCGCACAGCAGGAAGCGACCGCAAGAGCGCGGGAACTGCAGCGGAACTGGTACGGGGAGCCGTTGGGGGCGCTCTTCCGTAGGCTCATCGACGATCTTGGTCTCAACCAGGCTCGTCTCGCGGGGGTTCTGGGACTGTCCGCTCCGATGCTGTCGCAGCTGATGAGCGGTCAGCGGGCGAAGATCGGCAACCCGGCCGTGGTGCAGCGGGTGCAGCTGCTCCAGGACCTGGCGGGGCAGGTCGCGGACGGCAGCGTGAGCGCGGCCGAGGCCACTGAGCGCATGGAGGAGATCAAGAAGTCACAAGGGGGCTCGGTGCTCAGCAACACCACACAGACCACGAGCAGTTCGGGGGCGCCCACGGTCAAGCGCGTCGTGCGCGAGATCCAGTCGCTGCTGCGGTCGGTCGCGGCGGCGGGCGACATCATCGACGCCGCCGACACCCTCGCCCCGACCCATCCGGAGCTGGCAGAGTTCCTCCGGGTCTACGGGGCCGGCCGCACCTCGGACGCGGTCACGCACTACCAGTCCCACCAGAGCTGATCCCCGGCCCGGCCGCCGAAGGGGGTTCGGCAGCGGGCCGCGGGTGAGGTGACGGGGGACGCGTCACGGTACGGGCGGGCACGAGGGGGCGTGCGCCGCACGGGGGACCGGTTGATGTGAGGGGGACGTATCGCTCATCGGGGGAGTCGGGGGGCGTCAGGGGGAGCCGTTTCGCCCGTCGGGGAGTCGTAGCGCTCGCCGAGGGGAAGCCAGGGGGGAAGCCGCAGGGGGAGGAGCGACGTACAGCCATGGGTGAGATCTTCGCCGGCCGGTACGAACTGGTCGACCCGATCGGACGCGGAGGGGTCGGTGCCGTCTGGCGCGCCTGGGACCACCGCCGCCGTCGCTACGTGGCCGCCAAGGTACTGCTCCAGAGCGACGCGCACTCACTGCTGCGCTTTGTCCGCGAACAGGCCCTGCGGATCGACCACCCCCATGTGCTCGCCCCCACCAGCTGGGCCGCCGACGACGACAAGGTCCTGTTCACCATGGATCTGGTGGCGGGCGGATCCCTGGTCCATCTCGTCGGGGACTACGGCCCCCTTCCACCGGCTTTCGTCTGCACCCTGCTCGACCAGTTGCTGGCGGGCCTGGCCGCGGTGCACGCGGAGGGCGTGGTGCACCGGGACGTCAAACCCGCCAACGTGCTCCTGGAGGCCACCGGCACGGGCCGGCCGCGGCTGCGGCTGTCCGACTTCGGCATCGCGATGCGGCTGGGCGAGCCCCGCCTGACCGAGACCAATCTCGTCGTCGGGACGCCCGGTTATCTCGCGCCCGAGCAGATGATGGGCGCCGAACCGGACTTCCCCGCCGACCTGTTCGCCGTAGGACTGGTCGCGCTGTATCTGCTGGAAGGCGCCAAGCCGGACAGCAAGGCGCTCATCCAGTACTTCGCCGAGCACGGGACGCCCGGTGCGCCCAAGGGCATTCCGGAGCCGCTGTGGCAGGTGGTGGCCATGTTGCTCCAGCCGGACCCGGAGGCGCGGTTCCGTACGGCGACGGGAGCACGCAAGGCACTCGCCGCAGCCGCGGAGCTGCTCCCCGAGCCGGGCCCGGACGACGAGTTGATCGAAATCTTCGACCAACTCGGCCCGCTCCCCCGGGGGTTCGCCCCCGAGGGACCGCTGGAGAGGGCGAAGGGACTGGGTCCGCGAGCGCAGCCGTCCGGCCCGGAGACGGGCGAGGAGCAGTCCCGGCGGGGAGCGGACGAGGCGGACCTGCCGGTGCCCGGCGGGCAGCCCGCCGACGTGTCAAGCCCTGCCTGGTCCCAGGCGAGCGCGCCGTCGGTACCGTCCGACCCGCGACGGACCACCGACCCGTCGGCCGCCGCCCAGCCGTTTTCCATGTCGGACACCGGCAGCTTCCCGCTGCCGCCTCCGCAGGCCACCGTCACCACGACCCCGCTGCCCGGACCGCCACGCCCCACACCGACTCAGGGCCCGCACCCGCAGGCTCCGGTCTCCCCTTACGAACCCACGCACCCGTTGTCCACCGCCCAGCCGCTCCCACCCGTGTACTCCGGCCCGTCCCTGCCCCCTGCGGAGCAGTACCGCACGGACGCCTCCACCGCCTCGTACACGGTGTGGACTCCGCAGGCCCCGCCAGTCGCCCAGGCTCCGTCGAGGCACCGTGCGCAGAGGCCTTCCCGCCCCGGCCCTCCGGCCAAGGTGGCGGTACCACTGCTGCTCCTGGCTCTGGCCTGTTACGCCGTGGGCTTCTGGGCACTGACCCGCATCTGAGGGTCCGGCGGCCCGGTCGGGGGGCGTCCGGCTCCCCTTTACGCGGCGTTCCTCCGCCGAGCCACCAGAGTCCACACCCCGAGCCCCACCAGTAGCGCGCTGCCAGTGCCGATCCCGCCCACGGCGAGCGCCCTCATCGCGGTGTCATCGCCCCCGGCCACGCCCTGTGCAGCCGCCTCCCGGTCCTCGTCCGAGACCTCGAAGACACCCTTCGGCTCGGACTCCCCCGCGTACTCGGGCCCGCTCCGCGCCTCACCGCTGACCCGGATCCGCAGCGTCATCACGAACGGCCCGTCGCCGAAGGTGTCGGCGACGCCCTCGGAGAGATGGGCGACGAGGTAGTGGGAGCCGGCGAAGCGCAGCGCGCTCACCTGCGCGGTGGCCGCGTAGCGGTTGGCGTGGTCGACCGGTGGGAGCGGGGGCAGGCTCCCGGACTTCTGGCCGCCGTCGTAACCGACACCCACGTCGGCGACGTGACCGCGTGCCGGGTTGTAGAGGGCCAGGTTCAGCGCGTCAGAGGCGTAACCGGTGGCGTCGGAGCCCGAGCTGCCGAGCTCGGCGGTGACGGAGACCTGCTGTCCCCAGTCGACGGGCACCGTGTAGAAGAGTGTCTGGCCGGGCCGGATGTCGTCCCGCCAGACTCCCTGGTCGAGGGGGGTGGCACCGGTGAACCCCGCGCCGCCCTTCCGGCGCTGGGACTGTCCCTGGACCGGCTGGGGCGTGGCGGAGTTCCACACCCCGGGCGCGCTGGTCGGCCCGGTCTTCGCCGTCCGCGGTTCCGTCATGGCGAGGAGTTCCAGGTCCCAGGCGTCCGGCGAGGAGCCCTCGCCCTCGGGATCGACGCGCTCGACCGACACGTAGTACGCCCCCGCCTTGCGGCACAGCGACTTGTTGGGAGAGATCTCGCGCATGCCCCACGCGGCAATGGGATGCGGGCTGCGGGCGGCCCCGAAGCCGGTGTTGTCGACGGAGCAGGTGTTCCCCTCGGCGTCCTGCACGGTCACTTTGACCCCGTCGATGACGGAGACGGTGCTGCCGGGTGAGGGGACGGCGGTGACGGAGACGTACGCGTTCGACACGGCGTCGAGTTCGAGGCCGTAGCTGACCTTGCCGCTGCTGGGCAGGGAGCTCTTGTAGGTCCGGCCGGGCTCCAGGAGGGCGGCGTCCCCGGTGCTCGTCGCGCCCTCGACGCTCTGCGCGCCGACAGCGAAGGCGTACGGGACCGGGGCGCCGGAGGCCTCTCCGGCAGCGTCCGCCTGGCCGGGTGTCACGGCCGCCGTCGTCCCCAGCACCACCGCCACAGCCCCCAGGCGTACGGTCCCCGCCGGACGGCCGCGCCACGCCCCCGCGCGCCGTCCCCGCGCCGTACGACACCGTCCCCTCACGCGCCACCCCTCACGTCGCCGGATCACAGAGCCCGTGAAACCGTGGCCCATCCTGCCGCGTCGGCCGGCTTCACGACCGGCCCTCGGCACACAAAACCCCGACCGCGAGGCGGCCGGGGTGTGCTCGGTCTGGGTTGTCGTGACTCACGAACCCGTGGGCACGGAGTCAGTCGCCTCCGTCCACAGATCCTGCTCGGCGCGATCCGCCTGGATCTGGCGGTACACGAGGAGCCCGCCGATGGCGGCCAGTGCGACCAGGAGAAGCTTCTTCACCGCGCTACCTCGTCTTTCCTTGACGTAGGGGACCTCTGGCGCCCGACTATACACACCGACCGAGACCGATCGGTGACCTGAGTCGGCTGTCAACTCCCGTCCCGGCAACCGGGATAGAAGCGGAGTATCCCGTTCTGATCGGAGGGTGATCACACCGGGACGGACGGTTACTTTGACCGCCCTTCGCCGCTCTTCCCGCCTTTTCACCCCCTTTGCGTCCATACGGGTGGTGTTCATCGGAACATCGACGCGCCACGGGCCGAGATCCACCACTTCTCGGCCCCCATACACATCATGAGGAAAGTACGCAAATCGCCCAACCCGAAAGTGAGGGGCCATGGCCCGGAACAAGGTCATGACGCTGTGGACCGCCATCGTCACCGCCTTCCTCGCGCTGTGCACGGCGCTCGGACTCGTCACCACGACCGCCGTCGCGGCGGTACCGCAGAGTGAGCAGAAGAGCAACAGCGGCGGAGCGAACATCCCGCAGCAGCGGACAGCGGCACCGGCGGCCTTCCCCTGGACCTCCCCCAAGGCCCTGCCCCCCACGATGAAGCAGCGCATCCACGCCGAGGCCCATGGCAAGACCCCCCGGTGCCGGCACCGCTCACCCGCGGAAACGGCGGCCACCCCCGGCACCGACTGCACCGATGAGGACCCCGACGCCGAGGCGGACCATCTCACGCCCCTGCAGCGCTGAACCTCCGGCAGGACGTCCTGGCGATCCCGCGTACAGAGCCCGGCAGCTCGACAGAGCCGCCGGGCTCACGCATGTCCCGGCCCTTTGGCCACGACCCGCACGAGGGCACACCGCAGAGACGGAAACCCCCCGACCGTCAGCGTTCGGGGGTCATCGCGCCGATGCGCTTGTCACTGCTTCCGCTGGCCGAGGACACAGAACTCGTTGCCTTCCGGGTCGGCCATGACGATCCACGACTGATCGCCTTGGCCGATGTCGACCCGCTTGGCGCCATGCGCCTCGAGGCGAGCCACTTCGGCGGCCTGATCGTCGGGCCTGAAGTCGAGGTGCAGCCGGCTCTTGGACTGCTTGGCCTCGTCGATGCGGACGAAATCCAGCCCAGGCATGCGATCCGGCTCGGGGCGGATCTCGAACTCCTCGTCGGAGGAGTACACCACCACCCAGCCCAGCGCGTCGGCCCACCACTGCCCCAGGGCCACCGGATCCACC
Organism: Streptomyces sp. NPDC092370; assembly: GCF_044755265.1. NCBI lineage: Bacteria > Bacillati > Actinomycetota > Actinomycetes > Kitasatosporales > Streptomycetaceae > Streptomyces > Streptomyces sp. NPDC092370. Next base: position 268,989 of record NZ_JBIVQO010000005.1, on the reverse strand, counting down.
GCGTGAACGATTACCTGTTCCCATTCCAAGGTCATTTACGGAGTCTAGGCACGGGGATGGTTCGAAAACAGGCGGTTCAAGCGCTGGGTGGGAGAACCGGACCGCGGCTGATGGCGACCCGCACAGCGAAGAACCCCAGTCGATATCGACTGGGGTTCTCGTCGCTGGTGGGGCTAACAGGATTTGAACCTGTGGCCTCATCCTTATCAGGTCGATCATGTGGGGTCATGGACGTCGGCCAAGTCGCTCTCGGCTTCGATGGATCGTCCGTCGGTGTTCGGCGCTGACCGGTGCCGGTCGCCTCTGTTGATGTCGGCCGTTGATGTCAGCGATGAGGGGCGCTCTTGACAAACCCAACACAGGGCCTGTCCCGAAGCCGGGTGTGAGCTTGTGCCAAGATCGCGGGATGCTGCGACTCACCGATTTCATTATCGACTGCCCGGACACGATGAAGCTGGCGGCTTTCTACTCCGAGCTGACGGGCCGTCCGATCAAGGAAGGCAGCTCCGAGAACTGGGCTGGCATCCAGTTCGGCGAGATCGAGCTGGCATTCATCCGGGTGGACGACTACCGCGCTCCGCAGTGGCCCGACAGCGAGCACCCCAAGCAGTTCCACCTCGACTTCGAAGTGGACGAGATCGAGTCCGAGCAGCGCCGCGTCCTCGACCTCGGCGCGACGCTAAGGCAGGACTTCATCGGCCCCAACGGCTACGGCTGGCAGGTCTACACCGACCCGATCGGCCACCCCTTCTGCCTGTGCCGCAACAAGGGCGTCATCTGGACCGACCAGGGCCCGATCTGGCCCAAGCGCGACTAATTAGCCGCCCACTTCCTCACCCAGCACTCTCCCCAGCTCCCATCCCGTCCGCCGTCGACCCACACACCGTGGAGCGGGCGTGGTTCATGGCGTCCAGGTGGAGCGCGCCACTGTACGAACGACCTGGACGCCATGGGCCGCGTCTGCTCGGCTCTGCCTGGGTCGACGGCGGACGGGATGGGAGCTCCCCACGCACGCCACTACGGACCCGCGGGCGGAAGCGGCCCCCCTCCATCCCGGTGCCGGCCGATCCCCCGCCGGAGGCATTGCCTTGACCGTGGGCCGCTCTATGCGGTGATCGACTCATGGCCTCCGGCCCTATCCACATGTGGGCGCGCGTCGGCGCAGCGCGGGCGGAGCGGGCCGAAGGCAGGAGCGGCGCCCGGAGCGGAGCCGGGAAGCGCGCCCGGCGGAGCGGAGCGCAGCCGGGGCTTGATGAGGTAGAGAAACCTGTAACAGCTCTCGCCCTGCAAGGGTCAGGCCGAAGGCACGTCGGTCGTCAGGAGTCGGCTCGTGAATCCGGCATGGCACAGGCGCTCGTACGCGTCGACCACGTCGGCAGGTAGGGGCTGGCTGATCATGAATCCCTGCTCCGGGTAGATCATCAGCCGCTGAAGCGCACCGACCAGCATGTCGATCACCAAGCGGGCGTCACCGATGGAGTCGACGTACTCGTCCAGCGTCATCGGACTGGAGGCGCTGACGACCTCGACTCCGGGCCAGAGCTTCCGCGCGGTGGCGTACGCCCGCCGCTCCTCGTACGGCTTGCTGATCAGGAGCACCGAGGACACCTCCACCCCGGCCTCCTCCAACAACTCTCGTGAGAAGCGGATGTTCTCGCCCGTGTTGCGGGCGCGAGGCTCGACCAGAACGTCACTGCTGGGGACCCCGAGTTCCACAGCCCGCTCCCGGTAGTGGACGGCCTCGCCGCGCGGCATGCGTTCCCGTGTCGTGGGGCTCGTGGCACCGGTGAAGATGAGCAGGGGGGCCATGCCGCGCTTGTACAGGTCCACTGCTCTGTCCGCCACGCCCAAGTCGTGGCTGCCAAGTCCGATGGCTACCGAGCACGGCCGGGGAGAGTGGCCCATCTGGTGGTAGTCCCACACGCGTCGGGCGTCTGCCCAATTCTGCGTCGAGATCACTGCTGCCCCTCCTTGTCCCTCGCCGAGTCGGGCACCTTGAAGTCGTACTCCCACGCGAAGCGCGACGCCGCATGTACCCCAATGGCGAATTCCACGACGGTGCCCTCGGCCGTATATGTCGTTCGGTGCAGCTCGACGACCGGTTCGCCAGGCGGTAGCTGCAGCTGCTTCACCTCGTCCGGTGTAGCAGCACGGGCAAACAATCGCTCCTGCATGTGATCGATCTCGTAACCCGCGTCGTACAGCACGCGAAATCCGCCGCCTCGGCCGGCGGGCCCCGGCGTGGGATCCACCAGGCGTGTTCCCTCCACGTGCTCGGGACGGTAGTAGCTGGTCAGCGTGTGTGTCGGTTGGTCGCCTTCCTTGACCAGTCGCGCGCGGGCGTAGACCTCGGCGCCTTCCGGCAGCCCATGTGCGGCCGCCACCTCCGGTGGCGCCACGACGCGAGTGACCGTCTGGGTCTGCTCGTTCCGGCGGTACCCCCGCCCGGAAGCCACACGGTCCGCAATGAAGGCGACCTCATCGCCGTCCCGCCACTTCGCCTTGTCGTACCTGGCGATGCCGAGACGCTTCAGAGGCACTCGCTCCCGCACGACAGTTCCGTGACCGCGAGAAGACGTCACCAGACCCTCGGCCTCAAGGGCCCTGTACGCCTGGTGGACGGTGGACTTGGAGCCCTCACCCGCTGCGACCAGCTCCCTGATCTGCGGGAGCTGCTGGCCGGGCGCGTACTCACCTCTCTTGATCTGTTCAGCCAGCTTGTCTGCCAACTCCCGCCACTTGGGCGCCATTGCACGACTCCTCTCGACACCACCAGTCAAGCACAGTCCCAGGACTGTTGACAGTCCTAGGACTGCGTGCCACAGTCTTGCCAAGCCCACCGCAGTCCTAGGACAGCGGGAAGGAAAGGCCTTCTTTGGGCTGCTTCAAAGCTGTGAGACATCAGGAGTGCTCATGCCGTCGTTCAAGATCGACACTTCGTCCGCTGTCGTGTTCGTGGCGACCGCACCCGTGCCGAAGCTGGCCAACGCCAAGACGGGTGAGCGGGCCATGGATCGGGAGACCGGCGCCCCGCTGTCGACCGTGGGTCTGCTGGTCTCGGACGAGGGGGAGGGGAACCTGTACCAGGTCACAATCCCGGAGACGGGCTACCAGGAGGGTCTGGCGCCTGGCATGCCGGTGAAGGTCGTCGGCCTGAAGGCGCGTGACTGGGAGAACGAGTTCAACGGCCAGAAGCGGCACGGAATCTCGTTCCGCGCGGTCGCGATCACACCGGTGGCCTGACCATGAGCGACCTGACGATGTGGCTGGAGGCCACGGGAGCCTTAGCGGGCGCCGGTGGTCTCGGCTACGCGAAGGTGCGTGCGCCGCGTGTGTACTGGTCGCTGGTCGGGATGCCGGTCACCTGGGGCCGCTTCATCCTCTCGTACCGCTCGACGATGGACGTGTGCGGGCTGACGGTGCACCCGTCAGGTCTGCGGGCGTTCATGACCCGCAACGTCGCTCGCCGTGAGGTTCAGCCGGTCCCGCCGAAGATCCGCCGGGTACGCGGCACCTCGACGGGACTGCGGGTCACCCTGCGGCTTCCCGCTGGTCTGGAGCCCGCCGACGTGATCGCTTCCTCCGAGCGGCTCCGGCACGCCTGGGGCGTCCACTCGGTGACCGTGGTCGAGACCAAGCCCGGCTTCGTGGAACTGCGGATGACCGGCTATGACGTGCTGCGCCACGTGCGGATGCCCCGCAAGTCCCGCCCGCAAGGCATGGCCGTTCCGGTCGCGGTGCGGGAGGACGGAACCGCGTTCGAGCGGGACTACCGCAAAGCCCCGATGGCGCTCACCCTGGGCGCCAACCACTCCGGCAAGTCCATGTACCAGCGCAATCTGATCAAGGGGCTGGCGCAACTGCCGGTGGCTCTGGTCGGGGTCGACTGCAAGCGCGGGGTGGAACAGTCCGCCTTCGCGCCCCGCCTGTCGGCGCTGGTCACCAACCCCGACGATGCCGCTTCACTGCTCGGTGTCCTGGTCGCGGAGATGGAAGCCCGCTTCGACCTGCTGAGCCGTCACGGCGTCTCGGACATGTGGGATCTGCCTGCCGAGGTGCGGCCAGTGCCGGTCGTCGTCCTGGTCGACGAGGTGGCTGAGCTGTTCCTGATCTCCTCCAAGAAGGATGAGGAGCGTCGGGAACGGATTGTCACCGCGTTGATCCGGCTGGCGCAGATGGCCCGCGCGATCGGCATCTACCTGGAGATCTGCGGACAGCGCTTCGGCTCCGACCTGGGCAAGGGCGCCACCATGCTCCGTGCTCAGCTCACCGGCCGCGTGGTGCACCGCGTCAACGACAAGCAGACCGCCGAAATGGGGCTCGCCGATGTGGCGCCGGACGCGGTCCCGGCAGCAAGCATGATCCCGATGAACCGTCCCGGAACCGCTGTCGCGGCGGACTCCTCCGGCGGCTGGTCGAAGATCCGCACCCCGAACACCTCGCGGGCCGAAGTGGTCGCGGTCTGCCGGGAGTTCGCCCACATGGTCCCGGATCTGCCGTTCCTCGATCCGTTCCGCCCTCACGTGCCCGCTCCCGCGCCGACGGCAGGTCCGTCGCTGGTCAAGCCCCGCCCGGTCACCGAGTAACGCCCGCTCCGCCTCGGGCGGTCGGCGATGCTCCCCGGCCCGCCCCTGGCCCGACTCCCTTGAAGGGAGGTGCCCCACATGTCTCGCTCGATTCGCCCGGACGCCGTGCTCGTACAGGCCGTCATTGCCGGTGCGCTGTCCTTCGCCCACCTGCACGACCTTGCCGCCGCTGCCGGACAGTCCGGCTGGAAAGCCTGGGCCTATCCGGTCTCGGTCGACCTGCTGTTGGTCGCCGCCTGGCATCGGCTGCGCTCGGCCCGCCGCGACCGGGCCGCCTGGACCTGGTTCGTGATCGCGCTGGCCGCGTCACTCGGCGCGAACATCGCGACCGCCGGTCTCCTCGACCTGGCCCACGTGCCCGCCTGGCTGCGCATCCTCGTGGCTGGCTGGCCTGCCCTGGCCTTCCTCGGCGGGACCCTCCTGGTCCACTCGCCCGTTTCTGCACCGCCTGGGGACGAACCGGCGGCGCCGGAAGTCGAGACGCACCGCACCGACGAACCCGCACCCGAACCGGCTCCCGCCTCGACCGTGCCGGAACTGACCCCGGCTCCGCCGCAGCCCGCGCCCAGCGTCCCCGCCGTTCCGGCCGCGCTGCTCGATCACGCCCGGAAGATCGCCGACGCACACCAGGTCTCTACCGGGTCCCCGATGCCCGCCGACGCTCTGTCCGCCCGGCTCCAACTGCCCGCCCCGATGGCCGACGCCATCGCCGCCGAACTCCAGCTCACCTGACCGGAAGGAAGAAGCCTCCCGTGACCGCCTACCGCCGCTTCCGCAACGTGATCCGCATCGGGCCCGTTCAGGTCGCCACCGCCTACGACGGCCGGGGCCGCGACAAGCACACCGCCGCCTGCACCGCCCCGGGCTGTGGCTTCGCCGCCGACTACGACACTCGCGCCGGCGCCGAGCTCGCCGCCCGCACCCACCGCTGCAAGGCCTAGAAGGGACAGCCCGCCATGGACGTACCGCTCTGGCTCGCTCTGCTCGTCGTCGGATGGCTCGGCGTCAAGCTCGCCCGCCCGCCCTGGTGGCTGGTCGCTGTGCTCCTGGTCGGCGGCTACCTCGTCGCCGGAAGCTTCCTCGCCCCCGCCCTCGGCTCCGTCCTCAAGTAGAAGGGAACCGTCTCGTGTTCACGCCGAAGTACCCGCCCCAGGACACCGCACCGCCCGCTACGGCCACCGCCCCGGCCGTCTACACCCCGGTGCCCCTCCAGCCGACGGCACCAGCACCGGTCGCCCCGGCCTCGAACCGGCCGACGGTCCAGCTCACCGCCGGTAGCGCTCTCGCCCTTGCCGCTGGCGGCGGCGCCGTGGTCCTCGTCGTCGGCGCGGTCGTGGTCTCACTCCTGCTCGCGGTCGCCATCACCGGCGTCTCCGTCGCCGTGGTCGCGGTCGTCCTGCGCCTGCTCATCAAGGACCTGCACAAGCACTGAACGGCCCCGGGGCGGCTCTCTCGCCAAAGACCGCCGCCCCGGCGCCTGCACCCCTTCCAGACCCATCGGACCCGAAAGGGAAGCCTCATGATGCCCCAGCACGCCCCGAACACGCGCGTCTGCCGCGACTGCGACGGCTTCGCCACCGCCGCCATTACCACCGGCACCCGCCACGCCGACGGCACCCGCGCCACCCTCCGCGTCACCTGCCTGACCTGCAAGGGCACCGGCCACACGGCCCCCGCCTCCGCGTTCGCCAAGACCGGGCGGTGACGACCGCGTGACCGACACCGCCACCATGGCGGGCCTGGACCCGGCCACCCTCGCCGACGTGCTGAGGCTGGCCGGGTCTCCGGACCTCGACCGCATCCAAGACCAGATCCGCCGCACCGGCGGCTGCTCCGACCCGATCCACCTGCAAGGCACCACCGTCACCCGCGACAAGGCCACAGGGCAGGTGCTGCACTCCTACTCGACCGACACCGAGCCCGGCGGTCGACTGCGCGTCGCCTGCGGCAACCGCCGCGCCTCCCGTTGCCCGGCCTGCGCCTGGACCTACGCGGGCGACACCTACCACCTGATCCGCGCCGGGCTCATCGGCGACCCCGACAAGGGCACCCCCCACACGATCCGGGACCACCCCCGGGTCTTCGCCACCCTCACCGCGCCCTCGTTCGGCCCGGTCCACAACCGCCCCGGCCACCGGCCCTGCCGCTGCGGCACCCGCCACAGCGAGGACGCACCCGAACTCGGCACCCCGCTCGACCCCGCCACCTACGACTACCCGGGCGCGGTGCTGTGGAACAACCACGCCTCCGAGCTGTGGCGCTACTTCACGATCTACCTTCGCCGCGAGATCGCCAAGCGGGCCGGACTGACCCAGAAGGCTGCCAAGGAACAGGCCCGCGTCTCCTTCGGCAAGGTCGCCGAATACCAAAAGCGCGGGGCCGTCCACTTCCACGCGGTGATCCGCTTCGACGGACCCTTCGGGCCCGACGATCCGCCGCCAGCCTGGGCCACCCTCGATCTGCTCACCGACTCCATCCATGCCGCCGCCGCCCGCGTCACGGTCGACGTGCCCGCCGCCGGGGACCAGCCCGCCCGGACACTGCACTGGGGCACGCAGCTCGACGTGCAGCCCATCGGCGCCTTCGGCCACGGCGAAGAGATCACCGAACAGGCCGTCGCCTCCTACGTCGCCAAGTACGCCACCAAAGCAGCCGAGACCACCGGCACCGTTGACCGCCGCATCGGCAACAAGGAAGCCCTGGTCCTCCTCGGCGTACCCGACCACCCCGCCCGGCTCATCGCCGCCTGCCTCGACCTCCACGCGCTCTACCCCGACCGCAAGCTCCGGAACTGGGCCCACATGCTCGGCTTCCGCGGCCACTTCTCCACCAAGTCCCGCCGCTACTCCACCACCCTCGGCGCCCTACGCCAGACCCGCGCCGACTACCGCGCCGCCCAGCAACGCGAAGCCCTCGGCCTGTCCGACCCCGACGACGAAGAAGCAACCACGCTCACCCTCGCCCACTGGTCCTACGCCGGCCACGGCCACACCCCCGGCGAATCCTGGCTCGCCGCCAACATCCGCCGCGACATCCAGCACAACCGCGAGATCGCGCGCGAGGAACGACCCGCCCTCCTCGACCTGGAAGGAGCCGCTCCATGACCACCGCTGCCCAGGAACTGCTGACCGTGCCTGAGGTCATGGCGCGATTGAAGGTGGGCCGCACCAAGGTCTACGACCTGATCCGTACGCACCGCCTCGTGTCCATCAAGGTCGACGGGTGCCGTCGCATCCCGGACCACGCGGTCCGCGACTTCATCGCTGGTCAGATCGGGGAGGCTGCCTGATGGCGAAGCGTCGACCCAACGGCGGCGGCACGATCGCTAAGCGATCCGATGGCCGGTACCAGGGTGCGGCCTACGTGACCGACACAGACGGCAACCGCGTGCGCAAGTACGTGTACGGCCGGACGTGGGACGAAGCGAATGAGAAGCTCGGCAAGCTACAAGACCAGGAGCGCAACGGCATCCCGGTGCCGTCCCGATCCTGGACGCTCGGCGAGTGGCTGGCCTACTGGTTGGAGCACATCGTCAAGCCGGAACGCGAGCACAACACGTACGTGAAGTACGAGTCCAAGGTGCGGCTGTACCTGCTGCCTCACCTCGGCAAGAAGCCGCTGGTGAAGCTCACCCCAGCGCAGATCCGGGCCTTCATGGCGGCCCTGGCCCGGGAGAAGGTCGGCGCTTCCGCTCGCTTCGAGGTCCTGCGGGTCCTCCGCAACGCCCTGAACCGGGCAATGCGCGAGGAGCTGGTCACGCGCAACGTCGCCCTCCTGGTCGACATGCCCAAGGTCACCAAGGCCAGGGGCACGGCATGGAACGCCCGGGAGGCCATCGCGTTCCTGCGGTCGGTCCGCGCCCACCGGCTCTACGCGGCCTGCGTCCTCGTCCTGGTCCTCGGGCTCCGCCGCAGCGAGGTACTCGGCCTGCGCTGGCAGGACATCGACTTCGAGGCCGGCCGCTTCACCCCGGTCAAGCAGGTACAGCGGGTCAAGGGCGTCGGCCTGGTCCTCAAAGACCTCAAGACGGAGTCCTCACAGGCCGTACTCCCGCTTCCCGAGTTCTGCGCCCGCGGCCTGGAGGAGCGGCGCGAGCTGCAAGCCCTGGAACGGAAGATCGCCGGTGAGCACTGGTCCCAGGAGCCGGACCATGACCTGATCTTCTCCGCCGAGCACGGCGGCATGATCGACCCCGTGGGCTTCTCCCGGACCTTTGATCGGCTCGTCAAGCGTGCCGGTGTCCGCCGGATCACCGTCCGCCTCGCCCGGCACACCTGCGGGACCCTGCTCGCCTTCCTGAAGGTGCACCCCAAGGTCGCTCAGGCGATCCTCCGACACAGCCAGATCAGCATGACCATGGATGTCTACACGCACGTGGTAGGGGACAGCGAGCGGGAAGCGGTCGGCATGCTCGCCGAACTCCTGGAAGATCCACTCATCGGCTGATGTCAGCCATGGATGTCAAAGACCCCCAGCCGGTATCGACTGGGGGTCTTTTCGCTGGTGGGGCTAACAGGATTTGAACCTGTGGCCTCATCCTTATCAGGGATGCGCTCTAACCAACTGAGCTATAGCCCCGCCGCGCTCTGCGGTGTGTGTCCCGCGCGCTGACTCCTGAAGATTAGCGCACGACATGCGCAGTCCCAAAATCGGTTGTCGGGACAACGTCAAAGGACGTCACTCGTCCTCGGCGAGCGTCAGCTCGACACCGCCCACGAAGCCCGCGGACAGGTTGTAGATGAACGCGCCGAGTGTCGCGAGAGCCGTCGCCAGGACCACGTCGATGACCGCGATGATCGACGTGAACATCAGGACGTTCGGCAGCGACAGGAAAGCCTGCAGGTCGAAGCCGTTGGACTCGTTCGAGCCGGTGGCCTCGGAGATCGTGCCGCCGATCGTCGAGAAGACGCCCATCGCGTCCATGACCATCCACAGCACCGCGGACGCGACGATCGTGCAGATGCCCAGGGCGATGGAGAGCAGGAAGCTGACCTTCATCACCGACCACGGGTCGGCCTTCGCCACCCGCAGCCGCGCCTTGCGGACCCGCGGAGTGGTGCGCGCTCCCGTGCGGGGACGCCGTGCGGCGCCGGTACCGGCACCCCCGGCCGCCTGCTGCGCCGGGTAGGCCTGCGGCGGGTGGTACGGCCCGGCCGCCTGCTGCGCCTGCCGCTCCCCGGGCAAGGGGGAGGCCGTGCCCGGCTCCTGGGCGGCCGGCTGCGGCTGTGTGCCGGAGACGGACGGGCCCGCGCCGGCCTTGTGCTGCTGGGTCTGCGGACCTCGGCTGTCCGTCACAGTTCCCCCCTGTGATTCATGCGCGTCAGGCGAGGGCGCGCCCTTGGCCGGGGACTTGATCGCCCTGAGGTTGGTCGTGTGCGGGTCCGCCGCACGCGCGGCGGAGCCACGACCGCCGTCGTCCGCTTCCGTACCCCTTGAGGTACCGGCCGGTCCGGCGCCCGTGGCTCCGCTCACGCTGACTCACTCCTCGTGCCTACTCGGCCGAGGGCGCCTCACCCTCGTCCGTGCCGGTGTTCACGGCACCCTCGGCGGTCTCGTCGACGACCACGTCGCCGTCGACCTCTTCCGCCTCGCGTCCCGCCTCGGCGTTACGAGCGATGCCCACGACGGCATCGCGCTTGCCGAGATTGATCAGTTGGACGCCCATGGTGTCACGGCCGGTTTCCCTGATCTCGTTGACTCGCGTACGAATCACACCGCCCGACAGCGTGATGGCGAGGATCTCGTCGGTCTCCTCGACCACCAGCGCGCCGACGAGGGACCCACGATCCTCGACGATCTTGGCAGCCTTGATGCCGAGGCCGCCGCGACCCTGGACGCGGTACTCGTCGACGGCGGTCCGCTTCGCGTACCCGCCGTCTGTGGCAGTGAACACGAACGTACCGGGTCGAACAACATTCATCGAGAGCAGCTCGTCACCCTCGCGGAAGCTCATGCCCTTGACACCCGAGGTGGCACGGCCCATGGGCCGCAGGGTGTCGTCCGAGGCCGTGAACCTGATCGACTGCGCCTTCTTGCTGATCAGAAGCAGATCGTCCTCCGCCGAGACCAGTTCGGCTCCGATCAGTTCGTCGTCCGAACCGTCCTGACCCTCGCGAAGGTTGATGGCGATCACACCGCCGGAACGGGGCGAATCGTAATCCTTCAGAGGCGTCTTCTTCACAAGTCCGGCCTTGGTGGCCAGGACGAGGTAGGGAACCGCCTGGTAGTCACGGATCGCCAGGATCTCGGCGATCGCCTCGTCCGGCTGGAAGGCGAGCAGGTTCGCCACGTGCTGACCGCGCGCGTCCCGGCCGGCGTCGGGCAGCTCGTAGCCCTTGACGCGGTAGACACGGCCCTTGTTGGTGAAGAACAGCAGCCAGTGGTGCGTGGTGGACACGAAGAAGTGGTCGACGATGTCGTCTTCCTTGAGCTTCGCGCCGCGCACGCCCTTGCCGCCTCGCTTCTGGGCGCGGTAGTCGTCGGTCTTGGTGCGCTTGATGTAGCCGCCCCGGGTGACCGTGACGACGATGTCCTCCTCGGCGATCAGGTCCTCGATGGACATGTCACCCTCGTAGGGGATCAGCGTCGTCTTGCGGTCGTCGCCGAACTTCTCGACGATCGCGGTCAGTTCGGCGCTGACGATGCCGCGCTGGCGAACCGGGGAGGCGAGGATCTCGTTGTACTCGTTGATCTTCGCCTGGAGTTCGTCGTGCTCCTGGACGATCTTCTGGCGCTCCAGGGCGGCCAGTCGGCGCAGCTGCATCTCGAGGATGGCGTTGGCCTGGATCTCGTCGATCTCCAGCAGGCTCATCAGGCCGCCGCGGGCGATGTCGACGGTGTCGCTGCGCCGGATCAGCGCGATGACCTCGTCGATGGCGTCCAGAGCCTTCAGCAGACCGCGCAGGATGTGCGCCCGCTCCTCGGCCTTGCGCAGCCGGAAGCGCGTACGGCGGACGATGACCTCGATCTGGTGGGTCACCCAGTGGCGGATGAACGCGTCGAGCGAGAGGGTGCGCGGCACGCCGTCCACCAGCGCCAGCATGTTGGCGCCGAAATTCGTCTGCAGGTCGGTGTGCTTGTAGAGGTTGTTCAGCACGACCTTGGCGACCGCGTCCCGCTTCAGCACGATGACCAGACGCTGGCCCGTGCGCGAGGACGTCTCGTCACGGACGTCCGCGATGCCGCCGATCTTGCCGTCCTTGACCAGGTCGGCGATCTTCTGCGCGAGGTTGTCGGGGTTGACCTGGTACGGGAGTTCCGTGACCACCAGGCACTGGCGGTTCTGGATCTCCTCGACCTCGACGACCGCGCGCATGGTGATGGAGCCGCGACCGGTGCGGTACGCCTCCTCGATGCCCCGGCGGCCGACGACGAGCGCGCCGGTCGGGAAGTCCGGGCCCTTGATGCGCTCGATGAGCGCGTCCAGCAGCTCCTCGTGCGAGGCCTCGGGGTTCTCCAGGTACCACTGGGCGCCGGCGGCGACCTCGCGCAGGTTGTGCGGCGGGATGTTGGTCGCCATGCCGACCGCGATGCCGGCCGAGCCGTTGATCAGCAGGTTCGGGAAGCGGGCCGGCAGGACCGTCGGCTCCTGGGAGCGGCCGTCGTAGTTGTCCGTGAAGTCGACGGTCTCCTCGTCGATGTCGCGGACCATCTCCATCGACAGCGGCGCCATCTTGCACTCGGTGTACCGCATGGCCGCGGCCGGGTCGTTGCCCGGGGAGCCGAAGTTGCCGTTGGAGTCCACGAGCGGCATGCGCATCGACCACGGCTGCGCGAGGCGGACCAGCGCGTCGTAGATCGAGGAGTCGCCGTGCGGGTGGTAGTTGCCCATGACGTCGCCGACCACGCGGGCGCACTTGTAGAAGCCGCGCTCGGGCCGGTAGCCGCCGTCGTACATGGCGTACAGCACCCGGCGGTGGACGGGCTTGAGGCCGTCGCGGACGTCCGGCAGCGCACGCGAGACGATAACGGACATCGCGTAGTCGAGGTACGAGCGCTGCATCTCCGTCTCGAGCCCGACGGGCTCGACGCGCATGGCCAGGGCGTCACCCTCGGGCGCCGTCACGGGAGTGTTCTCGTCGGTCATTGCTGGTGAAGATCCTTCCTGATGCGGTCAGCTGAGACCGACTCAGATGTCGAGGAAGCGGACGTCCTTGGCGTTGCGCTGGATGAACGCGCGGCGGGCCTCGACGTCCTCGCCCATGAGGACCGAGAACAGGTCGTCGGCCTGGGCGGCGTCGTCGAGGGTGACCTGGCCGAGGACGCGGTGCTCCTGGTCCATGGTCGTGATGCGCAGCTCCTCGGCGTTCATCTCACCGAGACCCTTGAAGCGCTGGACCGAGTCCTCGCGGATGCGCTTGCCGGCGTTGCGGCCCATCTCGATCAGGGCGTCGCGCTCGCGGTCGGAGTACGCGTACTCGAAGTCGTCCTTGCCCCACTTGATCTTGTAGAGCGGCGGGCGGGAGAGGTACACGTGCCCGGCCTCGACCAGCGGCCGCATGAAGCGGAACAGGAAGGTCAGCAGCAGGGTGTTGATGTGCTGACCGTCGACGTCGGCGTCCGCCATCAGGATGATCTTGTGATAGCGCAGCTTCTCGATGTCGAAGTCCTCGTGGACTCCGGTGCCGAAGGCCGAGATCAGCGCCTGGATCTCCTGGTTCTGCAGGATCTTGTCGATCCGCGCCTTCTCGACGTTCAGGATCTTGCCGCGGATCGGGAGGATCGCCTGGTACTGCGGGTTGCGGCCGGACTTGGCCGAACCGCCGGCGGAGTCACCCTCGACGATGAAGATCTCGCACTTGGTGGGGTCGTTCGACTGGCAGTCGGAGAGCTTGCCCGGCAGGGACGCCGTCTCCAGCAGGCCCTTGCGGCGGGTGAGGTCACGGGCCTTACGGGCCGCCACGCGCGCGGTGGCCGCCTGGATGCCCTTACGGATGATGTCCGCGGCCTCGTTCGGGTTCCTGTCCAGCCAGTCGGCGAGGTGCTCGTAGACGACCTTCTGCACGAAGGTCTTGGCCTCGGTGTTGCCCAGCTTGGTCTTCGTCTGGCCTTCGAACTGGGGCTCGCTCAGCTTGACCGAGATGATCGCCGTCAGACCCTCGCGGATGTCGTCACCCGTGAGGTTGTCGTCCTTCTCGCGCAGCAGCCTCTTGTCGCGCGCGTACTTGTTGATCAGCGAGGTCAGCGCGGCGCGGAAGCCCTCTTCGTGCGTACCGCCCTCATGGGTGTGGATGATGTTGGCGAAGGAGTACACACCCTCGGTGTAGCCGCCGTTCCACTGCATGGCGACCTCGAGGGACAGGTGCTTGTCCCGGTCCTCGGCCTCCAGGTCGATGACGGTGGGGTGCACCGCCTCGCCCTTACGGGAGTTGAGGTACTTCACGAAGTCGACGATGCCGCCCTCGTAGTGGTACGTGACCGTCTTGACCTCGGCGGTCTCGTCCGCGCCCGCCTCGTCCGCCCCGGAGGTGGCCTTGGCGGACTCGCGCTCGTCGGTGAGCTTGAGTGTGAGGCCCTTGTTGAGGAACGCCATCTCCTGGAAGCGCCGCGAGAGCGTCTCGAAGGAGTAGTCGGTGGTCTCGAAGATGTCCGGGTCGGCCCAGAAGGTGACCGAGGTGCCGGTCTCCTCGGTGGCTTCGTGCTTGGCGAGCGGCGCCGTGGGGACGCCCATCTTGTAGTCCTGCGTCCAGCGGTGGCCGTCGGTCCTGACCTCGACGGCGACCTTCGAGGACAGCGCGTTCACGACGGAGACGCCCACGCCGTGCAGACCGCCGGAGACCGCGTAGCCGCCGCCGCCGAACTTGCCGCCCGCGTGCAGCACGGTCAGCACGACCTCGAGGGCCGGTTTGCCCTCGGAGGCGACGATGCCCACCGGGATGCCACGGCCGTTGTCGACGACCCGGACGCCACCGTCGGGGAGGATCGTCACGTCGATGGTGTCCGCGTGGCCGGCCAGCGCCTCGTCGACCGAGTTGTCGACGACCTCGTACACGAGGTGGTGCAGCCCTCGCTCACCGGTCGAGCCGATGTACATGCCGGGTCGCTTGCGGACCGCGTCCAGACCCTCGAGGACGGTGATGGCACTGGCGTCGTACGAGGCGGTGACCTCGCCGTTGGAGGTGATCGCCTCGCTGGTCACGCCTGCGTCGGTGGACGGGATGTTCTCGTTGGGGTTGCCGGAATCGGCCACGAAGCGCCCTTTCTGGCACAGCACGAGCCAGGCTCGTCGGCGGGTTGCCGGAGCGGCTGCGGCATGTTGCGTTGGTAAGCCTTGATCAGCGTTGCTCAGCTTTTCCCGGACGGTCCCCACGATTGGGGCGGGATTGCTTCCAGTCTACCGGTAGCACTGACACTGATGGGGGTTTGCCGGTACCTGAGTCCGCATGTGCCGCCCTCGACGGGTCTTGTCCGACTCCCGATATACGGATGGGGGCCCCAAGAGGCTCACGGAGGCACTCAGCGCTTCCGGCCGTCAACCCTTGGCTACTTAGGAGTCAGGTCGCGATTCGCAACCGTGTGCGGGCCCACGGCGGGAGGGTCACCGGCGCCCCGAAAGAGCAGGCGGAAGCCCTCGATGTGAAGTCAGTCACGTGCTGTCGACGGGTGGGAAACCGGTGCCGCTCAGCCGTAGGTGTCGCCCGGACCGGTGCTGCCGGGGGCGCGCAGCGGGCCGTAGCGGCGCGCGGGGCCTCCCGGACCCTGCACCTTGATCAGCTTCACCGTGCCGTGACCCAGGTCCTCGTTGAGGCGCGCGACCAGCGTGGGCGCGAGCAGCCGGAGGTTCGTCGCCCAGGCCGTCGAGTCGCAGCGCACCGTCAGGACGTGCTCGTCCTCGTCGTACCTCTCGGGGACGCAGTGCTTGGCCACGTCCTCGCCGACGATCTGCGGCCAGCGGCCCATCACACCGCCCACGGCGGCCGGCGCCTCCCAACCGCGCTCGGTGATCAGCCGGTTGATCGCGGAGCCGAGTGCCATGGGATCGCGTCCGTCGGCACGCGCGCCGGAGCGCAGACCGCCGCGGCGCGCCTGCTTCTTCTGCTGCGCCGCGTCCCCCCGTGCGCGTGCGGCTTCCTTGGCGGCCCGCAGCGCCACGCGGGCGAGGTCGACGCCGGAGGGCTCGGGTGGCTTCGGGGAGCCTCCGGGTGCGTTCTGCGTCATACGCGCTCCACCGTCCCCTCGGACACGGCGAAACGCGTCCCGGAGAGCACGTGCGGGACGTCGTCGTCGACCGCGGCCGTCACCAGGACCTGCTCGCCGGGCGCGACAAGCTCGGCGAGGCGCTCGCGGCGGCGGGTGTCCAGCTCGGCGAAGACGTCGTCGAGCACCAGCACCGGCTCGTTGCCCTCTGCCCTGAGCAGGTCGTACGAGGCCAGGCGTAGGGCCAGCGCGTAGGACCAGGACTCTCCGTGGGAGGCGTAGCCCTTGGCGGGGAGCTGGCCGAGCTTGAGCTGGAGGTCGTCCCGGTGCGGGCCGATCAGGGTGACGCCGCGCTCGATCTCCTGCTTGCGGGCCTCGACGAGCGCCGCCATCAGCTGTTCGAAGAGGTCCTCACGGGTGTGCGCCTCGCCCGGCGCGGACGGCTTGTACTCCAGGGCGATCGGGCCGCCGCCGGGCGCGAGTTGCTCATAGGCCTTGTCGGCCAGCGGCTGGATCGTGGCGATCAGGTCCAGGCGCTGGGCGAGCAACTCGGCGCCCGCGCGCGCGAGATGCTGGTCCCACACGTCCAGGGTGGACATGTCCATGGCGCGGCCGCCGTGCCGCCGGGCCAGCGCGGCCGACTTCAGCAGGGTGTTGCGCTGCTTGAGGACGCGGTCGTAGTCGGAACGGACCCCGGCCATGCGCGGGGAGCGGGCGGTGATCAGCTCGTCGAGGAAGCGGCGCCGCTCACCGGGGTCGCCCTTGACCAATGCGAGATCCTCGGGCGCGAACAGCACCGTCCGGACGATCCCCAGCACATCACGCGGCCTGACCTGCGAGGACCTGTTGATACGAGCCCGGTTGGCGCGGCCCGGGTTGAGCTCCAGTTCGACGAGCTGCTGACGTTCGCCCTGGCGGACCTGGGCCCGGATGATCGCGCGCTCGGCGCCCATGCGGACCAGGGGGGTGTCGGAGGAGACCCGGTGGCTGCCGAGGGTGGCGAGATATCCGACAGCCTCGACGAGGTTGGTCTTGCCCTGCCCGTTCGGCCCGACGAAGGCCGTCACCCCCGGGTCGAGCGGGACCTCGACCCGGGGGTACGAGCGGAAGTCGGCCAGCGACAGATGCGTGACGTGCATGGTCGTTTCGCCGACCTCCCTCGGTGCTCGGTTACTTCTTCTCGACCGCGTGGCCGCCGAACTGGTTCCGCAGCGCCGCGATCATCTTCATCTGGGGCGAGTCCTCCTGGCGGGAGGCGAACCGCGCGAACAGCGACGCGGTGATCGCCGGCAGCGGCACCGCGTTGTCGATGGCCGCTTCCACAGTCCAGCGTCCCTCGCCGGAGTCCTGTGCATAACCCCGGAGCTCGTCCAGGTGCTCGTCCTCGTCGAGCGCGTTGACCGCGAGGTCGAGCAGCCAGGAGCGGATGACCGTGCCCTCCTGCCAGGAGCGGAAGACCTCCCGGACGTCCGTCACGGAGTCGACCTTCTCCAGGAGTTCCCAGCCCTCGGCGTAGGCCTGCATCATCGCGTACTCGATGCCGTTGTGGACCATCTTCGCGAAGTGACCCGCGCCCACCTTGCCGGCGTGCACCGAACCGAAGTCGCCCTCCGGCTTGAGGGCGTCGAAGACCGGCTGCACCTTGGCGACGTCCTCCTTGTCGCCGCCATACATCAGCGCGTAGCCGTTCTCCAGGCCCCAGACGCCTCCGGAGACACCGCAGTCGACGAAGCCGATGCCCTTGGCCGCCAGCTCGCCGGCGTGCTTCTCGTCGTCGGTCCAGCGGGAGTTGCCGCCGTCCACGACGACGTCGCCGGGCTCCAGCAGCTCGGCGAGCTCGTCGATGGTGGACTGCGTGGGCTCGCCCGCCGGGACCATCACCCAGATCACGCGCGGGCCGCTGAGCTTGCCCACAAGCTCAGCCAGGCTGTGGACGTCGGCGAGGTCCGGGTTGCGGTCGTATCCGAGGACGGTGTGACCTGCGCGGCGTATCCGCTCGCGCATGTTGCCGCCCATCTTGCCGAGGCCGACGAGACCGAGCTCCATCAGTTGTGTTCCTTAGGTTCTGCGACGTGGCGTGGCGGCACGTGCGTACCGCGAGGCACTTTCGTACCCGCGTCCGAGCCTAAACCCGGACGCTCGCGCACATCTGTGGGCATACGCGCTCACTCGTACGCCCTCACCTGCAGCTTTGTCCTCAGCCTGTGGACAAGCCGGTGATCCACGGCGTCCTGCCGACCGCCGGGCGGGCTCAGCCGCTGAGGCGCACCGGCATGATCAGGTACTTGTAGGCCTCGTCCGCCTCGGCGTCCAGCGCCGGCTTGCCGCTGAGCAGCGCGGGCTTGGTGGACGTCGTGAAGGACAGCTGGGCCACCGGGGAGTCGATGGCGCTCAGGCCGTCCAGCAGGAACGTCGGGTTGAAGGCGATCGAGATGTCGTCACCCTCGAGCTGGGCGTCGACCCTTTCCACAGCCTGTGCGTCGTCGCTGGAACCCGCTTCCAGGATGAGCACACCCTGCTCGAAGCTGAGCCGCACCGGGGTGTTGCGCTCGGCGACCAGGGCCACACGCTTGACGGCCTCCACGAAGGGGGCGGTCTCGATGACGGCGATGCTGTTGAACTCCGTCGGGAACAGCGTGCGGTACTTCGGGAGGTCACCCTCCAGCAGGCGGGTCGTCGTGCGGCGGCCGGCGCCCTCGAAGCCGATCAGGCCTTCACCCGAGCCCGAGCCGGACAGCGCCAGGATCACCTGGTCGCCGCTGGTCAGGGCCTTGGCGGTGTCCAGGAGCGTCTTGGCGGGCACCAGGGCGACCGCCGAGGCGTCCGGGTTCTCCGGCTTCCACAGGAACTCGCGGACCGCGAAGCGGTAGCGGTCGGTGGACGCCAGCGTGACGGTGTCGCCCTCGATCTCGATGCGGACACCGGTGAGGACGGGCAGCGTGTCGTCACGGCCGGCCGCGATGGCGACCTGGGAGGCGGCGGAGGCGAAGACCTCGCCGGGGACCGTGCCCGTCGCGTTCGGCATCTGCGGCAGGGACGGGTACTCCTCCACAGGCAGGGTGTGGAGTGTGAACCGGGAGGAGCCGCAGACCACGGTCGCCCGTACACCGTCTGTGGAGATCTCCACCGGCCGGTTGGGGAGCGCGCGGCAGATGTCCGCGAGCAGGCGGCCGGAGACCAGGACCGTGCCCTCCTCGTCGACCTCGGCCTCCACGGACACCCGCGCCGAGACCTCGTAGTCGAAGCTGGACAGGCTCAGCTGGCCTTCCTCGGCCTTCAGCAGCAGGCCGGCGAGGACAGGCGCCGGCGGACGGGCCGGGAGGCTGCGTGCCGCCCAGGCCACTGCCTCCGCGAGTACGTCGCGTTCCACCCGGATCTTCACTGTTGCCGCCTCCTGCTGTTGCCGGCGCTTCTCGCTCTGCCTGGCCCTCGTCGTCTGTCGTGGTGTCGACGGTCCCTGTGAAGGGGAGGACACCGGGGACCAGTCTGACGCACCGCACTGACAGTAGGTGCCTCTCGGGGTCAAGTCGTGACGAGGGGCGGCCGGGCACCGAAGAGCGAGTTGTGCACAGGGCCCCCTTCGAAACGGATTCCCAGCTCTCTCTAGTTGGGAGTAGTAGTAGGGCCTGTGGATACCGTGGATAACCTCATTTGCCCAGCTCAGGGCGGGAATTTTGTCCACGGACCCTGTGGGTGGAGGCGGTGGACAACCGGGCGCATCTGTGGAGAACAGAAAGTTCTGCACACACCGTGCACAGGGTGAGGCGAGTTCTCCCCAGCGCCGTCCCCAGGTTTACCCACCTTTCCCACAGCCCAATCCGGCACCTTCGTGTGACGCCTTTCACTCGACCCGGTGAGGAGGCGCGTCACGTTGCCGAACAGTGGACAGGCATGTGGAGAAGAGGCCGATCGCTGGGGACAACCGCCCTCAGCCTGTGGGCGGCCGGTGGACAACTCGGTGCACAGCCTGTGGATCGCCCCGTCGTCCACAGGCTGTGGAGATCCTTCGTCCACCAATCCACAACCACCTGAGCTGGTCTGATGGTCTTTCAACAGCGGCGCCTGTGGACACGATCTGGACAACTCCCCGGTCCCCAGGATGTGGACGGCAGAAAGTTGCCGAATCTGTGGAGGGAGGCCGTAACCCTGCGACTAATCGAACACCGGGTTGCGGCTCGGTGCGCGACGCGGGGGCCGCTGATCCCCCCTGGGGCTCGGAAACCCGGGCCACACGCCCGCGGGAGCGGCCGGTTCCGGGTCCCTGGCGCCGACGGGCCCGGACACGAGAAGGGCGCTCCCGGAGGAATCCGGGAGCGCCCTCAGTGGCCTTCCGCCGCCGTCAGCCGTTCTTGATCCGGTTGGTCAGCTCCGTGACCTGGTTGTAGATGGAGCGGCGCTCTGCCATCAGATTGCGGATCTTGCGGTCCGCGTGCATGACGGTGGTGTGGTCGCGACCGCCGAACAGCGCGCCGATCTTCGGCAGCGACAGATCCGTCAGCTCACGGCACAGATACATGGCGATCTGGCGGGCGGTGACGAGGGCGCGGCCACGCGAGGTGCCGCACAGGTCCTCGACCGTCAGACCGAAGTAGTCCGCCGTCGCGCCCATGATGGCCGTCGACGTGATCTCGGGCGCCGAGTCGTCGCCACCGGGGATGAGGTCCTTCAGGACGATCTCCGTCAGCCCCAGATCCACCGGCTGCCGGTTGAGCGAGGCGAACGCCGTGACCCGGATCAGCGCGCCCTCCAGCTCACGGATGTTCCGCGAGATCCGGGACGCGATGAACTCCAGCACCTCCGGCGGCGCGTTCAGCTGCTCCTGCACCGCTTTCTTGCGGAGGATCGCGATGCGTGTCTCCAGCTCGGGCGGCTGGACGTCCGTGATCAGACCCCATTCGAAACGGTTCCGCAGCCGGTCCTCCAAGGTGACCAGCTGCTTCGGCGGCCGGTCGGAGGACAGCACGATCTGCTTGTTGGCGTTGTGGAGCGTGTTGAAGGTGTGGAAGAACTCCTCCTGCGTCGACTCCTTGTCCGCCAGGAACTGGATGTCGTCGACGAGCAGGATGTCCATCTCGCGGTACCGCTTGCGGAAGCTGTCGCCCTTGCCGTCGCGGATGGAGTTGATGAACTCGTTGGTGAACTCCTCCGAGCTCACGTACCGCACCCGCGTGCCCGGGTAGAGGCTGCGCGCGTAGTGCCCGATCGCGTGCAGCAGGTGCGTCTTGCCGAGCCCGGACTCCCCGTAGATGAACAAGGGGTTGTACGCCTTCGCCGGCGCCTCGGCCACGGCGACCGCGGCCGCGTGCGCGAAGCGGTTGGAAGCGCCGATGACGAACGTGTCGAAGAGGTACTTCGGGTTCAGTCGAGCGGTGGGCTCACCCGGCCCGGTCGCCGGCGCGGGCTGCGCTGCCAGCGGGCCGGGCGCACCGGTCGTGGGCAGGTTCGGGCCGACCGGGCCGCCCCGGTGGACGTGCCCCGAGCCGACCGGCGGATCGGGCAGCTCCCGGCGAACCGGGTCACGCTGCTCGTAGTCGCCGCGTGACGACTCGTATTCGGAGCGCTGCTGTTCGTAGGAGGGGCGCTCCATGGGCTGGGGGCGGTAGTCCTGGGAGGGCGGACCGTAGGAGTCCTTGGGCCCGTAGGTGTCCTTGGGCCCGTAGGTGTCCTTGGACCCGGATCCGTAGGAGTCCTGGGGGTTGTACGCCTCCTGGGAGCCGTACGAGTCCTGCCCGGGTGACGCGTACGGGTCACGCTCGGGGAATCCGAGGCGCTGCTGCTGCCAGCCGTACTCGTCCTGCTGCGACGGACGTGGCCAGGCGCCGGGCTCGGGGCGCTGGTACTCGGAGGGGTAGGCGGGACGCGCCGAGGGAAGCTGATCTGCGCGCGTAGGCGGAAGCTGGTCGCCGGCCTGACCGGACAGCTGGTCGGCCCGGTGGCGGCCGTACCCCTCGTAGCCGTCGCGGTCCCGGCGGTCATGACCGTCGCGGTCCTTGCGCTCATAGCCGTCGCGGTCATTGCGCTCGTAGCCGTCCCGGTCATTGCGGTCGTAGCCCTCGCGGTCCTGGCGGGTGGCCGGAAGCTCGGGCTCCTCGTAGCGCGACTGGTGGCGGGCCTGTGGGGCCTGCGGGGCCGGGGGGTCGCCCGCGGAGTCGTCGACGGTGATCGCGATCCGGATCGGGCGGCCGCACTCACGGCTCAGTGTCTCGCTGACGATCGGCGCCAGCCGGCCCTCGAGCACGCCTTTCGCGAACTCGTTCGGTACGGCGAGCAGGGCGGTGTCCGCGACCAGCGCCAGCGGCTGGCAGCGGCGGATCCAGTGCTCGTCCTTCCCCTCGACCCCTTGGCTGCGGCCCTCCCCGAGGAGCTGCTCCAATACGCGTGGCCACACTGCGGCAAGATCGGCAGGTACGTCAGCCACAGGGCACGCTCTCTCACAGGTCCCACGAACGTGTGGTTCTGGGACGGCTCGGGATGTAAATCGGGTGGGGCAGGGATAAGGGAACGAATCGGAGTTACGTCACGGTAGTCAGGGCGGCCGGTACGGTTCAAGTTGTTGTCCCCAGCCTGTGGACAAGTGTCTCCCGGCGACTCCTGGTTTGACCGGATGGCGCAGCCGCGCGTACCGTAACCAGGTCGAGTTGTCGATGGCTGCTGCCGCCTGCCTCCGATGGGCACAGATCATTTGGGTGATCGGTCAGCGGTGCACTCGGGCGTAACTGCGAGCTACTCGTGGGCGCACGGTGACAGCCAGGACGGCACCCCGCAACCACCGATTTCTTCTGGAGCCCCCGAGTGAGCAAGCGCACCTTCCAGCCGAACAACCGTCGTCGCGCGAAGACCCACGGCTTCCGCCTGCGGATGCGTACCCGTGCCGGTCGCGCGATTCTCGCGAACCGCCGCAGCAAGGGTCGCGCCAGCCTGTCCGCCTGATCCCGATCAGGTCATGACGTCGTGCTGCCTACCGAGCATCGGCTGAGGCGGCGCGAGGACTTCGCGACCGCGGTACGACGAGGACGCCGGGCCGGACGCCCGCTCCTCGTCGTCCACCTACGTAGCGGTTCCACGGACCCGCACGCGCCTGGGGAGAGCGCTCCCCCGACGCGTGCGGGTTTCGTCGTGAGCAAAGCAGTGGGTGGCGCGGTCGTGCGCAACAAAGTGAAGCGCAGGCTTCGCCACCTGATGCGCGAGCGAGTCGCCCAGCTGCCCCCCGGTAGCCTGGTAGTCGTACGAGCGCTGCCCGGATCGGGCGACGCCGACCATGCACAGCTGGCCCGAGACCTGGATGCCGCTCTCCAGCGGTTGCTGGGAGGGGGCGCGCGATGAAGTACCCGCTGCTGGCCCTGATCAAGCTCTACCAGTGGACGATCAGTCCGCTGCTCGGGCCGGTCTGCAAGTACTACCCGTCGTGCTCCCACTACGGCTTCACGGCCATCGACCGGCATGGTGCCTTCAAGGGAACGGCACTCACGGCCTGGCGCATCCTGCGATGCAATCCGTGGTCGCTGGGCGGTGTGGATCATGTCCCGCCGCGCAAGCGCCCCCGGTGGCACGAAATGCTGCGTAACGCGTGGCGTGCACGCAAGGGCGGGCCCTCCGCCGCCGGACCGGCCACCGAGGGACAGACTTCTCCCACAAGTCCGTCGAGTCCTTCGAGCCCGGCCGCAGAGACACCGTCCCATGCCCAAGGAGCATGATTAGTGGACACGATTGCCAGCCTCTTCAGCTTCATCACCACACCCGTCTCCTGGGTCATCGTCCAGTTCCATTCGGTGTACGGCGCCCTCTTCGGCCCTGACACCGGTTGGGCCTGGGGCCTGTCGATCGTGTCCCTGGTGATCCTGATCCGTATCTGCCTGATCCCGCTCTTCGTGAAGCAGATCAAGGCGACCCGGGCCATGCAGACGCTCCAGCCCGAGATGAAGAAGATCCAGGAGCGCTACAAGAACGACAAGCAGCGTCAGTCCGAAGAGATGATGAAGCTGTACAAGGAGACGGGTACCAACCCGCTCTCCTCGTGCCTTCCCATCCTGGCGCAGTCCCCGTTCTTCTTCGCCCTGTACCACGTGCTCAACAGCATCGCGAACAACGACACCATCGGTGTCATCAACGACAGCCTGCTGAAGAGCGCGCAGCAGGCGCACATCTTCGGGGCCCCGCTGGCGGCGAAGTTCACCGACAGCTCCTCGGACGTCGCGGCCCTCGAGGCCTCGCTGACCACGGTCCGCATCGTCACCGCGATCATGATCGTCCTGATGTCGGCGTCGCAGTTCTTCACCCAGCGCCAGCTGATGACGAAGAACATCGACACCACGGTGAAGACCCCGTTCATGCAGCAGCAGAAGATGCTGATGTACGTCTTCCCGGTCATGTTCGCCGTCTTCGGCATCAACTTCCCCGTCGGTGTCCTCGTGTACTGGCTGACCACCAACGTGTGGACCATGGGTCAGCAGATGTACGTCATCCGCAACAACCCGACCCCGGGTTCCAAGGCTCAGGCCGAGTACCTGGAGCGCCTGACCAAGCACGTCACGCGGCACGACAAGGTCGGCAAGCGTCGCGACCGGGCTATCGTCAAGGCCATCGTCGCCAAGGGCCGCGACCGCAACGAGTTCGAGCGCAAGTTCATCAACGGCCTGAGCAAGGCCGGCCTCGCCGCCCAGGCCGACGGCACCGTGATCAAGAGCGACACCGCCGCAGTAGCGCAGGCCGAGGACGGTTCGCCGACCACCACCGCCGCCGGTACCCCGAAGCGCCAGCAGCCCAAGCGGCAGAGCAAGTCGCAGCGTCAGCACGGTGGGCCGGCCGGCGCGAGGACGGCCGGTGAGAACGAACCGAAGACGTCGCTGACCAAGGCCGACGAGCCCGAGGACGCCAAGCCCGCCGCCGCTGCCAAGAAGGGCGGCGCGAAGCCCGCCGGCGGCAGCACCCGCAGCAAGGCCCAGTCCGGACAGCGCAAGGGCCCGCAGCGGCCCAAGTCCCCGTCCAAGAAGTAAGAAGGAGTCCATCCGTGACGGAAGGCACCACCTCCGCCGCTGCCGAGGGTGCAGACACCCTGACTCGCCTGGAGCAGGAAGGCGAGATCGCGGCGGACTACCTGGAGGGTCTGCTCGACATCGCCGACCTCGACGGCGACATCGACATGGACGTCGAGGCCGACCGCGCCTCTGTCTCGATCATCAGCGACACGGGCGGCCGCGATCTGCAGAAGCTGGTCGGCCGTGACGGAGAGGTACTGGAGGCGCTCCAGGAGCTCACCCGTCTGGCCGTGCACCGGGAGACCGGCGACCGCAGCCGCCTGATGCTCGACATCGCGGGATACCGGGCACAGAGGCGCTCCGAGCTGTCCGAGCTGGGCGCCAAGGCCGCCGCGGAGGCCAAGAGCAGCGGTGAGGCCGTGAAGCTGGAGCCGATGACGCCCTTCGAGCGCAAGGTCGTGCATGACGCGGTCAAGGCCGCAGGACTGCGCAGCGAGTCCGAGGGCGAGGAGCCGCAGCGCTTCGTCGTCGTGCTGCCCGCCTGACGGCCTTCACGTTCCCCGGCCCCGTCTGTTGAGCAGACGGGGCCGAACTTTGTCAGCCTGATAGTTCTGGTGGTTCTGGTGTCGGCGCCTGGGGCGCTGACACGGTACGGAAGGACGGTCCCCCGTGACGGAGGCAGCGGAGCTTCCCCCCGCGCCCGAGCAGGCGCGCGAGGTGTTCGGTGACCGCTTCGCGGATGCGGTGCGGTACGCCGAGCTGCTCGCTGAGGCGGGCGTGCAGCGCGGTCTCATCGGCCCGCGTGAAGTGCCCCGCCTGTGGGAGCGGCACCTGCTGAACTGCGCCGTGCTCTCGGAGGTCGTGCCCGAGAGCGTGACAGTGTGCGATGTCGGCTCGGGCGCTGGTCTCCCCGGTATTCCGCTGGCGCTGGTCCGCACCGACCTGAAGATCACGCTGCTGGAGCCGCTGCTGCGGCGCACCAACTTCCTCAGCGAGGTCGTCGAGCTGCTCGGCCTCGATCATGTGACCGTGATGCGCGGCCGCGCCGAGGAGGTCATGGGGAAGATCCAGCCCGTTCATGTGGTGACGGCCCGGGCCGTCGCGCCGCTCGACCGGCTCGCCACCTGGGGGATCCCCCTGCTGCGGCCGTACGGCGAGATGCTCGCGCTCAAGGGCGACACCGCCGAGGAGGAGCTGAAGAGCGCGTCGTCGGCGCTGAGCAAGCTGGGGGCGGTGGAGACGTCCATCCTGCATGTGGGTGAGGGTGTGGTGGACCCGATGTCCACCGTCGTTCGGGTCGAGGTCGGGGAAAGCCCGGGCGGTGTGCGCTTCGCCGCGAAGCGCGCCAAGGCGGCTCGCACGGGGCGGACGCGTCGACGGCGCTGAGCTGAGGCGTTCCGACGCCGTCGGCCCGTCCTGGTGAACGCTGATCCGTCGTGGAGATGCCGATCCGTCGTGGAGATACCCATCTGCCCCGGCGGCACTGATCCGTCCTGAGGACGAGACGTACTCCACACAAGCTGCCAAACCTATGCATGCCGGAGTGTCGCGACAATCCGGCCACGGCTGCTGTGCATCGTGTTTCACGTGAAACGTCGCTCACTGCTGCACGGCATCATCAGTCGTGGCCGCGCTGCGGCCGAACCCCGCGACCGAAAGCCTCTCGGTTCACTCGATGAGGGACCGGAGGTATCCACAGAGGTGGATTTCTCCACAGAACGCCAGGCCTCACTGGTTCGCGACCCCGAAGACATGGGAGGCTCTGTTCATTGCGAGCCTGAAGTCGAGGAGAGTGAATCCTTGCGGTCCGACGCCAACATCGCGGGACCGATGACCGATCCGGTCCCCGGTCCCCGTACCGAGTCGATGGGGGCGGATGTTTCACGTGAAACACCGCCTCCGATGGACGACACTCCCATCGGTCGTGCTGCCCAACTGGCGGTGGAGGCTCTGGGTCGTGCCGGTGAGGGCCTGCCACGGCCCGAGCAGACCCGAATCATCGTGGTCGCCAACCAGAAGGGCGGTGTGGGCAAGACGACGACAACCGTCAACCTTGCCGCGTCGCTGGCGCTCCACGGTGGCCGGGTCCTGGTGGTCGACCTCGACCCACAGGGCAATGCGTCCACCGCGTTGGGCATCGACCATCACGCCGAAGTCCCGTCCATCTATGACGTGTTGGTGGAGAGCAGGCCACTCTCCGAGGTTGTCCAGCCGGTGCCCGATGTCGAGGGCCTCTTCTGTGCTCCCGCCACGATCGATCTCGCCGGTGCGGAGATCGAGCTGGTTTCCCTGGTGGCACGGGAGAGCAGGCTTCAGCGCGCGATCCAGGCGTACGAACAGCCGCTGGACTACATCCTCATCGACTGCCCGCCCTCCCTCGGTCTGCTGACGGTCAATGCACTCGTGGCGGGCCAGGAAGTACTGATCCCGATCCAGTGCGAGTACTACGCACTGGAAGGGCTCGGGCAGTTGCTGCGCAACGTCGACCTGGTACGGGGGCACCTCAACCCCGACCTGCATGTGTCGACCATTCTGCTCACCATGTACGACGGCCGGACGCGCCTCGCGTCCCAGGTCGCGGAAGAGGTGCGCACCCAC
The DNA here is from genome assembly GCF_044755265.1 of Streptomyces sp. NPDC092370. Lineage (NCBI taxonomy): Bacteria > Bacillati > Actinomycetota > Actinomycetes > Kitasatosporales > Streptomycetaceae > Streptomyces > Streptomyces sp. NPDC092370. The sequence continues at coordinate 241,694 of NZ_JBIVQO010000005.1, read as the reverse complement.
TTCGGTGACGAGGTGCTGCGGACGAGCATCCCTCGTTCCGTCCGTATCTCCGAGGCGCCGAGTTATGGGCAGACGGTCCTGACTTACGATCCTGGATCGAGTGGTGCCCTCTCCTACCTTGAGGCGGCACGAGAAATTGCGCTGAAGGGCGTCGGCATCAGTTATGACGCGACGCACGCCCACATCGGCGCACAACAGAACGACCCGAGCATGGTGGAAGGTGTCCAGTGAGCGAGCGACGGAGGGGGCTGGGTCGTGGTCTCGGCGCGCTGATCCCTGCTGCGCCGACGGAGAAGTCGGTGGCCCAGGCTGCGTCCGGGGGTGCTGCTTCCACATCCCCCGCAGGACTGCCTGCACTGCCGAACGAACGTGGGGTGGCCGCAGCCAAGGTGGCCACGCTGCCGACTGTTTCACGTGAAACAGAGGAGCCTTCGCAGCCGAGTGCTCCCGCCACGCCCGCAGCGCCCATCGGTGCGCACTTCGCCGAGATCCCCCTCGACTCCATCACACCGAACCCGCGGCAGCCTCGTGAGGTCTTCGACGAGGACGCGCTGTCCGAGCTCATCACCTCCATCAAGGAAGTGGGGCTCCTCCAGCCGGTCGTCGTGCGACAGGTGGGTCCCGCCCGCTACGAGCTCATCATGGGCGAGCGCCGTTGGCGGGCGTGCCGTGAGGCGGGGCTGGAAGCCATCCCGGCGATCGTGCGGGCCACGGAGGACGAGAAGCTTCTCCTCGACGCTCTGCTGGAGAACCTGCACCGCGCTCAGCTCAACCCGCTGGAAGAGGCAGCCGCCTACGACCAGTTGCTGAGGGACTTCAACTGCACGCACGACCAGCTGGCGGATCGCATCGGGCGCTCCCGCCCGCAGGTCTCCAACACTCTGCGTCTGCTCAAGCTCTCGCCGGCCGTACAGCGTCGGGTCGCCGCCGGGGTGCTCTCCGCCGGCCACGCGCGGGCACTGCTTTCCGTCGATGACTCGGAGGAGCAGGATCGGCTGGCCCACCGCATCGTGGCCGAGGGGCTCTCGGTACGGGCTGTCGAGGAGATCGTGACCCTGATGGGGTCGCGGCCTCAGAAGGCTCAGAAGCCCAAGGGGCCGCGTGCCGGTGCCCGGGTCTCTCCCGCGCTGTCCGACCTCGCCACAAGGCTCTCGGACCGTTTCGAGACGCGGGTCAAGGTCGACCTGGGGCAGAAGAAGGGCAAGATCACCGTCGAGTTCGCCTCGATGGAGGACCTTGAGCGGATCCTCGGTTCGCTCGCCCCGGGCGAGGGCCCGGTCCTGCAGAAGAGTCTCCTGGAGGGCGACTCCGAGGAGAGCGAGTCCTGAGCCTTCCGCAAGGGGTCTTTGGTGGATCGGGTGAGAGCGGGCCGTGTCCGGTGTGCGCCGGAACGTGGCTCGCTCTTTCCTTTTTGGCGGTATCGATGGAATCGCATCGTGGATACGATGCGAGCGGGGCACGGTGCAACCACTCGGCAGCACCTCTGAGAGGGAGGGCAGGGGCCATGCGCACCTTGAGCCGCACCGGACTGGTGAGCGCCGGTTTGGGGCTGGGGGCGGTCGGTGGGTTCATCGGCAGTCTCCTCAAGGAACGGAGCGCTCTGACAGCCGCCCGCGAAGCGGCGGCGGGCGAAGGAAGCGAGGATCACCCTTCATGGGCCGCCGGCTCGTACCGCTCACGCTGGACAACCTCCAGGACCTTCCCCAGCGTTGTCGCTCGTGTGTCTTCTGGGAGCTCGACCCGGTCAGCGGTGAGGCCGCGCTGAAGGCGGGCACATCCGATTCGGAGAAGGAAGCCTGGATTTCAGCGGTCCTACTGGACTGGGGATCCTGCGGGCGGGTCGTGTACGTCGACGACGTGCCGGTGGGCTTCGTGCTCTACGCTCCCCCCGCCTATGTCCCCCGCTCCACTGCGTTTCCCACGAGTCCCGTCTCACCCGACGCGGTGCAGTTGATGACCGCGTTCATCGTGCCCGGCTACCAGGGGCAGGGGCTGGGCCGGGTGATGGTTCAGACGGTGGCCAAGGATCTGTTGAGGCGCGGCTTCAAGGCGATCGAGGCCTTCGGAGACGCACGCTGGAAGGAACCTGCCTGTGTGTTGCCTGCTGATCATCTTCTGGCGGTGGGCTTCAAGACGGTTCGACAGCACCCCACCCACCCCCGGCTGAGGCTGGAACTGAGGTCGACGCTCTCCTGGAAGGAAGACGTCGAGATGGCGCTGGACCGCCTTCTGGGAGCCGTGCAGAAGGAGCCGGCGCTGCGACCCCTGTAGGTGCGGGCACACGAATGGGCCAACCCTTCCGGGTTGGCCCATTCGTGTTTCACGTGAAACACACACCGTCGATGCGACGGCTCCGCCGGTTCACTCGGCGATGAACTCCTCAAGGTCGCGAACGATCGCGGCCTTTGGCTTCGCGCCCACGATGGTCTTGGCGACCTCGCCACCCTGGTAGACGTTCAGGGTCGGGATGGACATGACGCCGTACTTGGCGGCCGTACCCGGGTTCTCGTCGATGTTCAGCTTGACGATCTCGATCTTGTCGCCGTACTCGGACGCGATGGCCTCGAGGGACGGCGCGATCTGGCGGCACGGACCGCACCAGGCGGCCCAGAAGTCCACCAGGACAGGCTTGTCGCTCTTGAGGACGTCCTGCTCGAAGGAGTCGTCGGTCACATTCTTCAGGGTGCCGGCCACGGCGGGCTCCTTAACTGGTTGGTGCGTGGGGCGGGTAGGGAGGGTCAGACAGCGGTCTTCTCGGGCTCGGGCTGCTCCTCGTCCGCCAGGGCGGCGAGGTAGCGCTCGGCGTCGAGAGCTGCGGAACAGCCGGTACCGGCCGCGGTGATCGCCTGACGGTAGGTGTGGTCGACGACGTCGCCGGCAGCGAAGACACCGGTCAGGTTCGTGCGCGTCGACGGTGCGTCCACCTTCAGGTATCCCTCTTCGTCCAGGTCGAGCTGGCCTTTGAAGAGCTCGGTGCGCGGGTCGTGGCCGATGGCGATGAACAGTCCGGTCACCGGAAGGTCCGAGATCTCACCGGTCTTGAGGTTGCGCAGCTTCAGACCCGAGAGCTTCGGGTCGCCCTGGATCTCGGCGACCTCGCTGTCCCACACGAACGAGATCTTCGGGTCGGCGAAGGCACGCTCCTGCATGGCCTTGGAAGCACGCAGCGTGTCACGCCGGTGGACGACGGTCACGGACTTGGCGAACCGGGAGAGGAAGGTGGCCTCCTCCATCGCGGTGTCGCCACCACCGATCACGGCGATGTCCTGGTCCTTGAAGAAGAAGCCGTCACAGGTGGCACACCACGACACGCCACGGCCGGAGAGAGCGTCCTCGTTCGGCAGTCCGAGCTTGCGGTGCTGCGAGCCGGTGGCGACGATGACGGCCTTGGCCCGGTGGACGGTGCCGGCGGTGTCCGTGACGGTCTTGATCTCACCGCTCAGGTCGACGGCCACGATGTCGTCCGGAACGAGCTCGGCTCCGAAGCGCTCCGACTGGGCGCGCATGTTGTCCATGAGCTCGGGGCCCATGATGCCGTCCTGGAAGCCGGGGAAGTTCTCGACGTCGGTGGTGTTCATGAGCGCACCACCTGCGGTGACGGCGCCCTCGAACACCAGCGGCTTCAGCGACGCGCGCGCGGTGTAGAGCGCCGCCGTGTAGCCGGCGGGCCCGGAGCCGATGATGATCACGTTACGGACGTCGCTCACGGCTTGTTTCCTCGTCTCTGGACTGCGTCGGTCGAGCGGTAGGAGCTTCTCCAGGAGAACTCTCACCCCACCCAACGGATCCTAAGGGGCGTGCATTCCCGCTGTGTCCGGGCACACGATGATGGGGCACTGCGAGGTGACCCCAGTAGGTGAGACGAAGCGCTTGCTCAGGCGGACGGGTAGGTGCGCTTCAGGAGCACCTCGCCCACCGCATCGGATGCCGAGTGATCCACACAGGTCGCGTCGACGATGTAGGCGGTGACCCGGGTGGCGTCGGAAGCATCGGGAAGCAGCACGAGCATGGCCTTCTTCCCTTGATACGTGCCGCTCCGCGTCGCCAGAGCGGTGTCGTCCCGCCCGATGCCGTCGCGGACACAACCGGGCACCACGGCTCCCTTGAAGACCCTGTGCTGGTCGCCGGGCGCGGTCGCCGCGCCGAAGGGGGTGCGGGAGCTGCCGCCTCCTTCAGTCTTGTTCTCCGTCTTGTTCTCGGTCTTGTTCTCGGCCAGGAGATCGGTGACCTGCTTCCGCAGCTCCCCCTCGGAGAAGGTGTCCGCAGAGGTGTTCTGCCGCTCACCAGCCGTGTCGTGAGGCGGCTTGTTGTCGCCGAGCGACGACAGCAGGGCGGAGCCCAGACCCAATGCGGCCACCGTGAAGACGGTCCCCAGGACGGCGATCCTGCGGCGCCCGATGCGCGTGCGGCCCTTGCGGCCGGGACCGGTGCTGGAGGAGCGGGGACGACCGGCAGGCCGGTCGGTGGGAGTCGATGTTTCACGTGAAACATGCGCACCACCGTCGTCGTGCGCGAGAAGGGGAGCATCCGCCGGCTCCGCGCTCTCCTCTGACTCCGGGCCGCTGGCGTTCAGCAGAGCCTCGGCGGCAAGAGCCGCATCGATACGGCCCGCGACATCGGCGGGCATGCGGGGCGGCCCCGGCAGCGTGCCGAGCAGCCCGCGGATCTCCTCCAGGGAGGCGTACACATCCGCGCAGAGCTCGCACTCGTCCACATGCCGACGGAGGTCGGTGGTCCGGGACGGTGGAAGCAGCCCCTCGGCGAGGTCGGAGATCTCCGCGACGTCCGGGTGCCCGGCCATGTCTGTCGTCGACGTCACGCTCGTCCACCTCCGCCCTTCACTGCAGCTGGGTCGCTCGGTCCTGTATCCGGGGATTGCGCTCGGCGCGGTCCCGCTGCGGGTGGGACGGCTGGCTCCTCCCCGCGGTTCCGTCGCCCGCCCGTCTCCTTGCCACCTCCGCCGTTTTCCGGCCGCAGATGAGCCAACAGGGGCAGCAGTCTGGCTCTGCCCCGGGCACATCGGCTCTTTACCGTCCCGGTGGGCACGTCGAGGATCCGGGCGGCCTCGGCTACGGGGTACCCCTGCATGTCGACCAGCACGAGGGCGGCCCGCTGATCGGGCGGAAGGGTGCCGAGCGCCTCCAGCAGCTGGCGGTGCAGATCTTTACGCTCCGCGGGCGCCGCAGCCGACTCGTGCGGCTCCAGGAGCTGCTCCAAGCGCTCGGTGTCGTCGACGGGAGAGGTCTTCCGGGAGGCCGCCTTGCGGGCCCGGTCGAGGCAGGCGTTCACCGTGATCCGGTGCAGCCACGTCGTGACCGCCGACTGACCGCGGAAGGTGTGGGCGGCCCGGTAGGCGGAGACCAGCGCGTCCTGGACGGCGTCAGCGGCTTCCTCGCGGTCGCCCAGGGTACGCAGCGCGACGGCCCAGAGGCGGTCACGATGACGGCGCACCAACTCGGCGAAGGCTTCCGGGTCGCCTCCCACATGAAGGCGGATCAGTTGGGCATCGGTCGCCGGTGAGCTGTTCTGGTGCTCTACCTGCACGTCCCCTCCCCGTTCCGCTCTGAGTGGTCCATTGAATCCTGCGGGCCGGTGGGATGTAAACGCGCCTCAGCGAACCCGAGGCGGGTCCTGGAACGCTGTGACAGACACAGCACCTCCCATTGGCCTGATCATGAGCTCTTCTGCTGGTCATATAATTTATGTGTCATGTTCTTTTGGCGCACAACAGGCAACAGGAGAAGCTGGTGAAGAAGTTGAGCGGGCGTCGAGCTGCCGCTATGGGGACGGCCGTGTCGACCATCGCGGGAGCGGTCATTTTTGCGGGATCCGGAACGGCTCAGGCTGCGACCACGTGTCCGGGGAGTCGAATTGACCGGCTTTCCTTTGACACAGGGTGGGTGGATCTCTACTACAGCAATGGCACCAACTGCGTGATCACCACATCACGTACCCCTGGAGTCAAGTTGCGGATGATAGCTCAGCTTGAGGTGCTCGGCGGGACCAAGAAGACGGACTCTGGGTACTACTCCTACCACGCCGGCCCGGTGAGCCTGTATGCCAATGGGGCGTGCGTGCGCTTCCTCGGCCAGGTGGGGACCACCGGTGACAATTCCGACTGGGGTCACTGCGGCTGATCGTTGCGTCCGGTTCGGAGCCTGAACTTCGAACCGGACGCGCTTTCGGTGCAGCTGGAGTGCTCTCAGCCGCGCACTTGAATTTCTGAGATACCTCCTCGGAAGCGGTCCGCGGAGCCGTCGGCCGGAAGTTCCGTGATGTGGATGAGGACGTAACGCGTCTTGACCGGCTTCTTCAGTGTGACCTTGAGGTCGGAACCCACGGTCGACAAATCGGTGAGTTCCTGGGAGAAATCACCCAGAGACGACGGATTAGAGATATCGGCATCGGCGGCGAGAACCTGTGCTGTCTGCCTGCTTCGGTACATGGAAATATCGAGACGGGACACGTCTGTGACCTTGCCGAGGTCCAGGATCAGTCCGCTGCCGTCCTTGCGCTGCGGCAGATTCCCGAAGTTGGGGTACCCCCGGTACTCCGGCGTGATCCACGCGGTGTCCGCCCGGCCGTCGATGGCGAGCTGGACCTCGTCCTCTTGTATGCCGGAACCGCCCGGGGTGAACTCCCGCACGCTGTCGATCGGGATCTGCTTCAGCGGTGCGACCGGCTTGTTGCCGCCGTCCCCGTCGTTCGTATGCGTCTGGCCGGGGTCCTCGTTCTTGCCGCCCTGGTCCATCAGCGCGTCCGCCAGTTGCCAGCTGCCGAGGCCCAGCGCGGCGATCAGGAGTGCCGAGACGGCCCACTTCAGGGCCTTGCCCGTGCGGGTCTGGAGCGGGGGCGGCGGGCTCGGGATCTGCTGGGTGACGCCGGGGCGCGGGGCCTGACGGCCGTACGTGCCCTGCTGGTACGTCGTGCGCTGGTACTCGGGCAGGGCGGTGAACGCCGGCTCCGGCGGGCGGATGCGGGGCATCTCGCCGATCGCCTTCACCAGCTCCTCGGGGGTGGTGCACGGCGACTCGTGCCGGGAGGCGGTGGCACCGTCGTTGGCGAGCGCGCGCATGGCGAGCTCGGACAGACCGCGGTGCACACCGGCGCGTACCTGGTCGGGCGCGATCAGGCCGATGTCCTTCGGAAGGCCCGACAGGCCGTAGGCGTCGCTCTCGTACGGCCAGCGCTGCGTGAGCGCCGCGTACAGCAGGGCCCCGATGGCCTCGGTGTCGGTGCGCTGCGGGGTGTCGGACGCGACACCCCGCAGGGCGGCGTTCACGGCGAGGCCGCGAATGCGCCACTGGCCGGTCGAGGCGCGCAGTACGGCGTTGGGGTTCAGCCGCAGGTGGGCGAGGCCCTCACGATGGGCGGCGGCCATGGCGGAAGCGACCTGACTGACCATCTGGTAGGCGTCGTAGGGTTCCAGAGGCCCGGAGGCGAGGAGCGTGGTCAGTTCCGTCGCGTCGGGAAGCCACTCGTGGACGACGTAGACGACGTCGTTCTCCTCCACCGCGTCCAGCACCTGGACGAAACGCGGGTCGCCCAGGAGGGCGGAGGAGCGGGCCGCCGCCAGGACGGAGCGGGCACGCGAGTGGTCGGCGGGCAGGATGTGCACGCCGACGGCACGGCGCAGCTTCTCGTCCACGGCACGCCAACTGCTGAAACCGTCCAGACGGGTGACGCACTCCTCGAGGCGGTAGCGTCTGGCGAGTTTGTGACCACTGTGCAGTTCGGGCGGCGAGATCTTTTCGGCACCGTCGGTCCCGGCGGTCTCCTGTACCTCGTCGCTGTCCGTGTCCCGCTCCCGGTTCTTGGCCACCCCGTCGGCCGTGGACTGGTCCGCCTGCGCGGTCAGCGACGTCTCGCCGCTGTTGTCTGCCACGTCGACGGCAGCCGTACTCCGTTCCGCCACCGTCGTTCCTGCCTCCCCATCCATTGCGCGCCCGCCCGACTTCCGTTGCGCGCCGTCCGACGCCGAAACCAATTGTGCCCACAGTCCGCCGCTATGCACGACACGCGGTGGCCGACGATGGTTGTGCGCCTACCCCCCGACTCAGCGTCCCAGGCGTCCGCGGACCATGCCGACCAGCGAGTTGAGTTCCTCGATGCGCATACGGCGGGCGGCGACGAAGAAGACCACGAGGAGCACGGCGCCGCCTGCCAGGACCGCGGCGAACGAGCCTGCGGGGCCCTGGCCGAGCGAGTGGCCGATGCCGTAGCAGGCCGCGCCGCTGAGCAGGGCGGCCGGGACGGACGCGATGCACAGCCGGGCGTAAGTCCGCAGGACCCGGGCTCCGTCGAGGTCTCCGCCGAGCCGCTTGCGCAGTCGGCGCCAGGCGACACCGACGCCGATCGCGTAGGCCAGGCCGTAGGAGGCGGCCATACCGACCACGGCCCAGCGGGATGGGATCACGAAGTAGCAGATCGCCGAGGCGCCCGCGTTGACCGCGGCCACGATGACCGTGTTGTAGAAGGGAGTTCGGGTGTCCTCGTAGGCGTAGAAGGCACGCAGGACCACGTACTGCACGGAGTACGGGATCAGACCGAGCCCGAACGCCATCAGCATGAAGCCCATGTTGGTGGCCTCGCTGGTGCCCGAGGAACCGAACATCAGCGTGCACATCGGGATGCCGAGGGAGAGGAAACCGAACGCGATCGGCACGATCGCGACCGCCGTGGTGCGCAGGCCCTGGGAGATGTCGTCGCGGACGGCGCCCCCGTCGCCCTCGACGGCCGAGCGCGACAGACGCGGCAGCAGGGCGGCCATGAGGGAGACCGTGATGATGGCCTGGGGCAGGCCCCAGATCAGCTGGGCGTTGGCGTAGGCGGAGAAGCCGGTGCCGTCGACCGGTGAGGCCTTGCCCGCCGCGGTGGACAACTGGATGACGATCATCGCGCCCGCCTGGTTGGCGAGGACGAACAGGACCGTCCACTTGGCGAGCGTGACGGCCTTGCCGAGGCCCTGGTCCTTCCAGTCGAAGCGCAGCCGCAACCGGAAGCCGGTCTCGCGCAGGTAGGGGATCATCGCGAGTGCCTGGACCACGAGGCCGAGCAGGACGCCGATGCCGAGCAGGCGCTGGCCCTCCGGCGGGATGTTGGCGACCTTCATCCCGGAGTCGGCCGCGGTGCCGTAGACGTAGATGAACATGCCCAGCGTCACGATGATGACGATGTTGTTCAGGACCGGGGTCCACATCATCGCGCCGAACTTGCCGCGGGCGTTGAGGATCTGGCCCATCACCACGTGGACGCCCATGAAGAAGATGGTGGGCAGGAAGTACTGGGCGAAGGTGACGGCGACCTGGTTCGCCGCCGGATCGCTGGCGACCGGGTCGGACAGCACGCGGATCAGGAGCGGCGCACCGACGACCGAGAGCGCGGTGAGGGCGCCGAGCGTCACGATGACCAGGGTGAGCAGGCGGTTGGCGTACGCCTCGCCGCCGTCCTCGTCCTGCTTCATGGCGCGCACGAGCTGCGGCACGAAGACGGAATTGAGACCACCGCCGACGGTGAGGATGTAGATCATCGTCGGCAGCTGGTAGGCGACCTGGAAGGTGTCGCCGAGGAGGCCCACGCCCAGCGCCGACACGATCAGCGCGGAGCGGATGAAGCCGGTGAGGCGGGAGACCATCGTGCCCGCCGCCATCACGGCGCTGGACTTCATCAGGCCCGCGGCGCGTCCGCCCTTCTTGGGAGCGGACGAGGCGGCGGGTTCAGGGGCCGGTGTTTCGTCCACGAGGGGCGTTGCCGCCGCGGTCCGGCCGGGCGCCGCGTACTGCTCCTGCGGTGCGTACGGGCCCTGTGCCATCTGTCCCGGGGCCGGGGAGGGACCGGGGACCGACGGCGACTCGTAGGACGGGTGGCCGCTGCTCTGCTGCTGGTCCCGGAAGAGATGCGCGAACGCGTCCGGCTCCTGGCGCGGCTCACCCGCCTGGGAGACGAGGTCGTCCACGCCCATGAACTGGGTGGTGCGGGCGTCGTCGCCGTACGGCAGGTGCCGCGTCGGGCCGTCCGGTTCCGGCGGGGGCGTCTGCGCCCACACCTGCGGATCGGGCGCGTACGGCGACTGCGGCGGCTGGCCGTAGAGCTGCTGCTGTGGCTGGTACGAGCCGGGAGGGGGCGGCGGGTGCGCGGCGCGGTCGTAGAGCGCCTCGCCGGCCGGGTCCTGGGCGGCGGGGTCCTGTGCCCGGTAGGGCTCCTGGCCGTAGGCGTCCTGGAGGTAGATGTCCGCGGGCGGCTGCGCCGGCACTTGGCCGTGCTCGGGCGGTGAGCCCTCAGGCCCGCCCGCATCGGGGTAGCCCGAGCTGCCCGCGGCCTGGCCGCGGTCACCGTCGTACGGCGCGTTCATGGTTACCCCACCTCATCGTCCCGGGCCCACCGGCCACGACTTCTCAACGGTCCACTCTCTCACCCGTGCCGGACGGGTCGGCGCTTTCCGCTGCGGTGTCCGGGGCCGGGTCACTCGGCTGCTCCGAAGCGCCCGTCCGTGAGGCGGCCCCGGTCTCCTCCTCCTCGGGACGTGCCCCGGAGGTCTCGGGGTTCTGCGGAGCGGCCGCCCGGCTCTGCGAATCGTCGTCCTCGGCGCCAGCCTCGGCAGCGTCGCTCTCGGCGGCCTCGCGGGCGGCGGCGCGCTTGCGCTGGGTGTACATACGGAAGCCGGCGAGGACCAGGAGCAGGACGCCGCCACCGATGACCAGCATCACTGTGGGCGTGACCTCGGTGACCCTCACGTCGAAGACGACCGGAGCGCCGTACCTCTGGCCGTCCTCCGTGTACAGCTGGGCGACGACTTTCGCCCGACCGTTGGCGTTGGCCGATGTGGTGAACTTCACCGACTGGGCGTGGCCGCCATTGACGGTGACATGCTGCTCCTCATAGGCGGCGCCGCCGATCTTGAGTCGCGTGGGGTTCGTCGACGTGAGCCGGAGCTGCAGGTGCTCGACGCCCTGGACCAGATTGTTCTGGACGGTCACGGGGATCGTGGCGCTGCGGCCGGAGAGCTTGGTCTCCGACTTCTGGATCAGCTTGACCCCGTCGATCAGCCCGTTGAGGTACGACTCGATGCCATCCCGGTACCCCACGGCTGCGACGCCCAGGCCGCGCCACGACGTGGACATCTCGCGGTTCATGGCCCGCCCGAACGGTGTCACCACCCGGGACTGGCGGGTGAGGATCACCTTGAACTTGTCGAGCTTGCCCTGGGTCCTGGCGATCTGCTCGAAGGCGGCCCGTGGCAGCTCCTGCCTGCGCAACGCGGGGGGGTACGCGGAGGCCGGCGGCACCCTCGTCTGGGCAGCCGGGTCGGGCTTGGCCTTGGCGGCGGCCGTGAGGTCCTGCGACTCGGACCAGTTCCCGCCCTGGAGTGCCGCCAAGGCCTCCGCCATGGCCTGCGCCTGACTCACGGACGGCATCCGCTGCGGGGCGATGACGACGCTGCGCTGCTTGCCGGTCTGCAGGCTCAGCGTCAGGCTCTGGGCCAGGAAGCGCTGCACGGCGAGTGTGGAGGCGGAGGCCCTGGTCAGGTCGCCCTGGAACGCCGTGGACATGCGGGAGTCCGCGACCACGGCCGTGGTGCCGCCGCCGATGGGCCGGGCAGCGGAGGGCGTGTACGACAGGTTGTCCTGGAGGCTGTCGCTGCGGGCGATCACCTTGTCGGCACCCGCGGACGTGGCGACCTTCACGATCGACGGATCGACGGCGCCGTCCACCGGCCAGGCGAAGTCCGTGGACGGTTTCACGTGGAGGATCGTGTCCACCGTTTTGGCGGCGACGTCGGTGGCTTCCTTGAGGTGACTGAGCGAGCCGGTGACGTTCGTGCCGTTGTGGGCGAGGGAGGCCAGGTCCGGGTCGCCGAACGGCAGGGCGGCCACCTCCTCGCCCGTGACCGCCTGCTGGAGTTCGGCCAGCCAGTGCTTGGCGACCTCCTGGTTCCTGCCCGGAGTGGTGGTGCCGTCCGTACCGCGCACCTGGTAGCTCCCCGTCATCGCGTCGACGGACGCCAGCAGATCCGGGTCGATCACCCAGGTGATGTCGAGGCCCTTGCCCAGCGACACCATCTGATCGAGGCGCCCACCCGGGGCGATCTCCTCGGCGAGCTCCTCGTCGCTGAAGACCGGCGTCTGCTGCTCGTTCGACCCCGTCTCGGCGGCCATGTGGGCGCTGGAGACGAGAGGCCACAGGAACGTGGTCTTCGTCTTGGTGTCCGCCTCCTCCGGATGCCACGGCAGGAAGGTGCGCCGGACGCCGAGAACCCGGTCCCAGGGCTGCGCGGCGGTCTCCCCGGAGAGCGCGACGGCCAGCTGATAGACACCGTCACGGCCGAGATCCAGCTTGTCGGCCGGCACGGAGATGCTGAAGGGTCGCGCGACGCCGGGGGTGAGCGCGGAGAACTTCTCGGTGTACTTGCCGCCGACCTTTTCCCCGGAGGGCCCCTGGAGGGCGTCGCTCTTCTTGGCGAGAGTGTCGATCGCCGAGCGGGTCTCCAGCGGGGGGCCGACCTGAAGGTCGACATGGGCATCGGTGACCGTCTGCTTGCCGTTGTTGGTCACCGTGCCCGACACGGTGACCGTGTCGCTCTCGGAGGGGGCACTGGGGGTGAGCGAGTCGACCGCGACCGATACCGAGCCCGCGTTGGAGGCAGCAGCCTGCGGGGACTCCTGCCCGGCCGCGTCCGCCGGTGTGGCGGCGGGCAACTGGAGGATTCCGGCCAGCAGGGGCGCCCCGGCGAACAGTGCCCCGGTGCGCCGCAGCCACCGGCGGGCAGGTGAGGCACTGGTCCCCTGGAAGTCTGCCGCCTCGGCCACGCGCTCGTCCGTCCCTCGTCGTCGTCAGTGGTCGTCGGAATGTGCGTCCACGCATGGTAACGATGCGCGCTGAGGGGAAGTGCCGCGGTCCGTTCCACAAGATCGCCGACCAGCACCCTGTTGTCCGGTATGTGGCCCTATGGAAGGAAGCGGTTCTTTACGGCTCACGGGGTTGGTTGTGCGTGGACAACGGACCTGTCCCCATGCTTCCGCACGAGGAACAGGAGGAGCTCGCGGTGGCCCGGGCCACGTACCCTCTTCTGTTGTGCCGAACGCCAACGAAGAAACGTCCAGTGCCCTGAGTCAGGTGCAGCACCGCGCGGTGAGTGAACTGCTGCGGGTCGCTCCTGTCGCCGACGACCTCGCCCGCCGTTTCCAGGAGGCCGGGTTCTCCCTCGCCCTGGTCGGTGGCTCGGTACGGGATGCCCTCCTGGGCCGGCTCGGCAATGATCTGGACTTCACGACCGACGCCCGCCCCCAGGACGTCCTCAAGATCGTGCGTCCCTGGGCGGATGCCGTCTGGGAGGTCGGGATCGCTTTCGGCACGGTCGGTGCCCACAAGGACGGCTACCAGATCGAGGTGACCACCTACCGCTCGGAGGCCTACGACCGCACCTCGCGCAAGCCCGAGGTGTCCTACGGAGACTCCATCGAGGAGGATCTGGTCCGACGTGACTTCACGGTGAACGCGATGGCGGTGGCGCTGCCCCAGAAGGAGTTCGTCGACCCCCACGGCGGGCTCGAGGATCTCGCGGCGCGTGTGCTGCGTACGCCCGGCACCCCGGAGGAGTCCTTCTCGGACGACCCGCTGCGCATGATGAGGGCCGCGCGCTTCGCGGCTCAGCTCGACTTCGAGGTCGCCCCCGAGGTCGTCACGGCGATGACGGAGATGGCCGGGCGTATCGACATCGTCTCGGCCGAGCGGGTACGGGACGAGCTGAACAAGCTGGTCCTCTCCGCACAGCCGCGCAAGGGCCTGACGCTGCTCGTCGAGACGGGCCTCGCCGATCGCGTGATGCCCGAGTTGCCGGCCCTGCGGCTGGAGCGTGACGAGCACCACCGCCACAAGGACGTCTACGACCACACGCTGATCGTCCTGGAGCAGGCGATGGCACTGGAGGAGGACGGTCCTGACCTCACCCTCCGCCTGGCTGCCCTGCTGCATGACATCGGCAAGCCGCGCACCCGCCGGTTCGAGAAGGACGGCCGGGTCTCGTTCCACCACCACGAGGTGGTTGGGGCGAAGATGACCAAGAAGCGCATGACGGCCCTGAAGTACTCCAACGAGCTGGTGAAGGACGTCTCACGTCTGGTCGAACTTCACCTGCGCTTCCACGGCTACGGCACCGGTGAGTGGACGGACTCGGCGGTTCGACGCTACGTCCGTGATGCCGGCCCGCTCCTCGACCGCCTCCACAAGCTGACCCGCTCGGACTGCACGACCCGGAACAAGCGCAAGGCGGCGGCTCTGTCGCGTGCGTACGACGGGCTGGAGGAGCGGATCGCCAAGCTGCAGGAGCAGGAGGAGCTGGACTCGATCCGTCCGGACCTGGACGGCAACCAGATCATGGAGATCCTCGGGGTGGGTCCCGGTCCGGTCATCGGCCGTGCGTACCAGCACATGCTGGAGCTGCGCCTGGAGAACGGTCCGATGGAGCCGGACGCCGCGGTGGCCGCACTCAAGGAGTGGTGGGCCGGGCAGGAGAGCTGAGGCCGCGAACGGGGGGCATGTTTCACGTGAAACATGAGCCCGGCGGCTCATGCTGAGGCGTACACAGGGGCCGGTGTTTCACGTGAAACACCGGCCCCTGTGCTTCTGGCTCTACTTGACGGTCTTCAGGCAGAGAACGACATCGTGGTTGTCGCCCGACTGGTAATACGCGATCTGGGATTCCTTGACGGCCCTGCACTTGTCGCCATCGCTGGTGTTGTCGAACTTCTCGACGACTTCGTACTGGGCGTCACTGGATGAGCAGTCGACCGTCGACAGGTCCGGCTGGGACTGCGTGCCCTTGTTGTGCATGCAGCTGCCCACGGATGTGGTCTCCGCGTCGGTCTTGCCGAACTGCCACTTGATCACGGCGATGATGATCGCGACGACGATGAACCCGACGATGCGCAGAAGCTTCTTGCTGAAGCGTCGGGTGGGGGGCGGCGGGGGGACCGGACCGGCGCCCTGGGGCGGGAAGCCGGGCTGCCCGGGCTGCTGGGGGTAACCGCCCTGCGGCGGGAACGGAGCCTGGGGTGCAGCCGTGGGCTGACCTTGTGCGAACGGATTGCCCTGCGGCGGCGGAATGGTCACTTGAGGTCCCCCTGGATCATGGTGAGTGACGCGAACATGTCGCGAGATAAGACTCACGTAAGGTAGCGGTCCCCACTGACAACGCAGTAGGCAGAAGTGGCCCTGTGTCATTGATGTGACACTTACGGACGGCCAAATCGGGCCGTAGTGACAGCTACTGCCGCGTAGATAACGGCGATCGTGATCACCAGCGGCACGGATCGGCCGTCCGGCGGCAGCATCAGGGCCGCCACAGCGGCCGCGCCGACGAAGAAGACGTTGAAGAGTACGTCGTACACCGAGAAGATCCGGCCACGGAAGCCGTCCTCGACACAGGACTGGACGATGGTGTCCGTGGCGATCTTCGCGCCCTGGGTGGTCAGCCCCAGGACGAAGGCCGCGGCCAGCAGCGGGGCGGTGGCGAACGGCAGCCCGAGGGCAGGCTCCAGCAGCGCCGCCGCCCCCGCGCACACGACGATCCAGCGCCCCGGACCGAGCCGCCCCGCGGCCCAGGGGGTCACCACGGCCGCCGCGAAGAACCCGGCGCCGGAGACGCCCAACGCCAGCCCCAGCAACGTGAGTCCGTCGTCTGTGGTCGAGGTGAGGGCGTACCGGCACAGCATCAGCAGCATGACCAGCAGGGCGCCGTAGCAGAACCGCATGAGCGACATCGCCGCGAGGGCCCAGGCGGCCTCGCGGCGCTGTGGCGCCGCCAGATGACGCACGCCGGCCGCCAGGTCGCGAGCGGTGTCCGTGAGGGCTGTCCCGATCCGCTCACGCGCCAAGGGCCGGTCCGGACCGAGGAGTTCACGCGCCATGCTCAGCGACGCCAGGGCCGCGCACAGATAGAGACCCGCTCCCACGAGCACCACGGCGGCGTCGGAGTCCGCCACCACCAGGCGCACGACGAAGGCGAGTCCGCCACCCGCGGTCGCCGCCAGGGTTCCGGCGGTCGGTGAGAGGGAGTTGGCGAGGACCAGGCGATCGGCGTCGACCACACGCGGCAGGGCGGCCGACAGGCCGGACAGGACGAAGCGGTTGACGGCGGTGACGCACAGCGCCGAGACGTAGAAGAGCCAGTCCGGAGCCGGACTGAGGATCAGTACGGCCGTCGAGCAGGCCAGCAGCGCGCGCAACAGACTGCCGAACAGCAGGACCTGACGGCGCCGCCAGCGGTCCAGCAGGACACCGGCGAAGGGGCCGACGAGGGAGTACGGGAGCAGCAGCACCGCCATCGCGGAGGCGACCGCGGCCGCCGAGGTCTGCTTCTCCGGCGAGAAGACCACGTACGCGGCGAGTGCGACCTGGTAGACGCCGTCAGCACCCTGGGACAGCAGGCGCACGCCGAGCAGGCGCCGGAAACCTTGGAAGCGCAACAGGACGCGCAGGTCACGGACGACGGCCATGGGACCAGCCTCACATACGGGGAGGGTCCCCGGGTCGTACGACCCGGGGACCCTCACAGCCCTGGCAGGAGCGACTGGTTGCGGCGCGTCAGCGCTCGACCTCACCCTTGATGAACTTCTCGACGTTCTCGCGGGCCTCGTCGTCGAAGTACTGCACGGGCGGGGACTTCATGAAGTAGCTCGACGCGGAGAGCACGGGGCCGCCGATGCCGCGGTCCTTGGCGATCTTCGCGGCGCGCACGGCGTCGATGATGACGCCGGCGGAGTTCGGGGAGTCCCAGACCTCGAGCTTGTACTCCAGGTTCAGCGGGACGTCACCGAAGGCGCGACCCTCGAGACGGACGTAGGCCCACTTGCGGTCGTCCAGCCAGGCGACGTAGTCGGACGGGCCGATGTGGACGTTGCCCTCGCCCAGATCGCGGTCGCGGATCTGGGAGGTGACAGCCTGCGTCTTGGAGATCTTCTTCGACTCGAGGCGGTCGCGCTCGAGCATGTTCTTGAAGTCCATGTTGCCGCCGACGTTCAGCTGCATCGTGCGGTCCAGGACGACACCCCGGTCCTCGAACAGCTTCGCCATCACACGGTGCGTGATGGTGGCGCCCACCTGGGACTTGATGTCGTCACCGACGATCGGCACGCCCGCCTCGGTGAACTTGTCCGCCCACTCCTTGGTGCCGGCGATGAAGACCGGAAGGGCGTTGACGAAGGCGACCTTCGCGTCGATGGCGCACTGCGCGTAGAACTTCGCCGCGTCCTCGGAACCGACGGGCAGGTAGCAGACGAGGACGTCGACCTGCCGGTCCTTGAGGATCTGGACGACGTCGACCGGCTCCTCGGCCGACTCCTCGATGGTCTCCCGGTAATACTTGCCGAGGCCGTCGAGGGTGTGGCCGCGCTGCACCGCCACACCGGTGCTGGGTACGTCGCAGATCTTGATGGTGTTGTTCTCGGAGGCGCCGATGGCATCCGCCAGGTCGAGGCCGACCTTCTTGGCGTCCACGTCGAACGCGGCGACGAACTCGACGTCGCGGACGTGGTAGTCGCCGAACTGGACGTGCATCAGGCCCGGCACCTTGGACGCCGGGTCGGCGTCCTTGTAGTACTCGACTCCCTGCACCAGCGATGCGGCACAGTTGCCCACACCGACGATGGCTACGCGAACCGAACCCATTCCGGTTGCTCCCTGTGTGTACGAGTGAGGCCCTGAACGGGCTCTCACGTGGCGGTGTCGTCGGACGTATCCGGCCGGGGGTCGTTCCCCGGCCGGGGCAGGCCGCCCGACGCTCCAGATGTGGTGTCATGCGAGTCGGGCTCCGCGGTGGCCGGACCCTTGAGGTCCCGCCCCGCTCGCTCGCTCTCGATCAGCTCGTTCAGCCAGCGCACCTCGCGCTCGACGGACTCCATCCCGTGGCGCTGGAGCTCGAGCGTGTAGTCGTCCAGGCGCTCCCGGGTCCGGGCGAGGGAAGCGCTCATCTTCTCCAGGCGCTCCTCCAGCCGGCTGCGGCGGCCCTCCAGCACGCGCATGCGGACATCGCGTGAGGTCTGCCCGAAGAAGGCGAAACGGGCGGCGAAGGTCTCGTCCTCGTACGCGTCGGGCCCGGTCTGCGAGAGCAGCTGCTCGAAGTGCTCCTTGCCCTCAGCCGTCAATCGGTAGACGATCTTTGCCCGGCGGCCCGCGAGGGGGGCGGCGAGGGCGTCCTCGGGGGTGTTCCCCGGCTCCTCGATCAGCCAGCCGTTGGCGACCAGCGTCTTGAGACAGGGATAGAGCGTCCCGTAGCTGAACGCACGGAACACACCCAGCGATGTGTTGAGCCGCTTGCGCAGCTCGTACCCGTGCATCGGGGATTCGCGGAGCAGACCGAGTACGGCGAACTCGAGGATCCCGGAACGCCGGCTCATCGTCGCCTCCTCTCGCCGCGGTGCGCATGTATCGGACCGATGTCTCGGCCCGATGTGTCGTGCTGATGTATCGAACCGATACATCTCGACGATAGAACGGCCTTCCGGATGCGACAAGAGCGGGGTGGGTGAACGGGATCACATCACCGATTCGTCGGAGGCGAGTTGCCTGATTTGAGGTGAAGTTCGGGGCTCGGCGGGTTTTGACGGTGCGTAGTCTGTGCGCCATGCACATCACCGGGAACCGAGTGACGCCTGAGAGCGTCGTCGTCCCCGGTGTAGTACGGGTGCATACGGGACCGATGAATGCGGAGCCGACCGCATCCGTACTTCGGGGGGACCGGAAACCAGCCGCCGTTTCCAGGCGCGCAAGGGTGCGCCTGCCCGAGGAGTAGTCGTTCGATGAGCGAGCACCGTCGCAAACCGCCGCAGCCGCAGGGAGGCGGACGTGCCGCGGCCCGACGCGGCCAGTCCGGCTCGTCCTCCGGCCGCCGTGCGGCACCGCGAGGCGCCACCGGGTCTCCGTCCGACTCCTATGGGTCGGACGTCTACGACTCAGGGGGTGAGGAGCGTCAGTACGGCGGCCGTGCCGAGGCCCGCCGCGCGGCGCAGAGAAGCACGGGGGGTAACCGCCGCAGAGCGGCCGAACCGACCCGAGGCGGTCGGCGTGCCGGTCCCGGCGGCCCGAACGGGCCCGGCCGGGGCAGGGGACGCGCGGCCGACGTCCCCGACAAGAAACGGCTGATCGACTATCCGCGAGCCGGCAAGTACGGCTGGCAGCGCTGGATGCCGTCCTGGAAGCTCGTCTCCGGCCTGTGCATCGGCTTCTTCGGCAGCCTGGTGGCCGTGGCGGGCATCGGCTACGCCATGGTCGGCGTCCCCAACGAGGAGAACGCCGCGGCCCTGTCGCAGAACAACGTCTACTACTGGGCCGACGGCACCCAGATGGTTGCGGCGGGCAGCGGTCAGAACCGGCAGAACGTCACGATCGCCCGGATCCCGAAGGCCATGCAGTGGGCGGTGATCTCGGCCGAGAACAAGAGCTTCTACGAGGACTCCGGCGTCGACCCCATGGGCATCGCCCGCGCCCTGGCGAACATGGCCCGGGGCGGTGACACGCAGGGCGGTTCGACGATCACCCAGCAGTTCGTCAAGAACACCTACCTGAGCCAGGAACAGACGGTCAGCCGTAAGTTCAAGGAGATGTTCATCTCCATCAAGGTGGGCACGAAGGTTCCCAAGCCGGTGATCCTCCAGGGCTACTTGAACACCTCGTACTACGGTCGTGGCGCTTACGGCATCCAGGCTGCCGCGCAGGCGTACTACGGCAAGAACGCGGACAAGCTCGAACCGAGTGAGTGTGCCTTCCTCGCCGCCCTGCTCAAGGGTCCGACGTACTACGACCCCGCGGGTAATGACGGCATCGACAAGACGGCGACCCCCACGGCCAACCGCAAGCGCTCCGAAGCTCGTTGGAGCTGGATCCTCGAGCAGATGCACAACGACAAGAGGATCACGGACGCGGAGTACCAGAAAGCGATCAAGAGGTACCCCACGCCCCAGGACCGCAAGGCGTCCAAGGGCATGACCGGCCAGATCGGGTACCTGGTGGACACGGCCAAGAAGTATGTGCTGAACAACTCCAACATCTCCGAGAAGCAGTTCGACCTGGGCGGCTACCAGATCAAGACGACCTTCAAGAAGGAGAACGTCGAGGCGCTGGCGAGGGCGGTCAAGACGGTCGAGAAGGAGAAACTCGACCCGAAGAAGCGTGAGCTGGACAAGCACGTCCAGTTCGGTGCGGCGTCGGTGAAGCCCAACGACGGCGCGATCGTCGCGCTCTACGGCGGTGCGGGCTTCGAGAACGGCCACTTCAACAACAACGCGGACACCTCGGGCGTCCCCGTCGGTTCGACGTGGAAGCCGTTCGTGCTCGCCGCGGCGATGGAGCGCGGCACCTACCGGAGTAACGGCCCTCTCTCACCGCTGAGCAAGTACAACGGCAACGACCATCTCAAGGTCAAGAACAACGACGGCTCTTATGTCCTGAAGAAGGACAACACCCCGTTCTTCCAGGAGAACGAGAGTGACTATCCCTGGGGCTACATCTCCCTGTACAAGGCGATGGAGCAGTCGGTCAACACCCCGTTCGTGCAGCTCGGCATGGATGTGGGGATGAAGAACGTGGCGGACCTGGCCGAGAAGTCCGGCATCCTGAGGAGCAGCTTCGCCGATCTCAACGCTTCATTCGCACTCGGTACGTCGACTCCCAGTGCGATCCGTATGGCCGACGCCTACGCGACGTTCGCCGCAGCGGGCAAGCAGGCCGCCCCGTACTCGGTGACCAGCGTCAAGTACAACGGTCAGGACGTACAGGGCTTCAAGAAGCCGAGGGTCACGCGGGCGATCCCCGAGAACGTGGCCAACAACGTCACGAACGTCCTGGAGAACGTCATCCAGAACGGTACGGGCAAGAAGGCGCTCTCCCTGGGCCGTACGGCGGCCGGCAAGACCGGTACCACGGACGAGAACAAGTCGGCCTGGTTCGTCGGCTACACCCAGCAGCTGTCGACCTCGGTCGCGATGTTCCGTGAGGACCCCAAGAGCGCCAAGCTGCTCTCCATGAACGGCACGGCCGGTGAGAAGTCCATCCACGGTGGTGACGTCCCGACACTGGTGTGGACCGAGTACATGAAGGCCGCACTGGAGGATGAGCCCGACCTCGGCTTCCCTGAGGCCGAGGAGATCGGCGAGATCCAGCACGAGGCGGGTGCCCCGTCGCCGACGCCGACGCCCAGTGCGGAGCCCAGTGAGACGGTGACCGAGTCGCCGAGCGCCACGCCCAGCGAGAGCCCGACGTCTCCGTCGCCGTCGCCGAGCGAGACCTGCGGGTTCTTCGGATGCGAGGACGACGGTGGCGCGCAGAACGGCGGCACCGGCAACGGGGGCACAGACGGAGGGGCGTCCACCGAGCCCTCGCCAACCGATACGAACCTGGACGGTGGCAACACCAGAGGCAATGGCAACGGAGGCATCTTCGGAGGCCCCGAGGGATAGCCGCCGACAGTTCGCCCGGCTTGGGTGTTTCGCGTGAAACGCGAAGGTGTTTCACGTGAAACAAGGGCCGCCGTCCCCTCTTGGGTACGGCGGCCCTCGGCGTATGGCCAGACACGTACGGCAGGATGTGCGGCATGCCCAGTGCAGAATCGACGCAAGCCAGCGTCCACGAGCCGGACCCGGTGCGGCCGACCCAGGAGGACGAGGTCGCCGCAGCCGGCAGCGAGCTGATCGGCGGCCCGCTCGGGCGGCGTGCCCTGCTCGGGACGTCCTGGTGGACTCCCGTGCGGGTGATCGCGCTGGTGGCGATCGGTATGTTCGCCCTCGGCCTGGTCCAGAAGGCGCCCTGCTACAACGGCGCCTGGTTCTTCGGCGCGAGTTCCCAGTACACGCATGCGTGCTACTCGGACATCCCCCACCTCTACCAGGGGCGCGGTTTCGCCGACGGGCTCGTGCCGTACTTCGACCGGCTTCCCGGCGACATGCAGTACCTGGAGTACCCGGTTCTCACCGGTGTCTTCATGGAGGTCGCCTCCTGGCTCACGCCCGGCAGCGGCACCATCCAGTACCAGGAGCAGTGGTACTGGATGGTCAATGCCGGGATGCTCATGGTGTGTGCGTCGGTCATCGCCGTCTGCGTCACCCGTACCCACGCCCGGCGCCCCTGGGACGGCCTGCTGATCGCCCTGGCGCCCGCCGCGGCCCTGACCGCCACCATCAACTGGGACCTGCTCGCGGTCGCTCTGACGGCCGCGGCGATGCTGATGTGGTCACGTGGTCGTTCCCTCGCTTTCGGCGTCCTGCTGGGGCTCGCCACGGCCGCCAAGCTCTACCCCTTCCTGCTCCTGGGGCCGCTGATGGTGCTGTGCTGGCGTGCGGGCAGGTGGCGTGAGTTCGGGACGGCTCTGGGCGGCGCGATCGTCGCGTGGGTGGTCGTGAACGGGCCGGTGATGCTCTTCGCCTTCGAGGGCTGGTCGAAGTTCTACACGTTCAGCCAGGAGCGGGGCGTCGACTTCGGCTCGTTCTGGCTGATCATGGCGCAGAACTCGGACGACCCGCTCAGCACCGACACCGTCAACACACTGGCCACGCTGCTGATGCTGTTGTGCTGTGCGGCTGTCGCGGCGCTCGGGCTGACCGCCCCGCGCCGCCCGCGGTTCGCCCAGCTCGCCTTCCTGATCGTGGCGGCGTTCATCCTCACCAACAAGGTGTACTCGCCGCAGTACGTCCTGTGGCTGGTGCCGCTGGCCGTTCTCGCCCGGCCGAAGTGGCGGGACTTCCTGATCTGGCAGGCCTGCGAGGTGGCGTACTTCCTGGGGATCTGGCTGTACCTCGCGTACACGACCAGCGGAGAGGCCCACAAGGGTCTTCCCACCGACGGTTACCACTGGGCCATCGGTCTCCATCTGCTGGGGACGCTGTACCTGTGCGTGATGGTCGTCCGGGACATCTTCATGCCGGAGCGGGACCCGGTGCGGCGGTCCGGTGCCGACGACCCCTCGGGTGGAGTGCTCGACACGGCCGAAGACGTCTTCGTTCTCGGCCCCGCTGCCCGCGCACGACGGCGCATGACCGCCCAGTTCGACGGGCCGTCGGTCGAGTGGGGCAGGCCGGGCGCCACGGACGGTTCGCTCTGAGCGAACGGCGGGGGATGCCGTAGCCGGGAACGCCAAAGGTCGTACACGGGGAGCCGTGTACGACCTTCTTGCTGCGTGGCGAGGGATGCCGCGTCGCGCCGGTCAGTGGTCCATGATCCGGTCGAACTGCGTGGTGGTGTGGCGCAGATGGGCCACGAGCTCATCGCCGACCTTCGGCTCCGGCGCGTCCGCCGGCACGAACAGGATCGAGACCTGCATGTGCGGCGGCTCCGCGAACCAGCGCTGCTTGCCGCCCCAGACGAACGGGGAAAGGTTCCGGTTCACCGTCGCGAGGCCGGCGCGGGCGACGCCCTTGGCGCGCGGCATGACGCCGTGCAGCGCCTTGGGAGCCTCCAGACCCACTCCGTGCGACGTACCGCCCGCCACGACCACCAGGAAGCCGTCGGAGGCGGCCTTCTGCTGGCGGTAGCCGAAGCGGTCGCCCTTGGCGACCCGCGTGACGTCCAGCACCGCGCCGCGGTACTGGGTGGCGTCGTGGTCCCCGAGCCACAGCCGCGTGCCGATGCGGGCCCGGAACCGGGTCTGCGGGAACTGCTGCTGGAGCCGGGCGAGCTCGTCGGCCTTGAGGTGGCTGACGAACATGGTGTGCAGGGGCAGCCGGGCGGCACGCAGCCGGTCCATCCAGCCGATGACCTCTTCGACGGCGTCCGAGCCGTCGGTGCGGTCCAGCGGCAGGTGGATGGCGAAGCCCTCCAGGCGGACGTTCTCGATGGCGGCGTGCAGCTGGGCCAGGTCCTGCTCGCTGATGCCGTGCCGCTTCATCGAGGACATGACCTCGATCACCACGCGGGCGCCGACCAGGCCGTACACACCGTCTATCGACGAGACGGAGCGGATGACCCGGTCCGGCAGCGGCACCGGCTCCTCACCGCGCCGGTAGGGCGTCAGCACCAGCAGGTCCCCGCTGAACCAGTCCTTGATCCGGGCGGCCTCGTACGTCGTGCCGACGGCGAGGATGTCCGAGCCCAGCCGTGTGGCCTCCTCCGCCAGCCGCTCGTGCCCGAAGCCGTAGCCGTTGCCCTTGCAGACCGGCACGAGGCCCGGGAACTGCTCCTGCACCTGCTTGTGGTGCGCACGCCAGCGCGCGGTGTCGACGTAGAGCGTGAGCGCCATGGCCGGACCTGGAACCTTTCTCGTGGTCGCCGTGTATCAGCGGTTGCCGTGTGTCAGAGGTATAGAAGCACTGAACGGGACATCAGCGACGCGACATGTAGATGTCGAGCGCCTTGTGCAGCAGCTTGTTCAGCGGGAAGTCCCACTCGCCGAGGTACTCGGCCGCCTGGCCGCCGGTACCCACCTTGAACTGGATGAGACCGAAGAGGTGGTCGGTCTCGTCCAGCGAATCGGAGATGCCGCGCAGGTCGTAGACGGTGGCGCCGAGCGCGTAGGCGTCGCGCAGCATCCGCCACTGCATCGCGTTCGAGGGCCGGACCTCGCGGCCGATGTTGTCGGAGGCGCCGTAGGAGTACCAGACGTGTCCACCGACGATCAGCATCGTCGCCGCTGACAGGTTCACACCGTTGTGCCGGGCGAAATACAGCCGCATGCGGTTGGGGTCCTCGGTGTTGAGGGCCGTCCACATGCGCTGGAAGTACGACAGCGGGCGCGGGCGGAAGTGGTCGCGCACGGCCGTGATCTCGTACAGCCGCTGCCATTCCTCGAGGTCCTGGTAACCGCCCTGGACGACCTCGACGCCGGCCTTCTCGGCCTTCTTGATGTTGCGGCGCCACAGCTGGTTGAAGTTCTTGTGGACCTCTTCCAGGGAGCGGTTCGCCAGCGGCACCTGGTACACGTAGCGGGGCTGGACGTCGCCGAAGCCGGCGCCACCGTCCTCACCCTGCTGCCAGCCCATGCGGCGCAGCTTGTCGGCGACCTCGAAGGCACGCGGCTCGATGTGGTCCGCCTCGATGTCCCGCAGGCGCTTCACGTCGGGGTTCTGGATGCCCTGCTTGATGGAGGGTGCCTCCCAACGCCGGATGATCACCGGCGGGCCCATCTTCACGGAGAAGGCGCCCTGCTGCTTCAGGTGCGCCAGCATCGGCTCGAGCCACTCCTGCAGATTCGGCGCGAACCAGTTGATGACCGGGCCCTCGGGCAGGTAGGCGAGGTAGCGCTTGATCTTGGGAAGCTGCCGATAGAGGACCAGGCCGGCACCGACCATCTCACCGGTGCTGTCGTCGAACCATCCGAGGTTCTCGGAGCGCCACTCCGCCTTGACATCAGCCCAGGCCGGGACCTGCATGTGGCTCGCCGACGGCAGGCTCTGGATGTAGGCCAGATGCTGCTCGCGACTGATGGTCCTCAGGGTCAGGCTCATTCGGGGCGCTCCTCGGGCTGGTGTGTCCCCATGGGTTCAGGGGCTCCGGCTCTCGCGCGAAGCCTACTGCGCCTTGGGAGCGCGCCGGTTGGGCGTACGGACCTTCGCCCCGGCCCGAGGCCGGCCGGGGCGTGAGCGAAGTTCGAAGTGGGGTGTCTGGCGTCAGCCGATGAGGCCGCCGTGCGCCATGCCCAGGAAGAACCCGACACCCGAGGCGCCCAGGCCCAGGATCAGGCCGAAGCGTTCCCGGGTCGTCTCGGAGATCCACTGGCCGTACGCGCCCGTGAGGATGCCCACCAGGCCGGCCCAGGAGCTGAGCACATGCAGGTCTTCGTCGATGATCGCCGTGAGGAACGACATGAGGCCCAGGACCAGGGTCACCGCGAGCAGGGCGTCCTGGAGGGGGTGGGGCTTGCCGTCCGTGGCGAAGAGGCCGCCGGCGGTGTTGGGTCGCAATGCCTGTGCCATAGGGCACCTCCTGCGAAAGTCGGCGCATCGTAGCGCCATACACACCCGATGTGTACAGATTGGCTGCCCTGGAGGCCGGATTTCAACCGCAAGCCGCTGTGCGGGTACTCTGTACCGTCCGCACCGGTGTCTGCCCATGTCATGGCAGGGGCTCCTCATCAGAACCCCCGACTGTCAGTGGTGGCCGATACCGTTGCCTACGCATCACAACCCTCCTGCCACGGAACGACCGTGGCCGCTGAGTCCAAAGGAGGTGGGTTCCACATGCGTCACTACGAGGTGATGGTCATCCTCGACCCCGAGGTCGAGGAGCGCGCTGTCTCTCCGTTGATCGAGAACTTCCTGTCTGTCGTCCGTGACGGCGGCGGAAAGGTCGAGAAGGTCGACACCTGGGGCCGTCGTCGTCTCGCGTACGAGATCAAGAAGAAGCCCGAGGGCATCTACTCGGTCATCGACCTGCAGGCCGAGCCTGCGGTCGTCAAGGAGCTCGACCGCCAGATGAACCTGAACGAGTCGGTCCTCCGGACCAAGGTCCTCCGTCCCGAGATGCACTGAGCTTCCAGCTCAGCTGATCCCGGGATTCGAGTAGCAAGCAGCCAGAGCAAACCCGCCGAGAGGTTCCCCCATGGCAGGCGAGACCGTCATCACGGTCGTCGGCAATCTTGTCGACGACCCCGAGCTGCGCTTCACCCCCTCCGGTGCGGCGGTCGCGAAGTTCCGTGTCGCGTCCACCCCCCGCACCTTCGACCGCCAGACGAACGAGTGGAAGGACGGCGAGAGCCTCTTTCTGACCTGCTCGGTCTGGCGTCAGGCGGCGGAGAACGTCGCGGAGTCGCTCCAGCGAGGCATGCGCGTCATCGTGCAGGGCCGGCTGAAGCAGCGGTCCTACGAGGACCGTGAGGGCGTCAAGCGCACGGTCTACGAGCTGGACGTCGAGGAAGTCGGCGCCAGCCTGCGCAACGCCACGGCCAAGGTCACCAAGACCAGTGGCCGAGGTGGCCAGGGCGGGTTCAGCGGCGGTGGTGGCGGCGCCCAGGGTGGCGGCGGCTGGGGCGGCGGCTCCGGTGGCGGCCAGCAGGGCGGCGGCGCTCCCGCCGACGACCCGTGGGCGACCGGCGCTCCCGCCGGTGGCAACCAGGGCGGTGGCGGCGGCTGGGGTGGAAACTCCGGCGGCGGCGGTGGCGGCGGCTACTCGGACGAGCCCCCCTTCTAAGGGTGGGTTCGCACTCATACTTCTTGATCACACAGGAGAAACACCATGGCTAAGCCGCCTGTGCGCAAGCCGAAGAAGAAGGTCTGCGCTTTCTGCAAGGACAAGGTCACGTACGTGGACTACAAGGACACGAACATGCTGCGGAAGTTCATTTCCGACCGCGGCAAGATTCGTGCCCGCCGCGTGACCGGCAACTGCACCCAGCACCAGCGTGACGTCGCCACGGCCGTGAAGAACAGCCGTGAGATGGCGCTGCTGCCCTACACCTCCACCGCGCGATAAGGGAAGGGTGACCGACTCATGAAGATCATCCTCACCCACGAGGTCTCCGGCCTCGGTGCCGCGGGCGACGTCGTTGACGTCAAGGACGGTTACGCTCGCAACTACCTGATCCCGCGGAAGTTCGCTATCCGCTGGACCAAGGGTGGCGAGAAGGACGTCGAGCAGATCCGTCGTGCTCGCAAGATCCACGAGATCCAGACCATCGAGCAGGCCAACTCTGTGAAGGCTCAGCTCGAGGGCGTCAAGGTCCGTCTGGCCGTTCGCTCCGGCGACGCCGGTCGGCTCTTCGGTTCCGTCACGCCGGCCGACATCGCTTCGGCGATCAAGGCCTCCGGTGGTCCCGAGGTCGACAAGCGCCGCATCGAGCTCGGCTCGCCGATCAAGACGCTGGGCGCTCACGAGACGTCCGTGCGTCTGCACCCCGAGGTTGCCGCCAAGGTCAACATCGAGGTTGTCGCGGCCTGAGTGCCGCGCTTGCTGAAGCAGTAAGGGATGGGGCCGCACCCTGCGGGGTGCGGCCCCATTCGTGTCTGCTGACTGAAAACAGCGTCCGTGTTTCACGTGAAACACGCCTTCTGTGGACCTCGCTGTGTTTCACGTGAAACAGGCAGCGTTTCACGTGAAACACGTCAGCGCGTCGCGCCCGTCACGATCCAGCGCCCCGAGCGGGCGCGGAGCCACAGCGTCAGCATCCGTACGGTCATCATCAGCGTCATCGTGGCCCAGAGGGCGGTCAGCCCACCGCCCAGTACAGGGACCAGCAGAGCGACCGGTGTGAAGACTGCCAGGGTGAGCAGCATGGCCCATGCGAGGTAAGGTCCGTCGCCTGCACCCATCAGGACCCCATCCAGAACGAAGACGATGCCGGAGATCGGCTGGGAGAGGGCGACGATGATCAGGGCGGGCAGCGCTATGTCCTTGACCGCTGGGTCACTGGTGAACAAGGGCAGAAATGCCGGCCGGGTGATGACCACCAGTGCTCCGAGCACGACGCCGACGGCGATCCCCCACTCCACCATGCGACGGCACGCGTCTCGGGCGCCTTGGGCGTCACCGGCTCCGAGGTAGCGCCCGATGATGGCCTGCCCCGCTATGGCGATGGCATCAAGGGCGAAGGCCAGCAGGCTCCACAGGGAGAGGATGATCTGGTGGGCGGCGATGTCGGCATCTCCAAGGCGGGCGGCGATCGCCGTGGCGATCATGAGGATCGCCCGCAAGGAGAGGGTTCGGACCAGGAGGGGAACACCGGCTTGCGCGGAGGCCCTGATCCCGGCGGCGTCCGGGCGCAGCGAAGCGCCGTGTTTGCGGGCTCCTCGTAGCACTACGGCGAGGTAGACCGCCGCCATGCCGCACTGGGCGATGACGGTTCCCCATGCGGAACCGGCGATCCCCAGGTCGGCGCCGTAGACAAGCCCGGCGTTGAGGGCACCGTTGGCGATGAAGCCGGCGATGGCGACGTAGAGCGGGGTCTTCGTGTCCTGGAGGCCACGCAGCACGCCGGTCGCGGCGAGCACGACGAGCATTGCCGGTATGCCGAGCGCGGAGATGCGCAGATACGTGGTCGCGTAGGGAGCTGCCGCGTCCGAGGCACCGAAGAGGTCCACGAGGTGGGGCGCCGTCGGCAGGGCGACGGCGACGACGGCAGCACCGAGGAGCAGTGCCAGCCAGATGCCGTCCATGCCCTGCCGGATGGCGGCCGAGAGGTCACCCGCGCCGACTCGGCGGGCAACTGCCGCTGTGGTGGCGTAGGCGAGGAAGACGAAGACGCTGACTGCGGTCATCAGGAGGGCCGAGGCGACGCCGAGGCCGGCGAGTTGGGCTGTGCCCAGATGGCCCACGATCGCGGTGTCGGCCATGAGGAAGAGGGGCTCGGCGACGAGGGCGCCGAAGGCCGGTACGGCCAGTGCGACGATCTCTCGGTCGTGCTGTCTCCGGCCTGGTCGGCGGCGCGTGGGGGCCTGTGTCATGTGCACCAATCTAGTCTTCCACAGGTAAGTGATGCAAAGCTTTTCTGACCCTTACTTTCCGTCTCGGTGTGCGCACTGCTGTGCACTGTTCGAGACGATCTTGGGCCGGTTGGGAAAGTTTTTCTTCTACACAGCCGGTGGACGGTAAAACGGCAGGTCAGATGGGTCAGCCTCGGCGGACCCGCTGCTTGTTCACAGGCCTGTCCACCGGCTCGTGCACAGGTTTCGAGGAGTTCTCCACAGCATCTGGGCCGTCGTCCACATGGCCTGTGGATAACCAGATTGGCTGACGGTGCCGAGAGGCCTACGGTGGTCCGGCGCCCGCTCCGTCCGCCGGTTTTCAGAACGCCACAAAACCGGCGTGTGCCAACCGGAGTTGGGCCTCTTATTTGTCAGTGCCGTGCCGTAGAACAGAGGGGCACGGCTAGGTCTGCTTCGGCGGACGGGAGGAGGTGGCTCGGTGAGCATTTCCGAGCCCTTGGACGACCCGTGGGCCGACAGCGGTCCCAGTGATCGTCTGCCCGCCTCCCGCCGGCGCGGAGACGGAGGCCGGGGCCGCGACGAACAGCACGAGCGCGGCAGGGACAGCGGGGCGTGGGACGGTGGATCGGCCCCGTCGTTCGAGCGTGTACCGCCGCAGGACATCGACGCCGAGCAGTCCGTCCTCGGCGGCATGCTCCTGTCCAAGGACGCCATCGCCGACGTTGTGGAGATCCTCAAGGGCCACGACTTCTACAAGCCGGCCCACGAGACGATCTACCAGGCCGTCCTCGACGTCTATGCCAAGGGCGAGCCGGCGGACCCCATCACGATCGCGGCCGAGCTCACCAAACGCGGCGAAATCAACAAGGTCGGCGGGGCGTCGTATCTGCACACCCTCGTCCAGACGGTGCCCACGGCGGCCAACGCCGCGTACTACGCGGAGATCGTCCACGAACGGGCCGTGCTGCGCCGCCTGGTCGAGGCCGGTACCCGCATCACGCAGATGGGATACGCGGCCGACGACGACGTCGACGAGATCGTCAACCGGGCCCAGGCGGAGATCTACGCGGTCACCGAGCAGCGGACCAGCGAGGACTACCTGCCGCTCGGCGACATCATGGAAGGCGCGCTCGACGAGATCGAGGCGATCGGTTCGCGCAGCGGCGAGATGACCGGTGTGCCGACCGGGTTCACGGACTTCGACTCGCTCACCAACGGCCTGCACCCGGGCCAGATGATCGTCATCGCGGCGCGTCCCGCCATGGGTAAGTCCACACTCGCCCTGGACTTCGCGCGGGCCTGTTCGATCAAGAACAACCTGCCGAGTGTGATCTTCTCGCTCGAGATGGGGCGCAACGAGATCGCGATGCGTCTGCTGTCCGCCGAGGCCCGGGTCGCCCTCCACCACATGCGGTCCGGGACGATGACGGACGAGGACTGGACGCGCCTGGCCCGGCGGATGCCCGACGTCTCTGCGGCCCCGCTCTACATCGACGACTCGCCGAACCTGTCGATGATGGAGATCCGCGCCAAGTGCCGGCGTCTCAAGCAGCGCAACGACCTCAGGCTGGTCGTCATCGACTACCTTCAGCTGATGCAGTCGGGTGGCTCCAAGCGGGCAGAGAGCCGTCAGCAGGAGGTCTCGGACATGTCCCGTAACCTCAAGCTGCTGGCCAAGGAGCTGGAGCTCCCGGTCATCGCCCTCTCCCAGCTGAACCGTGGTCCCGAGCAGCGCACGGACAAGAAGCCGATGGTGTCCGATCTGCGTGAGTCCGGCTCCATCGAGCAGGACGCCGACATGGTCATCCTGCTGCATCGCGAGGACGCCTACGAGAAGGAGTCACCGCGTGCGGGCGAGGCCGACCTGATCGTGGCCAAGCACCGAAACGGCCCGACGGCGACCATCACGGTCGCCTTCCAGGGGCACTACTCGCGGTTCGTGGACATGGCGCAGACCTGATCCGACCCCGCCTCGCGCGGCCCGCTCCGAATGTGCTCGACGAGAGGCTGCGGGCCAGGTGGACTGGGCCCATGACGACATCTCAGGGAGAGTTGCTCCCCGGCACACGTCGCGCTCTGCTGCACCGGATCGCCGTCGCGCAGGCCGAGGGACGGGCTCCGTCGCTCGTCGCGGCCGTCGTGCGGGACGGGACGACGGTGTGGACGGGTGCGCGGACCTCGGTGGAAGCCCATGCGCCGGATGACAACGTGCAGTACCGGATCGGTTCGATCACCAAGACCTTCACGGCGGTTCTCGTGTTGCGGCTACGCGACGAGGGCGCAATCGACCTCGGGGATCCGCTGGAGAAGCACCTGCCGGGCACCGGCGTGGGAGAGGCGACCGTCGCCGAACTGCTGGCGCACACAGGGGGATTGGCGGCCGAGACACCGGGACCGTGGTGGGAGCGGAGCCCGGGATCCCTGCGTCCCGAACTCGCCGACGTCCTGGGTGAGCGGCCCCTGCTGACTCCGCCCGGCCGCCGGTTCCATTACTCGAACCCGGGCTATGCGTTGCTCGGCGCACTCATCGAGAAACACCGCGGGGCCCCCTGGGAGGAGGTCCTTCGGCGTGAGGTGCTCGACCCTCTGGGGCTACACCGCACGAGCGTGCGGCCGCAGGCGCCGCATGCGGGTGGCTGGGCCGTGCATCCGTGGGCCGACGTGATGCTTCCCGAACCCACCGAGGATCTGGGCCGCATGGCGCCGGCCGGGCAACTCTGGTCGACCGCGGCCGATTTGGCGCGGTTCGCGGTCTTCTTGGTCAACGGCGACGAGCGGGTACTGAGCGCCGAGTCGCTGCGGGAGATGAGGACGCCGGCCGCGCCCCATGAGGCGGCGGACGTGGCGAGTGGCTACGCCTACTGCCTGGGCATGGAGATCCGGCGGCGGAACGGACGGTCTCTCGTCGGCCACACCGGTTCGTTGCCCGGCTTCCTCGCCTGCCTGATGATCAGCGTCGAGGACGACGTGGCGGCGATCGCCCTGGCCAATGCCACGTCCGGGCCGATGCTGTTCCCCGTCGCCGCGGACCTGGTCCGTATCGTCGCCGAAGCGGAGCCACGCATCCCCGTACCGTGGAAGCCGCTGAACGAGGTCGACTCGTCGCTGCTGGAGTTGACGGGCCAGTGGTACTGGGGGACGCACGCTTTCGCTCTGCGGCTTACGGCCGACGGGCACGTCTCCCTGGGGCCGTTGTCCGGCGGTGGCCGTCGCTCAAGGTTCCGCGCGAACGGTGATGGCACCTGGACAGGGCTGGAGGGCTACTACGCCGGCGAGCTCCTGAAGGTCGTGCGGCGGCCGGACGGGTCCGTGAGCCACCTTGACCTCGGCTCGTTCATGTTCACGCGCCGACCGTATGACGAGGGGACTCCTGTGCCGGGTGGTATCGACCCCGAGGGATGGCGCGGCATCGGTTAGGCGGCGGAGCATGTGGGCGCTTCGTTTCACGTGAAACGAAGCGCCCACACACGTCCTCGCGGCGGTCACAGCTGGAGTTTGAAGCCCGTGTGGGACGCCGTGAAGCCGAGCCGCTCATAGAAGCGGTGGGCTTCGGCGCGCGTCTTGTCGGAGGTCAACTGGACCAACTGGCAGCCTTGGTCCCGGGATTCGTCGATCGCCCACTCGATGAGCTGAGTCCCCAGGCCACCGCCGCGCTCGTCCGTGTGGATGCGCACTCCTTCGACGATCGACCTGGTCGCGCCGCGTCGTGACAGTCCCGGAATGATCGTGAGCTGGAGAGTGCCGACGACCCGGCCTTCCCGAACCGCGACGACCAGGCGCTGGTTCGGGTCGGCGCTGAGCCTCTCCAGCGCAGCCAGGTACGGGGTGAGGTCGTCCGGGGACTCGCGCTGTGCGCCCAGCGGATCGTCCGCGAGCATGGCGACGATCGCCTGGACGTCGTCGGCCACGGCGGCACGTATTTCAAGATCTCCCATGGGGCGCACTCTACGCAGAGAGGCCGGTGCAGAAGCTGTCGCTCGCGGCGAGGCCCGTGGGGAGGTTACCTAGGCGGGCACCGGGGCCTTCAGCGTCTCCACGACCCGGACGAGGGGGGCCAGCTCGGGGTTCTTCGCCGCCTCGTCGAGAGCCTCGCGCAGGGCGGCGTCATTGGTGGGCCGCGCCGCTTCCAGTAGCTCGAGACCGGCCGCGGTGACGTTCGTGTAGATACCCCTGCGGTCGGTGGGGCACAGGTAGCGCTCCAGAAGCCCGCGGTCTTCCAGCCGGGTGACCAGACGTGTGGTGGCGCTCTGGCTGAGGACGACGGCGTCGGCGACCTGCTTCATCTGGAGATGGCCTCCGTCGCCGTCGTGCTGT
Source organism: Streptomyces sp. NPDC092370 (assembly GCF_044755265.1). Lineage (NCBI taxonomy): Bacteria > Bacillati > Actinomycetota > Actinomycetes > Kitasatosporales > Streptomycetaceae > Streptomyces > Streptomyces sp. NPDC092370. Next base: position 208,044 of record NZ_JBIVQO010000005.1, on the reverse strand, counting down.
CGGCTGAGCACGTCCAGCAGGGAGTACTCGCGCGCGCTGAGGTCGTGCTGTGCCTGCAGAGCGCGCTCGATACGGGCCTCGATTCTCCCGTGGAGCAAGGAGAGGGCGCACCAGCTCTGGGCGAGAGCGGTGAGCGCGGGGTCCGTCGCTGTCATTGGCGTTTCCTCCGTCCCGGAGCGGCTGTCTCCCAGGATAGAGCAGGACCGCAATATACGGCGACTGCAAGTAGCCCGCGTATGCAACAATTGTGTACGCACGCAAAGCGCTCATGCAATCGTCTGGGAAGGTAACCCCTCCATGCCTCTCGCGCTTCTGGCCCTCGCGATCGGAGCCTTCGGGATCGGAACGACAGAGTTCGTGATCATGGGCTTGCTGCCCGAGGTCGCGGGCGATTACGGGGTCTCCATCCCCACGGCCGGGTACCTGGTGACCGGCTACGCGCTCGGAGTCATGTTCGGCGCCCCGCTGATGACCGTGCTCGGCACCAAGATCTCCCGCAAGCGGATGCTGATGCTGCTGATGGGCCTGTTCATCGCCGGCAATCTGCTCTCGGCCCTCGCCCCGGCCTTTTCCGTCATGCTGATCGGCCGGATCGTCGCCTCACTGGCACACGGCGCCTTCTTCGGTATCGGCTCGGTGGTCGCGGCCGACCTCGTCGCCCCCGACAAGAAGGCCGGAGCCATCGCGATGATGTTCACCGGCCTGACCGTCGCCAACGTCGTGGGCGTCCCACTGGGCACTCTCGTGGGGCAGTCCGTCGGCTGGCGGGTGACCTTCGGCATCGTCGCCGCCCTCGGTGTCATCGGCCTGGTCGGCATCGCCCGGCTCGTCCCCGACATGCCCAAGGCGAAGGACGTGCGCCTGCGGCACGAGCTGGCCGCCTTCAAGAACGTGCAGGTACTGCTCGCTATGGCCATGACGGTCCTCGGCTTCGGCGGCGTCTTCGCGGCCATCACCTACATCGCGCCCATGATGACCGACGTCGCGGGCTTCGCCGACGGATCCGTCACCTGGCTGTTGGTCCTCTTCGGCCTCGGCATGGTCGGCGGCAATCTCGTCGGCGGCACGTTCGCCGACCGCGCGCTGATGCCGATGCTCTACATCGCCCTGGGCGCCCTGGCCGTCGTCCTGGCGCTGTTCACCTTCACCGCGCACGACAAGCTGCTGTCGGCGATCACCATCACGCTGATCGGTGCCCTGGGCTTCGCGACCGTGCCGCCCCTCCAGAAGCGGGTCCTCGACCAAGCGCACGGCGCTCCCACCCTGGCCTCCGCGGTGAACATCGGCGCCTTCAACCTCGGCAACGCCCTGTCCGCCTGGCTCGGCGGCTTCGTGATCGCGGCAGGCCTCGGCTACACCGCCCCCAACTGGGTCGGTGCCGCCCTGGCTGCCGGAGCCCTGGTTCTGGCCGTCGTCTCGGCCTCCCTGGAGCGGCGTGCCGGTGGTTCCAGCAGCGTGGTCACAGGATCCGCGCCGACGGAGCGGCGGGCCCCTGTCCACCACGGAGCAACCTGAACATCCCGGCCACCCCAAGCCCCGGCACCACAGCAAGCTTTCCAGGAGAACCCCTCATGGGCACCACTACCGCTGCCGCCCCGCTGACCATCCATGAGCCGATGTCCTCGTCGCCGCCGCCCACCATGCCGCTGAGGCCGCGGGCGTCACCGTCGGCGTCACCGATCTGGACGCGGGCGGCCATCTGCTCGCCTTCCGTCGCGACGACCGTGCCGTGCTGATCTCCGGCCGGACCAGCACCCGTAAGGCCTGCACGGCTCTCCATCTGAGCGCGCCCACCGCCGACCTCGTCGACGCGGTGCTGCCCGGATGCCTCTTCCACACGCTGCCGACCGCCCTCGACCGGCCGATGCCGCTCATCGCCGGCGCCGGTGCACCGCGACGGCCGCCTGATCGGCGCGATCGGCGTCGGCGGAGGTGCCCCGGAGCAGGAGCACGGCTTTCGCCACGACCGCCGTGGAGGCCCTTGCCCGACTTAGCCGCTTCAGCGCGACAACGCCGGTCCCGATCCACGGGGAGCCGGCGCCGTCGTATCGAGGGTCTTCAGCCCGCCGCGACCGTGACCGGCGCGAACCGCCGGCTCCAGTCCCCGGGTGACTCGGAGATCCCGTAAGACATCACCGAGTTGAAGGCGACGGACTCCAGACCGCGCTCCTTCACCCATGCGAGGAGCTCTTCGTGCCTCACGTCGATGTCGGTGCGCAGGGGACGGTCGGTGTGCGCGGCGAGGGAGGCGATGAGCGCTTGGGCCACCGATGTGTCGCGTGCGATGAGCGGGCCGACGACGTGGGTGTCCATGTTGGGCCAGGCCGCCCCGTATCCGATGATCCGGCCGTGCTCCTCGGCCACGCGCAACTGGTCCGCGAAAGCGGGCAGTCGGGTGACGATGTGCGTACGGTCGGCCCCGAACACCTGCTCGTCGAGCCGGAGGATCGCGGTGAGGTCCTCGGCGGTCGCGGGACGGGTGGCCACTTTCGGCTCCGGTCCGTCGGGAGTGAAGCGCCCAGTGACCATCTCGGCCCGCCCGGTGACCTTGAAGCCCAGTTCCTCGTAGAGGGGGCGGCCGTACGGCGTCGCGTGCAGGGTGAGAGGCGTGGTGCCCATCGCGGAGATGACATCGCGCATCAGTCGGCGCCCCACGCCCTTGCGGGCATGCCGTCCGGCGACCAGAACCATGCCGATCGCGGCGAGGTCGGGGTCTTGTGGCCCGTACTCGGTGACGACACAGGCACTCACGAGGCCCCCGTCGGGGTCGTCGATGCCGTAGCCCTTCCCGGCCGTGAGAAGGAAAGCCCACTTGTGCTCCTCCCGTGGCCACCCCCGATCCTCGGACAAGTCGGCGCATGCGGCTTGATCGCGGAGCGTCAGACGACGGATGGGCAATGAGGCAAGAGAAGGAGTCGGCACGCAGGTCAGGCTGTCCGACAAGACACCCCGGCGTCCACCTGTTTCGACGGAGACATACGACCTTTTGGCCAGTTGTCACCGCTCGGCCGACGCACGGACCGGGACTGGATGTTTCACGTGAAACACGTAAGAACTTCTGGTGCCGATCGAGCCCGTGAACGGGGGCCGCCGGTCACTTGGTTGGCCGACCTGCTGATGCGCGTCGTGCCCGCATTCGTGACCGGTGCAGGGGGGACTTGTGTGCACAGCGGTGGCCGGTAGGGTCGAATCCGGTTCGCGTCCGGGGACGAGTCGGCTCGTTCCGTGTGGGACGAGTGCAGGGTGATGCGGCCTGGAATGGGCAAGAGAGATCGAAGACCCGCGTTCCGGGTTCGTGACGGAAGCGTCCAGGCGGGTGAGAAGCTCGATGAGAGTTGCTGCGGCCAATGTCACACTCTCGCCTTACTTGTCCGTACGGAGCCGGAATGCGGGTTGAATGTGGCCGCATTGGCCGCGACAGGAGGGGAACAGACCGTCCACGGGGGAAGCAGGCACCTTCCGGCCAAGGAAGTGCGCAGACCGACCGAAAGATGCTCGAGGCGAGGCACACCATGGACGCTCCGACCACCACGTCGGCCGACAGCGGCACTTCTGGCGGCGGGGGCGGCTGGTTCACACCCCGCAAGAACCCGACGACGGCGCCGGACAGCGAACCCGGGACGGCAGACGGGCGCCGACCGGCGGTGATACGCCCCGTGGGCAGGCCCACGCCCGCCCCGGATGTGCCGGAGGACGGCACATCCGAGCCCCCCGTCTCGACGCCCGGCGGCGCGGGCGCCGACGGGCCGGACTCCGGGCGTGAATCCGCGAAGGGGATCCCCACCTCCACCCTTTCCGCCGTGCAGCACCACCCGTCTCACGCGTTCTCCAGCCCGGCCGCCGCCTCGTCGCCGGGTCCCGCACCCATAGCGCTCACCCCGGCGCCTTTCGCCTCCACCGTGGCCGCGCCGCCTGCCGCTCCCGAGCCGCATGTTCCCTCCCCGCGACACGCACCGGCGTCGGCTTCAGAACCAGCCGCCACAGCCTCGGCCGAAGCGGCGTCCCCGGACGCCCTCCTCATCCGCCGCGCCATGGCCGAGGTCGCCCCTGTTTCCGACAAGGTGACGTCGTACTTCTACGCCCTGCTCTTCGTCCGCCACCCCGACCTGCGGTCACTGTTCCCGGCCGCGATGGACACCCAGCGGGACCGGCTGCTCAGGGCGCTGCTCACGGCCGCGGAGCACATCGACGACAAGGACGTCCTCGTCGACTACCTGCAGAATCTCGGCCGCGGTCACCGGAAGTACGGGACGCGGGCCGAGCATTACCCGGCCGTCGGCGAATGCCTCATCGGCGCGCTGAGCAAGTATGCCGCCGGAGTCTGGAACCCGGAGATGGAGGCGGCCTGGGTCCGGGCCTACACCACGATTTCCCAGGTCATGATCGATGCGGCGGCCGCGGACGAACTGCGCGCCCCGGCCTGGTGGTACGCCGAGATCGTCACGCACGAGCTGAGAACCCCGGACGTCGCCGTCGTGACGGTCCGCCCCGACCAGCCGTACCCCTTCCTCGCCGGGCAGTACACCAGCTTGGAGACACCCTGGTGGCCGCGGATCTGGCGGCACTACTCCTTCGCCTCGGCCCCCCGCTCCGACGGTCTGTTGTCGTTCCATGTGAAGGCCGTTCCAGCCGGCTGGGTGTCCAACGCCCTGGTACACCGCGCCCGCCCCGGCGACATCATCCGGCTCGGCCCGCCCGCGGGTTCGATGACCGTCGACCACACCACCGCCAGTGGCCTCCTCTGCCTGGGCGGCGGCACGGGCATAGCGCCCATCAAGGCTCTGGTCGAGGACGTCGCCGAGCACGGGGACCGCCGGCCGGTGGAGGTCTTCTACGGGGCCCGCACCGACCATGACCTGTACGACATCGACACCATGCTCCGCCTCCAGCAGACCCACCCCTGGCTCTCGGTCCGCGCGATCATCGACCAGCAGGCGAACCAGCAGCTGCCGGACGCGATACGGGCCTACGGGCCGTGGAACGAGTTCGATGCCTATCTCTCGGGTCCGCCCGGGATGATCCGCAGCGGTGTGGACGCCCTGAGGGACGTCGGCATCCCGTCGGACCGCATACGGCACGACTCCGTCGAGGAACTGGTTGCGGCGGGGAACTGAACAGCCGTCTCAGCCCAGGTCGGGCGCGTGCATGGCGAGAACACCCTCGATGTTGCCGTCAAGGTAATGCCGCAGCGACAGCGGTACGAGATGGACGGACGCGATCCCGACCCGGGTGAAGGGCACACGCACGATCTCGTACTCACCGACGGGCTCGTCCACCTCGGGACCGTGACGCAGGGAGGGGTCCATGGACTCGAGGCGGCAGACGAAGAAGTGCTGCACCTTCACACCGGTCGCACCACCGTCCTCCCTGATGTGCTCCATGGTGTCCACGAAGCAGGGCACCACGTCGGTGACCTTCGCGCCGAGCTCCTCGTACACCTCGCGGTGGAGGGCATCGACGACGGTCGAGTCGCTGGGCTCGACCCCGCCGCCGGGGGTGAGCCAGTAGGGATCCACACCCGGCTTGGTGCGCTTGATCAAGATCAGGTCGTCACCGTCCAGCAGAACGGCGCGGGCGGTGCGCTTGACCACGGGTCGGACGGTCATGAGTGAAATGTGGCCCGCATGGTTCCACGTGAAACATCGCGAAACGTGACCTCTCGAGCCCTCAGAGTGAGACACCGTTCCGAGCGCCCCGGCACCCGCGCCATGGCGCCCTCCCCCCTTGTCGGGGCGCCCCGCAGTGCACGTCGGCACGGCTCGCGCGCCCCCGAGCGCCTCAGCACCAGTCGGCCGAGGATCGCAGCAACCAGTCGTGCGCCCGCGCGACGTGAGGCATCGCGAGCGTCCCGGTGCGGACCACAAGGAAATACGTCCGCAACGGAGGCACCGCAGGCTCGTACAGGGGCACGACATCGCCCCGCTCCAGCGCCGCCGCGCACAGGTAGCGGGGCAGCACCGCCAGCCCCGCCCCCGCGACCGCGCAGGCCAGGACCGCACGCAGGTCGGGAACGATGACGGTGCCCGGGGCGGCCGGGGGCGAGTCGAAGACGGAGGCCCAGTAGCGGGAGACGAAGGGCAGCGACTCGTGCACCTCCACCACGGGCACCTGCTCCAGGGCCGTTATCGGCTTGCCGTCCGGCTGCCCGGCGCCGGTCTCATCGGCCCAGCGCGGAGCGGCGACCAGGACGTGCTCCTCGTCGCAGAGCGCAGTCGCCGTGAGCAGGGCGCCGCGCGGCTGAGCCGTGCTGATGGCCAGATCGTGATGCCCGGCGGAAAGCCCTTCCAGGGTTTCCTCGGCGTTCCCGAACGAGGCGCGCAAGGCGAAGCCCTGACCGTCCTCGCCGGTCAGCTCCGTGAGGGCGGGCAGGGCTCGTTCGGCGGTGAACTCCGGAGGGCCTGCGAGGTGCAGCGTCCGTAAGCAGGAGTCGTCGTCGAGGCCGGTCTCGGTGATCTCCACCAGCGCGTCGAGATGTGGTGCGGCCTTGTGGGCGAGTTCGTCGCCGATGCTCGTCGGGGTCACGCCGCGGGCCTGCCGCAGGAACAAGGGGCGGCCCAGCTGCCGTTCCAGCGTCCGGATCTGCGAGGTGACGGCCGGCTGGGAGAGGCCGAGCAGCGCGGCGGCGCGGGTGAAGGAGCCGGCTCGGTGCACGGTCACGAAGGTCCGCAGCAAGGCCAGATCCACCGCACAAGCTCCCCTCTTCGGCCCCGCTCATGCCCTGGCCGCGCTCAACTATAAATAAGTCGATAGGTCTCTGTCGCTACAGTGATTGGACACTGACAGAGAGTCAACTAGCCTTGGTCGCGCGGTTCTTGCGCGGGGAACCGGAGGACGGTCCGAGCCACGAGGGGGGAGGCTCGGACCGTCCATGGGGATGTCAGGCAGCCGACGCGTCCAGCGCACGCAGCACGTCCGCCACCAGGTCCTCGGGGTCCTCGGCTCCGACCGAGAGGCGGATGAAGCCCTCCGGCACCGCGTCCCCGCCCCAGCGCCCGCGCCGCTCGGCCGTGGACCGCACCCCGCCGAAACTCGTCGCGTCGTCCACAAGCCGCAGCGCGTCCAGGAAGCGATCGGCACGCGCGCGCGTGGGCAGCGTGAACGACACCACGCACCCGAAGCGCCGCATCTGCCGCGCGGCGACCGCGTGCGAGGGGTCGTCGGGGAGCCCCGGGTAGCGCAAGCCCGACACCTCGGGCCGTTCACACAGCGCTTCGGCGACCGCCAGCGCCGTTGCGCTCTGCCGGTCGACCCGCATCTGGAGCGTCGCGATCGAACGATGCGCGAGCCAGGCCTCCATGGGGCCGGGGATCGCACCGACGATCTTGCGCCAGCGGCGTACGCCGGCCATCGCCGCCTGGTCCCGGCCGACGACGTAGCCCAGCAGGACGTCGCCGTGGCCGGTGAGCTGCTTGGTGCCGCTGGCCACCGCGAAGTCGGCGCCGAGTTCCAGCGGACGCTGGCCGAGGGGCGTCGCGAGGGTGTTGTCGACGGCCACCAGGGCACCACGCGCGTGTGCCGCCTCGGCGAGCCGCCTGATGTCGCACACGTCCAGCCCGGGGTTCGACGGCGTCTCGATCCACAGCAGCTTCACGCCGTCGAGGACGTCGAGCTGGGCGTCACCGCCGGTCGGCGCGGTGCGCACCTCGATGCCGTAGGCCTCCAGCTGGGCGCGGACCAGTGGCAGCGCCTGATAGCCGTCGTCGGGCAGGACGCACACGTCACCGGTGCGCAGCTGGGAGAAGAGCACCGCTGAGATCGCGGCCATGCCGGAGGCGAAGACGAGCGTCTCGGCACCGTCCGGGCCGGGCGCCTCTAGCTCGCCGACGGCGCGCTCGAGCAGTGTCCAGGTCGGGTTTTCGTCGCGGCCGTACGTGTAGGGGCCGGTCGGGTCGCCCGGCAGGTGGAAGTGAGCGGCGAACACGGGACCGGGCAGGGTGGGCTCGTGCTTGACCGGCTCGGGCAGCCCGGCCCGCACCGCGCGCGTGCCGTCACCGGCGTCCTCGGTAGCGAGGCCCGCGGCACCCGTCACCTTGCCCACGGCGGCTGTCACGTCGTCCACGGCACCCGTCGCTCGGGCCGCCGCACCCGTCACCCGGCTCGCGGCATCCTTCACCCGGTCCGTTTCGCCCGTCGCCCGGCCCACGTCACCCCTGGCGGAATCACTCATGCCGCCCGTCCTTCCACGTGCTCGCGTACTGCGGCGAGCAGCCCTGTGCTCGCCGCCTCCACCATCTCAAGGCACTCCTCGAAGCCGTCCATGCCCCCGTAGTAGGGGTCCGGTACGTCGAGGTCCTCGCCGGCGGCGGGGTCGTACGAGCGCAGCAGTCGTACCTTCTGTGCGTCCTGTTCCGTGGGGGCGAGGCGGCGCAGGGCTCCGAGGTGGCCGGAGTCGAGCGCGATCACCAGGTGGAGGCGGGAGAACCAGGACGGCTGGAACTGCCGGGCCGTGTGGCCGCCGGCGTAGCCGTGCTCCTCCAGGACGGCCGCCGTGCGCGGGTCGGCCCCGTCGCCCTCGTGCCAGCCGCCCGTACCGGCGCTGTCGACCTCCACCAGCCCGTCGAGACCGGCCTCCGCCACCCGCGCGCGGAAGACGATCTCTGCCATCGGGGAACGGCAGATGTTGCCCGTGCAGACGAAACAGACGCGGTACGTCATGGTGCTCAGTCCTCGTCGGGCAGGACGACGTGCAGGGCCCAGGAGACGACGGAGATGATCAGACCGCCCAGGACGGCCGTCCAGAAGCCCTCCACGTGGAAGCTCAGGTCGAGCTTGTCCGCAAGCCACGAGGTGAGCAGGAGCATCAGCGCGTTGACGACCAGGGTGAACAACCCGAGTGTCAGGATCAGCAACGGAAGGCTGAGGAGCTTGACGACCGGTTTGACGAGGAAGTTCACCAGCCCGAAGAGCAGTGCCACGACGATCAGGGTGCCGACCTTCTTGCCCGTGCTGTCACCGGTCAGGGTGATCTTGTCGAGCAGCCATACGGCGACCGCCAGGGCACCCGCGTTGGCGATCGTCTTGACTACGAAATTCTTCATGTGTCTGATCGTGGCAGACCTGATCGGGTATGAGGACAAGAGGCAGGGGCGGGCAAGGCGATGAAGGCATTCCGGCTGGATGAACTGGAGGCGGAGCGCGCCGCCAACGACGGCGCCTACCTGCAGTTTCTGCGGGAGCAGAACATGTCGGTCGGCCTGTACGCTCTCGACGCGGGCGTACAGGATCCACAGAAGCCGCACCATCAGGACGAGGTCTACTTCGTTGTGAGCGGCCGGGCCGCGATCACCGTCGGCCTGGAGACGACCCAGGTGGCGCGCGGCAGCGTGATCTACGTGCCGGCGGGAGTGGCCCACAAGTTCCACCACATCACCGAGGATCTGAGGGTGCTGGTGGTCTTCTCTCCGCCCGAGAGGTGACGGACGACCTCAGGGTTCCCTCAGGGATCGGTCAGGGGAGGACAAGGGGTGCGAGGCCCCCGTTCGCCCCCTCTCCGGACCTAGCATCGAGTGCAGGACGTCAGAGATCCACAAGGACGGACAGGACCCGGCATTCGAACGGGCGGAGAGGTAAGGACGAGGGCGATGCGAGAGATCTTCACGGGGCTGCCGTGGTGGGTGAAGTGGATCGCGGTGCCGGTCATCGCCCTGGTCGTGTTCGGCGGGCTGATCGCCAGCGTGGTCGGGTTCGTCATCGGACTGCTCTTCAAGGTGCTGGTCTTCGTGGCGCTGGTCGGAGGACTGATCTACGTCGTACGGAAGTTCACATCGAGCTCCTCGTCGCGCAGCGACTGGTGAGGCCGGTGGGAAACCGGTGGGGGTAGCGGGACACGCCTGGAATCACCGGTTCCCTCGGGCGGGGGAAGTTTCCCGGCGGGGTCGTCTGCACGCGGTGGCAGGCGAATAGAGTCCGGAAATCGACGCGGGGACTTCCCCGCGAGCGGCATTCACCCCACCCGTGTTCCTCCACACGGTCTGCCCCCTCGCGCTTCGGGAGAGACCCTTGGTCCCGGCTGACACCGCACCCGTCCACCTCCACACCGTCCCCGCGCAACCCCGCTCGGCGGCACCCCCCGGGCCACCGGCCCCCTCCGCACCCGCGCCTCCGCCGACCCTCATCGGATCCGTGCAGCGCGCGATGCGACTGCTGGAGACCGTCGCCGTGCACGAGTACGGCGCCCCCGCCAAGCAACTGGCCCGCGAGACCGGGCTGGCGCTGCCGACGACCTATCACCTGTTGCGCACGCTCGTGCACGAGGGCTATCTGCGCCGCGACAAGGGCCTGTTCTTCCTCGGAGAGGCCGCAGAGCGGCTGAGCAGCAGCGGGGCGCGGCAGAAACGTCGCAGCACGGTGGTCGACGTACTCGCGCACTGGCGGGACGTCCTCGGCGTGCCCGTGTACTACGCGGTGTACCGCGAGGGCGAGATCGAGGTCATGTGCGTCTCCGACACCCCGAACAACCCGGCCGTCGAGGAGTGGGCCGACTTCCGTGAGACCGGGCACGCGCACGCCGTCGGGCAGTGCCTGTTGTCCCAGCTGGACGAGGACGCACGACGTGATCACCTCGATCGCTACCCGGTACAGCCGCTCACGCCGTACACCGTGCGCGACAACCACAGTCTGCTCCGGCGTCTGGAGCGCATCCGGCGCATGGAACCGGTGATCGAGCGTCAGGAGTACGCCTTGGGCGCGGTCTGCGCCGCGATCCCGCTCACGCTCGGCACCACGGCAGCGACGATGGCCATTTCACTCCCCGCACATCAGGCCGACCGGTTGCTGCCCGCGGCCCGGCAGTTGCAGGCCGAGATCGGGCGGTCGCTCGGCTCGCTCGCGCTCTCTATCAGTATGTGAAAACTCACTCCTTGTGATCTGCTGTGTACGTTCAGCAAGATTCCACCAGTGTCAGAGGTTCGTTCCCGGCCAGTCACGGCGAATGACGGGGTTATCGATGCGCGAGTCCGTGCAAGCAGAGGTCATGATGAGCTTTCTCGTGTCCGAGGAGCTCTCCTTCCGCATTCCGGTGGAGCTGCGCTATGAGTCCAGTGATCCCTATGCCGTCCGGCTGACGTTTCATTTGCCCGGTGATGCCCCCGTGACGTGGGCTTTCGGCCGGGAGTTGCTGATCGACGGGGTCGGCCGGCCGTGCGGGGAGGGCGACGTGCGGGTCACGCCCGTCGAACCCGATGCGCTGGGCGAGGTCTTGATCAGGCTTCAGGTGGGCAGCGACCAGGCGTTGTTCCGGTCGTCGACGGCACCGCTCGTCGCTTTCCTCGACCGTACGGACAAGTTGGTGCCGCTGGGCCAGGAGGGCTCGCTCGCCGACTTCGACGCCCACCTGGACGAGGCCCTGGACCGCATCCTCGCCGAGCAGGGCGCTGGTTGAGACATGGGCCCGGCGGCACGGTGGAGGAACGCTTCACCGGATGCCGCCGAGCTGCGCAGGAACGCTTCTTCCTGCGATGGTCGTATGACCGGGCGATCTTCTCGCGGAGGGCGGACGCTTCCGCCGCCGGAGATGGTGCGGGCCGCTGCGGTGGAGGCGCCGGAAGGGCGGGACGCGGCTGAGCCGCTGGACTCGCGGGAAGCGGCCGAGGCCGAGGCGCCCGGGGCCCACGCGCCCCGACGCCGGGAGTCCGGCACGGGGCCTGAGTGCGGGGCGTCTTCCCTCGCGGCCCGAGGCTTGCGCAGGGCCCGGGCCCAGGCCACCTGCGGCAGGCGAGAGGCGTCAGCGCTTGCGCCTTGCGCAGGCACAGGCCAGGCCACCTGCGGCAGGGCGACGCGTCAGCGCTTGCGGCGTCGGCCCCTCCCCCCGCGTGCCGGGGTCCCTGAGGCCTCTGCGGCAGGCTCCGCTCCGGTACGGTCGGCCGAGACCACCAGCGCCGCCAGGGCCGTGGTGACCGGCACCGAGGCGACCAGGCCGATCGAACCGACCAGCGTGCGCACGATCTCCTCCGCCACCAGTTCGCTGTTGGCGACCGTGCCCACACTGCTCTGTGCGATCGAGAACAGCAGCAGCAGCGGCAGTGCCGCCCCCGCGTAGGCGAGGACGAGCGTGTTGACGACCGAGGCGATGTGGTCACGGCCGATCCGGATGCCCGCGCGGTAGAGCCCGCGCCAGCCCATCGACGGGTTGGCCTCGTGCAGTTCCCAGACCGCCGAGGTCTGGGTGACCGTCACGTCATCGAGTACGCCCAGCGAACCGATGATGACGCCGGCCAGCAGCAGACCACTCATGTCGATCGTCGGATAGAGACCGTGGATGAGCCCGGTGTTGTCGTCGGTGTTGCCGGTGAGCGCGGCCCAGTCGATGAACACCGAACCGAGGATGCCGATGAGCAGCAGGGAGATGAGCGTGCCGAGCACCGCCACGGATGTCCGGGCGGACAGGCCATGGCACAGATAAAGGGCGATGAGCATGATGGCGCTCGCACCCACCACCGCCACGATCAGGGGATTGGAGCCCTGCAGGATCGCCGGCAGGATGAAGAAGTTCAGCACCAGGAAGCTCATGGCCAGCGCGACCAGGGCCATGACACCGCGCAACCGCCCGACGGCCACGACGGCGAGCGCGAAGATGCCGGCGAGCAGCCCCATGGGCAGACGGCGGTTGATGTCGGTGACCGAGTACTGGAGGTCCTTCGGCGCGGAGGGCTCGTAGGCGACCACGACCTCCTGGCCCTCGTGCAACTGGCGGGACTGGTCCGGCTGGACGATCTCGGTGAACGTACGGCCCTTGTCATTGCCGCTGTCGACCCGGATCGTGGCCCTCTTACAGGTGCCCTTCTCCGCCTGCACCGCCGAGGAACCCTCTGCGGTGGAGGTGTCGCCGGTCGGCGGAACGCCCGAGGCACCGGCCTCCTTGCAGCTCACCTCGACCACCTTGGTGACCGTGGCCTGCTGCGTCTGCCGGTCGAAGCCGACGCCGGTGCGCTCGTGCGACGGGGCGCCGCCCGGCCACAGCACGGCGAGACCGACCAGCACTGCCACGGCGAACGGGATCAGGACCGCCGCGATGACCTTGCGTAGATGCAGGGAGACGGGCGTGGCCGGGCCGTGGTGGTGACTGTGGGAATGACCATGGCCGCCACCCGGTGCGGAGCCGTGGCCGTGTCCGTCGCCCCCACCGTGGTGGTTGTCCCCACCGTGGCCGTGCCCGTCACCTCTGCCGGGGCCGGAACCATGCCCGCCACTGTGCCCGCCGCCGGGGCCACCGTGGCCGCCACCGGAAGAACCGGCACCCGGGCCGCCACCGGCGCCTGGCCCGTACTCTCCGCCGGGACGAGAGCCGTACGCACGGCCCGGAGCGGAGTCGTACCCGCCGCCGGAGCCCGAGCCGTACTCATCACCGGAGCCCGAGCCGTATCCAGAACCGGAGCCGGAATCACGCTCACCGCCGCCTCCGGAACCGAAGCTCCCGACGCGGCCGTAGCCAGGCCCAGGGCCCTGCCCCTGAGTCTGCTCCTGCCGGACCTCGGCGGCGTGCCGGGTTTCGGCGGCGCCGTCATGGCCGTCACCACGGCCGTTGCCGTTTCCGGCACCGGATCCGCGGGGCGGTTCGGGCGGGGGGTAGGGGGGACGCTGCGTCGTGGTCACCGACCGATCATCGCAAGAACGAGGGGGGCCCTCTGTTCACCGCGCCAGAATTGCCGCTAGCGTGGAGGCACCTTTTGTACACGCGGGAGCTCGGAGCACCGGGCTGAGAGGGCGCTGACCTCCGTCCCAGCGATGTTTCACATGAAACATCGCCGGAGTCGAGTGATGTTTCACACGGAACGTCACCGGGCGGAAGCCGCTGCGTCGACCGCCGAACCTGTTACCGGGTAATGCCGGCGTAGGGAGTAGGTCTCATGACCAGCAAGGACACACGCACGCCTGCCTCCGTTCCGGACGAGAAGTCCGAGGAGGCCGGGAAGTCCATCGGCTGGCACAAGGCGTATGTCGAGGGCTCTCGCCCAGACCTGCGCGTGCCGGTCCGTCAGGTGCACCTCACCAACGGCCAGTCGGTCACGCTGTACGACACATCGGGCCCCTACACCGATCCGCTCGTCGACACCGACGTCCGCAGGGGCCTGTCGCCGCTGCGCGAGAACTGGATCGTCGCCCGCGGTGACACCGAGGAGTACGCGGGCCGGCCCGTCCGTCCCGAGGACGACGGCATCAAGCACACCTCGCCCCGCGGCGGGCTCCGTAACCTGGACGCCGTCTTCCCCGGCCGGCCGCGTCAGCCTCGCCGGGGCAGGCAGGGCCAGGCGGTCACGCAGCTCGCGTACGCCCGTCGTGGCGAGATCACGCCCGAGATGGAGTACGTGGCCATCCGGGAGAACGTGGCGCCCGAGGTTGTGCGGGACGAGATCGCCGCGGGCCGGGCCGTGCTGCCGGCCAACGTGAATCACCCGGAGATCGAGCCGATGATCATCGGCAAGCGGTTCCTGGTGAAGGTCAATGCCAACATCGGCAACTCGGCCGTGACCTCCTCCATCGAGGAGGAGGTCGAGAAGATGACCTGGGCGACCCGCTGGGGCGCCGACACGGTCATGGACCTGTCCACCGGCCGCAACATCCACACCACGCGCGAGTGGGTGCTGCGCAACTCCCCCGTCCCGATCGGCACCGTGCCGCTCTATCAGGCTCTGGAGAAGGTCGACGGCCGGGCCGAGGAGCTGACCTGGGAGATCTACAAGGACACGGTCATCGAACAGGCCGAGCAGGGGGTGGACTACATGACGGTCCATGCGGGCGTGCGCCTGGCGTACGTCCCGCTGACGGCGAACCGCAAGACCGGCATCGTCTCCCGCGGCGGCTCGATCATGGCCGCTTGGTGCCTCGCGCACCACAAGGAGTCGTTCCTGTACGAGAACTTCGAGGAGCTCTGCGAGATCCTCGCCGCGTACGACGTCACGTACTCGCTCGGCGACGGTCTCAGGCCCGGATCGATCGCGGACGCCAACGACGAGGCGCAGTTCGCGGAGTTGCGCACGCTCGGGGAACTCAACCGGATCGCGAAGCGTTTCAATGTGCAGACCATGATCGAGGGCCCGGGTCATGTCCCGATGCACAAGATCAAGGAGAACATCGACCTTCAGCAGGAGATCTGCGATGAAGCTCCGTTCTATACGCTCGGCCCGCTGACCACGGACGTCGCCCCGGCGTACGACCACATCACCTCCGGCATCGGTGCCGCGATGATCGCCTGGTGGGGCACGGCGATGCTGTGTTACGTCACGCCCAAGGAGCACTTGGGCCTGCCGAACCGCGACGACGTGAAGACCGGCGTCATCACCTACAAGATCGCTGCCCACGCCGCCGACCTCGCCAAGGGACACCCCGGTGCGCAGGAGTGGGACGACGCGCTGTCCGACGCCCGTTTCGAGTTCCGGTGGGAGGACCAGTTCAACCTGGCTCTCGACCCGGACACGGCACGGGAGTTCCACGACGAGACCCTGCCCGCGGAACCGGCCAAGACGGCCCACTTCTGCTCGATGTGCGGTCCCAAGTTCTGCAGCATGAAGATCAGCCAAAGCATCACAGAGCGGTTCGGTGGTGCTGCGGCTGAGGGTGCCTCGTCCGAGGAGATTGCCGAGGGGATGCTCCAGAAGTCGAAGGAGTTCGCGGCGAGCGGGAACCGGGTTTATCTGCCGCTGGCTGATTAGCCGGAGCCGTGTGGGACGGCCCGCGGCTCGTGGAGTCATGGGCCGTTCTGTCCGGCCTGGAAGGCACGGACCTGCCTACGTGCTCTCTGGCAGAGCGCCTGTTGGCGGGGCCGGACGACGACGTCAGTCCGCGCGACTCCGGTCTGGACTTGTCCAGCATGAAGATCTCTCAGGACATCCGCCGTGAACACGGCGGCACACGGACCGAGATCGAGGAGGGCATGGCCCTGAAGTCGAAGGAGTTCGCCGCGAGCGGGAACCGCGTGTACCTGCCCATAGCGGACTGACCTGCCGCGCACAGGCCCGGGGGCCGATGCCCCCCGGCCTGTGGGAGGCGCCTGCTCGGACGGGATCCGACGGCTACTCCGGCTGGTGCTCCGGGCCTCCGAAGTCCGGGCTGGTGTAGTCCGGACTGCTGAAGCTGGGGCGCGAACCTCGGCCGCCGTCGTCCGGGCTGGTGAACCCCGGGCGGTCGTAGCCGAGGTGCGGCATGCGACTGACCGGGGTGGACGAGGGCGTGGGGTGCAGTGCGGCGGTCGCACCGGGGTCGACGAGTGCTTCGCGCAGGAAGGGCAGGATCCCGCGTTCCAGCAGCGCCTCGTGCCAGGCCGCCCTGGCCTGGGCCACCTCCCCCTGCAATTCGCCGTACGGCCCGCTTTCGGCCGTGGGCTTGTTGCGCAGGGCGGTGAGCAGCAGTCCCACCGCGGCGACGAGGATCGCGACCGCGGTCACGGCGCCGAACACCCAGCCCGTGGTGAGCATGGTCCGGGCGAATCCCTGCTCGGGGTCGAGCATCTGCAGGATGTAGCCGACGAGCAGGAAGATCGCCGCCGCGGTACCGGCCAGGACGGGTGCGAGGACGGCGACGACGGCGACGGCGCCCGCGCCGGTGGCGTCGGCGACGCCCATGCCGGCGGCGAGCCCCGAGGCGCCCGCGCCCGGCTCGGAGGAACCGGACTCGTGCACGGCCGGCGAAGCGGACGACGCGGGCTGACGTAGTTCGTTGCGGACCTTGACGTAGTGCTGGTATTCGGCCGACGCGGCGGCCGTGATGAGCGCGGTGGCGTTCAGCGCCATGGTGCGCAACTGCTCGGGGTTGAGCCGCTGTCCGACAGCGGCCAGGTCGGGACGGTGTGGTGCGGAGCGCAGCGCCTCATCGAGGATCCGCTCGTATTCCTGGCGGTCCTCGCTCAGCAGGTGCTGCGGAACGCTGTTCATGTGCATCCCCCGATGCTCCGTAGGGCTTGGGGCTCGGCATGCTGACGAGCCGTCGGGCAGAAACGGAGGGGAGCCTGCTACGGATAAGCCGATGGTAGAGCGGTGACGGTATGCGGTGACAGGGGGTTTACTGAAATTGGCCCCTCGCCGTCCCGGTCCTCCGAGCGGGGGCGCCTGCCCGGTGAACGTTCACGTATCCAGCGGCAGTTGCTGGACCAGCAGCTTTCCGGCCATGGTCACGCCGCCGTCCATGGCGATGGCGAGTCCGTCGGCGTAGACGTGCGGTCCTTCGATGACCGGGTCGCTGTTGTCCTCGTCGTCCTCGGCACCGACTTCGCCCAGCAGGTACGGGATCGGGCTGTGGCCGTGAACGATCCGGGTGCCCCCGTACGTATCGAGCAGACGGCGCACGGCGTCCGCGCCACCCTCGTCGCGGAAGGAGAACCGCTTGGTGAACTTGCGGAACAGGTCCCAGACCTCGTCCGCGTCGTTGCGGGTGATCGTCTCGCGGACGGTGTCGTTGACCTCTTCGATGGACCGGCCGTAATCGAGGTAGGCGGTGGTGTCGGAGTGGACGAGCAGGTGGCCGTCGA
Organism: Streptomyces sp. NPDC092370; assembly: GCF_044755265.1. Taxonomy (NCBI): domain Bacteria; kingdom Bacillati; phylum Actinomycetota; class Actinomycetes; order Kitasatosporales; family Streptomycetaceae; genus Streptomyces; species Streptomyces sp. NPDC092370. The sequence continues at coordinate 190,586 of NZ_JBIVQO010000005.1, read as the reverse complement.
CCTCCTCGACGGCGTCCAGACGGGACATCCACTGTAGGTGATGGTCCTGGAGGCGGTCCATGTCGGTCTTCTGGCCGCCGTTGAGCAGCCAGGCCGCCTGGAAGGTGGCGGTGCCCGCGCCGGAGTTGACGGGGGTGTCGCCGAACCGCTTCGCGCCCAGCAGCAGCAGCTCGTGGTTGCCCATGAGTGCCTTGCAGTAGCCGCCGGCCGCGGCTGCCTCGGCGGACAGCCGCATCACCAGGTCGATGACGCCGATGCCGTCCGGACCGCGGTCGGTGAAGTCCCCGAGGAACCACAGCCGGGCGGTACCCCCGCACCAGTTGCCGGAGGCGTCGAGCAGGCCCTTCTCCTGGAGGGCCGACACCAGCTGGTCGAGATAACCGTGCACGTCACCCACGACGTACAGCGGTCCCTGCCCGGTGCTGGCCTGCGGGGCGGCGGCGGTCTCGGGTTCCACGGTCACTTGGACAGTGTCACCCCGGTTGATGACGGGAAGGTCGCGCTGGGTCGGCGTGTATCCCTCGGGGTAGGTCTCCTCGGGCGGCGGGGCGACCTCCCCGGGGTGGACGCTGTGGACGTACGGACCGGTCTCGTGGACGTACGCGGGCACCCGGAAGTCGCGCAACGTCGCCGTCCGCTCCACCTCGGGTCCCTGACCGGCCCCCTGAGTCATCGACCCCTCCACCATCGCGCCGCATTGCACCGCATCGGACTGCCTGGTCGTAGCGGCCCGCGGATGTCGTGGGCCCATCATAGGAATGCGGATCGCGCCGTGTGATGACCCAGGGGTGGTGAATCAGAGCAAGAGTCCAGTTCACTGCGGCTTTCGCCCCGATTGAGCCGTGCTTTGACCACCGTGTGACCGTCCTCGCTCTTCTTCTCTTCGCGAGAACGATCCCTTCTCTCCGGGGGACCGGCCCTGTTTCTCCCCAGGAGGACGACCTTCCCTTTACCCCGTTGCGGGAGAGGTCCTCTGCCGGACGCCCCCTGCGAGGCGTCCCCGGGAGACCTAGGTCTCCTCGGGTGAGCGCGGCGGGCTGACCGTCGTGCGCGGCGGGCGTCGCTGGGAAGAGGTACGCACGATCAGCTCCGTCGGTATCACCTGCTCCACCGGATGGTCGGATTCCACTCCCTCGATGGCGTCGATGAGGAGCTGCACCACCGCCGTGCCGATGCGGCGCGGCTTCAGGGAGAGCGTGGTGATGGGCGGATCCGTGTTGGCGTACACCGTGGATTCGCTGCAGCACACCAGCAGCAGGTCCTCCGGAACGCGCAGGCCGTAACGGCGGGCGGCGGCGAGCAGGTCGGTGCCGTTCGGGTCGAACAGCCCGTAGACCGCGTCGGGCCGGTCGGGCCGGGCGAGGAGCCGGTCGGCGGCGACGGCGCCCGCGCACGGATCGTGCGCGGGGTAGGCCTCGTACACCGGGTCCTGGCCGACGCGCTCACACCAGCGCAGGTACGCGGTGGTGGACAGGTGGGTGTACGTGTCCGTCGTCGTGCCGGTCAGCAGGCCGATGCGGCGGGCGCCGGCGGCGGCCAGGTGGTCGAGGATGCCGAGGACGGCGGCCTCGTGATCGTTGTCCACCCAGGCCGTGACCGGCAGCGAGCCTGCCGGGCGGCCGTCGGAGACGACCGGCAGGCCTTGCCGTACGAGCTCGCTGACGACCGGGTCCTGGTCGGAGGGGTCGATGACGACCGTGCCGTCCAGGGCGACGTTCGACCAGACGTCGTGGCGGGAGGTCGCGGGCAGGATGACGAGGGCGTAGCCGCGGGCGAGCGCGGCGGAGGTGGCGGCCCGTGCCATCTCGGCGAAGTATGCGAACTCGGTGAAGGTGAAAGGCTCATCCCCGTACGTGGTCACGGTCAGACCGATGAGGCCCGACTTGCCGGTACGGAGGGTCCGGGCGGCGGCCGAGGGCCGGTAGCCCAGCCGGTCGGCGACTTCCCGGACATGGCGCCGGGTGGCGTCCGGGAGTCGGCCCTTGCCGTTGAGGGCGTCGGAGACGGTCGTGATCGAGACTCCGGCGGCGGCGGCCACGTCTCTGATACCGGCCCGACCCGGCCGACTGCCTCGTCGTGAGGTTTCCGCGCGGCTCACCTGGTGCTTCCCTGCTGCTGTCATGGCGAGCCGATAGTAGGGCTCATGCGGTGGGGTAGTGCGGACGCATATGCACGCGTTGACAGGCACGTTTCTGCATGATCATTTGAGCCCAATTGCTTTAGAAACCAAGGGCGTTGAGCGGTCCCATGCCAGTACGTGACGTGGTGGCGCACACGGGCCTGCCAAGTGGCCGATGTTGCGAAGAGGTCTCAACTCACCTGCATGGGGGATGCGCGCCACGGCGTGCACCACCGGCGCCTAGATATATGTGCGGCGCGCCCCCCGGATTCGTACGCCTTGGTGCGGTGATGCCCCTGATGCCGTTGGGACGGAGGAGGCCGAAGCCGTCCGGTCGGCCGCGGCTATACGCAGGGGCGCCGAATCCTCATAAGGTGAGGAGCATTGGATGTCGGCGGCGGTCATGGGCCGCCGGTCTTCACGAGGAGGACTGCGGTGAGCGAGACGAGCCCCAAGCTGCGCGCCGAGCTGGAGGGAATCCCCACCTACAAGCCGGGCAAGCCCGCCGCGGCAGGTGGTCCGGTGGCCTACAAGCTGTCCTCCAACGAGAACCCGTATCCGCCGCTGCCCGGTGTGATGGAGTCCGTGACGGCGGCGGCCTGCAACTTCAACCGCTACCCGGACATGGCCTGCACGGCGCTGATGAACGAGCTGTCCGAGCGGTTCGGTGTTCCTCTCACTCACCTGGCCACCGGCACCGGTTCGGTCGGTGTCGCCCAGCAGCTGATTCAGGCCACCTCCGGCCCGGGTGACGAGGTGATCTACGCCTGGAGGTCCTTCGAGGCGTACCCCATCATCACGCAGATCAGCGGTGCGACGTCGGTCCAGGTGCCGCTGACGCCGGGGGATGTGCACGACCTCGACGCGATGGCCGATGCGATCACCGACCGGACTCGGCTGATCTTCGTCTGCAACCCCAACAACCCGACCGGCACGGTGGTGCGGCGGGCGGAGCTGGAGCGCTTCCTCGACCGAGTCCCGAGTGACGTGCTGGTGGTTCTCGACGAGGCCTACCGCGAGTTCATCCGCGACCCCGAGGTGCCGGACGGCGTCGAGCTCTACCGGGACCGGCCCAACGTCTGTGTCCTGCGGACCTTCTCCAAGGCGTACGGCCTCGCCGGCCTGCGCGTCGGATTCGCCATCGCCCACGAGCCGGTGGCCGCGGCGCTGCGCAAGACAGCGGTGCCGTTCGGCGTGAGCCAGCTCGCGCAGGAGGCGGCGATCGCCTCGCTGCGGGCCGAGGACGAACTGTTCGGCCGGGTGGGTTCGCTGGTGTGTGAGCGCACGCGCGTGGTCGACGGACTGCGCTCTCAGGGCTGGACGGTGCCCGAGACCCAGGCCAACTTCGTATGGCTGCGGCTGGGGGAGCGCACCGTCCCGTTCGCGGAGGTGTGTGAGCAGGCGGGGGTGGTCATCCGGCCGTTCCCGGGCGAGGGTGTGCGGGTGACGGTCGGGGAAGCCGAGGCGAACGACATCTTCCTGAAGGTGGCGGAAGGGTTCCGTAAGGACCTGTAGGGCCGGGAGCCGGGTCAGGCGCCCGGGAGTTCCATCCGCACGGGACGCCGTCCCGCACGCTCATGTGCAGCCCGGGATCGCCGTCGAGGTGGTCCAGGTCATTGCACGGGCTTGCGAGGCGGCACTCGTCGCCGGGTGAGATCGGCTTGGGTCCGTACAGAGGGCGAGGGGGCGAGGGCGCCATCGGCCCACAAGGTGAAGGTGCCCGGCTCGACGGCTTGCCGGACGCCTGTTTCACGTGAAACCGAACCCGTGTCGAAGTACACCTTCTCGCCCCAGGCGCGGGCGGTAGGGGTAAGAGGCAGTGCCTTGGCGAGCGCCTATGTGGTCGGGCTGTCGTCGGGGGGTGGCGGTGAGATGTCCCGCCCGGTCAGAAGATCCGTATCGGCGGCGATGTCGGTGCGGGTATGCCGTTGACTCAACAATATGTTGAAGCCCTGGGTCGAGGGCTGACTGTGACAGGGGATACAGCCCCCCCCCTCCGGAGCTCGAAAGTTCGTGCTGCATAATGGCTTGTGAATGTGAACGCTTTCACAAGCGTATGTAAGGAGCGGCGACGTGGACCTGGCTCTGGCGCCGGAGACCCTGGCGCGATGGCAGTTCGGCATCACCACCGTGTATCACTTTCTGTTCGTCCCCCTGACGATCTCGCTGGCCGCGCTCACGGCCGGCCTGCAGACGGCCTGGGTGCGGACGGAGAAGGAGAAGTACCTCCAGGCGACGAAGTTCTGGGGCAAGCTTTTCTTGATCAACATCGCGATGGGGGTGGTCACCGGGATCGTGCAGGAGTTCCAGTTCGGCATGAACTGGTCGGACTACTCGCGCTTCGTCGGTGACGTCTTCGGTGCGCCGTTGGCCTTCGAGGCCCTGATCGCCTTCTTCTTCGAGTCGACCTTCATCGGCCTGTGGATCTTCGGCTGGGACAAGCTGCCCAAGAAGATCCACCTGGCCTGTATATGGATGGTCTCGATCGGCACCATCCTCTCGGCGTACTTCATCCTCGCGGCCAACTCCTGGATGCAGCACCCGGTCGGCTACCGGATCAACGGGGCGAAGGGCCGGGCCGAACTCACCGACTTCTGGCTGGTGCTCACCCAGAACACCGCGCTCGCCCAGGTCTTCCACACGCTCACCGCGGCCTTCCTGACCGGCGGTGCCTTCATGGTCGGCATCGCCGCTTTCCACCTGGTCCGCAAGAAGCACGTCCCGGTGATGAAGACGTCGCTGCGGCTGGGCCTCGTCACCGTCGTTATCGGCGGTCTCCTCACCGCGATCAGCGGCGACGTGCTCGGCAAGATCATGTACCAGCAGCAGCCGATGAAGATGGCCGCGGCAGAGGCGCTGTGGGACGGCGAGAAGCCGGCCCCCTTCTCGGTCTTTGCCATCGGCGACGTCGACAAGGGCCACAACAAGGTCGCCATCGAGATTCCCGGCCTGCTGTCCTTCCTCGCGAAGGACGACTTCACCTCGTACGTGCCCGGCATCAACGACGTCAACAAGGCCGAACAGGAGAAGTACGGGCCCGGCGACTACCGCCCCAACATTCCCGTCGCCTACTGGGGTTTCCGGTGGATGATCGGCTTCGGTATGACGTCGTTCGCCATCGGCCTTGCCGGTCTGTGGCTGACCCGCAAGAAGTTCCTGCTGCCACGGCATCTGAGGGTGGGCGACGACGAAGTGCCGCATCTCGTGCTGCTGCCGAAGAAGGCGCTCGGTCCGACCCTCACCAAGTGGTACTGGCGCATCGCGATCCTGACTCTGGGCTTCCCGCTGATCGCCAGTTCCTGGGGCTGGATCTTCACCGAGATGGGCCGCCAGCCCTGGGTCGTCTACGGCCTGTTCCAGACGCGTGACGCGGTCTCCCCCGGTGTCTCCCAGGCCGAGGTCATCACCTCGATGGTCGTCTTCACCACGCTGTACGCGATCCTCGCCGTCGTCGAGGTCAAGCTGCTGGTCAAGTACGTCAAGGCAGGCCCCCCGGAGCTCACCGAGGCCGATCTCAACCCGCCCACGAAGATCGGCGGCGACTCCCGTGACGCCGACAAGCCGATGGCCTTCTCGTACTAGGCCGAGGGAGCTGCACAGTCATGGAACTGCACGACGTCTGGTTCGTCCTGATCGCCGTCCTGTGGACCGGCTACTTCTTCCTGGAGGGCTTCGACTTCGGGGTCGGCGTGCTCACGAAGCTGCTCGCCCGCGACCGGCCCGAGAAGCGGGTGCTGATCAACACCATCGGCCCCGTCTGGGACGGCAACGAGGTGTGGCTGCTCTCGGCGGGCGGCGCGACTTTCGCCGCCTTCCCCGAGTGGTACGCCACGCTCTTCTCCGGCTTCTACCTGCCCCTGCTGCTCATCCTGGTCTGCCTGATCGTCCGCGGTGTGGCCTTCGAGTACCGCGTGAAGCGGCCCGAGGAGAACTGGCAGCGCAACTGGGAGACGGCGATCTTCTGGACCTCGTTGCTGCCGGCGTTCCTGTGGGGTGTGGCCTTCGGCAACATCGTGCGGGGCGTGAAGATCGACCAGAACTTCAACTACGCCGGCGGCGTCCTGGATCTGCTCAACCCCTACGCGCTGCTGGGCGGTCTGGTGACGCTGGCGCTGTTCACCTTCCACGGGACGGTGTTCGTCGGGCTCAAGACCGTCGGGGAGATCCGGGAGCGGGCGCGGAAGCTGGCGCTGCGCGTCGGACTGGTGACCGCCCTGCTGGCACTCGCCTTCCTGCTGTGGACGCAGGCCGAGCGGGGCGACGGTGCGTCGTTCGTCGCGATGGTCGTGGCCGTGGCATCGCTCCTCGTGGCCCTGGTCGCGGCACGGGCCGGGCGTGAGGGGTGGGCGTTCGCCCTGTCGGGGCTCACCATCGTGGCCACGGTGGCGATGCTCTTCCTGACGCTGTTCCCGAACGTCATGCCGTCGACGCTGAACCCGGACTGGAGCCTGACGGTCACCAATGCCTCGTCCACCCCGTACACGCTGAAGATCATGACCTGGTGTGCCGGGATCGCCACCCCGATCGTCCTGCTCTACCAGGGCTGGACGTACTGGGTGTTCCGCAAGCGGATCGGTACGCAACACATAGCCGAGACCGTGCACTGAGGTGTGTTTCACGTGAAACCAATCGATCCGCGTCTGCTTCGGTACGCCCGTGCCACCCGGGGCTTCCTGTTGGCGGTCGTCGTCCTGGGGGCGGTGGGCGCGGGCCTGGTCATCGCGCAGGCGATGCTCATCGCCGAGGTGGTGGTCGGCGCTTTCCAGCACGGCATGTCGGTGTCCGAACTCGGCACTCCCCTGCTGCTGTTGACAGCCGTCGCGGTCGGCCGGGCGCTGATCGGCTGGCTCACCGAGCTGGCGGCGCACCGGGCGAGCGCGGCGGTGAAGTCCGAGCTGCGGGGCCGGCTGCTGGAGCGTGCCGCCGAGCTCGGTCCGGGCTGGCTGAGCGGGCAGCGGACCGGTTCACTGGTCGCCCTGGCCACACGGGGCGTCGACGCCCTTGACGACTACTTCTCCCGGTACCTGCCGCAGCTGGGTCTCGCGGTGGTCGTGCCGGTGGCGGTGCTGGCCCGGATCGTCACCGAGGACTGGGTCTCCGCGGCCATCATCGTGGGCACCCTGCCCCTCATCCCGGTCTTCATGGTGCTGATCGGCTGGGCCACCCAGGCCCGGATGGACCGTCAGTGGCGGCTGCTGTCACGGCTGTCCGGGCACTTCCTGGACGTGGTCGCGGGGCTGCCGACACTCAAGGTGTTCGGGCGGGCCAAAGCGCAGGCGGAGTCGATCCGGCGGATCACCGACGAGTACCGGCGGGCGACCATGCGAACGCTGCGGATCGCCTTCATCTCCTCGTTCGCGCTGGAGCTGCTCGCGACGATCTCGGTGGCGCTGGTCGCCGTGACGATCGGCATGCGGCTGGTGCACGGGGAGATGGACCTGTACATCGGCCTGGTCATCCTGATCCTCGCCCCCGAGGCGTATCTGCCGTTGCGGCAGGTCGGGGCGCAGTACCACGCGGCGGCAGAAGGGCTCGCCGCGGCCGAGGAGATCTTCGAGGTCCTGGAGACGCCCGCCCCGGCATCCGGCTCCGGGCCCGTGCCGGAGGGGGCACTGTCATTCGAGGGCGTGACCGTCCGGTACCCGGGGCGGTCGATGGACGCCGTCTCGAACCTGTCCTTCAGCGTCGAGCCCGGGGAGACGGTCGCGCTGGTCGGTCCGAGCGGCGCCGGCAAGTCGACGCTGCTGAGCGTCCTGCTGGGGTTCGTGCGACCGGCCGAGGGGCGGGTGCGGATCGGGGGAGCCGACCTCACCGACACCGACCTGGAGCAATGGCGCTCCCGGATCGCGTGGGTGCCGCAGCGGCCGCATCTGTACGCCGGGACGATCGCTGAGAACGTACGCCTGGCGCGGCCCGGCGCCGACGACGACGCCGTACGGCGGGCGTTGCGGGACGCCGGGGCGCTGGAGTTCGTCGACGCGCTGGCCGGGGGCGTGGACACGGTGCTCGGCGAGGACGGCGCCGGGCTGTCCGCGGGGCAGCGGCAGCGGCTCGCGCTGGCCCGGGCGTTCCTCGCGGACCGGCCCGTGCTGCTGCTCGACGAGCCGACCGCGGCGCTGGACGGGGCCACGGAGGCCGAGATCGTCGCTGCGGTGCGGCGCCTCGCGGCAGGCCGGACCGTGCTGCTGGTGGTGCACCGGCCGGCGCTGCTGGAGGTCGCGGACCGGGTCGTGCGGCTGGCGGAGCCCGGGACCACGATTGCCTTGCCCGAGGCGCCCGCCGCAGCCCGGGGAACCGAGGCGCGGTCCGTTGAAGCCGAACAGCCCATCCCGGCCCAGCCCGTCGAGACATCGGCTTCGAGCGGGGTCCTCACCCGCGTGCGTGCCCTGTCCGGAGCCCGGCGTGGGCGTCTCGGACTCGCCCTGCTGCTCGGGAGTCTCGCACTGGGGAGTGCCGTGGGGCTCATGGCCACCTCCGGGTGGCTGATCTCGCGGGCCTCGCAGCAGCCGCCCGTGCTGTATTTGATGATGGCCGTCACGGCGACGCGGGCGTTCGGGATCGGACGAGCCGTCTTCCGCTACGCCGAGCGGCTGGTGTCACACGATGCCGTGCTGCGGATGCTGGCGGACACCCGGGTCGCTGTGTTCCGCAGGCTGGAGCGGCTTGCGCCGGCCGGACTGCACCGGACCCGTCGGGGCGATCTGCTCTCCCGCCTGGTCGCGGACGTGGACGCGCTGCAGGACTACTGGCTGCGGTGGCTGCTTCCGGCCGGGGCGGCCGTCGTCGTGTCGGCCGCGTCCGTCGGCTTCACGGCATGGCTGCTGCCCGAGGCCGGGGCGGTGCTCGCGACCGGGCTCCTGGCGGCAGGGGTCGGCGTGCCGCTGATCACCGGCGCGGTGGCCCGGCGGGCCGAGCACCGGCTGGCACCCGCACGCGGGGCGCTCGCGACGCGGGTGGCCGATCTGCTGACCGGTACCGCGGAACTGACGGTCGCCGGCGCCCTGCCCACGCGGACCGCCCAGGCTCGCGAGGCCGACGGCGTCCTCACCCGCATCGCTTCACGCGCCGCCACTGCCACGGCCCTCGGCGACGGTCTCACCGCGCTGATCTCCGGCCTGACCGTTGCGGCCGCCGCCCTGGCCGGAGCGCAGTCGGTCGCCGCCGGGCGGCTGGACGGGGTGGCCATGGCCGCCGTCGTCCTGACCCCGCTCGCCGCCTTCGAGGCCGTGCTCGGACTGCCGCTCGCCGTGCAGTACCGGCAGCGCGTGCACCGGAGCGCGGAACGGGTGTACGAGGTGCTGGACGCTCCGGAGCCGGTGCGGGAGCCGGAGCGGCCGCGGCAGGCGCCCGCATCACCGTTCCCGCTCGTCGTCGCGGGGCTGACCGCGCGGCACGCCGGACAGGAGCGGGACGCGCTCGCCGGGATCGACCTGACCCTCGAGAAGGGCCGCCGGATCGCCGTGGTGGGACCCTCCGGCTCCGGCAAGACGACGCTGGCGCAGGTGCTGCTCCGGTTCCTCGACCCGGACGCGGGCTCGTACACGCTGGCGGGTGTGGACGCGTACGCGCTGCTCAGTGACGACGTCCGGGAGCTCGTCGGGCTGTGTGCACAGGACGCGCACCTCTTCGACAGCTCGCTGCGCGAGAACCTGCTGCTCGCCCGGAAGGACGCCACCGAGGACCGGCTGCGCGCCGCGCTGGGCCGGGCCCGGCTGCTGGACTGGGCCGACAGCCTGCCCGACGGGCTCGACACGCTTGTCGGCGAGCACGGAGCACGGCTGTCCGGAGGGCAGCGGCAGCGGCTGGCGCTGGCCAGGGCACTCCTCGCCGACTTCCCCGTCCTGGTGCTCGACGAGCCCGCCGAGCACCTCGACCTGCCGACCGCCGACGCGCTCACCGCCGATCTGCTGGCCGCCACCGAGGGTTGTACGACGCTGCTCATCACGCACCGGCTGGTAGGGCTCGAAGCGGTCGACGAGGTGATCGTGCTCGACCGGGGACGGGTGGTACAGCGCGGGCCGTACGCCGAGCTGGTGGCCGCGGACGGGCCGTTGCGGGGGATGGCGCAGCGGGAGGCGGCGGCGGAGTCGCTGGTGGGGGTTCGTTAGCGGCCGGGAACGGCCCGCGCTGGGCCGTTCGGCGCAGCCGTTCCCCCAGCCGTACGACGTGAACAGGACCGGGTCGGCCGGACTGGGCGACGATCGCTGACATGTGCTCATATCGCCGTTATCGGCTGGTCGTTCCGGTCCTGCTGTGCGCGCTGGCCGCGCTCGCCGCCCGGCCGGCGACGGCGCCCGAGGAATCAGGGAACGGCACCGGGACCGGCGCGGACACGGCGCTCAGCGCCGAGGTGGCGCGGCTGTACGAGGAGGCCGCGGTGGCGACGCGGCAGTACGAGGCGGGCCGGGAGGAGGCCGAGGAGCAGCGGGCCGAGGCGCAGCGGGCGGAGGCGCTCCTGGAGGCGCAGCGGCGGCGCATCGCCGCGCTGCACGAGGATTTGGGCCGCATCGCCCGGGCCCAGTACCGCGGTAGCGGCGGCCTGCCGGTGGCGGCGCACATGATCCTCGCCGGTAGCCCCGACGGCCTGATGCGAGGTCAGCACGCCTTCGCCCAAGCGGATCTCGCCGTGAACAACGCGATCTCCAAGAACCAGCGCGCGGAGGCCCGGCTGGCGGCGGACGAGGCCAAGGCCGCGGCCCAGTGGCAGGTGCTGGACAAGCGCAACACCCAACTCGCCGGTCTCAAGGCGGGCATCGAGCAGAAGCTGGAGTCGGCCCGTGCCCGGCTCCAGGGGCAGGCGGACGCCGCGGTCGCCGCCGGGGCGTGCCGCGGAGCGGCCCGGCTGGATCAGCCGGAGACGGGCTTCGGCGACGGCGACTGGGTCGCGCCGGTCGAGACGTACGAACTCTCCGCCTCCTACGGCAGTGGTGGCGCGCGCTGGTCGAACCGGCACACCGGGCAGGACTTCGCGGTGCCGATCGGTACACCGGTGCGGGCCGTGGGGACGGGTCGGGTCGTGAGGGTGTCCTGCGGGGGCGCCTTCGGCATCGAGATCGTGCTCAAGCACGCGGGCGGCTATTACACGCAGTACGCCCATTTGGCGTCCGTCGCGGTCGACCAGGGGGAGCACGTCAGCCCGGGCGAGTGGATCGGTCAGTCGGGCACCACGGGCAACTCCACCGGCCCGCACCTGCACTTCGAGGCCCGGGTCACACCGCAGACGGGCTCGGCGGTGAACCCGGTGTCGTGGCTGGCGGCGCGTGGGGTGTCCCTCTGAGGCCCCCGGCCCCCGGTGGCTACGGCAGTTCCGCCAGCAGCTCCTCGATCACGACCGCCACCCCGTCGTCGTTGTTCGCGACCGTCCGGCCCGAGGCGGCGGCGATCACGTCCGGGTGCGCGTTGCCCATCGCGTAGGACCGGCCCGCCCAGGTGAGCATCTCCACGTCGTTCGGCATGTCGCCGAAGGCGACGACCTGTTCGTGCGAGATGCCGCGTTCCGCGCAGCACAGGGCGAGGGTGCTGGCCTTCGACACCCCCGGGCCGCTGATCTCCAGGAGGGCGCTGGGGCTGGAGCGGGTGACGTTGGCGCGGTCGCCGATGGCGAGGCGGGCCAGGGTCAGGAAGGCGTCGGGGTCGATCTCGGGGTGATAGGCGAGGATCTTCAGCACCGGCTCGCCGGCGGCCCGGTGGTCCGGGCCCAGCAGTTCCTCGGCCGGGGCGAGGCTGTCCGGTATCTCCATGTGCAACTTCGGGTACGCCGGCTCCTGGTAGAAGCCGTACGTCTGCTCCACCGCGTACACCGTGCCCGGCGCCGCGTCGCGCAGCAGCCGCACGGCGTCCAGGGCGTTCTCCCGGGCCAGCTCCCGCACCTTCATGAACCGGTGGGCGCCGGGGCCGCCGTGCAGGTCGACCACGGCGGCCCCGTTGCCGCAGATCGCCAGGCCGTGGCCGTGCACGTGGTCGCTGACGACGTCCATCCAGCGGGCCGGGCGGCCTGTGACGAAGAAGACCTCGATGCCCGCCTTCTCGGCTGCGGCGAGCGCCGCGACCGTACGCGGGGAGACCGACTTGTCGTCGCGCAGCAGAGTGCCGTCGAGGTCGGTGGCGATCAGCCGCGGCGGGAGGGTCTCGGCCGCGGTCTCGGGCTGTCGGGTCGCTGAGGTCACCCGGCCATTGTCCCGCACATGCCTGCACGTGCGTGCGGGGCTCCGCACAGGTGAGTGGATACCGCTCTCGCCAGGACCCCTGTCGGGGCTTCCGGCGAGAGCCGACACCTGGGCTTTCCCACCGGAACCCTTCGCCGGAGGCTCCTCGGCACCTCCGTCCACGCTCAGCGCAACTGTGCGGGTGCCTCCATGGCGATCTGCTCGAAGACCTTCTCGTCCGCCGCGAACTGCGAGTCGGGAATCGGCCAGTGGATCACGATCTCCGTGAAGCCCAGCTCCACATGCCGCCCGGCGAAGTCCACGAACGCGTTCAAGGACCGGAGTGGACCGCCGCGGTCCGGCGTGAATCCGGTGAGCAGGACCCGGTCGAGACCGGTCATGTCCCGGCCGACCTCGGCACAGATGTCGTCGAGCCTCTCCGCTTGCCCACGGATGGCCTGAATCGACTGTTCAGGTGTGCCGTTCTCGTTCAGCTTCGGGTTGCCGGTGGTCACCCACGCCTGGCCGAACCGGGCGGCGAGCCGCATCCCGCGCGGCCCGGTCGCGGCCACCGCGAACGGCAGCCTGGGGCGCTGCACACAGCCGGGGATGTTCCGCGCCTCGTGGGCCGAGTAGAAGTCTCCTTCGTACGACACGGCGTCCTCGCTGAGCAGCCGGTCGAGCAGCGGGATGAACTCACCGAAGCGGTCGGCGCGCTCGCGAGGGGTCCAGGGCTCCTGGCCGAGCGCGGTGGCGTCGAAGCCGGAGCCGCCCGCGCCGATGCCCAGGGTGACCCGCCCGCGGGAGATGTCGTCGAGAGAGATCAGTTCCTTGGCGAGGGTCACCGGGTGCCGGAAGTTCGGCGAGGTCACCAGGGTGCCCAGCCGCAGCCGGTCGGTGACGCTCGCGGCGGCCGTGAGGGTCGGCACGGCGCCGAACCACGGACCGTCCCGGAAGGTGCGCCAGGACAGGTGGTCGTAGGTGTACGCGGTGTGGAAGCCGAGCTGCTCGGCGCGCGTCCAGGCCGCGCGGCCGCCTTCGTGCCAGCGGCGGTACGGGAGGATCACGGTGCTCAGGCGCAGACTCATGGCGTCGAGCTTAAGGGAGCGTCGTCAGGCACCCGGAGGTGTTTCACGTGAAACAGTCACCGTGCGCGTCCAGGTGGACACAGTGGGGGAACGACCGGGGGCGTGAAGGTCAGCCCGACCCGGGAAAGCGCAGATAGCGAGCCGGTACGGACTGTGTCAGCCATACGCCGTTCGCACTCACCTGGAAGACGTGGCCGTCCCGGTGCATGGCACCCGCGTCCACCACCAGCACGACCGGCCGCCCCCGGCGCGCGCCGACGCGGGTCGCCGTCTCCCGGTCGGGCGAGAGATGCACGGCATGCCGGGTCATCGGCCGGAGCCCCTCGGCCCGGATCGCGTCCAGGGTGCGGGTGGTGGTGCCGTGGTAGAGATAGGCGGGTGGGGTGGCCGGTGCCAGTCCCAGGTCGACCTCCACGCTGTGACCCTGGCTAGCCCGGATCCGCGTTCCCTCGAGGGCGAAACGTCGCTTGTCGTTGGTGGCGACGACCTGGTCCAGTTCGTCGCGGGTGAACCGGAAGCCGTGTGCGGCGGCCGCGGCGATCAACGTGTCGATCTCCACCCAGCCGGCCTCGTCGAGGGTCAGTCCGATGCGTTCCGGCTGGTGACGCAGATGCTTCGACAGGTACTTCGACACCTTCACGGTGCGTCTCTCCTCCATCCCCTCAGGGTGCGGGAGAGATGTGAATCACGCGATCGAGTTTCGCTTCGCAGGTTTGATCCACAACCAAGGGTGGTTATCCACAGCGGAATCAACGGTTCTGTGGACAACTACTGCCGGGACCTGCCGGATTCGCAGGGTTGGCGGCTGGATGGGCGGTCACGTTCGTTTCGGTCCGTACCAGTGAAGAGGTCTGAACTGCGCCCTCCCAGTCGCTGGCAATGTGAGCGGCTGAGCCTGTTCGTGTACACCGACGCACCGACCAGGAAGGGCAGAAGCTGCGGCAGATCGTGCGCCGGGGCAGTACCAGCGCGGTGCGCTACCGACGCGGTACAACGAAATCGGCATGGCCTGCCCGGACCCTCGGTGGGCGGGAGGCCGTCCCCGCTGCTGAGCGATGACGACGAGGGCTTCATCATCCGGACGGCCACCACGGCTGGGCCGAGCAGGGCGCCCGCATCCGAAGCGAGAAGGGCATCCGCTGGGGCGGACGCCCCCGCGTAACCGCAGCCTGAAGCCGGCGAACCCATGCGGTCACCGCGAGCTGCCGTTGTGGGGATTCGGAGCCCTCGGCCTCACACCGGAGGCTTCACCCGCGCGATCCTCCGCAGTGCCCCCGGCGCCCACCGCGAGAGCCACCGCGCACCCCGCGCCTCGGGCGTCACCGGCACCACCGCCTCGTCGCGCGTCACCGCGCGCAGAATGGCGCGGGCGACCTTCTCCGGCGGGTAGTTGCGCAGCCCGTACAGCCGGGCGGTGCGCCTGCGCAGCCGCTGTTCCTCCCGGGCGTCGACCCCGGCGAAGTGCGCCGTCGACGTGATGGCCGTGTTGACGAAGCCGGGGCAGACCGCCGTCACACCGATCCTCTGCCCGGCGAGCTCCGCCCGCAGGCACTCGCTGAGCATCAGCACGGCCGCCTTGGAGGTGCTGTAGGCGGGCAGCGCCCGGGAGGGCTGGTACGCCGCGGCCGACGCCACGTTGATGATGTGACCGCCCTGCCCGCGCTCGGCCATCCGGCGGCCGAAGAGCCGACAGCCGTGGATGACGCCCCACAGGTTGACGTCGAGCACCTTCTTCCAGTGCTCCGGCGTGGTGTCGAAGAAGGAACCGGACAGTCCGATCCCGGCGTTGTTCACGAGGACGTCCACCACCCCGTACTCGGCGGTGACCTTCTCGGCGAGCTTCTCCATGGCTTGCTCGTCGGAGACGTCGACCGTCTCCGCCCAGGCGTCCGGGGCACCGAGCAGGCGGGAGGACTCGGCGGTGCGGGCCGCGGCCTCCGCGTTCCGGTCGACGGCCACCACGCGCGCCCCGGCCTTGGCGAACGCGAGCGCCGTGGCCCGCCCGATGCCGCTGCCCGCCCCGGTGACCAGCACGAGCTGCCCGCCGAACCGCTCGGCGTGCTCGCCGCTCGCCACCATCGGGGACCTCCCGTTCTCGACGGACGTCACGAACTCGTCGATCCAGGAGGCCAGCTGGTCCGGGCGGGTGCGCGGGATCCAGTGCCCCGCCTGGATCGTCCGGCGGGTCAGCTGCGGAACCCATTGATCCAGTTCGTCGTGGAGCCGCTCCGAGAGGAACCGGTCCTCCAAAGGCGTGATGATCTGCACGGGTGCGTGGGCATGAGCGTCCGGACGTGGGCTGCGCATCCGCGGCCGGACGTTGTCCCGGTACAGCCAGGCCCCGTGGGCCGCGTCCGACGGCAGGGACGCGGTGGGGTAGTCGCCCCTGGGCACCTTCTCGACGCGCTCCAGGACCCGGGGCCAGCGCTTGCCGAGCGGTCCTCGCCAGGCCAGTTCGGGCAGCACGGGCGTATGCAGCAGGTACACGTACCAGGACCGGGCACCCTGCCCGAGGAGCTGGCCGACCCGCCGCGGAGTGGGCCGCTTCACACGCCGGTCGATCCAGTGGCCGAAGTGGTCCAGCGACGGGCCGGACATCGACGTGAAGGAGGCGATGCGGCCCTCGGTGCGCCGCACGGTGGTGAACTCCCAGGCCTGCACCGAGCCCCAGTCGTGCCCGACCAGGTGCACCGGCTCGTCCGGACTCACCACGTCCACGACGGCCAGGAAGTCGTCCGTCAGCTTCTCCAGCGTGAACCCGCCCCGCAGTGGCCGCGGCGCCGTCGAGCGGCCGTGGCCGCGGACGTCGTACGCCACCACGTGGAAGCGCCCGGCGAGCCGCTCGGCGACCTCGGACCACACCTCTTTGCTGTCGGGGTAACCGTGCACCAGGACGACCGTCGGCCGTCCCGGATCACCCAGCTCGGCCACGCACAGCTCGACTCCGCCCGTCCGCACCCTGCGCTCCCGCGCGCCCGTCAGCAACGTCATCCGGCGAATCTGGCAGTTGTTAGAGAGTTCGTCAATAGAGACTTCCCGGCCGTGGTAACTCTCAAGAATCAGCTCCCCTAGGGGCCCGTAATACTCAGGGCTGATCCGAAGACAGCTCTGCGGAGTGACGACCGCCACGCGCACGGCCCCTACCTTCGAGGGGTGACTGTGATCGCGACCGAAAGCCTGAGCAAGCGGTTCCCCCGGGTGACCGCGCTTGACCGGCTCTCCGTGGACGTCGGACCCGGTGTGACCGGACTCGTCGGAGCCAACGGAGCCGGCAAGTCCACACTGATCAAGATCCTGCTGGGTCTGTCCCCCGCCACCGAGGGCCGCGCCGAAGTGCTCGGCCTCGACGTCGCCACCCAGGGCGCCGACATCCGTGAGCGCGTCGGTTACATGCCCGAGCACGACTGCCTGCCGCCGGACGTCTCCGCCACCGAGTTCGTCGTCCACATGGCGCGCATGTCCGGCCTGCCGCCCACCGCCGCGCGTGAGCGCACGGCCGACACCCTGCGCCACGTCGGCCTGTACGAGGAGCGCTACCGCCCCATCGGCGGCTACTCGACCGGCATGAAACAGCGCGTCAAGCTCGCGCAGGCCCTTGTCCACGACCCGCAGCTGGTCTTCCTGGACGAGCCGACCAACGGACTCGACCCGGTCGGCCGCGACGAGATGCTCGGCCTGATCCGCCGCATCCACACCGACTTCGGCATCTCGGTCCTGGTCACCTCCCACCTGCTGGGCGAGTTGGAGCGCACC
Source organism: Streptomyces sp. NPDC092370 (assembly GCF_044755265.1). Taxonomy (NCBI): domain Bacteria; kingdom Bacillati; phylum Actinomycetota; class Actinomycetes; order Kitasatosporales; family Streptomycetaceae; genus Streptomyces; species Streptomyces sp. NPDC092370. The sequence continues at coordinate 173,481 of NZ_JBIVQO010000005.1, read as the reverse complement.
TGCGACCACGTCGTGGTCGTCGACGGAGGCAAGCTCCTGCGCTCCAGCTCCACCACGGACTTCACACAGACCACCACGACCCTCGCGATCGAGGTCACCGACACCGACGAGCACCCGGACGGCACCCGTGCGGTGCGCGAGGCGCTGCACGCGCGCGGGGTGAGCGTCGAGGACGGAAGCGGCCTGCCGGGCGCCGGCCACGTCCTGCTGCTCACCGCGCAGGGCGAGAAGACGTACGACCTGGTCCGAGACGTGATCGCCGACCTCGGACTCGGCCTGGTGCGCATGGAGCAGCGCAGGCACCACATCTCCGAGGTCTTCACGGCCCATGACCGGAACGAGCAGCGGAAGGAGGCGGTCGGCCATGGCGGTTGAGCACTCCACGGGGACACCGGCCCCGGCACCGGGTGACCAGACCCGCATCCACAACATCGGCTACCGCAGCTACGACGGCCCCCGCCTCGGCCGCGCCTACGCCCGCCGCTCCCTGTACTCGCAGTCCCTGCGCGGCTCCTACGGCCTCGGCCGCTCGGTGAAGTCCAAGGTGCTGCCGATGCTGCTGTTCGTGGTGATGTGCGTGCCCGCGGCCATCATGGTCGCCGTCGCGGTCGCCACCAAGGCCAACGCCCTGCCCCTGGACTACACGCGCTACGCGATCGTCATGCAGGCGGTCATCAGCCTGTACGTGGCCTCGCAGGCCCCCCAGTCCGTCTCGCGGGACCTGCGCTTCAAGACCGTTCCGCTGTACTTCTCGCGGCCCATCGAGACCGCCGACTACGTCCGCGCCAAGTTCGCGGCGCTGGCCTCGGCGCTGTTCGTCCTCACGGCCGCTCCCCTGCTCGTGCTCTACGTCGGCGCCCTGCTGGCCAAGCTCGACTTCGCCGACCAGACCAAGGGATTCGCACAAGGACTGGTGTCCGTGGCACTGCTCTCACTGCTCTTCGCCGGCATCGGCCTGGTCATCGCGTCCTTCACCCCGCGCCGCGGCTTCGGCATCGCGGCCGTGATCGCCGTGCTGACCATCACCTACGGCGCGGTCTCCACCCTCCAGGCCATCGCCGACGCCCAGGGCAGCGGCGACGCCGTGCCGTGGATCGGACTGTTCTCGCCGATCACGATCGTCGACGGTGTGCAGTCCGCGTTCCTGGGGGCGACGTCCGCTTCTCCCAGCGGGGTGGGCCCGAGCAACGCCGAGGGCATCGTCTACGTGGTCGTCGCCCTGGGCCTGATCGCGGCGAGCTACGCCCTCCTGATGCGCCGCTACAAGAAGGTGGGACTGTGACCACGCTCTCCATCGACCACGTCTCCCGCTGGTTCGGCAACGTGGTCGCCGTCAACGACATCACCATGACCATCGGCCCCGGGGTCACGGGCCTGCTCGGTCCGAACGGCGCCGGCAAGTCCACCCTGATCAACATGATGGGCGGATTCCTGGCCCCCTCCACGGGCACCGTCACCCTCGACGGCCAGGCCGTGTGGCGCAACGAGCAGATCTACAAGCAGATCGGCGTCGTGCCCGAGCGGGAGGCGATGTACGACTTCCTCACCGGGAAGGAGTTCGTCCTGGCCAACGCCGAGTTGCACGGCCTGGGCGCCAAGGCGGCCCAGAAGGCGCTCGCCACGGTCGAGATGGAGTACGCCCAGGACCGCAAGATCCAGACGTACTCCAAGGGCATGCGCCAACGCGTGAAGATGGCCTCCGCCCTGGTCCACGACCCTTCCCTGCTCCTGCTGGACGAGCCGTTCAACGGCATGGACCCACGCCAGCGCATGCAGCTGATGGACCTGCTGCGCCGCATGGGCGATGAGGGCCGCACGGTCCTCTTCTCGTCCCACATCCTCGAAGAGGTCGAGCAACTCGCCTGGCACATCGAGGTCGTCGTCGCCGGCCGGCACGCCGCCAGCGGGGACTTCCGCAAGATCCGCCGCCTGATGACCGACCGGCCGCACCGCTACTTGGTGCGTTCCAGCGACGACCGCGCCCTCGCGGCCGCGCTGATCGCCGACCCGTCGACGGCCGGCATCGAGGTCGACGTCACCGAGGGCGCGCTGCGTGTCCAGGCCGTCGACTTCGGCCGCTTCACGGCCCTGCTGCCGCGGGTGGCCAGGGACCACGGCATCCGGCTGCTCACGGTCTCGCCGTCCGACGAGTCCCTCGAGTCCGTCTTCTCGTACCTCGTCGCGGCGTAGGAGGCCCTGATGTACGACCCCACAGTCGCCCGGCTCACGTACCGGGCCCTGCTCGGCAGGCGCCGGGCCCTCATCCTCGGCGCCCTGCCCATGCTGCTGATCGTGATCGCCGTGGCGGTGCGCGGCCTGGCAGGGGCGGACGACCAGACGGCGTCCGACCTGCTGGGCGGACTCGCCCTCGCGACGATGGTCCCGATCATCGGCGTCATCGCCGGAACGGGCGCGATCGGACCGGAGATCGACGACGGCTCGGTGGTGTACCTGCTGTCCAAGCCGATCAAGCGTCCGACGATCATCTTCACCAAGCTGATCGTGGCCATCGCGGTGACCATGGTGTTCTCCGCTGTGCCGACGCTCATCGCCGGCTTCATCCTGAACGGCAACGGCCAGCAGGTCGCCGTCGCCTACACGGTGGCCGCCCTGGTCGCCTCCATCGCGTACGCGGCCCTGTTCCTGCTGCTCGGCACGGTCTCCCGGCACGCGGTGGTGTTCGGACTCGTCTACGCGCTGGTCTGGGAGGCCCTGTTCGGCTCCCTGGTACCGGGCGCCCGCACCCTGAGCGTCCAGCAGTGGTCGCTGGCCGTGGCCCAGAAGGTGTCCGGCGGGGACCTGGTCTCCTCCGACGTCGGTCTGACCACGGCGACGGTGCTGCTGGTGGCGGTCACGGTGCTGGCCACCTGGTTCGCCGGACAGAAGCTGCGCTCTCTGACGCTCGCCGGAGAGGAGTGACCGCCTCGGCCTTGACGGAGGCTTCACCTTCGCCCGGGCACACTGGGCGAACGGGATGCAGGGCAATCGCAACGGAAGTTGGACGGCTGGAGGACGGGTATGGCGGGCGAGAGGGCTCAGTACGACGACACCGGGGGCGAGGCCCGGGACGACCTCGACGGTGTCGTACTGGACGAGGACTTCATACGCTCCGCCGGGACCTCCGAGCCGTCCGCCCGTGCCCGGATGCTCGCCGCGAAGTGGCGGCGCGAGGAACCGGAGCCGCAGCCCTGGCGCTCCGACGAGCCGCCTGCGGGCTGGTTCTTCAGCAAGGCCCGGCGGCGCAAGTGGCGCAGGAAGTAACCGGGCTGCCGCCGGCCGGGCCACCGGTTTAATCAGTGGCGTCCCATTCGCCCGGCGGGCAGAGTGATGGTCGTCGCGGCCGGGCGAGGAGCCCGGCGCCACGTTCTGGGAGAGGAGCGGGACGATGTCCATGCACGGCAGTACGTCCAGCTCCCTTCAGGGCAGCCCGCGGCGGGATCCGGAGTAGGCACCACCTCTCCGTGGAACCCGCCCCACACGGGGAGCTGCCCGGGGCGGCCGCTTCGAGCACGCGAATCGCACATCGCGTGGGCCGCCCACCCGGAGGATTGGCCGAGTGGTAAGGCACCGGTTTGCTACACCGTGGTCGGGTCCGCAAGGGCCCGCGCACGTTCGATCCGTGCATCCTCCGCCCAGCACCACCGAGCCCCGAGCACCGGGGCCCGGAGTTCAGCCCAGCAACCGCTCCAGCACCACCGCGATGCCGTCCTCGTCATGGGAGGACGTCACCTCGTCGGCCACCGCCTTCAACTCCTCGTGGGCGTCCGCCATGGCGACGCCGTAGGAGGCCCAGGCGAACATCGGGATGTCGTTGGGCATGTCGCCGAAGGCGATCGTGTCCGCCGCCTTCAACCCGAGCCGACGGGCCGCCAGGGACAGCCCCGTCGCCTTGGACAGCCCCAGGGGGAGGAGTTCGACGATGCCCTCGCCCGCCATCGTGACGGTGACGAAACCGCCGGCGGTCCGCGTGGCCGCCTCGCAGAGCTCGTCGTCGGTCAGCGTCGGGTGCTGGATGTACAGCTTGTTCAGAGGCGCGGTCCACAGGTCCGACGCGTCCGTGAAGGGCGTGGCGGGCAGGGTGCCCTGGACCGCGTAGCCCGGGCCCACCAGCACCTCGCCGTCCAGGCCGTCACGGCTCGCCGCCACGTACAGCGGGCCGACCTCCGCCTCGATCTTGGCCAGCGCCACCCCGGCCAGCTGCCGGTCCAGCGTCACCGATGTCAGCAGGCGGTGCGCGCCGGCGTCGTAGACCTGCGCGCCCTGGCCGCAGACGGCCAGGCCCTGGTAGCCGAGGTCGTCGAGGATGTGCCGGGTCCACGGGACCGCGCGGCCGGTGACGACGATGTGCGCGGCGCCCGCCGAGGTGGCCGCGGCGAGCGCGTCACGGGTGCGCTGCGACACCGTGTCGTCGGAGCGCAGCAGCGTCCCGTCGAGGTCGGTGGCGACGAGCCGGTACGGGAAGCCGCCCGGGGAAGCCGTGTCGCTCACTTGGCCACCGGCTCCAGGACCTCCCGGCCGCCCAGGTACGGACGCAGCACCTCGGGCACGCGCACGGAACCGTCGGCCTGCTGGTGGTTCTCCAGGATCGCCACGATCGTGCGCGGGACGGCGCACAGCGTGCCGTTGAGGGTGGCCAGCGGGCGGACCTGCTTGCCGTCACGGACGCGGATCGACAGGCGGCGGGACTGGAACTCGGTGCAGTCCGAGGTCGAGGTCAGCTCGCGGTACTTGCCCTGGGTCGGGATCCACGCCTCGCAGTCGAACTTGCGGGAGGCCGAGGCCCCCAGGTCGGCGCTCGCCACGTCGATCACGCGGTACGGCAGCTCCAGCGAGGTCAGCCACTGCTTCTCCCAGTCCAGCAGGCGCTGGTGCTCGGCCTGCGAGTCCTCGGGAGCGACGTAGGAGAACATCTCGACCTTGTCGAACTGGTGCACGCGGAAGATGCCCCGGGTGTCCTTGCCGTGCGAGCCGGCCTCGCGACGGAAGCAGGGCGAGAAGCCCGCGTAGCGCAGCGGGAGGCGGTCGGCGTCGAGGATCTCGTCCATGTGGTACGCCGCGAGCGCCACCTCGGACGTGCCGACCAGGTAGAGGTCGTCGTCGGCGAGGTGGTAGACGTCCTGCGCGGCCTGGCCGAGGAAGCCCGTGCCCGCCATGGACTGGGGGCGCACCAGCGCCGGGGTCAGCATCGGGGTGAAGCCGGCCGCGGTGGCCTGCGCCATCGCCGCGTTCACCAGGGCCAGCTCGAGGAGCGCGCCCACGCCCGTCAGGAAGTAGAAGCGCGAGCCGGAGACCTTGGCCCCCCGCTCGACGTCGATCGCGCCGAGGATCTGGCCGAGCGCCAGGTGGTCCTTGGGCTCGAAGCCCTCGGCGGCGAAGTCGCGGATCGTGCCGTGCGTCTCGAGCGTGACGAAGTCCTCCTCGCCGCCCACGGGCACGTCCGGGTGGACGAGGTTGCCGAGCCTTTGGAGCAGCTCCTGGGTCTCGGTCGCGGCGGCGTCGCGGTCCGCGTCGGCCGCCTTGACGTCGGCGGCGAGCTGGCCCGCCTTCCTCAGCAGTTCGGCCTTCTCGTCGCCGGCCGCCTTGGGGATGAGCTTGCCGAGCGCCTTCTGCTCGGCGCGCAGCTCGTCGAAGCGGACGCCGGACGACCTGCGCCGCTCGTCGGCAGACAGGAGGGCGTCGACGAGCGCGACGTCCTCTCCACGGGCGCGCTGCGACGCGCGCACACGGTCGGGGTCCTCACGGAGCAGGCGAAGGTCAATCACGAGCCCAAGGCTACCGGTGCGGGGTGACCGCCCACGACTTACTAGGGCCGGGGTGGCATACATCCCGGTATAGGCGAATTGTGTGTGGCGTCAATGCAGTGCCCCTCCATCCCCGGCGCGAGGCATCCTCGGGGTGCCGCATTGACATGAATCCCTTGCGGGAAGCGGGACTTGGGCCGCGGTTGTCCACAGGGATCCCCGCGCGCCGAAGAGTTATCCACAGGCTGTGTGGAAGATCTGTGGACTTCGGAATGGATCACTCCGGAAGATCCGTTGATCCCTCGGATTTCTCGATGGAAACCCGTTCTGTCCTCGCTTTCGAGCGGAAAGTGGTCACTCCGAAGAGTTACGCAAAGGAAAACGGTGGACGAAGGGTCACCTACGTGCGGATGGACCCCTCAGGGGTCTGTAGGGCGATTTGTCGACGGGGGCACACCCCGTTGTCGACTTGTCCCCAGATCGAGAAGCGACCTGTGGATAACTCCTGTGGATAACGACAATCGGCAGGTACGACCGGCCTAGAAGCGGCCGTCCTGGCACCGCGCGACCCAGTCCGCCGCCGCGACGAATTCGTCGTCGGAGGTGCCCAGACGCGGTGGCCGCACATCCCCCGGCCGCATGTCCGCGCGCGGGTAGGAACCGAGGTAGCGCACCTGGAGGCAGATCCGCTTCAAACCCATCAGCGCATCGGCCACCCGACGGTCGGAGATGTGGCCCTCGGCGTCGATGCAGAAGCAGTAGTTGCCGATGCCCGCGCCCGTGGGCCGGGACTGGAGCAGCATCAGGTTGATGCCGCGGGTGGCGAACTCGCCGAGCAGGTCGCGCAGCCCGCCGGGGTGGTCGTCGCGCTGCCACAGCACGATCGAGGTCTTGTCCGCGCCGGTCGGGGCGGCGGGCCGGGCGGGCCGGCCGACCAGCACGAACCGCGTCTGGGCGTTCTCCGCGTCGTGGATCCCGGTCTCCAGCGCCTCCAGGCCGTAGCGGGCGGCAGCGAACTCACCGGCGAAGGCGGCGTCGTACTGGCCCTCCTGGACCAGCCGGGCGGCATCCGCGTTCGAGGCGGCCGACTCCCAGTGCGCGTCCGCGAGATGCTTCTTCAGCCAGTTGCGCACCTGCGGCTGTGCGGCCGGATGGGCGGAGACGGTCTTGATGTCCGACAGCCTCGTGCCCGGGCGGACCAGCAGCGCGAAGGTGATCGACAGCAGGACCTCGCGGTAGATCATCAGCGGGGCGCCGGCGACCAGCTCGTCGAGGGTGGTGGTGATGCCGCCCTCGACGGAGTTCTCGATCGGCACGAACGCGGCCTCGGCCTCGCCGGCGCGTACCGCGTCGAGCGCGGACTGGACGGACACGTACGGGATGAGCTCCCGGGTGGCGGCCTCGGGAAGCGTGCGCAGGGCCACTTCGGTGAAGGTGCCCTCGGGGCCGAGATACGCATAGCTCGCTGGCATGACCTCACCCTAATGGGCCCGCGGAAGCGCTATCCCTCACAAGCCCGCACTGGGGTGAACTCTCACCCCTCCAGCAGCTTCTGCCCCACGTACTCACCCTCCGCGGCCCCGCCCGGCACGGCGAACAGCCCGCTCGACTCGTGCCGGATGAACTGCGACAGGGCGTCGCCGCGGTCGAGCTTGCGCTGCACCGGCACGAACCCGCGCAGCGGATCGGCCTGCCAGCAGATGAAGAGCAGACCCGCGTCCGGCACCCCGTCACCGTCGATGCCGTCGTGGAAGGAGAACGGGCGGCGGAGCATCGCCGCTCCGCCGTTCTGGTCGGGCCGTGTGATGCGGGCATGGGCGTTGATCGGGACCACCAGGTTGCCCTTGGCATCCGTCTTCTCCAGGTCCATCGCGGTCGTCTCGGTGCCCCCGGACAGTGCCGCCCCGTCGGACTTGCGGCGCCCGATCACGTCCTCCTGCGCCTGGAAGGAGAGCTGCTCCCAGTCGTCGAGGAGCATCCGGATCCGGCGTACGACGGCGTAGGAGCCGTTCGCCATCCAGGCCGGTTCGCCCTTCTCGGGGACGAAGATGCGCTGGTCGAAGTCCGTCTCGCTCGGCTTCGGATTGCGGGTGCCGTCGATCTGGCCCATGAGGTTGCGGGCCGTCATGGGGTGGGAGGTGGCGCCGGGTGAGCGGTTGAAGCCGTTCATCTGCCAGCGCACCTTGCCCGCCCGGCCCACGTCCTTCTGTATGGCACGCAGGGCGTGGAAGGCGACCAGGGCGTCGTGGGCGCCGATCTGCACCCACAGGTCGCCGTTGCTGCGGTTCTTGTCGAGCTGGTCGGAGGAGAACTCGGGCAGCGGGTCGAGGGCGGTCGGGCGCTGCTTCTCCAGGCCCGTCCGGGCGAAGAAGCTGTGGCCGAAGCCGAAGGTGATCGTCAACGACGAAGGGCCGGCGTCACGGGCCACGTCGGTGTCGTCGTGAGGGCTCGGCTCACCCGCCATCAGCCGCCGGGCGGTATCCGACCAGCGGCGCAGCAGAGCGGCGGCTTCCTTGCGGCCGGCGCCTGCCGCCAGGTCGAAGGCCACGAGGTGGCCGCGGGCCTGGAGGCCGTCGGTGATGCCGGGCTGATGTTTCCCGTGAAACATCACCCGGCCCGTGCCGAGTGAGGTCAGCGGAGCGGCGGCTTCGGAGGGGGCGGCGGCGTAGCCCACGGCGGCGCCCGCCGTGCCGAGGACGAGCCCGGTGGCACCGGCGGTGCCGAGCAGCCGCCGCCGTGAGATGCCCTCGTGGGCGGAGGCCGCTTCGCTTTCCCCGGGGGTGGCCTCAGGGGTGCGGGCCTTTGGAAGGGACTGGTCAGGCATGGTCGTTCAGCCGATCTGAGCGTTCTTGGAGACGGTCACCTCGTCGATGTCGGAGGTCCGCACGGTCACGTCGACCTTCCAGTCGCCCGCCATGGGGATCTGCACTCCGTTCGCCGACCAGTGTCCGGTAGCGATGTGGTCGGGGACGACGGGCAGGGGCCCGATGTCCTTGGCTTTGAGGGTGAATGCGACCTTCACCTCGGGGATGTCGAAGGCCCGGCCGTTGGGCCGCTCCACATAGACGTGCATCTCGTTGCCGCCCACGCGCGCGGGGTCGACATCGACGGTGACGATGCCCTTGCCGTCCTCGCCGCCGGTGTCGAACGGCATGTTCAGGGTCAGCGCCCCGGACGCGCCCGTGTCGGCGGCGGCGGACGAGGTGGCCGCCTTGGCCTCCTGCTCGGTGCGGCCCGGCTCGGTCTGCGTCAGGACGGTGGTGACGGCGAGCAGCACCACCGCGATGCCGGCCTCGGCCAGCACGGAGCGCCGCAGCCCGAAGAGGTTCGGGTCCGCGTCCCGCATCCGCTTCTGCCGCGCGGCATCCCGGGCGGCCTGTTGCCGGGCGAGCTGCGCGGCGCGTTCGCTGTCGGCGGGCTCGGAGCCGGGCTGCTCACCGGTGCCGGTGTCGAGACCGCTGTCGCTCGCGCTCGCGTCAGAGACGTCGTCGTCGGCCGCGGCGCCGTCCGCCTTCGCTCCGACCCACTCCTTCTCCCGTACCGCCGCCTGCACCGGCGCCGTCTGCGCCAGTCGGCCCGTCCACCGGCGTGAGATCCACGCCACCCCGACCAGGACGACCACGAGGGCGATCTTGGCCAGCAGGAGCTGGCCGTAGCGGGTGTCGGTGAAGGCCGACCAGGAGCCGAGCTGGCGCCAGGACTGATACGTGCCGGTCGCGATCAGGGTGAGGACGCTGCCGAAGGCGAGCCGCGAGAAGCGGTGCACGGCCGCGGTGTCGACGGGCGTGCCGACGGGCGCGCGGTACAGGGCGACCAGGAGTGCGCCCAGTCCGCCGAGCCAGGCGGCGACGGCCAGCAGATGGAGCACGTCCACCGGCATGGCGATACCCGCCTGGAGACCGACCGAGGCGTGTTCGGACATCGCCCAGCTCGCCGCCAGACCGGCCGCCACCACGATGCCGCCGATCGAGAGCCCGAAGGTCAGGTCCCGCTTCTCCTGGGTGTCCTCCCGCTTGTCGTACGCCCCGAACAGCACGGCGATGAACAGTGCCGCCGCCGCGAGCAGCAGCAGCCGGGACACCAGGGCCGCACCGCTCTTGGTCTGCAGCACCTGCCCGAGCAGGGACAGGTCGAAGATGTCGGAGACTTTCCCGGAGCCCGTGAACGAGCCGCGCAGAAGCAGCAGGGAGAAGGTCGCCGCGGTGAGCGCGACCCATCCGGAGACGACGAACCGCTGTACCGGCCGCACCCCGGAACCGCGCGGCCAGCAGGCGAGCACGAAGGCGGCGCCGCCGGCCATCACGATGAACCCGGCGTACGACACGTACCGCCCGAAGCCGTACAGCCAGCCCACGACCCCGTCGTCCGCCGACTGCCCGGAGACCGACACGGACGTCTTGGAGGGGGCGCCGATGGAGAAGGTGTAGGCACCGGTGACGGGATGACTGTCCGCCGAGACGACCTGGTAGGCCACCGTGTACGTGCCGTCGGGCAGCCCCGAGTGCAGCGGCACGGCGTACGTGGTGCCGCTGACGTTGGCTGGTTTGCCCGTGTCGACGCGCTTGCCCTCGGGGTCGAGTACGCGCAGCGAGTCGTCGGACAGCGCGACCTGCTCGGAGAAGGTGAGCGAGATCCGGGCTGGTGCCTTGTCGACCACCGCCCCCTGTCCGGGGTCGCTGCCGGTCACCGCGGCGTGCGCGGCGGCGGGGCCGGCTCCGGCGAGGAGTGCGCAGGCCGCCGCCAGGAGCAGCAGTACCAGGGTCCGGACGCGGGGGGCGATGGTCTGCGTCACAGGGGTCCCTCCCTCAGTGTCCGGTCTTGGGCGTGTAGGTCGCAGGCTTCACCGGCATCTCGACCTCCATGGGGGCGGAGTGGGCGAAGTGCAGTTCGACGGAGACCGTCTGGCCTTCCTTCGGCTTGCTCTTCAACTGTTCGAACATCAGGTGGTCGCCGCCGCTCCTCAGCTCCAGCCGGCCACCCGCGGGGATCTTGAGGCTCTTGACCTCCCGCATCGTCCCGTCGACGGTGTCGTGCACGGTGACCTGCCCGGCGATGCCGCTGGTGACCGAGGTCAGCTCGTCGTCGGCGCCGCCCTTGTTGGTGACGGTGAGGAAGCCGGCCGCCATGTCGTCGGACACCGGCTGCGGCATGTACGCGGAGCCGACGGAGAGTTCCGCCTTGCCGGAGCCGCTGTCACGGCCCGAGTCCGAGCTGCCGCAGCCGGCCAGGGCCAGCGTCCCGGCTATGACGAGGGCCGGGCCGATTCGCCGCCTCACGGGTTCTCCCCCTTGGCGATCTTGGGGAGGTCCTTGGTGTAGTCGTCGACGGTGGCGCCTTCGCCGTAGAGCACATAGCCGCCGTCGGTCTTCGGGGAGAACGCGATGACCTGGGTGCCGTGCTCGGAGACGGTCTTGCCGTTCTTGTCCTTCCTGGTCGGCTCGATGGAGATGCCGAGGGTGCGGGCGCCGGCCTGAATGGTCGCGAAGTCGCCGGTGAGGCCGACGAAGGTGGAGTCGATGCCCTTGAGCCACTTGCCGAGCTCGGCCGAGGTGTCGCGCTTGGGGTCGGTGGTCACGAACACCACGCGCAGCTCGTTCTGCTCGGCCTTGGGCAGCTGCTTCTTGGCGACGGCGATGTTGTTCATCGTCAGCGGGCAGACGTCGGGGCAGTGGGTGTAGCCGAAGTAGATCAGCGTGGGCTTGCCCGCGGTCTCCTTGCGGAGGTCGTACTTCTTGCCCTGGGTGTCGGTGAGGACCAGGTCCGGCTTCTCGAACGGCTTGTCGAGGACGGTGGCGGCCTTGTCGGTCCCGGCCTCCTCCGACACCACGGATACGGGCTTGTCGCTGTCGCTGTCGCCGCCGCTGCCGCAGGCGGTCAGGGTCAGGGAGGCGGCGGCGAGCAGAGCGGTCGCGGCGAAGGTCTTGGTGCGCATAGAAAAAAGTCCCAGATGTCGGTGACCCGGCGCGCACCGGGTGCCCCGCCCGGAGGCGGGGATCCGGCGCGCGCCGTCAACGGAAGCGGCTCAGGCGCTGGTGCGCCGACGGCCGGCGAGCACGCCGTAGGCGACACCCGCCGCGCCGACCACGATGCCGACGATGCCCAGGACGCGGGCGGTGGTGTCGGTGCCGTCGGAGGAGGCGGAGTCGGAGGCGGTGGTGTCGGAGGAGGCCTTCTCGGCCGGCTTGGCGTCGGTGTCCTCACCGGTCGCCGCGTCGTGGTGCCCGCCCTCGGAGGCGGCGGACAGCTCCAGCACCGGGGCCGGGTTGTCGGGCTCCTCCTGGCCCTTCTGCGGCACCTCGATCCAGCGGACGACCTCCTTGTTGGAGTACGTCTGCAGCGCCTTGAAGACCAGCTGGTCGGTGTCCTCGGGCAGGGTGCCGATGGAGACCGGGAACTTCTGGAAGAAGCCGGCCTTGATGCCCTCACCGTCAGCGGTCCAGGTGACTTTGGTGACGGCCTCGGAAATCTTCTCGCCGTGCATTTCCAGCGGCTTGTCCAGCGTGGACTTGGTGACCTTGATGTCCCAGCCGGGCACCGGCTCCGGCATCACCGAGGCCAGCGGGTGGTCGGTGGGGAAGTTGACCTCGAGCTTGGTGGTCGAGGCGTCGTCACGCTCGTTGGGGACCTTGAAGTCCACCACCGCGTAGCCGCCCTTGGCGGCCGTGCCCTCGGGCTGCACGGTGACGTGCGCGAAGGCGGGGGTGGACAGGGCGAGAACGGTGACACCGGCGGCGGCACCGGCCGCGACGATACGGGAAGCCTTCATGGAAGGAGCGCTCCGCTGTGATTCGGTCTGGATGTGGAAGGAGGAATGCGCGCACACGCGCGTGCCGCACGACGGCCCCTCCTCCGCAGGATCCAGGGATCCGGGGCTCCGAGAGTGGAGGCCCGGGACGTCCGGGAGCGGAAGTGGTGGTGGTCGCGTCGCGTCAGGCGGCGAGGGCGAGTGCGGCTACGGAAGCCGTGGCGGCCGGTGGGCCGCGCCGGATCACCGTGTGCTGGAGCGCCGTGGTGCGCGGCATCGGTGGCTCGGACCGCGCGGTACACACCGGGCGCCGACCGGACTCCGGGGCTCCGGGAAGCCCGGCGCGCAGGGCGCGTACCAGCGCGAGGGCGGCCCGCAGGGATCGTACGAGCGCTCCCTCGGCGACACCCTGCGCCGACAGTGCGGTGAGCCGCAGCAGCGCCAGATCGCCGTGGCGCAGCAGCCAACCGGCGGCGAGCGCCGCGAGGAGGTGGCCGAGCAGCATCGGCAGGGACGGCCACAGCGAGGCCGACGAGCCGGACGCGGCGTCCGAGGCCAGATGCGTGTGTGTCCCCGGAGACGGCTGGACCCGGGCTTCGGTGAGGATCCTCTGGGCCTGCGCCGGGCTGATGGCCGCAGCCGTCGTGCCGCAGACGAACCGCGCGGCCTGCTGGACCAGCATGGCGTCGCTCCCGCCCGCCGGTACCGAGGACGTGACGGCGGCCGTACCGTGCTGGCCGAGGCCGAACAGTGTGTGCAGCACTGTCTGGCCGACCGCGAGCAGCGTCGTGATCCCCGCCAGCGAGCGCACGCGCCCGGCCAGCGGAGCCGCCACCGCGACCACCCCGAGGAACCCGGCGCCCAGCGTCCACAGGGGAATGCCGTCGCAGGAGGCGAGCGCGTGACCTGCCCCGGCCAGCACGACGCAGACCGCGGCGAACACCGCGGCCCGCAGGATCCGGAGCATGTGTCCGGAGCGCGTTGCGCGCGCGTGGGGGGCAGTCATGGCGGGCTCATCATCGCACTGGCCCCGCACACCCCGTGCGGCAGGTCCACAAGATGCCGTACGACCGGAACGTCATGCTCTGGCCCCACGCGCCCTCGGATGCGCCGATGGACGCCCCCGCATACACGGATCAGGACCAGCGCGCATCCGCCGTATGGGCGGCCTCACGTCGACTTCACGCTTACACACCGGTACTGAGGGCAATACGTAACGGTATGTCGAGCCGCAGCCAGGAGGCTGGAGCATGAGCATTTGGTGGTCACTCCATCTGCGGCGCGAAGCTGCGAGCGTACCGCTCGCCCGCCGCCTGCTGATCGGCACGATGGAGACCGCAGGCGTCGACCCGGACATCTCCTACGACCTCTCCGTCGCTCTCAGCGAGGCCTGCGCGAACGCCGTGGAGCACGGCGGGGACACGGGTCGGGGGCCCGGCTCGGAGGCCTACCGGGTCACCGCGTACCTGGACGGCGAGAAGTGCCGGATCGAGGTCGCCGACGCGGGCCCGGGGTTCCCCGCGGCGTCCGCCGGGCGGTCCCGCCCGCCGATCCGTCCCGTGCACACGGACGCGGAGAACGGCAGGGGGCTCGGCCTCATCGAGGAGCTCGCCGACCACGTCCACATCGGCAACAAGCCGGGCCGGGGCGGAGCCGTGGTGAGCTTCGACAAGGTCCTGAAGTGGCGCAGCGACGCACCACTGATGGCGGTCTGACCGCTGAGGCCGTCGCGGTGTTTCACGTGAAACACCGCCCGTGAAACCACCGTCCGTGAACCGGCGTCCGTGAACCGCCGTCCGTGAACCACCGTCCTACAGCGCGCCCCAGTCCACTGTCGTACGGGCCAGCCCCGCCACGTCCGTCAGCAGCGCCAGCCGCGCCGCCCGGAGCGCCGGGTCGGGGTCCATCACCAGCACCTCGTCGAAGAAGGTGCCGATGGCGCCGACCAGGGGGGCGGAGACCTCGATCAGCGCGCCGAGATCGTCCTCCCGTCCCTGCAAAGCCTCTCGCACGGCCTGCGCGCTCTCGGCGAGACGCAGTTCGGCGGGCGCGGTCAGCAGGGACAGGTCCGCCCCCTCGACGCCGCCCTCGGGCAGGATGCGCACCACCCGCTGGAACGCGGCGGCGAGCGCCTCGAACGCCTCGCTGCCGACATGCCGCTCCAGGGTGGCCAGCGTGCGATCGCCATGGGCGGGACGATCGGCCCACACCAGTACGGCCTGCACGAGCCGGTGCTCGTGCCCGGCGTCCGTGAGCTGCTGCTCGTAGCGCCGGGTGATGAGTTCGGCGGCCTCGGCGACCCGCTCGGCGGGCACCTCGACGCCCTGCGCGGCATACCGTACGGCCGCCGCGCGCAGACCCTCGCTCACCCGGACCCCGGCCACGGCGGGCAGGCTTCGCAGTACGTTGAGCAGCCCGATGGCGGCCCGCCGCACCCCGTACGGGTCGGAGCTGCCGGTCGGTGCCGCCCCGATCAGGAACATGCCCGTCACCAGGTCGAACCGGTCGGCGAGGGACAGCACGGCACCCGCGTCCCCGGTCGGCAGGGCACCACCGGCGGAACGCGGCAGCTCCATCTCGGCCAGCGCCCGGGCAACCTCGGGGGACTCGCCGGCCCGGCGGGCGTACTCCTCCGCCATGACCCCGGCCAGTCCCGAGAACTCGATGACCATCTGCGAGGCCAGGTCGAACTTGGCCAGCGCACCGGCCCGCCGCACGACCTCCACCGTGTCTTGCGTCAGCCCGGCCCGCCCGGCCAGATCCAGGGCGAGGGAAGCGAGCCGGACGGCGCGGTCGGCGACCGTACCGAGCCGGTCCTCGAAAGTCAGCTTGTCCAGCCGCCTGCGGAACTCCTCCGGCGCCACCTTCAGGTCCGCCCGCCAGAAGAACGCGGCATCCTCGTAACGGGCCCGCAGAACCGCCTCGTTGCCCGCCCGTACCACGTCGTCGTCGCACAGGGCGTTGGCGAAGGTCACGAAGTGCGGCATGAGCCGCTCCCCGTCCAGCACCGGCAGATAGCGCTGGTGTTTGCGCATCACGGTGGTCAGGACGCTCGCGGGCAGTTCGAGGTAGCGCTCGTCGAAGGACCCCCGCACGGCGTACGGGAACTCCAGGATGTCGGTGATCTCGTCGATCAGCCCGGCCTGGCCCTCCACATCGACGCGCCCGCCCACCTCGGCCGCCGCCTCCAGGGCGCCCCGCACGACCGCCCCGCGCCGGGCCTCCCGGTCGAGCAGGATGCCGTGCATGTGCAGGAAGTGCGGGTAACCCTCGGCGGAGGTCACCCGGACCTCCGGGTAGGGGGCCTGCCGCTGCACCCGCGTCGTGTCGCTCGCGGAGAGCGAGGAGACCACCACGGGCAGGGGGGTACGGCCCAGCAGTGCGAGCAGCCAGCGCACGGGACGCGAGAACGACAGCCCCGGGTCGCTCCAGCGCATGTTGCGCCCGGCCCGCAGTCCGGAGACGACCTCGGCCAGCAGCTCGCTGAGCACCTCGACGGCCGGACGCCCCTCCTCGTGGCGGGTGATCGCCACGTACTCGACCCCGTTGGCCTCGACGACCCGGACGTCGGCCGGTTCGGCGCCCTGGCTGCGGGCGAAGCCCAGGAGGGCGGGAGTGGGGGCGCCGTCCTTGTAGGCGGCGGCGGCCTTGGGCCCGCGCACGGTCCGCATGGTGTCCCGCTCGCGCGGCTGCACACCGTCGACGGTGATCACGATCCGGCGCGGTGTGGCCAGTACGTTGATCGCGCCGTGCCCCAGCCGGGTCGCGGCGAGTTTGGCGGTGACCGACTCGCGCACCGCCTCGGTGGTGGCGGGGACCTCGGCGTACGGCAGTTCCTCCACGCCGATCTCGAACAGCAGCGTCTCGACGCCGGGCACCTTGGGCAGCATGCCCCGCTCGGCCGGAGCCGGTGCCGGAGCAAGCCCGAGAGGATGCTCCAGCGCGGCCCGCCGCCGCTCCCACAGCTTCGCCGTCTCGTGCGTCAGCCCGCGCATCAGCGAGAACGCCTTGGCCCGCTCGGTCGTGCTGATCGCGCCGCGCGCGTCGAGCACGTTGAAGGTGTGACTGCACTTCAGCACGTACGTGTACGCCGGGACCGGCAGCTCCAGGTCCAGCAGGCGCCGGGCCTCGGCCGCGTACGACTCGAACAGACGGTGGTTGGTGTCGATGTCGGCGTCGTCGAGGTAGTAACGGCTCATCTCGTACTCGTTCTGCCCGAACACCTCGCCGTAGGTGATACCCGGCGCGTAGGCGATGTCCTTGAAGTGGGACACGCCCTGGAGGTTCATCAGAATGCGTTCGAGACCGTAGGTGATCTCCACCGACACCGGGTCCAGGGCGACGCCGCCGACCTGCTGGAAGTAGGTGAACTGGGTGATCTCCATGCCGTCCAGCCAGACCTCCCAGCCCAGCCCCCAGGCGCCGAGCGCCGGCGAGGCCCAGTTGTCCTCGACGAACCGCACGTCGTGCGCGTTCAGGTCGACGCCCAGGGCACGCAGGCTGCCCAGGTACAGCTCCTGCGGGTTGCCCGGGTCGGGCTTGAGGATGACCTGGAACTGGGTGTGGGTCTGGAGCCGGTTGGGGTTCTCGCCGTAGCGCGAGTCGTCCGGCCGCACGCTCGGCTCCACGTAGGCGACGCTCCACGGCTCGGGACCGAGCACCCGCAGTGCCGTGGCCGGGTTGGCCGTGCCGGCTCCGACCTCGGTGTTCAGCGGCTGCGTGATCATGCAGCCGTTGTCGCTCCAGTACTTCTGCAGGGTCAGGATGGCGTCCTGCATGGTCAGCGCCGTCTGAACGTTCTTCATGGTGATTGCGCCCGTTCCCTGAATCGGCCCGGCAAGGTCGGCCATGATCTCACACGTCAACTACCGCTGACCTGCTGTTTCTTGACCGACCGGTCGGACGTT
The DNA here is from genome assembly GCF_044755265.1 of Streptomyces sp. NPDC092370. Lineage (NCBI taxonomy): Bacteria > Bacillati > Actinomycetota > Actinomycetes > Kitasatosporales > Streptomycetaceae > Streptomyces > Streptomyces sp. NPDC092370. The sequence goes on along the minus strand of NZ_JBIVQO010000005.1, from coordinate 156,088 downwards.
CCCGGCTTCTTCACCGCGGGTCCACAGCCGGACCCCATGCCCTGACGGGTGGCGTCCCTGCACTCCGGTGCCATGACCCGAACGCGGCACGGCACCGACCGGGAGGACGAGGCGCTCGCCCGGACCGCCGTCGACGCCCTGCTCGGCCAGCCGGCCCTGGTGCCCAAGCCGGGCCTGCGCTGGTCGGCCCGGGCACTGCTGCCCGGCCTCACAGCGATGGCCGTCACGGCCCGCCGCACGGGCGAGCCCCACGCCCGCGCGGACCTGGGCGCGATCGGCCGCTCCACGGAGCACACGGTGGCACTGACGGGCGGCGGCCACCGGGGCGCCCTGTGGACGCTGGGCCTGCTCGTAGCGGCTGCGGCACTGCGGCCGGGAGCCGGGCCGGCCGACACCACGGCCTTGGCGAAACGGCTGGCCGCCCCGGACCGCCGCGCCCCGCGCCGCCCCTCACGCGGCTCCACCATGCCGGCCCGCTACGGGGCGGCCGGTGCGAGAGGAGAGACCAGAGCCGGGTTCCCCCACGTCCGCCGGGCCCTGACCGCCCTCACCACGGTCCGCGGCAGGGGGCGCCACCGAGCCCCAGGCCCGGCTGGACGCCCTGCTCACGGTGATGTCCACACTCCAGGACACGGAACTGCTCCACACGGCGGGCCCGATCGGCCCGCGGCAGGTCCAGGCGCGGGCGCGCGGGGTCCTGGACGCGGGCGGAACGGGAACGGAGCGCGGCGCCGGCAGCCCTGGACGCCACCCTCGCCGACCGGGGCTGGGCGCCCCGCGGCAGCGCACCTTGCCCATCGGGCGCCCTGTTCCCGGAGGCTCTCGGCCCTGTGCGGGCGCGGGGAACCGTGCGGCCAGCCCCCACGCACCCGCGGACGACACTCAGCCCGTGAGGGAGGCCATCCACGCCTCGACCTCGTCGGACCGCCGAGGCAGCGCCGCACTCAGATTCCGGTTGCCGTCCTCCGTCACGAGGATGTCGTCCTCGATCCGCACCCCGATGCCCCGGTACTCCTCCGGCACCGTCAGGTCATCGGCCTGGAAGTACAGCCCGGGCTCCACCGTCAGGCACATCCCCGGCTCGAGAACGCCGTCGACGTACGCCTCAACCCGGGCCGCCGCACAGTCGTGCACGTCCATGCCGAGCATGTGCCCGGTGCCGTGCAGCGTCCAGCGCCGCTGAAGCCCGAGCTCCAGCACCCGTTCCACGGGCCCCTCGACGAGCCCCCACTCGACGAGCTTCTCGGCCAGCACCCGCTGGGCGGCGTCGTGGAAGTCGCGGTACTTCGCTCCGGGCTTGACCGCCGCGATCCCGGCCTCCTGCGCCTCGTACACGGCGTCGTAGATCTTGCGCTGAATCTCGTCGAACCGACCGTTGATCGGCAGAGTGCGTGTCACGTCGGCCGTGTAGTACGTGTGCGTCTCGACACCCGCGTCGAGCAGCAGCAGCTCGCCCGAGCGCACGGCCCCGTCGTTGCGCACCCAGTGCAGCGTGCAGGCGTGCGGGCCGGCCGCGGCGATCGTGCCGTAGCCGACGTCGTTGCCCTCGACGCGCGCGCGGAGGAAGAACGTGCCCTCGATGTACCGCTCGGAGGTCGCCTCGGCCTTGTCGAGGACCTTCACGACGTCCTCGAAGCCGCGCACGGTCGAGTCGACCGCCTTCTGCAGCTCGCCGATCTCGAACTCGTCCTTGACCAGGCGCGCCTCGGAGAGGAAGACCCGCAGCTCCTCGTCACGCTCGGCGGTGACCTTGTCGGTCAGGGCTGCCTCGATGCCGGCGTCGTAGCCGCGCACGACCCGCACCGGGCCGGTGGCCTCGCGCAGGGCGCCGGCCAGCTCGCGCACGTCGGAGGCGGGGATGCCGTACAGCTGTCCGGCCTCGGTGAGGGAGTGCCGGCGGCCGACCCACAACTCGCCCTGGCCGTCCAGCCAGAACTCGCCGTTCTCCCTGTCGGAACGCGGCAGGAGGTAGATCGTCGCCTCGTGGCCCTCGTCCTTGGGCTCCAGGACCAGGACACCGTCCTCGGTCTGGTTGCCGGTGAGGTAGGTGTACTCGACGGAGGCGCGGAAGGCGTACTCGGTGTCGTTCGAGCGGGTCTTCAGGTTGCCCGCGGGGATCACCAGACGCTCACCCGGGAAGCGCGCGGACAGCGCGGCCCGGCGGGCGGCGGTCTCGGCGGCCTGGGGGATGGGCTCGAGGTCACGCAGCTCGGTGTCGGCCCAGCCGCTCTTCATGTTCTCGGCCAGCTCATCCGACACGCCCGGGTACAGTCCGTTCTTCCGCTGCTTGATCGGCTCTTCGCTCTCGTCCGGGATCGCCGGTGTGAGCTCCTCGGCCACGGTCATCCTCCTCGATACGCCACTGGACCACCGTCCACTGTACGGCGGCGTTGAAAGGGCCCCGCGGCGATGACGAGGAGCGTTACTCGAACCGGATCGCGAGGAGCACGACGTCCTCCGCACCGTCCGCCGCGTCCAGCTCCTCCGGCAGCACACCGCGCAGGACGTGGTCGGCGATCGCGCCGGGATCGCCGCGCAGGGCCCGGGGCACTCCGGCCGCCGCCGCGTGCAGCCGGGCGAAGGCGCGGTCCGTGGCCTCGCCGGTGCGGTGCAGCAGGCCGTCGGTGTAGAGCAGAACCGTCTCTCCTGGCTCGGCGAGGATCTCCACGCTCGGCGCCTCCCAGCAGGCGAGCATGCCCAGCGGGGCGGAGACGGACGTCTCGACGAACTCCGTACGGCTCTGTCCGATCAGCAGGGGAGGGCTGTGCCCGGCCCCGGCCAGCGTGATCTTGCGCGCGGCCGGTTCGCAGTAGCCGAACAGGGCGGTGGCCGAGCGGGCCGGTTCGGTGAGCCGCAGCAGCAGCTCCAGGTCGGACAGGACGGCGACCGGATCCTCCCCTTCCATCACGGCGTACGCACGCAGCGACGCCCGCAGCCGTCCCATCGCGGCGACCGCGCTCGGGCCCGACCCGGTGACGGATCCCACGGCGAGGCCGAGGGCGGCGTCGGGCAGCGGCAGCGCGTCGTACCAGTCGCCGCCGCCCCGCGGGCCGGTGCGGTGCCGGGCGGCGAGCTGGACACCGGCGACCCGGGGCAGCCGCGCGGGCAGCAACTCGTCCGACATCGTGGCCATGGACGTGCGCGTGCGTTCCAGTTCGAGGAGCCGGGCCAGGTGCTCGGCGGCGTAGCGCGCGTAGAGGCCGGCGAGGTGGCGCTGCCGCTCGCCCGGCTCGGCGGGTTCGTCGTAGAGCCACACGGCGGCGCCGAGACGGCCGGCGGCGTCGGTGGTCAGGGGGAGGGCGTAGCTGGCCGCGTAGCCGAGGCGGGCCGCGACCTCGCGGTGGCGCGGGTCGAGCCCCTCCGTGGCGAACAGGTCGGGCTCGGCGATGCCGCCCTCGCCGCCCGGCAGCCCTTCGAGGATCCGGCCGTAGGACAAGGCGCTGCGCGGGACGGTCTCGATGTGGCCGAGGTCGGCGCGGGCGAGGCCCAGGCCGGTGGTGGTGTCCGGGCCGAGTCCGTCGCCGGGTTCCAGGACGGCGAGGCCACGCCGGGCGCCCACCAGGGCGGCACCGGCTCCCAGCAGTTCCTGGAGCGCCGCGTCGAGCGTGGCCGTGCGGGCCAGGCGTTCGGTGAGTTCGTGCAGGGTGGTGAGGTCGGAGACCCAGCCGGCGAGACGGTCCTGGAGCACCGCGCCGGCGGGAGCCGGGGGCTGCGCGGGGGCGGCCGGGGGCGAACCCGCCGCGACGGGCGCGACAGTGTGGGCGGGCGCAGGAACCGTTGAATCGATTCCAGCCACTTTCGGAGGGTGCGGAGCGTTCATGGCGTCCGGCCTTGCAACCGGTACGTACTGCTCAAAAGCATCGCAAACCCCCATGTCATTCTGCGTCGCTAGCAGTGTCTCCACATGTACACGCACTCGTGAGGAGATGTCCAGCATTGTCCTGCCGGGATTACTGGTGCCGTGAGGTCCGAGGGAACAACTCTCCTTCCTCTTGCGGAAAAGTGAAGTTGGCTGAAAACTGCCTCAGGGGACGGCTTATTGCGGTCGACTGGGCTTGCTCGACGGAGCGTCACAACGGTCGTGATGGGTACCTACTCGGTAAAGGCCAGGGGTGGTTGGGAATCACCCGGAACCTGGTGACGGAACCGGGCGTCCTATCCACCGACGACCGTGCCCCATCCTCCCGTGGCGGAGGCGGAGAGAAATACGCGCGACGGCAAACGCCATACTTCGCCACCCCTACGCCAGGCCCGTGCTCTCGGTAGACGCAGTATGGGCGGGACGGCCGCGGAGGCAGCCCGAAGCTCGACCCATAGGGGTTCCCCTTGCCTTCAGCAGGGGTGTGATGCGCCAACAGGTACGCACAGTGAAGTGACCGACACATGATGTGATGTGGACCACCGTGTTGCCAGGCGTGCAACGGAAAGGAACGAGCGCTCATGCGCGAGATCCTCGGAAGGCGACGCAGGCTCCTGTCCCAGCGCAGCGACGGGAGGCCTGAGCTGATCGGCGCGGCCCTGACCTACGCGACGGAATGGCAGTGGCCCGTACTCCCGGGCGTGGCGGCGGACCCCGAGGGGCACTCCCGCTGCAGCTGCCCCGACCCCGAGTGCACAGTGCCCGGCGCGCACCCCTTCGACCCCGGCCTCCTCGCGGCCACCACCGACGGGCGCATGGTGCGCTGGTGGTGGGGCAACCGGCCGACGGCGCCGATCGTCATGGCCACCGGCGGCCGCGCCCCTTGCGCGGTCTCCCTGCCGGCCCTGCCGGCCGCCCGCGCGCTCAAGGCGCTCGACCGGACGGGCATGCGGCTCGGCCCGGTCGTCGCCTCGCCCACCCGCTGGGCGATCCTCGTCAAGCCGTACTCCATGGAGCAGCTCGGCGAGCTGCTCTACGCCAAGGACTTCGTTCCCGGCTCGCTCCGCTTCCACGGAGAGGGCGGCTATCTGGCCCTGCCCCCGTCCGGGACGGCCCAGGGGGAGATCCGCTGGGAGCGCGCGCCGCTGCCCGGCTCGGCCTCGCCGTGGGTCCCCGATGTCGAGGCCGTGGTGGACGCCGTGGTGGAAGCGCTCACTCGTACGGGTGTGAGCGCGCCCGATTTGTAGGGCTGTCGGGCGCGCCGAGCCCGGCGCCCGCACCGGCGCGTTAGGTTCCGGAACCATGCGGCGTCCTGCCCGGGGTCGCTCCCGGGACTCCCGAAAGACCAGACTGCTCGCCCTCGCGGGTGTGGTGGCGTGCGCGGTCGCACTGCCGCCGGCGGTGGCGTCCGGGGGTTCCGTGGGGCCCATGGGGTTTGTGGGGCCGGCGAGGTCTTCGGGGTCGAAGGGCGTCGTGAGTTCGGCGGCTGCCGACGTCCGCCCGTCCGGTTCCGGCGCCGTACGTCCCTCCCCGCGCGCCGGCGGCAAGGCGCCGGGGGCGTCCTTCGCCGCCCCCGGCCTCCCTGCCCAGGGCCAGTCGATCGCCGTGCGCTGCGGACCCGAACTCTCCTCACCCCACGGCATCGAGGCGCAGACCTGTGTCGTGACGCGGGGTGCGGACACCTGGGCTCGGACCTACTACCGCAATGCGACCGGCGAGGCGCTGGACGCCCTGCTGAGCCTCATGGGCCCCGACCGGAACCTGTGGATGACGTGTGCCGTGGGGGCCGGGGACGAGCCGGGGACGTGTGAGACGCCGCGTGAGCCCGCACGCGGGAATCCGGCGTCGTACACAGCCGTCGTGGAGTTCGCCGAGCGGGGCGGACGGGGGCCGCTGCTGCTGCGCTCGGGGAGCAACTCGCCCTAGCGAAGGGGCAGTTGACGAGCGGCTGTGTTCCGTGAACGGAAGCGGAGACGAAAAGACCCGGTTGCTGGCGACGGGGGATGCACCAGCAACCGGGCTACAGGAACGGTAACAAGAGATCGGCGGTTCGCAAATTCGATCTCGTCTTTCCGGTCACCGACTGGCTTGTCCGCACCGGGAGTTGTGATCGGCGCGGGACGCGCGGGTCCGGCCGGCCGGCGGCGCGGCCGGCCGGACCACCGGCGGGTGTCAGCTGAGCGTGACCTGCCGGTTGGTGAGGCCGCCGCGGGCGCGGCGCTCGTCCGCGGTGAGCGGCGCGTCCGTCGCCAGGGCGGCGGCGAGGCGCTCGGCGAACTCGGCCGCCGGCTTCTCGATGTCCTCGGCCTTGACCCCGCTCGGCAGGTCCCACACCGGCACCGTGAGCCCGTGAGCGCGGAAGGAGCCCACCAGGCGGGTGCCCTCGCCGAGGCTGGAGCGGCCCGCCGCGTGCAGCCGCGCGAGGGCGTCCAGAAGCCGCTCCTCGGCGTGCGGCATGACCCACCGCAGATGGTTCTTCTCCGGCGTCTCGCACCAGTAGGCGGCGTCCACGCCCTGGAGCTTGACGGTCGGGATGGCCGCGGCGTTGGCCCGCTCCAGGGAGGCGGTCACCTCGGGCGTGGCGTTCTCCGGGTCCGGGACCCAGAACTCGAAGCCGCTGTGCACTTCTGGCTCGAACGCGCCCTCGGGGTCGAGGAGGTCCTGCAGCCGCGGGCTGTCGGCCGGGGCGCGGCGGCCCTGGACGGGCGTGCCGGGCTGGGCCTCCAGGGCGCGCTGGAGGGTGTCGGCGAGGTCGCGGCTGATGTCGCCGGAGGAGGTGTCGTTCTGCAGGCCGAGCAGGACCGAGCCGTCGTCGCGGCGCAGGGCGGGCCAGGCCATGGGCAGGACCGTGGCCAGGGTGACCGCCGGGACACCCTCGGGCAGGCCGTCCTTCAGGGTGAGTTCGACCGTGGCCGCCGGCACCAGCTCGCGCAGGGCCACCCAGTCGCACTCGCCGGGCAGACCCTCGAAGGGGCGGTGCACCAGTTCGGTCGCGGCGTGGGAGGCGGCCCGGCCGTGACAGGCCTTGTAGCGGCGGCCGCTGCCGCAGGGGCAGGGCTCGCGGGCGCCGACGACCGGAACGTCTCCCTCGGCACCCGCGGCGCGGGCCCCGCCCGTGGTCTGCGGGCGCTTGGCCTTCGTCTGGGGTCGCTTCTTGGCCATCGATGGGTCTCCCGATTGCGGCTCGTCTCGTACGGTCGCGAGCCTAGCCGTTCGTGCCCCGGGCCACGGGGTCCTGTGGACAACCCGGTCCAGCGCGGCGTGTGGCGCTCAGTCCATGCCGTCGAAGGCGTCCGCGAAGCCCAGCCCGGGTATCCGGGAGACCGCAGGGGCGGTGACGCGCGTCGCGAAGTCGTCGCGGCGGTGGCCGGCGTCGGGATCGTGGACGTCGCCGTGGACGACGACCCACACGGTGACCTCGCCGCGGATGTCGTCCCGCACGCCCCAGTCGTCGGCGAGCGCGGTGATGATGTTCAGCCCGCGACCGCCGTGCGCCGTGACCGACGGAGTCGCGGGGGCGGGGCGGGTCGGGCCGCCGCCGTCCGTGACCTCGACGATGAGCCGCCCGGCCGGGTCCACGCGCCACGCGGCACGGACGTCACCGTCGCCGGACAGTGCGCCGCCCAAGGGTCTGCCGTGCTTGCACGCGTTGCTCAAGAGTTCGGAAAGGATCAGTACGGCGTCGTCGATGACCGACTCCGCGACTCCGCCTCCGCGCAGCTGCGTACGCATCCGGCGTCGCGCTTCCCCCACGCCCGCAGGGCCATGGGGTACGGCCATGCTCGACGACGTGGGCACCTCCTGTGCCACCACCAACGCCACCCCCGAGACCTCCTTCGCCCCACGCCACGGTGTGGATGCCCCATTGGCCTGTACCGGAAACCGGCCGATCCACCCCCGGTGACGCATTCACCCCGAGCGAATACGGACCGAACGCGCCGGAGCACTCCTTGTGATCGCCTGGCTGGAAAACATCGGTGTGGCTGATAAAGGAGGATCCCGTTCACCGGGACGCGGGGTCAAGAGGTGTGCGTGTGTCTGGTGGGACTTGGGGGGTTGCGCGCCGGTGCGGTTGTCAGCGGCCTAGCCGGTCCAGCACCGCGCGCGGGCGGTTGGTGATGATGGCGTCCACACCCAGCCCGACGCAGAGATCCACGTCCGCGGGTTCGTTCACGGTCCACACGTGCACCTGGTGCCCGGCCTGTTTCAGGCGCTCGATGTACGTGGGGTGGTTGCGCACGATCCGGATGGAAGGCCCCGCGATCCGCACGCCCGGCGGCAGCCGGCCGTCGCGCAGCCGGGGCGAGGGGAACTGCGTCAGATGGACCGTCGGGAGCGTCGGCGAGGCGGCACGCACGCGGTGCAGCGAGCGGGCCGAGAAGCTCATGACGCGCACCTGGGACTCCTCGGCCGAGGCCGGGGCGTCGAGGCCGAACCGCTTCAGCAGGACCAGCAGCCGGTCCTCGACCTGCCCCGCCCAGCGCGTGGGGTGCTTGGTCTCGACGGCCAGTTCCACGCGGCGCCCGGCGTCGGCGATCAGTTCCAGCAGTCGCTCCAGGGTGAGGACGGAGGTCGCCTCGCGGTCCTCCGGGCGGTGCTCCCAGTCGGGTTCCTCGTCGCGTCCCTTCCAGGCTTCACCCGTCTTCCAGGAGCCGAAGTCCAGGGCGGCGAGGTCGGCGAGCTCCAGTGCGGAGACCGCGCCGCGGCCGTTGGACGTACGGTTGATCCGGCGGTCGTGCACGCACACCAGGTGGCCGTCGGCGGTCAGGCGCACATCGCACTCGAGGGCGTCCGCGCCGTCCTCGATGGCCTTGGTGTACGCGGCCAGGGTGTGTTCCGGGGCGTCCTCGGAGGCTCCGCGGTGGGCGACGACTTGAATCACGTGCTGTCGTGCGTGGGTCACCGCGTCATGGTGCCATCGAGTGCGGGTACGCGTCTGGTCGGACGGACTCGACGGATGCGCAGGTTCGGACGGAGGCATAGGGATTGCGTCCTTTTAGCAGGTAGTGACCTATATAAAGAATGGCCTCGGACACACAGCCACCGCTTATGGTGCTCTGACGGCCTGTGGGAAAAGCTGACGGCATACAAGGGGACAAGCACCGCTGTATCGCGCCGGCCCGTCGACGGCGGGAAAAGGCGTGACCGCGTGCGACCCGGAAAACGGCCGTGGATCTAGGAGAGAAGCTGTGAGCACCGAGAACGAGGGCACCGCGGTACCGCCGGCCCCGTCCGCACCCCCCGTGCCGGTGGACGCTCCCGCTGCTCCGGCGCCCCAGGCACAGGCCGGGCCGTACGGACAGGACGCCCCGGGGCAGCACCCTCAGGGGCAGGGCGCTTCCGGTGACGCCGGCCACCCCGGCGTCTCCTCTTCCGCCCCCGACCCCTCCTGGCCCCCGCCCCCGCCGCCGGCCTCCCCGTACGGCGGCGGCGGTTCCGGGGCCGGGCCGGGCGGCTGGGGTTCGTCGTACCAGCAGCCGGCGCCGAAGTCGGGTCGCGGGCGCGGTGGTCTGGTCGCCGCGGTCCTGGTGGCCGCGCTGTGCGCGGGCGGCCTGGGCGGCGGGCTCGGGTATGTGCTGGCGAAGAACAACGACGAGAGCACGGGCTCGACGACGGTGTCGGCCTCCGCGAGCGGCGGCGACGTCAAGCGCGACCCGGGCACGACTGCGGGAGTCGCCGCCAAGGCGCTGCCGAGCACGGTCACGATCGAAGCCGAGAGCACCAGCGGCGAGGGCGGCACCGGCACCGGCTTCGTCTTCGACAAGCAGGGCCACATCGTCACCAACAATCATGTGGTGGCGGACGCGGTGGACGGCGGCAAGCTCACCGCGACGTTCCCGGACGGCAAGAAGTACGACGCCGAGGTGATCGGCAACGCCCAGGGCTACGACGTGGCGGTCATCAAGCTGAAGGACGCCCCCTCCGACCTGAAGCCGCTCACCCTCGGCGATTCGGACAAGGTGGCCGTCGGCGACGCGACCATCGCGATCGGCGCCCCGTTCGGTCTGTCCGACACGGTGACGACGGGCATCATCAGCGCCAAGAACCGCCCGGTCGCCTCCAGCGACGGCAGCGGCAGCCAGGCGTCGTACATGAGCGCCCTGCAGACCGACGCCTCGATCAACCCGGGCAACTCCGGCGGTCCGCTGCTGGACGCGCAGGGCAATGTCATCGGCATCAACTCCGCGATTCAGTCCACCGGCAACGGCGGCTTCGGCACCGGGCAGTCGGGCTCGATCGGCCTGGGCTTCGCCATCCCGATCAACCAGGCCAAGTACGTGGCCCAGGAGCTGATCAAGAACGGCAAGCCGGTGTACGCGAAGATCGGCGCGTCGGTCTCCCTCGACGACGGCTCCGACGGCGCGCAGATCACCGACCAGGGCGCGGGCGGCGCGGCACCGGTCGAGCCGGGCGGCCCGGCCGCCAAGGCGGGTCTCAAGCCGGGCGACGTCATCACCAAGCTCGACGACCGGGTGATCGACTCCGGCCCCACCCTGATCGGCGAGATCTGGACCCACCAGCCCGGTGACAAGGTCACGATCACCTATGAGCGCGGCGGCAAGCAGCACACGGTCGAGGTCACGCTCGGCTCCCGCGTCGGCGACAACTGACCCCCACCCGCCCGCGCCGACCCGTTACCCTTGTCCCCGCGCCGCCGATCACGGCCGGCGCGGGGAGGTGTGCCCGAGCGGCCGAAGGGAACGGTCTTGAAAACCGTCGTGGCAGCGATGTCACCGTGGGTTCAAATCCCACCGCCTCCGCAGAGGTCGTAAGCCTCGCAGGTCGGAAGGGGTGTCTCTCATGAGAGACACCCCTTCCGCATGGGGCCTGTCTCACCTTCATCCGGCTCTGTCACGTCGTTGATCAGTGCGCGCGGACCACGCGTGGACCATCGTCGGTAAGGAACCGGCAGGGTCAGCCATGCGATGCTCCCGCAGTCCACGCAGGACGGCCGTGGTGCTCCCGCAGTCCACGCAGGACGCGTGGTGAGGGACATGGCTGATCCCGGTTGCTCTGGGCGGCTGTCGTCACCGCGGCCCTGATCGCCAGCGTTGGCTGACGCCGACCGGGCCGTCCAGTTCCATGGTGAGGGTCGACTCCGCGACGTGCACGGTCACGGTCACGGTCCGGCCAGCGTACGGGCGGCACCCGGGGGAGACGACCTGCCCGCAGACCATGACCGCGCCTACGGCGCTGCCCCGCCGCTGGACACGCACCGGCTCGTCGGACCCGACGGGACAGACCCCAGCCGGAACTGCCTGCCCGCCCGCCACCCGCAGATTCCCATTCGCAGCCACCACCCGCGTTGGATGGCCCGAGGCGTCTACCAGATTGTCGCGAAGAAGCGGCATCACTTGCCGGGCGGCACAGTCACCTGCTCTCTACCGGCCCATATGCGAGGGAAATCGGACCGCTGGCCGTACTTCCGTGAGGTTCAGTGAGGGCTGCGGTGGTACCGCTGCGGGCGTTGTCCCGACCAGGGCTTCGGCTCCCCTGCCACCTGTGCGCTGGAAGGTGCGCCGCCCCAGCCGTCCCAGAGCGCGGTAGAAGCGGTCCGGCAGGAACGCGGCATCGGCGACGATCATCGCGCCGGAAAAAAGTGGCAGCCCCATGAGCAACGCGATATTCACGTGCATGCCGAACAGCAGAAGCAGGACGGGGTATTTCATCCTGCTGAACAGGGTGAACGGGAATGCGATCTGTACCAGCACCGTCAGGTAGGCGACGATGGCGATCAGCACATGATGGCCGGCGATCAACTGGGACAGTTCCGGCCAGGGCCGGAACAGATCGATGTTCAGGACGTAGTGAAGGGCGGTGCCATCACCCCATTTCGCGCCCTGCACCTTGTACAGGCCCGCGCATCCGTAGAGGAAGCAGACCTGGACGGCGATGACGAACATGCCGCAGTTGTGCAGCACGGTGGTCAGGATGACGCGGGCGTCGCCGAGATGGTGCCGGAGGCCGCCGCTTCGCAGGCCTGCGGTCCCGCCCGCCGACGCCTGGAGCCGGGTCCTGCGGGCGTCGAGGGACCAGCGCCGGCCGCACGCGGTGAAGAGGAGGTAGACAGCCATGAGGACCATAAGGTTGTCCCCGCCGTCGGCCATGTAGAGCGCCCTGGCGTGGAACGACACCACCACGACGGCGAACAGCACGGACACCGCCCGCGTCCGCCAGCCCAGCAGGAACAGCGCACACGTCACCAGGGCCAGGGCGTAGCAGACCTCGAAGTACACGTGGCTGTCGGACAGGGTGAGGAGGCTGACCCACCCGCTTTGGTCGAACATCTGCCTGGCCAGCGCGGGCGTCCAGGGTGCATCCGGGCCCCACATGTCGTGGCGGTGGGGGAACTCGCGGAGCAGGAAGACGAGATAGAGCAGCCCGTACCCGATGCGCAGCACCGCCGCCGCGTACAGGGACACCGGCCGCTCGGTCAGGAGCGCGACGAGCACCTGGGCCCCGTCGAGGACACGCTGCGGCATGCGAACGGCTCCTCGTTCCGTTACCTGTGCGGACGCCGTGGGCGCCGCAACCGGTCGCTGTTCAGTCCGTTCCATGAGAGGCCGCCTTCCACCAGGGCAGATACCGCGTTTGGGGCCGCGTCGATGCCGTGGTCACCGGGGGATGTCCACCCGCTGCGCCGGGCGCGGCGACGGGCTGAGAGATCACCCGCAGCTGGATGGAGTCAAAGGCGCCGCCATGTTGTGCGGCGACGCGTTCCGCCGCGATGTTGCGCAGATACTTCTCGATCATCAGAGCCCGCTCCGAATACGGCCGGTTGTCGCTGCCGTGCGTTTTCAGATACGCATTCCATGCCTGGCGCAGCATGTTCTGTGCCGTATGGCTCGGAAAGACGTTGTGCTTCACTGCGGCATCGTCCGCAGCGGTCAGATCGATCCAGCCACTCACCTGTGTGGTGCCGTCCGGTGCCGTCCGGCTGACCCTCGCAGAAATCTGCCGGTTAGCCGACTGAGGGTTCGGGGCGAAAAGCCGCCAGTTCTGCTCAAAAAAGGGCCGGACCCACGCGTTGACCTGTCGGCTGTACGCCTGCGAGATGGTGTTCGGAGGCGCCACGTGCAGAAACACCAGGACTACATGGACCAGAGTCACCGCCAGACACAGGGCCACCGCGATTCCCGTTGCGGCGCTCAGAGGGCGGGGCGGCCGCGAATTCCCCCGGGAGCCAGCCGGTCCCCCGACACCATTCCGTGCTGCCGATTCAGCGTCGGTCTGTCGCGCCTCCTCTACGTATGTCGAATCAGCACCGCTCAGCACGGCCCCACCCCGTCCTTTCCATCCTGACCACTCACACCCGCTGCTCCTGCTTCCGCATGCGGCACGCGACGCAAGTCCATGACGATCCGCCGCGCGCCACCCGTCTTACCTTCAGTGATGGAAGGGCATTTCAGGCACCTTGGGCAGCTTGCGCTCGCCCCGACTTCTTGTCATGACCGGATTTCCCCGGCTTGTCACCGTAGCCGGGCTTTTCCGGCTTGTCGCCGTAACCGGGCTTTTCTGGCTTGTCGCCGTAGCCGGGCTTTTCTGGCTTGTCGCCGTAACCGGGCTTCCCCGGCTTGTGGCAGCCACAGTTGTGTCCGCCCGTCGTGGCGTCGCCCGTCGTGGCGTCGCCCGTCGTGGCGTCGCCTGTGGTGGCGTCGCCGGTGGTGGTGGTGTCACCTGTGGTGGCGTCGCCAGTGGTGGTGGTGGTGTCGCCGGTGGTGGTGTCACCTGTGGTGGCGTCGCCGGTGGTGGTGGTGTCGGTGGTGGTGGTGTCGCCGGTGGTGGTGGTGTCGCCGGTGGTGGTGGTGTCGCCTGTGGCGGTGTCACCTGTGGTGGTGGTGTCGCCTGTGGCGGTGTCACCTGTGGTGGTGGTGGTGTCGCCTGTGGCGGTGTCACCTGTGGTGGTGGTGTCGCCGGTGGTGGTGGTGTCGCCGGTGGTGGTGGTGTCGCCCGTCGCGGCATCACCGGTGGTCGTGGTGGCGGTGTCACACTCCGGCCTGGTGATCACGTTGTTGTCCAGTGTCACGGCCCCGTTGCGGGCCAGTACCCGGCCCTCGATGGTTGCCCCACTGTTGACAGTGATAGAGGTGAGCGCCATGAGGGTGCCCACAAAGCGGGAGCCCGATCCGAGCGTGGCCGATTCGTCGGTCACCCAGAACACGTTGCAGGCCTGGGCGCCGTTCTGAAGGACGATGTTGCTCCCGGACGCCGTCGTCAGCCCCGCCGGAACCTTGAACACCCAGACGGCATCGGGATTGCCTCCGGCATCAAGGGTCCAGGTACCGTTGACCAGCAGACCGGACTCGACGGCGTAGGTGCCCGGAATCAGTGTGGGATTCACGGGCGCCGCGGAAAGGTTGAATTCCGTGGGCTGGCCGAAAGCGTTGTCGTACGCCGTACCAAGGGCGGCCTGCGCTCCTGCCGCCGCCGCGCCCGCGTAGATCGTCCCGTTGACAACCGTCCCCGGTGGGAATCCGGTGATAGCCGTGCCCGGAGACACACCGACGTCTCCGGTGACCACAGAAGGTCCTGTGTTGGTGACCGTGGAACCGGCCAGCACCGCGTAGCTTTCCGCCTCGCCCAGATCCACGAATGTCGCTGCATTCGCTCGCGTAGGCGTCACGGCCACAACGGCGGCGGCGACCAGCAGAGCGAGTGCCCCCGCGATCCAGACCATCAATGTGCGCCGTTGTGGCACATCGGGGATGTTGAGTGTCATCGAGTTTCCAACTCCTGTGGGGGCTTTCGGCGTTCCGCGTCGAACAGAATCGCCTCTTCTGTCGGCGGCATATTACGCAGGCGCCTGACACTGGTGACGATTCACTCGGCGGTGTCGCCGGAATCGATCAATATTCATCCAGCAATACGATGAATATTGAGCCGAATGACTGCCTCCGTCCGTGCGGCAAGCCCATAACCGAGCCGTCCTGGATAGCCCCGTTCACCGGGCTGAACCCACGTGAGTTCGGCAAGCCGATCACCGCGTTGCGGCGGCGAGGGTGCGGATGCGGTACGCCAGGCCCGACCGTGGAGCCTGCCGCTGGAGGAGCGACTCCTGCTGGTCGCCGCGTACCGTCGGACGAACCTGACCCTGCGCCAACTGGCCCCGGTGTCCGGGTTATCGAAATCCGTTCCCCGACCGGATCGTGGACCACCTTGGCCCGGCGCCGGCTCTGCACCCTTCGGACGAGGCACATGTCCTGAGTGAGGCGTGGGAGGGGTGGCCCGCGGCCAGACCTCGGCAGGCCAGGGCGGACCTGGTGTGGACCACGGCCCCCGCGCGAGGCCCGAGGTCTTGCCGAGGGGCGCCCCTTCCGCGTGGGACAAACGCGCACAGGCTCTCCGCCGTCTTGCGTCGTGAGGCGCCAGACGCGGGAGGGGGCATGACGAACACCGAGGCGCGAACGACCGCGATGATCACGGGCAGGGAGCGCAGGACAAGGCGACGGTGCTGGCCCGGGACGGGCGTACGGGCAAGGCCGTTTGGCGGTTGCGCAAGGACTCCTGGCGACTCGGGGCCCGGCCCGGGAGGCTCTGGAACTGCTGGTCCACGGGTACGCGTTGCCCACGAACGGCGGCCAGGCGCTGGCCGCCCTGCGCGAGCTCGATGCCGCGCTGGTCGTGGAGCTGGCCGCTCTGCTCGACGGCGGCCGGCAGATCGACGCGTCAGTCTGCTCCGGGAGCGGACCGGTGTCGATCCGGCCGGTGGCCCTCACCTGGTCCTGGAACGGGCGGACGCCAGGTCCGTGGTGAGCACTACGATCACCGAGGCGTGCCGGTCGGAGAAGGGTGGGTGAACGCCGCCGTGAGTCGGCGCATCGTCGTCGTCACCGCTGTGCACGGTCCCCACGCCCGCTTTCTGCCGGAGGCCTACGCGTCGTTGTGCGCGCAGCGGCTTCCCGTCGGCTGGGAGTGGCACTGGGTCGTGCAGGAGGACGGGGAAAGCGAGGGCGTCCGGCCGTATGTGCCCAGGGACGCCCGGGTGACGTTCCGGCAGGGGCGGGCAGGAGGGCCCGGTGTCGCACGGACCATGGCGCTGGCGCACGGGGACGGGGCGTACGTGAAGGTCCTGGACGCCGACGACCGGTTGACGCCGGGCGCGCTCGCGCGGGATCTCGCCGCGCTGGAAGGGGACCCGGGTCTCGGGTGGGCCACGTCGCGGGTGCTCGACCTCCTGCCCGACGGGTCGACCGTCGGGTTCCCGGGCGATCCGGACCAGGGGCCGATAGAGCGCGGGGCCGTGCTCGCGCACTGGAAGGCGAACGGCTTTCTCGCGCAGGTGCATCCCGCCTCGCTGTGTGTGCGGCGGGAGTTGCTGCTCGCCCTGGGCGGCTGGATGGCGCTGCCCGCCTCGGAGGACACCGGCCTGCTGTTGGCGCTGAACGCGGTGAGCCGGGGCTGGTTCTCGGGGGAGGTGGGCCTGCTGTACCGGAAGTGGGCCGGGCAGGTGACCGGGCAGGCGGCCCATATGGACCAGGCCGAGCGGGAGGTCCGGATGGCTGTCGTGGAGGCCAGGGCCAGGGCGTTGTCCCGGCTCCGGTGGGGTGTCCCGACCGCGCCATGACAGCGGCTCGGCCCGCGCCGGGGCCGTCGGCGGTGTCACGACCGCGCCATGACAGCGGCTCGGCCCGCGCCGGGGCCGACGGCAGCAGGCCGTGGCGGGTGTACCACTCCGTGCCGAGCAGCCGTTCCCGCTCGGGCACGGACAGCGCGTCGATCAGACGCGGTGCGGCTCCCCGTGCCACCTCCGTGCGCTGTGCCAGGACCGCCGCGACCTTCCGGTCCAGCCAGGGGGTGACGTCGACGGTGACGCTGACGCGTTCGTCCGGGACCGTGTGCAGCGCCTTGCCTACGGGGGCCAGGTGCCCACCCCAGGTCCGGACCGCCGTGTGCGGGTGGGTGGCCAGGTACAGGGCGCTCGGCTGCCGGGGCTCTCCGGCGTCCGGGTAGAGGCCTTCCGGTCCGGCGGCGTGGACCGCGAGGGTGGTCACGCGGTGGGTGTGCACATGGTCCTCGTGGCCGGTCAGGCCGCCGTGGGCGTCGTGGGTGAGGGTGATCTCCGGGCGGAAGTCCCGTAGATGTGCGACCAGTTCCCCGATCGCCTCGTCCAGCGGGACGTGGCGGAAGCGCGGTCTGGCCGGGGCCGAGAGCGGGACGCGGGAGTCGGCGTGACCCAGCATGCGTGGCCTGTCGGCGCCCAGGATGCGGAGTGCCTCGGCCAGTTCCGCGGCGCGTGGGGTGTCCGCCGACCAGGTCGGCGTGACGACCGCCGTGCGCTCCGGTGGACGCGTGGCGGGCGAGGACACCGCCCGCCGACAGGGACTCGTCATCGGGGTGGGCGAAGACCGCGAGCAGGCTCGGCAGCGGCAACCGCCCTCGCTACGGCCGGTCCGGCGACGGTGGCGCCCCGGTGATGCTGATCGCCTGGCTCGGGCACTTCTCGACCGCCTCCAGGATCTCCGGGCCGCCGTCCGTTCGCTCGCGCCCCGGGCGGACGGCGCCGAAGCCGTCGACGAACTCGAAGACCGCCGGAGCCCGGTGGGCGCACTCGGCGGAGCCGTAGCAGAGTTCGCGGTCTACGGAGACCTTCATGTCCTCGTGTCCCCCTCCTGACGGCATCGGGAGCGTGGCCGTCGGGGAGTTGCCTGCCCAGCGCGACCCCGGCCGAACCGGTCCGGTCACCGTGCGCCCCCGGCGGTCGCCAGCCACTGGGCGACCCGGCGTACGGCGGCCTCGTCGAGCCGTTCGACCAGCGCCTGGACGGTCGTGTCGTCCTCGGGGGAGAGGTCGTAGAGGCCCGCCTTGGTCAGGCCGGCGATGAGGACCTGGTGGCGGCGGCCGGCCATCCGTTCCGCCAGTGTGGCCGGTGCGTCGGAGGAGGGCTCTGGATTCGGCTGAGATACGACGGTCTGTTGCAGCGGGGCGGCGAACCGGTGCCATCCGCCGTCCCTCGGCCCCCACAGGGCGACGGCCACCTCGTCGCCCCGTGCGCGCAGGGTCTGGGTCATCTCGCCCAGGGCGTACAGCACCGGTGAGCGGTGGGGCGACTCGGCGGCGGTCTTCCAGGAGCCGGCGTCCGGGCGGTAGAACATCGCGACCCAGCGCGGGACACCCTGCGGTCGTGGGCTCTCGGGACGTGACTCCACTGCGCTCACCCCTGCACATCGCTGCGGAAGCGGTACGGCAGGCCGACCATAACTGACGGGCCGTCAGTTTTCCAGGGTCGGAGGGCGCGGTCCGAAGGGCGTGCGCGGCGACGTCCGCAGGGGTGTGCGGCACGGCCCGCCGAGGCCGGGACAGACGGTTCGCGGGGGTTGCGGGGCGCGGTCCGCCGGGGCGGATCGCCACGTCGTCCGGCACCGGTCCCTCCCCTCGTGGGGACCGGTACCGAACGGTGGAGCCTCGTCGTCCGGCTCGGACGGAAGCTGACCGGATGGGCGCGCTGTTGCGTCCGGATCCTGCCATTTCCGGCCGCGGACGAGGAGATTCCGGGGGCAGCGGACGGTATCACCGCAGGTCAGCCATATAGAGTGAGTTTTCCGGTCCGGACGTCCAGGCGCGGAAGTAAGGAGCTGAGACCTTGAGTTCCGACTCGGGGGCACGCACCGCCTTCGCCGAACGCCTCGCGCTGTTGTACAAGGAAGCCGGCAACCCTCCACTCAAACGTGTGTCCGAAGCGGTCGTCCGGCTCCAGCGGGTCGACGAACGCGGGCGGCCCGTGCGGGTGTCCGCCCAGCGCATCAGCGACTGGCGGCGGGCCCGGAACGTACCCGCCCAGTTCCCCGCGTTGGCGGCGGTGCTGCACGTGTTGATCCCCGAGGCACGGCGCGAGCGGCCCACGCCCGTCTCCCCGGGGCTGTACGACCTCGGCCAGTGGCAGCGGCTGTGGGAACGCGCGGTGGCCGACCCGGTCGGCGAGCGCCCCGCGGCGTCCGCCGCCGAGAAACGGCCCGCGGAGGAGACCGCGGCCGCCCCCGGAGGGGTCTGCCCCTACCGGGGTCTCGCCTCCTACCGCCGGGAGGACGCCCGGTGGTTCTTCGGCCGGGAGCGGAGCACGGACGCGCTCGTCGCCCAGCTCGGGGCCGTCGCAGGGACGGGCGGCCTGGTCATGCTCGTGGGCGCGTCGGGGGCGGGGAAGTCCTCACTGCTGAACGCCGGTCTGGTGCCCGCCCTGCGGGACGGCGCGCTGGGCGGCGACGACGGCGACGACAGCGGCCGGGCGCGGGAGGTCGTACAGCTCGTACCGGGCGGTGATCCGCTGGCGGAGCTGGGCCGGCGCATTCCCGAGCTGGCCGCCGTCTTCCCCGCTCGGACAGCGCCCGGGGCAGCCCCGTCCGGGCCGGAGACAGGGCGGTCCGGCGCTTCCTCCGCGCAACAGCCCGGCCACTACTCCGCGCAACAGCCCGGCCATTCCTCCGCGCAACAGCCGGGCGCTTCCTCCACGCGGGAGCCCGGCCATTCCTCCGCGCAACAGCCGGGCGCTTCCTCCACGCGGGAGCCCGGCCATTCCTCCGCGCAACAGCCGGGCGCTTCCTCCGCGCAACACCCCGGCCACTCCTCCGCGCAAGGGCCCAGCGCTTCCGCCCCACAACACCCCGGCCACTCCTCGGCGCAACAGCCCGGCCACTCCTCCGCGCAAGAGCCCGGTCCCTCCCCCGGCAGGGAGCCCGCGGCCCAGGAGAGCGGCGGCCCACCGGCACCCGATCCCGGTACGCCGCCCTTCACCGGCGCCGTCCGCGCCGCCGTCGCCGCCTGGGCCCGGCGCGAAGCGCCCTCCGGGGCCCGCCCGGTCGTCATCGTGGACCAGTTCGAGGAGACGTTCACCCTCTGCCCCGACGAGGCGGACCGGCGCACCTTCATCGAGGCCCTGCACGCCGCCTGCTCTCCAGCGCGGCCCGGCGAACCGGCCCCGGCGATCGTGGTGCTGGGCATCCGCGCCGACTTCTACGACCGGTGCCTGCGCTACCCCGAGCTGGCCGACGCGCTCCAGCACCGGCACATGGTGCTTGGGCCGCTGACCACCGCGGAATTGCGCGAAGCGGTGACCGGTCCGGCCAAGGCCGTCGGCCTGGAGCTGGAGCCGGGGCTGGCGGAGCTGATCGTCCGGGAGGTCAGTGCCGACGGCCCGCGCGGGGCACAACACGCCGGCGTGCTGCCGCTCCTTTCGCACGCCCTGCTCGCCACCTGGCAGCGCAGGAAGGCCGGCCGGCTCACTCTCGCCGGTTACCGCGCGGCCGGCGGCATCCAGGGCGCGGTCGCGGCGACCGCCGAGCGGGCCTGGACCGGTCTCGACCCGGCCGCGCGCACGGCGGCCCGGCTGCTCCTGCTCCGCCTGGTCCGGCTGGGCGAGGACACCCAGGCCACGCGCCGGCGCGGGACCCGGCGGCAGCTGGCACAGGAGTCGACCGACCCCGGCAAGACGGAGGAGTCCCTGGAGGCGCTGGTCCGCGCCCGGCTGGTGACGCTCGACGCGGAGACCGTGGAGATCACCCACGAGGCGCTGCTGCACGCCTGGCCGCGGCTGCGCGACTGGATCGACGAGGACCGGCAGGGCAATCTGCTGCGCCAGCGCCTGGAGGAGGACGGCCGGGCCTGGGAGGAGTCGAACCGCGACACCTCGCTGCTCTACCGGGGTTCCCGGCTGGAACAGGCCCACGGCTGGGCGAGGTCCGCCGGGGACAGGTTCCTGACCCGCAGCGCGGTGGAGTTCCTGGCCGCCTCGGTCCGGCTGCGCCGGCGGATCAGCTGGATCAGCCGGGGCGCGGTGGCGGCGCTGGTCGTGCTGGCGGTGCTGGCGGTCGGATCGGCCGTGATCGCCTGGAAGCAGCGGGACGAGGCCGTCTTCGAGCAGGTGCTCGCCCAGTCCGACCGCGTGCAGGACACGGACCCGTCGCTGTCCGCACAGCTCGACCTGGTGGCGCATCGGCTGCGGCCGGACGACAAGGGCGCGATCAGCCGCCTGATCTCCATAGTGAACACCCCCCTCGCCACGCCCCTCACCGGTCACACGGGTGCCGTCTACCTCACGACGTTCAGCCCGAACGGACAGGTCCTGGCCACCGCCAGCTACGACCGGACCGTGCGGCTGTGGAATGTCGCCGACCCCAAGCGCCCGCAACCCCTGGGCAAGCCCCTCACCGGGCATACGAGCTGGGTGAGCAGCGCGGTCTTCAGCCCGGACGGCCAAACGCTCGCCAGCGCTTCCGACGACGGCACCGTACGGCTGTGGGACGTGACCGACCCCGAGCACCCGAAGTCGCTCGGCGCGCCCCTGACCGGCCACGACGGCACCATCTACCTGATCGCCTTCAGCCCGGACGGACGCACGCTGGCCTCCGCGAGCGACGATCACGCGGTCCGGCTGTGGGACGTGGCCGACCGGCGGCGGCCCCAGGTGCTGGGCGCCCCCCTGACCGGACACAGGGCGGCCGTGCGCTCGGTGGCGTTCAGTCCGGACGGCCGGACGCTGGCCGCGGGCGGTGACGACGGCACGATCCGGCTCTGGGACGTGTCCGAGCCCGGCCGCCCGGAGCCGGCCGGAAGTCCGCTGACCGGCCACACGACCACGGTGCACTCCGTGGCCTTCAGCCCCGACGGCCGCACGCTCGCCAGCGGCGGCGCGGACGGCACCGTGCGGCTGTGGAACATGGCCGGCGGGGGCCGCCCGGCCGAGATCGGCGCGCCGCTCGCCGGTCACACCGGGCCGGTCTGGTCCGTGGCCTTCAGCCCCGACGGGAACATGCTCGCCGCGGCCAGCGCGGACAGCACCGCCAGCCTGTGGAAGGTCAGCGATCCGAGGTATCCGTCGCAGGTCGGCGGGCCCCTCGCGGGCAGCAGCGGCGAGATGTACGCGCTCGGCTTCAGCCCCGACGGGCGCACCCTCGCCACCGGGACGGGTGACAACAAGGTCCGCCTGTGGTCGGTGCCGACGTCGGACATGGCCGGCCGGACCGGAGCGTTCCGGCCGGACGGGCCGGTGCTCGCGACGGCGGCGCGGGACGGCCGGATCCGGCTGTGGGACGTGCGGAGGCCCGGCAGGCCGGTGCGGATAGGTGAACCGTTTCGCCCTCGCCGGGGCGACGTGCGCTCCCTGGAGTTCTCCCGGGACGGCCGCACCCTCGCGGTCGTGACCGGCGACCGGGCCGTGGAGCTGTGGAACCTCGCCGACCCGGAAGACCCTGCCCCGTACGGCTCCCCCGTCCCGCTGCGCATCCGGTACGCGGACCCGCTGGCGTTCAGCCCCGACGGGCGGGTCCTGGCCACGGCCCACGACGACCGCACCATCCAGCTGTGGGACATCCGCGACCCGTCCCGGCCGCGCCCGCTCGGCACGAGCCTCACCGGGCACAAGGGCTACGTCAACCACCTCGTGTTCAGCCCGGACGGCCGGACGCTCGCGAGCGGCAGCGCGGACGGCACCATCCGGCTGTGGAACGCGGCCCGCCCCGGGCGGGTGACCCTCGCCGGGGCGCCTCTGCGGGGCCACCTCGGAGCGGTCAACGCCCTCGCCTACAGCCGCGACGGCCGCACGCTGGCCAGCGCGGGCGACGACACCTCGGTCCGCCTGTGGGACATCACGGACCCCGCCGAGGCCTCCGAGGAGACGCGGCTCACGGGGCACACGGAAGCGGTCGTGTCGCTGACGTTCAGCCGGGACGGCCGCACCCTGGCCAGCGGCGGCAACGACAGCACCGTCCGGCTGTGGAACGTCTCCGACCCCTCCCACGCCACCGCGATCGGCCAGTCGATGAGCCCCCACGCCAAGAGCGGCACCTTCCTGGCGTTCAGCCCGAACAGCCACATGCTCGGGGTGTCGAGCGGCGCGGACACCATCCGGTTGTGGAACCTCGACGTCGACGCGGCCGCCCGCCGCGTCTGCTCGATGACCCGGGGGGTGCTGACGCCGGACACCTGGCGGGAGTACCTGCCCCGGCTCTCCTACGATCCGCCGTGCGACGGCTGACCCGCCCCCTCGACAACAGGCCCGGCCGGCACGGCGGTTGAGTGATACCAGTCACAACCGGGCTCTCCTGACGGTCAGTCGGCTCGCGGTGGGCAAGCGCTTGTTACCCTTGGCCATGGCTCGACCGCTGGTGCATCCCCCGTCGCCAGCGGTCGGGCCTTTTCTCACCGCAGGCCGAGGCGCATCAGAATCCGGGGATGACCGGCCAGCACCGAGGTCGTGTCCGCCGCGTGGGTGAAGCCGGCGCGTTCGAAGTTCTTCCGCAGACCCGCGTACGCCATCGTCGGATCGACCTTGGCGTCACCGTTGTCCAGGGGGTACGCCTCGATCGCCGGTGCGCCGCGGTCCCGGGCGAACGCGACCGCGCCGGCGATGAGGGCGTGTGAGATGCCCTGCCTGCGATGGCCGGGGCGGACCCGGACGCACCACAGCGACCAGACGGGCAGGTCGTCGATGTGCGGGATCTTGCGGTTGCGGGCGAAGGAGGTGTCCGCGCGCGGGGCGACGGCGGCCCAGCCGACCGGTTCGTCACCGTCGTAGGCGAGCACTCCCGGGGGAGGGTCCGCGCGGCACAGTTCCGCGACGTACGCGCCGCGTTCCGGACCGCGCAGTTCGTTGTTCAGCCGGGAGGGGATCCGGTAGCTCAGGCACCAGCAGACGTTCGCCTGGGGCGACTTGGGCCCGAGCACGGCACGGACGTCCTCGAAGTCCGTGGCCGGGTGAACGTCGATGCTCATGTACCCACGATGTCACGCACGGGACGGCCCTGCCCCGGAAGCCGGGGACACGGCCTGGCTGAACGCGTCGCAGAAGGGCTGCGCGGGCGCGTCGTCCAGCAGTGCGCCGCGGGCTCCCGGAGGAAGTCCTCCGGCTCCAGTCGTTCCAGGTGGTACTCGTACAGCGACCAGGTCGACTCCGACTGCCGGCGCGGATGTTCCAGCCGGGAAGCACTCGGGTCGACGACCCTACGGGGGCGCCGGGGCGTCCCGGGCCAGCCCCGCCCAGTCGAGATCGCGCAGCGCGGGCTCCGCGTCGCAGCCCGACGGCAGGCGGGGCGTGGACTGGAACCAGACGACGGTCAGGCGCGAGCGGTAGGCGACCGGGTCGCGGGCCGGGTCCAGGGCCGCGGAGTGGAACGTGCCGAGGCAGGCCACGGCGGGCAGCACCTCGACCGGCCCGAGGCCGCCCGCGTACTGGTCGGGGTACTCCCGCCGCGGCGGGACGAGGTGCACCGGCGTGCCCGGGCGGGACCGCTCGGCGGCGTGCAGGAGACCCCGGATCCGCAGATCGTTCAGCGGCTTGCAGGGATAGCCCTCCAGCATGTCGCCGTACGTCGAGGAGAACCGCAGGTCGGCGAGGTCCACCGAGCGGCCGGAGGCCAGGACGAGGCGGGTGAGCGCCAGGGCCGGTGATGTGGCGTGCTGTTGCATGGAGGTCTTTCGGTGTTCATGGACGGGGCCGTGCGGGCGGGGCTCACGGCCGGTGCCCGGTCATCCGTGCCGCCGACGCGATCGTCGTGCGGGCCTCCCGCTCGGACAGGCCGGTGTGGAGAGCCGCGTCGACCAGGGGAGTCACGAGCGCCGGGCCGATGCCGTCCTCGTAGGCCCGGCAGGCCGCCCAGAACAGGCGGGTGTTGCGCTGGCCCTCGTGCGCGGCCAGGACGAACTGGACCAGTCCCTGGCCGCGCTCGCCGGCCGTCTGCGGCGCCGGGTGGTGGGCGCGGGGCGGCGGGAGCAGCAGCCGCAGGAGGGAGCGCGGGCAGGGGGCGGGGGGCAGGTGCGCGGTGCCCGGGGCGGCGGCGTAGACACCCTGGGCCGTCCGGGAGCCGGGGCCGACCAGGTAGCCGCCGGCGCCCCGGATGTCGATGCCGGGGGCGAGCCGGCCGGCCGAGTTCGGGACGACCACTTCGGGCGGCCCGCTCAGCCACAGATGCCGGCCGCCGGACGGGGTCACGACGACCACGGTCGGCGGGATGGTGAACAGGTGCCGTAGTGCCAGCTCGCGCAGGGCGGCCGAGGAGTCCGTGCCGGTCTTCACGTCCAGGTCGAGGCCGATGAGGTGGTGCGGGGGCAGTCCGCAGGCGATGCCGTAGCCGGTCGCCCAGGGCGCGGCGGCGAACAGCTCGCGGATGCGGTCCGGGTCGCTGGAGGCGTCGTACACCCCGTGTCCGAGGCGGCCGCACTGGCCGTGGCAGGGGGACGGGGCGGGGTCGTCGTGGTGGGGGGAGCGCAGCGCGGGGAGTTTGGTGCGGGACAGGGGGAGGACGGCCAGTCCGCGTTCGGCGGCTGACAGGGCGTGTGCGAGGGCCAGCGTCGCGGCCTGCCGGTCGGTGGTGGCCATGACACTAGTTTCGTACGTACGTTCGAAAAAGGAAAGGGGGGCGGGCGTGACACGCCGGGGGGCCCGGGGTCGGCCGAAAAGTGCGGGACGGCCCCTTGCGGTACCCGGGTGCGAAACGGATCCATCGCGTCTGTCACGGAGGCCGGGCAGGCCATCCACGGCAGCGGCGCCGGCGGCGACGGCGGCGACGGCTTTCGGCGACGCGCCACCACCCAGCAGCAGGCCGCCGGCGACTACGCCTGGAACCAGAGCGACACCGCCCTGGTCGACGGCTCGGAGTGCACGGCCGTCAACCAGGGCGACGCCGCCACCGCCGTCAGCTTCGTCCCGGTGTGGTGGCGAGCCGGGCGGGCGGTGCGGCGGGCACCGGTCCGGGCGCCGTGGGGGTGTGCTTCGTGGGGTGGCAAGCGTCTGTGCGGCGGTACTCCGGCACCGCCGCGCAGGCGTTCTTCCGGGTCCGCGAGGTCTTGACGGGGCAGCGGATCTGACGGACAGTCAGAAACCGTGAAAGGTGAGCCGGAGGACCACGAGGAGTTCGAGGCGCGCCTGAAGGCCTACGAGGGCCTCCCGGCCGCCGCCACCGGCATCGGCCGCGACCCCGTCAACGAGCCGATGATCAGGCACTGGTGCGAGGCCATGGGCGACACCAGCCCCGCGTACACCGGCCCCGATGCCATCGCTCCCCCCACCATGCTCCAGGCCTGGACCATGGCCGGTCTCCACCGCCGCCCGGACCGCACAGCGGCGTACGACGAACTCCTCACCCTGCTCGACGAGTCGGGGCATGACGCGGTCGTCGCCACCGACTGCGAACAGGAGTATGTGCGCCCCCTGCGCCCGGGCGACCGGATCACCTTCGACTCGGTGATCGAGTCGGTGTCCGGCCGCAAGGCCACGAAGCTCGGGGCGGGTTACTTCGTCACGACCCGGACCGACGTCCGCGCGGGCGGCGAACTCGCCGGCACCCACCGCTTCCGCATCCTCAAGTACGCCCCCGCACACCGGCCTTCGAAGCCGGCCGAACGCCGCCCCCGCCCCGTCGTCAACCGCGACAACGCCGGCTTCTGGGAGGGCGTGGCCCGCCACGAGCTCCTCATCCAGCGCTGCACCGCCTGCGCCACCCTGCGTTTCCCCTGGCTGCCGGGTTGCAATGGCTGCGGCTCCCCGGACTGGGACACCGTCGAGGCGAGCGGCGAGGGCACGGTGTACTCCTACGTCGTCCTGCATCACCCGCCCTTCCCGGCCTTCGACCCCCCTTACGCGGTCGGCCTGATCGAGCTCGCGGAGGGCGTGCGAATCGTCAGCAACGTGGTCGGGGTGCCGTACGACCAGGTGCGGATCGGCATGCCGGTGCGGCTGGAGTTCCGGCGGTACGACGAGGAGCTCGTGCTGCCCGTCTTCCGGGGGGTGACCCCGTGAACGCCGGTGACCGCCTCCCGCCCCTGGAGATCCCCGTCACCCGGACCCTGATCGTCGCCGGGGCGATCGCCTCCCGCGACTACCAGGACGTCCACCACGATCCGGACCTCGCCCGGCAGAAGGGATCCCCCGACATCTTCATGAACATCCTGACGACCAACGGCCTGGTCGGCCGCTACATCACCGACCACTTCGGCCCCCGGGCCGTGCTGCGCCGGGTGGCCATCCGGCTCGGAGCACCCAACCACCCCGGCGACACGATGGTGCTGACCGGCACGGTCGAAGAGGTCGACGGCGACACCGCGACGGTCCGGGTCGTCGGCGTGAACGGCCTCGGCACGCATGTCACGGGCACGGTGACGGTGCGGGTCCCGGCATGAGCCCGACAGGGCGGGACGGTCTCGGAGGGCGCGCGGCCGTCGTCGGCGTGGGGGCCACCGAGTTCACCAAGGACTCGGGCCGCAGCGAACTGCGCCTGGCGGTGGAGTCGGTGCACGCGGCCCTCGCGGACGCGGGGCTGACCCCCGCCGACGTCGACGGGATGGTCACCTTCACCATGGACACCAGCCCCGAGATCACCGTCGCCCAGGCCGCGGGCATGGGGGAGCTCTCCTTCTTCTCCCGGATCCACTACGGCGGGGGAGCGGCCTGCGCCACCGTCCAGCAGGCCGCCCTGGCGATCGCCGCGGGCGTGGCGGACGTGGTCGTCTGCTACCGGGCCTTCAACGAGCGCTCGGGCCGTCGCTTCGGCTCCGGGGTGCGGCACCGGGAGCCGTCGGCGGAGGGCGCGGCGCTCGGCTGGTCGCTGCCGTTCGGCCTGCTCACCCCGGCCTCCTGGGTGGCGATGGCGGCCCGGCGCTACCTCCATACCCACGGGCTGGCCCCGGAGGCTTTCGGGCACGTGGCGGTCGTCGCCCGGAAGCACGCGGCGACCAACCCGGCGGCCTGGTTCCACGGCCGGCCCATCACCCTCGCCGACCACGCCGCCTCGCGCTGGATCGTCGAACCGCTGCGGCTGCTGGACTGCTGCCAGGAGACCGACGGCGGCCAGGCCCTCGTCGTCACCTCCGTCGAACGGGCCCGCGACCTGCCCCGCCCGCCCGTCGTGATCGCCGCCGCCGCCCAGGGCGCCGGACGCGCCCAGGAGCAGATGACCGGCTTCTACCGCGACGACCTGACCGGCCTGCCCGAGAGCGCGTTCGTGGCCCGGCAGCTGTGGCGGACCTCGGGGCTCGGGCCCGCCGACATCGACGTGGGCATCCTCTACGACCACTTCACGCCGTTCGTGCTGACGCAGCTGGAGGAGTTCGGCTTCTGCGGCCGGGGCGAGGCGGCTGACTTCGTGGCCGAGGAACACCTGCCCCTCAACACGCACGGCGGGCAGCTCGGCGAGGCGTACCTGCACGGCATGAACGGCATCGCGGAGGCGGTCCGGCAGATCCGGGGAACGGCGGCGAACCAGGTGCCGGGAGCGGAACGGGTCCTGGTGACGGCGGGGACGGGCGTGCCCACGTCCGGACTCGTCCTGACCGCCGACCCCCAGGGGTGAACCCGCAGTACTCCGGGACCCGCGCTCCACCTACAGGAGGTGCAGCCGGTCGCACCCCTACAACCTGAGGGGGACCCCGCTTCGGGACCTGCGGCCGATCCGCTCACCATGCCGTCGCTCATAGCGTTGAGCCATGACCACACTCGTCTGCACGAGCGCTTCGAAGGCGGCCGGACCGGCGGCGCAGACCCTTCCGTACCCGTCGTTCTCGTCGTACGTCAGGGCCCGCCAGCCGGTGCTGCTGCGTACCGCCCGCTCGCTCACCGGCAACCCGAGCGACGCGGAGGACCTGCTGCAGACCGCCCTCACCAAGACGTACGTCGCCTGGGAGCGCATCGAGGACCACCGCGCCCTCGACGGCTATGTGCGCCGGGCGCTGCTGAACACCCGGACCTCGCAGTGGCGCAAGCGCAAGGTCGACGAGTTCGCGTGCGAGGAGCTGCCCGAGCCCGACCCGGTGGCCGGCGGGGACGACCCGGCCGAGCGGCAGGCGCTGCGCGACGCGATGTGGCGGGCGATCATGCGGCTGCCCGCCCGGCAGCGGGCCATGGTGGTCCTCAGGTACTACGAGGACCTCAGCGAGGCCCAGACGGCCGAGTTGCTCGGCGTCTCGGTGGGCACGGTGAAGTCGGCCGTCTCCCGGGCGCTCGGCAAGCTCCGCGAGGACGCTGAGCTGGGACTGGCCCGCCGGTGAGGAGGTGTCCCGCCCGCCTGTGAGTTCCCCCTCCGGGATGGCGTGATCTGATCGATCGCCCGGACCTAGTGACATACCGCGCGGTATGTGCGCAGAATCAGCGCAACCCTTACCACCGCGTAGGCAATGTCGCCCCCGGGAGGACGCCGTGCTGAGCACGATGCAGGACGTACCGCTGCTGATCTCGAGGATCCTGACCCACGGGTCGACGGTCCACGGGACATCGCAGGTGACCACCTGGACCGGTGAGGACGAGCCGCACCGCCGCTCCTACGCGGAGATCGGCGCCCGCGCGGCCCAGCTGGCCCACGCGCTGAGGGACGACCTCGGTGTCACCGGCGACGAGCGTGTGGCGACCCTGGCCTGGAACAACGCGGAACACGTCGAGGCGTACTTCGCGATCCCGTCCATGGGCGCGGTCCTGCACACCCTGAACCTCCGCCTCCCGCCCGAGCAGCTGGCCTGGATCGTCCACCACGCCGCCGACCGCGTGATCATCGCCAACGGTTCGCTGCTCCCCCTGCTCGCCCCGCTGCTGCCGCACCTGAAGCCGGTCGAGCACGTGGTCGTCACGGGCCCCGGAGACCGCTCGCTCCTCGCCGACGCGGCCGTCCGCGTGCACGAGTACGAGGACCTGATCGCGGGGAAGCCGACGTCGTACGACTGGCCCGAACTGGACGAACGCCAGGCCGCCGCCATGTGCTACACCTCCGGCACCACCGGCGACCCCAAGGGCGTCATCTACAGCCACCGCTCCATCTACCTGCATTCCATGCAGGTCAACATGGCCCAGTCGATGGGCCTGACCGACCAGGACACCTCCCTGGTCGTCGTCCCCCAGTTCCATGTGAACGCCTGGGGCCTGCCGCACGCCACGTTCATGACCGGCGTGAACATGCTGATGCCGGACCGCTTCCTCCAGCCGGCCCCGCTCGCCGCGATGATCGAGGGCGAGCGGCCGACCCACGCCGCCGCCGTCCCGACCATCTGGCAGGGCCTGCTCGCGGAGCTGACCGCGCACCCCCGGGACGTCTCCTCCCTCACCCAGGTCACCATCGGCGGATCGGCCTGTCCGCCGTCGCTGATGGAGGCCTTCGACAAGCTGGGCATGCGGGTCTGCCACGCCTGGGGCATGACGGAGACGTCCCCGCTGGGCACGGTCGCCCGTCCCCCGGCCTCCGCGGTCGGCACGCAGGAGGAGTTCGCCTACCGCCTCACCCAGGGCCGCTTCCCGGCCGGCGTCGAGGCCCGCCTGACCGGCCCCGGCGGCGAACGCCTTCCCTGGGACGGCGAGTCCGCCGGTGAGCTCGAGGTGCGCGGCCCCTGGATCGCGGGCGCCTACTACAACGGCCCCGGCGCCGAGCCGCTGCGCCCCGCCGACAAGTTCAGCGAGGACGGCTGGCTCAAGACCGGCGACGTCGGCACCATCTCCGCCGACGGCTACCTCACCCTCACCGACCGGGCCAAGGACGTCATCAAGTCCGGCGGCGAGTGGATCTCGTCGGTGGAGCTGGAGAACGCGCTGATGTCCCACCCGGACGTCACCGAGGCGGCCGTTGTCGCCGTCCCCGACGACAAGTGGGGCGAGCGCCCCCTGGCCACGGTCGTCCTCAAGGAGGGCTCCACCGCCACCTTCGAGACCCTGCGCGCCTTCCTCGCCGACGAGGGCCACATCGCCAAGTGGCAGCTCCCGGAGCGCTGGACGATCATCGAGTCGGTCCCGAAGACGAGCGTCGGCAAGTTCGACAAGAAGGTGCTGCGCAGGCAGTACGCGCAGGGGGAGCTGGACATCACCCGGATCTGAAGCCGGGAAACGCATCGGAGCCCCTGGCCGTGGCCGGGGGCTCATCACCCGGCGGCGGTGCGCCGTTCGTCCCGGCTGTCAGACGTGTCCGAGGCCCGTCAGCCGCAGCCGCAGCCGCTGCGAGGCCGCCAAGTATTGCTCTTCCAGATCGACCATGGAAACGGCGTACCGTTCGCCCCACCGAACGTAGATGTCGATCAGCTTCCTCAGTTCGGCGGTGATGAGTTGTTCGACGTGCAGGCAGAGGCCGTCACTCAATCCTTCCAGTACTAGGGCCGCCTCTTGGCCCGGTGGGATGAACGGCAGCCGGTTCGGTGGGCCCTTCCGTTCCGCGGGTGTGCGTCGGCGAGCGAGGGCCTCCTCGAAGCCGTACGCGTCGATGGTTCTCAACTCTTCGTCGCGGTCCGACCACCATGAGCTGAGGGCGCCCAGCAATTGGTACCGGTCCAGCACGGCCAGGGGGAGCAGCTCTTCACAGAAGGTTGTCTCGAGCCGGGAACGCAGACCCGAGCGGAACAGTCTTCCCGTGCCTGCCAAATCCACAAGCAGGGGACTCTGATCCGCCCACCACCGCCGGACGGCGTCCAGGAACGAGATCGTCCGGGCATTCGCCAGAATGGAAATGCGGGCCGCCACCGCCTGGTGGCCCTCGGCGGGAAACCTCAGGTATCCCGGACGATCGGGCAGGAAGAGCTGGTCCAGGCTGATTCCGAAGGCTTGAAACCGGCCGATGTGATCCTCGATTTCACCGCGTGGCACACCACCGACGAGCGCCGCACCGATGTCGATCAAGGGCTCCGGAAGTGGGTCGGCATCAACGTATCGGCGGATGTTCAGGGTGAAGTCGTTCCTCCGGATCTCCTCCAGGGATACGAGGCGCGAGAAGCCCGGCAGCTCCTCCCGACGGTGGAAGACGCCCGCGATCCTCGCGATGTGCTGGGCGTCCAGCCGGTTTTTTGACCGTCCTGTCGTCACCTCGTCTTGCGCGTCGACGAACAGGACGCTGCCGCGCTCGTCGGCGGAACGTCCGTGAGTGCCCTTCAAGACGAGGACGGATGTGGGGATGTTGGTGCCGTAGAAGACGTTCGCTCCGAGACCGATAACGGCCTCGATCCGATCGTCCTCAATCAGTCCCCGGCGGATCTCTCCTTCGGCACCGCCACGGAAGAGGACGCCGTGGGGGGCCACCACAGCCGCCCGGCCCTCGGGACGCAGCGTGGCCAAGACGTGCTGGATGAACATGAGGTCCGCCTTCTTGCCGCCCTCGGGCACCCAGCCGTATCTCATACGTTCCGGATGGCTTACTTCATGGCGGAGGTAGTTCCTCGAGAACGGCGGGACCGTGAGCACGCGGTCGAAGCGGGCGAGGTCGTATCCGTGGGCGAGGAGTGGCTCAGCCAGCGGTTCGGTGTTGGCTACAACAGCGTCCGTGACGCCGTGCAACAGCAGATTGATCCTGCTGGTGAGCCACGCCGCCGTGTTCTTCTCCTGGCCGCTCAACCTCAGGTTCGCCGGATGCCCGCCCTGCTCGGTGACATACCGGGTGGCTTGCAGGAGCATGCCGCCCCAGCCCGCGTGTGGATCGGCGACTGAGTCTCCTTCCTGCGGGGCGACCAGCTCCGTCATCAGCCGACACACGGCCCGCGGGACGAAGACGTCGGCCCCCTTGGCGCCCGCCAGGGAAGCGGTGCGGACGAGGAAACGGTCGAAGGCCCGGCCCACTCCATCACTGAAGGTGAGATCTTCGTCGCTCAGAGATACCTGGTCGAGGTGGTCGATCAGCCATCTGAGCACACGTCGGCTCGGGGCACTCCCGAAGTTGACCATCTGGAAGAGGCCAGCCATGTGCTCGGGGTTGTCGGCTTCCAGCCGGTGGAGAGCCGCCTCGAGGGCATGTCCGGGATTACCCCGGCCGTGTTCGAGAACGGTCCTCCACCGGGACTGCTCCGATACATGGAAGGGACCGGGCTGATCGGAGGCCCGCTTAAGGAGGAGGAGCGGGCCCAGAACCTGGGAGAACGCAGACGCGTCCAGCTCGCCGCGCAGGACCTCGGCGGCTTGCCACAGATGCTCGTCCAACTGGTCGACAGTGAGCCGTCCCATACTCATCGCGTCCATGGTTCTACTGCCCTCGCTTCAGTCGCTCGAAGATCGACGGCCGCAGGGCTGTCAGCTGGTTCAGCATCTTGCGTTGCACCATGATCTGCTCATCGATGTCGGCCAGCGCCGCCACGACTTCTCGTTGACGCTCCAGACCCGGAACCACCACGGGGAAATCCTTGAGCATCGTGGAATTCACCGAGGGAACCGTCCCGGGCTGCGCCAAGGCGAGCAACTCCCGCTGCACAGGAGGGTGAGCCAGGTATGCGGCCAGGAACTCCGGCAGGATCCGCCTCCGGTCGGGCCGCAGGCGCAGACACGAAGAGCTGTAGATCCAGCCGGTGTGCTCCTCACCGATCAGTGCCAGCCGCCCCAGCGTGCCCTGCCGCACGAGCAGGACGTCTCCCGCGCCCAGCGTGAAGCGCGCGAATCGTTCTGCCTGCTCGAAGGGGACCCGGCGGAGCTGCCGGGTGTCCACGGTGTGGTTCTCGGTGAGGTCGGGCGGTGAGACGACCGGAACGCCGCTCGGACCCTCGTGGAGTATGTCGAGCAGGGTGCCGGACGGGCCGGCCGCAACCTCGCAGAAGTGGCCCAGCGAGGGCCGGAGGTCCCCGTGCCGCTGCGGGCTCCGGTCGTCCGGACTCATGGATGTGTCACCTCTCGCACGGACGGCCCGTCCTTTCCTGCAGGTGTCGTCACTCAGACGACGCGCAACCGATACCGCAGAGCGGCGCGGAACAGCTCCTCGGCCGCCACGGTCAGAAGGGCCAGGGCGACCGCTGCCAACGCAGCCCTCCCATGCCCCGCCGCGGCGGCCACGATTACGCCGACGATGATGATCACGACGAGCGTGACCACGCCCTTCCTGGCTTGCTTGGGCCAGGTCCAGGCATCATGGGTGATGGCGATTCGCATCAGAATCGTCCCTCCGCCCCCGTGAGGGGTTGTAGGGCCGCACCGCCCGTCTTGGATTAGGCCCCTGGTCGGGCGGTGCGGCGAGTCGACTTTGCTGTCATCGGCGGCCCCGCCGGGCGACCTCCGCCCCTCATGGCACCGCACCCGAACCCGGCATCCCGAGCCTCGGTGATGGCTAACCTAGCACAGAAATCGACTGCGAAGGGTTCCTTCGCGTCGACTGCGAAGGGCTACTTCGCGGCAGCAGCCGTAATGTTGCCTCACTTTGTTGTGAGGGTGCATTAATAAATAAGTGCACCGGACGGGAGAGTTCCTTCTGCCCGTCCGGCGCACATGGGTGCCCTACGACTGTCTTACCGTCGCGACCGGCTCAAGCCCCACCCCAGCACCAGCCACAGACCCGCCACCCCGCAGACCCCGCCCCAGCCGAAGTGGCTGAAGGCGGTCCCGGCGAGAGCGGAGGCGGCGGCGCCGCCCGCGAAACCGGCGACCACATAGGCGGTGTTGGCGGTGGCCGGGGTGGGGGTGGCGGTCAGGGCGAGGGTCTGGTTGGCGACATGGGAGGCGACCAGCGCCGCGTGCACGGCGATCGCCGCGGCGAACAGCGCCCACAGCACCTGCCCGCCCAGCCGGAACAGGGGCACGGACACGGCGGCGATCAGATACGCCGACCGCACGACCTTGCCGGCGCCGAACCGGTCCACCAGCCCGCCCGCCAGTGGCGCCACCGCACTCGCGGTCAGCCCGAACAGCCCGAACAGCCCGGCGGTGGCGGTGGACAGCCCGTACTCCGGCCCGGTCAGCAGCAGGGCCAGCGAGGTCCACAGGGCGCTCCACGCACCGAACATCCCGGCCTGACGCACACACGCCCGCCACAGGTCCGGCGAGCTGCGCAGCACGGACGGCAGCGCCACCAGCCCCGCGAACAGCGGGCCCTCGCGGCGCCGCCGCGACGGCAGGACCACCGCGGTCGCGAGCCCCAGGACGAGGGTGAGCACGGCCGCGCCCGCGAACACCCACCGCCAGCCGAAGGCCTGCCCGGCCAGCCCACCCAGGACCCGGGCCCCGACGATGCCGGTGAACAGGCCCGCGATGACGGCCGCGACATGCCGGCCACGCCGCTCGGCGGGGGCGCGCTCGGCGACCAGCGGGACGAGCAGCTGAGGGATGACGGTCGCGGCCGAGGCGACGAACATCGTGGCCGCGAGGGCGGCGGTGCCCGGGGCGGCCGCACTGGCCCCCAGCGCGAGAGCGGTGACGAGCGTGAGCCCCGCGACCAGCCGGCGCCGGTTCGCGCTGTCGCCGAGCGGGGCGAAGAACAGCAGCCCGACCGCGTAGCCGAGCTGCGCGACCGAGGCGATCCAGGCGATGGCCGAGGGTGCCGAGCCGAAGTCACGGGCCATGAGCGGGAGCAGCGGTGCGGCGAGGTAGACGTTGGCGGCGGTGACCGCGCTGCACACGGCGAGCAGGGTGAGGAAGAGGCCGGGGGGACGGGCCTGTCGCACGGGGGTGCCGGCCTGGACGGTGGTCGTGGTCGCTGACGGCATGGAGGGGAGTTCCTTGGAGTCGACTCTAGCAACTAACTGGTTGGTTGGCGGATGGGGAACAGTCTGGGCCGCCCCGCCCTTACCTGTCAACCAAACAGTTGGTTACTCGGCGCGCTACCCTCTCCCCATGGCAGCAAGGGACCCCGAGGCCACCAAGGCCCGGATCTTCGAAGCGGCGGTCGCCGAGTTCGCCCGGCACGGCATCGCCGGCGCCCGCATCGACCGCATCGCCGGCGAGGCGAAGGCCAACAAGCAGCTCATCTACGCCTACTTCGGCAACAAGGCGGAACTGTTCGCCATCGTCCTGGAGAAGAAGATGCTCCACCTCGCCGAGGCCGTCCCGGTCGACCCGGACGACATCGAGGGCTGGGTCGACCGCCTGATGGACTACCACGCCGCCCACCCGGAGCTGCTGCGCCTGCTCTTCTGGGAGGGCCTGGAGTACGGCAGCACCGAGCTGCCCCACGAGTCCGACCGCCAGGAGCACTACGCCCGCAAGGTCGCCGCCCTCCGGGACGGCCAGGTCCGGGGAGCCGTCACCGACGCCATCCCGGCGGCCGACCTGCTCTTCCTGCTGACCGCCCTGGCCAACTGGACCGCCGTCGTCCCCCAGATGCGGCGCATCCTGGTCGGCGAGGGGGACCCGGACCGGGGCCGCCTGCGGGCATCGGTGAAGGAGGCCGCGCGCCGGCTGACGGCACCCTAGGCCCGGTCGTACCGGCTAGTTGGTGCCGATCCGGCTGAGCAGCTCGACGATCCTGGACTGCACCTCGGAGCTGGTGGACCGCTCCGCGAGGAACAGCACCGTTTCCCCGGAGGCCAGCCGCGGCAGGTCGGCCTGGTCGACGGCGGCGGTGTAGACGACCAGCGGGGTGCGGTTGAGCTGCCCGTTCGCCCGCAGCCAGTCGACGATCCCGGCGAAGCCCTCCTGCCGCCGCTGCACCTGCAGCAAATCCATCACCACCAGGTTCGGCCGGAACTGCCCCGCCAGCATCACCGCGTCCGCGTCGCTCGCGGCCCGCGCGACCTGCATCCCGCGCCGCTCCAGGGCCGCCGTCAGCGCCAGCGCGATCTCCGCGTGCTCCTCGATCAGCAGCACCCGCGGCGGATGCTGCTCACTGTCGCGCGGCGCCAGCGCCTTCAGCAGCACGGCCGGATCGGCACCGTACGCCGCGTCCCGTGAGGCCTGGCCGAGCCCGGCCGTGACCAGGACCGGCACCTCGGCGGCGACGGCCGCCTGCCGCAGCGACTGCAGCGCGGTACGCGTGATCGGTCCGGTCAGCGGGTCCACGAACAGCGCGGCGGGGAAGGCCGCGATCTGCGCGTCGACCTCCTCGCGCGAGTGCACGATCACCGGCCGGTAGCCGCGGTCGCTCAGCGCCTGCTGCGTGCTGACGTCCGGCGCCGGCCACACCAGCAGCCGCCGCGGGTTGTCCAGCGGCTCGGGCGGCAGCTCGTCGTCCATCGGCTGCGGCCGCGGCGGATCGGCCACCTCGACGGCCCCACCGGGCCCGTCCAGCGGTTCGGGCCCCTCGGCGGCGTTCTCGTCGGGTGCGCCTATGGCGTACGACCGTCCGCCGCCCTCGGTCATCTGCGCGAGCCGCGACTGCCCGGCGAGGGACGGCTGCGCCGGGGCGGGGACCTGCGCGGAGAGCGGCGGCGGGGTGTGCTCACCGGTCGGATGGGGCCGCGCGGCCTGTTCCGGGCGGGGTGCCTGGGCTGCCGGGCGCGCCTGCCCCTGCTCCGGGCGGCCCGCCTGGTCCGTACGCGTCGCCGGGTCGGGCGGCGTCCCGAGTTTGCGGCGCCGGCCCGATCCACCCGGCTGGTGCGGGGGAGGCGTCGCCGACTGCTGCGGCACGGACTGCGGGACCGGCATGACCGACGGCTGCTGCACGTGGGCCGCCTGCCGGTTGAACGGCACGCCCTGCCCCAGCGTCCGCACGCTGATCGCCCGCCCCTGCGTGGAGTTCGGGTCGACGGACGCGGTGGCCTCGGCGGGCAGTGGCTGAGCCGCCCGTGGCGCGCCCTCCGGCGGCAGCGGGGTGCCCGGGGCGGGGGTGTTGTGCCGCGGGGCCCGCGGTGTGCCGTTCGGGGGTGCGGGGGTGGCGGCACCCGCGCCCGTGTCATCGGTGGCGGGCCAGGGCCGGGAGGTGGGGGCGCCGGCCTGCGGCGGAGTTCCGTGGGCGTTCGTGCCGTGGGGAGGCGTTCCCGGAGCGGGCGTGCTCTGAGGCGGCGGGCCCTGGGGAGGTGCCCCCTGGGCCGGTCCGACCTGCCCGGGAGCGGCCTCGGCGGGGAGCGGCAGGCCGGCGGAGGACTGCTGGCCCGGTGCGGCGACGCCCTGCTGCGGCAGAGGCTGAGCCGGGGCCGGGGCCGGGGGCTGCAACGCCTGCCCCGGAAGAGCCGCCTGCACACTGTGCCCCAGCCCGCCCTGAGCCGGGACCGATACGCCCTGCGAGGGCACGGCGGCGCCTTGCGGGGGTACGGCGTCGCCCTGCGGTTGGGTGCCCTGCGGGGCGTTCCCGTGCGGCAGGTTGCCTTGCGGGGGTACGGCGTCGCCCTGCGGTTGGGTGCCCTGCGGGGCGTTCCCGTGCGGCAGGTTGCCCTGAGGTGCAACGGCGTCGCCCTGGGGGCGAGTGGCGTTGCCCTGTGCGGGAACCGGGACGCCCTGCGGCGGCACCGCCGTACCCGGAGGGACCGGGGAAGCGGCGACGCCGGCCTGGACGGGACCGCCCTGCCCCGGCGCGGCCTGCCCCAACGGGACCTGACCGGTGGCGTCCTGCTGTGCGGGAACACCCTGCGCGGGACCGGCGGACATGGGAGCGGCGGACATGGGAGCGGCGGACACTGAACTGGCGGGCACCGGACCCGCCTGGCCGGCATGCCCCGGCATCTGCGTCCCGGCGCCCTCGGCCGGCTGCGGCGTCGCGACGGCCCGCCGCCGGCGGCCGGTCGGCGCGCTGGTCGGATGCGGCTGCGGCGGCGTGTGATCGGCGGACTGGTCGTGCGGAACGGCGTCGTGCCGCCCCTCCTCGGCCACCCCGTCACCGGCGGCAGCCGCACCGGGAACCGCCACGGCGCCCGGCACCTGGACCGGCGCCTGCCCCTGGGTGGGCACGGCACCCGGCGCGCCCACGGGAGCGTCAGCGACCTGCTGCCCCTGGTCGGCCTGCGCCTCCTGGGGGGCCGGGGCCGGGGTCTGATCGGCCTCGGCCGGCGGCAGCGCGAATACCGGGCGCGGCCCCGCCGCTTCCTGCGCGGCGGCGGCAGCCGCCCGCTCGTTGGCGGCGGCCAGCGCCCGCCGCCGGCGTCCGGTCGGCTGCTGCGCCTGTTCCGGGGCAGCCTCGGCCGAACCGGCGGACTCGCCACCGGAGGACGCCGCGGGCAGCGCCGGCGGCAGCGCGGCCTGCTCACCGGGTTCCCGCCGGGCCCGCCGTCCGGACGGCGCGGGCACGCCCTGCGGCGGCACGGTTCCCCCCAGGCCGGTGTTGGAGGCGGCGGCGCCCGCCGCGTGCTCGGCGGCCGTCACCACGGCCCCCTCGGCGACACCCTGGACGGCACTGCCGACGGCATCCGCACCGGCGTCCTCGGCCGCGCGCCGCCGCCGGCCGGTCCCGCCGGACGCGGCACCCTCACCGGACGCCTGTGCCGGAAGGGCGGCCTGTTCCCCGGCGGCCCGGCGCCTGCGCCGTCCGGTGGGCGCGGCCCCGTCGGCTCCGGGAGCACCGGTTCCCTCGTCCTCTCCACCCGGAACGTCTCCGTCGAGGAAGGCGTCGGTGCTGGCCCGCCGTGCACGGCGCCGCCCCCCGCCGGAGGTCTGCTCGGCGGGGTCGACGAGAGCGAGCGCGGCGGACTCGTCCACCGGCTGGGCGGCGACGGCCCCGGCCCCGCCCCCGATCGGCACCTCGAGGACGTACGCACTCCCGCTCATGCCCGGCACGTCGTGCGTCTGCAGCACGCCGCCGTGGGCGCGGACGATCCCGCGCACGATGGGCTCGTGCACCGTGTCGCCACCGGCGTACGGCCCGCGCACCTCGATGCGTACGACCTCGCCGCGCTGCGCCGCCGCCACCACGACGGTGTTGTCGAGATAACCGCCCGCCGACACGGGCGTGTTGCCGGTCGCGTCGACGCCCGCCACGTCTGCGACGAGGTGCGCGAGGGCGGTCGCGAGCAGCCGGGGATCGACCTCGGCCTCGATGGGCGGCGCGTGCACGGCGAACTGCACCCGGCCGGGCCCGATGAGCTCGACGGCCCCGTCGACCCCGGCCGCGACGACGGCGTCCAGCATCACCTTCGTGCGGGCGATGTTCTCGCTGCCCGCGTCGAGACGCTGGTAGCCGAGGACGTTGTCGATCAGCGTCGTGATGCGCGCATAGCCGGCCGACAGGTGGTGCAGCACCTGGTTGGCCTCGGGCCACAGCTGCCCGGCGTCGTCGGCGGCCAGCGCGGCCAGCTCGCGGCGCAGCTCCTCCAGCGGCCCGCGCAGCGACCGCCCGAGCAGGGTCAGCAACTGCTCGTGCCGGGCGGCGAGCGCCTCGAACCGGTCCTTCTCCCGCTCCCCGAGCGCGGCGTACCGCTCCTCGTTCGCCGCGAGTTCCTCGGCGTGCCGCTCGGTCAGCTCCTCCACCTCGGTGACGTGCTGCTGGCGCAGCGCGGTGAGCTCGGAGGCGTGCTCCTCGGCGATCCGCTCCAGTTCCTCGGCGTGCCGCTTCTCCGCCGCCTCCTTCTCCTCGACGACGGCGTCGTACGGCCGCCGGTCGGTGAAGGTCATCACGGCGCCGACGAGCTGGTCCCCGTCGCGTACGGGAGCGGTCGTCAGGTCGACCGGGACCTTGCCGCCGTTCTTGGCGTACAGCACCTGCCCGCGCACCCGGTGCTTGCGCCCGGAGCGCAGGGTGTCGGCGAGCGGCGAGTCCTCGTAGGGGAAGGGCGAGCCGTCGGCACGCGAGTGCAGCACGAGGTTGTGCAGTTCGCGCCCGCCGAGGTCGCTGGCCCGGAATCCCAGTATCTGGGCGGCGGCCGGGTTGACCAGCACGATCCGCCCGTCGGTGTCGGTGCCGACGACGCCCTCGGCGGCGGCCCGCAGGATCATCTCGGTCTGCCGCTGGGACCGGGCGAGCTCGGCCTCGGTGTCCACGGTCCCGGAGAGGTCGCGCACGACGAGCATGAGCAGCTCGTCGCCGGTGTAGCCGTAACCGTCGTAGGCCTGCTGGCCGTTCTCCAGATTCGCAC
Organism: Streptomyces sp. NPDC092370; assembly: GCF_044755265.1. Taxonomy (NCBI): domain Bacteria; kingdom Bacillati; phylum Actinomycetota; class Actinomycetes; order Kitasatosporales; family Streptomycetaceae; genus Streptomyces; species Streptomyces sp. NPDC092370. The sequence continues at coordinate 115,665 of NZ_JBIVQO010000005.1, read as the reverse complement.
TGGTGACCTCGACGGGGAACTCTGTTCCGTCGGTCCGGCGCGCGATCATCCGGGTGGGCTTGGTGCGGGCGTGCGGATCGAGGTGTTCCGGGCGTCGCATGGAGCCGGGGATGAGCTTGGAGTCGAACTGCGGCAGCAGATCCAGCAGCCCGCGCCCCACCAGAGCGGTCCCGGGGGTCTCGAAGGCCTCCAGGGCGATGGTGTTGGCGTTGACGACCGTGCCGTTGGCGTTGACCAGCACCAACGCGTCGGGAAGCGCGTCCAGTATGGCTGCGAGGCGAGCAGCGCCTCGGGATGGCCTGCTGCTCACGAGACGCTTCCTCCCTGTTACCGCACCTTGCCGACCGCTCGGGCCATCTTGCCAACCGTCCCGCAGCGTGTCACGCGAGGGAGTCTAAGGGCTGCGATTGCGCTCGCGACGCCGGATGAGAGTGAGGTCGCACGAGGAAGTGACGCCGAACTGACGACCGAGTAAGCGGAAACGCCCGCCCTCCTGCGACGACGTCGCGGGACCTTCGCGGGACCTTTACGGCGACGGCGTTTCTGTACTTTCGGCGGACCGGCGTGATGAGGGCGGAGAGTGGCGCATATGGGTAGGGGGCGCCGGTCGGCGGACCGGCGCCCCGCTGCCTCGCTCCCCCACCGTCTCCACGGGCGGACGGCCTCAGGCCCTGGCGCCCGCCTCGCCCCCCACACTCGGCAGCAGCGGCACGAGCCGGTCCCAGCGGGAGATCTGGCAGCCGTCGCGGCGGTCGTACGTGGCGTCGACGGGGCGCCCGGCCCAGGTGCCGGTGACGTGCGCGGTGGCCGGTCCGCCGTACTGCATGGTGCAGAAGCCGCCTTCCGGGGCGGGCGCGAAGACGTCCTGGCCCCACAGCGTGCCCCGCTCCAGGGCGGCACAGGCGCCGCGCGGGTCCGGGTGGTTGCCGCCGTCGGGGGCGCAGTACAGCTCGAACGTTCCGTCGGCCCCGCCGCCGGCGTTGCGCACGGTGACGGTGAGGTGATCGCGGTCAGGGCCGTCGCCCGGCCGGGTCGGGGACGACGGGCCGGTCCCGCCGGCCTGGGCATACGCGGCCGGGGACACCGCCGTCAGTGATCCGGCGACGGCGACGGAGGCGGCGGCCGTGACGAGGAGGCGCAGCAGGGCGGGGCGGGCGGTGGCCCGGGGAGTGGCACGCAACATGCCCTGCCTAACGCGGCACGGCCGCGGATGTTGCGCGCGGCCTCCCGGGGGGCCCGCACGGGCCTGACAAGGCCTTTGCCCCGCGCCCTTCCCGCCTAGTACCGTGGGGGTCGATTGGTGACAGCACGCTCGACTGTGTCATCATCGGCACGCACCGCTCGCGCTCGCGCGGGAGTGATGCTGGAGGCGTCGCCTAGTCCGGTCTATGGCGCCGCACTGCTAATGCGGTTTGGGCCTTACAGCCCATCGAGGGTTCAAATCCCTCCGCCTCCGCACTCGATCACGAAGCCCCGGTCAGCCGACCGGGGCTTCGCTGTCGTTGCCTCCGAAAGTGCGGCCGGAAGTGCCGTTTCCGCAGCTCACAAGGGGTGCGGCTAACGGATTTCACATGGCGGCGGCAGTCATGTAATGTTCTTCCTGTCGCCGCGAGCGAGCCGGAAGGCCCGAGAGCGGCGAAAAAACAGAACAAGCACTCGTAGCTTAACGGATAGAGCATCTGACTACGGATCAGAAGGTTGCAGGTTCGAATCCTGCCGAGTGCACAGCAGACCAGAGGCCCTGTGGAGCGATCCACAGGGCCTCTGGTTTTTGCCTTGACGGCAGTGTCTGACGGCAACCGCCTTCGCGAGCCGATCAGACGGCTACCGGGACACCGGCCGGGCCGTCGTCATCGTCCGGTTCATTGCCATCACCTCTTAGTGCCTCCCCGACGCGGTCGAAGACGGACCGCGGGGAGTCGAGCCGTACGAAAGTGCAGATACCCACGTTCACGCGAATCGAGCTGTGGCCCAGGACTTCCATGATCATGCGGGCGTCGGCGCCCTGTTCGTGGAGCAGCGAGGCGCACGTGTGGCGCAGGTCTTGGAAGCGGACCTTGCGACGCCGGCACGGACGCACAGAGCCTCGAAGGAGCGGTTCAGGGTGCGGGGCTCGATGGGGGTGCCGTTCTTCGTGGTGAAGACAAGGCCCTGGGCCGTCCCCTTCCAGTTCGAGCCAGCGGCTTTCCGGTCGGCGAGCTGCTGGGCGCGCTGAGCGCGAAGCGCAGTCACGCACTCGGACGGCAGGGCCGCGCGGCGGGCCGAGCGCTGATCTTCGGAGCGACGATCAGTAGTTGGCCGCCGACCCGCTGTAAGGCCTGCCGGACGGTGAGGACGCCTTCGTGGAGATCCACGTCCGACCAGCGCAGCCCCAGCAGCTCACCGCGCCGCAGGCCGATGCGGACCGCCAGCTCGTACGCGGCCCACAGCCGGCAGGCGATGAGCAACACGCTCACGAACGGGTGAGGCCTCCCGCGCCGGTGGCGCGGGGTCAGCCAACGTGGCCAGCTGGGGTAGTCCGGGCAGTGCGCGGTGCTGACGCGACGGCGACTTGATCAGGCAGACGCTGGCAGACTGACGGCCCATCGAAGCTCCGGTTCGGCAAGGCGACTTGATCTCTCGCCCACTCAAACCGGAGCTTCGCTATGTACGGGACGGGCCCACCGGCGGTCGTCACACCACCGTGACCTGCAACCATTCGACCCCGCCAAGACTTTGCAACCACCCTGGGTGAGGCCCCGACCACCACTTGGGAGGTGTCGGGGGCTCATACGCTTTCGCGAGCCTTCAGGGAATCCTACGAATGATTCTTCTTCTCGACGTAGTAGGCGTAGGCATAGCCACCGCTCGCGCCGTCAGCAGTAACAGCCGAAAATCCGACAGGACCCGACTCGGCTGTGTTGATGCTTTGTTGAAAAATGGACCCGTCGCATACGAGGGTGCTCGAGGCGGCGTCTTTGCCCGCAGTGGTGAGCGTCAGTTTCACCTTTGCGTCACCCGTACAAGTGAACGCGAATGCCAAGCTCAATACGTTGTCGGGCACGGATGTCAGCGAGTTCCCGAAGTTCCGCTCCAGCACGCCAGACCCGTCACTCAGCGACTCCATTTCGATAATGCCCTTCTCCAGCACTGACTTCGCCGCTTCTGCCCCGTCCGAAGCGGAGGTCTTCGAAGTCGAGGCCTTCGGGGGCGACAGCTCGCCGGAGCTGCAAGACCCCACAGCGAGCGGCATGGAGATGGCCAGGCAAATGGAGAGATATCGGACGCGCCTGCCGTTAATCATTACGAGTTCTTCCGCCCGATCGAAATGTCGCCCTTCCTCGGGGCCTTGATGACGATGGTCTTCTTCTTGACGTTGCAGGGCGGAGCAATCCACGTCTTGGTGGCCGTGAGCTTCCATCCCTGCTGGCCGAGCACTGCCCGGTACCCCTTCGTTGTGGTGTTCTTGTCGGTAACGGTCTGCGTACCGGACCATGTCCACTTGTTGCTGATCTTGGTATCGACAGAGGTCTTGGCCCTCGCCAGAATGACCCCGGCCTCGGCTTCCGCGCTGGCGCCGATGTCCCAGGTGAATTCATAGCTGTCGGTCAAGGCCCAGGACACGCTCTGGCCGGGCAGCAGCCAGGTCGACTTCGGCGGCTTGCTGGCTATGAAGTACGGCGATCCCTTGACTTTGTACTTCGGCTTGTCGTTCACCTCAGGGCACGCGCTCGCGCTTCTGTCATCACTCGCCTTCTCGCGCTCCCCTTCGAAGGTGAACGTGACCTCGTCACCAAAACCGATGACACGCCCATCGTTCAGGACAATCCCGCTGCCATCAGTGGGAGTTATCTCATCCTCCCCGTTATCGGCGTGCGCGATAGTCGACATACCAAATACCGCAACTACGGTGGCAGCGGCGAGAATCCGTATCTTGCTGCGCATGAGTGCGCCCCCTGTTTTGTGTGTTGCCTCCAGCTGGGTTGGTCGCTTCCCGGCTGTGATCATCACTTCACCACACGTGAAGCAAGCGGGCGGGCCGGGGTGGGGTGAAGGTGCCGAGGGCCGCCCGGTGCTCCGGCCGGCGCGCTCAGTCGGGGCGGCAGTGGTCCTCCAGGTAGGCCGCCGCCAGTGTGCTCGCGCGGGTGAACCAGTCGTGCAGGACCGCGATTTCGTCCGGGGTGTAGTCCGCGAACAGGTGCGTGAGGCGGGCGTAGTACGGCTCGTAGACCTCGCGGACGCGGGCGACCGCGTCGGGCTGGGCCGCCACGCGGATGCGGCGGCGGTCCGCGGGGTCGGGGCGGCGCGTGATGTAGCCCGCGCGCTCCAGCCGGTTCAGGATGCCGGTGACCGCGCCGGTGGTGACGTGGACGCGGGCCGCCAGATCGCCTGCCGTGGGGAGGTTCTCGCCGGCCTCGATGACATAGGCGAAGCAGGTGAGGTCGGTCACACTCAGGCCCACCTGTTGGGCGATCTCATGCTGTCCGACCAGGTGAGTCGCGATGAGCTGGTCCATCGCCGACAGTGCCTGCTCCGGTGTGGCGGCGGGACGCGGCTTCGCTTGCATTCCCAGATCCCTTAGTTCGTGAGATGTTTGGGTCGTAAAAGTCTTAGCAGGTGAGGGGTTCGCCGGGTCGGATCCTCGGGTGCGAGGGAGTGGCACGTGAGTGCACATCAGTATGACCACGGGCACACGGTCGCGGGGTGGGCCGGATGTGGCATCGCCACCGTGGGGGCGGGTGTGGCGGGGCTGGGCGTCTGCACCGTCTCCGGTGTGCTCGTCGCCGGCGGGTCGGCGATCGGGGTCGTGGGTCTCCTCGTGACCTGGGCCCTGCATCTCGCCGGGTGGGGGAAGGGGCCGGGCGTGCGGCCCCGGGCGGAGTGGGACTGGCGCGTGCGGGACTCTGCGGCACCGGGCGGGCACGAGGAGTGCCTGGGGTGCCGGCTGGCCGGGCGGGGCCGGCGTGCGGGGCGTTCCGGCCGGGCCGTGGTGCCGAGCATGCCCGTTCAGCGAGAAGGGGAGCCGGAGACCGCCGCTGCCGTCGGGGCCGACTCCGTACGGTGAGGCCGCTCCGCGTCGGCCCCGCCCCGTTGTCGGTGGTGCCCCTTACTCTCGGCAGAGATGGCACAGGCATGGAAGTGCTCGGGGCTGCGCTGGTCGCCCGACGGTCCCGAGCTGCTCTGGGACGGCGGGCGGCGCAGTGCGCTGACCCGGGGGAAACGCGTGGCCTTCAGCGTCGTGCCGGGGTGTGGGCGCACGTGTGTGGGGGCTCGGGGGCATGCGTGCCCGGTGAGTGCGGTCGTGCCGGGGCGCAGTACGGGGGCGCGATGCGAGGAGTGCGCGCGACTGGACCGCGCACACTCGGTGGCGGCGGACACGATCGCCGACGATCCACGCCCGTACCACGTGTATCTGGCGTGGTTCGGGCCCGGCATGGTCAAGGTCGGGATCACCGCGCAGGAGCGGGGATCCGCGCGGCTGCTCGAGCAGGGGGCCGTCTGTTTCAGCTGGCTCGGCGTCGGTCCGCTCATGGCCGCCCGGCGTGCGGAGGAGCTGCTCAGGGCAGCCCTGCGGGTGCCCGACAGGATTCCGTACGCCGAGAAGCGGGCCGTGCGGGCCGCGCTGCCTCAGTCCGCCGCGGACCGGGCGGGTGAGGTCGCCGAGCTGCACGGGCGGGCGGTCGCGCTCCCCGCGTGGCCGGAGTCGCTCGTACGGAAGCCGCTGCGGGTGGTCGACCATGTCGGGGTGTTCGGGCTGGCGGGGGTGCCCGTCGCCGTCGGGGGCGTGAGCGAGCTCGTCGCCGGGGGTGCGGTGGGCGGGGAGCTGGTCGCGGCAGCCGGACCCGATCTGCACCTGGCCACGGGGGACGGCGTGGTGGTGCTCGACACCCGGCTGATGACGGGGTGGGGGCTGGTGCCCGCCACCGGGGACGGGCTGACCGTCCCCCTGCGTCCGTTCAAGGAGGCGTCGGGCGTGCAGGACGGCCTGTTCTGATCCGCCCGGCCTTCCCAGGCGTTTCCTCAGAGGCGCCTGTGTGTTTCTCAGGGAAATCACAGCCTGCCGAAAGTGTGCTCTCAGAGGCCCTCGACATCGTGTTCACATGACCACGACCTCGCCCCGGGGGCGCACCGAACTGCTCAGGCCGGACGGGGGCCCCGTCCGCGTGCTCGTGGTGGACGACGAGCTGTCGATCACCGAGCTGCTGTCCATGGCCCTGCGCTACGAGGGCTGGCAGATCCGCAGTGCCGGTGACGGCACCGGCGCGATCCGGACCGCGCGCGACTTCCGGCCCGACGCCGTGGTCCTCGACATGATGCTGCCCGACATGGACGGGCTGGCCGTGCTCGGGCGGCTGCGCCGCGAACTGCCGGACGTGCCGGTGCTGTTCCTGACCGCCAGGGACGCCGTCGAGGACCGGATCGCGGGGCTGACGGCGGGTGGCGACGACTACGTCACCAAGCCGTTCAGCCTGGAGGAGGTCGTCGCGCGGCTGCGTGGGCTGATACGGCGCTCCGGCGCCGCCGACCGGCGCTCGGACTCCCTGCTGGTCGTCGGCGACCTCACTCTCGACGAGGACAGCCACGAGGTGACCCGGGCCGGGGACGACATCCGTCTGACCGCGACCGAATTCGAGCTGCTGCGGTTCCTAATGCGCAATCCGCGGCGCGTCCTCAGCAAGGCGCAGATCCTCGACCGGGTGTGGTCGTACGACTTCGGCGGCCAGGCCAACGTCGTCGAGCTCTACATCTCCTACCTGCGGCGGAAGATCGACGCCGGACGCGAGCCGATGATCCACACGCGGCGCGGTGCCGGGTACCTGATCAAACCCGCGGCGTCATGAGCGGACGACGACGGCAGCGTTGGCAGCAGTGGGCGGGCGGGCGGCGAGCAGGCAGGCCGCGCACGCTGCGGACGCGGCTCGTCGTCGCGTCCGTGGTGCTGATCGCCGTGGTGTGCGCGGTGATCGGGACGGTGACGACGCTGGCCCTCAGGTCCCATCTGTACGAGCAGTTGGACGAGCAGCTCGAGGCGGCCGCGTCCAGGGCCGCGCAAAGCCCACCCCGGGAGCCAGGCGAGGGCGGGGCGGACGGACTCGCGAAGAACAAGGTGGAAAGCCTCACCGACTTCGTCACGAGAGGGCCGCAGCCGGGCGGTACGGTCGCCGCCAAGATCGAGGGCGGCCGGATCACGCAGTCCGCGTACGGCGTCTCCGAGGGCGACTACCAGGTGACCCCGCGGTCGCTGAACGCCGCGCAGACAGCCGCCCTCGCGTCCGTGCCACAGATCGAGGGACAGCCGAGAACCGTCGACATCCCCGGCCTCGGTGAGTACCGGGCCGAGTACGAGAGCGGTGACAAGGGCAGCTATTACGTGGCCATCCCGACCACGGACGTCACCAGCACCGTCAACACCCTCGTCCTGGTCGAGATCAGCGTCACCGGCGCCGGTCTCGCCGCTGCCGGTCTCGCCGGTTCCGTACTGGTCGGGGTCGCCACCCGCCCGCTGCGCCGGGTCGCCGCCACCGCCACCCGGGTCTCCGAACTGCCCCTGCACACCGGCGAGGTGAACCTCAGCGAGCGGGTCCCCGACTCCGAGACCGACCCGTACACCGAGGTCGGACAGGTCGGTGCCGCGCTCAACCGGATGCTGGACCACGTCCACGGGGCGCTGCACGCACGGCAGCGCAGCGAGACGCGCGTCCGGCAGTTCGTCGCCGACGCCAGTCATGAGCTGCGCACTCCGCTCGCCTCCATCCGCGGGTACGCCGAACTCACCCGGCGGGGAAGCGAACAGGTCGGCCCCGACACCCGGCACGCCTTGGGCCGGATCGAGTCCGAGGCCGGCCGGATGACCCTCCTCGTCGAGGATCTGCTGCTGCTCGCCCGGCTCGACGCCGGACGGCCGCTGCAGTTCGAGCAGACCGACCTCGTCCCGCTCGTGGTGGACACCATCAGCGACGCCCGGGCGGCCGGCCAGGACCACATCTGGCGGCTCGACCTGCCCGACGAACCCGCGCTGGTCTCGGCGGACGCGGCCCGGCTGCAACAGGTGCTCGTCAACCTGCTCGGCAACGCGCGCACCCACACACCGCCCGGGACGACCGTCACCGCGCGGGTGCGGCGGCGCGAGGGATGGCTGTGCGTGGAGGTCGAGGACAACGGGCAGGGCATCCCCGCCGAGTTGCTCCCGCACGTCTTCGAGCGGTTCGCGCGAGGCGATTCCGCGCGCTCCCGCGCCACCGGCTCGACCGGTCTGGGCCTCGCCATCGTGCAGGCCGTGGCCGGTGCGCACGGCGGTGCCGTGACGGCCGACAGCGTGCCCGGGCGGACCGTGTTCACGGTGCGTCTGCCCGCCCTGTCGCCCCGGTCGGAGCCGGACCCGAGGCGGCAGTGGCACTCACAGGCACGCCACAGCGTCACCACATGGGCACGACAGGGCGCCTGACGAAAGTCGGTCCCATGCGAACCGACTCTTCTCCCGGCACCCTGCCGGCGCGGGAGCACCTCCCGGCCGCACCAGCCGGTACGCCTGTCCTGGACGTAGTGATCCCCGTCTACAACGAGGAGAAGGACCTCCAGCCGTGCGTCCGCAGACTGCACGAGCATCTCGACCGGACGTTTCCGTACGCGTTCCGCATCACGATCGCGGACAACGCCTCCACGGACACCACCCCGCAGGTGGCCGGGCGGCTGGCGGCGGAGATCCCCGGGGTCACCGTCTGCCGCCTGGAGCAGAAGGGCCGCGGCCGGGCCCTGCGGGCCGTCTGGTCGGCCTCGGACGCCCCGGTCCTCGCCTACATGGACGTGGACCTGTCCACCGACCTCAACGCCCTGCTCCCGCTGGTGGCCCCCCTGATCTCCGGTCACTCCGACCTCGCCATCGGCTCCCGGCTGGCGCGCACTTCGCGGGTGGTGCGCGGCCCCAAGCGCGAGTTCATCAGCCGGGCCTACAACCTCATCCTGCGCGGCTCGCTCCAGGCGCGCTTCTCCGACGCCCAGTGCGGTTTCAAGGCGATCCGCCGGGACGTGGCGCAGGTGCTGCTGCCCCTCGTCGAGGACACCGGATGGTTCTTCGACACCGAGGTGCTGGTGCTCGCCGAGCGCGCAGGCCTCAGGATCCACGAGGTGCCGGTGGACTGGGTCGACGACCCCGACTCGACGGTGCACATCGTCAAGACCGCGACCGACGACCTCAAGGGCGTATGGCGAGTCGGCAGGGCGCTGGCCACCGGCTCCCTGCCGCTGGACCGGCTCGCTCGGCCCTTCGGCGACGACCCGCGCGACCGTGACATCAAGGACGTGCCGGCGGGACTCGCCCGCCAGCTCGTCGGATTCTGCGTGGTCGGCGCCCTGTCCACCCTCTTCTACCTACTGCTCTACGGCGGCTTCAGGGTCTTCACCGGCTCCCAGGCAGCCAACGCCCTCGCCCTGCTGGTCTCGGCGGTCGCCAACACCGCGGCCAACCGGCGGCTCACCTTCGGGGTGCGCGGCAGCGGCGGGGCCGTACGGCACCAGGCACAGGGCCTGGTCGTCTTCGGTATCGGGCTCGTCCTGACCAGCGGCTCGCTCGCGGCACTGAACGCGGCCTCCTCCGAGCCCCAGCACTCCACCGAACTGGCCGTCCTCATCGCGGCCAACCTCGCGGCGACGGTCCTGCGCTTCCTGCTCTTCCGGGCCTGGGTGTTCCCGGACCGGCGCGAGGACGACTCGCCGGCCGCCCCCCTGTACGGCTCCACCGCCGTCGGCTCCACCGCCGTCGGCTCCACCGCCGTCGGCACTACCCCCTACGGCTCCACCCCTTACGGCTCCACCCCCTACGGCACCGCACAGTTCCGCGCCGGTGAAGCCGCGGACACCACCTGGTGGGAGGCCACCCTGCACCTGCAGCCGGTGCGCCCGCACGACTCCGACGCGAGGGACTTTTGATGACCGTCCACTTCGACCGACCGACCACCCACGCGGACACGAGTCCCGGCAGCCGGACCCACCCCCCGGCCCCCGCACCGGCGCATGCCGCCGACCTCCCCAAGAGGCCCTTCGGGCAACGGATCCGGCGCGGCCGGCCCGAGGATCCCCGCTGGGCCCGCCCGGCCTTCCTCGCCCTGCTGCTGGCGACGGCCGTGCTCTACCTCTGCAACCTGAGCGCCTCGGGTTACGCCAACTCCTTCTACGCGGCGGCCGTACAGGCGGGCAGCGAGTCCTGGAAGGCGTTTTTCTTCGGCTCGCTCGACGCGGCGAACGCCATCACGGTCGACAAGCCCCCGGCCGCCCTGTGGCCCATGGCCCTCTCCGTACGGCTCTTCGGCCTCAGCTCCTGGGCGATCCTCGCGCCCGAGGTCCTCATGGGCGTCGGCACGGTCGCCGTCGTGTACGCGGCCGTCCGGCGCCGGTTCAGCCCCGCGGCCGGACTGATCGCGGGCGCCGTGCTCGCGCTCACCCCCGTCGCGGCGCTGATGTTCCGCTTCAACAACCCCGACGCGATGCTGGCGCTGCTGATGGCGGCGGCCTGCTCCTTCGTCGTCCGCGCCCTGGAGGACGGCCGCACGAAGTGGCTGCTGTGGGCCGGCGCCGCGATCGGCTTCGCCTTCCTCGCCAAGACCCTCCAGGCCTTCCTGATCCTGCCGCCGCTCGCCCTTGTGTACGGCGTCTGCGCCCCGGTGACGGTGAAGAAGCGGATCGGTCAGCTCGCCGCGTCTCTCGCCGCGATCGTCGTCTCCGGCGGCTGGTGGGTCGCGATCGTCGAACTCTGGCCCGCTTCCTCCCGCCCCTACATCGGCGGCTCGCAGAACAACAGCTTTCTGGAACTGACCTTCGGCTACAACGGCCTGGGGCGCCTCAACGGCGACGAGGCCGGGAGTGTCGGAGGAGGCGGTGGTGGCGGGAACGGCGGCGGCAACTGGGGCGAGACCGGCTGGGACCGGCTGTTCAGCTCCTCCATCGGCGGCCAGATCTCCTGGCTGATCCCGGCCGCGCTGATCCTGCTCGTCGCCGGACTGGTCGCCACGGGCAAGGCCCGCCGGACCTCCGCGACCCGGGGCGCTTTCCTGGTGTGGGGCGGCGCGCTGCTCACCACCATGGCGGTCTTCAGCTACATGCAGGGCATCTTCCACGAGTACTACACGGTGGCCCTCGCCCCCTACATCGCCCCGCTGGTCGGCATGGGCGCGGCGCTGCTCTGGGACAAGCGCGACAAGGCCTGGGCCTCGCTGAGCCTGGCCACCGCCATGACGGCGACCGCCGCCTGGGGATACGTCCTGCTCAACCGCTCCTCCGGCTACCTGCCCTGGCTCAAGTGGTTCGTCCTGGTCGGCGGTCTGACGGCCGCCCTCGGTCTGATCTTCGCCGGCCGGCTGGGGCGTCGGCTGGCCCTGGGAGCGGCCGGGCTGGGCCTGGTCGCCGCGCTGGCCGGTCCGGCGGCGTACACCCTGACCACCGTGAACGAGGGGCACACCGGCTCGATCGTCACGGCGGGTCCGGCGGTCGCGGGCGGCCGCGGCGGACCGGGCGGTGGCGGCGGCCCCGGCGGTGGCGGCTTCCCGGGCGGCGGGCAGAACCAGAACCAGCAGAACCAGCAGAACGGCAACGGCTTCCCCGGAGGCGGGTTCCCCGGCGGCCGGAACCAGCAGGGTCAGAACCAGCCGAACGGCGACGGCGGCCGCATGGGTGGCATGGGCGGCGGTGGCGGCGGCCTGCTCAACGGCGCCAGCGTCAGCGCCGAGGCCAAGAAGCTCCTGGAGACCGACGCCGACCGGTACACCTGGGCCGCCGCGGCCGTCGGCGCCCAGAACGCGGCGAGTTACCAGCTGTCCACCGGCGATCCGGTGATGGCCATAGGCGGCTTCAACGGCACGGACCCGTCTCCGACGCTGGCCCAATTCAAGGACTACGTGGCGGCCGGAAAGATCCACTACTTCATCGCCTCCGGCGGCATGGGCGGCATGGGCGGCAGCAGTGACGGCGCCTCGTCTCGGATCACCTCCTGGGTCGAGGCCAACTTCGCGAAGGTCACGGTCGGTTCGAGCACCTTCTACGACCTCACACAGAAGGCGAGCAGCTGACACGTCCCTGACCGGACGAGGGGCGGTGGCCGAAAGCCACCGCCCCTCGCCGTGCCGCCGAAACTCCGTTGTACGCCGTATAGGAGCTGTTCTACGGTGTACAGCATGACGACGTCCCCCCAGGAAAAGGCCCCGCCGCGCACCGTGTCCGGCGGCCATCCCCAGCGCTGGCTGATCCTCGGTGTCATCTGCCTCGCGCAGCTCACCGTGCTGCTCGACAACACGATCCTCAACGTGGCGATCCCCTCGCTCACCCGCGAGATGGACGCCTCGACCGCCGACGTCCAGTGGATGATGAACGCCTACTCCCTGGTGCAGTCCGGCCTGCTCCTGACCGCGGGCAACTCCGCCGACCGCTACGGCCGCAAGCTGATGCTGATGTCGGGCCTGGCGATCTTCGGCGTCGGCTCGCTGGCGGCCGGCCTGTCCCAGAGCCCGGCCCAGCTGATCGCGGCCCGTGCGGGCATGGGCGTCGGCGGTGCGCTGCTGATGACCACGACGCTCGCCGTGGTCGTGCAGATCTTCGACGACCAGGAGCGCGTGAAGGCCATCGCGCTGTGGTCGACGGTCAGTTCGCTCGGTTTCGCGGCCGGCCCGCTCATCGGCGGTGTGATGCTGAACCACTTCTGGTGGGGCGCGATCTTCCTGATCAACATCCCGGTCGCCGTGCTCGGCCTGGTCGCGGTCGCCGCGCTGGTGCCGGAGTCCAAGCACAAGGCGGGCGACCGGCCCGACCTGCTGGGTGCGGTTCTGTCGACCATCGGCATGACGGCCGTCGTGTACGCCATCATCACCGGGCCCGAGCACGGCTGGACCTCCGCGCGGGTGCTGGTCTCCGCGCTGATCGGCGCTGTGGTGCTCGGCCTGTTCACGCTGTGGGAGCTGCGGACCGAGCACCCGATGCTCGACCTGCACTTCTTCCGCAACCAGAAGTTCGTGGGCGCGGTCGCGGGCGCGATCCTCGTCGCGTTCGGTATGACGGGGTCGTTGTTCCTGCTCACACAGCATCTCCAGTTCGTCCTCGGGTACGAGCCGCTGGACGCCGGGCTGCGGACGGCGCCCCTGGCGCTGACGGTGGTCGCGCTCAACTTCACGGGAGTGGGGGCGAAGCTGGTCCTGAAGGCCGGGACGCCGGCGGCCATCGCGCTCGGCATGACCCTGGTGTCCGGCGGGCTGGCGGCGATCGCGCTGCTCGGCGGCCACGGGTACGGGGGCATGCTGCTCGGGCTGATCATCATGGGGGCGGGAGTGGCCCTGTCCATGCCGGCGATGGCCAACGCGATCATGGGGGCGATTCCGCCGGAGAAGGCCGGGGTCGGAGCGGGGATCAACGGGACGCTCGCGGAGTTCGGCAACGGCCTGGGCGTCGCGGTGCTCGGTGCCGTGCTCAACTCGCGGTTCGCGTCGCTGGTCACCGTGTCCGCGGCGTCGCTGCCGGCGGCGCTGGCAGCCGCCGACTCGGCCGAGGAGAAGACCAGGATCTCCGATGCGTTCGCCTCCGGGCTGGAGACCAGCCAGCTGGTGGGGGCGGTTTTCGTGCTGGCCGGTGGACTGGTCGCGGCCGGGTTGTTGCGGCGGGCCGAGCGGGCAGAATCCGCCTAGGAGCTCGGGGTGTGCGGTCGCCGTGCGGCCGCGGGTCCGCCGTGGGGCGATCGCGCCCGCGCGGCGGATCGGCGCATCGATGCAGCCCCGCGCCCCTCAAGGCGCCTAGCATGATCGGCAGCAAGAGGTCGAGGAAGGTGCGCCATGGCGAAAGCCGCCCGGCGGGATCAGCCGCGGTCCAGCGTCTGGCTGGAGAGCACAGCGCACCGGCGGCGCGGTGGAGGGCAGCCCTCGGGGCTGGACCGGGCGCGCATCATCGAGGTCACGGTGCGGCTGCTGGACGCCGAGGGCCTGGCCAAGTTCTCCATGCGGCGGCTGGCCGGCGAGCTGGACGTCACCGCCATGTCCGTCTACTGGTACGTCGACACCAAGGACGACCTGCTCGAACTCGCCCTCGACCAGGTGATGGGCGAGGTGCGGCTGCCCGATCCGGACGCCGGTGAGGACTGGCGGGACCAGGTGCGGGCGCTGGCCCGGGAGTACCGGACGCTGCTGGTGCGGCACCCCTGGGTGTCCGCGCTGGTCGGGGTCTTCCTCAACATCGGGCCCAACAGCCTGGCGTTCTCACGGGTGGTGCAGCGCGTCGTCCGCCGGACCGGGCTGCCCGCGAAACGCCTGACGAGCACGATCTCGGCCGTCTTCCAGTTCGTCTACGGCTACGGCACCCTGGAGGGCCATCTCGCCTCCCGGGCAGCCGCCGGCGGCATGAGCGTGGACGAGTACTTCCAGCAGGCCCTGACCACCGTGACCGCAGCCCCGCAAGCCGCCGACGTCCTCCGGGAGTCCCGGGAGATCATGGCGGCGCGTGGCGGCGACACCGTCGCCGAGATGCTGGAACGCGACTTCGAGTTCGCGCTGGAACTGCTGATCGCGGGCATCGACACGATGGTCACCCGTGAGCGTGACGCCGCCGGGGAGAGCTGACCTACTCCCCCTCCACCAGTCGCGCCGGGAAGCCCCCGGTCGCCACGGGCCCCCACCGCTCCGGCGTGATGCGGATGATCGACTTGCCCTGCTTGAGCATCGCCGCGCGGTACTCGTCCCAGTCGGGGTGCTCCCCGGCGATGTTCCGGTAGTACTCCACGAGCGGTTCGACGGAGTCGGGGGAGTCGATCACCTCGGCCGTGCCGTCGATCTGGGCCCAGGGGCCGTCCCAGTCGTCGCTGAGTACGAGCAGGCTCACGCGGGGGTCCCGCTTGGCGTTGCGGGTCTTGGCGCGCTCCGGGTAGGTGGAGACCACGATCCGGCCCGAGTCGTCGACACCGCAGGTCAGCGGGGAGCTCTGGGGGCCGCCGTCGGCGCGCCGGGTCAGCAGGACCGCGTGGTGCCGGGGCCGGACGAAATCAAGCAACTCGTCGAGGGAGACGCGGGTGTTCGTCGCGATGTTCGGTGCCATGTCCGGCAGCCTACGACGCCATCGCTTCGGCGAGGTTGTCGTACACGGGCACGTCCCGGCGCAGGCCGGTCAGCTCCAGGACACGGCTCGTGATCCCCTCCGGCGGGGCCACCAGACGCACCCGGGTCCCGGGACGCAGCCGGTGCCGTACGTCGTTGATGAGGCGGATGCCCTGGGAGTCCATGAAGGAGGTCGCGCTCAGGTCGAGGACGAGGACCTCCAGCCGGTCGCCCCGGGCCCGGGCCGCGGACATGACGAGGGGCAGCAGCCGCTCCGCGTTGCAGAAGTCGATCTCGGCGGGCATGGCGAGGTGGACGCGGCCGGGGAGGTCGCGCGGTTCTGTGGGATTCGTGAAGAAGGTCACGGCACTCACCTGGCAGACGTTCGTCCGGATTCCGGTAAGGCCGCTTCCTGACCCGTGGGGCCATTCCACCATGTGGGGGGCGGCCGGAGGAAGCGCCCCCGGGCGGCGTCGGCCGGACGTCACTTGGAGGCAACCGAACAGTTAGAGTGCTGTCCGTCCTGTGCTCGCAGTCGGGAATGTGCTGCGGAGCTCTCCTGCGCACGGCCATGGCCGTGCATGCCGAAGAGGTTCGTGGTGGCTGCGTCCGAGTTTCCTGATTTGCCCCGTTATCCGGCCGGCGTCGAGCTGGCCGAAGCTCTCACGGTGGCTTCTCAGCAACTGCACGAAACCCTCACGCCGCACAGCGCGCTGCGCACGGCGGTCCGGCTGGCCGTGCACCTCATGCCGGGCGCTGAGCACGCCGGTGTCTCCGTGATCGAGCGCGGCAGCACGATGCGCACGCTCGCCTGGACCGACGAGGTCGTGCGCTCCGCCGAGAACCGCCACACCGGTCGCGAACAGCACGGTCTGTGGAACCTGTTGTGGAACAGCCCGGTGGCGCGGATAACGGACAGCGAGGCCGACGACGGCTGGGACGTGCTGGCCGACCTGGGCCTGCGCTCGGCGCTGGCCCTGCGGCTGCGCGCCGACCGCCGCCGGCTGACCGTGCTCACGGCCTACGCGAGCAAACCCGGGGTCTTCGACGAGGACGCGACCCGCATCGGCCGGCTGTTCACCGCGCACGTCAGCATCGCCCTGGACTCCGCGACCGTGCGCGAGCAGCTCACGGAGGCCATGCGCACCCGCGACCTGATCGGCCAGGCCACCGGCATCCTCATGGAACGCCAGGGCATCGACGCCTCGGCGGCCTTCGAGAGCCTGGTGCGCGCCTCGCAGCGGGAGAACGTGAAACTGCGCGATCTCGCCCGCCGGATCGTCGGTGCTCACAACCCCCCCTGAGGTGGGGTGAAGTACGGAGAAGGCGTGTTCGGATGATGTCGGGATACCCGTACGGTCATGAGTTCCGAGACGTCCGACACGCTCGACCAGGCGATGGCGCGCAGCAGCGGTCTCGACACGCTGCTGCGTGATCTGACCGACCGCGCGGTGCAGGAGGTGCCCGGTGCCGTCGCGTGCAGCATCACCGTGCGCCGCGCCGGGCGGCTGCTCACCCTGGCCGGCAGCGACGGCATGCCCAGCGGCCTGGACCTGCGTCAGTACGAGAACGGCTCGGGACCCTGCGTCGACGCGGCCGAGACCGGTGAGGAGCAGTACGCCCCGGATCTGGCGGCGGAGTCGCGCTGGCCGTCGTACACGGAGTACGCCCTGTCCACGGGCGTCGGCTGCGTGCTGGCGGTGCCGGTCGCCGTCGAGGGCGGCAGCGGCGCCGCGCTCAACTTCTACGGCGTCGGCGCGCGGTCACTGGACACGGGCCGGGAAGCGGCCCGTGCCTTCGCGGCCCGGGCGGGGGACGCGATCGACATGGCGCTGCGCATCGAGAACCGGCGGCAGTCCGCTGCCGACGTGCGCACCGCGCTGCTCTCCCGCAGCGTCATCGACCAGGCGGTCGGCATCCTGATGGCCCGGGAGCGGATCGACGCGCGGATCGCCCTGGAGCGGCTGCGCCGGGTCTCGCAGGACCGCAACGTCAAGCTCCGTGATCTGTGCGGCCAGTTGGTGGCGAAGGTGTCCGCCCCGGACTCACGCCGCCGGCAGTGACTCGCCCTGCACGGCCTGGATGTCCAGCTCCACCTTCAGCGTCGTGCCGATGGCGGCGATGCCGGCCTGAAACACCTGGTTGTAGTGCATGGCGAAGTCCTCGCGGCGCAGTTCGGCCGTGGCGCGGAACGCGGCGCGGGTGCCGCCCCACGGGTCCGGACCCGTGCCGAGGTAGGCCAGGTCGAGGTCCACGGGCCGTACGACCCCGTGCATGCCCAGCTCGCCGTGGACGGTCCACCGGCCGGCCCCGGTCGCCGTCAGCCCCGTCGACCGGAAGGTGATCTCCGGGAACCGCTCGACGTCCAGGAAGTCCGGCGACTTCAGATGCCCGTCGCGCATGCCGTTGCCGGTGTCGATGGACGCGGCCCGGATCACCGCCTCGACGCGCGACTCGGTGACGTCGTCCGGGGCGATCTCGATCGAGCCGGCGAACTTCGTGAACCGGCCGTGCACGCTGGAGATGCCCAGGTGCTGTGCCACGGCGGCCACGCTGGAGTGCACCGGGTCGACGGTCCACGGACCGGGCGGCGGCAGCTCGGTGCCGCCCTGCCGCGCCAGCGTCACGGTGCCGACCTCGGCCCGTCCTCCCCCGCTCCCGGCTCGGCTCGAGCGGGAGGTGCCCCCGCCCGTGACGATCACGCTGGAGGCCGCGGGCGCGTACCCGACGGCCGTGACGATGACGGTGTACGCCCCCGGCTCCATCGGCGTCGCGTCCCGTACGGCGCCCTCCGCGTCGGCCTCGGCCCGCAGCACCTGCGCGCCGGTCGTGTCGACCACGGTGACGACCGCGTGCGACACGGCCCATCCGTCCCGGGTACGGATCCTCGCGGTCAGTCCCATCTCACCAACTCCTCGATAGGAAACCGGCCCGCGACAGGGGCGCACCTCCGCTCAGAGCGCGCCACCCGTCACGGGCCGGGGTCGGTCACTACTCGCCTGGGTGGGCGAGTTCGATGTCGTGGGCGTCGGTGCCGGCACCCATGACCGTCACGGCGGTCGCCACCGGCGGGTAGCCCGTTGCGATGACGGTGTACTCACCGCCGTCCAGGTCGGTGAAGGCGTACGCCCCGTCCGTCCCGGTCGTGGCCGAGCCGACGACGTTGCCCGCTTGGTCGACCAGCGTCACCCGGGCGTCGGCCAGCGGGCCGTGCGGGGCGCGGACGACACCCTGGACGCGGGCGCCCGAGTCCAGGTCGATCTCGACCCGGGTGACCCCGGTGCCGCCCACCTCGACGGGCAGGGCGTGCGGCCGGTACCCGGCGGCGTTCACCGCGACGGTCACCGCCCCCGGCACCAGCTCGGCGAAGGAGAACTCGCCGTGCTCGCCCGTGATCCCGTTGGCGAGCAGGTCCCCGCGCACGTCGGTCACGATGACCATGGCGTCCTTGACGGGCTGCCCGTTCTCGGTGGCCTTTACCAGGCCGGTCAGCCCGCTGGTACCGCTGAGCAGGATGTCGTAGGCGACCGGCTCACCGTTCACCACGACCGTGGACGCCCGCGGCTGGAAGCCGTCGGCGGAGGCGATCAGGACGTACGAACCGGAGCCCGGTGCGTCCACCGCGTACGAGCCGTCGGCCTGCGCCACGGACCGGCCCAGCTGGCGCCCGGTCGGCGAGATCAGCGTGACGGCGGCCCGCGGCACGGGCGCGGACTCGGCGCCGCGGACGAAACCGCGGACCGGAACACCGCCCCCACCGGACGCGGACTCCCCGGCCGGAGCCGTCGTGGCGACGGTGGCGAGCCGCTGCGTCCCCTCGGGCCCGGTCCCGTCGGCGGCCGCGGTCTCGGCCCGGCTCGGCGCGGTCTTCTCCGCCGCGGGAGCCTCGGTGGCCGCTTCGGCCGGAGCCACGGCAGGCGCCTGCGAGTCGGCGGCCTGCGCCAGCCCGCCCTTCGTCCTCAACGGGACCTCCTTGATGAACAGCGTCACCAGCAACGCGAGCAGCGCCATCGGGGCCGAGTAGAGGAACACGTCCGCGACACCGTGGCCGTAGGCGCTCTCCACCACGGTGCGGATCGGCGCGGGCATCGTGCTCAGGTCGGGGATGCCGCCGCCGCCCGTGCCGGCGTGACCGAGGGCCGCGCCCTTGGGACCGAGGTCGGCGAGGCCGTCCTTGACGTAGTCGGTGATCCGGTTGCCCAGGACCGCGCCCAGGGCGGAGACGCCCACCGCACCGCCGAGGGACCGGAAGAAGGTCACCGTGGAGCTGGCGGCGCCCAGGTCGCCCGGCTCCACCTGGTTCTGCGTGCACAGCACCAGGTTCTGCATCATCATGCCGATGCCGAGACCCAGCAGCGCCATGAAGATCGCTATGTGCCCGTACTCGGTGTCGTACCGGATCGTGCCCAGTAGACCGAGGCCCGCGGTCACCAGCACACCGCCGGCGATCAGCCACGCCTTCCAGCGGCCGGTCCGGGTGATGACCTGCCCGGAGACGGTGGAGGAGACGAACAGGCCCGCGATCATCGGGATCGTCATGACGCCGGACATCGTCGGCGACTTGTCCCGGGCCAGCTGGAAGTACTGGCTGAAGAAGACGGTCCCGGCGAACATCGCGACACCGACGAACAGCGAGGCCAGCGAGGCCAGCGTGATGGTGCGGTTGCGGAACAGCCGCAGCGGGATGATCGGCTCGCTCGCCTTGGCCTCGACGAGGACGAACACCGCCAGCAGCGCCAGCGAACCGCCGACCATCGCGTACGTCTGCCAGGACACCCAGTCGTACGTGTCACCGGCGAAGGTCACCCAGACCAGCAGCAGACTGACGGCCGCGGTGATGGAGAAGGCGCCGGCCCAGTCGACCTTGACCTTCCGCTTCACGACGGGCAGGTGCAGGGTCTTCTGCAGCACGATCAGGGCGATCACGGCGAAGGGCACGCCGACGTAGAAGCACCAGCGCCAGCCGAGCCAGTCGGTGTCGGTGATGACACCGCCGACCAGCGGGCCGCCGACCATGGCGGTGGCGAAGGTGGCGCCGAGGTAGCCGTTGTACCGGCCGCGTTCACGCGGCGAGATCATCGCCGCCATGATGATCTGGGCCAGCGCGGACAGGCCGCCCATGCCGATGCCCTGGACGGCGCGGAAGGTGATGAGCATGCCCGGGTTCTGGGACATGCCGGCCGCCGCCGACCCCAGAACGAAGATGACCAGCGCGAACTGGATCAGCAGCTTCTTGGAGAACAGGTCGGCGAGCTTGCCCCACAGCGGGGTGGAGGCGGTCATCGTCAGCAGGGACGCGGTCACGACCCAGGTGTAGGCGCTCTGGCCGCCGCCGAGGTCCCCGATGATCCGGGGCAGGGCGTTGGAGACGATCGTCGACGACAGGATCGCGACGAACATGCCGAGCAGAAGGCCGGTGAGGGCCTCCATGATCTGCCGGTGCGTCATCGGAGCGCCGTCGCCGGAGGAGCCGTGGGAGCCTCCCCCGTGCTTGGCATGAGCCCGCACACCGGCTGGTGTGGTCGTTGCCATGGGCTTCCTTTTCTTACGTGCTTGCGGGTGTACGGGTGGTCTGGTCGAAAGCGGACGGCGTGACCCGGCTCCCGGGCCGGCCGTCGAAGCTCTTCCTCAGCCGCGCCATGAGGTTCGTGAGCTGACCGACCTCCTCGTCGGTCCAGTCGCCCAGGCGCTCGGCGAGGACCTCGGTGGTCCGCCGGGACAGCTCGTCGAGCTGTACGCGGCCCGCGGACGTGAGCCGCAGGATGCGTGAGCGTTTGTCCGCCGGGTCGGGGGAGCGTTCGATCCAGCCCCGGGCCACGACGTGCGCGACATGGCGGCTGGTGACCGACATGTCCACCGCCAGCAGCTCGGCGAGCTTGCTCATGCGCATGTCGCCATGACGCTCCAACAGGGTCAGCACGGCCGCCGACCCGCCGGGGCACTCGGCGGGCATGATCCTGCCGAGCTCCCGCTTCACGGCGCCGAAGGCGCTGAACTGGCGGACCAGCTCTTCGTACTGCGCCCTGTCGGCCATGACACCTCCGCTTTCGTTGCTTAGGGCAACCATAGAAGCCGTTGGTTGCTACAGGCAAATGAAAGAGGTGCAGGCGGCACAAAAAGTTGGCAAAGCGCGTATTGCGGGAGTACATGCGCTGGTCACGGGCCCGGCGGCACGGGCCGGCCGGACTAAACGGAACCCCTACCCCCACTTGGGGAGCCCCGCCGTTTTCGCTAGGGTCTCGGGCCATGGCTAACAACCAGGCCCCGCAGGGCAATCACGACCCCGCCGGCAGCACCCAGATGTTCCGCGCGTTCGTCGACGAAGCCCCTCGGGGCCGTCAGGCGGCGGCACCTTCCAGCAGCGGACCGCGCATCGGTCTCATCCTCGGCGTCATCGCCGCCGTGGCGGTCGTCGCGGCGGTGGCCTGGCTGGCACTGGCGTAGCCGCCACGCGGCCTTTTCGGTACCCGGCGTCGCCGCAGACGCCAGGTGGGTCGCCCTGCTCGGCGCGCATGCCCGCAGCCGGGCGGCCCGACGCCGTGCGCTGCGGCGGGAGGCCGCAGGGCGACCACACGCGCCGACACGGCACCGACCCGCATCCGCTGTCAGGCACAGCACGCGCCCTCCCACCGACACCGCCGCAGGCGAACGGCGCGGCCCCAACGACCGCGCCCCCAGCCCTCGGTCGGCCCCAGTGGGCCCTCGGTCAGTCCGAGATCAGGCCTTCCCGGAGCTGTGCCAGCGTCCGGGTCAGCAGCCGGGAGACATGCATCTGCGAGATGCCGACCTCCTCGCCGATCTGCGACTGCGTCATGTTCGCGAAGAAGCGGAGCATGATGATCCGCCGCTCGCGAGGCGGCAGCTTCGCCAGCAGCGGCTTCAGCGACTCGCGGTACTCCACACCCTCCAGCGCGGTGTCCTCGTACCCCAGCCGGTCCGCCAGCGACCCCTCGCCGCCGTCGTCCTCCGGCGCCGGCGAGTCCAGCGAGGACGCCGTGTAGGCGTTCCCCACCGCCAGCCCGTCGACGACGTCCTCCTCGGACACCCCGAGCACGGAGGCGAGTTCGGTCACCGTCGGCGACCGGTCCAGCTTCTGCGAGAGCTCGTCGCTGGCCTTGGTCAGAGCGAGCCGCAGCTCCTGCAGCCGACGCGGCACGCGCACCGACCACGACGTGTCACGGAAGAACCGCTTGATCTCCCCGACCACCGTCGGCATCGCGAACGTCGGGAACTCCACGCCCCGTTCGCAGTCGAACCGGTCGATCGCCTTGATCAGCCCGATCGTGCCGACCTGGACGATGTCCTCCATCGGCTCGTTCCGGGACCGGAACCGCGCGGCGGCGTACCGCACCAGCGGGAGGTTGAGCTCGATGAGCGTGTCACGGACGTACGCACGCTCGGGGCTGTCCTCGTCGAGCGCGGCCAGCCGCAGGAACAGGGAGCGGGACAGGGTGCGGGTGTCGATGGCGCCCGCGGTCGGAAGGACCGGGACGGGCTCGGCCACGAGGGCCGGAGCCTCATCGATGGGGCCGAGTGAGTCGAGAGCATGGGGAGCTGACTCGCTCTCCGCGAGCGTGAGCACCTTCGAGCTGCCCTGTTCTGCGGACATGCCACCCCCTTTGGGTCGCGGGACGGTCGCGGCGGACGCTCCCGTCTGAGGAACGCAGCCTTCACCTGAATACCGGAGCCGGAGCTCCGGCAAACGCGCTTCACGCAGAATGTCACATGTCGGCAACACGCTGTAGAGACATGTCGACATCTGAGATGCGAATCCGCCCTGCAAACACAGGGTCTGACGGCCTTTCGGCTCTCAACTACCGGAAAGCGCCCTGGTGAGCGATTCCCTCCCCACGGTGACCTCTCGCTAACGTTTGCGGTTACGCGTCGATGCGGTTCGCAGACCGCAACCGCTGGAAGCTACGCGCGAGTAGCCGCGACACATGCATCTGCGAGACGCCGAGCTCCGCGCTGATCTGAGACTGCGTGAGATTGCTGTAGTACCGCAGCAGCAGGATCCGCTGCTCCCGCTCGGGCAGCTGGACGAGCAGGTGCCGTACGAGGTCGCGGTGCTCCACGCCGTCCAGCGCGGGATCCTCGTAGCCGAGCCGGTCCAGCAGCCCCGGCAGCCCGTCGCCCTCCTGCGCGGCCTCCAGGGAGGTCGCGTGGTACGACCGTCCGGCCTCGATGCAGGACAGCACCTCGTCCTCGGTGATGCGCAGCCGCTCGGCGATCTCCGCGGTCGTCGGGGTCCGGCCGAAGGCGGTCGTCAAGTCCTCCGTCGCACTGTTGACCTGCACCCACAGTTCGTGCAGCCGACGCGGCACATGGACCGTGCGGACGTTGTCGCGGAAGTACCGCTTGATCTCGCCGATGACCGTGGGCATGGCGAAGGTCGGGAACTGCACGCCCCGTTCCGGGTCGAAGCGGTCGATGGCGTTGATGAGCCCGATCGTGCCGACCTGGACGACGTCCTCCATCGGCTCGTTGCGGGAGCGGAACCGGGCGGCCGCGTAGCGCACGAGCGGGAGGTTCGCCTCGATGAGCGCCCCGCGCACGCGGTCGTGCTCCGGGGTGCCCGGCTGGAGGTCCTTGAGCTGTGCGAAGAGGACCTGGGTGAGCGCCCGGGTGTCGGCCCCACGACTGCTCCGCCGGGGAGCGGTCTGAGCGGCCTGAGCGGCCGGAGCGGGCTCCGTGGCCGTTGCTTGGGCGGGCGCCGTCTGCACGGGTGCGGCCTGGGCGGGTGCGGCCTGGGATGGCGGTGGCTGAGGGGACGGCGCCTGGGGGGACGGTGGCTGAGGGGATGGCGCCTGGGGCGACGGTGGCTGAGGGGACGGCGCCTGGGGGGACGGTGCCTGAGGTGCGGTACTGGCCAGCACGGTCAACTCCACCTCGTCATCGTCAACTCACCCGTCGACTCTTCCATCAAAAGCGGTCATAGCATCACAAGACATGTGCAGTATGTGCAAGCACCCCATAACTACGTGTTGAGGAATGAAAGCCGCATAAATCAACTCACGCAACAGAAGGGCCCCCTGTCATGGCGACAGGGGGCTCGAAGCGGCCGGTCTCAGAACTCGTAGTCCGCGATCACCCACGTGGCGAACTCCCGCCACAGCGCGACACCCGCCTGGTGGTCGGGGTGCTCCACGTACCTCCGCAGCGCGTCCGCGTCGTCGAAGGCCGAGTTGATGGCGAAGTCGTACGCGATGGGGCGGTCGCTGACGTTCCAGCCGAGTTCCCAGAAGCGGATCTCGGGGATCGTGCGCTCGAGCGCGCGGAAGGCCTCGACGCCCTTCACGACCCGGGGGGCCGCACGCTCGACGCCCTCGTTGAGCTTGAAGAGCACCAGGTGGCGGATCATCACTTTCCTCCCTTGGCGACCCACGTGGCGAAGTCGCCGAGGGCCCCGGCGGCGTCCGAAATGCCCTGGAACCCTATGAGTACGTAGTCGGCCGCCGTCCTCGGGTCCGTGATGATCACGTACAGCGCGAAGACCACGAGGGCGTAGACGGCGACCTTCTTCGCGTTCACCGCCATCGCGGCCTCCCCTGTCACTGGTGTCCCATGCAGCGCACATGATCGCACGAAGGGTTGATCACGCGAAGGGGCCGACGCACGAAGGGCCCCGTCTGACGACGGGGCCCTTCTCAAGCGGTAGCGGAGGGATTTGAACCCTCGGTGACTTGCGCCACACTCGCTTTCGAGGCGAGCTCCTTCGGCCGCTCGGACACGCTACCGAGGGAGACCTTACAGCAAGGTGCCGCGTGCTTCGAAATCGGAATTCAGCGCCCGCGGAAGAACTCGGTGAGCAGCTCGGCGCACTGCTCGGCGAGCACTCCCCCGATCACCTCGGGCCGGTGGTTGAGCCGCCGGTCCCGCACGAGATCCCACAGGGAGCCGGCCGCGCCGGCCTTCTCGTCGCGGGCGCCGTAGACGAGCCGGTCGACGCGGGACTGCTGGATCGCGCCCGCGCACATCGTGCAGGGCTCCAGCGTCACCACGAGGGTGCAGCCGGCGAGCCGCCATTCGCCGAGCGCGGCCGCGGCCCGCCGCAGGGCGAGGACCTCCGCGTGGGCCGTCGGATCGCCGTCGGCCTCGCGTTCGTTGTGCCCGGCCGCGAGCACGGTCGTGCCGTCCGGGGCCAGGACGAGGGCGCCGACGGGGACGTCCCCGCCCCGGACGGCCTCGGCGGCCTCGTCCAGGGCGAGTCGCATCGCGGGCCGCCAGGGGTCCCGGACGGGATCCGGCGGTGCCGGGGTGGCAGGACCGGTCAGCGGACGGTCTCCAGGGTCTCCGAGGCGCCCAGGGACTCGGCGATCTCGTTGACGGCGTCCGTCGCCAGTGAGCGCAGCTCCTTCTCGCTCACGCCGAGGTCGTCCAGGATCAGGGCGTCGCCGACCGGGCCGTGCGGCACGGCCTCGGCGGAGGCGGCGGGCCCGGCGTCGTCGTCGGTATCGTCCTCGTCCTCGTCCTCGTCGTCGGAATCACCGTCCTCGGTGCCGTCGAGGTCGAGGGCGTCGAGGACGTCCCCGTCGTCCGGATCGCGGCCGAGCAGCTCGTCGGTGAGCAGGATCTCGCCGTAGCTGCTGCGCGCAGCGGCGGCGGCGTCCGAGACGTAGATACGAGGGTCTTCCTCGCCGTCCACGCGGACGACGCCGAACCAGGCGTCCTCCTGCTCGATGAGCACGAGCACCGTGTCCTCGTCGGGGGAGGCTTCACGGGCGAGGTCGGCCAGATCCGACAGGGTTTCCACATCGTCGAGCTCTGTGTCGCTCGCTTCCCACCCGTCTTCGGTGCGCGCGAGCAGTGCGGCGAAGTACACCGTGACTCTCCCACTGGTCTTAGGCGTGCCGGTTGGGGGTCCCCCCGGCGGAGGTTACGGGCGGGGAGTGCTCGTCCGAGCCCCACCCACTCGGAATCGTGGCAGAAACAAGGCGTTCAGGGGACGTCTTCGGCTCCCTGTGTCCGGCAGTTCTGTTCGCACGCCCGTTGCCGCCACCTGCGGATCGTACGCGGCTTTGCCCCGCTCCACGCACGGTCGACCGCGAGAACCTCCGCGCGGTTCGTGATCTTCGCCGGAGGTTTCCACACCCGTTTCCTACCAGCGGAACGTGCGCATGCGCATCGCGTGGCGCAGCCGGGCCGTCTTGGCGCGGCGCGGCTGGACACGGTCGCGCAGCTCCCGGGCCTCGGCCAGGTCGCGCAGGAACCGGGCGCGACGCCGGCGGCGCTCGGCGTCGGACTCCTCGGCCCCGTCCGCGCGGTCGGGCTCCGGGTTCGTCCCCGGCCATGCGCGCGGCGACGGATCGTCTCGGAATTTCCGGTCGGGCATCAGGTTCACCATCCCCACTCGTCCTTCCCACGTTCCCCCGGACGGGCGGTTTGACGCCGGCGATCGCGTGCAGCCGTACGACGGGCTTGCCGTGCGGTCCGGTGGATCCCGCCCGGTTACTGTTGTGGACATGCGTCTCCACGTCGTCGACCACCCTCTGGTCGCCCACAAACTCACCACGCTGCGCGACCAGCGCACCGACTCCGCGACCTTCCGCCGCCTCGCCGACGAGCTGGTCACCCTGCTCGCCTACGAGGCCACGCGTGACGTGCGCACCGAACAGGTCGACATCCAGACGCCGGTCGCGCGGACCACGGGCGTCAAGCTGTCCCACCCGCGGCCGCTGGTGGTGCCGATCCTGCGGGCCGGGCTCGGCATGCTGGACGGCATGGTCCGGCTGCTGCCGACCGCCGAGGTGGGCTTCCTCGGCATGATCCGCAACGAGGAGACGCTCCAGGCCTCCACGTACGCGACGCGCATGCCCGAGGACCTGTCGGGGCGTCAGGTGTACGTGCTCGACCCGATGCTCGCCACCGGCGGCACGCTGGTGGCGGCGATCCGGGAGCTGATCCGGCGCGGCGCCGACGACGTGACCGCCGTGGTGCTGCTGGCGGCCCCCGAGGGCGTCGAGATCATGGAGCGCGAGCTGGCGGGTACGCCGGTGACGGTCGTGACCGCTTCGGTCGACGAGCGGCTCAACGAGCACGGCTACATCGTGCCGGGCCTCGGAGACGCGGGGGACCGGATGTACGGATCTGCCGAGTAGGACCCCCGGGGCCCGCGGGCACGCCCTCGGGAACGCTCAGCAGCCCTTCTTGGACGTCGGCGCCGGCTCGGGCCTGGCCAGCTTGGTCAGCGCCCGGTCGGCGTCGCGCTGTTTCGCCAGCTCCTTGAAGGCGTCGCCGATGACGAGGTCGACGGCAGCGCCCTTGCGGGCGGCCTCGGTCCGTCGTTCGGCGCCCGGGAGCTGGGTGCCGAGCACGGGCAGCGTGGTGTCGAGCGCGGCGGCCGGGCCGAGCAGCAGCCCGGTGCCCTTGACCTTCTTGTCGTACTCCTTGGTCGCGTTGCCCACGTCGCCGATCTTGAAGCCGCGCTTCTCGAGCTCGTCGGCGGTCTTCTTCGCCAGGCCGCCGCGGGTGGTGGCGTTGAGTACGTTGACGGTGATCGTGCGCGGCTCGGGCAGGGGCTTGGCGCTGGGCGAGGCACTCGCCTTGGTCTCGATGCCGCAGTCCGTCCCGTCACCGGCCGCCGAAGCCTTCTTGCCGCCGCCGGTGAAGACGTCGATGAGCTGCAGCGTGCCCCACCCGCCCACGCCGAGGACGACGACGGACGCGACGGTCAGGACGACGAGCCTGCCGCGCCGCCGGGGCCGGCGCATCTTGGGGTAGGTGTTGCCCGTGATGCGGTACTTGCCGCCCATGCCGGGGGGAGTCAGCATGCTCATGAGCGCAGCGTAGTGCGCCCGGGCGACGATGCCTACTAGATGATCATTCGACGTCGCCCAGCGGAACCCGAAAGGGTCAACCCGCGACCGGCGGGGATCAGTCGAGTTCGAGCACGCGCGCGTGCAGCACCTGGCGCTGCTGGAGGGCCGCCCGCACCGCGCGGTGCAGTCCGTCCTCCAGGTACAGGTCGCCTTGCCACTTCACGACGTGCGCGAACAGGTCACCGTAGAACGTGGAGTCCTCGGCGAGCAGTGTTTCCAGATCGAGCTGACCCTTGGTCGTCACGAGCTGATCGAGGCGGACCGGGCGCGGCGCGACGTCCGCCCACTGCCGGGTGCTTTCCCGGCCGTGGTCGGGGTACGGCCGGCCGTTTCCGATGCGCTTGAAGATCACACGGAAAGCCTACCGGTCAAGACCTTCCGGGCGCAGCCTCGGCGCCGTTGTGCGGTGCTGAAAAAAACAGCACAAGGCGGTACGAACCGGGAACCTCCCGCCCCGGAGGTGTCCGCCCACACCGCCGCCCTTCCGCGGGAGGCCCTGCGGCTCGCCTCCGGCTGCGCCTTCCCCGGCCGGCCGTCCGGGAGGTCCGGCACGTCCTGATTCGCTCGAAAGGAGTCCGCGTCTTCTTCGTCACGCGGACCCTGAAGGACGTACCCGCCGAAGTCCTCGCCCAGCTCGGCCGTCGCGTCCAGCACACCCTCGGGACACCGTCGGCCCGGTCGATGGGACGCGGATCGAGCGGGAGATCACGCGCTCGTCGTCCGGGGCGGCGAGGGTCAGGGACGGCGAGGCGTTCGGGGGTGAGGCGTCCGGGAGGCGAGGGTCAGGGGCGGCGAGGCGTTCGGGGGTGAGGCGTCCGGGGCGGCGAGGCGTTCGGGGCGGCGGAGGCGCTCGCCGGGCCGCCTCCGCCGTCGCGTCTCGGGTCAGCCGCGTTCCCCTTCCCCCGTGGGCCGCTGCTTCCGCGTGTCCGGCTCGGACCGGGACGGTTCGGAGCGGGGCGGCCGGGGGGCGCTGCGGGCGGCCTCCGCGCGCACCAGGGCGCGCAGGACCGCGTACGGGTCTTGAAGCATGGCTGTTCCTCGTCGATCCTCGTCGTTCCTGTTCCGTGCGGGCTGCCGGCCGGGTCAGCAGCGCAGGACCTCGCAACGCAGGGGGCGAGGGTCGTACAGCGGGCTCGGCGGGCTCGGCGGGCTCGGCGGTACGAGGGCGGAGGGGTGTGCGGTGTGCGCGGACCCGGGGGCCCGGAGCGGGGCGGGGCTCAGCAGGACGGCGGTGCGGCGGGAGCCTCTGGCCGGTGGGCGCAGGGCGGAGTCGAGGACGTCGCACTCGACGGTGGTGCTCTCCCCGGAGACGGTGGCCGTCGGCCCCGCGTGGGCCTCGGCGTGGGTGCCCGGCACGAGCAGCGCGAGCAGCAGGACGAGCACCCGCGGCCAGGTGTTCCGGCGCGGGCCGCGGGGGACCGGCTGCGGGGCGGAGGTCACGGGGGGTCGTCTCCGCCGTGCGCGGGCCGTTCATCGCGCCGTCCGCGAGATCCGCCCGCTCGGGGTATGCCGGTCCCCGCGGCGCGCGGCCGTGACGGTCCCGGTGGCTCCGGCCGGTGGTTCTCCGGGGGCGGGGTGAGAGCGTGCGGCTCACGGGGTGATGAGGGCTGCGGGCCGTGCGGGTCGGGCGGCCAGGTGTCCTGCGGGCCGGGCGGTGCGGCCCGGCCGGGTTGTTCGCCGGGGCCGGGGTCGCGGGGGGCTTGCGGATCGAGCGGCCAGGGGGCGGGCGGCCCGGATGGCGGGTGAGGATCGAGCGGCCAGGGGGCGGGCGGCCCGGATGGCGGGTGAGGGGGCCGTCCGTACTGCTCGCGGCCCTGCCGGCCAGGGGGTATCGGGCCCTCGGGCGCGCGGTCGGGGTCGGTGTCGTGCTCCCGGCCCCGGGGGGAGCCGCTCGGTGGCTCGGACATGGTTCATGCTCGGGTCCGGCCGGAGGGGCGCGCCACCCGGGCGGGCCAGGTGGACGACAGGCCCTACGCGCCGGAGGTCTTCGCCGCCTTTGCCGCCGCCTTCATCTCCTGCTTGTGTGCTCTCACCTTCACCAGCGACTCCGGGCCGGTGATGTCGGCGACCGAGCGGAAGGAGTCCGGGTCGCCGTAGGAGCCCGCCGCCTCTCGCCACCCCGTCGGCCGTACGCCGAGCTGTTTGCCGAGCAGGGCGAGGAAGATCTGGGCCTTCTGTTTGCCGAAGCCGGGCAGTTGCGTGAGTCGCTTCAGCAGTTCCGTGCCGGTGCCGACGTCCTTCCAGACGGCCTCGGCGTCACCGTCGTAGTGCTCGACGAGGTACTGGCACAGCTGCTGGATCCGCTTGGCCATGGAGCCCGGGTAGCGGTGCACCGCCGGTTTGCGGGAGAGCAGCGCGGCGAAGGCCTCCGGCTCGTGGGCGGCGATCTCGTGCGCGTCCAGGTCGTCGCCACCGAGCCGCTGGGCGATCGTGGCCGGGCCCTTGAACGCCCACTCCATCGGAACCTGCTGGTCCAGCAGCATGCCGACCAGCGCGGCGAGCGGGCTGCGGCCGAGCAGCGCGTCGGCCTCGGGATCCTGGGCGAGGTGAAGGGTGACGTCCATGCCCCGATCATCCCCCGGGGCGGGTCCTTGCGCTGCTCAGGTCGCCCGCCAGTAGCCCAGCGCGTGCACCCGCTGCTTGGACAGGCCCAGTTCCTTGCGGACGTACGCCGCGAGCGTCCGGGTCGTCGCGGTGTCGCAGGCGATCCACACGTACGGGTCGGAGCTGCCCCGGAGCAGGCCGGGCAGGTCCGACTTCACCCGGTCGACGAGGTGGGCGCCACCGTCCTGGCGCGGCACCCTGCGCAGCTCGTGCCGGGCCGGATCGGTGCGGTACGGCAGGTCGTCGTCGCCGCCCTCGAACCAGACGGTGGCCGGGGCGGGACCCAGGGCGTCCAGGAGCGAGTTGAGGGCCGGGAGCGAGGCCGGGTCGCCGACGGCGAAGACGTGCGAGGGGGCGGGGTCCGGGTGCTCGAAGCCGGTGCCCTGGACGGTGGCCTCGATGGTGTCGCCCGGCTTCGCCGACCTGGCCCAGTCGCTGGCGCACCCCTCGTGCAGGGCGAACTCCAGGGCGAAGGTGCCGGCCCCGGCGTCCGGGTCGACCAGCGTGTAGGCGCGCTGGTGCGGCTTGCCCGCGTTGTCGAACCACAGCCGTACCCACATGGTGGGGTGCACTCCGGTCGCGGCCAGCAGACCGCCGTCGGTGCAGCGCAGCCGCCGGTAGTGCGGGGTGACGTCCTCGACGTCCGTGACCGTGAACTCGAAGTCCTTGCCGCGCAGCAGTTTGAGGACCGCGCCCTCCCAACCCCGCCCCTGCCCCATCGCGCCCTCACCCTTCACGTACTATTCCGCCACGTTGACTTAGGCAAGGCTAACCTAAAGGAAAGAAGGGGCACGCGTGGCCACCGAGATCTACCGTGATGCCTGGGGCATTCCGCATCTGCGCGCCGGCAGCACGGCCGGACTCGCCCACGCGCAGGGCCTCGTCACCGCCCGGGACCGGGCCTGGCAGCTGGAGATCGAGCGCCACCGGGCGCAGGGCACCTCGGCGTCCTTCCTCGGCAAAAGCGCCCTGGCCTGGGACCGGTTCGCGAGACGGGCCAGAGTCGACGACACCGCGAGACGCTGCTTCGCGGAACTGGAGAGGGAGGACCCCGAGACGGCGCGGTGGGTGCGCGCGTACGTCGACGGGGTCAACGAAGGGCTCGCCGGCGGCACCGCCCCCGAGTTCGCCCGCACCGGCCTCACCCCGGGCCGCTGGGAACCCTGGACCCCCCTCGGCGTCTGGCTCGCCACGCACATCCTCTTCGCCGGGTTCCCGGCCAAGCTCTGGCGCGAGCAGGTTGCCGCCCACCTGGGCACGGACGCCATCGGCCTCTTCGCCACCGACGGCCCCGGCACCTCCGGCAGCAACGGCTGGCTGGTCAGCGGCGAGCGGACGGTCACCGGGCAGGCGGTCATCGCCGGCGACCCCCACCGCTGGATCGAGGACCCGGGCGTCTACCAGCAGATCCATCTGTCCTGCCCGGAGTTCGACGTCGTGGGCCTGGCCGTCCCCGGCGTGCCCGGCATCGCCCACTTCGGGCACACCGGCACGGTCGCCTGGGCCATCACCAACGCCATGGCCGACTACCAGGACCTCTACCGGGAACGGCTGCGGCGCACCGGCGCCGGTGTGGAGGCCCTCGGCCCGGACGGGGTCTGGCGGCGAGCGGCCCGGCACACCGAGACCGTCGAGGTGGCGGGTGAGGAGCCGGTCGAGGTCGAGGTGATCGAGACCGCCCGGGGCCCGGTGATCATCGGCGGACCCGAGGGCCTGGACGGCGACCCGGCCGATCCCTCCGGCGGGCCCGTGGCGATCAGCCTGCGCTACCCGCCCCGCGTCACCGCGGACCTCGGCTTCGGCGCGCTGCTGCCGCTGCTGCGGGCCCGCCGGGTCGCCGACGTGGACCGGGCCTTCGACCGCTGGGCCGAGCCGGTCAACGTCGTCCAGGCCGCCGACACCGAGGGCGGTGTCCTGCACCGCGTGGCCGGGCGGGTGCCGCGGCGCGCCGTAACCAACTCGCTGCGCGTGGTGCCCGCCTGGGAGCCCGGTCACGAGTGGCGGGGCTGGCACGAGACGCCCCGCGCCGGGCTCACCGACGGCGTCGCCGTCATGGCCAACCAGCGGGGCCCGTCCGGGCCCCTCGGCGTCGAGTTCGCCCCGCCGCATCGCGCCGACCGCATCGCCGCGCTGCTCGCCGGCAAGGAGCGCTGGTCCGCCGCCGGCATGCCCGCGATCCACACGGACACCCACCTGGCCTCCGCGTCCTCCCTCCTGGACCACCTCGGCGCCCTCGACGACCTCACACCCGCGGCCGCCGCCCTCCGGGACCGGCTCCTCGGCTGGGACCGCCACATGGACGCCGGCAGCGCCGACGCGGCCCTCTACGCGGCCGTGCGCGCGGCGGTCGTACGGCGGCTCGCGGCGGACCCGGTGTTCACCCCGCTCACCGCGCCACCGGCGTACCCGGACGTCTTCCAGCCCTGGCTGGCCCTCGTCCCCCGGGTCGCCTTCGCCCTCGAACACCTGCTGCGGGCCGGGGACCTGTACGGAATCGACCGCCCGGCGGCCGTCCGAGCGGCGATCGAGGAAGTCGCCGTACGGCCCCCGGCCGGGGTCTGGGGCGACACCCACCGCCTCGCCCCCTGGCGGGCGCTGGAGCCTGAGCGGCCCTACGACGAACCGGGGCTGTCCGGCGACCACGACTGCGTGCTGTGCACCTCGGGCGTGCCGGGCCTCACCGATCGCGCCGCCAGGGGCCCGGCCGCCCGGTACGTCTGGGACCTGGCCCGGCGCGAGGACAGCCGCTGGGTGGTTCCGTTCGGCGCCTCGGGCGTTCCCGGCTCGCCCCACCACCGCGACCAGCTCCCCCTGTGGCTCGGGGGAGACCTCGTCCCGGTCGTCACCGACTGGACCCAGCTGGAGAAGGAAGCCGATGTCTGACCCGTACACCTCCCGCACGCCGCTCCACGAGCAGCCGATCGACGGCTTCGGCACCGTCCGCGTGCTGCCGCTGGACCCCGCCGCCGACGCCCCCGTGATCCACCACTGGGTCAGCGAGGAACGGGCCGTCTTCTGGGGCATGACCGAGCTGACGGAACAACAGGTCGCCGGGATCTACGCCCACATGGCCACGCTCGACACCCACCACGCCCACCTCGTCGTCCGGGACGGCGAGCCGGTCGCGCTCCTGCAGACCTACGAGCCGGAGGCCGACCGCGTCAGCGAGTGCTACGCCGTCCGCCCCGGCGACATCGGCGTCCACCTGCTCCTCGCCCCCGCCGGTCCGGGCGGCGGACAGTCCGGCTGGACGGCCCGTCTCGTGTCGGTCGTCGCCGCATACGTCCTGCTCGGCCTGGACCGCCGGCGGATCGTGGTCGACCCGGACGTGCGCAACGAGAAGGCGATCGCCCGTTTCCTCAGGACGGGCTTCACCCTCGGGCCGGTGGTGGTCCTGCCGGAGATCGACCTCCCGGACGTGTACCTGCCGGAGAAGAAGGCCCAGCTCGCCTTCCTGGACCGGGAGATACTGTTCCCCGGGTGACGCCAGAGGACCTCATCGCCCACTACCGACTCGAGCCGATCCCGCGTGAGGGCGGCCTGTTCCGCCAGACCTGGGCCGGCCCCGAACGCCCCGACGGCAGACCGGAGGGCACGGCGATCGTCGCGCTCCTGGCAGCGGACGACTTCTCCGCCCTCCACCGCCTGCCCACGGACGAGATCTGGCACTTCTACCGGGGTGATCCCCTGGAGCTCCTCCTGCTCGCCCCGGACGGCGGTATCCGGACGGTGGTCCTCGGGCCGGACATCCTCCACGGCCAGCACGTCCAGTTCACGGTCCCGGCGGGCACCTGGATGGGCGGCAGGGTGATCGAGGGCGGCTCATGGACCCTGTTCGGCTGCACGATGGCCCCGGGCTTCACGTTCGAGGGCTACGAACACGCCGACGCGGCGGAACTGACGGCCCGATTCCCGGCAGCGGCGGACAGGATCCCCGGACTGTGCAGGCCTTCCGCCTAGCCACGCCCGCCCACCCCGTTGAGCGCCGCACCGGTCCCGTCCGTACATAACGCGGAGCCGTCCAGCCCGACCCCGGAGAACCACGTGGACCAACGGCGGAAAGCGGATCGCGATGCCGGACACCCCCGGCGGTGCCAGGCCCTGGTGCTGCTCGGCGCCGTGCTGGTACTGCTCCTCGCCGGGGCGGCCCCCGCATCCGCCCACGCCGCCCTCCGCGCCACCGACCCCGACGACGGCTCGGTCCTCCGGCAGGCCCCCCGCCACGTCACCCTGACCTTCACCGAGTCCGTCGGCCTGCTCGACGACTCCTTCCGGGTCTTCGGGCCCGACCAGCGCCGGGTCCACACCGGCGAGGCCACGCACGCCGACGGCCGCTCCGACACGGCCCGGGTCGGTCTGCCCGGCAAGCTCGCCCAGGGCACCTACACGGTGGCCTGGCGGGTCGTCTCCGCCGACAGCCACCCCGTCTCCGGTGCCTTCAGCTTCTCCGTGGGGAAACGCTCCGCGACCACCTTCCAGGCCGACACGGGCCCGCCCGAGGACCCGCTCACCCGCGGCCTCCACGACGCCGCCCGCTACCTCGCCTACCTCGCCGCCGCGCTGCTCGTCGGCATGGCGGCGTTCGCGCTGCTGTGCCGGCCCGCGGACACCTCCCCGCTGCGCCGGCCGCTGACCGCGGCCTGGTGGACGCTGCTGGGCTCGACGGCCGCCCTGCTCCTGCTGCGCGCCCCCTACGAGTCGGGCACGGGCCCCGCCTCGGCCTTCGACGCCTCCGCCCTGGGCCGCACCCTCACCGGCCGCCCCGGCGAGGCCCTGCTCGCCCGGCTGGTCGTCCTCCTGCTGACCGCCGTCTTCCTGGTACGGCTCGCCGGGCGCCGTGAACGACGAGGGCCGGCCACCCTGGCGACCGGCACCGCCCTGGCCGCCGCCCTGGCCCTGACCTGGGCGGCGGCCGAGCACGCCTCCGCCGGGATCCAGGTGCCGCTGGCGATGACGTCGTCCGTACTGCACCTGCTGGCGACCGGTGTCTGGCTCGGCGGCCTGGTGGCGCTGCTGCTGACCCTGCGCCGCGCCTCCGACGACCTGGCGGAGGTCGTGCCGCGCTTCTCGCGGATCGCCTTCGCCTCGGTGACCGTCCTGGCCGTCACGGGCCTCTACCAGTCCTGGCGCGGCCTCGGCTCCCTCTTCGCGCTGACGAACACGTCGTACGGCCGGCTGCTGCTCGCCAAGCTGGCCGGGGTGGCCGTGCTGTTGCTGGTGGCCGGGTACTCGCGACGCTGGACGCAGCGGCTCGCGGCACCGGCGGCGGCCGTCCGGGCAGCCGTACCGGCCCGGGTCCCGCAGCCCGTCGGCGCACCGGCGGAACACGGCGAACCCGGGGAGCCGGAAGGGCCCGGGAAGCCCGGGGAGCCGGAGGGGCCCGGTGGAGCGGCGGAGGAGCCCCCCGCGCCCGACGCCGACCGGGACGACCAACGCCGCCGCCTGCGTCGCTCCGTGCTCGTCGAGGTCGCCGTCGCCGCCGTGGTGCTGATGATCACGACCGTGCTCACGGGAACCCTGCCGGGTCGCGCCCAGGCCGAGGCGGCCGAGCAGGCCCCGGCGGGTTCGCTCCCGCCCACCACCGAGACGACCGTGCCCTTCGACACGGGCACCGCGGCCCTGGCCGGCCGCGGCGCGGTGCACGTCACCCTGGACCCGGCCCGCGTCGGCGAGAACGGCATCCAAGCGGTGGTCTACGGTTCCGACACGGGCCTGGTCGTCGTCCCCGAGCTCCGCATCACCTTCACCCTGCCCTCCCGGAAGATCGGGCCCATCGACGCCGAACTCACCGACCGGGGCGGCTACTGGA
Organism: Streptomyces sp. NPDC092370; assembly: GCF_044755265.1. Taxonomy (NCBI): domain Bacteria; kingdom Bacillati; phylum Actinomycetota; class Actinomycetes; order Kitasatosporales; family Streptomycetaceae; genus Streptomyces; species Streptomyces sp. NPDC092370. The sequence goes on along the minus strand of NZ_JBIVQO010000005.1, from coordinate 79,399 downwards.
GCACCAACTCCGTCAACCTGCCGCTCGCCGGGGACTGGACGATGAAGACGACGGTGCGGGTGTCGGACGTGGACCAGGTGTCGGTCGAGCGTCGGGTGCGGATCGAGCCCTAGGCAGCCGCACCGCCGCCGACGGGTCGTCGCCGAGGAGCCGTGTCATGGTCTCGGCGGCGCTGACGGCGGCGTCGCCGCAGCAGTTGTTGAACAGCACGTGGACCTGTTCGGTCCGTTCGGCCAGCCGGCGCACGCGGGGCAGCCACCCGGCGAGTTCCTCCTCGTCGTAGGCGTACCGGAACCGGTCCTCCTTGCTGCCGGTCCCCCAGGCGGCGCTGCGGCCGTGGAACCGGACGACGGACAGCCGGGGCGAGGTCACCGGGGTGACGGGCGGGACGGAGGAGGGCAGGGTCTGCGTCATGTCGACGGCGACCGCGGCCATGCCGTGCCCGGCCAGCAGGGCTCGCGTCACTTCGTCCTGTCCCGGCTCCCACCAGGAGGGGTGCCGGAACTCGACGGCGAGCGGCCAGCCTTCGGTCCGCTCGGCGCACTCCCGCAGGAACGCCTCCGCCCGCCGCCCGGGCCGGAACCAGGGCGGGAACTGGAACAGCACGCTTGCGAGCCGCCCGGCCTCCCGCAGTGGCGCGATCCCGGCCGCGAACCGGGTCCACACCTCGTCGAGCACCGCCGGGTCCCGGTGCTCGGCCGGCAGCCCGTCCGGCATCACCGCCTCCCGGGTGGGATGCCCGGTCAGCAGCGAGAAGGCCTTCACATCGAACACGAACCCGTCCGGTGTCCGCTCGGCCCACAGCCGGCTGTTCCGCTCGCTCGGCAGCGCGTAGTACGAGGCGTCGACCTCGACGACCGGGAACCGATCGGCGTAGTGCCGTAACCGTCCCTCGGCGTCCCGCCGCCCCGCCGGATACCAGCCGCTTGCGACCAGTGCCCGGTCGGTCCAGGAGCACGTGCCCACGCGGATCTCACCCATGGGGGAGCGGTTACCCGGGCCGGGCGTCGGCAGACTCCGCTTCTCGCGGGGGCGTCACGGTGAGACATGGCCTAATCGGGGTAAGCAGGTCTAAGCAGGTCATATCCGCACAAGTACGGGGTTACGGCTGGATTCTCCCGAGAGCGAGATGACCGATCATGGAGCAGCCCGTCACCGTCGGCCGGGGCATCCGGCCGTTCGGAGAAGCGCCCGAGGCCTTCGATGCCCTCGTCGGCGCGTCCCTGACGGCCCGGGTCTCCGTCGACGAACACGGCATCGTGACCGGCTGGAACGCGGGCGCCGAGCGGCTCCTCGGGTACTCGGCCGGGGAGGTGACCGGCCACCGCGCCGCGGATCTGCTGGCCGAGCCGATCCCGGTGCGCGGTGGTATGCCCACCCTCGCCGGGCTGCCGCGCTGGAACGGCGACGTCGCGCTGAGGCATCGTGACGGCAGGAAGCTGACGGTCGGGATCCTCGCCCACCACAGGCCGCCCGGCGCCGACGCCCCGGCCTGGCTCATCGTCTCGGCCCTGACCGGCCGGCAGCCGCGGGCCGGCCTCGACGAGTCCCTCGTGAGCTGGAGCTTCGCCCAGTCCCCGTGCTGCGCCCAGGCGATCTACGACACCCGGCTCAGACTGCGCCGGGCCAACGCCGACATGGAGCGCTCCACGGCGCTCACCGAGGAGGAGATGCGGGGCCTGCGCGTGTCCGAGATCATCGACGACGACGCCGGGCTGCGGGCGGAACGCGGCATGGCCCGGGTGCTGCGGACCGGCGAGCCGCAGTACGAGGAGAACTACCTGCGCGCCCCCGGCGAGAGCCATGAGCACGCGTGGTCGGTCTTCATGTCGGCGCTGCGCGACCACGAGGGCACCGTCCAGGGCGTCTGCCTGTCGGCGCACGACATGACGGAGCAGTTCTGGGCCCGCAAGCGCCTCCAGATGATCGCCGAGGCCGGCCGGCGCATCGGCAGCACGCTCGACGTGACGCGCACGGCCCAGGAGCTGGCGGACGTGACCGTCCCGGCCCTGGCCGACTTCGTCAGCGTCGATCTGCTGGCCGCGCTGGACGACGCGCCGGAGCCGCCCGCGCGGGCGGTCCCGGAGGACGGGCCGCTGCTGCTGCGCCGGGCCGCACTGCGGTCCGTGACCCCCGGCGCCCCGGAGTCGGCCGTGGCGGTCGGCGCGGTGGACTCCTACCCGGCGGGCTCGTTGCCCTACGAGAGCCTGCGCACCGGACGGCCCGCCCTGCACGAGGTGACCGACCCGGCGTTCGCCGCCTGGCTCGCCCGCGAGCCGGCCCGCGCCGCCCGGGTCCGGGCGTTCGGCGTCCACTCCGTGATGACCGTGCCGCTGACCGCCCGCGGCACCACACTGGGCGTCGCCTTCTTCGTCCGGCACCGCAACCAGGAGATCTTCCGGTACGACGACCTGGTCCTGGCAGGTGAACTGGCCGCCCGGGCCGCGGTCAGCATCGACAACGCCCGCCGCTTCGCCCGCGAGCGCGCCACGGCCGTCACGCTCCAGCGCAGCCTGCTGCCGCGGCGGTTGCCCCGGCAGGCGGCCGTCGAGGTCGCCTCCCGCTACCTCCCGGCGGGCGGGCACGCCGGCGTCGGCGGGGACTGGTTCGACGTCATCCCCCTCTCGGGGGCGCGGGTGGCCCTGGTCGTCGGCGACGTGGTCGGCCACGGGCTGCACGCGTCGGCGACCATGGGGCGGCTGCGCACGGCGGTCCGCACGCTGGCCGACATCGACCTGCCGTGCGACGAGCTGCTGACCCATCTCGACGACCTGGTCGCCCGCCTGAACACCGAGGAGGACGACGGTGAGCCGGGCACGGCGGGCTCCACCGGGACGTCGTCGGGCGATGTCGGGGACACCTGCCTGTACGCCGTCTACGACCCGGTGTCGCGGCACTGCTGCCTGGCCGGGGCCGGGCATCCGGTACCGGCGGTGGTGAGCCCCGACGGCACCGTCGACCTCGTCGGGCTCCCGGCCGCGCCTCCGCTCGGCGTGGGCGGTCTGCCGTACGAGGCCACCGAGGTCGTCCTCCCCGAGGGCAGCCTGCTCGCGCTCTACACCAACGGCCTGATCGAGGCCGCCGACGGGGACCTCGACACCGGCGTCCACCGGCTGCGAGAGGCCCTGGCCCGCCCGGCGGACTCACTGGACGCGCTGTGCGACAGGGTCCTCACCGCCCTGCTGCCGCGGCGCCCGGCCGACGACGTGGCCCTGCTCATCGCCCGTACGCGCGCGCTCGACGCGAACCAGGTCGCCACCTGGGCGGTGCCGGCCGAACCGTCCGCGGTCGCGCACACCCGCAAGGGCGTGGTCGCGCAACTGGAGCGGTGGGGTCTTTCCGACGCCGTGTTCGTCACGGAACTGGTCGTCAGCGAGCTGGTCACCAACGCCATCCGGCACGCCGAATCGCCGATCCAGCTGCGTCTGATCCACGACACGTCCTTGATCTGCGAGGTTTCCGACGGCGGCAGCACCGCTCCCCACCTGCGGCGCGCCCGCACCTATGACGAGGGCGGCCGCGGCCTGCTCCTCGTCGCACAGCTGACCGAGCGCTGGGGCACCCGCCAGGGGGCCACCGGCAAGACCATCTGGGCGGAACAGACCCTGTCCCGCCCGTGAGGAGGCACCGGCCATGACCACACCCACGTCCCACCGTGCCGTCCGCGGCCCCGTCCAGCAGGCCGCCCTGCTGTTCGGCCTCGTCTTCCTGCTGGTCGGCGTGCTGGGTTTCATCCCCGGCATCACCACCGACTACGACTCGATGGAGTTCGCCTCCCATGACTCGGGCGCCGAACTCTTCGGCCTGTTCCAGGTCTCGATCCTGCACAACCTGGTGCACCTGGCCTACGGCCTCGCCGGTCTGGCGCTGTCCCGCACGGCCGCCGGGGCGTACTCGTATCTGCTGGTCGGCGGCGCCGTCTATCTGGTGCTGTGGGTGTACGGCCTGTTCGTCGGCCACGACAGCGACGCCAACTTCATCCCGGTCAACACCGCGGACGACTGGCTCCACTTCGTCCTGGGCATCGCCATGATCGGCCTGGCCCTGGCCCTCAGCCGGCGCTCCACCCGCGCCGGCGCACGGTAAGGATCACCGACGACGGCATGCAGACCTTCCTGCCCTACGCGGACTTCCGCGCCACGGCCCTGGCCCTGGACCGCCGTCGCCTCGGCAAACAACGCGTCGAGGCGCTGCAGGTCCTGCGCGGCCTGGTGGTCCCCGGCTACGGGTGGCGGCGCCACCCGGCCGTCAGGATGTGGCTCGGCTACGAGGAGGCGCTGGTCCGCTACGGCCTGGAGATCTGCCGCGTCTGGCGTGAACAGGGTCACCAGGACACCTGTGCGGCCACGCTGGTGGCCGATCTTGCGACGACCCGCCCGCACGCCCCGATCCGCGACCAGCACCGACTGGCCGCCGACGGCGAACTCCCGCCCTGGCTCGGCGACGACTCGTTCCATGAGAGTCACCGCTCGGCCCTGGTCCGCAAGGACCCTTCCGCCTACGCGGATCTCTTCCCGGGCGTTCCGGACGACCTGCCCTACATCTGGCCGGCCTCGGACCGCGCGGGCGGGGAGACGTCCGGGAACTGACGGGTTCTCGCGGAGCTAGGCGGCCCTGCGGCGTGCCGGGCGCCCGGAGGTGGTGGGCTGCTCCGTCACGTCCTCGAACGGGAAGGTGTCGTCTTCCCCGAAGTCCGGGGCCTGGAAGGGGTTGGTCGCCGGAGGCGGCGACGCCGCGCTGGAACGGCCGGGTTGCCCTTCCACAGCGGAGAACAACGAAGTCGGTTCGATGAGAGGTCTCTTTTCCGTTACTGGCCCAGGGGAGGGCCAGGCGTGCCCTGACCGGGCACGGAGGTCCTACAGCTTGGTCATCTTGGCGTAGGGGCTCAGGATCCGCATCTGCGCCGACCCGAAGTCGACGAGCGCCGCGATTCCTTCCTCCATGCCGATGACCCGGCCGAGCCCGTACATGTCGTGCGTGACCTGGTCACCCACGGCGAAGTGCTTGGGAGCGGGGGCGACCGGAGCCTTGAAGGGGCTGGTAGGCAAATGACGCTTGGGAGCAGCAGGCTTAGTCATTGACCTCAGTATGCGCCTACTCATGCCCCTCGCGCTGCGGCTGTCCACGTGCAGTGCCCGAACTGAGACGTACGAGAGACGTCACACTGGCCTAGAAATTCGAACACATGCTTGAATTTGGTCATGCGAACGTTTCCCGACGATCTTGTCCGGGCGCAGCGGGAGTGGGCCGCCACCTACCGCCGGCTCGCCGACCGGCCCGGCCGGACCGAGCTGCGCCGTCGCCTGTACCGGCTGTCGGCCCAAACCTTCTTCCACCCCTCCTGGCAGCGGCGACGGCCGGCCCCCGCGGCCTGGTGGGAGCTGAGAGAGCGGGGGCGGTCGGCCGGGAACACCGGTGAGCGGCTCCACGGATGACGCGCCGACCTGCGGGGCCGTACATCCCGGACGATCCTGAAGGCATGGCCGGATCGATTCGCGTGATCGTGCATCCGCCCTCGCCCTCGGGTGGCCGGCGGGTGCGCGTGGACGGCGAGATCCTCGGGCTCGCCCACAACGTGGCCGACGTCGCGGAGTTCCTCCGCCGCGCCGGCCTGGAGATCGACCCGGCGGACGTGGCGGAGGTGCCGTGGATCGACTGGCACGGAGTGGGCCCCGAGCGCTGGGGCCCGGAGACGGGCGACTGACCCGCGGGTCCGCACCTCACCGCCACACCGGGTTCGACCACTCTTCTGCGTCACATCGGAGGGCCCCATGAAGGACCTCAAGTACGAGCGGAAGCGCTCGCTGTCCCGGCAGGAGGCCGCTGACCAGCTCTCCGCACTCGCGGACGCCCTGAGAGAGGGCGGGGACGCCGAGCTGGATCTCGGCCCCGGCACGCTGGGCCTGCGGATCCCCGACGACCTCCACAGCGAGATGGAGGTCGAGATCGGCGACGGGGAGATCGAGCTGGAGATCGAGCTGACGTGGCCGACCGCCCCGGCGCGCGCGACGCCGCCCCGCACGGAGGCCCGCGCGGAGAAACCCCAGCACAAGAACGCGCCCGCCCCGGCGGGGCGAAGCAGGGGCGCGAAACGGTCCGCCTCGAAAAAACCGTGAGCGGACGCGAGGGTGTCCGGGGCCGGGGAAGACGCCGAAGGGCCCCACCGCGAACGGTGGGGCCCTTCGACATCGTGCCCGGTGAGGCACTGGCGGAGGATACGAGATTCGAACTCGTGAGGGGTTGCCCCCAACACGCTTTCCAAGCGTGCGCCCTAGGCCTCTAGGCGAATCCTCCGCCAGGAACATTACATGACCGAGAGGAGTGCTCGCGAACTCGTTCCCGGCCCCCGACATCAGGTAGCCTTGGCGCAGCCCCTCACGCGGCGCTATCTGACTGAACTCCCCCAGGGCCGGAAGGCAGCAAGGGTAGGTCGGCTCTGGCGGGTGCGTGGGGGGCGTCCGCGTTCCCGGGGCCGGATCTCCCGGGCGGGGCCCGTTGTCGGTGGGCGCCTATAACCTCGTATGCGTGTCGTCTCTCGCTCTGTACCGCCGCTACCGCCCGGAGACCTTCGCCGAGGTCATCGGGCAGGAGCATGTCACCGACCCGTTGCAGCAGGCGCTGCGCAACAACCGGGTCAACCACGCGTACCTGTTCAGCGGACCGCGCGGCTGTGGCAAGACGACCAGTGCCCGCATCCTCGCGCGCTGCCTGAACTGCGAGCAGGGCCCCACACCGACGCCCTGCGGCGAGTGCCAGTCCTGTCAGGACCTCGCGCGCAACGGCCCCGGTTCCATCGACGTCATCGAGATCGACGCCGCTTCCCACGGCGGCGTGGACGACGCCCGTGACCTGCGTGAGAAGGCCTTCTTCGGCCCCGCCCGCAGCCGGTACAAGATCTACATCATCGACGAGGCCCACATGGTCACGTCGGCCGGCTTCAACGCGCTGCTGAAGGTCGTCGAGGAGCCGCCGGAGCACCTCAAGTTCATCTTCGCGACCACCGAGCCCGAAAAAGTCATCGGGACGATCCGGTCGCGGACCCACCACTACCCGTTCCGCCTCGTGCCCCCCGGCACGCTGCGGGAGTACCTCGGGCAGGTCTGCCAGAAGGAGGACATCCCCGTCGAGGACGGTGTGCTCCCGCTCGTGGTGCGGGCCGGCGGCGGGTCCGTGCGTGACTCCATGTCGGTCATGGACCAGCTCCTCGCGGGCGCCGCGGCGGACGGTGTGACCTACGTCATGGCCACCGCCCTGCTCGGGTACACCGAGAGCTCGCTCCTGGACTCCGTCGTCGAGGCCTTCGCCACCGGTGACGGGGCCGCGGCGTTCGAGGTCGTCGACCGCGTGATCGAGGGCGGGAACGATCCCCGCCGCTTCGTCGCCGACCTGCTGGAGCGGCTGCGCGACCTGGTGATCCTCGCCGCCGTTCCGGACGCGGCGGAGAAGGGGTTGATCGACGCCCCCGCCGATGTGATCGAACGTATGCAGGCCCAGGCCGGCACCTTCGGCCCGGCCGAGCTGAGCCGCGCCGCCGACCTCGTCAACGAGGGCCTGACCGAGATGCGCGGCGCCCACTCGCCCCGTCTCCAGCTCGAGCTGATCTGTGCGCGGGTCCTGCTCCCCGCCGCCTATGGTGACGAGCGCTCGGTCATGGCCCGCCTCGACCGGATCGAGCGCGGCGTGAACTACTCCGCCGCTCCCGCCGGAATGCCCGCGGCGGGGTACGTCCCCGGGCCGGAGGGGCACGGGGGAGCGGCGGCCGCCCCGGTCCAGGCGGGCGGCGGTCCGGTGACACCGGGCGGTGGCCCGGCCGCGGCCCGCGCGGCGGTCCGGGGATCCGGAGCACCGGGTGCCACCGGCACCGCGGCCGGCGGCAGCGGCCCTGCGGTGGCTTCGGCCGCCTCCGCCCCTCCCGCGGCGGACCCGGGTGTGCCACCGTCGTCACCCGGCCGGAGCCCGTCGCCGTCGGCGCCGGGCACCCCTCCGGCTCATGCCGCCGCTCCCGCCGCCCAGGGCGCACCCGGCCGCTCCGAAGGACCCGGCGACCCCGCCGAAGCCCCGGCCGCCTCCGCCGCGCCCGTCGGACAGGCGAAGACCTCCCCGGCCCAGCCCGCCCCAGGTGCCTGGCCCACCGCCGCCTCCGCGGGCAGCGGCGGCCGCCGCCCCGGCGGCTGGCCCACGGCCGCCCCGGGCGCGCCGGCCCCGAACAGCCCGCCGGCGAGCGCCCCCGCCCCCGCCGCCCAGCCTGCGGCTCCGGCCCCGGCCGCCCCGGCACCCGCCCCCGCTCCCACGGGCGGCGGGAGTGTCGACCCCCGGATGCTCTGGCCGAACATCCTGGAAGCGGTCAAGAACCGCCGCCGCTTCACCTGGATCCTGCTCAGCCAGAACGCCCAGGTGACCGGCTTCGACGGCACGACCCTGCAGCTCGGGTTCGTCAACGCGGGCGCGCGGGACAACTTCCTGAGCAGCGGCAGCGAGGACGTGCTGCGGCAGGCGCTGGGGGAGCAGTTCAACGTCCAGTGGAAGATCGAGGCGATCGTCGACCCCTCGGGCGGCTCCGCGCCCCCGGCGCCGGGCGGCCCCTCCGGATTCGGCGGCGGGGGCGGCTACGGCACCGGCGGTGGCGGTGGTCACGCGGCAGGCGGCGGCGGTTACGACGCGGGCGGTGGAGGTACGGCGACCGCCCAGCGTCCCGCCCCCTCCCCGACGGCCCCGCCCACCCCCACCTCCCGGGCGAGCACCCCCGCTCCCGCGCCGGCCGCCTCCGTCCCCCAGCGGGCCGCCCCGGCGCCGCGTCATGTCTCCGTCGAGGAGGACATTCCCGAGGACGACGACCCCGACCTCGACGAATCGGCCCTCTCCGGTCAGGAGCTGATCGTCCGGGAACTGGGAGCGACGGTGGTCGAGGAGTTCACGAACGAGTAGCCGGGACCGCGACCGGCACCTCCGGAGAAAGGGAGATCCTCGAAGAGGCACCCCTCTTGGAGGAACCTCCAGCTCGTGATCGCTCCTCCTTTCGGAAGCCCGCACAAGGGGAATCCGGCGTCTCCCGTTAGGCTGACCCCGTGAAGGTCCTCGTCATCGGCAGCGGCGCCCGCGAACACGCCCTGTGCCACTCCCTGTCCCACGACCCCGATGTCACCGCGCTGCACTGCGCACCCGGCAACGCCGGCATCGCCGAGGTCGCCGAGCTGCACCAGGTCGACGCGCTGGACGGCGCAGCCGTCACCGCGCTGGCCACACGGCTCGGCGCGGAACTCGTGGTCGTCGGCCCGGAGGCCCCGCTGGTCGCCGGTGTCGCCGACGCCGTGCGCGAGGCGGGCATCCCGGTCTTCGGCCCGTCCGGCGCGGCAGCGCAGCTCGAGGGCTCCAAGGCCTTCGCGAAGGACGTCATGGCGGCGGCCGAGGTGCCCACCGCCCGGTCGTACGTCTGCACGACCCCGGAAGAGGTCGACACGGCCCTCGACGCCTTCGGCGCTCCGTACGTCGTGAAGGACGACGGGCTCGCCGCCGGCAAGGGCGTCGTCGTCACCGACGACCTCGAAGCGGCCCGGGCCCACGCGGCGGCCTGCGAGCGCGTGGTCATCGAGGAGTACCTCGACGGCCCCGAGGTCTCCCTCTTCGCCGTCACCGACGGCGAGACGGTCGTACCGCTCCAGCCCGCCCAGGACTTCAAGCGCGCCCTGGACGGCGACGAGGGCCCGAACACCGGCGGCATGGGCGCCTACTCCCCGCTGCCGTGGGCCGACCCGAAGCTGGTCGACGAGGTCCTGCAGACCGTGTTGCAGCCGACCGTCGACGAGATGCAGCGGCGCGGCACGCCGTTCTCCGGCCTGCTCTACGCCGGTCTCGCCATCACCTCCCGCGGTGTCCGGGTGATCGAGTTCAACGCACGGTTCGGAGACCCCGAGACCCAGGTCGTCCTGGCCCGGCTGAAGACACCGCTGGCCGGTCTCCTGATGGCCGCCGCCACCGGCAACCTCGCCCATGTGGAGCCGCTGCGCTGGAGCGACGAGGCCGCCGTGACCGTGGTCGTCGCCTCGCACCACTACCCCGGCACCCCGCGCACGGGCGACCCGATCACCGGTCTCGACGAGGTCGCCGCCCAGGACGCCCCGCACGCGTACGTGCTGCACGCCGGCACCAGGCGGGACGGTGACGCGGTCGTCAGCGCCGGCGGTCGCGTGCTGTCCGTCACGGCCATCGGGAAGGACCTCACCGAGGCCCGCGACCGTGCCTACACGGCTGTCGGACGCATCCGCCTCGACGGCTCCCAGCACCGCACGGACATCGCCGCGAAGGCCGCGCAGGCATAACCGTCCCCCTGGCGGAACAGGGAAACCGCCCCGCCGCCGATGAACCCCGCAGGCCCCGGATCCGTCTCAGGATCCGGGGCCTGACGTATGCGAGAGGTGGGGGCCGATGCGCGCTTTCCGTCATCCACCTCTCCCCAAAGCCATTCCATCGAGTGACCGCTGCCGTATCCGGCTGACGGGGGGCGGAGCCCCAACTAGGGTGCGGCGCAAGCGTTCCGGCACTTGGCCCACCGGCATTGCGATGTCGGTGGCGGGTGCCACAGTGGGGGAGTGAGCAAGGAAAGCGTCGGGTCAACGGGGAGGGGGTGAGGTCGGTCGTGACCGGAATGGGTGTGGAAGCAGGCGCGCAGGTCGCGCGGGCACGGGCACTGGCCGTGCTGCGCGTCCGCAGCCGGGCGCTGGCCGTCGCCCTGCTGCCCGCCGCCGTCGCCGTGATCCTGCTCGCGGGCGTGGCGGGCGACCGCCTGGACGGGCCCGTCTGGGACCAGGCCCGCTGGGTCCTGACGCCGGTGGCGGCCCTCGTGCTGCTCGCCGCCGCCGGGATCGCCCTGGTCGTCGCCCGGGCCCGGCCGGCGATGAGCCCGACCGTCCCGGTCACCGAGGAGGCGGCTCCCGACCTGTACCGGATGGTGCGCGACCTCGCCGACCGCCTCGACGTCCCAGCGCCCTCCGCGATAGCGCTCACCCCGGACTGCGACAGCTGGCTGGAGGACCGCACCCACCCGGCCCACGGACCGCCCCCGGCCGAAGAACACCAGGACATAGCGGGTGCGGGGAGGCAGGCGCACCGCCGGCAGCCCGTCGCGCCGGTCCTCGTCATCGGCTCCCCGTTCCTGTGGTGGATGAGGGTCGGCGAACTGCGCGCCGTCCTCGCTCCGGTCGTCGCCGGTACGGGGCCCTCGGCCCACCCGGACATAGCCGCCGCCCGTCGCTTCGTCCGAGGCCTGGACGCGGCGGTGGCCGTGACATCGGCGCCCCGCCGCGATCCGGTGTCGAGGGCGTTGCTCGCCGGGGTCGGCCGGGTCGCCCGGCTGCTGCTGCGCAGGTGCCGCGGCCATGCCGCCGAGATGGAGCGGGGCGTGGCGGCCGCGGCCGCGGAGCGTGCACAGGCTGTGGATTACGGGCTGCGGATCGTCGCCCAGGAGCAGGTGGGCCTGGCCTATGCGGGCTGGGACCGGCTGCTGACCCGGGTCGCGCTGCCGGCCTGGCGGATGGGCCGCTGGCCGTCCCGGCTGGACGCCGGCGTCGTCGCGGCGCTCACGGAACTGTCCCGGCGCGACCGCCTGGCCGAGGGCTTCGCATCCCGGCTCGGCGAGCGGCCCGCCTGCGATCTGCTGGAGGAGCCGGGCGCGGTCGACGAGGCCGCCTCCCTCCTCGCCGCCCGCCTCTTCCACGGCGGTCCCGCCGGGCCCGGGCCCGACTGGTCGCCGGTGGACTGGAGCGACTACCCGGAGGAGGTGGTGGACCGCAAGTGGCGCCTCGACGCGGCCCGCCTCCATCGTGTCCTGGACGCGATGGGCGTCCGTCCCGTCCCCGGGCCCACGGCCCCCGCGACCGGTGCCCCGACCCTGTCCCGCGTCCTGGACCACCTCACGGACACGGCTCCCGGGTGGACGGCGCAGAAGGCGGGCGCCTCCGGCCCCGCAGCTGATTCCCCCGCCCCCGGACCGGGGACCACCCCGGCCGAGGACCCCGCGACATCCCCCGGCACCCGGGACCCCCACGACGACGAGGACCTCTCCGGCACGACGGCCCCCAGCGCCACCCTCGCCGCCCGGCTCAGCGCCGAACTGGCCCGCGAGGAGGCCGCCCCCTCCCCGGCGGCCCCGTCTCCCGCCGCCCCGTCCCCCACCCCCGATCCCACCACCCTCTGGGACGACCGGGCCCTCCCCCTCTTCCCCCTCCAGCCCCCGCGCACGGCCAGAGAACTGCTCGCCGACCACCTCACCGCAATGGTCTGCTGCGCCGCGATGGACACCGCCGGAGCGATGCCGGGCCTGGACTGGCTGGACGGCCCGACCCTCCTCGTCGACGGCGAGCGCACGGCCGATCTGGCGCCCAAGGTCCTCACCCTCATCGAGGACGGCGACGCCACGCCTCTGCGGATCTGGCTGTCCCAGCTCGGCATACGCCCGGAGAAGCCGGTCCGTCTCGTCTGACGCCCCGGAGCACCTGCTTCCGGTTCTGGCCAATTCGAAACGAACGGTGACGAAGTGCGCGCTTTATGTGATGTGCTTGGACCGTTCGTGCGTAGGGCAAAGGCTTGCGACATACGACAAACACATAGGCGTGAAGGCGTCGCATGCACCGCGGAGCACCGCACGCGCCACACAGGTACGCACCACCACGGGGGTAAGGGGAGGGGAAGCCACCATGGGTTCGGAGCAGATCCGCCGTTGGGAGTCGGGAGCGCTGGCGCACGCCGTGACGGATCCCTTCGGGCAGGGCCCCGTTCCGTGGCTGCGCGGCAACGTGACGTACTTCGGCGACTCGGGCCAGGTCGTCCCCTGGTACGTGGACCAGGACGCGCCCCACCCGTCGAAGAAGGGCACGGGCGGCCCCCGCGCGGCCGACGACGTGCACCGCCAGATCAAGGGCTTCACCTCCACCGGGGCGGTCGCGCCCGGCGAGGCCATCGACTTCCACGTCACCGTCGACCCGCCGCAGCAGTTCGCCGTCGACATCTACCGCATCGGTCACTACGGCGGAGACGGCGCCGCGAAGATCACCACCAGTCCGCGGCTGTCCGGCATCGTCCAGCCCGCGCCGCTCACCGCGGACCGCACGGTCTCCTGCCACCACTGGTGGCTGTCCTGGCGGCTCCAGGTCCCGTCGTACTGGAACGTCGGCGCGTACGTCGCCGTCCTCACCACCGCCGGCGGCTACCGCTCCCACGTGCCCTTCACCGTCCGCCACGACCAGCCCGCCGACCTGCTGCTCGTGCTGCCCGACGTCACCTGGCAGGCCTACAACCTCTACCCGGAGGACGGCCGCACCGGTGCCAGCCTCTACCACGCCTGGGACGAGCAGGGCCGTCTGCTCGGCGAGTCCGAGGCCGCCATGACGGTCTCCTTCGACCGCCCCTACGCGGGCGCCGGCCTCCCCCTGCACGTAGGACACGCCTACGACTTCATCCGCTGGGCCGAGCGCTACGGCTACGACGTGGCCTACGCCGACGCGAGCGACCTGCACGCGGGCCGCGTCGACCCCACCCGCTACCGGGGACTGGTCTTCCCGGGCCACGACGAGTACTGGTCGGCCGGCATGCGCGCCACCGTGGAGCTCGCCCGCGACGCCGGCACCTCGCTCGTCTTCCTCTCCGCGAACTCCATGTACTGGCAGGTGGAGCTGGGCCCCTCCCCGTCCGGAGTCCCCGACCGGCTGCTGACCTGCCGCAAGCGCCGGGGCCCGGGCAAGCCGGTGCTGTGGCGGGAGATCGACCGTGCGGAGCAGCAGCTCCTGGGCATCCAGTACGCCGGGCCCGTCCCCGAGCCGCACCCGCTGATCGTCCGCAACGCAGGGCACTGGCTGTGGGAGGCGACCGGCGCGCGCGAGGGCGACGAGATCGAGAACCTGGTGGCGGGCGAGGCCGACCGTTACTTCCCGCGCACCCCGCTGCCCGAGCACGAGGAGCGCATGCTGCTCGCCCACTCCCCGTACACCGACAAGGCCGGCGTCCTCCGTCACCAGGAGACGTCCCTGTACCGCGCCCCCTCCGGCGCCTGGGTCTTCGCAGCAGGAACGTTCGCCTGGTCACCGGCCCTGGACCGCCCCGGCCACGTCGACACGCGCATCCAGCGGGCCACCGCCAATCTCCTGGACCGCATCTGCAAACGCGACTGACCCCCTGTCGGTGATCAGGCTCGAGTACGGGAGAATCGAGCCACTTGGGCCCGCCCGTCGCCCACCACCCTGCTTGGGCCCTTCGGGCGCCCCTCTTTTTTTCAACCACGGGGAGGAACCGTGTCCGGATTCGTCGAAAAGCCCGAGCCGCTCCAGGTTCCGGGCCTGGTACATCTGCACACCGGCAAGGTGCGCGAGCTGTACCGCAACGAGGCGGGCGACCTCGTGATGGTCGCCAGCGACCGCATCTCCGCCTACGACTGGGTGCTGCCCACCGAGATCCCCGACAAGGGCCGGATCCTCACCCAGCTGTCCCTGTGGTGGTTCGACCGGCTCGCCGACCTGGTCCCGAACCACGTCCTGAGCACGGAACTGCCCGAGGGCGCCCCGGCCGACTGGGCGGGCCGCACGCTCGTCTGCAAGTCGCTCCAGATGGTCCCGGTGGAGTGCGTGGCCCGCGGCTACCTCACCGGCTCCGGCCTCGCCGAGTACCACCAGACCCGCACGGTCTGCGGCCTCGCCCTGCCGGAGGGCCTGACCGACGGCAGTGAACTGCCCGCCCCGATCTTCACCCCGGCCACCAAGGCCGCCGTCGGCGAGCACGACGAGAACGTCTCCTACGAGGAGGTCGCCCGCCAGGTCGGCGCCGACACCGCGGCCCGGCTGCGCCAGGTGACCCTCGCCGTCTACTCCCGGGGCCGGGACATCGCCCGGGAGCGGGGCATCATCCTCGCGGACACCAAATTCGAGTTCGGCTTCGACGGCGACGACCTGGTCCTCGCGGACGAGGTCCTCACCGCGGACTCCTCCCGCTTCTGGCCGGCCGACCAGTGGCAGCCGGGCCGCGCACAGCCGTCGTACGACAAGCAGTACGTCCGCGACTGGCTGACCTCGGCGGAGTCCGGCTGGGACCGGGGGAGCGAGCAGCCGCCGCCCGCCCTGCCCCAGCAGGTCGTCGACGCCACCCGCGCCAAGTACGTCGAGGCGTACGAGCGCCTGACCGGCACGAGCTGGTCGTAGAACGCGCGGAAGCCCCCCGGCCGGAACCGGGGGGCTTCTCGATGGAGCGAACGACGAGGTTCGAACTCGCGACCTCAACCTTGGCAAGGTTGCGCTCTACCAACTGAGCTACGTTCGCATGCGCCGTGGCGCGAGAACCACTATACCCAACCTTGCTCCCGCGCGAGCCGCACCGCCGCATGCCGATTCTCCGCACCGAGCTTCGACACGGCCGACGACAGATAGTTCCGCACGGTCCCCTGGGACAGCGCGGCCCGCTCGGCGATCTCCGCGACCGGTGCCCCGTCGGCCGCGAGTTCCAGGACCTCCGCTTCCCGCGCGGTCAGCGGCGAGTCCCCGGCGGCGATCGCGTCGGCGGCCAACTCCGGGTCGACGTAACGGTTCCCGGCGTGCACCGTCCGGATGATCTCCGCCAGCCGCCGCGCGCTCACGGTCTTCGGCACGAACCCCCGCACCCCGGCCTCCAGCGCCCGTTTCAGGTGCCCGGGCCGCCCGTGGCTGGTGACGATGAGGACCCTGCAGCCGGGCAGTTCGGCCCGCAGGGATGTGGCGACCTTCACACCGTCGGCCCCGGGCATCTGCAGATCCAGCACGGCGACATCGGGCTTGTGCGCCCGCGCCATCGCCATCGCCTCGGGCCCGGTGGCCGCCTCGGCGACGACCATGAGATCGTCCTCCAAAGACAGCAGCGCGGCGAGCGCTCCCCGGATGAGGTGCTCGTCGTCGGCGAGCAGCAGCCGGACGGGCTCCACGACCGTCATGAGGTGACCTCGCTCACCGAACGTACGGCGACAGCGGCCGGGACGGCGCCGGACGCGGCGGGCGGCGAAGGCAGCGGAATCTCCGCCGTCAGCCGGAACAGCCCCCGCCCCGCGGGCCCGGCGTCCAGCGTCCCGTCGAGCTCCGCCAGCCGCTCCCGCAACCCGGCGAGCCCCGAACCGGGGGGCCCGGACGCGGGTTCCGTCCCCGTCTCGCTCACCCCGTCGTTCTCCACGGACAGCACCACGCGCCCCTCCAGCACCCGCAGTCGCACCGCGCACCGCCGCGCGTCCCCATGCCGCAGGACGTTCGTCGCGGCCTCCCGCACCACCCACCCCAGAGCGGACTGCACGGCAGCCGGCAGCCGTGCCGCCGTCGCCCCGCCGACCGTGCAGTCGATGCCGGCCGCCGCCAGCACCCCTTGCGCACCGGCGAGTTCCGACGCCAGGTCGGCCTCCCGGTAGCCGCGCACGACCTCCCGCACCTCCCGCTGCGACTCCTGCGCGAGCCGCTGCACCTCGACCATCTGCGCCACGGCCTCCGGCCGCCCCCGCTGGGCCAGTTGCACCGCCAGCTCGCTCTTCAGGGCGATCACGGCGAGGTTGCGCCCCATCACGTCGTGCAGATCCCGTCCGAACCGCAGCCGCTCCTCGGCGACGGCGAGCCGGGCCCGGGTCTCGCGGGCCTCGTCGAGTTCGTAGACGGCGTCGAGCAGCCACACGGAGAAGACGGCCGTGAAAGCGATGAACACGCCACCGATCAGCACGATGAGCGCCGTGATCAGCGCCGTGAGCACGGAGGCGCCGAGCGCGAACGCCACGGCCCAGGCACCTGCCGCGAAGCCGCCCGCGATGGCGAACGCGCGCCGCCGGTCGCGGACACCGAGCGCGATGATGCCGGGCCCGAAGACCAGGATCACCCCGAAGACGCCACCGGCGGCGGTGTCGACGTCCTCGCCGTCGGGTCCGAGCTCGGCGAGGCCGAGGGCGGCGGCGGCGATCGCGGCGGTGACGGCGGCCAGCGTCCACATCAGCCCGGTGGGCTGGGGCCTGCGGCCACGCGTCCAGTCGATCGCCCGTGACACGGTCACGAAGCACAGGGCGGCGTGCACCGCCACCACCAGCAGGGCGGCACTGCCCAGCCGCGCCCCGAGCGGGGCCACGGAGGTGATCCCGACGGAGAAGAACTCCATCACCGCGAAGAAGTGGAACGACCACCGCGTGTACGTCTCGACCTTCTCCGGCGTGCTCTTGTGCCGCCACCACCTGCCCGGCGTGCGCATCGGCCCGTCACTCCCCCCTCGGTCAGCGCCGCGGTTCCCAGCGGAACCACCGCTGTACAGCAAACACTGCGATGACGATCCAGGCCACGGCGGTGGTGACGGCACCCAGCGCCTCGTACGCGGAGAGGGACCCGGTCCAGCCGCCGCGCACCAGCGTGACGACGGGCGTCAGCGGCAGCAGTTCGCAGACGGAGGCGACCCGGTCCGGCAGGAGTTCCAGCGGCACGAACATGCCCGAGCCGAACATCGAGACCATCAGCAGCGGCATGGGCGTGACCTGGGCGCTCTCGCCGGTCCGGGTGAAGCTCGCGGTGGCCGCGGCGAGGGCGACGCACATCACGATGCCCGCCAGCAGGCCGAGGACGACCAGATGGGGCGCCGACGGCGCGGACAGGTCCAGCAGCGCGACGCAGCCGGCCGCCAGCAGCAGGCACTGCACCAGCCCGGTGAGGGCGGCCGGCAGCGCGGAGCCGGCCAGGATCTCGACGTCCCGCAGCTCCCCGGTGCGCAGCCGCTTGAGGACGAGCTCCTCGCGCCGGACGACGAACACGCCGACGAGCACCGAGTAGACGGCGAACAGCAGCGAGAAGCCGACCGCGGCGGGCAGCACCAGGGTGCCGGTGTTCAGCCCCGCCCCGGCGAGGTCCATCTCCTGGGACGCCTGGGCTGCGCTGAGCGGCAGCATCAGGGGCACGAACAGCGCCGCGAAGAGCGCACCCCGGGTCCGCCCGAGCAGGGTCAGTTCGGCGCGGGCGAGAGCGGTCATCCGGCTCAGCGGAGTCGTCGCCGGTGCCGGGCGGGGCGTCGTGTGCGTGGTGCTCATGCCGCGTACTCCTTCGTCGTCGTGCTCGCGGACCGCTCGGCGGAGGCGTGCCCGGCGATGCCGAGGAACGCCTCCTCCAGGGAGGCCGAGCGCACGTCCAGGCGGCGCAGTTCCACCCGGGCCTCGGCGGCCCACATCAGCAGCCCGGTGGCCGTCCGCTGCAGTTCGCGAGTACGGAGCCGGACGATCCGGCCGTCGGTCCCGTGTCCGGACACGCCCAGCTCGCCGAGCGGCGGAAGATCGCCGACGAAGTAGCCGTCGGGCAGCTCGAAGGAGATCCGCGACGGTTCCGCCGCGGTCACCTCGGCCGGGGTTCCGGTGGTGGCGATGCGGCCCTCGTGCATGATCGCCAGCCGGTCGGCGAGCTGCTCGGCCTCCTCCAGGTAGTGCGTGGTCAGCAGCACCGTCGTCCCGCGGTCGCGCAGCGCGCTCACCAATTCCCAGGTGGCCCGGCGGCCTTCGGCGTCCAGCCCGGTGGACGGCTCGTCGAGGAAGAGCACCTCGGGATCGCCGAGCAGGGCGAGCGCCAGGTCGAGGCGGCGCCGCTGGCCGCCGGACAGTTGCTTGACCCGGGTCCCGGCCTTCGACTCCAGGCCTACCAGCGCCAGCACCTCCGCCGGCGGCCGCGCCCCGCTCACGCACCCCGCCCACATCCGCGCGGTCTCCGCGACGGTGAGCTCGGACGGGAAGCCGCCTTCCTGGAGCATCACGCCGGTGCGGGGCCGTACGGCGGCCCGGTCGGTGTACGGGTCGTGGCCGAGGACCCGCACGCTGCCGCCGGCCGGCTCCGCGAGTCCCTCCAGGAGTTCGACGGTCGAGGTCTTGCCCGCGCCGTTGGTGCCGAGCAGTGCGAAGATCTCCGCGCGCCGTACGGAAAAGCTGATTCCGCGTACGGCCTCGAACCCGCCCCCGTACACACGCCGCAGGTCAGTGACCTCAATCACGTGTTCGTGTCCGTTGGATTCCATGCCTCAAGCGTGTCGGCCGCGCGGACCGGACAGCAGTGCGCGCTGTCATCACTCGGCATGACAAATGTCAGGCGGACGCTCAGGTGTTGGGGGACGAAGAAGACCCCGGTCCTGATGGACCGGGGTCTTCATTCCCGAGCGGACGACGAGGTTCGAACTCGCGACCTCAACCTTGGCAAGGTTGCGCTCTACCAACTGAGCTACGTCCGCATATGCTCCCGATCAGCTTTCACTGACCGGTGCGGGCACCAGCCTACCTGATCCTCCCCCAAGCTCTCGACAAGCTCGAGCAGGGGGTACCACCATGAGTGGCCGGTACGGCGATGCAGAGCGGGTGACAGGAATCGCACACTGCGCCTTCCCCCTGGAAGGGGGATGTTCTACTACTGAACTACACCCGCATGTCTCCGTGAGCCGGGCCTTTCGGCCTCGCCCCTCGGCGTGCTCCAGACTCTAGCTGATCAGACGGGGTGCTGCGCAAGTCGGTTGCCGCGAGGGGCGGGTGACCGGGCATCGCCGGGGTCCGACGGGCCGTCACCGCGCGGCGCTGAACGCCTCGTAGACCTTCTTGGGGATGCGTCCGCGTGCGGGGACGTCCATCTTGTTGGCCTGGGCCCAAGCGCGCACCGCCGACGGGTCGGGGGCGACCTCCGTCTGCCGGTACGCCTTGCCCGAGCGGGACCGCTTGCGCCCGGCCTCCACGTAGGGCGCGAGCGCCTTCCGCAGTTCTCCGGCGTTGACTTCACTCAGGTCGATCTCGTACGACCTGCCGTCCAGTCCGAAGGCGATCGTTTCCGCCGCTTCCGAGCCGTCGATGTCGTCGAAGAGAGTGACCACGACCTTCTGCGCCACGAATATCGGTCCCTTCATGCGGCACCTTGCCAATTCATTTGTACAGTGCCTGGCAATACATTGTGAAGCCCGACTAAATCCTTCCGCGTGTCCAAAATCAAGAGGGGGGCGGAAGTGACTTCGCTGGAAGCGTGGTGGCGGGAGACGGGCGGGCGCAATAGGTTTCGGGTGTCGATCCGGGATCTTTCCCGAAAATTTCGGGTGTGGTCCCACTGATGCGGGATCGTGATGACGGTCACGTAGTTTCCTACAAGTCAACGCGCGTAGAAATTTTGTGCGGGTAGTCTGAAGGGACCTGCTCAGCACCACACACCGGGAGTGCCAGTGGCACGCGTCGTAGTCGACGTCATGCTCAAGCCGGAGATCCTCGACCCCCAGGGCCAGGCGGTGCAGCGCGCACTGCCGCGGCTGGGATTCGAGGGGATCTCGGACGTCCGCCAGGGAAAGCGTTTCGAACTGGAAGTTGACGGGCCGGTCGACGAGGCCGCCCTCGCCCGCATTCATGATCTTGCGGAGTCCTTCCTCGCGAACACCGTGATCGAGGACTTCACGGTCCGGGTCGAGGAAGTCGCGGAGGCCGCGAAGTGACCGCTCGTATCGGCGTCGTCACTTTTCCCGGCAGTCTCGACGACCGCGACACCCAGCGCGCGATCCGCGTCGCCGGCGCCGAGCCGGTCGCCCTCTGGCACAAGGACAAAGACCTCAAGCAGGTCGACGCCGTGGTGCTGTGCGGTGGATTCTCCTACGGCGACTATCTGCGTGCCGGGGCCATCGCCCGTTTCTCGCCGGTGATGGAGCCCCTGCTGGAGCAGGCCAAGGCCGGTCTTCCGGTGCTCGGCATCTGCAACGGCTTCCAGATCCTCACCGAGGCCCATCTGCTGCCGGGCACGATGCTCCGCAACAACCACCTGCACTTCATCTGCCGTGACCAGAAGCTGCGGGTGGAGAACGCCGAGACCTCCTGGACCACCGACTACTCGGCCGGCCAGGAGATCCACATCCCGCTGAAGAACAACGACGGGCAGTACGTCGCCGACGCGTACACGCTCGACGAGCTGGAGGCCGAGGGCCGCGTCGCCTTCCGCTACCTGGACTTCAACCCCAACGGCTCCCAGCGGGACATCGCCGGTGTCACCAACGAGGCCGGAAACGTGGTCGGCCTCATGCCGCATCCCGAGCACGCCGTCGAGCCGCTGATCGGCACCGGTCGCACCGACGGCCTCCCGTTCTTCACCTCGATCCTCAAGAAGCTGGTCAACGCATGAGCCGGACGCCTCTGGACACGGTCGAGCACGCGGCCGCGACCCCCGACGTCGAGCTGCCCTGGGCCGAACTGGGCCTGAAGAAGGACGAGTACGAGCGGGTCGTGGAGATCCTCGGCCGTCGGCCCACCGGGGCCGAGCTCGCCATGTACTCGGTGATGTGGTCGGAGCACTGCTCGTACAAGAGCAGCAAGGTGCACCTGCGCCAGTTCGGTGAGAAGGCCCCCGAGTCCGACGCGATGCTCGTCGGCATCGGAGAGAACGCCGGTGTGGTCGACGTCGGCCAGGGCTACGCGGTCACCTTCAAGGTCGAGTCGCACAACCACCCGTCGTACGTGGAGCCCTACCAGGGCGCGGCCACCGGCGTCGGCGGCATCGTCCGCGACATCATCGCGATGGGCGCCCGGCCGGTCGCGGTCGTCGACCCCCTGCGCTTCGGCGCGGCCGACCACCCCGACACCAAGCGCGTCCTGCCCGGCGTCGTCGCCGGCATCGGCGGCTACGGCAACTGCCTGGGCCTGCCCAACATCGGCGGCGAGGTCGTCTTCGACGCCTGCTACCAGGGCAACCCGCTGGTCAACGCCGGTGCCATCGGCGTCATGCGGCACGAGGACATCCACCTCGCCAAGGCGTCCGGCGCGGGCAACAAGGTCATCCTCTACGGGGCCCGGACCGGCGGTGACGGCATCGGCGGCGCCTCGATCCTGGCCTCCGAGACCTTCGACGACGCCAAGCCGTCGAAGCGCCCGGCCGTGCAGGTCGGCGACCCCTTCCAGGAGAAGCTCCTCATCGAGTGCACCCTGGAGGCCTTCCGGGAGAAGCTGGTCGTCGGCATCCAGGACCTCGGCGCGGCCGGCCTGTCCTGCGCCACCTCCGAGCTCGCCTCCAACGGCTCCGGCGGCATGCGCGTCACCCTGGACGACGTCCCGCTGCGCGACTCCACGCTCTCGCCCGAGGAGATCCTCATGAGCGAGTCACAGGAGCGCATGTGCGCGGTCGTCGAGCCGGAGAAGGTCGACCGCTTCCTGGAGATCTGCGACAAGTGGGACGTCATCGCCACCGTCATCGGTGAGGTGACCGACGGCGACCGCCTGGAGATCTACTGGCACGGCGGCAAGATCGTCGACGTCGACCCGCGCACGGTCGCGCACGAGGGCCCTGTCTACGAGCGCCCCTACGCCCGCCCCTCCTGGCAGGACGAGCTGCAGGCCGACGACGCGAACAAGCTGCCGCGGCCGGCGACCTCCGAGGAGCTGAAGGACCAGGTCCTCAAGCTGGTCGGCTCCCCGAATCAGGCCTCCAAGTCCTGGATCACCAGCCAGTACGACCACTTCGTGCAGGGCAACACCGTCCTGGCCCAGCCCGAGGACTCCGGCATGATCCGGATCGACGAGGAGACCGGCCTCGGCGTTGCCATCGCCACGGACGGCAACGGCCGGTACGCCAAGCTCGACCCGTACCACGGCGCCCAGCTCGCGCTGGCGGAGGCGTACCGCAACGTCGCCACCACCGGTGCCAAGCCGCTGGCGGTCTCCGACTGCCTGAACTTCGGCTCGCCCGAGGACCCGGCGGTGATGTGGCAGTTCGCGGAGGCCGTGCGCGGTCTGGCGGACGCCTGCCAGCAGCTGGGCACCCCGGTGACCGGCGGCAACGTGTCCCTGTACAACCAGACGGGCGAGGCGGCCATCCACCCGACGCCGGTCGTCGCGGTGCTCGGCGTCATCGACGACGTGGCCCGCCGCACGCCCGTCGCCTTCCAGGAGGAGGGCCAGCTGCTCTACCTCCTCGGCGACACCCGCGAGGAGTTCGGCGGCTCGGCCTGGTCGCAGGTGATCCACGACCACCTCGGCGGTCTGCCCCCGAAGGTCGACCTGGAGCGCGAGCGGCTGCTCGCCGAGATCCTGATCTCCGCCTCCCGCGACGGCATGATCGACTCCGCGCACGACCTGTCCGACGGCGGTCTGATCCAGGCGGTCGTCGAGTCGGCCCTGCTGGGTGACAAGGGTGCCCGCCTGATCGTCCCGGACGGTCTGGACGCCTTCACCTTCCTGTTCTCCGAGTCGGCGGGCCGCGCGGTCGTGGCCGTGCCGCGCTCGGAGGAGCTCCGCTTCAACGACATGTGCGGCGCGCGGGGCCTGCCCGCCACCCGCATCGGTGTCGTCGACGGCGACAGCGTGGAGGTCCAGGGCGAGTTCGCGCTCACCCTGGCCGAGCTGCGCGAGACGCACGAGAGCACGATCCCGGCCCTGCTGAAGTAGGCAACCGCTCCGAAGCCCCCGTCCGGACCACCCGGGCGGGGGCTTCGCCGTGCCCGGACCGGGTCGGCGCACACCGGCTCTTGCACGGAATTACGTACTTCCGTATTTTTGGAGGGGTGGAACTGGAACAACGCGTCGCCGACCTCGAACGCCGCCTGGCGGCCCTGGAAGGTGCCCAGGACACCGGCCCCCGCATCGACGGGAGCGACTTCTGGGCGCTGAACGGCTTGAAGGAGCAACTGACCGAGGCGGGAGCGGCCGACGGCGGTGTCCTCTACACAGGCTCCGTCCGCCTGCCGACGGGCGAGCAGTACGCCTGGCAGATGACCGCCCTCACGGAGAACCTGCTGGACGACGCATGGACGACGGCCGCCGAGTCGTTCGCGGCGCTCGGCCACCCGGTCCGGCTCCGGCTGCTGCGCGAGGTCCTCGGTGGCCGGCGCACCGCCGCCGAACTCGCCGAGCTGGACGAGGTCGGCACGACCGGCCAGATCTACCACCACCTGAGCCGGCTCACCGCCACGGGCTGGCTGCACACGACCGGCCAGGGCCGCCACGAGGTGCCGCCGGGGCGGGTCGTCCCGCTGCTCGTGGCGCTGGCGACGGCCCGTCCGTAGACGAACAGGGGGACAGGATGTCCGTACGCAAGCTCGGCATGGCCGCTTTCCGTGCTCTTCAGCTGCTCTTCATCGCCCTGGTGATCGCCCACGTCAGCCTGGGCTGGAGCCATCCGGTCCTCTGGGACCTGCTGCCGCTGGTGCTCGCGTACGCCGTCGTCACCGTCGCCAACCGGTGGGGCGGCGCCCCCGACAGTCCCCGGGTGGCCCGCGAGCCCGTCGAGGTCGTCCCGCCCGTCACCGGCCGCTGGTCCGCACTGAACAGCCCGGCGGACCGCACCCCCAGCCACGGCATCCACGCCCACGGCCAGACGTATGCCATCGACGTCGTGGCCGAGCCAGCGCCCGGTGCCCGCCCCGCCTTCCGCCGGCTGTGGCCGCTCGCCCGCCGCCCCCGCGACTTCCCGGCCTTCGGGGCCCCGATCCTCGCGGTCGCCGACGCCACCGTCGTACGGGCGGAGGACCGGCAGCGCGACCACCTCAGCCGCACGTCCCTGCCGGGGCTGCTGTACCTCGCGCTGATCGAGGGCTCGGTGCGCGAGCTGTGCGGCACCCGGCGCATCCTCGGCAACCACGTCGTCCTCGACCTCGGCGACGGTACCTACGCCGCCTACGCCCACCTCCGGCGCGGCACCGTCACCGTCCGCGAGGGCGACCGCGTCCGCGCCGGGCAGCCGATCGCCCGCTGCGGCAACTCCGGCAACTCCTCCGAACCCCACCTGCACTTCCAGCTGATGGACGCCCCGGACCCCGACGCCGCCCGTGGCGTCCCCTTCACCTGGCGCGGGATCGGCGTCCCCCGCAACGGCGAGACCTTCGACGCGCCCGCCGCGGCGCCCGCCCTAGGCTGACCCCATGCCCCCGGCCAGGAAACGCCCCCGCAGCTACGACCCCGCCAAGATCCGCACAGCCGTGCTCGCCCAGTTCGGGCACGTGCGGACCGCTGTCGCCGGGCTCACGGCCGAGCAGCTCGCCCTGCCCACCCGGCTGGGCGACTGGACGGTCCGGGAGCTCGTGGCGCACTTCGGGATGACCCTGCGGGCCGTCTCCCGCCTGGTGGGTCTGCCGGAGCCGGCCCGGCAGGAGTGCACGCTGCTCGACTGGCCCTTCGCGATCGCCGCCGAGGCGCCGGACATCGCCGCGTACGCCCGTGAACTGGCCGAACGTCACCCCGACCCGGATGCCTACCTCGCCGCCGCCGAGGAGCGCTTCACCGCCGACCTCGCCGCGCATCCCGGCACCCGGCTGCTCGCCACCGGCGCCGGCGCCCTGCCGCTCGCCGATTACCTGGTCACCCGCACCGTCGAACTCGTCACCCACACCGACGACCTCAACGCCGCCGTCCCCGGCTTGGACGTCCCCTACGACCGGCAGGCCCTGGCCGCCTGCACCCGGCTGCTGGCCGATGCGCTCGCCGTGAAGGCACCGGGCGGGTCGACGGAGGTGAGAGTGCCGCCCTACGCCGTCGTGCAGTGCGTGGAGGGGCCGAGGCACACCCGGGGGACCCCGCCCAACGTCGTCGAGACGGACCCGCTGACCTGGATCCGGCTGGCAACCGGCCGGCTGGCCTGGGCACAGGCACTGGGGGACGCCGAGGTCCGCGCGAGCGGGGAACGCGCGGATCTGTCGGTCTACCTGCCCCTGATGAAATAAGGGGAACCGATCCCCCCGGGTCGCCCGTCGAAGTGGCATGGACAGGCAGAAGCAGCGCATGACCCTGACGGCCGCCGCCATGCTCGTCCCGCTCACGGCGGCCTGTGGAGTTGAGAAGGCGGACGGCGGCAGCGGCTCGGTCGGTGCCGGGAAGCCGCTCACCGGTGTGCGGTGGAGCGTGGACAACGTCACTACGGACGGCAAGACACAGAAGGCTCCCACCGGGGCCCATGTGACCATCGACAAGGGCCGGGCGGAGGGCAGCCTCGGCTGCAACGACTTCAGCGCCGAGGCCACGGTCGACGGCGACCGCGTCCGGCTGGGCAAGACCAGGTCCACCCGGATGGCCTGCGAGAACAAGCCCATGGCCTTCGAGACGCGTCTCGCACGCGCCCTCTCCGGCCAGGAGCTGAAGGCGAAGGTGGACGGCGACCGCCTCACCCTCACCACCGCCCGGGGCGACACCGTCCGCCTGACCGAGGCGAAGGACGCCCCGCTGGCCGGCACCGAGTGGACCTTCACGATCCCGAGGGCGGACGGCCGGGCCCACCTCACCTTCGACGAGCAGAAGGGCACCGTCTCCGGCAGCCTCGGCTGCAACAAGGTGAACGCCAAGGCCACGGTCCGCGACGGCCATATCACCCTCGGCCCCCCTGCCACGACCCGAATGGTGTGCGAAGACTCACTCATGGCCGACGAGAAGACCCTGCTGGGGCTTTTCGACGGGAAGCCCAAGTACCGAGTGGATCACCAAACCCTCACGCTGACCAGCGAAAACGGTACGCGTGTGCAGGCGGTCGCCGAGCGGTGATGGACCGGAAAGTCCGGTATCCCCAATTCGGACCAGTGGTCGACCTCGCCTACACTCGGTGGTGTGCCACGTGGTGACGGACGACTCAACCACGACCTGCTCCCCGGTGAGAAGGGCCCCCAGGACGCTTGCGGCGTCTTCGGTGTCTGGGCTCCGGGCGAAGAGGTCGCCAAGCTCACGTACTTCGGGCTCTACGCCCTCCAGCATCGAGGCCAGGAATCCGCGGGAATCGCGGTCAGCAACGGCTCACAGATCCTCGTCTTCAAGGACATGGGCCTGGTTTCCCAGGTCTTCGACGAAACCTCCCTCGGTTCGCTCCAGGGTCACATCGCGGTCGGACACGCCCGCTACTCGACCACCGGTGCCTCCGTCTGGGAGAACGCCCAGCCGACGTTCCGTGCCACCGGGCACGGATCCATCGCGCTCGGCCACAACGGCAACCTCGTCAACACCGCCCAGCTCGCCGAGATGGTGGCCGACCTGCCCAAGCAGGAAGGCGGCCGCACCCCGCGCGTCGCGGCGACCAACGACACCGACCTGCTCACCGCGCTCCTCGCGGCCCAGGTCGACGAGGACGGCAAGCCGCTGACCATCGAGGAGGCCGCTCACACCGTCCTCCCGCAGGTCCGGGGCGCCTTCTCCCTCGTCTTCATGGACGAGCACACCCTGTACGCGGCCCGCGACCCGCAGGGCATCCGCCCGCTGGTCCTCGGCCGCCTGGAGCGCGGCTGGGTCGTCGCCTCCGAGTCCGCCGCCCTCGACATCTGCGGCGCCAGCTACGTCCGCGAGATCGAGCCGGGCGAGTTCGTCGCCATCGACGAGAACGGCCTGCGCACCTCCCGATTCGCGGACGCGAAGCCCAAGGGCTGTGTCTTCGAGTACGTGTACCTGGCCCGCCCGGACACCGACATCGCCGGCCGGAACGTGTACCTCTCCCGCGTGGAGATGGGCCGCAAGCTGGCGAAGGAGGCCCCGGTCGAGGCCGACCTGGTCATAGCGACCCCGGAGTCCGGCACGCCCGCGGCGATCGGCTACGCGGAGGCCTCCGGCATCCCGTTCGGCGCCGGCCTCGTCAAGAACGCGTACGTCGGCCGGACGTTCATCCAGCCCTCGCAGACCATCCGCCAGCTGGGCATCCGCCTGAAGCTGAACCCGCTGAAGGAAGTCATCAAGGGCAAGCGACTGGTCGTCGTCGACGACTCGATCGTGCGCGGCAACACCCAGCGGGCCCTGGTCCGCATGCTCCGCGAGGCGGGCGCCGCCGAGGTCCACATCCGGATCTCCTCGCCGCCCGTGAAGTGGCCCTGCTTCTTCGGCATCGACTTCGCCACCCGCGCCGAGCTCATCGCCAACGGCATGACGATCGACGAGATCGGCACCTCCCTGGGCGCCGACTCCCTGGCCTACATCTCCATCGACGGCATGATCGAGGCGACCACCATCGCCAAGCCGAACCTGTGCCGTGCCTGCTTCGACGGCGAGTACCCGATGGAGCTCCCCGATCCCGAGCTGCTCGGCAAGCAGCTGCTGGAGACGGAGCTGGCCGCCGGCCCGGCCGCCACGGCCGCAGCCGACGCGATCCGCCGCCCGTAGACGGCCGTAACACCTGCCGTACGACACGAAGGTTCTCTTTAGCCATGTCCGAGAAACCCCATGCCGAGGGCGGCGCCAGCTACGCAGCCGCGGGCGTCGACATCGAAGCGGGCGACCGCGCCGTCGAACTGATGAAGGAGTGGGTGAAGAAGGCCCAGCGCCCCGAGGTCCTCGGCGGCCTCGGCGGCTTCGCCGGCCTCTTCGACGCCTCCGCCCTGAAGAACTACGAGCGGCCTCTGCTCGCCTCCGCCACCGACGGTGTCGGCACCAAGGTCGACATCGCCCGCCGCCTGGGCGTCTACGACACCATCGGCCACGACCTGGTCGCCATGGTGATGGACGACATCGTGGTGTGCGGCGCCGAGCCCCTGTTCATGACCGACTACATCTGCGTCGGCAAGGTCCACCCGGAGCGGGTCGCCGCCATCGTCAAGGGCATCGCCGAGGGCTGTGTGCTGGCCGGCTGCGCCCTGGTAGGGGGCGAGACGGCCGAGCACCCGGGCCTGCTGGGCGAGGACGACTTCGACGTCGCCGGCGCGGGTACGGGCGTCGTGGAGGCCGACCGGCTGCTCGGCGCGGATCGCATCCGGACGGGTGACGCGGTGATCGCCATGGCGTCCTCCGGTCTCCACTCGAACGGGTACTCCCTCGTCCGGCACGTCCTGCTGAATCAGGCCGGCCTGGCCCTGGACGCGCACATCGAGGAACTCGGCCGCACCCTCGGCGAGGAGCTGCTGGAGCCCACGAAGATCTACTCGCTGGACTGCCTGGCCCTGATGCGCACCACCGAGGTGCACGCCTTCAGCCACGTCACCGGCGGCGGACTCGCGGCCAACCTCGCCCGAGTCGTCCCGGACGACCTGCACGCGGTCGTGGACCGCTCCACGTGGGCGCCGGCCCCGATCTTCGACCTCGTCGGCCGTACGGGCGGTGTCGAGCGCCTGGAGCTCGAGAAGACGCTGAACATGGGCGTCGGCATGATCGCGATCGTGCCGCAGGAGTCCGTGGACGTGGCCCTGACGACCCTCGCCGACCGGGGCGTGGACGCCTGGGTGGCCGGAGAGATGACGAACCGGGGCGAGCACACCACTGGTGCCGCCCTGATCGGTGACTACGCGAGCTGAGGCACGGAGTTCGTGACCCTGCGGGCAGCACAGAACCCGGTCGGTGACCGAAGTCACCGACCGGGTACGTGCTCAGTGCAAGGTCAAGCGCCGCGACGATGCTGCGAGGACTGGCTGTCCTCGTCGTCGTCGTCCTCGTAGAGGTCGGCGTACCGTGCGTACAGGTCGTCGTCCTCATCGTCTTCGAACGGCTCGCCGTTAGGCGGCTGCGGATTCGAAGGCGATGCACCCAGCTCCTCGGCCAGGCGTGAGAGGTCAGTCCCACCGCTGTTGTACTTCAGCTGGCGGGCGACCTTCGTCTGCTTGGCCTTGGCCCGGCCGCGCCCCATGGCTCGACCCCCTCAACGACGGGGCTCGACGGCCCCAGAGTCTTGACACGCGTTCATGGTCCGGCACGGACTCTCCGCGGAGAGACCGGTCCGTAGGGCTTCCACGGTACCTGAGCCCGCGCCCATACGGTACGTCGCCCGCATGACGTGCCCGCGCCCAGGACCTTCGAGGCGCCCCGTCCTCGCTGGTCAACCGCGATTTTAACCACTTATCGGCGGTCGACCCGCCGGTAGAAGTGAGAGTTCTCTCTAACTGCCCACCGGCGGGTACCGGCCAAACGTGCGAGAGACCCGAGATCGATCCCGCACCGGACCGGGGTCAGCGCACCCGGCGGGCCCGGGCCGCGTCGTGCATCCGCTGTTCGGCGATCCGGTCGGCCGCGGCGGCCGGCGGAATGCCGTCCTCCTTCGCACGTGCGAATATGGCCAGCATGGTGTCGAAGATCTTCGACGCCTTCGTCTTGCACCGGTCGAAATCGAAGCCGTGCAGCTCGTCGGCGACCTGGATGACACCGCCGGCGTTCACCACGTAGTCCGGCGCGTAGAGGATCCCGCGGTCGGCGAGGTCCTTCTCCACGCCCGGGTGGGCGAGCTGGTTGTTGGCGGCGCCGCAGACCACCTTGGCGGTGAGCGCGGGCACGGTGTCGTCGTTCAGGGCCCCGCCGAGTGCGCACGGGGCGTAGATGTCGAGGCCCTCGGCGCGGATCAGCGTGGCGGTGTCGGCGACGGCCGTCACGCCCGTCGGGTGGGCCGCGAGGATCCGCCCCACGGCGTCCTCGCGCACGTCGGTGATGACGACCTCGGCGCCCTCCGCCCGCAGGTGCTCCACCAGGTGGTGGCCGACCTTGCCGACACCGGCGATGCCGACCCGCTTCCCGCGCAGCGAGGGGTCGCCCCACAGATGCTGCGCGGAGGCTCGCATGCCCTGGTAGACCCCGTAGGCGGTGAGGACCGAGGAGTCCCCCGCGCCGCCGTTCTCGGGGGAGCGACCGGTCGTCCAGCGGCACTCGCGCGCCACGACGTCCATGTCGGCGACGTACGTGCCGACATCGCAGGCGGTGACGTACCGGCCGCCGAGCGAGGCGACGAAACGGCCGTAGGCGAGGAGCAGCTCCTCGGTCTTGACACGCTCCGGGTCGCCGATGATCACGGCCTTGCCGCCGCCGTGGTCGAGACCGGCCATGGCGTTCTTGTACGACATCCCGCGGGCGAGGTTCAGCGCGTCGGCGACGGCTTCGGCCTCGTTCGCGTACGGGTAGAAGCGCGTACCGCCGAGCGCGGGGCCCAGGGCGGTGGAGTGGAGGGCGATGACGGCCTTGAGGCCGCTCGCGCGGTCCTGGCAGAGCACGACTTGCTCATGTCCGCCCTGGTCCGAGTGGAACAGGGTGTGCAGTACATCAGCAGGTGCGCCGGTTACGTCGGTCACTGTGGTGACTCCTGTGTAGTTGCGGCGGGCGGAGACCAGCTCCCGTGCGGGTGGCGGAGGCTGTTGGGCACGAGATTAGAGCCTGGTGGGCCCGCTGACCGCACAGTGCACAGGATCACCTCCGACCGGAGTACACCCGTGCGACGATTTGCATAGATTTCCCGCGCGATCGTGAGTGGGTTCCGCAGGTTTTCGCGGCGGTGCGCGGGGGAGGGAGCAGGCGTGCCCAAGGTGACCTCGCTGATCGTCCCCTACGCGACCTACCTGCGCGTGTACGAACCGCTGGCCGCCTTCCCCGAGCCGGAGCGCAGCCAGTGGGCCCGCTACGCCCGCCGTACGGACCGCCCCTCCTACCAGGACGAATTGCGCCGGGCCCTGGCCGACTTGGCACCCACCCCGCCGGTCCCGGTGCCGGTGCACGAGAGCGAGGACGCCTTCGTGCTGGAGGTCGACGGCGTCGTCTGCGTCTGCCCCTGGCGCACCCGGCTGCGCGGCTGGCTCGCCCTGGACGAGCTCGCCGAGGAGCTCCCGCCGCCGGTCATGGACGCGGTCCTGCCGCCCGTCCTGCGGCGCCAGGCGACTCAGGACTACGAGCGCTGGCTGTCGATCAACCCGGACGCCCGGCCGTGGATCCGTACAGCCACCTGGCAGGTGCCGATCAACTGGTTCGTGCTGGTCTCCGACGAGGAGCGCGAGTACGACAAGGGCGCCTCGGTCGACAGCCCGCCCGTGCTGCGCTACCGCACCCCCATGGTGCAGGCCCGGCGGCGGGTGGCCCGGGGCCTGCGCGCCCTGCGGGAGGCCATGGACGAGGGGCCGCTGATCGACGGGCTGATGGACGTCGGACGCTGGCTGGAGGAGTTCCACCCGCGCTCGCTGGTGGAGCTGGACTACGGCGGCCTGGTGCACGCCGTGCCGGCCGGGGCGCTGGAGCACGACCACTCCGCCGCGGACGTGGCCGAGGGTATCGCCGCGCTGCGCCGGGGCGACGGGACCGCCGCGGGGGAGGCCTACGCCCGGCTCGTGGAGCGCTGGCGTTCCGTACGGAATCTGCGGTCGGCCAACTGACCCCTGACCCTGTGGTCCGTGGACCGCTCGCCGTCGGTAACGAACTGACGTTTGACGAACCGCCCGATTTGGGGTTTCGTCCTCGCACCGAGGTCCTGAAGCGGGCTGTGCGTCTTCTGAGGCTTCGTCACCAAGGGACGTAGGGACCGATCCGGGCAGACCTCTCAAGTAGGCCAAGCGTGACGGACTACACGTACGAGGCTCTTGCGTCCCTTGCCCCTCCTCATGCCAAAATAGGACAAGGAGTCCGGGGAGGGCTCCTTCCGTCCCGTGGTGCTGCACTATGGGTGGAATCTCAGCATTGCACGCTTTGGGGGGTCTGATGCCTTCCTGATCACCCTGTGACTGATCGTCACAGCGGTGTGACTGTCCGCTATGGCATGGTCCATCGGCTTCCGTCGCTGATGAACACCTGGAGGGGCAATTCCATCGGTTTGGCCGACGCGGCTGGACAGATGGTGTAGTTGTAGTGCCGAGGACAAGCCGTTCGTCCTATAACCGACTCGACTCGCGTCCGCCATTTCGGGCAACGCGGGTCAAGGTGCAGAATTTAGAGGAAAGAACCGAGAAGGTTCGGTTCTCCCGAGGAGGCCGCTCATGACCGCTCGCACCCCTGATGCCGAGCCGCTGCTGACCCCGGCTGAGGTCGCCACGATGTTCCGCGTCGACCCCAAGACGGTCACGCGGTGGGCGAAGGCCGGCAAGCTCACGTCGATCCGCACGCTCGGCGGGCATCGGCGCTACCGCGAGGCCGAGGTCCGCGCTCTGCTCGCGGGCATCCCGCAGCAGCGCAGCGAGGCCTGAACAACTGAATAACCGGGCAAACCAGCTGGTTCCCCCAACTGGCCGCGACGTCCGGAACCACAGCTCCACACGACGCGGGACCTGCCCCAACAGGCCCCACGCCCAAGCCACTCAGAGCTTTCCAGGCATATAGCAGGGTGCGTCGTCGATCGCGCTGGACTCCGCCGGGTCCAGCGCGATCTTTT
Source organism: Streptomyces sp. NPDC092370 (assembly GCF_044755265.1). NCBI lineage: Bacteria > Bacillati > Actinomycetota > Actinomycetes > Kitasatosporales > Streptomycetaceae > Streptomyces > Streptomyces sp. NPDC092370. The sequence continues at coordinate 46,406 of NZ_JBIVQO010000005.1, read as the reverse complement.
TTGTGCGCCCCCGGTCGGTCCGCCGATGCTGCTGTGAGCGGCCTTGTAGGAGCCTGGGGAGGGGTGTCGAATCCCCTGCGCGGGACGCCCCGGTCAGGGTGCAATTGCACATATTAAATTGACCCTTTGTAGGTGGGACGTAAGTACCGCACTTTCCAAAACTCATGCGGTGACACCCGTCACATACCAAGCGGCTTGTTAGCCCTGCCGCAGGTGCGGTAGAGAAGCCTCCGGCTCCAGCAACCCCTGCCCCAGCGGGTGTTGGGACAGCACGTCGATCATGCGGGAGCCGGACTCTCGTCCTGCCCCGCCGGAGCCGGGACCTGAGCGGCACGCGGCGCGCCCTCCATCGCCAGCCGCAGCAGACGGTGGCAGATCGGGCAGTGCCGCGTGAGATGCCGGTACGACGACGCGGCCGACAGGTGCGCGCGCAGCAGAGCCCGCGTCTCGTGCCTGACCGCTGCCGCCATACGCCACCTCCGGAAGGCCGCACAGGGAACGGCCCTGATTCTGGGGTACCGACGCGATGAGGAGGCGTCAAGACGGCGTGCAGCCGCCCAGAGGGCGGAGACCAAGCCCAGGGCACACGAAAGAGCCCGGATCCGAAGATCCGGGCTCTTGTCACGCGGTCCTGACGGGATTTGAACCCGCGGCCTCCACCTTGACAGGGTGGCGAGCACTCCAAACTGCTCCACAGGACCAGGTTTCGCGGCGCCATTCGTGCGTTGCGCTGCGAGAAGAGACTCTACAGGAGGGTGACCCCCGGACGCGAACTCACCCCCCGCGCCCGCGCCGTCACGGAGCCGCCGCGTCGATCGCCTTCACGATCCGCTTGTCGGAGACCGGGTACGCCGTGCCCAGCGCATGAGCGAAATAGCTGACCCGAAGTTCCTCGATCATCCAGCGGATGTCCAGGACCGACGACGGCACCGGCCGGCCCTGCGGCATCTGCTCCAGCAACCAGGCGTACTCGTCCTGCATCTCGTGGACCTTCTGCATCCGCGTGGTGTCCCGCTGGACGTTCGCCGGCATCTGCTGCAGACGCCGGTCGGCCGCCACCAGATAGCGCATCAGGTCCGGCAGACGCCGCACCCCCGCCTCCGTCACGAAACCCGGCTTCACGAGGGCGTCCAGCTGCCCCCGCACATCCTGCAGGTTCGGCAGCAGCGCGGGGCTGCGCACAGCCTTCAGACGCCGCTCACACGCCTGCCAAGCGGCCAGCACCTGCTGCACCTGCCCCACCGTACGCACGGTCGTGTCGACGATCTCGGCGCGCACCCTGTCATACAGCTTCCGGTACGACTCCTCGTCCCACGCCGGCCCCCCGAAGTCCCCGATCAGCTTGTCGGCGGCGGCCATCGCACAGTCGTCGAACAGACCCTGGATCGAACCGTGCGGATTCGCGGACAGCGCCAGCTTCTGCGCGTTCGTCAGCTTCTGCGAGGCGAACTTCGCCGGATTCACCGGGATGTTGCGCAGAATCAGCCGCCGCGTGCCCTTCCACATGGCCAGCGCCTGCTCCGCCTCCGTGTCGAACAGCCGCACGGACACCGTGTCACCGTCGTCGACCAGCGCCGGATACGCCTTCACCGGCTGACCGGCCCGGCGGGTCTCGAAGACACGAGTGAGAGCGCCGATCGTCCAGTCGGTCAGGCCCGAACGCTCCAGGGACTCGCCCCCGGAGCGTTCGGCCGTCGCCGCGGCCGCCTGCGAGAGGGCCTTGCGGGCCTTCGGGCGCAGCCTCAGCTTCAGCGCCTCCAGATCCTTGTCCTCCGCCAGCTTGCGACGCCGCTCGTCAACGATCCGGAAAGTCACCTTCAGATGGTCGGGGACCTTGGACAGATCGAAATCGTCCGCCTCGAAAGGCACACCCACCATGAGCCGCAACTCGCGGGCCATCGTCGTGGTCAAAGGCTCCTGAAGCGGAACGGCCCTGTCCAGGAACGCCCTCGCGAAGTTCGGCGCCGGGACGTAGTTCCGGCGGATCGGCTTGGGCAGGGACCGGATCAGCTCCGTGACCAGCTCCTCCCTGAGACCCGGGATCTGCCAGTCGAAGCCCTCGTCCGTCACCTGGTTGAGCACCTGCAACGGGATGTGCACCGTCACACCATCGGCATCCGCACCCGGCTCGAACTGGTACGTCACCCGGAACTTCAAGTCCCCCTGCCGCCACGAGTCCGGATAGTCGGCCTTGGTGACCTCACCCGCCTTCTCGTTGATGAGCATCTCGCGCTCGAAATCGAGGAAGTCGGGCCGCTCGTGCCGCTTGTGCTTCCACCAGGAGTCGAAATGCGCCCCAGAGACGACATGCTCGGGGATCCGCTGGTCGTAGAAGTCGAACAGCGTCTCGTCATCGACCAGGATGTCCCGGCGCCGGGCCCGGTGCTCCAGCTCCTCGACCTCCGTCAGAAGACGCCGGTTGTCCGAGAAGAACTTGTGGTGCGTGCGCCAGTCACCCTCCACCAGCGCGTTCCGGATGAACAGCTCACGGCTGATCTCCGGATCGATCCGCCCGTAATTGACCTTCCGCTGCGCCACGATCGGCACGCCGTACAGCGTCACCTTCTCGTACGCCATCACCGCCGCCTGGTCCTTCTCCCAGTGCGGCTCGCTGTAGGTCCGCTTGACCAGGTGCGCGGCGAGCGGCTCGACCCACTCGGGCTCGATCCTGGCGTTGACGCGCGCCCACAGACGGGAGGTCTCGACCAACTCGGCGGACATCACGAAACGCGGCGGCTTCTTGAAGAGCGCCGAACCGGGGAAGACCGCGAACTTCGCGCTGCGCGCCCCCAGGTACTCGTTCTTCGCGCCCTCCTTCACATCCTTCATGCCGATGTGCGACAGCAGACCCGCCAGCAGCGACAGATGGATCCGGTCGGCCGGGGCGTCGTCCTCGTTGAGATGAATGCCCATCTGCTTCGCGACCGTACGCAACTGCGTATAAATATCCTGCCATTCGCGGATGCGAAGGAAATTCAGATACTCCTGCTTGCACATCCGGCGGAAGGACGACGAACCCCGCTCCCTCTGCTGCTCACGGATGTAACGCCACAGGTTCAGATAGGCCAGGAAATCACTGGTCTCATCCCTGAACCGGGCATGCTGCTGATCAGCCTGCGTCTGCTTGTCGGCCGGGCGCTCACGCGGATCCTGAATGGACAGCGCGGCGGCTATCACCATGACCTCACGCGCACAGCCGTTCTTGTCCGCCTCCAGCACCATCCGCGCCAACCGCGGGTCGACGGGCAACTGAGCCAACTTGCGACCGGTGTCCGTGAGCCGCTTACGCGGATCCTTCTGCACCGGATCGAGAGCGTTCAGCTCCTGGAGCAGCTGAACACCGTCACGGATGTTGCGATGGTCCGGCGGATCGATGAAGGGAAACCTCTCGATGTCACCCAGGCCCGCCGCCGTCATCTGCAAAATCACCGAGGCGAGATTCGTCCGGAGGATCTCCGCATCCGTGAACTCCGGACGGGCATTGAAGTCGTCCTCGCTGTACAGACGGATACAGATACCGTCCGACGTACGGCCACAACGGCCCTTGCGCTGATTGGCACTGGCCTGCGAGACCGGCTCGATGGGCAGCCGCTGCACCTTCGTGCGGTGACTGTAACGGGAGATCCGGGCGAAACCCGGATCAATCACGTACTTGATGCCCGGAACCGTCAGCGACGTCTCCGCCACATTCGTGGCCAGAACGATCCTGCGACCCGTGTGCGGCTGGAAGACACGATGCTGCTCCGCATGCGACAGCCGGGCATACAGCGGCAGGATCTCCGTGAACCGATAGTTCTTCTTGGCGAGCGCGTCCGCCGTGTCCCTGATCTCCCGCTCACCCGAGAGGAAGACCAGGATGTCCCCCTTCCCCTCCCCCTGAAGCTCCTCCACGGCATCGGTGATCGCGGTGATCTGGTCCCGGTCGGCGTCCTCGCCGTCCTCCTCCAGAAGCGGCCGGTAACGGACCTCCACCGGATACGTACGGCCACTGACCTCGATGATCGGGGCATCACCGAAATGCCGCGAGAAGCGCTCGGGATCGATCGTCGCCGAGGTGATGACGACCTTGAGGTCAGGCCGCTTCGGCAACAACTGAGCGAGATAACCCAACAGGAAGTCGATGTTCAAAGACCGCTCGTGGGCCTCGTCGATGATGATCGTGTCGTACGCCCGCAGCTCCCGATCGGTCTGGATCTCCGCGAGCAGAATGCCGTCCGTCATCAGCTTGACGAACGTGGCGTCCGGATCGACCTGGTCCGTGAAACGGACCTTCCAGCCGACAGCCCCGCCGAGCGGCGTGTCCAGCTCCTCGGCGACACGCTCGGCCACCGTACGCGCGGCGATCCTACGAGGCTGCGTATGCCCGATCATGCCACGCACACCGCGACCGAGCTCCAGACAGATCTTGGGAATCTGCGTCGTCTTGCCGGAACCGGTCTCACCGGCGACGATCACGACCTGATGGTCACGAATCGCCGCCGCGATGTCGTCCTTCTTCTGGCTGACCGGCAGCTGCTCGGGATACCTGACCTCCGGCACGAGGGCACGCCGCCCGGCCATCCGCTCCTCGGCCCGGCCCACCTCCGCCTCGATCTCGGCGAGCACGGCGGCCCGCGCCTCCGGCTTACGGATCTTGCGCGCACCTTCGAGCCTGCGCCCGAGCCGGTGCGCGTCGCGCAGGGACAGCTCGGTCAGGCGGGGGGCGAGGGCGCCGAGGGCGGGGGCAGGGTGCGTAGACATACGCGATCCAGGATCTCATCCCCGGCAAAACAGAGGCGAACGGATTTCGACCAAGCACGAAGAGGATCTCCGAGCGCACGACCGAGCAGTCATTCGATCGAGTGATCGGAGCTCGATCACCTGAACCCAACACCGACCCCGCCCTACATTCCTGCACGTGAAGCTCGTGATCCGCGTCAAACTCCTGCCCACCCCCGAACAGGCATCGGCACTACAGGCAACCCTCCACACCTGCAACGCGGCAGCCGACCACGTCTCCCACACGGCCTTCACCACCGGCATCACACACAACCGCGCACTACGCGCCCTGACCTACACCCACCTCAAGACCCGATGGTCCCTCGGCGCCCAAGCCGCCCAGCACGTCATCAAAAAGACCAGCGACGCCTACACAGCCCTCGCCGGCAACCTCAAAGCCGGAAACCTCGGCAGACCCGGCTCCACACGCTTCCGCAGAGCCACCGAAAAACCCCTCACCTTCCGGCCCGACGGCGCCCAGCCCTACGACGACCGCATGCTGTCCTGGCAGATGCCACAACGCACCGTCTCCATCTGGACCGTGGCCGGACGCATGAAACGCCTCCCCTTCACGGGCGAGGAAACGCAACTCCGTCTCCTCGCCCGCCACCGCCAAGGCGAATCCGACCTCATCAGCCAGAACGGCCACTGGTACCTCCTGGCCACAATCGACATCCCGGAACCCCCCACCACCCCGGACCCACGCGGATTCATCGGCGTCGACCTCGGCATCACCAACATCGCCACCACCTCGACCGGCCACCGGCACAGCGGCCGACGCCTCAACCGCAGCAGACAGCACGACCGCCGCAACCGCGACAACCTCGCAAGAAAACACACCCGGTCCGCCACACGACGAGCCAAACGCCGCGCGGGAAAGGAAGCCCGCAGAACCCGCGACATCAACCACAAGATCAGCAAGCACATCGTGACGGAGGCCCAACGCACCGGCCGCGGCATCGCCCTGGAAAACCTGGGCGGCATCCGCGAACGGGCACGGCTGAAAAAGCCCCAACGCGTCACGATCCACTCCTGGGCCTTCGCCCAGCTCGGCGCCTTCATCGCGTACAAGGCGCGCCGGGCCGGAGTGCCGGTGGTGCACGTCCATCCGGCCTACACCAGCCAGGAGTGCTCGCGCTGCCATCACATCGACAACAAGAACCGGCCGGCACAGGCCGTGTTCTCGTGCAGGAACTGCGGCTTCGTTGAGCACGCGGACCTGAACGCGTCCCACGTCATCGCCGGCCGCGGCTGGTGGACCTGGGTCTGCGGGGCCGAGTCACAGGTCCCTGCCCTCACGCTGATCGCGTAGGGGCTGGATGCGCCGCTTCCGCCGAAGCCATCGGCGGGGCGAGCTGCGAGCCGGAGGGTTTCACCTCTCCGGCAGCGGACGCGGACGCTCGTACCAGGGTGTGATCCACGAGGCATGCAACAAGGCCCCGATCCGAGGATCGGGGCCTTGACTGTGGCTGGGGCCGGGGTCGAACCGGCGACCTATCGCTTTTCAGGCGATCGCTCGTACCAACTGAGCTACCCAGCCACGAGGTTTCACGTGAAACCTCAGCGGTCCTGACGGGATTTGAACCCGCGGCCTCCACCTTGACAGGGTGGCGAGCACTCCAAACTGCTCCACAGGACCAAGCTTCGTACGACAGTGTCGCACAGGGTGGTGCGTGCCCCCAACGGGATTCGAACCCGTGCTACCGCCTTGAAAGGGCGGCGTCCTAGGCCGCTAGACGATGAGGGCTATCGGCCCGCCTGGGCGCTTCTCAGCGCGTCGGGGACGTGAGAAGCATATGGGATGGCGGGAGCTATCGCCAAAACGGTTTACGGGGAGGCCGGTGGAGTGCTCTCCGGTGGGGTGCTGGGGGACTGGCTCGCGCCGGGCTGGTTCTCCTTGGGGAGGTGGCGGCTGACCTCGGCTGTGGTGAGGCCGAGGCCGCCCAGTTCGATCTCGTCCCAGGCCTGGAGATGGCGGGTGTCCCGGTCGAAGTAGAGGATCGACGCCTCGATGGGGTCGGGGTGTTTGCCCTCGATGGCGCGCAGGCCGCTGCCGCCCGTGGAGCCTTCGATGCGGAGGCGGGTGCCGTAGGGCAGGACCTCCATCTCGTCGTGGTGGAGGTGGCCTGCCAGGACCAGGGGGACTTCGCCGTCGACCTCGCGGGCGGCGGAGGGTTCGTGGGCGATGGCGATGTCGACCGGGGTGCCGGCTGTGCTCTGGTCGCGCAGGGCTGTGGCCAGGCGGGCGCCGGCGAGTTCCTGGGACTGTTCGGCGCCTGTCTGCTGGGAGCGGTCGGGGGTGAACTGGGGGTCGCCGATGCCTGCGAAGCGCAGGCCTTTGATCGTCTTGGCCTTGGCGTCGTCCAGGACGTGGACGTTTTTCAGTTTCTGCATGTAGCGCTGGGTGGTCATCGAGTCGTGGTTGCCGCGGACCCAGACGTAGGGGGCGCCGAGGTCTTCGATGGGGTCCAGGAAGCCGTTTTCGGCGGCTGTGCCGTGGTCCATGGTGTCGCCGGAGTCGACGATGACGTCGACTTTGTACTGCTTCACGAGGGAGGCGATGATCTTCCAGCTTGCCGGGTTGAGGTGGATGTCGGAGACGTGCAGGACGCGGATGGTGGAGGGGTCGGGCGCGTAGGCGGGGAGTGTCGAGGTGGCGTCGTAGAGCTTGGTCACGTTGGTGACCAGGCGGGCCAGTTCCTTCTGGTAGACGTCGAATTCGGTGACGATGTTGCGGGCGTTGCCGACCAGGGAGGGGGCGGAGGTGAGCAGTCCGGAGAACTTGGGTTCCAGGACGGAGTCGGGGCGCCAGGTGGCGTAGGCGGTGGCGCCCGAGGCGGCGAGGAGGGTGAGGGCGAGGCCGCCGGCGGCGAGGGCGCGGCGGGGGCGGCGGTAGACGGCGAGGCCGAGGGCGGTGGCTCCGGCGACGACGGCGACGCTGGAGCGGAGGGCGAGGTCGCGGGTGCCGTGGCCGACGTCCTCGGTGACCTCGTTCTGGAGGCCGGAGAGGCGTTCGGGGTGGTCGACGAGGGCTTGGGAGCGGTCGGGGTCGAGCTGGTCGACGTTGACGTCGAGGCGGACGGGGGCGATGTGACTGTCCAGCTGGAGGGCGCCGAGGGGTGAGATGTTGATCTTGGTGCCGCCGGTGAAGGAGGGGCGCAGGGTCATGGTGGTGTTCATGGGGCCGACTGGGACGCGGACGTTGCCGACGACCAGGAGTCCCAGCCAGGCGCCGAGGAGGACGACGGTCACGAGTCCTGCTGCGCGGGTCCAGGGGTGTGGCTGTGCCACGAGTTCGATGGTGGCGGGTGCCTGGTGTGAGCGGTAGTGGTGGGTGAGGGCGCGCGGGCCCTTGAGGATCGGTTTCAGGACGCTCCGGACTGCGGCGGGGACGCGGGCCATTGGTCGCGTATGCCCAAGTGTGCGGGTGGATATGCGGGGCCGGAGGGCTCTCGTGTGGCGGGGTGGTGGCCGACAATGGGCGTGTGCTGGAGATGACGCGTGAGGAGTTCGAGGAGCTGGTCGCCGAGGCGCTGGACCGGATTCCGCCGGAGTTGATGCGGTTGATGGACAACGTCGCGGTGTTCGTCGAGGACGAGCCGCCGGCGGATGATCCCGAGTTGCTCGGGCTGTACGAGGGGACTCCGTTGACTGATCGGGGTGAGTGGTACGCCGGTGTGCTGCCGGATCGGATCACGATCTACCGGAATCCGACGTTGCGGATGTGTGAGTCGAGGGAGGACGTCGTCGCGGAGACGGAGATCACGGTGGTGCATGAGATCGCGCATCATTTCGGCATCGACGATGCGCGTCTTCACGCTCTGGGTTACGGCTGACCGGGTTGTGGATGCGGGGCGCGTGTCCTCTTGTGGGTGGGGGGAGTTGGAGGTGTTGACTCCATCGCCCCTTCCGGAGGTGGCCCCGTGCGCCCCTTGTACGTACCCGTCCGACTGGCCGTCACGGTCGTGGCGGTCGCTGCTGCCGCCGGTTGTATGAGTGTGGGCGACGACGATGCGGGCGGGAGCGTCAAGCCGTCGCATTCCGCCGGTCGGCGGGGTGGTGGCCCGCCCGACGGTGGGCCGGCGGTTTCGGGTGGTGGTGGGTTCGGCGCGGCGGGGGTCGAGGGCGAGCGGGGGCGTGGCAAGGGCGAGAAGGGCGGGAAGGGCAAGGGGGGCGGGGTGCGGGGGCCGGCGTCCCCCGAGGTGTCGGCGAGCGCCGGTGTGAGTGCGTCCGTGCCGGGGCGTGACGGGCCGGGGAGGCCGTCGCGGCCCACGCCGAGGCCGCCGGTGCCGCCGACGCCCACGCGGACGGTCGAGCCGGAGCCCACGCCGACGCCGCCGGAGCCGACGGTTTCGCTGGAGCCGACGCCGGAGCCGTCGTCGTCGGCGCATGAGCCGCCGGGGCCGCAGTTGGCGCAGCGGGAGCCGGCGCCGGAGGCGGGGTTGCCGGCGTGAGGCGGGGGCGGGAGGTCTGTGGGCCGGGGTGGGAACATTTTCGGCTGGGGGGTGGTTGGAGCTTTCGGGTGACCGTTCGGTCGACGGATGGTGGCCCGCTGTCTCCTGCGCGGTCCGGTTTGCCTTACAGGGCCCGGAGTGCGTATGGTGGCAGATCGTTTGATCCCATCTTGCCCGGCGCCACTGCAGAGCGCGCCGTGTGGCGCGTACTCTCCCTTGCCGTGGTGGACCGCATTGAGGCGGTCGTATTGCGAATCGCGAATCACGGAGTTGACGGGCGCGTGCCGACTTGAGACTCCGGAAGGTTTCGCATTCGCATGTCCATCGCCAGTACTGATCACGTCGTCGTGCCCGAGAACGAGGCAGTCGAGGACGCCCCCGAGGCCACGTTCGCGGACCTCGGTCTTCCTGAAGGTGTTGTGCGCAAGCTTGCGCAGAACGGTGTGACCACCCCCTTCCCGATTCAGGCCGCGACCATCCCGGACGCCCTGGCCGGCAAGGACATCCTCGGCCGTGGCCGCACGGGCTCCGGCAAGACCCTGTCGTTCGGTCTGCCGACTCTGGCCACGCTGGCCGGTGGCCGTACGGAGAAGCACAAGCCGCGTGCTGTCATCCTGACGCCGACGCGTGAGCTGGCCATGCAGGTCGCCGACGCGTTGCAGCCCTACGGCGACGTCCTGGGCCTGAAGATGAAGGTCGTCTGCGGCGGTACGTCGATGGGCAACCAGATCTATGCGCTGGAGCGTGGTGTCGACGTGCTGGTCGCCACTCCGGGCCGGCTGCGGGACATCATCAACCGTGGTGCCTGCTCGCTGGAGAACGTGCAGATCGCCGTTCTGGACGAGGCGGACCAGATGTCGGACCTGGGCTTCCTGCCCGAGGTCACCGAGCTGCTCGACCAGGTTCCGGCCGGTGGCCAGCGCATGCTGTTCTCGGCCACGATGGAGAACGAGATCTCCACGCTGGTCAAGCGCTACCTGACCGACCCGGTCACGCACGAGGTCGACAGCGCGCAGGGCAACGTGACGACCATGTCGCACCACATCCTCATCGTGAAGCCCAAGGACAAGGCGCCGGTCACTGCCGCGATCGCCTCCCGCAAGGGCCGCACGATCATCTTCGTCCGCACCCAGCTGGGCGCCGACCGTATCGCCGAGCAGCTGTGCGATTCCGGTGTGAAGGCCGACGCGTTGCACGGCGGTATGACGCAGGGCGCGCGGACCCGTGTGCTGGAGGATTTCAAGAAGGGCTACGTCAACGCGCTCGTCGCGACGGATGTCGCCGCGCGCGGTATTCACGTGGACGGTATCGACCTGGTCCTGAACGTGGACCCGGCCGGTGACCACAAGGACTATCTGCACCGGGCGGGCCGTACCGCGCGTGCCGGGCGTACGGGCACGGTCGTGTCCCTGTCGCTGCCGCATCAGCGGCGTCAGATCTTCCGGCTGATGGAGGATGCGGGCGTCGACGCTTCGCGGCACATCATCCAGGGTGCCGGTGCGTTCGACCCGGAGGTCGCGGAGATCACCGGTGCCCGTTCGATGACCGAGGTTCAGGCCGAGTCGGTGGGCAATGCCGCGCAGCAGGCCGAGCGTGAGGTCGCTCAGCTCGCCAAGGAGCTGGAGCGGGCGCAGCGGCGTGCGAGCGAGCTGCGCGAGGAGGCCGACCGTCTGGTCGCCCGGGTCGCCCGGGAGCAGGGTGAGGACCCGGAGGCCGCGGTGGCCGAGGCGCAGGCGGCGGTGGTGGCTGCGGCGGCCGAGGTGTCCGTGCCCGAGCAGCCGGCGGCGCAGGACGTCGACCGGGTGGATCGTGACGACCGTGGTGGGCGTTCGTTCGAGCGTCGGGATGACAGTCGTGGTGGCGGTTTCCGCCGGGACGATCGTCGTGATGACAACCGTGGTGGTGGGCGTTCCTTCGAGCGTCGTGACGACCGTGGTGGGCGTTCGTTCGAGCGTCGGGATGACAGTCGTGGTGGCGGTTTCCGCCGGGACGATCGTCGTGATGACAACCGTGGTGGTGGGCGTTCCTTCGAGCGTCGTGACGACCGTGGTGGGCGTTCGTTCGAGCGTCGGGATGACAGTCGTGGTGGCGGTTTCCGCCGGGACGACCGTCGTGATGACAACCGTGGTGGTGGGCGTTCCTTCGAGCGTCGTGACGACCGTGGTGGGCGTTCGTTCGAGCGTCGGGATGACAGCCGCGGTGGTGGCTTCCGCCGGGACGACCGTCCGGGCCGCCCCTTCGAGCGTCGGGACGAGCGCGGTGGGCACCGTGGCAGTGACCGCCCCTTCAACCGTGACCGTCAGGGTGACCGTCCCGGTTTCCGCACCTCCGGGCACGACCGTCCTTCCGGCCGTCGTGACGAGCACCGGGGTGGTGGCTCGTTCCAGCGCCGCGAGGACAAGCCGCGCTGGAAGCGCAACGGCTGACATCAGCGCATGAGGAGCGCCGTGGTTTCGTCCCAACGGGCGGGCCACGGCGCTCTGTCGTTCGGGCGGGCGTGCGCGGACACGCCCGAACCGGTTGATCCGGGGCGCTCATCGGCCCTGTTCGTCCGTCCGGCAGGGCCGGGAGACCGATACCCGATCGGAGACGCGGCGTCGTCCGGCTATGCTCGTGGGGGCGACATCGCCTGGGCCCTTAGCTCAATTGGCAGAGCAGTGGACTTTTAATCCATTGGTTGTGGGTTCGAGTCCCACAGGGCCTACCGGTGGCGGGTGAGGGATACCCCCTCTGACCTGCAGCGCAGCGCCTGAGTCGACTTCGGTCGGGTCGGGCGCTGTGGCGTTTTCGGGCCCGTGCGTGAGCGATGCGTGAGCGGATGTGCCCGTGACGGCTGTCTGCCCGGCGAGCGCGGTGCCCAGGAACAGAGGTGGCGGGAGGAGCTGAGACGGCCTCACCCTGTTCGGCCTCGTACTCCACCCCGTCCAGCACCTCCTCCAGCAGCGCGGTGGCCCGCCTTCACAGGTCCGGATCCGCCACGTATGTGTTGCCCTCCCCGGGCAGCGACAGCCGGTACCGGGCGGCCCGGATGCCGAGGTCGGCGTAGGCACGGTGGATCAGGTCGAGGGTGGCGCGGGCCTCCTCGACGGCCTGCTCCAGGGTGCAGAAGATGTGGGCGTCGTTTTGCCGAGCACGGGCGAGTGCACATGCCGGTATCCGGCGGCCCGCTCGGCCGCACGGACGTACTGCTCCAGGGTGTGCCGTACGACGGCCCCGTCCGGGAGCCAGTACGGCAGCTCCGCGCCCATCAGGGGGTCGGTGTCGAACAGGTCGAGCTCTCGGCCGAGGCGGCGGTGGTCGGACATGGCGGTTCCTCTCGGTGAGAGGGCGAGAGCCGCCGGACAGCACAGAACCCCGGGGCACTCGCCCCGGGGTTCGCGTCAGCTCCTGGATCAGCTCGCCGGAACGTGGTCCGGCGTCGTCGTGAGTGACGGGTTGGCCCGCTTCATGGCGGGACCGCAACAGGGAGGCTCGGGCCGGGCGAAGCACTTTTCCACGCCTCGGCTCACGATCCGTCGATCAACTCCTGTACCTCGGGCGGAATCTTCTTGTCGGAGCGGAGGACCCTGAAGGGCTCCGCCTGTTCAGGAGAGGACCCGATCGCTATGACCACGTCCGGCGAAACGCCGTTCACCGCGTAGGCGTTCTCCGAGGACTCCGGCACGTCGGCGGCTTGGTCATTGGTGTCACGGCACGGCGGACTCGTGGCGGTGCCGACCTTCTGTCCGACCTCGACCTCGACGTCCGAGAGCTTTATGTACGTGCGGCCTTCGTAGAGGACGTCGCTCGCGCACACACTCTCGCCGTTCGCGTCGGCACCTTCCGAGCCTCCTGATCCGCACCCGACCGCGGTGAACGCCAGGGCTGCCAGTCCCGCCGCGATCGCCTGTCGTCCGACCCAGCTCATGGAGTCTCCCTGGTAGATGCTGCGAAGCCCCATGACGTCGCCCTTACCGAGTGTCCTCTTCTTCACTTCGCAGCGGTCCGCCTTGGTGAACATCGTGAGATTCGAATGCCCGGAACCCACGTGGCCCAGACCGAAGACATGACCGGCCTCGTGCGTGCCCGTGTTGAGAACATCGTGGTACAGGCCGTTGCAGGTGCTCGTCGGATTCCTCGTGAAGTCGAAGTCCGCGATGTTGAACCTCACGTCCGCTTCCCGGAGGTCGTTCTTGCCGACCGGGTTGGGCCATGTGTGCGCGCAGGTCGAGGCGACGGTCCCGGCGGCCAGGTCACCGGCGTCCCACGTGCTCTTGCCGTCCCGGGCGGTGCACGTCCCGTGGTTACTGATGTCCGCTTCGTACGTGGTCGCGCCCGCGTAGTGACTCTTGGCGGGTACTTGGTCGGCCAGGCCACAGTTGTCGGTGCATTGGTTGTGGGTTCGAGTCCCACAGGGCCTACGCGGAAGCCCCGGTCCGGATCGTCTCCGGGCCGGGGCTTTTGTCGTTGCGGGGGCGGGGTCAGCCGGTGGCGAGCATCCCCGACCGCAGCCGGGCCACTGTGCGGGAGATCAGCCGGGACACGTGCATCTGGGAGATGCCGAGCCGGGCGCCGATCTCCGCCTGGGTCAGTTCCTCCACGAAGCGCAGGTGGAGGATGAGGCGCTGGCGTTCGTCGAGTTCGGCGACCAGGGGGGCCAGGGCGTGGAAGTTCTCGACGAGTTCGAGGGCCGGGTCCTCCTCGCCGATGAACTGCGAGAGCGTCGTGTCGCTCTCGTCGGGGTCGCCGGTGACCGTGGCGTCGAGGGAGGAGGACAGGTAGCCGTTGGCGGCGATCTGGGCCTCGACGACCTCTTCCTCCGTCAGGTTCATCAGGGCCGCGAGTTCGGCCACCTTCGGTGCGCGGCCGAGGCGGGAGGCGAGTTCCTCGGTGGCCTTGGCGAGTTCGGTGCGGGCTTCCTGGAGGCGGCGCGGCACGTGCACGGCCCAGGAGGTGTCGCGGAAGAACCGCTTGATCTCGCCGATGATGTACGGCACCGCGAAGCTGGTGAACTGGACCTCGCGGGAGACCTCGAACCGGTCGATGGCCTTGATCAGGCCGATGACGCCGACCTGGACGATGTCTTCCATCGACTGGCCGCTGGTGCGGAATCGGCGGGCCGCGAAGCGCACCAGAGACATGTTCATCTCGATGAGCGTGTTGCGGGCGTACTGGTATTCGGGTGTGCCTTCCTCGAGCACGGCGAGCCGGTCGAGGAACTGGCCGGTCAGCCCGCGTGCGTCCTGCGGGGCGAGCTTCTGGGGCTCGGCGATCTGCGGCAGTTCCTCACCGGTGTAGGTGGCGGAATCCGTCGTCGTGCCGATGCGCGTGGTCGCCGTCACGGGCCCTCCCTCTTGTTCCGGCCCGCTCCGATCCCCCGACAGGCCACCTCCAGCGCCGCTACCCGCCATCGTCCGGCTCATGCCCCGCATATGCCCCGGCGAGACGTTGACCACAGTCGGCGCAGGTCGAGGCGGTGGCGGGGTACCCGGTCCGGTACTGCGACGGTACGGGCAGAGGAGGGTGGGCGGTGCGGTGCGCAGGAGAGGGACGAGGGGTTCGCGGAGCGGACAGTTGTCATTTGACAACGATAGGTGGAGGGCAACAGCCTAGGCGTGCCGAACGTGCGGGGGGAAGAGACCGGAAGGATCGATTCCGTGCGCGGCGGGTGTTTCAGGCAGTCCGGGTGCCGGACGAGGGGGAGTCTTCGGAGTCGTCGTGTATCTGGGCCGCCGCCGCGTCGCAGAACGCCTCCAGCCCCTGCAGCAGCGCCACCCGCTTCGCCGCGGGCATCTGGTCGAGCACCGCGCGCAGCGCCTGCTCCCGGCGTACCCGCAGGTCGGCGAGGAAGGTACGGCCCCGGCCGCTGAGGTGCAGGCGTACCTCGCGCCGGTCGGCCAAACTCACCTCCCGCTCGACGAATCCGGCCGCCTGCAGCCGGTCGCAGAGCCGGCTGGTCGAGGGCGGTGTGGAGGCGAGGGAGTCGGCGAGGGTGCGCAGGTTGATGCCCTCGTGGTGTTCGAGGATGAGCAGCACCCGCAGCTGGGACGCGGAGGCCGGCGCCGTCGAGGCGCGGCCCCAGAGGACTTCCAGCAACTCCGCGGCCGTGGAGGTCACACGGGCGACCTCTGCTGGCTCAGGGCGGGGTCGGAGGGAAGTCACAGTCACACTCTCGCAGGCACCGGGATGGCCGTCAGCGTACTAGGCGTGACGTGAGCCGCCCGGGACCCGCTTGCCGGACCCGCTTCCCGGCCCCAGGACAAGGAACCGTTTCCGAGGACGTGCCGACGTCCGCACCGAGGATGGTGAACAGACCACCGTGACCACGATCACGCACAGATTCGTGGCCGCCGAGCGCGCCCTGCGCACGGCGGCCCCCCACCAGTTGCTGGACGCGGTCCGTCGTGTACTGACCGATCAGTACGCGGCGGACTCCGTCGAGCTTTTCCTGGCCGACTACGGACTGACGGTGCTCCAGCCGGTGTCCGTGCTGCCGCACACCCTCCAGCCGGTGTCCGTGCACAACAGCCCGGCGGGCCGGGCCTTCGGTGCGCAGGAGCCGTACGTGGAGGCCTTTTCGGGTGATCTCGTACGGGTGCATCTGCCCGTCACCGTGCGCGGCGACCGCCTCGGGGTGCTGACCGTGACCCTGCCGGGCGGCGGGCACGCCGACGGCTGCCTGGGCGAGCTGGCCGAGATCGCCGAGGTGCTCGGGCACGAGGTCGTCGTGGCCGAGCGGGACACCGACGTGTATCTCCAGGCGCGCCGCCGGGACCGGCTGACGCTGGCCGCCGAGATGCAGTGGCAGCTGCTGCCGGGCCGCTCCTGCGCCCGCCCCGAGTACGAACTGGGTGCGCAGCTGGAACCGGCGTACGCGATCTTCGGGGACAACTTCGACTGGTCCGCCTCGGCCGACCGGCTCAGTCTGTACGTCACCAACGGCATGGGCGAGGGCATAGAGGCCTCGCTGCTGACCAACCTGGCGATCAACGCCCTGCGCAACGCGCGCCGGGCCGGGCTGCCCATCGACGACCAGGCGGCCCTGGCCGATCAGGCGGTGTACGCCCACTACCGGGGCCGTTGTTATCTCTCCATGCTGATGCTCGACTTCGAGCTGGCCACCGGGCGGGTCCGGGCGGTGGACGCCGGGTCACCGCAGATGCTGCGGCTGCGCCGGGGCACGGTGGAGCGGGTGCCCTTCGAGGCCCAGCTGCCGCTCGGCATGTTCGAGGAGACCGACTACGCCGTCCAGGAGTTCCGTGCCGAGCCCGGTGACCGCCTGGTCTTCGTCAGCGACGGGGTGTACGACGTGGCCTCCCCGGGCGGCGAGGCCTACGGGGAGGCGGCCCTGACCCGGGCGATCCAGTCGACCCGGCTGCTGCCGGCCGCCGAGGTGCCCCGGGCCGTCCTGCGCGAACTGACGGGTCACCGCGGCGAGTCGACTCCGGACGACGACGCCCTCGTGGTGTGTCTGGACTGGCGTGGCCGGTAAGGGACCGGGGAAGGCGCAGGTCGGGGGCGCCGGTGGGCAGTTGTTTGGCGGGGCTGTACGCCGGCACTAATGTTTGTCATACGGCAAGTAACGGCCGAGGCGCCGTCGCGCGACCTCGGGCCGGCCCGTACAAGGGAGCGATGCAAGTGTCGGTGTCGGAAGAGAACGCGGAACAGGAGCCGGCCGCATACCAGGTGAGCGCGTTCCTGGAGCGGCGCCGGGAGCAGATCGCCCAGCGGTGGGCGGACGCCGCGCTGTTCCGCACGGTCTTCACGGTGTCGCGTGACGAGGCGGTGGAGGCGGGCCGGGCCGTGACCGCCGCGCTGGCGGCCGTGGCGGCTTCGGGGCGGCTGGAGGACATCCGGGCGGCCGGGTTCGAGTCGGTGCGCGACCAGTTGGGGCGCATGGCGGCCTCCCGCGCCCGCACGGGCATCGACCCGGACGGGGTCGCCACCGAAGTGGCCGCCCTGCGTGAGCCGGTGGCCGACCTGCTGCGCGCGGAGTTCCCGGAGCCGTACGCCCCCGAGGCCCAGGAGGCCGTGGTGGCGCTGACCGTGCTCATGGGCACGCTGCGCCTGGTCGTGCTGGAGACGACGGTCAGTGCGGGCGAGGAACTGATCGCCCGGCAGCGCGAGCAGCTGCACGAGGTGGCCACCCCGGTGATCAAACTCTGGGACAGCACGGTCGCGGTGCCGCTGATCGGCACCCTCGACAGCGCGCGCAGCCAGGTGGTCATGGAGAGCCTGCTGGACGCGATCGTCGCCGAACGCGCCCGGTACGCCATCCTCGACATCACCGGCGTGCCCACGGTCGACTCGCTGGTCGCCCAGCACCTGATGAAGACCGTGGCGGCGGCCCGGCTGATGGGCGCCGAGTGCATCGTCTCCGGCATCCGGCCCGCGATCGCGCAGACCATCGTCCATCTGGGCATCGACCTGGGTACGGTGCTCACCCGCTCGAGCCTGGCGGACGCGCTCGCCTACGCCCTCAGTCAGCAGGGTGTGGAGATCGCACCGCTGCGGGCGGCCGGCGCGGCGGCGGACGCGGGCACGCGGTGACCGGGTCGGCGGGACACGGGCCCCTGGGCGGACACGGCTTCACGGTGCCGGTCCTCCAGCTGGGCGACGTCCTGCTCGTCACGCTCCAGGGGGAGCTGCACGACGGGATGGCCGAGCAGCTCCAGCAGGACGTCACGGACCGGATCTCGCACTCCCGGGTGACCGGGGTGGTGATCGACATCTCCGGTGTGGAGATCGTCGACTCGTTCCTGGGCCGGGTCCTCGCCGAGATCGCCGCCGGAGCCAAGCTGCTGGCGGCCCGTACGGTGCTGGCCGGGATGCGCCCGGCGGTGGCGATCACCCTGGTCGAGCTGGGGCTCACCCTGCCCGGCCTGCGGACGGCCCTGGACGTCGAACGTGCGATGGAGCTGCTCGGTGTGACCACGCCCCGGGGCGAGGGGAGACCGTGATGCAGACTTCCCGCCATGCCGGCCCGGCCAGTCTGCCGATCGGCTCGGACGCCGATCTGGCCTGGGTGCGCCAGCAGGTCCGGCAGGCCGCCGCCGAGCTCGGTTTCGGTCTGGTGCAGCAGACCAAGCTCGTCACGGCGGCGAGCGAACTGGCCCGCAACACCCTCGTCCACGGCGGGGGCGGCCATGTGCAGATCACTCCGCTCGCCCTGGGGCAGTCGCACGGGCTGCGGCTGGCCTTCGTCGACAGCGGGCCCGGCATCCGCGACCTGGACCAGGCGCTGACCGACGGGTACACCAGCGGCGGCGGGCTCGGACTCGGCCTGAGCGGGGCCAAGCGGCTCGTGCAGGAGTTCGAGGTGGACAGCCGGCCCGGTGAGGGGACCACCGTCACCGTCACCGCCTGGGCCACCGTCGTACCGCCCTCCCGGACGGTGCCGTGATGAGCAGGGTCTGGGACGTGCCGGTGGACGACTCGACCCGGGTGCGGGACGTCCGGGTGGCGGCCGAGGAGGCCAGCGCCTGCGCCGGCCTGCCCCCGAACCGCACCGCGACCGCCGCGCTCGTGGCGACCGAGCTGGCGACCAACCTGCTGCGGCACGCGGGCGGCGGGCGTGTGCTGATCAACCTCGTCGAGCGTGCGCACGACGACGGCCACCGGCCGGCGGTGCAGCTCGTCTCGGTCGACCACGGCCCCGGCATCCCCGACGTCGCCGCGGCGATGCGCGACGGATACACCACGACCGTCGCCGCCTCGCTCGGCGCCGGGCTCGGCACGTGCCGGCGCATAGCGAACGACTTCGATCTGCACAGCGCCCCCGGCCGGGGCACCGTCGTGATGGCCCGGATCGGCCACGAGCCGGCCGTCCGCAACCAGGGGCCGCCCCCGCCCGGTCCGCGGGCCGGGGGTGTCAACGTCCCCCTCGGCCGGGCCGAGCAGTCCGGGGACGCCTGGGGCCGGGTGTGCGGCGGTGACCGTCTGACCCTGCTGCTCGCCGACGGGCTCGGGCACGGGGCGAAGGCGGCCGAGGCCTCCACGGCGGCGGTGACGGAGCTGCGCGGCGTGGCCGAGCTGCCGCCCCCCGAGATCCTGCGGAGGCTGGGCCGGGCCCTGCGCCCCACCCGGGGCGCGGCCGTTGCGGTGGCCCAGCTCGACGTGGCCGCCGGGGAGTTGAGCTTCGCGGGGATCGGCAATGTCGGCGCCCGGCTGCGGACCGACGGCACGTGGAAGGCGCTGTTGTCCCACCCGGGCATCGTGGGCGCGCAGGCCCCGGCGTCTCTGCCCGTGCAGCGGGTGCCCTGGCAGGCCGACAGCCTGCTGGTCCTGCACAGCGACGGCCTGCCCAGCCGCTGGACGCCGCCCGACGACGGTGTTCTCCCCGGCTGCGACCCGGCGGTGGCGGCCGCGGTGGTGCTCCGCGACGCCGGGAGCGCGGCCCGGCCCACGCGGGACGACACGTGTGTGGCGGTACTGACCGCCGGCGGCGTGAGCCGCCACGGCTCGGGAACCTGACGGGCGTTGAGGGGCCGGACGACCGGCGGGGACTCACCGGCGGCTGACGGCCTAGAAGGCGCCGCCGGTACGCCTCCCGGGACTCACTCGATCCCGTCGACGCCCGGTACCACCTTGCCCTGGGCGGTCAGGAACCCCCGCAATCCCCTGCGCAGTGCCGCCCGTTCGGCCGGTTCCATCGCCGCCAGCGCGGCGGCCAGGGCCTGGGCGCGGCGGCCGGCGACCTCCCCCAGCACATGCCGGCCGTGTGTGGTGAGCCACAGCTGCACCTCGCGGCGGGTGTCGGGGTGCGGGACCCGCTCCAGCAGGCCGGCCGCCGCCAGGCGGTCGCAGAGGCGGCTGGCCGTGGGGAGGCCGATGTCCAGGCCTTCCGCGAGGGTCGTCAGATTCAGACCGGGTGTCGCCTGCACGGTGCGCAGTGCCCGCAACTGGTGCAGGGACAGGCGCAGGGACGCCTCCTGGGCGGCGACCGACCACAGCGCCGTCAGACTCTCCACGGCATCGGCGATCTGCGATGCGACGGCCTCCGGGCCATCCCCCGGTCCCCTCGCCCGGTGGTCGCCGGGGCCGCCGAGATCGGTCACGAAACGGTCACTTCCATAAAGCTCCGGGTACTGATGAGGTCGCCCTCTTTCAAAGGCTGTACCCGGGGAACCGAGGGGCAAGCAGCTCGGTTCGGTGCCCGGCCGGGCCGGGGGCGGTTCAGCCCGCGCTGAGCGCGGCCAGCGGCAGCGTGTGCTGGGTCTGGAGGACCTTCGCGCGCAGGTAGCGGACGTTGTGTGCGGTCGTGAAGACGCCCGTGGGGATCCGGTCGCGGACCTCGACGCCCAGGGACCGCAACTGGTCCGCCTTGTCCGGGTTGTTGGAGAGCAGGTCCAGCTCGCCGATGCCCAGGGCCCGGAGCATCTGGGCCGCCGCCGTGTAGTCGCGGGCGTCCTCCGGCAGCCCCAGGGCCGCGTTCGCCTCGTAGGTGTCCAGACCCTCGTCCTGGAGGGCGTAGGCGTCGAGCTTGTTGTAGAGGCCGATGCCCCGGCCCTCCTGGCGGAGATAGAGGAGCACGCCGCCGCGCTCGGCTATGCGCTCGACCGCCTCGCGCAGCTGCGGGCCGCAGTCGCAGCGGGCGGAGCCGAACACGTCCCCGGTCAGGCACTCGGAGTGCAGCCGCACCAGCGGGACCGGCCCGGGCTCGCCGAGGACCACGGCCACGTGCTCCTGCCCGTCGGCCAGTCCGTGGAAGGTGACGAGCTCGGCGTCGGCCTCGTAGCCGTCCTGGAAGCGCAGCGGGACCCGGACTCGGGAGCGGGGGGTGGCGAGGACGGCGGGTGTGTCGGGCATACGGGGCCTCCGGGTTCCGTTTCCTGTTCGGCTGCACAGCCGTATTGCTTCAGATTTGAAGCAGATGCACGAGTGGAACCCTACTCGTGCTTTAAATTTGAAGCAACGGAGATCCGTGGGGGTGTGGCGCGTGTCACTGCCGTGTCATTCGCGTCACCCGCGTCACCGGCCATTCCGCCACCCATGTCACCGGCGTCACCGGCGTCATTCCGTCACCCGCGTCTCGTCACGCACAAGGTGACGACGACCTCCGCCGCCATGGCACGTCGTCCGCCGCCGGTCGCGCCCCGTCCTCCTGGAGCCCCTGCGCGATCGCCGCGGAGATCTTCTCCAGCTGCCCCACCTGCTCCTCGCTGAGCCGGTCGAACACAAAGCTCCGCACGGTCTCGACATGCCCGGGCGCCGCGCGCTCCAGCACGGCGAAGCCCTCGTCGGTCAGTGTGGCGACGCTGCCCCGCTTGTCGGCGGAGCAGGCCTCGCGCCGCAGCATGCCGTCCTTCTCCAGCCGGGTCACCGCGTAGGTCAGCCGGCTGCGCGTGATCTTCAGCCGCTCGGCCAGATCGGTCATGCGCAGCCGCCGGTCCGGGGACTCCGACAGGACGGACAGGATGGAGTAGTACAGGTGCGGCATGCCGGCGTCCTGCTGGAGCTGCCGGTCGATCGCGTCCTCCAGGAGCAGCGAGGCGGCGATGTAGGCGCGCCAGGCGCGCTGCTCATCGGGGGTGAGCCAGCGAGTCGTCATGCCGCCAGTGTAGGTTTGTTTCAAACTTGAACCAAGCCGGTCCAGTGCCGCCGTCCCGACCAGCCGCGGAGCGCCGATGCCTCACCCGTACGTCCTGCTGTCCGCCGCCGTCTCTCTCGACGGCTACCTGGACGACACCGGACCCGACCGCCTGCTCCTGTCGAGCCCGGCCGACTTCGACCGGGTCGACGAGGTCCGGGCCTCCGTCGACGCCATCCTGATCGGCGCCGGCACCATCCGCGCCGACAACCCCCGGCTGCTGGTGAACTCCGAGGCGCGCCGGGCCACCCGCACGGCCGCCGGGAAACCGGAGTACCCCTTGAAGGTCACCGTCAGCGGCTCCGGCGACCTCGACCCGGACGCCCGCTTCTGGCACACCGGCGGTGAGAAGGTCCTCTACACGACCGACCGGGGAGCCGGCCGCGCCCGTGCCCTCGACCTCGCCACCGACGTCGTCCCGCTCGGGCCCGACCTCGACTGGCGGCGGCTCCTCACGCACCTGCACGACGTCCGGGGGGTACGCCGGCTCATGGTCGAGGGCGGTGGCCTGATCCACACCCAGCTCCTCACCCAGGGCCTCGCCGACGAACTCCAACTGGTCCTCGCCCCGCTCTTCGTGGGCGACCCCCGGGCGCCCCGCCTCTTCGGCCCCGGCGGCTACCAGGGCGGCCGCCTCCGGCTGCTGGAGTCACGGCGGATCGAGGACGTCGTCCTCATGCGCTACGAGCCGACGGCCCCGGGCACCGGCCCGCTGCCCGCCGCGGCCGACCACCACTGGCTGGCCCTCGCCTGCGAACTGGCCGGTCGCTGCCCGCCCTCGGACACGGCGTTCAGCGTGGGGGCGGTGGTGGTCGCCGCCGACGGCACGGAACTGGCCCGCGGCCACTCCCGCGAGGCCGGCGACCCGGTCGTGCACGCCGAGGAGGCGGCCCTGGCGAAGCTCGACCCGGCCGATCCGCGCCTCCCCGGCGCGACGGTGTACAGCAGCCTGGAGCCCTGTGCCCGCCGCGCCTCCCGCCCCGCACCCTGCGCCCGGCTGATCCTCGACGCGGGCGTACGGCGGGTCGTCACGGCCTGGCGGGAGCCGGACACCTTCGTCGCCGACGCCGACGGCAGCGGCCTTCTCTCGGCCGCCGGAGCGCAGGTCGTCGTCCTGCCGGAGCACGAAGAGCGGGCCAAGGCCCCGAACCGCCACCTCCCGGGCTGAGTGCGGGCCGATCGGCCCGACACATCCCCCGTCCGCACCGCCGTCCGGGTCGCGCCGCCTCCAGGGTCGGGACGACGGCGCGGAGGCGGCGGCCATCAGGCCGGCGCGCAGACGAAGGACGGCAGCACTGTTCTTCCAGCCGCCGCTCATCGCACTCGCCCTCCTCGTCCCCTCCCGCCGGTCCGACGGCCCGGTCGCCCGCACCATGGGCCCGGCCCTCCCCCCCCGACACCCCCTTCGCGCACCCGGTGTCCTCGTCGGCCGGGCTCGGCCGAATGCCGTGCGCGAGCACCTCACCGCCGGGCGGCAGCCCCGGCGGTGAGGCGTACCTCACAATGCGGGACAGCGCGTACGGCTCGTACCGGCACCGGGCCGGGGGCGTACGAGACCGTCGTCTGTCCGGCCGGCGACGCGGAGGGCCGGGGCTGCGCCGCGGAGCGCGAGGACGCCCTGGCCGCCGCACACGGGCCCCGCTGTTCGCCGTCACCGCCGAGCGGCGGCACGCCGAGAAGGCCGGCAGATCATGGACGCCTGGTCGGCCACGCCGCGCCGCACACCGGGGAGAGGGTGCATCGCGGGCCGGCTGGGCCGGGTCGGTCTGGGCCCGGGCCGCCGAGACCGTGCGGCACACGCCCGGCGGGAACGGATCGGCCGGCCCGTCCCCGCCGCTCACAAGCCGGCCGTACGGACCCGGCCGGCCGGGTCCGACGACCCGTTCACCGCCCGGGAAACCCTCACCCACGCGGGCACCTTGGGCGGCTGAGCGGTGGGTGTGCGCGAACCGTCCCGCGGATGGCGTACACTGGAGTCACAACGGCGCGGGGTGGAGCAGCTCGGTAGCTCGCTGGGCTCATAACCCAGAGGTCGCAGGTTCAAATCCTGTCCCCGCTACTGAAGGCCGAGGGCCGGAATCCGAAAGGGTTCCGGCCCTCGGTGCATTTCCTCGTCACACCGCCGACGTCCCTTACGGTCGGTGAGCGAACCGTCCCACCGCGCATAACAACTGACGCACCGTCAAAACTCGTCAGTCACTTGTGATGCGGTCAACTCGTCCGATTTAAGCCGGTCATGGCAGGTAAGTCCGCGTGAAAAAGGTTAATGATCAAGTGGAATCGCTGGAATACCCCTCGCGCCTCCATTAACGTTCGATAACGCAGCGCGGTCGTCCCAGCCGTCACAGAAGGCGGCTCCGTGCGCACGCGCCGAATCCCGAAAGGGAACCGGGGAACCACCACTTGGGGTGAATCGCGCGGATGCCACCGTGGAAGCACGGCGGGTATACGCGCGTAGGAGACCTTCCTGCTCCGAACCCGTCAGCTAACCCGGTAGGCGAGAAGGAAGGAAAGGAGCACGCCCACGTGGCGTCCAACCGGCCTGCCCCCGCGGCCCCGTTCGCGCCGAAGCGCGACACCGACACCTTCGGCTACGGCGGTCAGCGCACCGACGAGGGCCCGTTCCAGGAGTGGAACCCCACCGAGGAGTCCATCCGTCCCGTCCGTGGCCGGCACCGCGTCACCAAGCAGCGCGGCGGAGGTCTCGCCCGCAGTTCCACCGTCCTCGGCGTCGGTGTCATAGCAGCCGTGGGTGCCGGCGGCATGGCCAGCGCCCAGACCGGCAAGCCCCCGGTGTCCATCTCCGTGCCGGACCTGCCCTCGGTGGGTTCCCTCATCTCGGACGACGACACCCCCGAAGGTTCCGCCACCCCGCTCAGCAGCCTCGGCACCGCCACGGCGGAACCCGAGCAGGGCACCTCCGGTGCGGGCGCCGGCGAGGCGCTGCGCGCCCGGATCATGGCGCAGGTCGAGCTCCAGCAGGACCAGATCGAGACCAAGGCCGCCCAGGACGCAGCAGCCGCCGCCGAGAAGGCAGCGGCGGAAGCCGTCGCCAAGGCGGAGAAGGAAGCCAAGGCCAAGGCCGCCGAAGCCAAGAAGAAGGCGGAGGAGGAGGCCGAGAAGAAGGCCGAGGCCGAGCGGCTCGCCGCCCTCGCCAAGCAGTACACGCTGCCGACCTCCTCGTACACCATCACCTCCAGCTTCGGCCAGGCCGGTGCCTACTGGTCCTCCGGCTACCACACCGGCCTCGACTTCGCCGCCCCCACGGGCACGCCGATCAAGGCGGTGCACAGCGGCACCATCACCGAGGCGGGCTGGAACGGCTCGTACGGCTACAAGACCGTCCTCACCCTCGATGACGGCACCGAGATCTGGTACGCGCACCAGTCGTCCATCGGCGTCAGCGTCGGCCAGAAGGTCAGCACCGGCGACGTCATCGGCCGCGTGGGCGCCACCGGCAACGTCACCGGGGCGCACCTCCACCTGGAGGTCCACTCCGGTGGATCCGCGAGCGGCATCGACCCGATGGCGTGGCTGCGGGGCAAGGGACTGAACCCGTAAGCCGCACAGATCCGTTGCAGCACCGGCGGCCCTGACGACGACCCCTCGACGTCAGGGCCGCCGGTTTTCCGGCGCGGTGTTGGCGGGAGCTTCGCATCCCTGGTGGAACGAGGTTCCCCTGCGGTCGTTGCCGCTGAGCAGGACGTCCCCGTGGCCGCGCCGGCCCTCGCCCGCCTCGCCGCCCGGCCGACCGTGGCAGCGCCGATCGCCTCCGCACGGACGGTGGAGCAGCCGGCCGCACTGGCCGGCGTCGGAGAGCCGACCTTCTCGCAGGCCCAGCTCGATCGGCTCACTCAGGCCTCGGCCTGAGCCCTCAGAAACGGTACGGGTTGTACGCGGGGTAGGGCGCCGGCTGGTGGCCGTAGCCGTGCACGCCGTACACCGGCCAGGGCGGGGCCACCACCGGAACCGGAGGGGCCGTGATCCGGGCCGCGTGGTCCAGTGCCGGGCGGGCCACCTCCCGGCGCCGCCACAACTCGCCGAGCAGCTCCCCCTCCCGCACGGCGAAGCCGGAGCCGGTGCCGCCCCGCCGGGCCCGGTGCCGCAGGAATGCCAGCGATGTCGCGTACGCCTCGTACCGCGCCACCTCCCGGGCCGCCGCCCTGCCCGCGTGCCGGCGGGCGTACTGGCGGGCGATCCGCCGGGCCCGCATCGAGCCGAGCGCGAACGGCTCGGCGGGGGTCAGCCAGCCGGCCACGGCGTAGGCGGGCAGCTCCGCCCGCACGGTCTTCAGCTCCCGCTGCCGGGTCCAGATCACCAGCCACGTCAGCAGCCCGAAGATGGGCACCATGAACGCCGCGTACACGGCGAAGAACCCGTACTCGCCGAACGCCGACGAGCCGTTCCACATCGCGTGCATGCCCATCGCGAGCAGCAGCCCGGACAGCGGGAAGGCGACGCGGCGCAGACGCCGGCGCTCCGCCGAGATGGCGGAGATGCCGAAGCCGATGCCGGTGAGGACCGTGAACAGCGGGTGCGCGAACGGCGACATGATGATGCGCACGAAGAAGGTCGCCGCCGTGACGGACGCGATGCCGGTGCCGCCGGTGAGCTGGTCGGTGCCGAAGGCGGTGCCCAGGTAGAGGATGTTCTCCGTGAACGCGAAGCCGGTGGCGGTCACTCCGGCTATGACGACGCCGTCGACGATGCCGGTGAAGTCGCGGCGACGGAAGAGGAAGACCAGCAGGACGGCCGCCGCCTTGGCCGACTCCTCGACCACCGGCGCTATCACCGTCGCACCCAGGGTGTCAGCGCTGGACGGGTCCGCCGTCGCCGTCGCTATCCATCTCGTCGCGAAGCTGTTGGCGACGATCGCTATCAGCGCCGCCGCGCAGGCGCCCCAGGCGAAGCAGAACAGCAGGTTCCGCCAGGGGCCGGGCTCGACCCGGTCCAGCCAGCGGAACGCGGCTATCAGCAGGGGCACCGGGAGGACGGCCAGCCCCAGCCCGACCAGGAACCCCTCCGTGCCGGTCTCCTCGCGGACCAGGGCGAGGATGACCAGGCCGGATATCGCGAGGAGCGTGCTCAGCGCGCCGTAGCGCACCCAGGCGCGCTGCCACCAGTGGGCGGGCCGCGAGGAGCCGGCTGTGCCTGAGCCGACGAAGGGCGCGCCGTCGGTGGGACCGCTGGGGTACGACGGGTGTGGGGGGCTGGTGGCCACGGCATTGACCCTAACGACGGATGGGCGCTGTCCGCAGGCGGGAGAGGTGCCAGGGGTGGTCAGGCGCCGGCGGGGGACTGGTTCACGTGCTGTACGCGACGGAAGAGGAGGTCGTTCACGACATGTCCCTTGTCCAGTCCCTGGCCCTCGAAACGGGTCAGCGGACGGAAGTCGGGGCGCGGCGCGAAGCCACCGTCGGCCTGCGTGTTCTCGAAGTAGGGGTGTGCCGTGAGGACATCGAGCATCTGTTCGGCATACGGCTCCCAGTCGGTGGCGCAGTGGAGGATCGCGCCGGGCCTGAGGCGGGTGGCGGCGAGACTGAGGAAGTCGGGCTGGATGATCCTTCGCTTGTGGTGCCGCTTCTTGGGCCAGGGGTCGGGGAAGTAGACGCGCAGACCGTCGAGGGAGGCCGGGGCGAGCATCTCGCGCAGGAGGATGATGGCGTCGCCGTTGCCGACCCGGATGTTGGACAGGCCGTTGCGGTCGGCGAGGTTGAGCAGGTTGCCCTGGCCGGGGGTGTGGACGTCGACGGCGAGGATGTTCGTGGCGGGGTCGGCGGCGGCCATCTGGGCGGTGGCCTCGCCCATGCCGAAGCCGATCTCCAGGACGACGGGGTTGTCGTTGCCGAACAGCTCGGGCAGGTCGAGGGCCCGGCCGTCGATGTCGAGGCCCCACTTGGGCCACAGGCGCTGCAGCGCGTCCGCCTGGCCGGCGGTGACGCGGCTGCGCCGCGGCTGGAAACTCCGGATGCGCCGCTCGAAGTGCGACCCGGCGGGATCGGCCTTGGGCCCGTAGGGGAAGCGCGGCTCTCCCTTGGCCCGGGTACGCCGGACGGAGTCCCCGGGCGCCTGCGGGTGGGCGTGCGCGTGCGGGTGCGGGTCTTCGGGGGGGTTCACGGAGTCAGACACAGTGCCCTCGATTTTACGGCGGTGGTGCGGTGCGTACCCGCCGGTGGGGGTGCCTGCGTCTGCCGCCGGGGTGCGGGAGCGACCGGGCTCGGCGGGGTCGCCGGGCGTCCGGAGAGCTCACAGCGCGGCCAGTGCCCTCCGTGCCACCTCCCGGCCGATCGGCAGGGACGCCGTGGCCGCGGGCGACGGCGCGTTCAGGACGTGCACCGCGCGAGGGCCCTCGCGGATCAGGAAGTCGTCGACCAGGGTTCCGTCGCGGAGGACCGCCTGGGCGCGCACACCCGCCGCTGTCGGCACCAGATCGCCCTCGGCCACCGCGGGCAGCAGCCTGCCCACCGCGTCCGTGAACGCCGCCTTGGACAGGGACCGCCGCAGCTCACCCGTCCCGTACCGCCAGTGCCGGCGGGCGATCTGCCAGGAGCCGGGCCAGGCCAGGGTCGAGCCCAGTTCGCGCAGACGCACCGTGCCCCATCCGTACCCCTCGCGGGCCAGCGCCGGGACCGCGTTGGGCCCGACATGGACGCCCCCGTCGATTCCGCGCGTGAGATGCACCCCGAGGAACGGGAACGCCGGGTCGGGCACGGGATAGACCAGGCCCCGCACCAGCTCCGGCCGGGCCAGCTCGTAGTACTCACCACGGAACGGCACGATCCGCATGTCCGGGTCGTCCCCGGTGAGCCGGGCGATCTCGTCGCACTGCAGGCCCGCGCAGTTCACCAGGACCCGCCCGCGTACGACGTCCCCCGCGGCCGTCAGCACGGCGACCCCCCGCTCGGGGCGCCGGTCCACGCGCACGACTCGCGTGCCGTAGCGGATCTCCGCACCCGAGCCGTGGGCCAGCTGTCGGGCGACCGCGACGAAGTCGCAGATGCCCGTCGTGCCCACGTGTATCGCGGCGAGGCCGCGCACCTCCGGCTCGTATTCCGCGATCTGGGAGGCGCCCAGCTCCCGCACCGGGATCCCGTTCTCCCGGCCGCGCTGCACCAGCGCGTGCAGGCGGGGCAGCTCCGCGCGGTCGGTGGCGACGATCAGCTTGCCGGTGACCGCGTGGGGGATGCCGTACTCGGCGCAGAACTTGACCATCTCCGCCGCGCCCCGCACCGCGTAGCGCGCCTTGAGGGAACCTGGGCGGTAATAGACGCCGCTGTGGATGACGCCGCTGTTGCGGCCGGTCTGATGGCGGGCCGGGCCCGGCTCCTTCTCCAGGACGGTGACACGTGTGCCCGGTGCGGCGCGTGTGATCGCGTACGCCGTCGACAGACCGACGATTCCGCCACCGATCACCAGCACGTCACAGTCGTATCCGGTCCGCACGCCCACCACCTCCCGCCTCGATAGTGCACTGCGCCACTGACAATGCCTTCAAACGCGGGGCGAACGGCATACCTGCGCCCGGCTACGCCGGAGTCATCAGCAGCGGCCGTGCACGCTCACGGAGCTCCACCACCCGTGGCTCGTCGCCGTACGGTTCCAGACGGTGCAGGAGATCCTTCACGTACTCGGTGGTGCGGGCCGAGGAGATCCGCCCGGCGACCTCCACCGCCCGCACCCCCTGCTCGCACGCGGCGTCCAGGTTCCCCGACTCCAGTTCGGCGACCGCGGAGACGACCAGGCGCAGACCGTGCGAGCGGACGAACTCCTCCGTCGGTTTCGACAGGGCCTGCTCGGTGAAGCGGCGTACCTGGCGGGGAGCCTTGAGGTCGCGGTAGCACTCGGCCGCGTCGGCGGCGAAACGGTCGTAGGAGTAGAAGCCGAGCCAGCTCGGGTCGTTGTCGCCGGGGCGGGCGCGCTCCAGCCAGCTCTCGGCCGCCTTCAGGGCGCCGCCGGCGGCCTGGGCGTCGTTCGCACGCGCGTGTGCCCGGGCCTCGACCAGGCGGAAGAAGCTCATGGTGCGGGCCGTGGCCAGTCCGCGGTTGCGTTCGAGAGCGGCCTGGGCGAGGTCCACGCCCTCGTCGCCGAAGCCGCGGTAGGTGGCCTGGAGCGACATGGAGGCCAGCACGTAGCCCCCGAGGGGGACGTCCGCCGCCGCCCGGGCCAGGCGCAGGGCCTGGATGTAGTAGCGCTGGGCCGCTTCCTGCTGGCCCGTGTCGAAGGCCATCCAGCCCGCGAGGCGGGTGAGTTCGGCGGAGGCGCCGAAGAGGGCCCGGCCGACCTCGTCGGAGTACGAGCCGAGCAGCAGGGGGGCGGCCTCCACCCGTAAGCACTCGGGGACCATGGACGAACGCCAGTCGCCGCCGCCGTACTTGGAGTCCCAGCGCCGCGCGTCCTCGGCGGCCTCCCGCAGCTTCTGCACATCGCTGTGGCCGACTTTGAGCGGTGCGCCGGAGCCCTCGCCGGGGCCCACGTCACGCGCGACCGAACTGTCGGCCGGGGTTATCAGCCACCGTGAGGCGGGCGTTGCGTATGCGCTCACCGCGAACGATCCGGCCAGCGACTGCCAGATGCCGCCCGAACCGGCCCGGCGGCCGGCGAGGTCGAGGCGGTACAGATCCGTCGCCGAGCGCACCGCCTGGCCGACGTCCCGCGGGAAGGCGAGGCCGACTTCGGGTGCCGGGTCCGCGTCGGCCAGGCCGATCTCGTGGAGCGGCACCGGGCGGCCGAGCTTCTGGCCGATGGCGGCGGCGATGAGATGGGGCGCGGCACCCTGCGGCACCATGCCCTTCGACACCCAACGCGCCACCGACGTCTTGTCATAGCGAAGCGTCAGACCGCGCTGGGCGCCAAGATCGTTGACGCGCCGCGCGAGGCCCGCGTTGGAAATTCCCGCGAGGGCGAGAACGGCGCCGAGTTTGTCGTTCGGCCCGCGTTGCTCCCTGGACATGCGCCACCCCTCGACACAGACGGCTGCCGCACTGGCATAACCACGCGGCATTCGTAAACCCAGCGTAGTTCGCCGCATCCCAAGCGTTAAGGGGCATTGTTCCGGTTGGCGGGATTGTGGTCCGTACTGAAGTGCGGTTCAGATACGGGCTGTTGCGACGTGCTCCCGGTGTGTGGCCGTGCGCCTGTCCGTGCGCTCTTCTCCGGCCATCGCGGGAGCGGTTCCATGGTCATCGCGTGGGTCGGCCCGCTGTACTGGATCCAGCGGGCTGGGGGACACCGCCGCCTTCATCCCCGCGGGCGGCGAAACGGTCCGGGAGGCGTGCTCCGTCTCCCGGATCGCCCGGCCGGGCGGCAGGGTGCGGACCCTGTACGGAGAGTGTTCGAGGCTGTCTGCGTGACGCCGATTTGGCGGAAAACCGACCCCGCCGGTCTTGGGGGACCAGGCCTCCGACCACGGCACTTGAGGGCGCGTCCGGCGTGATTGGGGCGTGTTTCGGGGGCGCATTCGTATCGCAGTCGTACTGGAGACATGTCGCTGGCGTGCCTTGATTCTTGGCGGCCCGTTCCTCTTCCTCCTCCGCCTGCTCCCGTTTCCCTTCCGGTCCCTTCCGGATTTTCCGCCCTGCCGCCCGCTGCCGCCGCCCGGGTCTCCTTGTGGCGTGCGGGTGTTCGGGGTGTTCGGGGCGGTGCGGGCGGCTCCGCCGGGGCGCATTCGACGGAGCGCAAGCGGCGTCGGCACCCTCTGGAACGCTTCCTTCATGGCAGCATGGTGAACCGGTTCGTGCGGTGCACTGGTTGTCCACAGCCTGTGGAGGCGGCGATGCGGTGGTTGGTGGGATGGAGCAGCACCGCCGCGGGAGCCGTCGCTGCCGGCTCGGCGGGGGCGACCGGCGGCGAGGGGGAGACGCTGCACCCGGTGGGGTCCCAACTCCTGTGGGGCGACCCCGATCCCCTGTGGGCGGTCGGCGACTGGCGCCCCGACGAGGTGCGCGTCGTGAAGGCCGACGACCGGACGCGCATCGCCGTCCTCGGCATCTGCGGCGCCACCGACGAGCAGTTGCGCGTCGCGCTGTTCGCCGCGCGTGGCGGGGCACTTCGGCATCTGACCGCCTGGCCGGGCAGCTACACGGCGATCGTCCAGGTCGGCAGGCGGATCACCGTCTGTGGCGATCTCGCGGGCGCGCGGCCGGTGTTCCACACGCCCTGGGCCGGCGGAACGGCGTACGCGACCGCCGCGCTGCCGCTGGCCGATCTCATCGAGGCCAACCTCGACTTCGGGCACCTCGCCGCGCTGCTGGCCGCCCCGGACGTGCCCGCCGCGCTGCACGACTCCACACCGTACGACGGCGTGAAGCGCGTTCCGCCCGGGCATGCCCTCATCCTGCGCGCCGGGGCGCGCGAGATCGCCGGGTACGAGCCGGTCGCCTCGCTGGCCGTGGCGGCGCCCCCGGCCGATCCGGACAGCGCGGTCGACGCGGTGCGCGACGCGCTCGTGGAGGCCGTACGGACGCGGCTGTCCGCGCCCCGGCACGTCCCCGGAGCGGACATCGACCCGGGCCCCGTCCCCGGTATGGGACCCGCCGAGCGGCGGGCCGCCCGCGGGACGCCGGTGCCGGGGATCGGCGCGGACCTCTCCGGCGGGCCGGCCTCCGGAGCGCTGGCGCTGCTGGCCGCGGGACTGCCCGGGATGCCGGGCACCGTGCTCGGCCACGGCACGGGCGCGGGGGAGCGGCTGCTGGCCGTCACGTTCAACGACCTCGCCGTCGGGGGCCGGGAGGCCGAACTGGAGCGGGCGGGCGCGCTGGCGGCCAACCCCCGGCTGCACCACGTCGTCGTGGCCGGTGACGAGCAGACCCTTCCGTACGCCGACCTGGACGGGCCGCTGACGGACGAACCCGGGCCGTGCCTGGTGTCGGCGGCGCGCCATCGGGCCCGGCTCGCGGCGGGCAGCGCGGACCACTTCACGGGTTACGGGGCGCGCCAGGTGCTGGACGCCCATCCCGCGCGGCTCGCCGACCTGCTGATGGACCGCCGGCGGCGTCATCTCGTGCGGCCGGTCGCCGCGCTGGCCAAGGCGGACGGGTCGGTGCTGGTGCCCGCGCGCGTGTACGCGGCGGCGCGGCGGTTGTCCCGTACGCCGTACCGGTCGGGTGTCGAGTCCCTCGCCGAGCGCCTCCTCGACCCCCGCTCCGACGACGGGCTCGACGCTCCCGGCGGTGCGCTGGACGCCTCGCTCGCCGCGTTGACCTGGGGGAGACCCGGGCCGGCGGCGCGCTGGCTGACCGGTGAGGCCCTCGCTGAAGTATCGGTTCGTCTTCAGGCGTCGACCCACCGGTCGGAGCTGGTGGGGCCGGGGCAGCGGCCGGGGGACTTCCGAGCGCGCGCGGCGCTGGCACGGCACGCGGCGGACCTGCGGGTGCTGGAGCAGGCAGCGGAGGTCCGCTTCCAGCGGCTGCACGCGCCGTTCCTCGACAACCAGGTCGTCCGCGCGGCCCGGGCGCTGCCCGAGGCGCTGCGGGTGCGGCCGGGGGCCCGGGCGGCGATCCTGCGTACGGTGCTGGAAGGGGCCGGTGTCCGGGAGCTGCCGCCCGGCTGGGGCACCCCGACCCAGGCGACCGCGGCGGCCGCGGAGCGCACGGGGCTGCGCGTGGCGGCGGACTCCCTGGTCGCCCTGTTCGACACCCCGCTGCTGGCGGAAGCGGGCCTGGTCGAGGCCCGGGTGGTCCGCAAGGCGCTGCGCGGCGCGGCGGCGGGCGAACCCCTCCCCCTGGACGGCCTGGCGGACCTGGTCTCCCTGGAACTGTGGCTGCGCCGCCTGCTGTCGCGCCGCGGCACCTGCTGGACGGGGACGCCGGCTCGGCAGCGCGCGGTACCGGCGGGGATCGCCCCGCAGCGGGGAGCGTTGGGCGCGGGGGCCGGTGGAGGGCGTCGGGTCTAGCGCCCGTATCCGTGCCCGCGTCTGCTTCCGCGTGTGTCCTTGCCGGGTCCGTGGGGTGCGCGTGTTCGCGACCGACACCGGTGGGCGGGCCGGGGCGGCGTCGGGTGTCGTCCGGCCCGCAACGGCGCGATGGGGTGCCGTGCCGTGCCGACTGCGGTCCGTCGACCCGCCGACCGCCGCGGGGGCACCCCGACACGTCCACCCGCGTCGTCCGGCGGGTGCGACTCCGCCTGGCCACGCACGGGGAGGGGGCGGCGCAGCGGTACCCCGCTACGCCGGGCTGCGGACCCACCCGGCACCGGCGACGGCGCCCAGAAGGTGCACCGCAGACACCCGCAACGCCCCGTACCGAAAACCCCGCGGCTCTCGTCCCCGGCCGGGCGACAATGACCCCGTGCGGTACAGAATCCTGGGTGTCACCACGGCAGAGGACGGGCGTGGCGCAGTGGTACCCGTCGGCGGTCCCCGGCTCCGCGCGCTGCTCACCGCCCTGGCCCTGCGGCCCTCTCGTGTCGCCACCCCCCAGACGCTCATCGACGAGGTCTGGGCGGACGAGCCGCCCGAGGACGCCCCCGCCGCCCTCCAGGCCCTCATCGGCCGGCTCCGCAGGACCCTCGGGAGGGACGCCGTCACCTCCGAGACGGGCGGCTACCGACTCGCCGCCGGCCAGGACGACGTCGACCTCTTCCTCTTCGAACGGCTCGTCCGGCAGGGCACCGACGCCCTCACCGCCAACGACCCCGCCCTCGCGGAACGGCACCTCGACGCCGCCCTCGCCCTCTGGCGCGGCCCCGCCCTCGCCGACCTGCCCGACCGTGCCGCCGCCGCCCGCCCGGAGGCCAGGCGCCTGGAGGCGATCCGGGCCAGGGCGGAGGCCCGGATACGGCTCGGCCGCGGGCCGGAGGTCGTCCCGGAACTGCGGGAACTGACCGCCGTACACCCGTACGACGAGCCGCTGCACGCCCTGCTGATCCAGGCCCTGCGTGACACCGGCCGGGCCGCCGACGCCCTCGCCGCCTACGAGACCGCCCGCCGCTGTCTGGCCGAAGGCCTCGGCACCGACCCCGGGCCCCGACTGCGCGCCCTCCACGCCGAGCTGCTCGTTTCCGCGCCGCAGGACGGCAAGACCCCGCCCGCCCCACCGGGGCGCGAGCGCATGCGCCCCGGGACCATCCGTCCCCGTCTGACCTCCTTCGTCGGCCGGGAATCCGAGATCGACGCCATCCGTTCCGAGATGCACAGGGCCCGGCTCGTCACGCTCACCGGACCGGGCGGCTCCGGCAAGACCCGCCTCGCCGAGGAGGCCGCCGCCGGGCTCCCGCAGGCCCGGCTGGCCGAGCTCGCCCCGCTCGACCGGCCGGAGGCGGTGCCGGGAGCGGTGGTCAGTGCGCTCGGTCTGCGCGAGACCGTGCTGATGACCAGCGAGCTCACCGCCGTGCAGGACGACCCCGTCGCCCTGCTCGTCGAATACTGCGCCCAGCGCAGCCTGGTCTTGATCCTCGACAACTGCGAGCATGTCATCGGCGCCGCCGCCCACCTCGCCGAGACCCTCCTCACCCGCTGCCCCGAGCTCACCGTCCTGGCCACCAGCCGTGAACCCCTGGGCGTGCCCGGCGAGTCGGTGCGCCCGGTCGAACCCCTGCCTCCGGACCACGCCCGCCGGCTGTTCGCGGAGCGCGCCGCCGCCGTCCGCCCCGACGCGGCGGACGCCGTCCTCCGCGACGAGCGGGCGGTGGCGGAGATCTGCCGACGGCTGGACGGGCTGCCGCTCGCCATCGAACTGGCCGCGGCCCGGCTCCGGTTGCTCACCCCCCGGCAGATCGCCGACCGTCTCGACGACCGCTTCCGCCTGCTCACCTCCGGAAGCCGTACGGTCCTGCCCCGCCAGCAGACCCTGCGGGCCGTCGTCGACTGGTCGTGGGACCTGCTCGACGACGCCGAGCGGACGATGCTGCGCGAGGTGTCGGTGTTCGCGGGCGGCTGGGACCTCGCGGCGGCCGAAGCGGTGTGCTCCGGGCCCGCCGCCGAGCTGATCGGGGCGCTCGTCGACAAGTCCCTCGTCGTGGCGGCCCCCGGCGCCGACGACGGCACCTCCGGCATGCGGTACCGGATGCTGGAGACCATCCACGAGTACGCCGTCGAGCGGGCAGCCGACGCCCCCCGGGTGCGCGCCGCCGCCGAGCTCCGGCACCGCGCCTGGGCGCGTGCGCTCGCCGAGCGGGCCGATCCGCTGCTGCGCTCCGCGGAGCAACTGCCGTGGATCTCCCGTCTGGAGACCGAGCTGGACAACATCCGCGCGGCTCTCGACCGGTCCCTCACCGCCGGGGACGAGGAGGAGGCCGCTGCCCTCGCCCTCGCCATGGGCTGGTTCTGCTGGCTGCGCAACTACCGTCACGAAGGCCTGGAGTGGCTGGAGCGGACGCTGCGGCTGGGCGTGGCCCTCGACCTCGCGGGCCGTGTGCCGGCCGACGGCGAGCCGGAACTGCCCGGCCCCATCGAGCACTTCCTCGACGCACCGGACGGGGAGGCGGGGCATCCGCTGCACGGCCTGCGGATGGATGTGCGCATGCTGCATCTGTTCTTCATGACCGAAGCCGAGCCCATGGAGACGTTCGTCGACGAGCAGCGGCCGTACATGGATCGGGTGCGGGCCCATTACGAGAGGGGAGGCCCGCACGCGGCGCGCGTCCCGGGGCTCGTCTGCCCGATCCTCTCCTCCTTCCTGGCCGACCCGAGCGAGATCCGGACCGTCCTGGACGCCGCCGTCGCCAACTGCCGTGCGTACGGCGGTGACTGGGAGATCTCCGTCGCCCTGATGTTCCGTGCGCATACGGTCGTCGACGGACCCGGTGGCCTGGAGGGCGTCGACGACGACCTCGCGGAGCTGCGGGTCCTCAGCCGCCGTGCGGGTGACCGCTGGCTGCGTGCCCAGGTGTGCAGCGCTGCCGGTGAGCTCGCCATGGCGCGCAGCTGCTTCGAGGACGCCAAGAGGGAGTACGACGAGGCCCTGCGCCTCGCCTACGAGGTGGGCGCCTACGCCGAGTCGCCCTTCCTCATCGCCCGGCTCGGCGAGATCGCCTACCGCGCCGGGGACCGGGTGACGGCGCTGGCGCTGCTGGACGAGGCCACCGCCGCCGCGGAGCGGTACGGCGTACGGGACTCCAAGGCGTACATCCTGCTGATGCGCACCCAGATGGCGTTCGAGGACGGGCATGTCGACCGCGCTCGCGCATGGTGCGAGGAGGCCTGTGCGAACACCGCCCTCGGCACACCGCCGCCC
Source organism: Streptomyces sp. NPDC092370 (assembly GCF_044755265.1). Classification (NCBI taxonomy): domain Bacteria; kingdom Bacillati; phylum Actinomycetota; class Actinomycetes; order Kitasatosporales; family Streptomycetaceae; genus Streptomyces; species Streptomyces sp. NPDC092370. The sequence goes on along the minus strand of NZ_JBIVQO010000005.1, from coordinate 9,456 downwards.
CAGTTCCTGGTGATACTGCTCCTGCTCGACGCCCTCATCACGGCGCGGGAGTCCGGCCCGGGCCCGGCCCTGCCCAAGCTGGGCGCGGCCCTGCGCGAAGCCGTGCACAAGCGGTGCTCGGACGTGATCCGGGCCACGGTCGTGGAGGGCGCTGCGGGAGTGCTGGCCGACCTCGGGGACTTCCCGCGCGCGGCGCGGCTGCTCGGCACCGGTGACCACTGGCGGTCCGGCCGGCCGCGCTCCATGCCGGAGCGCTCCCAGGAGGAACGGGTGGAGGCCGTCGTACGTGCAGCCCTCGGGAGTTCCCGCTGCGAGGCGGAGCGTGCCCGGGGCGCGGCCCTCACCGCCGACGACGTTCTGGTCGAGCTGGACGACGCGCGCGGCGCGTACGCCACCGGCCGGGCCTCCTGAGCCTCCGTGTCCGCTAGCGGCAGGTGAACGTGGACTCCGCCCAGTCCACCGACATCAGGTGGTCGAGGGCGCTGCGCGCTTCCACCACCAGCCGGACCGTGCTGCGGCCGGTGAGGTCCACCTGCACGGGCACGGCCGCGTCACCGCCCTCGACCAGCGGGGAACGCCACAGCAGGACCCCGTCGGCGTAGACGGAGAAGTACACCGTGCCGAGCCGCAGCGTCATGTCGTCCACCCCCACGAGCGCGTCGTACGACGAGCAGGAGCGGTTGAGGTCGATGGTGACGGAGGAGCGGCCGTGCACGGTGACGCCGTGGGCGTACCCCTGGTCGCCGATCGACAGGCCGGACCGCTTCCGGACCCTGCTGCTCGAACCGATCCGCATCTCGGGCTTCGTACCGTCGCCGTCGGTGTCGTACGACAGGCCGCTCCACCGGTGGACGGCGGGGGCGAGCGGGGGCGCGGGGGGCGGGGGCGGCGTCGGCTCGGGGGACGTGGGCGGTGGAGCGGGCTTGCGGGTCGGGGACGGGGTCGCACTCGGGTCGGGGGCGGGTTCGCGCCTCGGGTCGGGGGCGGGTTCGCGACTCGGGCTGGTCCGCGGCCCCGGCGCCGGTGTGGGCGTCGCGGCGCGCGCGGGCACGATCCCCGGCGGCCGCTCCCGCGGACCGGCTTCCGGCGGCGAGGGGGAGGGCGTGGGCTCGCCGGGGCTCACCACCGACGACGGCGGAAGGGGGGAGGGGGCGGACTCCGCCTGCTCCTTCGGCTTCTCGTTGCCGGTCAGCGCCATCACCACCGCCGCCACCACACCGACGGCGATCACACCGGCCGCGATACCTGCCTTCACCGGTGCGCCGAGCCCCTCGGAGGCCGCCGCACCACTCCCGCCTCCGGCCCCACCGGCCGAGCCACCGCCCGCTGCGCCTGCCCCACCGGCCGAGCCACCCGCCGCCGCGGTCGCGCCCGCCGCACCGGCCGCTCCCGCACCCCCGGCGATGAGCCCGGCCGCCTTCGCGTACCCGGCGGCCCCGAACCAGCCGATGACCGCGACCGGCACGACGGCCGGGATGCCGCCGGCCACTTCCTCGATCTGCAGCGCGGCCAGCCGGCATTTCGCGCACTCGTCCAGATGCTTGCGCAGCCCCCGCTCGGCCCGCGTGCGCAGCCGCCCGCGGGCGTACGTGCCGAGCTGGTCGGCGTAGCGCGCGCACTCCTCGTCGCCGGTGAGCGCGGCGCTGACGTGGGCCTGGAGGTAGGCCTGCTTCAGGCCCTCGCGGGCCCGGCTGGCGAGCACGCGTGTGCCGTTGGCGTCCAGCCCGAACAGCTTGGCGACCTCACTGGGCGACTCGTCCTCGATCTCGGTGTGCCACAGCACGGCCTGCCACCGCTCGGGCAGCGACCGGAACGCTCGCATGGCCATGGACTGCTCGGCCGCGTGCATCGCCCGTACGTCGGCGCCCAGTTCGAGCGTGTCGTCGTCGGACGCGTCGGACTTGGGGGCGGACTGGGCGGCGAACACCGCGAAGTCGTCGACGAGCTGCTCGCGCCGTGCCGACCTCGTCCAGGAGGCGGCGACGCGCCGGACGGAGGTGAGCAGGTACGCGCGTACGGCGTGCGCCGGGCCCGCCCCGCCGCGCACCGCCTGGAGCATGCGGGCGAAGACCTCGGCGGTCAGGTCGTCCGCGGTGTGGGCGTCGCGGCAGCAGGTGCGGGCATACCTGCGCACGGCCTGCGCATGGCGCCGGTACAGCTCCTCGTACGCCGTGTCGTCGCCCGAGCGCATCCGGTCGATGAGGTCGGCGTCGGACGGCGGCAGCACGCGCGGCGGCGGCAGGGCACCGTCCTCGCGGCGGTCGCGCTGGGCCGGGACCGAGCCGCCCGCGGGGTGCCCGCCGGGCGGCACGCTCGCGCGTCCGCCCTGACTCGGCACCTGCGGCGGGACCGGCCCGCCGGATGTGGCGTCACCGTTGCCGCTACCGCTCGGCTCGTCCCGCCCGTCAACGCTCATCGCGGAAAGCCCCCGGCAGCCGCCCAATCCGTCCAACCACCGGGTCAGCGTGCCATATTGGCTTTCGGCCAGAACCCCGGAATCCGGATGATCACTCATCCGTGGGGACTTACCGCACGGCAGCGCCAGCCGTCACTCGTTCGGGGAAGGTTCCCTCTTCGCTCGGGCCCGGGCCGATCCGGTCGCTTCGGGCCGGGCCGATCCGGTCGCTTCGGCCCGGCACGATCCCGCGCGGCCCGGCACGATCCCTGCGGGGCCCAGGCCCGGATCGGCCCGGGCCCCGGCGGCTCACGCCGGTCGCGAGCGCAGACCCTCCAGCAGGATGTCCAGCAGCCGGGCCGACGCGGCCGCCTGCTGAGCCGCGTCCGGCAGCGAGGGCGCGGCTGTGGCGATCACCAGCAGCACGTCCGCCACCGACACGTCCGCGCGCAGCTCACCGGCCGCACGCGCCCGGTCCACGAGCTGGCCCACGACCTCGAGCAGCGCCGACGTGCCGGCGTCGTCCTCGGCCGTGACCGCCGGTGCCGAGGCGACCGCGACCGGCTGGTCCGGCACCAGTCGCAGCTCCGTCCCACCCGGCTGGGTCCGCTGCTGCGGCACCCGCGGGCCGGCCGCGCCGTCCTCGACCGAGACCCGCAGCACCTGCGGCGGCAGCAGCCGCCCGGCGCCGGAGGCCACCGACGTCCGCAGGAAGCGCGACAGCGCCGACCACGGCTCGTCCTCCTGTCCGAGCGCCGCACGCGCCTGGTCGGTCAGCCGAGAGGTCTCCTCCTCGGCTATCCGCCGCACCAGGACGTCCTTGCTCGGGAACCGCCGGTACACCGTGCCCACGCCGACCCGCGCACGCCGCGCCACGTCCTCCATCGGCGCGCCGTACCCCAGCTCGCCGAAGACCTCGCGCGCCGCACGCAGCACGTGCTCCAGATTGCGCTGTGCGTCCACGCGCAGCGGCGTCGTCCGCGACACGTCGCGTCCGTTGCCCGCCGCCGCGCTCATCGTCATGCCGCCCGCCGCGACTGCGGACGCGGGCGACCAATGAGAGTCCTGAACATGCATAAGCATTCCCCCGGTAATGACGTCTCCCCCCGGAGACTCCCCGCCATTCGATGACGGGACGGGGGAACCGCCCCGGTCCCGCGGTCCGCCCGTCGCGGACCCCGGTGAGCGCATCCCCCTACACCCCGTCGACACACGAACATAGTTGAGAGGGAGTCAATTCAGAAGGGGCAGGTTCCGCACGGAGCGCCCACCGATCGGAGTACGGGTCGCATACGTCCCGAATGTGCCGTCGCGTGCTCCTCCCGCCACCCCTCCTGACCTGCACGAATGAACCGCAGGCCGCTAATCAGGCCAACTCGGCGTCCGGGCCCTCTCCGGTCACACAATTCGTCGAGGCTGTGGACAAACTCAAGCGCCGGGTGCGTCATGGGATGGTGAAGGAACGTGCGCGCATTCTCGTTGTCGGTGGCGGCTACGTCGGGATGTACACGGCCCTGCGCCTGCAGCGCAGACTGAAACGGCAGCTGGACCGGGGCGAGGTGGAGATCACGGTCGTCACCCCCGACCCGTACATGACCTACCAGCCGTTCCTCCCCGAGGCCGCCGCCGGTGCCATCTCACCGCGCCACGTCGTCGTCCCGCTGCGCCGCGTCCTCGACCGGTGCCGGGTGCTGATCGGCGAGGCCACCGCCGTCGACCACGCGAAACGCGCCGTCACCGTCACCACCCTCGCCACCGGGGAGGAGGGCACCGGCGGACAGCGGCTGTCCTACGACCACCTCGTCCTGGCCCCCGGCTCCGTCTCGCGCACCCTGCCCGTCCCCGGCCTCGCCGAGCACGGCATCGGCTTCAAGACCGTGGAGGAGGCCATCGGCCTGCGCAACCACGTCATCGAGCAGATGGACATCGCCTCCTCCACCCGCGACCCCGCGATCCGCGACGCGGCCCTCACCTTCGTCTTCGTGGGCGGCGGCTTCGCCGGTGTGGAGGCACTCGGCGAGCTGGAGGACATGGCCCGCTATGCCGCGCGCTACTACCACAACGTCCAGCCCGAGGACATGAAGTGGATCCTCGTCGAGGCCTCGGACCGCATCCTGCCCGAGGTCGGCGAGGAGATGGGCCGCTACGCCGTCACCGAACTGCGCCGCCGCAACATCGACGTCCGCCTGGAGACCCGCCTGGAGTCCTGCGCCGACCGGGTCGCCGTCCTCAGCGACGGCGCCCGCTTCCCCACCCGTACGGTCGTCTGGACGGCCGGCGTGAAACCCCACCCGGTGCTCGCCGCCTCCGACCTGCCCCGCAACGGCCGCGGACGCCTGAGGTGCACGCCGGAACTGTCGGTCGAGGGCACCACGCACGCGTGGGCCGCCGGAGACGCCGCCGCCGTCCCCGATGTCACCGCCGGGGGCACTGGGGGAGAGCCGGGCCGCGAGTGCGCACCCAACGCCCAGCACGCCGTCCGCCAGGCCAAGGTCCTCGCCGACAACATCGTGCACACGCTGCGCGGCGAGCCCCTGGACACGTACGCGCACGCCTACGCCGGGTCGGTCGCCTCCCTGGGCCTGCACAAGGGCGTCGCCCACGTCTACGGACGCAAGCTCAAGGGCTACCCCGCCTGGTTCATGCACCGCGCCTACCACCTCAGCCGCGTGCCCACCTTCAACCGCAAGGCGCGCGTGTTCGCCGAATGGACGCTGGCCGGCCTGTTCAAACGGGAGATCGTCTCCCTGGGTTCACTCGAACACCCCCGGGCGGAGTTCGAACTCGCGGCCGGTGGAAAGCCTTCTCAAGACCCCCCGCACAACCCGAAGGGGTCGTCCTGACCCGACCCAGGAACTCCACCGGCCGGCCCGGCGTCTGACGGATGTCGGTCCGGTCCGGGCACTGCCAGACTGGTCCACCACCGCGGGCATGCCACCACTCGCCCCGGCGCGGGCCCCCCGGGGCCCCGGCCGGTTCCGGTACCGGCCGCCGACCACTACACGAGGCAAGGATTCGTGAACTTCACGCGCTGGAGCGCCCGGCTCCCCGGAACGCAGCGCCGCGCCGCAGCGCGGACCGAGCAGACGGCCTCCCCGGACCGGCGGGGGGAAGGTTCCGTACCCGCCGCCCGTGCCGAACGGCTGACCGACGCGACACCAACCGTTCCCGCCGTCGACGAACTGCGGGTGCGTGAGGTCCTCGACCGCATCCCCTCCCTCGTCGCCCTGGTCCACGGCCCCGACCACCGCATCGCCTACGTCAACGACGCCTACACGAGCGCCTTCGGCGTACGCAACCTGGGCGAACGCGCCCGCGAGGCCCTCCCCGAGCTGGACGCCCTCGGCCTCTTCCCCCTCCTGGACCAGGTCCAACGCAGCGGCAAGTCGCGCACGGTCAAGTCCCGTAAGGCCCCCGACGGCCGTTCCTACACCTTCACCTGCACCCCGGTCGCCCAGGGCGACGGCAAGGGCGGCAGCGACGGCCGCGGCGTCCTCGTCTTCGCGACCGACGTCACCGACCACGCCGAAGCGGCCGAACGTCTGCGCGCCAGCGAACGCCGCCAGCGCGAAACGGCGGTCACCCTCCAGCGGTCCCTGCTCCCCCAGGAGCTCGAAGAGCCGGACGACCTGCGCATCGCCGCCACGTATCACCCGGGCGGCACGGAGGCGGCCGTCGGCGGCGACTGGTACGACGTCATCACCCTGGGCGGCGGTCGCACGGCCCTGGTCATCGGCGACGTCATGGGCCGGGGCGTGCGCGCGGCGGCGGTCATGGGCCAGCTCCGCACGGCGGTCCGCGCCTACGCCCGCCTCGACCTCCCCCCGCACGAGGTCCTCCAGCTCCTGGACGGCCTGGCAGCCGAGATCGACGCCAACCAGATCGCCACGTGCGCGTACGCCATCCACGACCCGAACGAGGGCAATCTGATCTACTCCTCGGCGGGCCACCTCCCCATCCTCGTCCGCGACGAGAACGGCAAGGTTCTGCGTGCCGACGAACCCACCGGCCCCCCGCTCGGCACCGGCGGCTGGATGCACACCTCGGGCTCGATCCCCCTCGCCCCCGGCTCCACGGCCGTCCTCTACACGGACGGCCTGGTCGAGCGCCGCGACGCGGACCTGGACGAGGGCATCGCCGCCCTGGAACGCGCCCTGGCCGGAGCCACCGGCACCCCCCAGGTCGTCTGCGACCGCCTGGTCCGCTCCGCGGGCGTGACCCCCGACCACGACGACGACGTGGCCGTCCTGGTCCTCCAGCACCCCGCGCGCAGCGGCCCGGAGGGCGAGCTCTTCCACAACGCCGCCCTGGAACTGCTGGGCGGAGTGGAGGCGGCCCCTCGCGCACGTGCCTTCGCCTCGGGTGTCCTGACCAGCTGGCGCTTCCCCGCCGACCTGCACGACCTGGGCGTCCTGGCCACCAGCGAACTGGTCGCGAACTCCCTCCAGCACGGCACCCCGCCGATGAGACTGCGCCTGCGCCGCACGGACAGACGCCTGATCATCGAGGTCACCGACGGCGACGACCACCTCCCCAGACGCCGCCGCGCGGAACCGGGTGACGAATCGGGCCGGGGCATCGCCATCGTCGCCACGATCGCCTCGAACTGGGGCTGCCGCCGCACACCGGGCGGTGGCAAGGCGGTGTGGTGCGAGTTCGCCCTGCCCGGCACCCGGTCGACGTGACCGGTCCGCGGATCAGACGTCCGCGGAAACGGGCGCCCCACCCCGCGCCACCACCCGGCTCTTGCCGAGCCACGGCTGATCCTGCACATCGGTCAGCTGCCGTCCCAACCGCACGGCCAGGACGGTGATCCCCAGCGAGAACACCAGGAACGCCACGATGTAGGGCGCGTGCAGCGAGGCACCCAGCGGCCCGCCCACCGCCGGCCCGACGGCCAGCGCGAGCTGCTTGACCAGGGCGAACGCCGAGTTGTACTGCCCGGCCATGCCCTCCGGAGCGAGATCCGCGACCAGCGGGGCCACGGTCGGCGACAGCAGCGCCTCCCCCAGACCGAACAGCGCGTACGTCGAGACGAACGCGGCCGTCGCCATCTCCTGACTCCCGTGCCCGAGCCCGGCGTACCCCGCGACGGCCCACGCCACGGCCCAGATCAGCCCCACGGCGGCGATCACCCGCGACCGCCGGCGACGCTCCACGAAGCGGAGCACGGCGAACTGCGCCACGACGATCATCAGCGTGTTGGCGGCCAGCGCCGTCCCCAGCGCTGAGGTCGAGATCCCGGCGGCCTCCACCCCGTACGCACTCAGCCCCGACTCGAACTGCCCGTAGCAGGCGAAGAACAGCACGAAGCCCAGCACGCACAGCTGCACCATGGCCCGGTTGCCCAGCAGCTGCTTCCAGCCGCTCCGGCCCGATGCCGTGGGAGCGCCCTCGATCCGCGGGGCGTGCGGCATCCGCACGGTCACCATCACCACGAACAGCAGCAGGAACATCGCCGCCTCGATCGCGAAGAGCAAAGTGAAGGAGGCGGCGCTCGTCGTGTCGACGAGGTGCCCGCCGATGAGGCCACCGACGCCGAGTCCGAGGTTCTGCAGGAAGAACTGCATGGCGAAGGCACGCGACCGGGTCTCCGCCGACGAGCAGTCCACGATCATCGTCGCGAGCGCCGGCTGCATCACGGCCTGCCCTGCCCCCAGCAGCGAGGCCGACACCAGCACGGCCGCCGCGCTGCTCGCGATCCCCAGGCTGAGCGCTCCCAGGGCGGCGGTGACCAGGGCGGCGAGCAGCACCGGCAGCGGGCCGCGCCGGACGATGGCCCGCCCGGCGAACGGCAGCACCACCAGCGCGGCCACAGCGAAGACGGCGAGTACGAGACCCGCCGTCATGGCCCCCAGCCCTCGCACCTGCGCCACATAGACGTACAGGTACGGGACCGTGAAGCCGAGCCCGAACGCGCTGAGTGCGTTACCCACGTGAATCCGGCGCATCGCTGCGCCCATCGCCCTGGTCACGTTCACCTCTTCCACAAGTTAGGAGTGAAGACTTCGAAGCTAAAGTTCGAAGCTAAAGAGTACATATCCAAGGACTTCAAGGCAAGAACGGCCGTGCCATACTGCGCCCATGGGCGACACCCCCGGCCCCAGCGAGCCGACCCTCGAAGAGCAGATCGCCGCGTACCAGCGCGAGTTCCAGGACCTCGACCCCCAGGTCGAGCAGATCGTCTCGGCGCTCTCCCGTCTGAACCGCCGCATGAACGTCGCCTACGGCCGCCAGACCTCGGCCCTCGGCATCAGCAACGCGGAGTGGGAGGTCCTCAAGGCCCTCGTCCTCTCCGGAGCCCCCTACCGTCTGGGCCCCAGCGACCTCGCCAAGCGCCTCGGCCTCACCCCGGCCGCGATGACCCACCGGATCGACCGCATGGTCGCCGAATCTCTGGTGACCCGTGAGCGAGACGAGTCGAACCGCGTACGAGTCATCGTGGAACTGACATCCGAGGGGCGAGAGAAGTGGCTGGAGGCGATGCGCCTGGCGTCGGTCTTCGAGGAGGACCTGCTCCAGGACCTGACCCCCGACGAGCGAACGGCGCTGGGCGAAGTGCTCACGCGTCTGCTGCGCCGGGTCGAGGACGCCCAGCCGGATGCCGGCGGGCGCCTCACCGACCTGGACTGACGCCCGGGCCGAAAAGATCTTGACAGGGGATCGCTTGACAGCCCCCATGCCGGGTCCGTAGAGTTCTTCGGGTTGCCGCGGAGCCGTAACGGTTCTTCGACAGCGCTTCCGCCGCAGCAGCGGCATCCAAACCTCCAGCTCGACCTCCCGACGGGGTGGATTCGGCACGCCCGAATTCAATTCGAATTGGGACTCGACGACCTGATCGACTCCGAACGGCTTCGATTTGGGAATCGCCGAGAGGGCGCGCTAAGGTTGGGAACGTCGGAACGGCCCAACAGCCGCGAAGACAAACCCCGCTGACTGGGAATCAGGCCCGAAAGGATCTGATAGAGTCGGAACCGCCGGAAAGGGAAACGCGAAAGCGGAAACCTGGAAAGCACCGAGGAAATCGGGTCGAGAAAAGATCTGATAGAGTCGGAAACGCA
>NZ_JBIVQO010000004.1:273742-604772 GCF_044755265.1 Streptomyces sp. NPDC092370 | reverse complement strand
CAGCCCTGCCCGCGTGCCTGATGGTCTGCTCGCGCGCCTGACGGCCTGCCCGCGCGGCAGCCCTGCCCGCGTGCCTGATGGTCTGCTCGCGCGCCCGATGGTCTGCCCGCGCGGCAGCCCTGCCCGCGTGCCTGATGGTCTGCTCGCGCGCCCGATGGTCTGCCCGCGCGGCAGCCCTGCCCGCGCGACAGCCCTGCGCGCCGCGCCCCCGGCGACGTCGTGTCCTCCGGCGACGTCGTGCTGTCCGGCGGCGTCGTGCCCTTTGACGACCGCCGCACCCGTCATCGCGGCTGTGGCAGCAACCGGTCGGGGCCCTTCTGCTCCTCCTCGCGCAGCTTCGCGCGCAGTTCCCGCTCCGACTCCGACAAGGGGCCGGGCGCGACCGGGGGCGGCACGCCCTGGACCGTCTCTCCCGCCGGTACCGGCGGCTCGTAGTGGGTGGGGGCCGTGCGGAGGGTGAGGGCCGTCGTGCCGATCAGGGCGACCGTGAAGGCGATGGCGGCCCGGGTCCAGAAACGGGCCCGGCGCTCACTGGCCTTGCGGACGGTCGGTGGTTTGGAGGCACGCAGCCGCTCGGTGGAGGCCAGTTCGACCAGCCGCCAGTGCAGTGTTTCCGGGTCCGCGAGCTCCGGCAGCCGCTCGGCGACCGCCTCGCGCGCGTGCGCCAGCCGGTTCACGGCCGCGCGGGTGCTCGCCTCCGTCTCCGCCGCCGTCTCCGGCAGGCCGAGCCCGACCCCGTCGTAGAGCACGAGTGTGCGGCGGTAGGACGGCGGGAGCTTCAGCAGGGTGTCCATCAGCGCACGGTCGAAGGCGTCGGACGGGGGCGGCTCGGGGTACCGGTGACGCGGCCGGAACCGGTGCCACGGGGAGAGCGCGCACTCGTACGCCATCGCACGCACCCAGCCCGCCGGGTCACGGTCGCGGGCCACCTCGGGCCACCTCTGCCAGGCGATCTGGAAAGCCCGTTCCACCGACTCCCGGGCCAGTTCGCGGCGGCCGGTCAGCAGGTAGGTCTGCCGGACGAGTGCGGGGGCGCAGAAGGCATACAGGGCGTCGAAGGCCTGGTCGGGTGTCAGGGCGGCGACGGCGTCGTCCGGTCGGCGCGGTGACGTCGTACGCGGGCGGTCCGTGAGGATGACGCGGAGTCCGTGCGGGACAGGGGTGTCGCTCCGGTCGGGGACGGTGACGGGTCCTCGGCCGCGGTCCTTCGCGGCGGGCCGCTTCCGGTCGGTGGGGGCGGGCTTGCGCCGGGTCCGGGCCGCTCGCCGGGCAGCCGCCGCCTCGGGCGGAGTCGCGGGCTCGCCGGCATCGGCGGGAGTCTCCTGAGGGGGCGTCACCTCCGCCTCGTCACCCAGTGAGTTGAGCAGCTTCGCGTACTTCTCCCCTTTGCGGCCGCGCGGCGTGGAGCGGCCGGCCTCCCACCCGCGCACCGTCTCGCTGGTGACGCCCACCCGGGCGGCCAGCTGAGCCCGCGTCAACGAGGCGGCCTCGCGCAGGCGTCGGCGTTCCTCGGGTGGGGGGAGGGGGATGGCAGGGCTCTGTGTCACAGGGCGCCCCTCCGTCCAGAAAAGTACATAAACGTATATTGAGCGACACGGCGATGGTTCGCCTGTTACGACGGGAAAACGCGTGTCGTTGGGAGCATGGCGGTCGTGATCGAGACGACCGCTCGCCGACGTTCACCGGCGTCCCTGCTCACCCGGATGCGCGACCGTTCGCCCGGACTGGCCGGCGGGTTCACGGGTGGTGCCCTCGCGGCGGGCCTGGGGCTCGCGTCGTTCGCGTTGCTCGTGATGCTGCTGTGGATCAGCTCGCCGTATCCCGACAGCGGGCCCGGCGGGGCCATGCACGTGGCGGCGGCCCTGTGGCTGCTGGCGCACGGTGCCGAGCTGGTCCGCACCGACACGCTCTCCGGTGTCCCCGCCCCCATGGGCATCCCGCCCCTGCTGTTGCTGGCACTGCCGGTGTGGCTGCTGCACCGGGCGGCACGGGACGCCACGGACGGCGGGGGAGGAGACGAGGACGACGACTCCGGGGCGGACGCCGAACCGGTCGCGCCCCCGCGCCTGGTCGCCCCTCGCACCGCGTGGGCAGGCGTGGTCCTCGGCTACCTGGCCGTCGCCGCGCCCGCCGCCCTGTACGCCGCCGGAGGGGCACTGCGCCCGTCCTGGGTGGGGACGGGGCCGTGCGTCCTGCTGGTCGCCGTCGTGGCCGCTGGGGCGGGCGTGTGGTCGGCGCACGGCCGTCCCCACAGGCCGCTGCGGCGGCTGCTGGGTGTGCTGCCGGTGGGAGTGCGCCCGCTGGTGCTCGGCCCCGACGGGCGCCCTGGTGTCGCCGCCCGGGCCGCGGCGGCCGGGGTGGCGGTGCTCCTCGGCGGCGGTGCGCTGCTGCTGACCGTGTCGCTGGTGGGGCATGGCGCGACGGCCCAGGCGTCCTTGCTCCGGCTGACCGAGGGGTGGTCAGGGCGGGTCGCCGTGCTGCTGCTGTGCGCGGCTCTGGTCCCCAACGCGGCGGTCTGGGGTGCCGCCTACGCCCTCGGCCCGGGTTTCACCCTCGGTACCGGCCACGCGGTCGGTCCGCTGTCCTCGGCGCCGGCTCCGTTCCTTCCGCCGTTTCCGCTGCTGGCGGCGGTGCCGGTGGCGGGAGAGGGGACGCCGCTGCACTGGGCGGCCGGGGTGGTGCCGATGGTCGCCGGGGTGGTCGTGGGCTGGACGGTGGCCAAGCGGGCGGCGTCCGCGGAGGACGCCGCGACGACGCCGGGCAGTACGCGGACTGCGGTCTGGCCGACCGGCCGTACGGCCCGTGCCGCGGCGCTGGCTTCTTTGCTGGGCGCCGTGGTGCTCGCGGGGCTTGCCGGGCTGGCGGGCGGGCCCCTCGGCTCCGGTGTGCTGTCCCGTTTCGGCCCGGTCTGGTGGCAGGTCGGCGCCGCGACACTGGCCTGGCTGGGGCTGTCGGCGATCCCGACGGCGATCGGCGTACGGGCTTGGCGGTGCCGGTCGCCGCGTGCGGTTGAACCGACGATCGGCAGGCCGCGGGAGGACACGGCTCAGGGCGCCCGTGGGGCCGGGTGGCTGCGGAAGGGTGCACGGCTCGGCCCCGGTTGGTTCACGCGCACCGGAGTCGCCGGGATCGCGGGAGTGGTCGGAGCCGCCGGAGCCGCCGACGCAAATCGGGCAGCAGGGGCTTCTCGGGCAGCCGGAGAGGCCGACGCCCCTGGGAGTGCCGGGCGGGCCGGGGACTTCGAGAGCGGCGGACGTTTTCCGGGTGCCGGAGCCGCTGACGCCCCCGGGGGTGCCGGGCGAGCGGGGGCCTACGACGACGGCGGACGCTTCCGGGGTTCCGGAGCCGCCGACGGCAGTCCGGGTGCCGCGAGCGCCAAGGGCGGCGACGGCGCCGCCCCCTTCTGGGATCTCGGAGATCCGGGGGGTGCCTGGGGCGTCGGTGACCCGGGGCGCCACGGGCGTGACGCGGCACCGGCGGACGCCACCCCGGCGCCGCACACCTCCGACCTCGCACCGGACAGGTCTTACGCCCCCTACGCGCCCTTCGAGCACGACGCCCTCTCCGGGCTGAAGGACCACGACCGGCACCGTGGCACGGACTCCGGGCTCTACGACTTCCTGCCGCCCGGCCCTGCCCCCGAGTCGCCCGACGCTCCGGCTCCGCCCGACCGGTCCTTCCCGCCGGAGAACCGCTAGGGCGTCAGTCGTCCGTCCCCAGCAGCCCTCGGAGTTCCTCCGGCAGAAGCGTGGAGCAGGTCTGCTTCGCCTCGTTGGTCAGGGCGTCGTTGGTGCACGTGTAGTAGTCGCGGTAGACGAGCTGCGCCGTGAAGGACGCGGCGACCAGGGCGATCGCCAGGGACGCCGTGACCAGGCCGCTCACCGCCGCCGTCGTCTGAGGACGACCGCCCTGCTGCTCGGGGGCCGGGGAGTCCGGGTCGGGCCGGCGGGGCTTGGCGCGCAGGGAGCTGATGGCCCAGTAGAGGGCGAGCGCGCCGAGCAGCAGGGCCACGTACGGCCAGCTGAAGAGGGCGAAGAAGAAGGCCCACATGCCCGACAACAGGGCATAGCGCGCCCGGCGCTGGGTGGGGTCCGTCGGGTCCCAGCGCATGTTCGGGCCGCCGCCCTGGGGGCCGCCCTGCCCCTCGGGCCCGCCGCGGGGACGCTCACCGAAGCCGCCGGGGGAGCGGCCGGGCTGCTGGTCGCTCCACTGGCTGCCCCAGGGCGAGCGGTCGCGCCCGCCGCCGTCTCCGGAGTCGTGGGAGCCGTCACCCGACGGGTGTCGCGGCTGCCAGGGCCGGTCCGGGGTGCCTTCGGGCGGCGGGGCGAAGGGATTGTCCTCCTGGGATCCGCGCCCCCGCCCGTCCCCGCCCGAAGGCGCGTCGGGCGGTGTGCTGGAGCGCTCCCGCAGCAGCACGGCGCCGCGCTCCCCTCCCTGCGGCGACAGCTGGGGGAACGTGAGGAGTCGCAGGCTGCGGTCCGGCATCAGGTGAGCGTCTTCCCGTTGGTGAGGAGGAGTGAGTGGACAGAACGGAACGGCGTCGGACCCGGGTCCGTCACCTCCTGAACGCACCACGTCCGGACGTCGTTCCCGAACCGGCTCCGCCCAGACGCTACCTTCCGGCCACGCCCCCGTCCCGTGGGGGCCGTGCGGTGTGCCGGTATCGTTGCTGACGGTCGGCCGGTTCGTAGGCTTCCCCGTATCCGGGAACGCAAAGCATTTGTACGAAAGTACAAGACGTTGAGTGCCGGCCGCCTTGGACAGACGCTTCCCCGAGAAAGGCTCCACCGTGGCCGCCAAGCCCGTGGCCCCGCGCACCAAGCGCCTCGTCGTGCTGGTCTCCGGATCCGGCACCAACCTTCAGGCGCTGCTCGACGAGATCGCCGCCGTCGGCGCGCAGGAGTACGGGGCCGAGATCGTGGCCGTCGGCGCGGACCGCGAGGGCATCGAGGGACTGTCGCGTGCCGAGCGCGCGGGACTGCCGACCTTCGTGTGCAAGGTCAAGGACCACGGCAGCCGCGAGGAGTGGGACGCCGCCCTCGCCGAGGCCGTCGCCGCTCATGAGCCCGACCTCGTCGTCTCCGCCGGGTTCATGAAGATCGTCGGCAAGGAGTTCCTCGCCCGGTTCGGCGGACGGTTCGTCAACACGCACCCCGCTCTGCTGCCCAGTTTCCCGGGGGCCCACGGCGTGCGGGACGCGCTCGCGTACGGCGCCAAGGTCACCGGCTGCACCGTCCACTTCGTCGACGACGGAGTCGACACCGGGCCGATCATCGCGCAGGGCGTGGTGGAGATCCGGGACGAGGACGACGAAGGCGCTCTGCACGAGCGCATCAAGGAAGTCGAGCGAAGGCTGCTCGTCGAGGTCGTGGGGCGCCTCGCCCGCAACGGCCATCGCATTGAGGGACGAAAGGTAGTTATCCAGTGACCGCCGAGAGCAACAAGCGGCCCCTTCGCCGGGCGCTCGTCAGCGTCTACGACAAGACCGGGCTCGAGGACCTCGCGCGCGGGCTCCACGAGGCCGGGGTCGAGCTCGTCTCCACCGGCTCCACCGCCGCGAAGATCGCCGCTGCCGGCGTCCCCGTCACCAAGGTCGAGGAGCTCACCGGCTTCCCCGAGTGCCTGGACGGCCGGGTCAAGACCCTGCACCCCCGGGTCCACGCCGGCATCCTCGCCGACCTGCGCCTGGAGGACCACCGGCGGCAGCTCGCCGAGCTGGGCGTCGAGCCGTTCGACCTCGTCGTCGTCAACCTCTACCCCTTCCGCGAGACCGTCGCCTCCGGCGCCTCGCCCGACGAGTGCGTCGAGCAGATCGACATCGGCGGTCCCTCGATGGTCCGCGCCGCCGCCAAGAACCACCCGTCGGTCGCGGTCGTCACCAGCCCCGCCCGGTACGCCGATGTGCTCAAGGCCGTCCAGAACGGCGGCTTCGACCTCGCCACCCGCAAGCGGCTCGCCGCCGAGGCCTTCCAGCACACGGCCGCCTACGACGTCGCGGTCGCCTCCTGGTTCGCCTCCTCCTACGCCCCCGTCGACGAGTCGCGGTTCCCCGACTTCCTCGGCGCCACCTGGGAGCGCGAGCACACCCTGCGCTACGGCGAGAACCCGCACCAGCCGGCCGCGCTCTACGTCACCCCGGAGGGTGGCGGTCTCGCCCGGGCCGAGCAGCTGCACGGCAAGGAGATGTCGTACAACAACTACACGGACACGGACGCCGCCCGCCGTGCCGCGTACGACCACGCCGAGCCGTGCGTCGCGATCATCAAGCACGCCAACCCCTGCGGCATCGCGATCGGCGCGGACGTCGCAGAGGCGCACCGCAAGGCGCACGCCTGCGACCCGCTGTCGGCGTTCGGCGGCGTGATCGCGGTCAACCGCCCGGTCAGCAAGGAGATGGCGGAGCAGGTCGCGGAGATCTTCACCGAGGTCATCGTCGCGCCCGGCTACGAGGACGGGGCCCTGGAGGCCCTCACCAAGAAGAAAAACATCCGCGTGCTGCGCTGCCCCGACGGCCCCTCGGCCCCGGTCGAGGTCAAGCCGATCGACGGGGGCGCGCTGCTCCAGGTCACCGACCGCCTCCAGGCCGAAGGCGACGACCCGGCCGACTGGACGCTGGCGACCGGCGAGGCGCTGAGCGCCGGCGAGCTGGCCGAGCTGGCCTTCGCCTGGAAGGCCTGCCGCGCGGTGAAGTCCAACGCGATCCTGCTCGCCAAGGACGGTGCCTCGGTCGGTGTGGGCATGGGGCAGGTCAACCGCGTCGACTCCGCGAAGCTCGCCGTCGAGCGGGCGGGTGCCGAGCGCGCCGCGGGCGCGTACGCCGCGTCCGACGCGTTCTTCCCCTTCCCGGACGGCCTGGAGATCCTCACCGAGGCCGGAGTGAAGGCCGTGGTCCAGCCCGGCGGTTCGGTCCGCGACGAACTCGTCGTCGAGGCCGCGAAAAAGGCGGGCGTCACGATGTACTTCACGGGGACGCGGCACTTCTTCCACTGAGAGTGCCGGTGGAGCGGGCCGGCGGCACAGCCCGGCCCGCTCCGTACGGCTCAGGCGTCGACCTCGTACCGCCTGACCTTCAGGAAGTACCGCAGTTCCTCCGGGATACCGTCGATGGCGTCCTCGGCGGCCGCGCGCAGCGCCGCGCTGATGGTCGGGTCGGCGAGGATGCGGGCGAGGGCGACCCGGTCGTCCTCGGCCTGGGCGAGGCGGTGGCCGGACTTCAGGAAGGCGCGCATGTCCTCCACGGTCCCGTCGAGCGCCTCGTTGGCCTCGCGGGTGACCCTGCGGCCGCTGTCCTCGTCGCCCAGGATGCGCAGGATCGCGATCCCGTCGGTGGATCACTGCCAAGGCGGGCAGTCTTCGGGCGGTGCCCCTGCCGGGTCGTGGCCGGGGCCGCCCGGCACACCCGTCACTTCGCACTGCGCAGTGCCGCCCATGTTTCGGGTCCGACCTTGCCGTCGGGGCTGAGTCCCCCGGAACGCTGGAACTCCCGCACGGCCGCGTCGGTGCCCTTGCCGAACTGGCCGTCCACGCCCGTATCACCCAGACCGTAGCCGCGTTCGGTCAGCATGCACTGCACCTGCACGACGCGCGGGCCACGGTCGCCGCGCCGGGTGAGTTCGGTGCCGGAGTAGTGGGTGCACCGGGCGATCCAGGGCGGGGTGGCGGGTTTCGTCGCGGTGCTGGTGGGGGTGGGGGCCTGGGCGCTGCCGCCGCTGTCGCTCCCGGTATCGCCGCTGCCCGAGGGGGCGGTGGCGCCACCGTCGGGGGTGGCTCCTGCTCCGTCGGCACGGCCCGCCGACCCGGACGCATCCCTGCCGGCGTCTTCCCGCGTCCCCTCCGTCACCGCCTCCGTGCCGGTCTTGTCCTCCTGCGTGGCGGAAGGCGAAGCGGAGGAGCCGGGCCGGACAGAGGCCGGTCCGTCGACGGGGGTGACGCCGCTGGAGGCCGTCGGCGAGGCCGACGCGCCGTCGCCGAGGTCCGGGCGGGTGAGGAGGAAGGCGCCCGCGGCCACGGCGGCCACGGCGATGACGGCCGCGATGGCGAGATGGGGCACCTTTCGCGCACGGCGGTCGGCGTGCCCGCCGGTGGGGGATGTGGCGGAGGGGGCGTCCTGAACGGGCGGCGTCGCCGGGCCGCCGTGCCGTCCCGGCGGCGTCGACGCCCGGACGTGGCCGGTCTCCTCGGCGGAGGAACGTTCCAGCAGCCGACAGCCCTGCTGCCGGGCGAGCAGACGGGTGGCCAGCGGTTCCTGCCAGGAAGAAGTGCGGCCGTGGCCGGCCGCCGCGGCCGCGGCGGTCAACTCCTGCGGGGCGGGCCGCCCTCCCGGGTCCTTGGCGAGGCAGGCGGACAGCAGCGCGGCCAACGCGGGGTCGGCGGCCGTCAGTTCGGCCATGACCTCCTGCTTGGGCTCTTCGAAGGCGACCCGGTGCATGACGTCCACGCCGGTGCCGTCCCCGAAAGGGGCGTGCCCGGTGGCGGCGTAGACGATCGCGCACGCGAGGGAGAAGACGTCGGAGGCGGTGTCGCAGCGGCCCTCGCGCAGGTACTCGGGCGCCATGTAGGGCGGGGTACCGACCCGGTTTCCGGTGATGGTGATCGAGCTGCTGTCGACGGCCTGCGCGATGCCGAAGTCGATGACGTGCGCGCCCTGCGGGGAGAGGATCACGTTGGACGGCTTGAGATCCCGGTGTACGACCCCGGCGGCGTCCAGTGCCGACAGCGCCCGCCCCAGCTCCGCCACCAGCCGCCACACGCCCGCCGGCTCGAGCGCACCGCACTCGCGAACGGCGTCGGCGAGGTTGAGGCCGGGCAGGTACCGGGTCGCCATCCACAGCAACTCGTCCTCGAATCCGCTGCCGAGCAGGGGTGGCGCGTGCGGCGTACGCAGCCGGGCGTGCACCAGGGCCTCCCGCTCGAAACGCCGCCGGAACCGGGGGTCCTCGGCGTACTCGGGGCGGATCACCTTGACGGCGGCGAGACCTGCGGTGTCGTCGGCGGAGCGGGCGAGGTAGACGCGGCCCATGCCGCCGCTGCCGAGCAGCCCGAGCGATAAATAGGGGCCGATCTGTCCCGGGTCCCTGGCCCGTAACGGACTCGCGCCCGCCTGTTCCAGCGCGGTGTTCCCGGGCGCTGGAGAGTACGGCGGCATCGGCCGTCGGTCTGACATGGGCCCCCCGATGAGCTGCGGTCTCGCAACGAACGCTCGCGTCACGCCAGTTGGACGGAAAGGCTACCGTCCCCGGGGAGTGGCGGCGAGCAGAGCGGACAGGGAACCTTCGGCCCTCTCCGGGACGAGGACGGTGGCGCCGTCCGGCTCCGGGCGGCCCGGGGCGTCGACCTTCAGCGTCTCGTACATCCGCACCAGCCGCGGATGCCACAGCTGCCGGTACATCTCGACCTCCCGCTCGATCAGGTCGTGCAGGTAGGTCAGCCCGCATGGCGTGGCCGTCCCGGTGGGCAGGCACTTCAGCACGGCCGTGGACGGCGGTTCGGTGCCGGTGCCGTCGCCGATGCGCCGGGCCGTGTACACGCTGCCGAAGGCGCCCGTCGCCATGGGCTCGCGCACCTCCCGGACGCCGACCCGGTAGCCCTTGGGTACCGGCACGGCGTGTGTCTCGGTCACCGGGCCGCCCTCGTCCGGTCAGGACGGCCGTGGATGCGGAAGGCGCGTGCGGGGACCGGCCGGAGGTGAGGCGTTCGCCGGACGCGTGTCGGGTCCGGGTGGGGTTTCGCTCGGCCTCCGTGGTCGGCGGAGATACCACGATGATGCTGTACAAGGTGCTCACCCCGTGTCTGAACGGCTACCACCTTCAGACCAGGGCGACGCACCAGGGCCGTGTCCCCCTCGTGCGGGTGGGACACGGCCCTTGGGTGTGCATGGAGTGAACCGGTCCGGTCGGCCGGGCCCGTTCAGTAGCGGGGGCGGTTGAACCAGGCCTTGCCGGCCGCGTTGCCGACGAAGACGGCCACCAGAATGGCGAGGATCGTGTGCACCAGGCCCACGACGACGAACGGGTAGATGCCGAGGACCGCCGTGATGATGGCGAAGACCAGGATGGTGACCCGGGCGCCGTTGCCGCCGTTCTTGAACTTCGTCGCCAGGACGGCCGCGAACACCAGCCAGGCCAGGCCGAACACCACGTAGCCCCAGATCAGCCCGGTCGAGTCACCCACCAGGTCCTGGAAGGCGGTGTTGTCCTTGAGGGACTCCTCGTCCTTCGCGGCGTTGAGCGCGATGGCGGAGAAGGCGAAGATGGCCACGCCGAGGACCTGCAGACCGACGATGACCCACATCATCACGCGGGCCGCGCTCACCGAGCCGGGCATCGTGGTCGGTGCGGCGGGGCCGCCGTAGGGGGAGACCGGAGGGGCCTGCGGGTAGCCGTAACCGGGAGCCTGCCCCTGATCCTGCGGGTAGCCGTAACCCGGCTGCTGCTGCGGCTGCTGCCCCTGGGGAGCGCCGTAGGGGTTGTTGGGGTCGCCGTAGCTCATGGGGGACTTTCCTCCGTTGGTCCGAGTGCGGGGACGACGCGTGACATCCGCACGGAGGAAATCTTCAGTATTGCGACCGTCCCCCCGTTGAACTGCCCGCGGCCCTTGTCATGTCATCGTTCTGCACCACTGACCGGCTTGTCCAGCCGCATTCCCGATGTGTTGTGCAAGTGCAACATCGCTGATCATGGGCGGATACGGGAGGACGGGCCCCGCGGTGCCCGGATTGCGGTCGGATTGGAACCGCGGCGGGGTCATCCGCGAGGATGGGGTCATGACCGCCCAGATTCTCGATGGCAAGGCCACCGCAGCCGCGATCAAGTCCGATCTGACCGCCCGCGTGGCGGCGCTGAAGGAGAAGGGCGTCACGCCCGGCCTCGGCACGATCCTGGTCGGGGACGACCCCGGCAGCCAGAAGTACGTCGCCGGCAAGCACCGCGACTGCGCGCAGGTGGGCATCGCCTCCATCCAGCGCGAACTGCCCGCCACGGCGACCCAGGAGGAGATCGAGGCGGTCGTCCGCGAACTGAACGAGGACCCGGCCTGCACCGGGTACATCGTGCAACTGCCGCTGCCCAGGGGCATCGACGAGAACCGCATCCTCGAGCTGATGGACCCGGACAAGGACGCCGACGGGCTGCACCCGATGAACCTCGGGCGCCTCGTCCTCAACGAGCCCGCCCCGCTGCCCTGCACCCCGAACGGCGTGCTGACGCTGCTGCGCCGCTACGGCGTGGAGATCAAGGGCGCCGAGGTCGTGGTCGTCGGACGGGGTGTGACCATCGGCCGGCCGATGCCGCTGCTGCTCACCCGCCGCAGCGAGAACGCGACCGTGACCCAGTGCCACACCGGCACGCGTGATCTGTCGGCGCACCTCAAGCGCGCCGACATCATCGTGGCCGCCGCCGGTTCCGCCCATCTCATCCGCGCCGAGGACGTGAAGCCCGGCGCGGCCGTCCTCGACGTCGGTGTCTCCCGCAGCGCCGAGGGCCAGATCGTGGGCGACGTCCACCCCGACGTCGCCGAGGTCGCCGGCTGGATCTCCCCGAACCCCGGTGGAGTCGGCCCGATGACCCGCGCCCAGCTGCTCGTGAACGTGGTCGAGGCGGCGGAGCGCAGTGTCGGCTGAGCACCGCGCCCCGGGCGAGCATGACACGCCGAGCGGGCAGGAGTCGCCGGAGGACATCACCGTCCGCGACCCCATCAGCGCGCCCGACGCGCAGGGGCGGCCGCGGCGGGTCACCCGGCGCTTCCCGCTGTTCACCAAGGACACCGCGCGGCCCGAGGGCGGCGGCCGGGCCGCGTCCGGGGACGCGCCCGCGCCGGCGCGCCAGTGGCCCGTGCTCGCCGTGCTGGGGCTGGCCGGGCTCGGGCTGCTGGTGACCGCGTTCGGCCAGTTCCGGTTCGGGACGCTGCTGATCGGTGTCGCTCTGCTGGGCGGCGGCGCGATGCGCTGGCTGCTGCCGGACGTCGGCATGCTCGCCGTCCGCTCCCGCTTCACGGACATCGTCACCTGCGGCCTGCTGGGCACCGTGATCGTCCTGCTGGCGCTGATGGCGCAGCCGAATCCGTGGCTGCAGATCCCGTTCCTGAAGGACACCCTGCACTTCACGGTCACCAACGAATGACTGACGGCGGCCCGTCCCTTCCCCCGAGGAGGGACGGGACGCCGTCACGCCCCACCCTCCAGCACGGCGAACGGCCTGTTCAACGGCTGTCAGTGCGCTGTGGCACGGAAGTGACGGTTCCGCTACGTCCCGCATCCAATTCGGCATGAAGTGGTGCAAGCGCGGGGCCGGCATGGACAATCGGGACGGTCCAGGGTGTACCGCGCGCGGTCACCATGCTCCTGTGCGCCCCTCGTCAGGGAACTGAGATCCTGAGTGGGCGCATCCCTGTGGGTATCCAGAACGGGGACTCGGCCAAGGCCGCCACGCGCGGGGCGAACAGCGCGAGAAATATCAGCACGTACCGGGGGGAAGAGGGGGAGCAATGCCTCGTTGGAAGGCCTTGCCGGATGAGCTCGATCCACAGATCAGGGAGTTCACCAGTCAGTTGCGCAGGCTCGTGGACCGCAGCGGCCTGAGTATCGCGTCGGTGGCGGACCGCACGGGCTACAGCAAGACGTCCTGGGAGCGTTACCTGAACGGCAGGCTGCTCGCGCCGAAGGGCGCGATCGTGGCCCTGGCCGAGGTCACCGGCACCAATCCGGTGCACCTGACCACCATGTGGGAGCTCGCCGAGCGTGCCTGGAGCCGCTCGGAGATGCGGCACGACATGACGATGGAGGCCATACGGATCTCCCAGGCGCGCGCCGCGCTCGGCGAGTTCGGCGGGCAGGACTTCACCGACCCCGCGGCCACCGGCAGGACGTCCTCCTCGGGCGGGGGCGAAGCGGCCTCCGCGGGCAGCGGCAAGCCCGCCCGCCGCGGTGGCACCACCGTCACGCCGGGCATCGCGGGACCGGCCGGCGTGGCGCCGTCCGTGCCGCCGCAGCCGACGGCCCCCGAGGTCCAGGACTCCACCGGCGCGGGTGTGCGGGAGAGCCGGAGGGCCGAGCCCGAGGTCAACTCATGGGGCATGGCCGGGTACCAGGGCCCGTCGCCGACGGGCGGGCGCTCCGCCGGTCCCGGCGCCGGCGGGGGCTCCCGGCCCGGCTCGGGGCCCGCCACCCCCGCCGGCTCGCCCGGCGGCCCCGGCCGGACCGCGGGCGGGGCGGGCTCGTACGGCGAACCGCAGGACGCCGTCCCGGCCCGGGCCGGCGGAGCCTCCGGTGGTTCCGGCGGGACCCGTCGCGCCGCCCCCGCCTCCGCGGGCAAGAAGCGGACCGCGACTTTCCTCGCGGGTGTCGTGGGCGTGCTCGTGGTGATCGCCGGCGCGTTCTACCTCACCGGCGCCGGTGGCGGAGACGAGAACAAGGGCAGCGACACATCGCCCTCGCCGACCGTCAGCGCCGACCCGAAGCTGCCGCCCGGTGTGAAGTGCAGTGGCGACAGCTGCACCGGCAAGGACGCGGAGGCCATGGGATGCAGCGGTGACCTGGTGACCACCGCGCGGACGGCGACCGTCGGCGCGGCCACGGTCGAGGTCCGCTACAGCGAGACCTGCAAGTCGGCTTGGGGGCGCATCACCCAGGCGGCACCGGGCGACGAGGTGCAGATCAGCGCGGGCAAGGCGAAGCAGTCCGGCGGCATCACCGCTGCCGGGGACACGATCGCGTACACCCCGATGGTGGCGGTGAAGAGCGCCGCCGACGCCAAGGCCTGCGCGACGCTGGCGGCCGGCCAGAAGGGCTGCACCGAGTAGGCGCGTGGAGCGGTCCACCCGGACCCGGGGAGAAATCTCGGACAGGGAGGAATGCCCGCCGGAATCGGGGGCACGCGAACCGTACCCCCACGGGAGTCCGGCATGGTCGGTATCCCCCAGGCGGCCGCCTCCGTCCTCCTCTCCCGGACGGGCGGCCGCCTTTCGCATGGACAGGGGGAGGGGTTGTGGGCCGGGCCACACCGACCCGGACGTCCGGGATCCCGGATGCGCGATAGCCTGACCGCTGGATCGATCTCTTGATGCCAAGAGATCGATCAAACGTCCGGGGCAGGGACCCCGCCCCACCGCCAGCTGTCATACGGAGAACGCCATGACCCGCACTCCCGTGAACGTCACCGTCACCGGCGCGGCCGGCCAGATCGGTTACGCCCTGCTCTTCCGCATCGCCTCCGGTCAGCTGCTCGGCGCGGACGTGCCGGTGAAGCTGCGCCTGCTGGAGATCACGCCCGCCCTGAAGGCGGCCGAGGGCACGGCCATGGAGCTGGACGACTGCGCGTTCCCGCTCCTCCAGGGCATCGAGATCACCGACGACCCGAACGTCGCCTTCGACGGCGCCAACGTCGGCCTGCTCGTCGGCGCCCGCCCCCGCACCAAGGGCATGGAGCGCGGCGACCTGCTGGAGGCCAACGGCGGCATCTTCAAGCCGCAGGGCAAGGCCATCAACGACCACGCGGCGGACGACATCAAGGTCTTGGTCGTCGGCAACCCGGCCAACACCAACGCCCTGATCGCCCAGGCCGCGGCGCCGGACGTCCCCGCCGAGCGGTTCACGGCCATGACCCGCCTGGACCACAACCGCGCGCTGACCCAGCTCGCGAAGAAGACGGGTTCGACGGTCGCCGACATCAAGCGCCTGACCATCTGGGGCAACCACTCCGCCACCCAGTACCCCGACATCTTCCACGCCACGGTCGCCGGCAAGAACGCCGCCGAGGTCGTCAACGACGAGAAGTGGCTGGCCGAGGACTTCATCCCGACCGTCGCCAAGCGCGGCGCCGCCATCATCGAGGCCCGTGGTGCCTCGTCGGCCGCGTCCGCCGCCAACGCCGCGATCGACCACGTCTACAGCTGGGTCAACGGCACCGCCGACGGCGACTGGGTCTCCATGGGTATCCCGTCGGACGGCTCCTACGGCGTCCCGGAGGGCCTGATCTCCTCGTTCCCGGTCACCACCAAGGACGGCAAGTACGAGATCGTCCAGGGCCTGGAGATCAACGAGTTCTCCCGCGCCCGGATCGACGCCTCCGTCAAGGAGCTCGAGGAGGAGCGCGAGGCGGTCCGCGGCCTCGGCCTCATCTGACCGGAGTCTCTCCGCGTCGACGCGCAGGCCCCGCACCGGTTCCGGTGCGGGGCCTGCGGGCTTTCCCGAGGTCTGCCGGGACCCGCCGCATCCGGCGGGAACCGCCGCCGTGGGGGCCAGGGCCACCACGCCGACCGTGCGCAGGGCCGGTGCCATGCCCGTGTGGAGGTCACCGTGGGAAGCCAGGCCCGTGCCGGTGACCGCGACGCCGAGGGCCGCGCCGATCTCCTGGGCGGCAGGTGCCGAGGCCGGAGCACAGACCTGCCTGGTGGGCGGCAGGGATGTGACGACGCCCAGGGGTCGGGGCCGGCATGCACCCCCGGCACCGGCCGAGATGACCAGCGGCCAGCAGGCGTACAGCGGGTAGGGCGTGCCCGCCGTGACACCCCGAGCAGGCCGGGGCCTATGAGGGCCAGTCCGCCGCCTCCCCATGACCCGGGCCCTGGGGCCGTCACCTTCGAGGTCCCCCTTCCGCTCTCGCCGGTCGAGGCCGGGCCGGCATGGCACCCGCGTCACGGCGTGGAGCCGGCGCATGCCTGGTCGCGCGGGGCGTTACGGGAGGCCCTCCGCGCCCGGCCGCGGGCGTGGTGACCGCCAGTGCTCCCGCGCGGCTGGGGGACGGTGGCGGACCGCGCTCACCACTTGGGTGGCATGAGGGGATTTGTCCGCATCCCCCGTGACCCAGCGCACTTTCGGCCATCGGCGCGCATGCATCCGGGGGAGTCGGGCAGGCGAACCCGGTCTCTTAGTGACACGTGTGTGACACAGGGGCGCTGATCAGGAACGGAAGGCGAACAAGCGATCATGGCGGAAAGTACCGAACTTCAGGCACGCGAAACCATTCACGCGGGAGGAAAGTGGCGCGCGGCCGTCTCCGGCGCCACGCGCGAGATCCTCGACCCCGCGGACGCCCTGCCCTTCGCCGTGGTCGCGGAAGGCGACGAGAAGGACACCGACCTGGCGATCGCCGCCGCCCGGCGCGCCTTCGACGAGGGGCCGTGGCCGCACACACCGGCCACCGAGCGGGCCGCGCTGCTCAGGCGCGTCGCCGACCTGCTCGTGCGGGACCGCGAGGAGCTGGGCCGGCTGGAGGCCCGCGACGCGGGCAAGACCGTCGAGGAGGGGCGCGTCGACATCGACTGCGTCGCCGACGCCTTCCGCTACTTCGCCGACCTGGTCGCCGGTGAGGCCCCCGGCCGGGTCGTGGACGCGGGTTCGACCGACATCCACAGCGTCGTCGTGCACGAGCCCATCGGCGTCTGCGGGATGATCACGCCCTGGAACTACCCGCTGCTCCAGGCCAGCTGGAAGATCGCCCCCGCCCTCGCCGCCGGCAACACCTTCGTCGTCAAGCCGAGCGAGATCACGCCGATGACGACGATCGCGGTCATCGAACTGCTCGTCGAGGCCGGACTCCCCGACGGCGTCGCCAACATCGTCACCGGCCCGGGCCACACCGTCGGCGCACGCCTGTCCGAGCACCCCGATGTCGACCTGGTCTCCTTCACCGGCGGCCTGGTCAGCGGCATCAAGGTCGCCGAGGCCGCCGCCCCGACCGTCAAGAAGGTCGCCCTCGAACTCGGCGGCAAGAACCCCAACGTCGTCTTCGCCGACGCCTGCGCCACCGAGGAGGGCTTCGACACCGCCGTCGACCAAGCCCTCAACGCCGCCTTCATCCACAGCGGCCAGGTCTGCTCGGCCGGTGCCCGTCTCATCATCGAGGAGTCCGTCCGGGACCGCTTCGTCACCGAACTCGCCCGGCGGGCCGAGAAGATCCGCCTGGGCCGCGGCACCGAGGACGGTGTCGAGTGCGGGCCGCTCGTCTCGGAGCAGCAGCGCGCCAAGGTCGAGATGTACGTCGAGTCCGCCCTCAAGGAGGGCGCGGTGCTGCGCTCCGGCGGCAAGCGCCCCGAGCCGTCCCCGCAGCGCCCGGAGAACGGCTACTTCTACGAGCCGACCGTCCTCGACCACTGCCACCGCGAGATGCGCGTCGTACGGGAGGAGGTCTTCGGGCCGGTCGTCACCGTCGAGACCTTCCGGACCGAGGACGAGGCGGTCGCCCTCGCCAACGACACCGAGTACGGGCTGGCGGGCGGCGTCTGGACCTCCGACGCGGGCCGCGCCCGCCGCGTGGCCGGGCGGCTGCGCCACGGCACCGTCTGGATCAACGACTTCCACCCCTACCTGCCGCAGGCGGAGTGGGGCGGTTTCGGCAAGAGCGGAGTGGGCCGCGAACTCGGCCCGGCCGGACTCGCCGAATACCGGGAGACCAAGCACGTCTACCAGAACCTCGCTCCGAAGCCGGTGCGCTGGTTCGCGGGCTGACCCCCCGCACCCCCGCCGGGCCGCCGGGCCGCCGACTCCTCATCCCGGGTTCACCCCCACATCCCGGGCTGACGTCCCCTTCCCCCCGAGCCCGTTCACTTCATCCCCACTGGAGCAAGCACGCCATGTCCCACACCAGCCACGAGTACGACTATGTCGTGATAGGCGGCGGAACCGCAGGTTCCGTGATCGCCTCCCGCCTGAGCGAGAACCCGGACGTCACCGTCGCCGTCATCGAGGGCGGACCCAGTGACGTCGGCCGTGACGACGTACTGACCCTGCGCCGCTGGATGGGCCTGCTCGGCGGCGAGCTCGACTACGACTACCCCACCACCGAACAGCGACGCGGAAACTCGCATATCCGGCACAGCCGGGCCCGTGTCCTGGGCGGCTGCTCCTCGCACAACACCCTGATCGCCTTCAAGCCGCTGCCGGCCGACTGGGACGAGTGGGAGAGCGCCGGCGCCAAGGGCTGGGGCGCGGTGCAGATGGAGGCGTACTACGCCCGGCTCCTCAACAACATCGTCCCGGTCGACGAGAAGGACCGCAACGCCATCGCCCGCGACTTCGTCGACGCCGCCCAGGAGGCGCTGGGCGTGCCGCGCGTCGAAGGCTTCAACAAGCAGCCGTTCACCGAGGGCGTCGGCTTCTTCGACCTCGCCTACCACCCCGAGAACAACAAGCGCTCCTCGGCGTCGGTGGCCTACCTCCACCCGGTGATGGACGAACGGCCCAACCTGACGATCCTGCTGGAGACCTGGGCGTACAAGCTCCAGCTGGACGGCAACCGTGCCGAGGGCGTGCACGTGCGCACCAAGGACGGGGAGGAGATCCTCGTCAAGGCGCGGGCCGAGGTCCTGCTGTGCGCCGGCGCCGTCGACTCGCCCCGGCTGCTGATGCACTCCGGCATCGGCCCCAAGGCCGACCTGGAGAAGCTCGGCATCCCCGTCACGCACGACCTGCCCGGCGTCGGCGAGAACCTGCTCGACCACCCCGAGTCGGTCATCGTGTGGGAGACCAACGGCCCCATCCCGGAGAACTCCGCGATGGACTCCGACGCGGGCCTGTTCGTGCGCCGCGACCCCGAACTGGCGCACCCCGACCTGATGTTCCACTTCTACCAGATCCCGTTCACGGACAACCCGGAGCGACTGGGCTACGAACGCCCGGAGTTCGGCGTCTCCATGACACCGAACATCCCCAAGCCGAAGAGCCGCGGCCGCCTGTACCTGACCAGCGCCGACCCCGAGGTCAAGCCCGCGCTGGACTTCCGCTACTTCACCGACGAGGACGACTACGACGGCAAGACCCTCGTCGACGGCATCAGGATCGCCCGTGAGATAGCCAGGACCGAGCCGCTGGCCGGCTGGCTCAAGCGCGAGGTGGCCCCCGGCCCGGACGTCACCGGTGACGAGGAGCTCAGCGAGTACGCGCGCAAGGTCGCGCACACCGTCTACCACCCCGCCGGCACCTGCAAGATGGGCGACGTCGGCGACCCGAGCGCCGTCGTCGACCCCGAGCTGCGCGTCCGCGGCCTGGAGGGCATCCGCATCGCCGACGCCTCCGTGTTCCCCACCATGACCACCGTGAACCCGATGATCGGCGTGCTCATGGTCGGGGAGAAGGCCGCCGAGCTGATCGGTGGTGGTTCCCGATGACCGCGACCCTCGAACCCCCGACGGAGCAGACCATGGACACCGACACCACGCCCGTCTTCTCGGTGGAGGGTCTGTGGAAGGTGTTCGGCCCCAAGGCCGAGCGCATCCCCGCCGACCCCGAGCTCACCGCCCTCGACCCCGCCGAGCTGCGCGCCCGCACCGGCTGCACGGCCGCCGTCCGCGACGTCAGCTTCGACGTGCGCAAGGGCGAGGTCTTCGTCGTCATGGGCCTGTCCGGCTCCGGCAAGTCCACGCTCGTGCGCTGTCTGACCCGGCTGATCGAACCGACGGCCGGCACCATCGCCATCGACGGCGAGGACGTCCGCGCCATGGACCGCTCCCGGCTGCGCGAACTGCGCCGCCACCGCGCCGCCATGGTCTTCCAGCACTTCGGCCTGCTGCCGCACCGCACGGTCCTCGACAACGTCGCCTACGGCCTGGAGATCCAGGGCGTGGGCAAGGCCGAGCGGCGCGAGCGGGCCGCCGAGGTCGTCGCCAAGGTCGGTCTGGAAGGCATGGAGCACCGCCGGCCCGGCCAGCTCTCCGGCGGCCAGCGCCAGCGCGTCGGCCTCGCCCGCGCGCTCGCCGTCGACCCCGAGGTCCTGCTGTTCGACGAGCCGTTCAGCGCGCTCGACCCGATGATCCGGCGCGATATGCAGGATGAGGTCGTCCGGCTGCACCAGGAAGAGGGCCGCACGATGGTCTTCATCACCCACGACCTCAACGAGGCCCTCAAGCTGGGCGACCGCATCGCCCTGATGCGCGACGGCCGGGTCGTGCAGCTCGGCACGCCCGAGGAGATCGTGGGCTCGCCCGCCGACGACTACGTCCGCGAGTTCGTCCGGGACGTCCCGCGCGAGCAGGTCATGACCGTCCGCTCGGCCATGCGCCGGCCCTCGGCGGGCCAGGACGGCAGCGGACCGGCGGTGCGGCCCGACGCGACGGTGTCCGAGGCGATCGAGGCGGTCGCCCGCGCCGGCGCTCCGGCCCGGGTCGTCGACAAGGGCCGGTGCGTGGGCGTGGTCGACTCCGACACGCTCCTCGGCGTCGTCGCCGGGACGGAGCAGCCCGCTCCGCCCGGCAAGCGGCAGCCCAAGGAGGCGGTGTGATGGCGACCATCACCGCCTCCCCGACGCGTATCGGCCTGCCCGCCCTCCTCAAGCACCACGCCGTCCGCAAGCTGCTGCTGCTCGGACTCGCCGCCGCGATCCTCGTGCCGCTGGCCAACGCCCGCTGGGCGAGCGGCGCCTGGCCGGGCGCGCTGACCGTCGACTTCTCCGAGCCGCTCGCCAAGGCCAGCGACTGGATCATCGACAACCGCGACAGCCACCCGCTGTTCCTGTACTTCCTCGGCCACGTCAGCAATGTCGTCGTCATCGCCGTACGGGCCGTCTACCTCATCCTCCTGGCCGTCGGCTGGGCCGGCGTCACGGCCCTGGGCGCCCTCGTCGCATGGCGGGTGGCGGGGGTGAAGCTCGCCCTCGGCACGGCCGTCGCGTTCCTCGCCTGCGGGCTGCTCGGCATGTGGGTCCCGACCATGCAGACGCTCGCCCTCATGACCGTCGCGGTCCTCGCGTCGGTCGTGGTGGGCGCGCTGCTCGGGCTCGCCGCCGGACTGTCCGACCGGATGGACCGCGTGCTGCGCCCGGTCCTGGACACCATGCAGGTGCTGCCCGCCTTCGCCTACCTGCTGCCGGTCGTGCTGATCTTCGGCATCGGCGTCCCGGCGGCCGTCCTGGCCACCGTCGTCTACGCCGCGCCCCCCATGGCCCGCCTCACCTCGCTCGGTCTGCGCGGTGCCGACAAGGAGGTGCTGGAGGCAGTCGAATCGCTCGGCTCCACCGCACGCCAGCGCCTGCTGACGGCCCGCATCCCGCTGGCCCGCAAGGAACTCCTCCTCGGCCTCAACCAGACGATCATGATGGCGCTGTCCATGGCCGTCATCGCGGCCGTCATCGGCGCGGGCGGTCTCGGTGACCGCGTCTACCAGGCCCTGGCCTCGGTCGACGTCGGTGCCGCGCTCGCCGCCGGTATCCCGATCGTGCTGCTGGCCGTCGTCCTCGACCGCGTCACCGGCGCGGCGGGGGAGAAGCTCGGCGCCGAACCCGAGCCCCACAGCGGCCGTGGCTGGCTCATCGCGCTCGCCGGTGTCGTCGCCGTGGCGGTCGCCGGGCGGCTCGCCGGCCGCCTCGACTGGCCCGACACCTGGGTCTTCGGCATCGCCGAGCCCGTCAACCGCGCCGTCGACTGGATGACCGCGCACCTGTACTCGGGCGTCCCCGTCATCGGCGGCACCGCCGACTGGGCCGGCCACTTCACCACCTGGGTCCTCGACCCGACGCGGGACAGCCTGCAGGCGCTGCCCTGGTGGGGGGTCCTGCTGATCGTCGCAGCGCTGGCCTGGGTGATAGGCACCTGGCGCACCGCGCTCACCGCCGTCCTCGCCATGGCCGCGATCGGCGTCCTCGGCGTCTGGAAGCCCTCCCTCGACACCCTCTCCCAGGTCCTCGCGGCCGTCGCCGTCACCCTCGCCGTCGGCTTCGCCGTCGGTATCGCCGCGGCCCGCAGCGACCGTCTGGAGCGGGCCCTGCGCCCGGTCCTGGACGTGTTCCAGACGATGCCGCAGTTCGTGTACCTGATCCCGGTCGTCGCCCTGTTCGGCGTCGGCCGCGCCCCCGCCGTCGCGGCCGCGATCGTCTACGCGCTGCCGGCCGTCGTCCGCATCACCACCCAGGGCCTGCGCCAGGTCGACCCGGCCGCGCTGGAGGCGTCCGGCTCGCTCGGCGCGACCAGCTGGCAGCAGCTGAGGCAGGTGCAGCTCCCGCTGGCCCGCCCGGCGCTGCTGCTCGCCGTCAACCAGGGCCTCGTCCTGGTCCTCGCCGTCGTCGTCATCGGCGGTCTGGTCGGCGGTGGCGCCCTCGGCTACGACGTCGTCTTCGGTCTCGCCCAGGGCGACCTGGCGACCGGTCTGGTGGCCGGCGCGGCGATCGTCTGCCTCGGCCTCATGCTCGACCGGGTGACCCAGCCCACCGAACGCCGCGCGAAGAAGGGAGCCTGACATGCGCGTCCGTACCACTGCCGCGGTCGCCGCGCTGAGCTCCCTGGCGTTGCTCACCGGCTGCGGTGCCGCCGACATGACCAAGCAGGCCTCGCCCTTCGCCAACGCGCAGGGCGCGAAGACCGTCACCCTGTCCGTGCAGTCCTGGGTGGGCGCCCAGTCCAACGTGGCCGTCGCCCAGTACATCCTGGAGCACGAGCTGGGCTACCGCGTCGACACGGTCCAGGTCGACGAGGTGCCCGCCTGGGACGCCCTCAGCCAGGGCCGCGTCGACGCGCTCCTGGAGGACTGGGGCCACCCCGAGCAGGAGCAGCGCTACGTCAAGGACAAGAAGACGATCGCGCGCGGCGGCGGACTCGGCGTCACCGGCCACATCGGCTGGTTCGTCCCGACGTACCTCGCCAAGCAGCACCCCGACATCACGAACTGGAAGAACCTCGACAAGTACGCCGACCTCTTCCGCACCCCGGAGAGCGGCAGCAAGGGCCAGCTGATGGACGGTTCGCCGTCCTACGTCACCAACGACAAGGCGCTGGTGAAGAACCTGAAGCTGGACTACCAGGTGGTGTTCGCCGGGTCCGAGGCGGCGCAGATCACGCAGATACGGCAGTTCGCCAAGGAGAAGAAGCCGTTCCTCACCTACTGGTACTCGCCGCAGTGGCTCTTCAAGAAGGTCCCGATGACCGAGGTGAAGCTGCCGCCGTACAAGGAGGGCTGCGACGCCGACCCGGACAAGGTCGCCTGCGCCTATCCGCACACCCCGTTGCAGAAGTACCTCAACGCGGACTTCGCGAAGAAGGGCGGCAAGGCGGCGGCCTTCCTGAAGAAGTTCCGGTGGACGACGGAGGACCAGAACGAGGTCTCCCTGATGATCGCCGACCAGAAGATGACACCGGAGGACGCGGCGAAGAAGTGGGTGGACAGCCACAGGTCCACGTGGAAGAAGTGGCTGTCCTGACGCTCACCGGCTCAGTCGGTCGGCGATCTCCCGCAGGGCCCGCGTGGCCCGGCGCTGGAGTCCCGGCCCGAAGGTGATCCGGGTGGCCCCTTTCGCGCCGAGTTCGGCGGGCGAGGGGCCACCCTCCGTCGGAGCCCCCACGTTGATCGGCCCCTGGATCCCGGCCCGCAGCAGCGGCAGCACCTCCGGCGGGGCGCCGATCGGGTACACGCAGTCGGCGCCCGCGGCCACGTACAACGCGGCCCGCTCGATGGCCCGTCCGGGATCGTCGACCCCGCGGACGAAGGTGTCGATGCGCGCGTTGACGAACAGCCGGTCACCTGCCGCCTCCCGCACCTCGGCCAGCCAGCCGGCGTGCACGCGGGGGTCCTTGAGCACTCCGTC
Organism: Streptomyces sp. NPDC092370; assembly: GCF_044755265.1. Taxonomy (NCBI): domain Bacteria; kingdom Bacillati; phylum Actinomycetota; class Actinomycetes; order Kitasatosporales; family Streptomycetaceae; genus Streptomyces; species Streptomyces sp. NPDC092370. Next base: position 581,274 of record NZ_JBIVQO010000004.1, on the reverse strand, counting down.
CGCGGAATCCTCCAGGTTGCAGCCGACCGCCCCCACCTCCAGCAGCCGCTCCACGAGCTCCTTCGGCGCGAGCCCGTATCCGCCCTCCACGTCCGCGGACACCGGCACGTCGACGGCCCGGATGATCCGGGCGACCGCCGCGAACATCTCGTCGGCCGGAACCTGCCCGTCCTCGTAGCCGAGACAGGCGGCGACCCCGGCGCTGGGTGTGGCGAGCGCCGGGAACCCGGCCTCGGCGAACACCCGCGCACTGGCCGCGTCCCAGGGCCCGGGCAGCACCAGCGGATCACCCGGCGCCCGGTGGTGGTGCAGGGCGCGGAACGTCTCGATCCTGCTCACGGCGTGTATCCCCCTGGCGGAATCCGGCGAGTGACCATCACCCGGTTCCGGTTGTCGCGGGTCGTCACTTGTACTGGCCCGGCTGGTAGTGCCCGGGCGTCATACGGCAGGTCACCCCGAACCGGTTCCAGGCGTTGATGACCGTGATCGCCGCGATGAGTTGCGCCAGCTCCGCCTCCTCGAAGTGCCTGGCCGCCCGCTCGTAGACCTCGTCCGGCACGAACCCGTCCGTCAGGACCGTCACCGCCTCCGTCAGCTCCAGTGCCGCGATCTCCTTCGCGGTGTAGAAGTGCCGCGACTCCTCCCAGGCGCTGAGCTGCACGATCCGCTCGACGGTCTCGCCCGAGGCGAGGGCGTCCTTGGTGTGCATGTCGATGCAGAACGCGCAGTGGTTGATCTGGGAGGCGCGGATCTTCACCAGCTCGTACAGCTTGTGGTCGAGGCCCTTGCGGGCCGCGGTGTCCAGCCGGACCATCGCCTTGTAGACCTCGGGCGCGTGCTTGGTCCACTCCAGCCGGGCGGGCTGCTCGGGGGCGTACGCCACGGCCTCGGTTTCGTCGGTGTGCGTCGTCATGCCCTCGACCCTAAGAAGGAAGTCGCCCAGGAGTATGGTCCATTTCCATGGCGCAACCTTGGGCCACTCTGGGCCTCGACCTGCACGTGGAACCGGCCGGGCCGGGCCTGCGCCGAGGGCTGACGGATGCCCTGCGCGAGGCGGTGCGCTCCGGCCGGCTGGCCCCCGGCACCCGGCTGCCCTCCTCCCGCGCGCTCGCCGCCGACCTGGGCATCGCCCGCAACACGGTCGCCGACGCCTATGCCGACCTGGCCGCCGAGGGGTGGCTCACCGCCCGGCAGGGCTCGGGCACCCGGGTCGCCGCGCGCGAGGTCGTCCCGCCGTCCGGCACGGCACCCCACCCCCGCACCCGCGCCCGCCCGGCCTACGACCTGCGACCCGGCAGCCCCGATCTCGCGTCCTTCCCGCGCGCGGAGTGGCTCAAGGCCGCCCGCCGCGCCCTCGCCGCCGCCCCGTACCACGCCCTCGGCTACGGCGACCCCCGTGGCCGCCCCGAGCTGCGGGCCGCGCTCGCCGGGTACCTCTCGCGGGCCCGGGGCGTGCGGGCCGAACCCGAACGGATCGTGGTGTGCGCCGGGTTCGCACACGGCCTGAAACTGCTCGGCACGGTGCTGCGGGCGCGCGGAGCGGCGATGGTCGCGGTCGAGGCGTACGGGCTCGACGCGCACTGGAACATCCTGGCCGGCTGCGGTCTGGGCACCGCCCCGCTGCCTTTCGACCGGCGGGGGACCGACCCGGGCGCCCTGCCCGGGGCCGACGCGCTGCTGCTCACCCCCGCCCACCAGTTCCCCATGGGCGTACCCCTGCACCGCGACCGCCGTGCGGCCGTCGTTGACTGGGCCCGGAGCACCGGGGGGCTGGTGCTGGAGGACGACTACGACGGTGAGTTCCGCTACGACCGGCAGCCCGTCGGCGCGCTGCAGGGCCTGGACCCCGACCGGGTGGTCTACCTGGGCACCGCGAGCAAATCCCTCGCGCCCGGGCTGCGGCTGGCCTGGATGGTGCTGCCGCCGGGCCTCGCCGAAGAGGTCGCGGCCGCGAAGGGCGGCGTCGACTCCTGCGGGGCCCTGGACCAGCTGACCCTGGCCGAGTTCCTCACCTCCGGTGCCTACGACCGGCACGTGCGCGCGAACCGCCTGCGCTACCGGCGCCGCCGGGACGCCCTGGTCGCCGCCGTGACGGCCAGGGCCTCGAAGTCCCACGTCACCGGTATCGCGGCGGGTCTGCACGTCCTGCTGCGGCTGCCGCCCGGCACCGAGCAGTCGGTGATCCAGGCGGCCCACTGGCGGGGCCTCGCGCTCCACGGCCTCGCCCGCTACGGCAACCCCGCCGCGCGGGCCGAGCCGCTCGACGCCCTGGTCGTCGGATACGGGACACCCCCGGACCACGCGTGGTCCGGCGCGCTGGACGCGCTGTGCGCCGTACTGCCCGGGTGAACACGCGCTTTCCACCGCCCGGGCAAGGTCCCGGTGGCCCGCGAGGCAGCCGGGAGGATGTCCGGCGGTGGGGCTCCTCGCCGAGGGCACGGCCCTTCCGGGCACCGCGTCACCGCGGTGCGACGACGCTCTCCTCCGCCACCACCGGTGCCTCCCCGAACCGCGACAACGCCAGCGCCCCCACCACCGCCACCGCGAAACCGAGAAGCGCCAGCCACCCCAGCCCCGGCCGCGTACGGTCCCCGAGCCACACCACACCGATCAGCGCGGGGGCGACGGTCTCCCCGAGCACCAGCCCGGCCGTCGCCGTGGTCACCGACCCGCGCTGCAAGGCCGAGGTCAGCAGCAGGAACGCCGCCCCGCCGCCGAGCAGCAGCGCGTACGTCGCCGGATTCGGGAACAGCTCACCGGGGGACAGACCGTCGATGAGCCGCACCGACACCTCCACCACCCCGAACCCGAGCCCCGCTCCCAGACCGAGCGCCAGGGCCCGCCCCCGTTCGGGCAACCGCCCGCCGGCCGCACCCAGCAGCAGCACCCCCGCCGCCGCCCCGAGCATCGCCCACTTCAGCCACGCCGGACCCGGCTCGTCGCCCTCCGCGCCGGACGCCAGCCCCAGCAGTGCGAGCCCGGCGCACACCACCGCCACCGCCGCCCATTCGACACGGCTCAGCCGCACCCTGAGCAGCCGTGCCGCGACCACGGCCGTCACCGCGAGGCTCGCGGCCAGGGCCGCCCCGACGGCGTAGATCGGCACCGATCGCAGCGCGAGGATCTGGAGCACGAAACCGATCCCGTCGAGCGCGAGTCCGGCCAGGTACCGCCACTGCCGCAGCGCCCGCCACAGCAGTGCCACGTCCCCGCCCGGGCCGGTCGCCGCCGCCGCCCGCGCGGCGATCGCCTGCAACACCGTCGCCGTACCGAAACAGACCGCCGCACCAAGGGCGCACAGCATTCCAAAAATCACAAATCGACAGTAGGGGAACGGTCGTGGACGGGGGGTCATGCACGCCCGGTCACACCGATCTCTAGGCTGACCGTCTGTCGGTGCACAGCGGGGAGACCGGGGGAGACACACATATGGCTGAAACACGGCGAAGGCTGCGTTCGAGCACGGTGGTGCTGGGAGGCATGGGCGTCCTCGCGGCGGCCCTGTCCGCGTGCGGCTCCGATCCCGACCGCCGCTGTGTGGACCGGGACAGCTACGACTACATCAACGGCTACAAGATCGTCGCCGACAAGAACTGCTCGTCCGGCGCCTCCTCCTCCGGCAAGGGCCGCAAGAAGAGCGGCAAGACCAGGGCCGCCGACGCCGACTGGTACTACGACGCCGACGTCAGCGGCGGCTACGCCGACCACGGCACCTTCAGCCGCAGCGAGGCCGTCGACCGGGGCGGCTTCGGCTGCTCCGGCTCCGGCAGCGGCGGCGGCTGACCGGGCGGACGCAGCAGATGGAACGCCGGATCACCGAGCCCCGCCCCGGCTGGCAGCAGACCGTCGAGGAACAGGGCCTGATCTACCCCCTGACCCGCTACCCCGACGACTCCCTGCGCCCCTACTGGGACGAGAGCGCGTACTACGTCTTCTCCCTGGAGGAGATCGAAGCCCTCGAAGAGGTGGTCGAGGACCTCCACCGCATGTGCCTGGCGGCGGCCGACCACATCGTCACCGCGGACCGTTTCGCCGACCTGGGCATCACCGACCCCCGCGTGGCCGGCGCGGTCGCCGAGGCCTGGCACCGCCGCGCCGAACTCCCCTCCCTCTACGGCCGTTTCGACCTCCGCTACGACGGCACCGGCCCGGCCAAGCTCCTGGAGTACAACGCCGACACCCCCACCTCACTGGTGGAGGCCGCGTCGCCCCAGTGGTTCTGGATGGAGGACCGCTTCCCCGGCGCCGATCAGTGGAACTCCCTCCACGAACGCCTCGTCGACGCGTGGAAGAACCAGGCCGCCCTGCTCCCGCCCGGCGGCCCCCTCCACTTCGCCTACTCCTCCGCCGACGAACTCGGCGAGGACATGATGACGGTGGCCTACCTGAAGGAGACCGCCGAGCAGGCGGGCCTCGCCACCGACTGGATCTCCATGGAGGAGATCGGCTGGGACCGACTCTCCGGCCGCTTCGTCGACCAGCGCCTGCGCTTCATCCGCAGCGTCTTCAAGCTCTACCCCTGGGAATGGCTCACCACCGACCGCTTCGCCGGCCACGTCCTGGACACCCTCGACAACGGCGGCGGCACGGGCTCCACGCTGTGGATCGAACCGGCCTGGAAGATGCTCCTCAGCAACAAGGCCCTGCTGGCCGTCCTCTGGGAGCTCTACCCCGGCCACCCCAACCTCCTCCCGGCCTACCTGGACGGCCCCCGGGACCTCACCACCACGGGCTGGGCGGCCAAGCCCCTCCTCGGCCGGGAGGGCGCGGGTGTCACGATCCACGAGCCCGGATCCGCCCCCGCGCTCCGCGACGAACCGTGCTGCTACCAGCGATTGGCCCCCCTGCCCGACTTCGACGGCAACCGGGTGGTCCTGGGCGCGTGGGTGGTGGAGAACGAGTCGGCCGGCCTGGGCATCCGCGAGTCGTCGGGCCTGATCACGGACGAATACGCACGGTTCCTGCCCCACGTCATCCTTTAGATCGGGGACGGGCGCGGTTCCCCCGGGGGCGCGGGGAACTCGCGACCAGCAACACGAATCCCGCAGACGAGGTCCGGTAGGCTGCCCGTGGGCCGTGACTGGCGCGCTGGGATGGGTCCAACCATCGGGGAGCGGCCCGAGCAGTCAGAGCCGTGCGCCTGGGCCGTACCGTGAACGCTGAACGCAACGTCCGGAGGTCCACACATGTCAGCCGCGCCCCTCTCCCCCGCTTCCACCGCCTACCGCGCCGCCCTCGACGTGATCCGCGCCGTCGAGCCCCGCGTGGCGGACGCCATCGGCCAGGAGGTCGCCGACCAGCGCGAGATGCTCAAGCTGATCGCCTCCGAGAACTACGCCTCCCCGGCCACCCTGCTGGCGATGGGCAACTGGTTCAGCGACAAGTACGCAGAGGGCACCATCGGCCGCCGCTTCTACGCCGGCTGCCGCAACGTCGACACCGTCGAGGGCCTCGCCGCCGAGCACGCCCGCGAACTCTTCGGCGCCCGCCACGCCTACGTCCAGCCGCACTCCGGCATCGACGCCAACCTGGTCGCCTTCTGGGCCGTCCTCGGCGCCCGCGTCGAGGTGCCCTTCCTGGAGAAGACCGGCGTGCGCCAGGTCAACGACCTGACCGACGCCGACTGGGCCGAGCTGCGCCAGGCCTTCGGCAACCAGCGCATGCTCGGCATGTCCCTGGACGCCGGCGGCCACCTCACCCACGGCTTCCGCCCGAACATCTCCGGCAAGATGTTCGACCAGCGCTCCTATGGCACGGACCCCGCCACGGGCCTCATCGACTACGAGGCCCTGCGCACCTCCGCCCGCGAGTTCAAGCCGCTGATCATCGTCGCCGGCTACTCCGCCTACCCCCGCCTGGTGAACTTCCGGATCATGCGCGAGATCGCCGACGAGGTCGGCGCGACGCTCATGGTCGACATGGCGCACTTCGCCGGCCTGGTCGCGGGCAAGGTCCTGACCGGCGACTTCGACCCGGTGCCGCACGCCCAGATCGTGACGACGACCACCCACAAGTCGCTGCGCGGCCCCCGTGGCGGCATGGTCCTGTGCGACGACTCCCTCAAGGACCAGGTCGACCGCGGCTGCCCGATGGTCCTCGGCGGCCCGCTGCCGCACGTCATGGCCGCCAAGGCCGTGGCCCTCGCGGAGGCACGCCAGGAGTCCTTCCGGGACTACGCGCAGCGCATCGTCGACAACTCCCGGGCCCTCGCCGAAGGCCTCATGCGCCGCGGCGCCACCCTCGTGACCGGCGGCACGGACAACCACCTGAACCTCATCGACGTCGCCTCCTCCTACGGCCTCACCGGCCGCCAGGCCGAGGCCGCCCTGCTCGAGTCGGGCATCGTCACCAACCGCAACGCCATCCCCGCCGACCCGAACGGCGCCTGGTACACCTCCGGCATCCGCATCGGCACCCCCGCCCTGACCACGCGCGGCCTGGGCACCGCCGAGATGGACGAGGTCGCCGGTCTCATCGACCGCGTCCTTGCCGCCACGGAGCCGGGCACGACCAAGTCGGGCGCCCCCTCCAAGGCGGCCCACGTGCTCGACGCCAAGATCGCCGACGAGATCTCCCACCGCGCCACCGACCTCGTGGCCGGTTTCCCGCTGTACCCGGAGATCGACCTGGGCTGACGCCCCGCCCCGTCACCTGTTGCTCGCGAGGGTGCCCCGGCGCTCTACGCCGGGGCACCCTCATCCCTCTGTTCGCGACCGGTTCCGGATCTGGCAGCGAGACCTGAGAGAATGGTGAGCATGGCCTCTGACCGACCTCGCGTGCTCTCCGGGATCCAGCCCACCGCCGGCTCGTTCCACCTCGGCAACTACCTCGGCGCCGTCCGCCAGTGGGTGGCCCTCCAGGAGACCCACGACGCGTTCTACATGGTCGTCGACCTGCACGCGATCACCATCCCGCAGGACCCGAAGGGCCTGCGCGCGAACACGCGGCTGGCCGCGGCCCAGCTCCTCGCGGCGGGCCTCGACCCGGACCGCTGCACGCTCTTCGTGCAGAGCCACGTCCCCGAGCACGCCCAGCTCGCCTGGATCATGAACTGCCTCACCGGCTTCGGCGAGGCCGGCCGGATGACCCAGTTCAAGGACAAGTCCGCCAAGCAGGGCGCCGAGCGCGCCTCGGTCGGCCTGTTCACCTACCCGATCCTCCAGGTCGCGGACATCCTGCTCTACCAGGCCCACGAGGTCCCGGTCGGCGAGGACCAGCGCCAGCACATCGAGCTCACCCGCGACCTCGCCGAACGCTTCAACGGCCGGTTCGGCCCGGCCTTCACCGTCCCGAAGCCGTACATCCTGAAGGAGACGGCGAAGATCTACGACCTCCAGGACCCGTCGATCAAGATGAGCAAGTCGGCGTCCACGCCGAAGGGCCTCATCAACCTCCTGGACGAGCCGAAGGCCACCGCGAAGAAGGTCAGGAGCGCGGTCACCGACACCGACACGGTCATCCGCTACGACGCGGTGGAGAAGCCGGGCATCAGCAATCTCCTCGGCATCTACTCGACCCTCACCGGGGCGACCATCGCCGAGGTGGAGGAGAAGTACGCCGGCAAGGGCTACGGCGCGTTCAAGACGGACCTCTCCGAGATCGTGGTCGAGTTCGTGACGCCGTTCCGCGAGCGCACGCAGCAGTACCTGGACGACCCCGAGACGCTCGACTCGGTCCTGGCCAAGGGTGCCGAGAAGGCCCGCGCGGTCGCCGCCGAGACCCTCGCGCAGGCGTACGACAAGGTCGGCTTCCTGCCCGCCAAGCACTGAAACCGCTCCCGCGCGCAGCCGTACCACCGAACAGCGCTGTACATCACTCCGGTTGCGCCTGCCCGTAACCCGGCCGTGGCCGTACAGTCGATAACCGGGTGGTCGTATCAGCGGCCACACTGACACGACAGGAGACGACGTGGGGACCGTAACGATCGGTGTCTCGATCGCGGTCCCGGAGCCTCACGGCAGCGAGCTCCAGCAGCTGCGCGCGGGCTTCGGCGACGCCGCGGCTCACGGCATCCCCACGCACGTCACCCTGCTGCCGCCGACGGAGGTCGACGAGACCGCCCTGCCGGCCGTCGAGGCGCATCTGGCCGAGGTCGCCGCGGCCGGCCGCCCGTTCCCCATGCGGCTGTCCGGCACCGGCACCTTCCGGCCCCTGTCACCGGTGGTGTACGTCCGGGTCGTCTCGGGCGCGGAGGCCTGCACCCGGCTCCAGCAGCAGGTCCGCGACCCCGCCGGCCCGGCCGCGCGCGAACTGCAGTTCCCCTACCACCCGCACGTCACCGTGGCGCACGGCATCGACGAGGCGGCCATGGACCGCGCCTTCGAGGAGCTCGCCGGCTACGAGGCCGAGTGGCCCTGCACCGCCTTCGCCCTCTACGAGCAGGGCGCCGACGGCGTCTGGCGCAAGCTCCGCGAGTTCCCCTTCGGTGGTTCGGTGGTCCCCCCGCAGGCCGGGCGCGTGGAGCACGGCTCGGTCCCCACCCGCTGACCCGCCCGCGGGTCAGACCGGCAGCCGCCGGAACACCCCGCGCGGCAGGTGCCGCAGCGCCGCCATCACCACCCGCAGCGCCCCCGGCACCCACACCGTCTCCGAACGGCGCCTGAGGCCCAGCTCCACGGCCGTCGCGACCGCCTCGGGCGTGGTCGCGAGCGGTGCCTCGGGCAGACCGGCGGTCATCCGCGTCCGGACGAAGCCGGGACGTACGACCATGACGTGCACGCCCGTGCCGTGCAGCGCGTCGCCCAGGCCCTGCGCGAAAGCGTCGAGGCCGGCCTTGCTGGAGCCGTAGATGAAGTTGGCGCGGCGGGCCCGCTCGCCCGCGACGGAGGACATCACGACCAGCGAGCCGTGCCCCTGCGACTGGAGCGAGCGGGCGCACACCAGCCCCGCCGAGACCGCGCCGGTGTAGTTGGTCTGCGCGACCCGCACCGCCGCCTCCGGCTCGCGCTCGTCGCGGGCCTGGTCGCCGAGCAGCCCGAAGGCGAGCAGCACCATGTCGACGTCGCCCTCGGCGAAGACCTTGCCGAGCACCGCCTCGTGGGAGGCCGGGTCGAGGGCGTCGAAGGCGACGGTGTGCACATCGGCCCCGAGCCCGCGCAGCTGCCCGGCGGCCTCCTCCAGGGCGGGGGAGGGGCGGCCCGCCAGCCAGACCGTGCGGGTGCGGCGGGCGATCAGCCGGCGGGCGGTGGCCAGCGCGATCTCGGACGTACCGCCGAGGACGAGCAGGGACTGGGGGAGGCCGAAGGCGTCCTTCATGACAGCAGCTCCTTGAGGTTGCTCACAGACTGAGGCGGCGGGCCAGGTCGGACACGAACACCCCGCGCGGATCCAGCTCGGCGCGCAGCTCGCGGAAGTCGTCGAGACGCGGGTACATGGTCGTGAGCAGCTCCGGTCGCAGCCGGGCGTCCTTGGCGAGGTAGACGCGCCCGCCGGCGGCGGCGACCTCCTCGTCGAGTTCGTCGAGGAACGCGCCGAGGCCGGGCAGCCCCGCCGGGATGTCCAGCGCCAGTGTCCAGCCCGGCACGGGGAAGGACAGCCAGCCCGGGTCGGACTCCCCGAAGCGCTTGAGGACGGCCAGGAAGGACGGGCAGCGGCGTTCGGAGATGCGGCGCACGATGCGGCGCAGGGCGTCCTCCCGGCCGTAGCCGACGACGAACTGGTACTGCACGAAGCCGCCGCGGCCGTAGACGCGGTTCCAGTGCGGCACGCCGTCCAGGGGGTGGAAGAAGGCCGAGATCCGCTGGAGGCGGCCGGTGCGCGCGCGGGGGGCCTTGCGGTACCAGAGCTCGTTGAACAGGCCCACGGTCGTCCGGCTGAGCAGGCCCTCGGGGAGGATCGCGGGCGTCGCCGGCAAGCGGGGGGTGCGGAAGGCGAGCGGGTCCCGGCGCAGGCGGGCGGGGAGCGCGTCCAGTGGCGCGTGGTCGCCGCGGGTGAGGACCGCGCGGCCGGTGGCGGCGCCCCGGGCCAGCAGGTCGATCCAGGCGACCGAGTAGCGGTAGCGGTGGTCGGTCGCCGCCAGCCGGGCCATCAGGTCGTCCAGGTCCGTCGCCCGCTCGGTGTCGACCGACACCAACGACGTCTCGACGGGCTGGAGCCGGATGGTGGCGGTGAGGATCACGCCGGTCAGGCCCATACCGCCCGCGGTGGCGTCGAAGAGCGGCGTGCCGGGTACGACCGTGCGGATCTCACCGTCTGCGGTGAGGAGTTCGAAGGCGAGCACATGGCGGGCGAAGGAGCCCGAGACGTGGTGGTTCTTGCCGTGGATGTCGGCGCCGATCGCCCCGCCGACGGTGACGTAGCGCGTGCCGGGGGTGACCGGCACGAACCAGCCGAGCGGGAGGAGCACCTCCATCAGCCGGTGCAGGGAGATGCCCGCGTCGCACAGCACGGTCCCGCCGCCGGCGTCGATCGCGTGCACACGGTCCAGGGCCGTCATGTCGAGCACGGAGCCGCCCGCGTTCTGCGCCGCGTCCCCGTACGCCCGCCCCAGGCCCCGGGGGATGCCCCCGCGGGCCCCGCAGTCCCGGACGGCCGCCACGGCCTCCTCATACGTCCGTGGGCGGATCAGCCGGGCGGCGGTGGGGGCGGTGCGGCCCCAGCCCGTGACGGTGGTGTGATCCAGCCCCATGACGTCCGGGTCGTAATCGGTGTCGGCAGACATGTCCGCGACCGTATCGCCCTATCGTGGGCGATTAGTTCGTGAACATGGCACCCCTCCCCGAAACGGGTGATTAATGGGATGTCGCTCAATATTGCCGCAGTTCAGGCCCGGTGGGCGTGAACAGTGAGTCCACATGGACGACCTCGACGACCTGCACGACATGGACCACCGGATCGTTTCGACGCTCAGGGCGTGCGGCACCGACCCGCGCGTCGCCGGTGCCGCGCGTGCCCTGTCCTGGGCGGGGGAGCACGCGGCACTGTGGCTGGTGGCCGGGCTCGCCGGAGCCGCCGTCGACGGCGGCAGACGCGGCGTCTGGCTGCGCGGCACCGCCCTCACCGCCGGGGCGCACCTCGTCAGCATGGGAGTGAAACGGGTCGTGCGCAGGCCGCGCCCCGCGCACGTCGAGCCCCTGGTGCGCACCGCAGGCCGGCACTCCTTCCCCAGCTCGCACGCCACCTCGGCGGCGGCCGCCGCCGTCGCCTTCGGCGCCCTGGGGGCGCACGCCGTCCCGCCGCTCGCCGCCGCCGTGTGCCTCTCGCGCCTCGTGGCCGGTGTCCACTACCCCTCCGACGTCGCCGCGGGCGCGGCGCTGGGCGCCCTCACGGCCCGGCTCGGCGCCCGCTGGATGCGAGGAGGCGCCGACCATGGCTGAGACGGCCGTCCTGCGGCAGCGCACCCACCAGGAGCGGCCGGCACCACCGGGCAAGGGCGGTCTCCTGGCCGGTCTCCTCAGGACCGCGCGCCCCAGACAGTGGATCAAGAACGTTCTCGTGGTCGCCGCCCCGGCCGCCGCCGGCGAGCTCTTCTCCCGGCACGCCCTGATCCGACTCGCCCTGGTCTTCGTCCTCTTCACGGCCTGCGCCGCCGCCGTCTACCTCGTCAACGACGCCCGCGACGCCGACGCCGACCGCGCCCACCCCACCAAGCGGCACCGCCCGGTCGCCGCCGGGCAGGTCCCCGTGCCCGTGGCCTACGCCGTCGGAGGCATCCTCGGCGTCCTCGCGCCCGCCGCCGCTGCCTGGCTGTGCGGTCCGGCCGTCGCCGCGCTGCTGACCGCGTACCTCGCCATGCAACTGGCCTACTGCATCAGCCTGAAGCACGTCCTCGTCGTCGATCTCGCCGTCGTCACCACCGGGTTCCTGATGCGGGCCATGGTCGGCGGACTCGCCCTCGGCATCCCGCTGTCGCGCTGGTTCCTCATCACCACCGGCTTCGGCGCGCTGTTCATGGTGTCGGCCAAGCGCTACTCGGAAGCCGTCCAGATGGCCGGAAAGGCGGGCGCCACACGGGCGTTGCTCACCGAGTACACCACCGGCTACCTCCGCTTCGTCTGGCAGCTCGCGGCCGGTGTCGCCGTCCTCGGCTACTGCCTGTGGGCCATGGAGGAGGGCGGCGTCCCGCACACCAGCGTGCTGCCCTGGCGGCAGCTGTCCATGGTCGCCTTCATCCTCGCGATCCTGCGCTACGCCGTGTTCGCCGACCGCGGCACCGCCGGCGAACCCGAGGACGTCATCCTGCGCGACCGCGCCCTCGCGCTCATCGGTGTGGTGTGGGTGGCGATGTACGGCCTGGCAGTGGCCAATTGGTGACCACGCGCCCGGGGCGAAGCCCCGTGCTCCCGTGCCGCCGGGAACTGATCGGCTTCGCCACCACCGGTCTCCTCGCCTACGCCGTCGACCTCGCCCTCTTCACGTACCTGCGCGGCCCCGCCGGACTCGGCCCGCTCACCGCCAAGTCCGTGTCCTTCCTGGCCGCCTGCACGCTCGCCTACGCCGGCAACGCCCTCGGCACCTACCGGACCACACGACGCCGGGGCCTGCGCCCGTACGCCGTGTTCTTCGCGGTGAACCTCGCCGGAGCGTGCCTGCAACTGCTCTGCCTGGCCGCCAGCCACTACGGCCTCGGCCTCACCTCGCAGCGCGCGGACACCGTCTCCGGCGGAGTCGTCGGGATGGCGCTGGCCACAGTCCTGCGGTTCTGGGGTACCCGTACATGGGTGTTCCGGGCGGAGGGCAGAGTCGGATCATGGACTGGCTGAAAAGACTCCCGGTGGTCGGGCCGTGGGCGGAGCGGCTGATGATCACCCACGCGTGGCGGTCGTACGAACGGCTGGACCGCGTGAAGTGGACGCGGCTGGCCGCCGCGATGACCTTCACGAGTTTCGTCGCACTGTTCCCGCTGCTGACGGTGTCCGCCACCATCGCCGCCGCCACGCTCAGCACGGAGCAGGAGGACAAGCTGCGGGACAAGCTCGCCGAGCAGGTCCCCGGCATCTCCGATCAGATGGACATCGCCGGTCTGGTGGACAACGCCGGCACGATCGGACTCATCGCGGGCGCCCTGCTGTTCTTCACCGGCGTCAGCTGGGCCGGCTCGATGCGCGAGTGCCTGCGGGCGGTGTGGGAACTGACCGACGAGGAGGAGAACCCCGTCCTGCGCTACGGCAAGGACGCGGGTGTCCTGATCGGCCTCGGCGGCGCGCTCCTCGTCACCATCGCCGCCTCCGCCGTCGCCTCCGCGCTGATCGGCTGGGTCACCCGGCAACTCGGTGTCGACGAGGGCGGCTGGGGCGGGGTCCTGCTGCACGTCGTCGCGTTCCTGGTCGCCGTGCTGGCGAACTTCCTGCTGCTGCTCTACGTCCTGACGCTGCTGCCCGGCGTCGAGCCGACGCGCCACCGCCTCTTCGTGGCGGCGCTGACCGGCGCGATCGGCTTCGAACTGCTGAAGCTGCTGCTCAGCGGCTATCTGCAGGGCGTGGCCGCGAAGAGCATGTACGGCGCGTTCGGGGTGCCCGTCGCGCTGCTGCTGTGGATCAACTTCACCTCGAAGCTGGTGCTGTTCTGCGCCGCCTGGACGGCGACGCAGAGCAAGCAGGACGAAGTCCCGGGTCTCACGGGCGAGTCCGACGGCGCACCAGATCCGGCAGTGGCCAGCGGCGGTTGACCAGGAACGCGCCGCCCATGAGCAGCACCAGCACCCCGCCCGTGATGCCGAGCGCCGTCCCGATGCCGCTGGAGCCGTCCGCGGCCGGGGCGCTGGCCACCGGCTTCGCACCGGTCCCGGCCGTGCCGCTGCCGCCGTCCCCGGAGCCGCCGGCCTCGCCGGAGGGGTTCGCGCCGGGCTGCGCACTGGCCTGCGCGGCGCTCTTGGGCGGGACCAGCTCGCCCACCGGCCGCACCTTCCCGGCCGCCTTGAAACCCCAGTCGAACAGCCGGGCGGTCTCCTTGTAGACCTCGTTGTGCCCGGGCTTCTCCGGGTTCATCACCGTCACCAGGAGCACCTTGCCGCCGCGCTCGGCGACACCGGTGAAGGTGGCGCCCGCGTTGGTGGTGTTGCCGTTCTTGACGCCCGCGATGCCCTCGTAGACGGGCACGTCCGAGTCGCCTGCCAGCAGCCGGTTGGTGTTCTGGATCTCGAAGGACTCGCGGACCCTCTTGCCCTTCTTGCCCTTCTTCGTCTTACCCGGGAACTTGGCGCTGACCGTCGAGGCGTACTCGCGGAAGTCCTTCTTCTGCATCCCGGAGCGGGCGATCAGCGTCAGGTCGTACGCCGAGGAGACCTGCCCCTCGGCGTCGTAGCCGTCCGGGCTGACGACGTGCGTGTCGAGGGCCTGGAGCTCCTCGGCGTGCTCGTTCATCTCCTCGACGGTGTTCTCGATGCCTTTGTTCATGGCGGACAGCACGTGCACGGCGTCATTGCCGGAGCGCAGGAAGACGCCCAGCCACAGGTCGTGGACCGTGTACGTCTCCTCCTCCTTTATCCCGACCATGCTGGAGCCCGGGCCGATGCCCGCCAGGTCGGAGGGGACGACCTTGTGCTTGGTGTCCCTGGGGAACTCCGGCAGCAGCGTGTCCGCGAACAGCATCTTCAGGGTGCTCGCCGGGGCGAGGCGCCAGTGGGCGTTGTGCGCGGCCAGCACGTCGCCCGACTCGGCGTCGGCGACGATCCAGGAACGGGCGCTGACGTCCTTCGGCAGCACCGGGACGCCGCTCGCCAGATTCACCTGCGTCCCCGGCCGGCCGAGGCGGGCGCCGCCCACGCTCGACATCGATGCCGGGGGAGTGGCCGACGGACTCGGCGAGGGACTGCCCGAAGGACTGCCCGAAGGGCTCGGGGCGGCGACGGCGGCGGGCGCGGCCAGGGCGAGCGACGACAGGACGGCGTAGGTGACCAGCAGGGATCGCCTGGTGGTCTGCTGCGGAGGGGGCACGGTCGGAAACGTACATGCCGTACGGTCGGAAGTCCTGCCTCCGGCCCCACCCCGGGAACGGAACCGGACACGGCCTGGCGATACTGGGTGCATGAAGCTCAGCCGCCCCGTCTCCTGGTTCCTGCTCGCCTTCGGGGTGTGGAGCTGGGTCATCTGGATCACTTTCGTCAAGAACCTGGTCAAGGACGGCAGCGGGCTCGCCTTCGACGACGGTCGTCCCACGGCCTACTTCTGGGTGCACCTGCTGCTCGCCGTCGTTTCCTTCGTATTGGGGACGGTCATCGGGGCCATCGGGTTGCGTGGTCTGCGCGCACTGCGCCGGACGTCATAGCGGCGATCGGGAGACACGACACCGTGGTCATCGTTTTCGTACTCGTCGCAGTGCTGGTCCTGGCCGTCGTCGTGACGGCCAACTGGTACGTGTGGCGCCGCCTGTTCCGCGACACGACCAGTGGCCCGGGCCTCGTCCGCCGCGCGGGCGCGGTCCTGATCGCCGGCGGCTGGATCCTGGCGATCACGGCCCTGGTCGCCGAACGCTCGGGCGCCCCCTTCCCGCTCCAACAGGTCCTCGCCTGGCCGGGCTTCCTGTGGCTGGCCCTGTCGATGTACCTGCTGCTGGCGGTGCTGGCGGGAGAGATCGTCCGCCCGCTCCTGCGACGCTTCCTCGACCACCGGGCGGGACGAACGCACCAGGACCGGCGCCCGGCGACCGCCACCGAGCAGCCCACCGCCTCCGAGCCCGGCCCGCACGCCCCGGCCGGCGCCACGGCGCCGGCCACGGCACCCGACTCGACCGCGGACCGCACTCCCCCCGCGAGCGTCTCCCCGCGAGCGGACGGCCCCCAGGGGAGTGGCGGCGGCGCCGGGACGCCGACGGCCGCGCCGCAGGAGAACGCCGGAGACACGCCCACCGCGCCCGCGACCGCCTCGCGGGCGGGCGGCTCCGGTGCGGCGACGGTCCCCGGGACGGCGCCCACGACCGCCTCCCAGCCCGGCCGCGCCCGTGGCGTGACCGCCGTCCACCCGCAGGCCGACTCGGCGCCGGACGCCCCCGACGCCTCGCCCCAGCCCTCTGCCACCCCTCCCTCGCCCTCCCGTCGGCTCTTCGTCTCGCGGGTCGTCGCCGGGGCCGCCGCGGCCGCCGCCGTCGGGACCGTGGGGTACGGGACGTACGGTGTGCTGCGCGGGCCGAAGGTCAAGCGGGTCACCGTGCCACTGGCCAAGCTGCCGCGCGCCGCGCACGGGTACCGGATCGCCGTGGTCAGTGACGTGCACCTCGGACCGGTCCTGGGACGCGGCTTCGCGCAGAAGGTCGTCGACACGATCAACGCGACCCAGCCCGACCTGATCGCGGTCGTCGGCGACCTGGTCGACGGCAGTGTGAAGGACCTGGGACCCGCGGCGGCCCCGCTCGCCCAGCTGAGGGCCCGTCACGGGTCCTACTTCGTCACCGGCAACCACGAGTACTTCTCCGGCGCCGAGCAGTGGGTCGAGGAGGTCCGTCGCCTGGGCATCGACCCCCTGGAGAACGCCCGCCGGGAGATGCCGTACTTCGACCTCGCCGGAGTCAACGACGTCGCGGGCGAGGACGAGGGCCGGGGCCCCGACTTCGCGAAGGCGCTCGGCGACCGGGACACCGCCCGCGCGTGCGTGCTGCTCGCCCACCAGCCCGTCCAGATCCATGACGCCGTCGAGCACGGCGTCGACCTCCAGCTCTCCGGCCACACCCACGGCGGCCAGCTCTGGCCCGGCAACCTCGTCGCCTCCGGCGCGAACCCCACCCTCGCGGGCCTGGAGCGCTACGGCGACACCCAGCTCTACGTCTCGCGCGGCGCCGGCGCCTGGGGCCCGCCCACCCGGGTGGGGGCACCGTCGGACATCACCGTGGTCGAGCTCGCGTCGAAGCAGGCCTGAGCGCACAGCCCAGGGCGGAGCCGTGACGGTCTGCGACGGCATCGCCGACCCGCTGTACTCCCCGATCCCGGCCGGCCTCACCGGGCACACCGCCTCGTTCTTCGACGACCACCCGAAGCCCGGCCCGAGGAAGGCCCGGCAGCCGCTCACCCGGGCCGGCGTCAGCCTGCCCGCGCACTTCACCTACGGCTACGCCAAGGGCGGCGGCGCCGGTGAGCAGGAGGCGGCCGAGATCAAGAAGGAGCCGGAGGCGAGCGCTTGTCCCAGGTCACCCCCAAGGGCCACGAGTGGACCGCCTTCCCCAGGCAGCGGGCGACCGGCACGCTCGACGCGGACGCCGTCGGCCGGGCCGCCGACTTCCCCCTTGACGGCCCGCCCCGGTCGCCGCTCAGGGGTCGGAACGCCGCCGGGCCGCCGGGTCCGGGATGGCGTGCGTCATCCCCGGCAGGAAGTCCGTGAACAGCTCGTGCACCTCGCGCACGAGCGGCCGCAGCACCCGGAAGCGGGCCAGGGCCACGCCCCGCGCGGTGAGCCGGGCACCGCGTTCGGCGAGCCGGTAGCTGCGCTCGCGGCCCTCGGTCCGGTCGAAGATCCAGTACAGGCACAGTCCCATCTGGGACAGCCACATCAACTCGGGCAGGATGCCCCGCAGTTCCTCGGGCACCTTGGTCTTCGTCGCCCCGGCCAGCACGTCCCGGTGGACGCTGATGGCCTCCTCGCGCGCGTGCTCCGACTCCGGGGAGAAGGGGCTGAGCGGGCTGTCGGGATCGGCGGCGTTCTTGAAGAACTGCACCGCGAACTCGTGGTAGGGCGCGGCGATGTCCAGCCAGGCCCGCAGCACCCCCGCGAGCCGGGTCTCCAGGTCGGTCTCCCGGTCCAGGATCTCCCGGACCGCCACCTGGTGCTCGGCGGCGATCCGGTCGTAGAAGCCCTGGATCAGGTGTTCCTTGCCCGCGAAGTAGTAGTAGGCGTTGCCGACGGAGACACCGGCCTCCTGGGCGATGGCCCGCATCGTGGTCTTGTCGTAGCCACGCTCCTGGAACAGCCGCATGGCCGTCTCCAGGATCAGGGCGCGGGTCTGCTCGGACTTGGTGGGGGTGGCGCCGTCGTCGGGGCCGTCGTTCTTCGCGGGCACGGGAAGAGAGCCTAACGTCAGCACCGGTGCGGTCACCGAGGGGCGCAGGTGCCGTCGGCGCAGCCCGGCGCGGTGTAGCTCCAGCCGCTGTCCGGGGCGTAGGACCATCCGTCCGCCCGCCGGTACACCCGGCCGCCCCACTGCGTCCCGCCGCGCTGCCTCCGGTGCCCCTGCGCCCCGCGCCACTTGGCGGCGGCGAGTACCGCGCCCCTGGCGAGCAGAGCGCCGGACGGGGTGCTCAGCCGGTGGGCCAGCGGCCGGTGTTCGCGCAGCGCCCACAGGGTGACCACCCAGGCGGCGGGGCCCCGGTAGACCTGCCCGGCGTCACCGATGACGGTGATCTCGTCGAGGGTGGCGCCGTGGTCGAGGCCGGGAAACCGCCGCCGGGCCTCCTCGGAGGCGGCCGGGACCAGCTCCAGCGGCACCAGGTGGGGCTGCCGCAGGAGCCAGTCGCGCAGGAACGCGCACAGGGAGCACTCGGCGTCGTACAGGACGGTGAGCCGGCTAAGCGGTGCGGGTGTGTTCATGCCGGTCGCGTCGGTGCCGGTGGCGTTCACGTGGGCCCCGCTCAGGCCCGCGCCGACGGGGCGACCCAGCCCTGCGGCGGCACCGGCGGCACCTGCTCCCGCTCCATGGCCCCCCGGCGCCGGATCCGGTTCAGCACGTAGACGTTGGCGAGGTGCATCACACCGAGCACCAGCAGCACCACGCCGAGCTTCGTCGACAGGGCCTCGAAGATGCCGCGGGCGTCGGTGATGGTCCCGTCACCGCTCAGGTACAGCGCGACGAACCCGAGGTTGACGAGGTAGAAGCCGACCACCAGGAGGTGGTTGACGGCATCGGCGAGCTTCTCGTTGCCGTGCAGCACGTCGGCGAGGAAGATCTTGCCGTTCCGGCTGAGCGTGCGGGCCACCCAGACGGTCAGGCCGATGCTGACCAGCAGGTAGATGACGTAGGCGATGACCGTGCGGTCCATTGCCCCACCCTTCTTGAACACGTTCAAAACGCTGTCGGGGATGACTCTAGACCTACTTTTGAACATGTTCAACACGTGGGTCGGGGTGATCGTCTGTGGTGCCCCGCACTGTGTCTGCTGCGTTCGCCCCATGGTGTGGCACATGCCAGAGGGCCCCGTTTCCAGTGGAAACGGGGCCCTCTCGATCCAGCGGTCGATTCAGTAGCGGCGCGTGATCAGCGCACGCTTCACTTCCGCGATCGCCTTCGTGACCTCGATGCCGCGCGGGCAGGCGTCCGTGCAGTTGAAGGTCGTGCGGCAGCGCCAGACGCCGTCGCGGTCGTTGAGGATCTCCAGGCGCTGCTCGCCGGCCTCGTCACGCGAGTCGAAGATGAAGCGGTGCGCGTTGACGATGGCGGCCGGGCCGAAGTACTGGCCGTCGTTCCAGAAGACCGGGCACGACGTGGTGCAGGCCGCGCACAGGATGCACTTCGTCGTGTCGTCGAAGCGCTCGCGGTCCTCGGCCGTCTGGAGACGCTCACGCGTCGGCTCGTTCGTGTCCTTCGTGATGAGGAAGGGCATGACGTCGCGGTACGCCTGGAAGAACGGCTCCATGTCGACCACGAGGTCCTTCAGGACCGTGAGGCCCTTTATGGCCTCGACCGTGATCGGCTTCTCGGGGTTGATGTCCTTGATCAGCGTCTTGCAGGCCAGACGGTTCTTGCCGTTGATCCGCATCGCGTCCGAGCCGCAGATGCCGTGCGCGCAGGAACGGCGGAACGTCAGCGTGCCGTCCAGGTCCCACTTGATCTTGTGGAGGGCGTCGAGGACACGCTCCTTGGGGTCGATCTCCACCTGGAAGTCTTCCCACACCGCCTCCGCCGCGACCTCCGGGTTGAAGCGGCGGACGCGGAACGTGACCGTGATGTAGGGGGAGTCGGCGAAACCGGGCTCGGGCTTGCCGGCCGCGTCTTCCTTGTCCAGAACAGGGGTAGCCATCAGTACTTACGCTCCATCGGCTGGTAGCGGGTCTGGACGACCGGCTTGTAGTCGAGACGGACGGTTTCGGAACCGTCGGCGCCGACCTCGCGGTACGCCATGGTGTGCCGCATGAAGTTGACGTCGTCGCGGTTCGGGTAGTCCTCGCGGTAGTGACCGCCGCGGGACTCCTTGCGGGCGAGCGCGGAGACGGCCATGACCTCGGCGAGGTCGAGCAGGTTGCCCAGCTCGATGGCCTCCAGCAGGTCCGTGTTGAACCGCTTGCCCTTGTCCTGGATCGACACGTTCCGGTAGCGCTCGCGCAGCTCCGCGATCTTCTCGACCGCCGTCTTGATCGTCTGCTCGGTGCGGAACACCATGACGTTGGCGTCCATGGTCTCCTGCAGTTCGCGCCGCAGCTCCGCCACCCGCTCGGTGCCGGTGGAGTCGCGCAGCCGCTCCACCTGCGAGATCACGAGCTCCGCCGGGTTCTCCGGCAGCTCGACGAACTCCGCCTTCTGCGCGTACTCCGCGGCGGCGATGCCCGCGCGCTTGCCGAAGACGTTGATGTCCAGCAGCGAGTTGGTGCCGAGGCGGTTGGCGCCGTGCACGGACACGCAGGCGACCTCGCCGGCCGCGTACAGGCCCGGGACGACGGTGGTGTTGTCCGCCAGGACCTCACCCTCGACGTTCGTCGGGATGCCGCCCATGGCGTAGTGCGCGGTGGGCTGGATCGGGATCGGGTCCGTGTAGGGCTCGATGCCGAGGTAGGTGCGGGCGAACTCCGTGATGTCGGGAAGCTTCGCGTCCAGCTGCTCCGGCGGGAGGTGCGTGAGGTCGAGGTAGACGTGGTCGCCCTCGGGACCGCAGCCGCGGCCCTCACGGATCTCCGTGTAGATGGAGCGGGACACGACGTCACGCGACGCCAGGTCCTTCATCACCGGCGCGTACTTCTCCATGAAGCGCTCGCCGTCCTTGTTGCGGAGGATGCCGCCCTCACCGCGGGCGCCCTCCGTCAGCAGGATGCCCATGCGCCAGATGCCGGTCGGGTGGAACTGGAAGAACTCCATGTCCTCCAGCGGCAGACCGCGGCGGTAGACCGCCGCCTGGCCGTCACCGGTCAGCGTGTGCGCGTTGGACGTCACCTTGAAGAACTTGCCGCAGCCGCCGGATGCGTAGATCACGGACTTCGCGTGGAAGACGTGGATCTCACCGGTGGCCAGCTCGTAGGCCACGACGCCGGCCGACTTCTTGACGCCGTCGACCTCGGTGATCAGCTGGTCCAGGACGTAGAACTCGTTGTAGAACTCCACGCCCTCCTTGACGCAGTTCTGGTACAGCGTCTGGAGGATCATGTGGCCGGTGCGGTCGGCCGCGTAGCAGGAGCGGCGGACCGGGGCCTCGCCGTGGTTGCGGCTGTGACCGCCGAAGCGGCGCTGGTCGATCGTGCCGTTCGGGGTGCGGTTGAACGGCAGGCCCATCTTCTCCAGGTCGAGGACGGAGTCGATGGCCTCCTTCGCGAGGATCTCGGCGGCGTCCTGGTCGACCAGGTAGTCACCGCCCTTGACCGTGTCGAAGGTGTGCCACTCCCAGTTGTCCTCCTCCACGTTGGCGAGCGCGGCGGCCATGCCGCCCTGCGCGGCGCCCGTGTGGGAGCGGGTGGGGTAGAGCTTGGTCAGCACGGCGGTGCGGCTGCGCTTCGTGGACTCGATGGCCGCGCGCATGCCCGCGCCACCGGCGCCGACGATGACGGTGTCGTACTTGTGGATCTTCATGATTCTCGCAGCCCCGTGCCTAGCGGATGTTCGGGTCGAAGGTGAAGATCACCAGCGTGCCCAGCAGGATGGTGAACACCGTGGCGGTGTAGAGCAGGCCCTTGAGCCACAGCCGGGTGTTCGCGCGCTCCGCGTAGTCGTTGATGACCGTGCGCAGGCCGTTGGCGCCGTGCAGCATGGCGAGCCACAGCATCAGCAGGTCCCAGACCTGCCAGAACGGGGACGCCCAGCGGCCCGCCACGAAGGCGAAGCCGATCTTGGAGACGCCGCCGTCCAGCACGAGCTGGATCAGCAGGTGGCCGAGGACGAGCACGACCAGCACGACGCCCGACAGGCGCATGAACAGCCAGGCCGCCAGCTCGAAGTTGCCACGGGTGCTCTTCGGGCTCTTGCGGGTGCGCTGGCGCGGGGCCTCGATGAAGGGCGCCGGGTTGTCGACGGTGTAGACGGCGCCACCCTCGACGGGGCCGACGCCGGCGGCGGTCTTCTCAGACGTGGACATTGGCGTCAGCTCCCGAAGAGTTCACGAGCGGCGTGGCCGAGGACGGGGTAGATGGCCCCGAGCATCAGCACGACCCACAGGGCGACGACGGTCCAGAGCATCTGCTTCTGGTAGCGGGCGCCCTTGATCCAGAAGTCGACAGCGATGACGCGCAGACCGTTGAGCGCGTGGAAGAGGATGGCGGCGACGAGGCCGTACTCCAGCAGCGCGACGATCGGCGTCTTGTACGTGGCCACGACGGTGTCGTAGGCCTCCGGGGACACACGGACGAGGGCGGTGTCCAGCACGTGAACGAACAGGAAGAAGAAGATGAGGACGCCGGTGACTCGGTGAGCCACCCAGGACCACATTCCTTCCCGGCCGCGGTACAGCGTTCCAGCCGGCACGGAAGTTTCCTCCGGGAGCGGGGATTGGGGCCGCGCCGGCTTGGTGTGTCGGTCGGGCCCGGCCGGGTACGGTCCACCGGCCCCCAGCATCGTAGCGATGCGCTGCCGCTGGGCTGAGCGGGGGTCCCCTGGTGTGATCAAACTGGCACGCAAAGAGGTACGGGTGGACTAGTGCGGCCAAGGGGGCCGGGGGTGTCTCCGGGACCGACCCTTGCGGGCCGTCAGTGGTTGATCGCGCAGTTCCCGGCACCCCTGAGGGCATCGAGCAGACGCCCCCTGGCGAGGCGCCGGAGCTCCTCGGCGGCGACCGTGCGCTCCTCTTCCGGATCGTTCGCCAATCGTGACCGGATGGCCTCCAGGAGGTGGTCCAGCACCTCGGCGGGGGACAGGCCGTCCAGGCAGATGACGAACACGTGTCCGAAGCGGGCCTCATAGGCGGCGTGGGCCGCGCTGAGGGCGGTGTGGGCGGCGGAGTAGGCGTCCGGCGGGGGGAGGGGCAGCGGCTCGGCCGCCAGTGCCTCCGCGAGGTCGGACCAGTTCAGGTCGTAGGCCGCCTCGTCCGCGGCGGCCAGCAGGGCGTCCAGGTCCGGATAGGGGCGGTGCTCCGCGACACGCCGGGTCCAGCGGAGGCTGCGCAGGCAGGAGAGGAGGGCCTGCTCCAGGTCCTCCTCGGAGGCTGCGTTGAAGTGTTCCACCGGTATGGCGAGCCGACCGGGGAGATCTGGGAGACGGTGCGCAGGCAGCGTGGGTCCTCGTGGGCGTCACGTGTGTCGGCAGGGCAAGCTGTGAGAGATGTGACGTCACGCTATCGAGTACGACCATGACGTGTCCGAAGGATGCCTGAATTTCACCCGGGAGAGAGAGTTTCGGGACGCGTGGTGGACGCGCGCCATGGGGCCTCGAGTTTTAGGTTGGCCGTGTGAGTCAGCACAGGCGCCGGGCTTCGGCGAAGCAGGAGAGCAAGCGGCAGGTGCTGGTCGTGGCCATGGCGGTAGCCCTGGTCGTGGTCGCGGCCGGGGTGAGTCTTGGGCTCTGGGCGGCCTCGGGCGGTGACGGCGATGCCACGGGCCGGCAGGCCACGTCCTCGCGGGAAGCCACCGCGGCAGCGCCCCCGGACAGAGCGCCGGAGGCGAGCCCGACCCGCTCCTACCCCCTGTCGGAGGCGCCTCGCACCATCCCCGCCGTGCGCGAGCACGAGCCGGCGCGCGGCCCGGGCTGGCGTCCCGAGGCGGGCAACCGGGTGGTCGTGGACGACCCGGCGCTGGCCGACGAGGGGCGGCTGGTCGCCGGCGAGCTCGGGATGTCGTACGCGGGCGAGAAGGACGACCGGCGCGCCGGGGACCTGCGGCTGGCGCTCAACGGCGACAAGGGCGCGAACCTCGAGTCGTACGTGATGACCGTGCGCGACGGGCGGGTGGAGATCAACGGGCCTTCCGACGCCGGGGTCTTCTACGGCACCCGCACGCTCAAGCAGGAGACCCACGACGGCGGCACGGCGCCCGAGGGCGTCGTGAAGGACGAACCGGCCAAGGCTCAGCGCGGGTTCATGCTGGACATCGCGCGCAAGTACTTCACGGCCGGCTGGATCGAGGACCGGATCCGGGAACTGGGCGACCTGAAGTTCAACCAGCTGGGACTGCACTTCTCCGACGACCAGGGGTTCCGGATCGAGTCCACCTCGCACCCCGAGGTCGTGTCGCGACAGCATCTGACCAAGGCGCAGGTGCGGAAGATCATCGACCTCGCGCGGAGCCGGCACATCACGATCGTGCCCGAGATCGACTCGCCCGGACACCTCGGCGCCGTCATCGACGCCCACCCCGACCTGCAGCTGCGCAGCGCGCAGGGGTCGGCGGTGCAGGGCGCCATCGACATCTCCAAGGCCGAGAGCGCCGACATCGTCGACGACCTGCTGAACGAGTACGCGGACCTCTTCCCCGGTGGCCCCTGGCACCTCGGCGGCGACGAGTACCAGGCGCTGACCCGGTCGAACCCGGAGGCCTCGTTCCCGCAGCTGGCCGCCGCCGCCCGGGAGAAGTACGGCTCCGGCGCGACGGTCGCCGACCTCACCACGGGCTGGCTGAACGACCGGGCCGACACCGTCCGCAAGCATCAGCGCGTCCCGCGCGCGTGGAACGACGGCTTCTTCCGCGGCACCTCCGTCCAGGCCGCCAAGGACATCCAGGTCGCCTACTGGACCGGCAAGGAGATCGGCGCCCGGGCGCCCCTGGAGTACCTCCAGGCGGGCCGCAAGGTGATCAACTACAACGACGAGTTCCTGTACTACGTGCTCGGTGAGCCGCAGACCTTCGTCTATCCGACGGGACAGCGCATCTACGA
The DNA here is from genome assembly GCF_044755265.1 of Streptomyces sp. NPDC092370. Taxonomy (NCBI): domain Bacteria; kingdom Bacillati; phylum Actinomycetota; class Actinomycetes; order Kitasatosporales; family Streptomycetaceae; genus Streptomyces; species Streptomyces sp. NPDC092370. The sequence continues at coordinate 556,416 of NZ_JBIVQO010000004.1, read as the reverse complement.
ACAGTGGACGCCGCGGGTGCTGCGCGGCACCGCGGCCGTGCCGGCGCGTTACGACGGCCAGATCCTCGGCGGGTCCTTCGCGGTGTGGTGCGACCTCGCGAACTCCCAGACGCAGGAGCAGGTGGCGGCCGGGATCCGGATGCCGCTGCGGGCGACCGTCCAGAAGCTGTGGGACCCGGACAAGCCCGAACTGTCCTGGACGGAGTTCCGGACGCTGGCGGACAGGCTCGGCTGACCCGGCACGAATTGCCCCATACGGCTGCGAACTCCCGTACGACTGTGGTGGTGTTCTGAGCGCAGCGGGAATCGAATATGCCGGGGGGGAACCGGGACATGGGCTACTGGGGATACTTCGTCGTGGGCCGGGGGGAGCGGTCGCTGCCGGAGCTGGACGCGCTGGCGGGGGCCGCGGAGGGGCTCGTGCGGCACACCTCGGCGCCGGGTGGCTGGCAGGTGTGGGAGTACCCGAGCGGCGACGGCGACATCGGGAACATGAACGCCCTCGCCCGGGAGACCGGGGCGCCCGCGCTCTTCGGGTACGTCATGAACAGCGAGTGCGTGGTGCTGGAGGCGGCGGCTCCCGAGAGCGGGGCGTGGACCACCTGCCTCGTACGCTCCGCCATGGCCGGGTACCTGGGGGCGGACCGCGGGGGCCTCACGCTGGAGGACTACTTCCTGGAACCCGGCGACGCCGCCGAGCGTGCCGTGCGCTGGGCCGCCGAGGCGGGGTGCGCGGTGACCGCCGAGTCGCTGCTGGACGTACTCACGTCAGACCTCGATCCTCCCCCGCTCTCGGCTTCGCTCGACCGGGGGGACCCCCAGGCCGAAAACCTGTTGTTCCGCTTCCTCGACAGGCTGGGCGTGGTGCCCCTGTGACACTCCGGGGCTGTTGCACGCAGTAAGGGGAAGTGCGGGTTCCGTGAGGGGTGAAGGCCGATAGCGGCCTGATCGGGCCCCTGGGACGGCCTGTGGAGGGAGACCTGGATGAGCCTGGTGGAGTTGATCGCACAGGCCGACGAACGCGGGCTGGCCGCGAGCGGGCTGGCTTGTTTGGATCGGTGCGTGCCCCTGCTGGGCGGTGACGACGAGATCCTGCGGCCGGTGTGGGCGAGCCTCGGTGACGGCGCGGACGCCGGTGAGTGGGGCGAACGGCTGGAGCAGGTGCGCGGCAAGCTGGACGCGGTCGGCCCGGGCGACGAGGCGGCCGTGCTCGCCCACCGGATGCTCCAGGCCGCTCCCGCCGAGCGGTCCGCCGCCGGAGTGCGGGCGTGGGCCGACGCCTGCTCCGTCGCCTCCCTCCAGATCCACCGGCTCTTGGACACCGCCGAGGACGAGGCCTCGTCCGTCGACTCCCGCCGCGAGGGCCGGACGGAGGGCATGTCACCTCTCGTCGCCGCCGAACTGCGCCGCCAGATCACCGTCCTGGAGGTACTGGCCGGACATGGCCCGGCCGGTCTGCGCCGGGCGCTGGAGGTGTCGGTCGAGGGACGTCGGGTGCTGCGCGCGGTGGTGTCCCGCCGGAACCGCCGGCAGGGCTGAAGATCCCCTCGGCAGACGGCCCCGACCGGCCTAAACCCGCTTTCTGGAAGAGTCCTGTGACTGTCCCTTGAGCGAGGTGGGGCGGTCCTGCGCCGCTTCGGGGGAGCCGCCGATTCCGGGTGACGAAACGCTTCGCCGCAGCGCTTTCCGGGATGTGACGACTCAAGCGGAGACCAGGCCATCGGCGGCTGCCAAGCCGCTGCGGTGGGCGGCGGACACGGTGGCGACGATGCGCGAGGGAGCACGGCTGCGCCTCGACTACTCGGCGCAGAGCCTGTGGAGCATCGACCGGATGATCGAGGGGATACGGCGGGAGGGAGCGCCCGACGCCGCCGTCCAGGAGGTACTGCGCGGCTTCGGCGCCTACGCAGGTGAGGTGATGGCGCGTCAGACGGGCGCCGAGTGGTGGGCGACCGGCGGCGACCACTGGATCCGCACCCCCGACGGACGCCTGTGGGACCCCATCGAGGAGGCCCGCCGCTGCTACGCGGGCCATGGATCGCTGCGGCTGCTGTGCCGGGACGCGGGCAGAGCGGCGCCCCGGCGATAGCGTCAGCGCGCGGGCACGACCTCGTCCCGGAGTCCCGGTGGCTCCTGGGCAGTCACGGCGGACCTGCCGGCGTTCGCGGCCAAGGTGCGGATCTCGGGCAGAACGCCGTAGAGGTGCTGCCCGGGGCACGCGGTCGGGTAGCCGTCGCGGTGGCCGGAGATGCGGGAGAACGTGACCTTCTGGCCCAGCTTGTACTTGCCGTTGTCGGCACCGGAGGTCAGCACGACCGTCCCGGTCGGGTCGATGCCGTAGAGGCCGAGCTTCCAGGCCGCGACCTTCGCGACCGACTGGCGCACCGCGGCGTTGGTGGCGGCGGTGGAGTAGTCGCCGAGCACCGAGACGCTGCTGGTGGCGGTGTTGAACCCGTAGGTGTGCGCGCCGAGGACGGGCTTGTCGATGCCGCCCGCACGGCCCTCGAAGACGGTGCCGCACTTGTCGACGAGGAAGTGGTAGCCGATGTCGTTCCAGCCGTTGCTCTTCACGTGGTAGAGGAAGACGCCGCGCACGATCGACGCCGACGCGGAGCACGCGTAGTCGTTGGTGCCCGCCGTGTGGTGGACGAACATCGCCCGGGTGCCACCGGTGTAGGTGGGCGGATCCTTCACCAGCAACTCGTCAGCGCCCCAGGAGGAGCGAGAGGTCACGACGGGCCGCTCGGCGGAGAGCGGACCGGCGGCCGGCCCGACCGCGTCCGGCTCGACGGCCGCGGTGTGCACGGTGCCGGACCCGGCCTCGGGGTCGACCAGTTCGACGCGCAGCCCCTCCGGCAGGCGCGAGCCCGAGATCCGCACCTGAACGCCGTCCGAGGGCCCGGTCCACAGCGGCTGGGTGCTGCCGCGCACCCCGGCCCGGTCACGGTCGGGGCCGATCTCCGGCGTACGGGCGTCGGTCTCCAGAGGCCGCCACGTGCTCCAGGCGCCGCTCTCGCGCGAGCGGGTGCGCACCTGTGCGGTGCCCTCCAGCGTCGCGTCCGGGTCGTCCCAGGTGACCCCGACCAGACTGAACGGTTCGGTGGTGCGCGGGGCGAGGGACCGCTCGTGCGGGTCGCCGTCCGGCACGCGGACGGTGTGCACACCGTCCGAGGAGGAGGCCCGGGCGGGCTGGTTCAGGCCGAGGGCACCGAGGGCAAGGACGGTGGCGACGGCGGTGCGCAGGAGGCGGGGTGTCATACGGCGCTCGCCTTTCGTGGGCGGTTGCATCGCGAGCAGAGCTCCCCGGTGGTCAACTCGGCCGAAACCTCCCCGGGGCCGGGCTCCCGAGGACGGCGGGCCGGGTTGACCCGAACGGTCGTGGGCCCCCGGCATCCGGCGCCCTGTGACACTTCCGCGCGGACCGGCGCTGATCACCGTGGGAGGGCGCGCACTCGGCACGGACGAGGACGGTACTTGGGTCAGGGAGCGGAACCCCGGCGCGGGCAGGCGTACGACGGGGAACTGGGCGCGGCCGTCGCGCGGGCCCAGCAGGGTGACGAGGCGGCCTTCGCGGTCGCCTACCGGTTCGTGCAGCCCGGGCTGCTCGGCTACCTGCGCGGCCTGGTCGGCGACGACGCGGAGGACGTGGCGTCCGACGCCTGGCTGGAGATCGCCCGGGACCTCGGCCGGTTCCGGGGCGACGGGGCCGGCTTCCGGGGCTGGACGGCGACCATCGCCCGGCACCGGGCGCTGGACCACCTGCGCCGGCAACGGGTACGGCCCCGGTCGTCCGCGCTGGAGCAGGACGTCCTGGAACTGCCCGGGCCGCAGAGCACGCACGACCAGGCGCTGGAGGCCATGTCCACCGAGCGCGCCATGCAGCTGGTCCGGGGGCTGCCGCGCGACCAGGCCGAGGCCGTGCTGCTGCGTGTCGTGGTCGGCCTCGACGGCCCGGCCGCCGCGCGGGTCCTGGGCAAGCGGCCGGGTGCGGTCCGCACGGCCGCCTACCGGGGTTTGAAACGCCTCGCCGGGCAGCTGGGCGCGGAGAGTGTGACGGATGAGGCCCCCCGGACGCTGGGTGAGTCGACATGAGCGGAACCGGCGGTTTCGCTCACGGTCCGGGCGGGTCGCCCGGGCCGTCCGCCCTGAACAGGGCGGACCGGCGGGACGTACTGGTGGGACCTGGTGGCCCGGCCGGCGCCACCGGGGTGGACGGATCGATCGGATCGAGCAGGGACGGATACGGACATGGGTGAACGGCAGAGCGGCGGCGGGCTGTCCGGCCGTGGTTCCCGTCACACCCTCCTGGACTGCGATGTCGAGGCGCTGCTCATCGCCTCCCTCATCAGGGACGGTGTGGACGCCGAGGCCGAGCAGCGGGCCGTGGCCGCCTTCCGGGCCGCCCGGGACGCCGGAGCCCTGCGCACCCGCGGTCACCGCCGGGACGACTGGCGGTCCGGGGAGCGGCGGCACCTGGGCCGGTCCCTGAAGACCACGCTCTCGGTCCTGTTCGCCAGTCTCACGCTGGGCGGTGTCGCCGTGGCGGCGATCGGTGCGGCGGGGTCGCCGGAGAAGGGCACCACCCACGCCCCCGGCCGCAAGCCCGCCCCGAGCAGCGCCCCGCACGACCCGGCCGGGAAGCCTCCCCGTGGTGGCCACAGCCCCGGCTCCGGCACCGGCTCGGCCCCGGCCCGCCCCGGCCGGCCGTCCCCCGCGCAGGACGACGAAGTCCGCTGCCGCGCCTACGAGCGGGCCGGGGGGCGCGGCGAGGCCATGGACGCGACGGCCTGGCAGCGTCTGGTGACCGCCGCGGGCGGTGAGAGGAACGTCACGGCGTACTGCGCCGGACAATCGACCGAGCCGAAGGGCGGGAGCGGTGGCTCCGGGAACGGCGATCCCGACCGGGGCGGCGGCTCCTCCACCGCGGGCGACGGCGGGGCGGTCCAGCCGGACAACGCCGGGAGCGGCGAGTCGGGCAACGGAACGGGCCAGAACCGGAGCGACCCCAAGCGCTCCCAGCCCAAGGGCCGTCATCAGTAAGGGATTTCCGCGAGCGCCGGTCGTCACCGCTCAGCGGTGCCGCGGACCCGGCGGTAGCCGCCATGGCAACGGCCGGAGCCGCCACCCCCCACAGGAGAGGCCCCGGCCGTCGCACGGCACGGGCCGCGCGGCGGCCCGTACTCCCTACAGCGCCCGGTGTGCGTTTTCTGTCACACCCCGCCGCGTCACGGCTTAGTTGCATCCCGGACGGACATGGACGGGGACTGGTTTCAGGTCGTAACGTGCCATTCGCGCCAACGGCGAAGGCGGCAAGACCACCGCAACCACCTGCGGCCTTGTAACCGCAACCACCAATTGAGCAACCACACGACGGCGAGAACCCGGTCCGCGAAAGCGGCGCCGGCTCAGGCGCAGAAGGGCGCGCGGTGCTGGGGGACGACGCGGAGCTGACCGCCGCGGTGCGCGCGGCACAGGACGGAGACGAAAACGCCTTCCGGACTGTGTACCGCACCGTGCATCCGCGGCTGCTCGGGTACGTACGGACGCTGGTCGGCGACCCCGACGCCGAGGACGTGACGTCCGAGGCGTGGCTTCAGATAGCCCGCGACATGGAGCGGTTCACCGGCGACGCGGACCGGTTCCGCGGCTGGGCCGCCCGGATCGCCCGCAACCGCGCGCTGGACCACATACGCATGCGCGGGCGCCGGCCCGCGATCGGCGGAGACGAGACCGAGCTGACCGGCCGCGCCGCCGAGTCCGACACCGCCGGCGAGGCCATCGAGGCGCTCGCCACCGACGGCACGTTCTCCCTGATCTCCCGGCTGCCCCAGGACCAGGCCGAGGCGGTCGTGCTGCGCGTGGTGGTGGGGCTCGACGCGAAGACCGCCGCCGAGACGCTCGGCAAGCGCCCGGGCGCGGTCCGCACGGCGGCGCACCGGGGCCTGAAGCGGCTCGCCGAACTGCTCGGCGACGATCCGCAGGCCGATCCGGAATCGGCCGGGGTGCTCGACGCCCTGCCGCCCCAGAGAGAACCGCGCGGCGGTGCCGTGACGTCCGCAGGTGTGACGCACAGCGTTACGCGGACGCAGAAGGGTGTGTGATGGCCGACGAGCAGTACAGGTGGCTGGACCGCGAAACGGCGGAGCGTTTGCTGAGCGGAGAGCCACTCGAAGCTGTTGACGGCGCCGCCCGCGACCAGGCCGAACACCTCGTCAGGACCCTCGGTGCCCTGTCCGCCACACCCCCGCTGACCAGCGATGAACTCCCCGGTGAGGCCGCGGCGGTGGCCGCGTTCCGCAAGGCCCGCGCGGAACGCGCCGACGCGGTCGCGGGCCGTGCGGCCACCGGCGGTCGGGACGCGCCCGGGGTCACCGACGCCGGACTGGTCCGGATCGGGAGCCCGGGCGACGGCGGCACCGGCACCGCCCGGCGGCCTCGCCGGGCCCGTACCGCGCGTCTGGCCCTGGCCGCCGTGCTGGCCGTGGGCATGGTCGGCGGGGTCGCCGTCGCGGCCGGAACCGGAGTCCTGAGGGCACCGTTCGGCGGCGACGAACCCGCCCCCGGCGCCTCCCTCCCGGCCGACGTCACTCCTCCCGAACGCCCGCTGGTGTCGCCCTCGCCGAGCGATGGCGCGCAGCGCGGAACCACCCCCGGGGACGTCCAGGAGGGGAGCTCGACGGGCGGGGCGGACGCCCAGGGACGCGATGAGCCGGAAGCGGGCCGGAAGCCCGACTCCGGCGACCGGGCGGACCGCCCCGACGACGGTCACGGCACGATCGCCTCCGCCTGCCGTGACCTGCGCGACGGCAAGCCGCTGGACGCCGACCGCAGGCGCGTCCTGCGGGACGCGGCGGGTGGTGCGCGGGTGTGGAAGTACTGCGAGGGCGTCCTGTCCTCGGCCGACCCCCGCTCGGGGCAGCAAAGGAGCGACGAGCACCCGGACCAGGGCCGGCACAACGGCAACGGCAGGGGCAAGGGCGCGGGCCGGAGCGGCGACCACGACCGCGGCCAGGACCGCGGGCCGGACAAGGCCGACCGGAAGGCCGGCAAGCAGGCAGGCGAGCAGGGCGGGAAGAAGAGCGACAAGGGCGACGCGGACCGCGGCCGGTGACCGACCCCCTGACACCGCTGTGACCTGCTGTTTCGCGTGCTGCGGAAAACTCCTCGCCGAGGGTGTGACGTTTTCGGCCGCCCCGGCGCAGTAATGAGTGAGCCGACTGGTCATCGGCCGTCGCACAGAGCCGGGGTTCCCCCCGTACCTACGGCTCGTGCACCTGAGCGCGGGCGGGACACGTTCCCCCGGTCCCGCCCGCGCCCCTTACCCCCGCTTCCGCCGTCACCAGGACACGACGACTCTGTCGCCGACGCGGACCTGCGCGAACAGCCCGGCGATCGCCGCCTCGTCCCGTACGTTGACGCAGCCGTGCGAGGCGCCCGCGTAGCCCCGGGCGGCGAAGTCCGCCGAGAAGTGCACGGCCTGGCCGCCGCTGAAGAACATCGCGTACGGCATGGGCGAGTCGTAGAGCGTCGAGACGTGGTCGCGGGACTTCCAGTAGACGGAGAAGACGCCCTCCCGGGTCGGCGTGTACTGCGAGCCGAAGCGGACCGCCATCGTCGACACCGTCCGCCCGTCGACCATCCAGCGCAACGTCCGGCTGGTCTTGTCGATGCACAGCACCCGGCCCGTTCGGCAGCGCGCGTCCGGCGGGTCGGCCGGCTGGCCACCCATCAGATACAGATCCCAGCGGCCCGGCTCCCGCGTCATGCGCAGCAGCCGCTGCCAGGTGACGGCGTCGGCCTTCCCGGTGCGCGGCAGCCCGCGCTTGCCCTGGAAGCCGCTGACCGCCCGCTCCGTCGGCTCGTCGTACGTCCCGGTCGGCCCCTCGAACAGCCAGGCGACCTGCCGCAGCCTGGCCTGGAGCTCCCGGACGTCCCGGCCGGTGTCACCGCGGGACCACAGCACGCGAGGCGGGGCCGGGGCGGCACCGGGCTTGTCGTCGCCGGACGGTGGCGCGGCGCTCGGTCCGTCGCCGTCGCTGTCTCCGCCGGCCGCCGTGCGGGCCGGGGACGGGGTGCCGGGCAGCTCGATGTGCACCGGCGAGCGGCCCTTTTCCTCGCCGTCGGGAGCCTGCACCGTGCAGCCGGTCAGCGCCCCCACCACGGCGAGTCCCGCTGCGAACGCTCTCCCCATGCCCGTAGTACGCACACGGCCCCCCCCGCTCGTCTCACCGGTCCACCCGGATGTCACCTGAGATGCTTCCCCGGGCGTGACCCGCCGCGAACCAGGGGGCATGGTGGTGAGCGAGGTCACTGCTCTGCGGGAGGCAAGCCACCATGGCGCGTGAGTCGGAGTCCGGACTGCCCATCGAGCCGGTCTACGGGCCGGGGGCCCTCGAGGGCTGGGATCCGGCGGAGAGGCTGGGGGAGCCGGGGGCGTACCCGTACACGCGGGGTGTGTATCCGTCGATGTACACGGGCCGTCCGTGGACGATGCGCCAGTACGCGGGGTTCGGAACGGCGGCGGAGTCCAATGCCCGTTACCGGCAGCTGATCGCGCACGGGACGACGGGTCTGTCGGTGGCGTTCGACCTGCCCACGCAGATGGGCCATGACTCCGATGCTCCGATCGCGCACGGTGAGGTCGGCAAGGTGGGGGTGGCGGTCGACTCGGTCGAGGACATGCGGGTGCTGTTCGGCGGGATTCCGCTGGATCAGGTGTCGACATCGATGACGATCAACGCACCGGCGGCTCTGCTGCTGCTGATGTACCAGCTCGTCGCGGAGGAGCAGGGCGTCAGCGCGGATCGGCTGACCGGGACCATCCAGAACGACGTGCTGAAGGAGTACATCGCGCGCGGGACGTACATCTTCCCGCCCAAGCCGTCGCTGCGGCTGATCGCGGACATCTTCAAGTACTGCCGGGCCGAGATCCCGAGGTGGAACACCATCTCGATCTCCGGCTACCACATGGCGGAGGCGGGGGCGTCGCCCGCACAGGAGATCGCTTTCACCCTGGCCGACGGCATCGAGTACGTGCGGACGGCGGTCGCGGCCGGTATGGACGTCGACGACTTCGCGCCGCGGTTGTCGTTCTTCTTCGTGGCCCGCACCACGATCCTGGAGGAGGTCGCCAAGTTCCGTGCCGCACGACGTATCTGGGCGAGGGTGATGCGCGAGGAGTTCGGCGCGACGAACCCGAAATCGCTGATGCTGCGTTTCCACACGCAGACGGCCGGGGTGCAGCTGACGGCCCAGCAGCCGGAGCTGAACCTGGTCCGGGTGGCGGTGCAGGGCCTGGCGGCGGTGCTGGGCGGCACGCAGTCGCTGCACACCAACTCCTTCGACGAGGCCATCGCCCTGCCCACCGACAAGTCCGCGCGCCTGGCGTTGCGCACCCAGCAGGTCCTCGCCCACGAAACCGACGTCACCGCCACCGTCGACCCCTTCGCCGGGTCCTACGCCGTCGAGACGATGACCGACGACGTCGAGGCCGCCGCCGTGGAGCTGATGACCAAGATCGAGGAACTGGGCGGCGCCGTCGAGGCCATCGAGCGGGGCTTCCAGAAGAACGAGATCGAACGCAACGCCTACCGCATCGCCCAGCAGACCGACTCCGGCGAACGGGTCGTGGTCGGCGTCAACCGCTTCCGTCTCGACGAGGAAGAACCCTACGAACCCCTGCGCGTCGACCCCGCCATCGAGGCCCGCCAGGCCGAGCGCCTGGCCGCGCTGCGCGCCGAACGCGACCAGCCGGCCGTCGACACCGCGCTGGCCGCGATGAAGAAGGCCGCCGAAGGCGACGACAATGTCCTCCACCCGATGAAGGAGGCCCTGCGCGCCCGGGCCACCGTCGGCGAGGTCTGCAACGCACTGCGCGAGGTGTGGGGGACACACGTCCCGTCGGACGCCTTCTGACCGGCGGGGAGCTCCCGTACGTCCTACCCGGCTGCCGGACGCGCGTGCGACACTCCTTCGCATGTTCGGTGTCGTCGATCTGCCCACGTACCTGGCGGGCCTCGTCCTGATCATTCTGCTGCCCGGCCCCAACTCGCTGTACGTGCTGTCCGTGGCCGCCCGACGCGGGGTGCGTGCCGGGTACACCGCCTCCGCCGGCGTCTGGTGCGGTGACGCGGTGCTGATGACGCTGTCCGCGGCCGGGGTCGCCTCGCTGCTGCAGGCGAACGCCGTGCTGTTCGCCGTGGTGAAGTACGCGGGGGCCGGATATCTGACGTGGCTGGCCATCGGCATGCTGCGGGCCGCGTGGGGCATGTGGCGGACGCGTGCCGAGCGGACCGCCGACGGTGAGGCTCCCGCGCCCCCCGAGGAGCGGCCCTTCCGCCGTGCCTTCGTCGTCAGCCTGTTCAACCCCAAGGCGATCCTGTTCTTCGTCGCCTTCTTCGTGCAGTTCGTGGATCCGCAGTACGCCCATCCCGCCTTGTCGTTCGTCGTCCTCGGCACCCTCGCCCAGCTCGCCAGTGTGCTCTACCTGAGCGCGCTGATCTTCGGCGGCACCCGGCTGGCCGCCGTCTTCCGCCGCCGCAGGCGCCTGTCGGCGGGGGCGACCTCGGCTGCGGGCGCGCTGTTCCTGGGCTTCGCGGTGAAGCTGTCCCTGGCGAGTTCGTAGGGCAAGGGCCCTGGCACCGGCCGAAGCGGGCCGGGTAGTCCGGGAGTGAGGCCGCCGTGTCGTCCGCCCGGCCGACGTAGCCGTCGGGGCGGACGAGGTACAGGCCGGGCCCGTACGTCCCGGGTGCCGGGTCCGGACGAGGCGCGCCTGCCCGTCGAGTTCCGGGGCGCCTGGACGTCCCCCGGGGCCGACAGGGTCCAGTGCGGGCCGCGGAAGGCGTCCTTGACGGTGTTGCGTTGTCAGCTGTCAGTACGGAACGACGCGAGCCCGGGACCGCCACGGGTCGCGGACACCGCGCTGCGGCCGCTGGCGGCCGACGCAGGGCTTCTTCGCCAGCCGCTGAACGAGACCGGCCTGGACGGCCCGGCCTTGGGCGCCATCGCCCGGGAACTGGATGTGAAGGCGCCCGCCCTCGACTGGCGCTTCAAGGACGGGACCACCCTCATGATCGGGGGGATCGGGGGCGCTACGGGGTCTCATGACGCCGTCCGGAGTGTCAGGCCCGTTTCGCGCGAGCCCGCCGCACGGCCCGGGTCACCAGGGGCGGCAGCAGGTCCTTGGCGAGCCGGCGGGCCCGGGACGGGGCGGGACGGGCCGGGCGCGCCGCACGCGACTCGCTGACCTCGGGACGGGCCTGCACCGGCACGGGCTCCACGTAGTGCCGTGAGCGCGGGAAGGACGGTGGCTTCATGCTCCTGGAACGGGCCCGGACCAGCCGGTGCCCGGCCGCCTCCTGCACGCTCAGCCCGACGTCCGTGCGCTGCCGCAGCATCTGGAGCAGTTCCTCCTGGAGCGGCTCGGGATCGCCCCAGGTGGCGTACATCTTCTGCGTGCTGAGGCAGATCGGGCGCAGGCCGCGGTTGAGGACGGCCTCCCAGGCGGCGACCGAGACACCCGGGGTGTGCTCGGAACGGAAGTCGTCGAGGACGACGACGCCCTCGGGCAGCAGGAGATCGTGGGCCGCGCCGATGTCGCCGTACACGTGCTCGTACAGGTGCGAGGCGTCGATGTGGACGAAGCGGCAGGTGCCGGGGGCCACCTTCCCGGACACCAGGGAACTGGGGCCGGTGATCACCGTCGGCAGGGTGTCGTGGAAGGAGAGGTAGTTCCGCTCGAACGCCCGCTTCGTCAGCGAGGCGTACGACTTGGCCGCCTCCGCCTGGTTGGCCCCGTCGGGGGCGTCGCCCTCGAAGAGGTCGCAGACGGTGAACCGTTCGCCGTCCTGGAGGTGGTGGCCGAGGAGGATCGCGCTCTTGCCCATGTAGACGCCGAGTTCCAGCAGGTCACCCTTTATCCCGGCCGTCTTCTGCCGTTCCAGGAACCAGGTGAACAGCATCTGGTCCAGCGCCGGGAACCAGCCGGGGACGTCGGCGAGTTCGCCGGGGGGCGTGTCGGTCGCTTGTGCGTTGGTCATGAGACGAGCCTTCTCTCTGAGCGTTGCCCGAACCGACGACCGGTTGAACGTCCGGTGAACGGATCAGCGGGCCTTCGCCAGCGCCGCCCGCAGCCGGGGCGTCAGCGGCTTTTCCACATATTTGTTCAGCAACCACGCCAGCAGCAGCATTGACGCCACCGTCAGCGTGAACGTCACCCCGGAGGCAAGTCCCAGACCGCGGTGCAGGGCGTGGATCACCACCCAGCCGAGGTGCTCGTGGACCAGGTAGAAGGGGTACGTCAGCGCCCCCGCGACCGTCAGCCACCGCCAGTTCACCCGGTTGAGCAGGCCCAGCGCGATCGCGGCGACCGCCACGAAGCCGAACGTCACGACGGCGATGATCCCGAAGGCGGAGCGGTAGGAGAAGGCCTCCGGATCGGGGGCGTGCCAGAGTCCCTGCACCGCGTAGTGCTGGCCGATCAGCCAGCTGACGGCCACGATGCCCCACCCGTAGACGTCCCGCCGGTCGCGGTGCACGAGGTAGAGGCCGACGCCGCCGATGAAGAAGGGCGCGTACTCGGGCATCAGGACGATGTCGAGCAGCGGCGTGTTCGCGTTCTCGGCGATCACCGCCGCCAGCATCCAGCCCGCGCAGAACATGATCACCCGGCGGCGGTTCGCCCCGGGCAGCACCACGCACAGCGCGAACAGGGCGTAGAAGCGGACCTCGGCCCACAGGGTCCAGCACACGCCGAGCACCCGGTCCACGCCGAGCGGCATCTGCAGCATGGTCAGGTTGACGAGGGCGTCGCTGGGCGAGACCGCCTCGTAGGCCACCACGGGCAGCGCGAACACCGCCGTGACGATGAGCACCGCCACCCAGTAGGCGGGCAGCAGCCGGGATGCGCGGGAGGCGAAGAACGACTTCAGGGGCCGGCCCCAGCCGCTCATGCAGATCACGAACCCGCTGATCACGAAGAAGACCTGGACGCCGAGGCAGCCGTAGGCGAACAGGGAGTGCAGGGTCGGGAACTGGTCCCTCGGTGAGGTGCCCCAGGCCTGGGCGACCTCACCGCCGCGCCCGCCGTAGTGGTACAGCGCCACCATCAGCGCGGCCACCAGCCGCAGCCCGTCGAGGGCGCGCAGCCGCCCGCCGGAGTCCTTTCCGCGCCGTGGGACGGTCGTGGCGCCCGGCGGTTCGACCAGCACGGCGACGCCGGGCCGGGGCTTGCGGGTGCTGACGACCGTCTCGGTCACGCTGAAAACCTCTGTGTGGCTCGTATGTCCTTTGCCTGAGCCGCCTGTGGGCGGGCGCCTGTCACCCTAGGACGAGAGTTGACGCAATGACGTTCGATGGCGACAGGCTTCGCCCGCCGGTCTCCATGGGTTCATCTGGATGTCGCCGGGGGAGGGCGGGACGCCGGGCGGACCGGCTCAGCGGCGTACCGCCTTGCGCAGTGCCCGGGCCCGCCGGACCACCCGGCGTGCCGTGGAGTTGCGCGGCAGGAACGCCAGCCGCTGCGGAATGCCGCCGGGCAGCCCGAGCGCGGTGAGACGGCGCTTCTTGAAGTAGCGCCGGGTGCGCGGGCCGAGATGCCGGGCGAGGAACTGCTCGGCCTGCGGGCGCAGATCCGGGTAAATCTGCGGCTGCATGGTGAACCCGAGGGCCGTGAGGAGCGCGGACAGCCGCTCGGCCGGCAGGAGGTCACCGTCCTTGCCGCTCTCCAGGTCGGGCAGCAACGCGTCCGCCAGGGTGGTCGGAACCCGGTTGCTGTTCTGGTACGGCGTCAGCCGCTCCAGCAGCAGCTCGGTGCCGATGCGGGCGACCGGCAGGTCGTAGAAGACGGACGCCGTGAACAACGCGGTCGAGAAGCAGCCGACGACCAGCGCGGGCCGGGCCCGGTCGAACAGCACCTCGGCGAGCACCGGCGTGTCCAGCACCGTGAGCTCCACACCGAGCTGCTCGGCCTCGGCCTCCAGGGCGCGGCTGTAACGGGCCGGTGCGGTCGGGTGCGGTTTGAAGACGACCGTGCGGTGGCCGCGGGCGACGGCCCCCCGCATCATCCGCACGTGCAGGTCCTCCTCCTCCTCGGGGGAGAGGATGTTCAGCGCGGACAGGTACTGCCCGAGCAGCAGCGCCGAATCGCCGGGCAGGGCGGGCAGGTCGGACACGGTCTCGGTGACCTCGCCGAGCACCTTCAGGAAGGCGGGCGTCGGCACCAGGTGCGCCGGCACGCCGAACTCGGTCAGCAGCATCGGCGTGAGCCCCGGCACCAGATCGAGGTGCAGCAGCCGCCGCACGCGCGTGCCCACCAGCGGGTCGAGCTTGTTGCGGGTGGGGCCGTAGCTCATCAGCCCGTCGGCGTAGACGTCGATGGGCGCGTCGGTGAACAACTGCGCCACCGTCAGGGCGGGCGCCACCTGGATGGACTCCAGTACCAGACTCACCCGGTCGTCGCCGAGGCCCCACAGCAGCCGCAGATAGCGCTCGAAGAGGGGGATGTCGTCGGCGCGCGGCGCCCACGCCCCCGGGTGGAAGGGGCGGATGGCCTCGTTCCAGGACAGCACCTCGTCGAAGTGCTCGCGCAGCGGCGCGAAGCCCGGCATCTCGTCGAGGGCCGGAGCCGTCTCCGGGGTGGCGGTGTTGTTGAACACCAGCAGCACCCGGCGGTCCGGCTCCTCGAAGAAGCCGGAGTCGATCGCGGCGGCCAGGGTGGCGACGCCGTACAGCGTCGAGGCGCAGAAGATCTGAGTGGTCCCGGGCATCAGGCGGCCGCTCCTGTCGTGGTCACCCGGCGCCGCAGCCGCCGCAGCTTGGACGAGCGGTCCATGTCCATGGCCTCCAGGGCGTCGGCGAGTGCGTCCTGCGGCATGCGCCTGATGGCCGCCGCGCTCATCGACCGCAGCTGCCTGGCCACGGCCGGTTCGAACCGGTCTTCGTTGGAGAGGTGGTGGGCGATGATCGCGCAGTAGGTCCGCACCGCCTTGGGCAGCAGCCGGTCGGCGTCGCGGTCCGCGGCCGTCTCCTCGATCACCTGGTCGAAGGCACGGATGAAGTCGAGCTGGCGGACATCACCGATCTGCGTCAGGGACGAGGCGACCCCGCGCCGGTAGAACACGCCCAGCAGGCTCACCACGGCGAACGACTCCGCCTCACGGTGCAGCTTCCAGATCCACGGCCGGTCCTCGGCCGTGCGCAGCCCGTCGGTGAAGTGGAGCACGCCCTTGTCGACGAGGCGCCGGTGGTAGGCGCCGGCCCAGGCGTACGCGTAGTCGACGGAGGTGGAGCGGTGGGCGGGGAGGATCGCCTCCCTCGGGTCGAACGCCTCCCAGCGGCGGCCGACCGGGACCCGGTGCACGGAACGGGCGCGCGCGGTGGCCTGCACATGGTCGGTGCGCACGAAGTCGCACCCCAAGTCGTCCATCGCGGACACCAGTTCGGTGAGGTAGCCGGGGGCCAGCCAGTCGTCACCGTCCAGGAACGTCAGGTACTCGCCCTGCGCGGCGTCCAGGCCGGTGTTGCGCGCGGTGGCGAGCCCGCCGTTGTGCTCGTGGCGGATGTACCGCACCCGGGCGACATCCGAAAGCTCCTCGGCCGCTCGTTCGAGAATGGCCGGAGTTCCGTCCTTCGAATGGTCGTCGACCAGGATGAACTCGAAATCGCGGTCGGCGTTCAACCGCAGGCTTCTGAGGGTGTCCGGGGCATATTGCTGCACGTTGTAGAACGGCACGATCACGGAAAGCTTAGGCACCCGCAAAACGTTAGGAGGCGGCCCGGCAGCGGAACTTTCCGAGGGAGGTACACCGGGTGAACTCAATGTGTCAGAACGGTGCACCCCGTGTACTTCCCGCCTTCCAGCAGGCCAGTTCGGCTCTCAGTGGGCTGTTGTTAACTTTTCGTTGAGTCGCGGTTCCGCCATACCTAGGATTCGCTTCCTAGCGTCTTCGGCGTGCCAGTAAGTACACCGAAGCGCCCGCGAATCGCGGTCCTGGCGGACTCCGACACCCGATGGAAATGGGGTGCGCTGACCGCGGACCGCATCGCCCCGCGACCGTCCATGGAAGCCGCACCGCGCGAGGGCGCGCAAGCCGGCCCCCTCCTCGACGGATTCCTGCTGCGCGGCCGGGCGACGCCCACCCCGCGCCAGCTGGAGGAAGTGGGCGTGCGCGCCGACTCGCTGCGGGAGGTCACCGCCGTCGAGTTCCTGCGTGCCATGGCCGAGGGGTCCTACGACGTCCTGGTCCTCTCCCTGGTCGGCGGCGGTGTGCAGGCGATGCTGCACGGCCTGGCGCGGGTGTGGGAGAACCGCACCGAGCGGCCCGTCGTGGTCACGGGCTACGTCGGCGTCGTCTACGAGAAGCTCGCCGACGGCCTCCTGCTGCGGCACGGCGCGGACCTGGTCCTCGCCAACTCCCGCCAGGACGCCGACCGTTTTCGCGCCGTCTACGAAGGGGTCGGCGCCGACGCCTCCGCGGTGACCGAGGTGGCCCTGCCGTTCCTCGGCGGTGCTCCCTACGAAGGTGACCACGACCCCTCCGGGAAGCAGGGGCGCAGGCCCTACACGGTGGTGTTCGCGGCCCAGCCCTCCGTCCCGGACAACCGCAGGGACCGTACGTACCTGCTGGACCGGCTGGTGCGGCACGCCCGCAGCCACCCCGAGCGCGAGGTGCTGCTCAAGCTGCGCTCCAAGCCGGGCGAACACACCACCCACATCGAGGAGCTGCCGTACCAGAAGCTGGTGCAGCGCCTCGATCCGCCCGCCAACTTCCGCCTGGTGTACGGGAACATGGGCGAGGTACTGGACCGCACCGACCTGCTGGTGACGGTCAGCTCCACGGCCGCCCTGGAGTCGCTGCACCGCCGCATCCCGACCGTCGTACTGACCGACCTCGGCATCCGCGAGTCCCTCGGCAACCACCACTTCGTGGGCTCCGGCTGCCTCGCCTCCTGGGACCAGCTCGACGCCGGGCACCGGCCCGCGCCCGACGGGGAGTGGGTCTCCCGGCAGGGCGTCGCGGCGGACGGCTCGTACGACTCCGCCTTCGACGCGGCCCGCAAACGCATCACCGAGCTGCTCGACCGGCCCGGCGGCATGCCCCCGCTGACCCCGTACTACACCCCCGTCACCGCGCCCGGCTATCTGCCCGGGATCCTCGCCCGCCACCACCTCGGCCCGGACGGCACCCCGCTGCCCGGCGCGCCCGCCGCCGACAAGGAGCCCGGACCGGTCCGGCAGATCGTGCGCCGGGCGGCGCGCGGCGCCTACCGGCACGGCGTGCAGCGCGTGGCGCCCGTCATCCGGCGGATGGGCGAGCTGTGAGCCGCCCCGAGACCCCTGCCCAAGGAGTAGACCCCATGTCCCACCCGGAAGCGGGCCGAGGCGCCTCGGTGCGCCGTGTGCTCGCGGTGATCCCCGCGCGCGGCGGCTCCAAGGGCGTGCCCGCCAAGAACCTCCTCCCCGTCGGCGGCGTCCCGCTGGTGGCACGGGCGGTACGCGAGTGCCGGGCCGCGCGGCTCGTGACGGACGTCGTGGTCTCCACCGACGACCAGGCCATCGCGGCCGCCGCCCGCCAGGCCGGTGCCGAGGTCGTGCTGCGACCCGCCGCCATCGCCGGGGACACCGCCACCTCCGAGGCCGCCGTCCTGCACGCCATGGACGCCCACGAGGCCCTGCACGGCGCGCCGGTGGACGTGGTCCTGCTCGTGCAGTGCACCAGCCCCTTCATCGTCCGCGAGGACATCGACGGGGTGGCGGGCGCGATCGCCGAGAACGGCGCCGACACCGCGGTGACCGTGGCGCCCTTCCACGGGTTCATCTGGCGGGACGCCGATGCCGCCGGGAACACGGTCGCCGCCGGCGGCATCGCCGAGGCCGACACGGCCGTCGGCGGTGGCTACGGCATCAACCACGACAAGTCCTTCCGGCCCCGCCGCCAGGACCGTCCCCAGGACCTGCTGGAGACCGGCGCCGCCTACGCCATGGAGGCGTCCGGCTTCCGCGAGCACCAGCACCGCTTCTTCGGCCGCACCGAACTGGTCCGCACGGACCCCGCGCGCGTGCTGGAGATCGACGACCCGCACGACCTCGCCCGCGCCCGGGCCCTCGCCCCGATCTTCGACGCGAACCGCCCCGGCGCCCTCCCGACCGCCGACGACATCGACGCGGTCGTCCTCGATTTCGACGGCACCCAGACCGACGACCGGGTGCTGATCGACTCCGAGGGACGGGAGTTCGTCTCCGTGCACCGCGGGGACGGACTCGGCATCGCGGCCCTCCGTGCGAGCGGTCGCGTGAAGATGCTGATCCTGTCCACGGAACAGAACCCTGTGGTCGCCGCACGGGCCCGGAAGCTCAAGCTCCCGGTGCTGCACGGCATCGACCGCAAGGACCTCGCGCTGAAGCAGTGGTGCGAGGAGCAGGGCATCGCGCCGGAGCGCGTGCTCTACGTCGGCAACGACGTCAATGACCTCCCGTGCTTCGCCCTCGTGGGCTGGCCCGTGGCGGTCGCGAGCGCCCACGACGTCGTGCGCGGCGCCGCACGCGCGGTCACCACCGTCCCCGGTGGCGACGGCGCGATCCGAGAGATCGCCAGCTGGATCCTCGGCCCCTCTCTCGATTCCCTCACCAAGTAAGGACATCTCTGCCATGAGCACCAACTCCCGTATCCGCCGGTTCGGTTCGCGCGAGGTCGGCCCGGGCCGTCCGGTCTACGTCTGCGGTGAGATCGGCATCAACCACAACGGCGAGCTCGAGAACGCCTTCAAGCTGATCGACGCCGCCGCCGAGGCCGGCTGCGACGCCGTCAAGTTCCAGAAGCGCACCCCGGAGATCTGCACCCCGCGCGACCAGTGGGACATCGAGCGCGACACCCCCTGGGGCCGGATGACCTACATCGACTACCGCCACCGCGTGGAGTTCGGCGAGGACGAGTACCGCGCGATCGACGACTACTGCAAGTCGAAGAACATCGACTGGTTCGCCTCCCCGTGGGACACCGAGGCCGTCGCCTTCCTGGAGAAGTTCGACGTGCCGGCCCACAAGGTCGCCTCCGCCTCCCTCACGGACGACGAGCTGCTGCGCGCCCTGCGCTCCACCGGCCGCGCGGTGATCCTCTCCACCGGCATGTCGACGCCGAAGCAGATCCGCCACGCGGTCGAGGTCCTCGGCTCCGACAACATCCTGATGTGCCACGCCACCTCGACCTACCCGGCCAAGGCCGAGGAGCTCAACCTCCGTGTGATCAACACGCTGGAGAAGGAGTACCCGAACGTCCCGATCGGCTACTCCGGCCACGAGACCGGCCTGCAGACCACCCTCGCCGCGGTCGCCCTGGGCGCCACCTTCGTCGAGCGCCACATCACCCTCGACCGCGCCATGTGGGGCTCCGACCAGGCCGCGTCCGTGGAGCCGCAGGGCCTCACGCGCCTCGTCCGCGACATCCGCACCATCGAGGCCTCCCTCGGCGACGGCGTCAAGAAGGTCTACGAGTCCGAGCTGGGCCCGATGAAGAAGCTGCGCCGCGTCAGCGGTGTGGTCGCCGAGGCGGAGATCGCCACGGCCGCGGGCGAGCCGGTCGGCGTCTGAACGCACCACCCACACCACCCCCCTTACGACGGGACGGTCGTACCTCGATGAGCCCCCGCGCCGGGAACGCCGGCCCCCACACTCTCGCCTTCGTCGAGAGCCCGGTACAGCTGCTGAACGTGCTGGAGTGGGCGCATGCGCACGCCCCCGGCGCGGGGCTCACCCTCGTGGTGCTGTCGCCCGTCGACCCGATGACGCGCGGCCAGTTGCGGCGGATGTCCGACCTGGCCCGCGACGAGGGGCACCAGGTCCGCTGGGAGGAAGCACGCGGCGGGCCCCTGGCGCCCTTCCAGACCATAGGCGGCCTGAGCGGCCTGCTCCGCAGGGCGCACCGGATCGTGCTGGGGGACCCCTTCTCCCGCTACGTCCAGCTGCTGCTGACGATCACCCGCGCCCGTGACCTGGTCGTCGTCGACGACGGCACGGCGACGATGGAGTTCGTCGGGCAGCTGGCCCGGGGCGAGCGACTGGTGCGCTGGCACCGCAAGGGCGGTCGCCCGGGCCCGCGGGACGTGCTCTTCGCACCGGTGTCGTCCTCGGCGCGGCGCCGGCTGACCCCCGGCGACCGCCGCCGCATCGCGATCTTCTCCTCCATGCCGATGGAGGAGACACCGGCGGGCGTCACGCTCGGCGCCAACACCTTCGCCTGGACCCGGTCCCGCTTCGGCCCGCCCCGCATCACCAAGGGCGCCGACATGGTCGGCACGTCCCTGGTGGAGACCGGTGTCGTGGACGACGGCCGCTACCTGGAGGCCGTCCGCGCCCTGGCCAGGGCCCACGGCGCCACCCGCTACTTCGCCCACCGCCGCGAGAGCACGGACAAGCTCCACCGCCTCGCGGTCGAGACGGGCCTGGAGATCGTCCGCCCCGAGCTCCCCCTCGAACTGATCGCCCGCCGCGGCCCCATCGGCCGGACGATCCTCAGCTTCCCCTCCACGGTCGTCCACACCCTCCCCCTCGCCCTGTCCGGCACGGAGGTCCGCGTCGCGGTCTGCGACATCGACCCGGCCTGGCTGACCGAGCACGCCTCTCCGCGGGCCCAGGGCTTCCTGTCCGGGGTCACCGGCACGGCCCGCGACGTCCACCGGCTGCCTCCGACGTCCGCGCCCGATCCGGCGGCACCGCTGCGGCCGGACCCGCCGCATCCGCCCGGTCCGGCGGCATCGCTGCGGTCGGACCTGCCGCATCCGCCCGGTCCGGCGGCACCGCTGCGGCCGGACCCGCCGCATCCGCCCGGTCCGGCGGCATCGCTGCGGTCGGACTTGCCGCATCCGCCCGGTCCGGCGGCACCGCTGCGGCCGGACCCGCCGCATCCGCCCGGTCCGGCGGCATCGCTGCGGTCGGACTTGCCGCATCCGCCCGGTCCGGCGGCACCGCTGCGGTCGGACCTGCCACATCCGCCCGGTCCGGCGGCATCGCTGCGGCAGAATCCGCCGCATCCGCCCGACCCCACGGAGTCGGCGGGCACGGCGAGCTTCACCGCCCCGCCCGGGGCAGCCGGGGCGGTGGCGGCCGGCTGAGACGGCTGGCTTCCCAGGGGGAGCCCGGCGGGCGCGGAGGCCCGTCGGCGGGCTCCGCACGCACCGGGTCCGCCCGGCCCGTCGGACACAACCCCCGTCTGCCTAGCCCGCGCCAGGCTCCCCGGTCTCCACCGGCTTGCGCGCCAGCAGGAACGCGCGGGGCATCTTCTCCCCGGGTTCCGGCTCGCGCAGGACGCGCGCGTACAGGTGCAGACCCGCCCGCGTGAGGTGCCCGGCGACGGTGTCCGGAGTGCGCCAGTAGTAGTCGAGCGAGATCTCCTGACCGAAGCGCTCGGTCAGGCGCTGGTGTCCGTCCTCCCCTCCGGACTGGAAGCCGAGCAGGACGGGCGCGCCCGGCAGCAGGACGCGGTGGAACCCGGCGAAGACGGACGGCAGGTGATCGTCCGGCACGTGGATGATCGAGTAGAGCGCGACGATGCCGCCGAGCGTCTCGTCCGGCAGGTCCAGGGCCGTCATCGAACCGACGTGGAACCGCAGCTCCGGGTGGGCCTTGCGGGCCAGGGCCACCATGCGGGGCGAGGCGTCCACCCCGAACACCGGCAGCCCGGCCTCGTGCAGCCGCGCCGTCACGTACCCGGGGCCGCTGCCGATGTCCGCGACCGGTGGCCGCTCGACACCTCCGGAGGCCCGGGCCAGATCCACGAAGGCCGCGAGCAGCGCCTGCTCCAGCGGTTTCCCGGCCAGGCTGTCCGGGTGCTCGGCGGTATAGGCCTCGGCGATGGCGTCGTACGAGGACTGCGTGAACTGTAAGAACTCGGGGGCGCGCACGGGCGCACACTAGTGGAGGCGCGCGTCCGGCAGATGAACAAGCCCGTGTTCACCGCGCAGGGCGTGGTATCCGTGGAGAAGATGGATGGATACCGGAGTCGTGACGCCTGATGTGATCGAAGTCACATTCCGGGGGATGGGTGGCCCGGTCCAGCCCAAAAGGCTGGCCAGTTTACCCATCCCACTCGACAGCTATGCGCCCGGCGGTCATATTTTCCTCCCCTATCAGGTTGAAGTTTTGTTGATCCAGGGTCAGCCGACCGCCTTGGCGCCCTACCCTTCAAAGGGTGAAGCCACTGATGTCACTGGAGTCCGAGGTCGACCTTCCCGGAGGAGCCGTACTTCCCGGTGCCCTGCCCGATGCTCTACGGGCCGAGCTCATCGCGTTCCGACGCGACATGCACATGCACCCGGAGCTCGGCAACCAGGAGTTCCGCACGACCGCCGCGATCAAGGAGCGGCTCGAGCAGGCCGGCCTCAAGCCACGCGTCCTGCCCGTGGGGACCGGACTCTTCTGTGACATCGGCGTGGAGGGGGAGCAGTGGGACGGCGGTCCCAGCATGCTCGCGCTGCGGGCCGACATCGACGGCCTGCCCATCCCGGACACCAAGACGGAGTGCCCGTACCGCTCGACCGTGCCCGACCGGGCCCACGCCTGTGGTCACGACGTGCACACCACCGTCGTCCTCGGCGCCGGCCTGGTCCTCGCCGGGCTGCACCGCCAGGGCGCGCTGCCCCGCCCCATCCGGCTGATCTTCCAGCCCGCCGAGGAAGTGCTGCCCGGCGGTGCCGCCGACGCCATCAAGGGCGGGGCGCTGGAAGGCGTCGGCGCGATCATCGCCGTGCACTGCGACCCCCGGGTGGACGCGGGGAAGATCGGTCTCCGGGAGGGGCCCATCACCTCGGCGTGCGACCGGCTGGAGGTCGGCCTCGACGGCCCGGGCGGCCACACCGCACGCCCGCACCTCACGACCGACCTGGTCACCGCCGCCGCCCGCGTCGTCACCGACGTGCCGGCGCTGGTCGCCCGGCGCTTCGACAGCCGCAGCGGGCTCGCCATCACCTGGGGTCGCGTCGAGTCGGGCCACGCCCCGAACGTGATCCCCCAGCACGCCGAGCTCTCCGGCACCGTGCGCTGCCTCGACATCGAGGCGTGGCGGCAGGCCCCCGACGTCGTCGTCGCCGCCATCGACGAGATCGCCAACCTGCACCGCGCCAAGTCGGAGATCAACTATGTGCGCGGCGTCCCGCCCGTCGTCAACGAGCCCGGCGTCACCGAACTGCTGCGCGACGCCATGATCGCGCGGCGCGGCGTCGAATCCGTCGAGGGCACCGAGCAGAGCCTCGGCGGCGAGGACTTCTCCTGGTACCTGGAGCACGTCCCCGGCGCCATGGCCCGCCTGGGCGTCCGTACCCCCGGTGAGCGTCATGTGCGCGACCTCCACCAGGGCGACTTCGACGTCGACGAGTCGGCCATCACGGTCGGCGTGGAACTCTTCACGGCCGCGGCCCTGGTCAACGGCCTCCGCTAGCCACCTCCCTGGCGGCGCAGAAAACTGAGTGAGGAGCCACGACGGCGCCGCACGGATTCTCGGGGCGGGGAACTGCGCGACCGGCCACGGCGGAGCCGCACGGGTCCCTGGGGGCGCGGGGAACTGCGCGAGGAGCCACGGCGGCGCCGCACGGACTTGACGGCGCGGGGAAGTGGGCAGGGAGCCACGACGGCGCCGCACGGGTCCCTGGGGGGGCGCGGGGAACTGCGCGAGGAGCCACGACGGCGCCGCACGAGGAGGACGAGCCCGCACCCCCCAGGGGCCCCGGAGCGTCACCCCCGTACCCAGGGGCCCTGGGGGGTCACTCCCCGTACCCAGTTGCCCTGGGGGGTCACTCCCTGTACCCAGTTGCCCTGGGGCGTCACCCCCGTACCCAAGGGCCCCAGGCGTCACCCCCGCACCCAACCGCCCACCCCGGCGGAGCCTCCGGTTGCGAGCGGCGCAGCCTCACGGCAGCCTGGTGCGCGTCACGAGGTAGGCACGCGCCGTGTTCCCGAGTACACCTTTCGACCCCGTTCGATCCCGTGGTTCACAAGGGCGTAACGGGCCATCGGCACGAATGGATAACGGCCCCGCGGCGAACCGTTCCCAGGAGTGTCTACGCGCGTTAATGTGCGCCGAACCGAGCACCCACTGCGGGGCTTTGGAGAATGGGGAACTTCAGATGCGTCGGATTTCCAAACTGACCCGTGTCGCGGTGGGGGTCGCGTCGCTCGGGCTCGTCGCCACGGCCTGCGGCGGCACCAGCAGTGACAGCGGCGACAGCGACAGCAACGACCGCGGTGTCGCCATCGCGTACGACGTCGGCGGCAAGGGCGACCAGTCCTTCAACGACGCCGCCTTCGCCGGCCTGACGAAGGCCAAGGACGAGTTCGGCTACAAGACGGCCGACATCGAGCCCACCGAGGGCGAGACGGACGCCGACAAGGAGCAGCGCCTGGTCTCGCTGGCCAAGCAGGGCTACAACCCGGTCATCGGTGTCGGGTACGCCTACGGCCCGGCAATGAAGAACGCGGCCGCCAAGTACCCGAAGACCACCTTCGGCATCGTGGACTCCGTGGTCGAGGGCAAGAACGTCGCCTCCCTCGTCTTCGCCGAGGAGCAGGCCTCGTACCTCGCCGGTGTCGCCGCCGCCAAGGCCACGAAGAGCGACGTCGTTGGTTTCGTGGGCGGTGTGGACATCCCGCTGATCCACAAGTTCGAGGCCGGCTACCAGCAGGGTGTCGAGGACACCAAGCCCGGGGTGAAGGTCCTGTCGCAGTACCTCACCCAGACGGCCGAGGAGGGCGGCTTCGCCAGCCCCGACAAGGGCAAGGCCGCCGCCGAGGGCCAGATCGAGAAGAAGGCGGACGTGCTCTACGCGGCCGCCGGTCTGTCCGGACAGGGCGTCATCGAGGCCGCCGCCAAGGCGAAGGTCTGGGCGATCGGCGTCGACTCCGACCAGTACAAGCAGCCCCCCCTCGCCCCGTACAAGAACTACATCCTCACCTCCGCGCTCAAGGACGTCGGCGGAGCGGTCTACGCGCTGTCCAAGTCGGTCCAGGACGGCAAGCCGCTGACCGGCACGCAGACCTTCGACCTGAAGGTCAACGGCGTCGGCCTCTCCGAGTCGAACCCCGAGTTCGCCAAGGTCGAGGGCCTCAAGGAGGCCGTGGACAAGGCCAAGCAGGGCATCGACGACGGTTCCATCAAGGTGAAGACCGAGTAAGAACGACCCTCGCAGGGCAGCGGAGCGGGCGGACACCCCAGGTGTCCGCCCGCTCCGTGCTTCCCGGGAAGCGGATCACCCAGCGCCACCCCCCGTTTGCGGTCGGCAACACCGTGGCCAAGCCCCGGTGATGGCTAGGCCACGGGCGCATAACAAGGTGGACAGAAGGGGTTTTCAGGCAGGTCTACGCGCGTTAATCTGCGGCGAAGCCAGCGCTGAAGCTGAACCGTCCCGGCGCTGTGCGACCTCGTTGTACGACAGGAGCACCCAGACATGCGCCGGATTTCCCGGATCACGGTCGCAGGCGCAGCGACCGCCTCCCTGGCCCTCGCCCTCTCCGCCTGCGGCAGCACCTCGACCTCCGGGTCGTCCGACTCGAAGGGCGACAAGGGGCTCGCCATCGCCTACGACGTCGGCGGCAAGGGTGACCAGTCCTTCAATGACGCCGCCTACGCGGGCCTGGAGCAGGCTAAGAAGGAGTTCGGGTACAAGACGGCCGACGTGGAGCCCACGGAGGGCGAGACGGACGCCGACAAGGAGCAGCGCCTGGTCTCCCTGGCCAAGCAGGGCCACAACCCGGTCATCGGCGTCGGCTACGCGTACGCCGCGGCCGTGAAGGGTGCCGCCGAGAAGTTCCCGGACACCACCTTCGGCATCGTCGACGACGCCACGATCAACGCCAAGAACGTGGCCGACCTCGTCTTCAGCGAGGAGGAGGCCTCCTACCTGGCCGGTGTCGCCGCGGCCAAGACCTCCAAGTCGAAGGTCGTCGGCTTCGTCGGCGGCGTGGACATCCCGCTGATCCACAAGTTCCAGGCGGGCTTCGCGCAGGGCGTCAAGGACACCGACCCGAAGGTCAAGGTGCTCTCCCAGTACCTCACCCAGACGGCCGAGGAGGGCGGGTTCGCCAGCCCCGACAAGGGCAAGACGGCTGCCGAGGGTCAGATCGAGAAGAAGGCCGACGTCGTCTACGCGGCCGCCGGTCTGTCCGGTCAGGGTGTCATCGAGGCCGCCGCCGCCAACAAGGTGTGGGCCATCGGGGTCGACTCGGACCAGTACCAGCAGGAAGCCCTTGCCAAGTACAAGGACTCCATCCTGACCTCGGCGATGAAGGACGTCGCCAAGGCGGTGTACAACCTGGCGAAGTCGGTCGAGGACGGCAAGCCCGAGACCGGTATCGTTCGTGGCGATCTGAAGACCGGCGAGGTGAGCCTGTCGAACTCCAACCCGAAGTTCGCGGACGACGCCGAGCTCCAGGCAGCCATCAAGACGGCCAAGGAGAAGATCATCAGCGGCGAGATCAAGGTCAAGAGCAGCTGACGGGCGACTGCCTCGAAGCAGGCGGTAACCCCCGGGGTTACGTCCGCTCGACGGGGTACGGGGAGCTGCTCCTCGTGCCCCGTTGCCGCGGGGCGTCGGCCCCTTTGTATGCCGTAGGGGCGCTACGCGCGTAGACGGCCCCCGTCCCCAGGAGAGTGCGCCATCAACGCGTCCAGCAGCCCTCCGGCCGGAGCGGCGGTCAACGAATCGGTGACCGCCGTCGAACTCGCCGGGATCACCAAGCGTTTCCCCGGAGTCGTGGCCAACCACGACATCCACCTCAGCGTCCGCAAGGGCACCGTGCACGCCCTCGTCGGCGAGAACGGCGCCGGCAAGTCCACGCTGATGAAGATCCTCTACGGCATGCAGAAGCCGGACGAGGGCACCATCTCCGTCGACGGCGAGCAGGTCACCTTCTCGTCCCCGGCCGACGCCATCGCCCGCGGCATCGGCATGGTCCACCAGCACTTCATGCTCGCCGACAACCTCACGGTCCTGGAGAACGTGGTCCTCGGCAGCGAGAAGCTCTACGGGATCGGCGCCAAGGCCCGCCGCAAGATCAAGGACCTCTCCGAGCGCTACGGTCTCGGCGTCGAGCCCGACCTCCTCGTCGAGGAGCTCGGCGTCGCCGCCCGCCAGCGCGTGGAGATCCTCAAGGTCCTCTACCGCGGCGCCACCACCCTCATCCTCGACGAGCCGACCGCCGTGCTCGTCCCGCAGGAGGTCGACGCCCTCTTCGCCAACCTGCGCGAACTGCGCTCCGAGGGCCTGTCGGTCATCTTCATCTCGCACAAGCTCGGCGAGGTCCTCTCCGTCGCCGACGACATCACCGTCATCCGCCGCGGCACCACCGTCGGCACGGCCGTGCCCGCCGAGACGACACCCCGCCAGCTCGCCGAGATGATGGTCGGCAGCGAGCTGCCCACGCCCGAGACGGCCGAGTCCACGGTCACCGACCGCCCGGTCATCAGCGTCGACCGGCTGCGCCTCGCCGCCCCCGGCGGCAAGGCCCTCCTCGACGACATCAGCTTCACCATCCACGCGGGCGAGGTCCTCGGCATCGCCGGCGTTGAGGGCAACGGCCAGACCGAGCTCGTCGACGCCCTCATCGGCCTCCGGTCCGCCGACAGCGGCACGATCCGGCTCGCCGACGAGGAGATCACCGCCTGGCCGACGCGCAGGCGCCGCGAGCAGGGCGTCGGCTACATCCCCGAGGACCGGCACCGCCACGGTCTCCTCCTGGAGGCACCCCTCTGGGAGAACCGCATCCTCGGCCACGTCACCGAGAAGCCCCTCGCGAAGGGCGTCTGGCTGGACCCGAAGGCGGCCCAGGAGGACACCCGCCGAATCGTGACGGAGTACGACGTCCGCACCCCCGGCATCGACGTCACCGCCGCCTCCCTGTCCGGCGGCAACCAGCAGAAGCTGATCGTCGGCCGCGAGATGAGCCACAAGCCGCGCTTCCTCATCGCCGCGCACCCCACCCGGGGCGTGGACGTCGGCGCCCAGGCCGCCATCTGGGACCACATCCGCGACGCCCGCCGCGAAGGGCTGGCCGTGCTGCTGATCTCCGCGGACCTGGACGAGCTGATCGGCCTGTCCGACACGCTTCGCGTGATCTACAACGGCAAGCTGGTCGCGGACGCCGACCCGGCCACCATCACTCCCGAGGAGCTCGGCTCGGCCATGACCGGCGCGGTCACCGGGCACCTCGAGCACGACGACACCCCCGAGACCTCGAAGGCCGACGCCCCCGAGTCTCCGGAAGACGAGGCCCGCTGATGAAGAAGTTCGACAAGGAGCGCGTGCTCCTCGCGGTGGCCGGACCGGTCATCGCGCTGGCCGTGGCCTTCGTCCTGAGCGCGATCGTGCTGCTCGCCTCGGGCAAGAGCCCCTTCGAGCCGTTCGCCTTGATGTTCGAGCAGATCGGCTTCTCGGACATCCAGGTGCTGATCATCAACCAGGCCTCGATGTACTACATCGCGGCCCTCGCGGTGGCCATCGGCTTCCGGATGAACCTGTTCAACATCGGCGTCGACGGCCAGTACCAGCTCGGCGCCATGATGGCCGCCGTCGTCGGCGCCCACATGAACCTGCCGGCCGCCCTCCAGATCCCGCTGCTGCTCCTGACCGCCGTCCTCACCGGCGCCTTCTGGGCCGGCATCGCCGGTGTCCTCAAGGTCACCCGCGGCGTCAGCGAGGTCGTCGCCACGATCATGCTCAACGCGATCGCCACCTCCGTGATCGCCTACATGTGGCTGCCGAACGTCTTCGGCGTCAAGGTCGGCAACAACAACACCACCGGCGAGATGTACGAGTCCGGCTGGATCCCCGGGATCAGCCTGGGCGACTCCGGCGAGATCTACGGCCTGGTGCTGCTCGCCGTCCTGCTCGGCATCGGCTACTGGATCGTCCTCAACCGCACCCGCTTCGGCTTCGACCTGCGCGCCTCCGGCGCGTCGCAGACCGCCGCCGCGGCCAGTGGTGTGGACCCCAAGCGCATGGTGCTCAGCGCCATGCTGATCTCCGGCGGCATCGCGGGCCTCGCCGGCCTGCCGATCCTGCTCGGCGACACCCACACCTACAGCCTGAACTTCCCCACCGGCATCGGTTTCCTCGGTATCGGCATCGCCCTGCTCGGCCGCAACAGCCCCGTCGGCATCGCCTTCGCCGCCCTGCTGTGGGCCTGGCTCGACAAGGCCTCGCCCGAGCTGGACTTCCACGGCTACGACAAGGAGATCGCGGTCATCATGCAGGGCCTGATCGTGCTTTCGGTCGTCGTCTCCTACGAGGCCGTCCGCGAATGGGGTCTGCGCCGCCAGCAGCGTCGCGTCGGCGCCGAACTCGCCGCCGGACACGTCCTCGGCGCTCAGAACACGAAGGAGGTGGCTGGCCGATGACCACCGCGACCGACGTCAACCAGCCCACGCTGCAGCCCGCGGCGCCGACCGGCCGCCGCCTGTCGTGGCCTGTCCTGCTGCTCATCATCGCCGGAGGCCTGGCGCTCACCTCGATCGTCCGCCTCATCACCGGCGCCGACGGCATCACCAACGTCAGCCAGATGTCCACCGCCCTCCAGCTCGCCGTGCCGATCGGCCTCGCCGGTCTCGGCGGTCTGTGGGCCGAGCGCGCGGGCGTGGTCAACATCGGCCTCGAGGGCATGATGATCCTCGGTACCTGGTTCGGCGCCTGGGCCGGCTTCCAGTGGGGCCCGTGGACGGGTGTCCTGGTCGGCATCCTCGGCGGCGCGATCGGCGGTCTGCTGCACGCCTTCGTGACCGTCACGTTCAACGTCAACCACATCGTCTCCGGTGTGGCCATCAACATCCTCGCCCTCGGCGCCACCCGCTACCTCGCGCCCCTCGCCTTCGAGGGCCACACGGGCGGCTCCGCCAAGCAGTCCCCGGCGGTGGAATCCCTCGGCCACTTCACCGTGCCGGGGCTGTCCGACGCACTTCGGGACCTGAACAACCAGGGCTGGTTCTTCGTCTCCGACATCGCCGGTCTGCTCGGCGGCCTGGTCACCAACGTGTCCTGGCTGACCCTGGTCGCCATCGCGCTGATCCCCGCCACCTGGTGGATCCTGTGGCGCACCGCGTTCGGCCTGCGCCTGCGCTCCTGCGGAGAGAACCCGGTGGCCGCCGAGTCCCTCGGCGTCAACGTCTACAAGTACAAGTACATCGCCGTCGTCATCTCCGGCGGTCTGGCCGGCCTCGGCGGTGTCTTCCTGTCCATCGTGGCCAACCCCTTCTACCTCGAGGGCCAGGTCAGCGGCCGCGGCTTCATCGGCCTCGCGGCGATGATCTTCGGTAACTGGATGCCGGGCGGCCTCGCCCTCGGCGCGGGCCTGTTCGGCTACACCGACAGCCTCAACCTGCGCGGCGGCTCCGCCAACGTCCACGCCCTGCTGCTGCTCGGCGCCCTCCTGCTGATCATCGGCGCCATCTGGCTGGCCGTGCGCAAGAAGTACGTCCCCTCGGTGATCACCGCGGTCGTCGCCGCCCTGGTGTTCGCCTGGTACGCGACCACCGACGAGGTCCCGAACCAGGTCGTCTCCGCGACGCCGTACGTCATCACCCTGGTGGTCCTCGCGATGTCCGCCCAGCGGCTGCGGATGCCGAAGGCGGACGGGCTGCCGTACCGCAAGGGGCAGGGCAAGTGACCGGCACCGGCCCGGCCGTCGACTGGGAGAAGCTGCGCGCGGTGGCCCGGGACGCCATGACCCGGGCGTACGCCCCGTACTCCGGCTTCCCGGTCGGCGTGGCGGCCCTGGTCGACGACGGCCGGATCATCTCCGGCTGCAACGTCGAGAACGCCTCGTACGGACTCGGCCTGTGCGCCGAGTGCGGCCTGGTGTCCGAGCTGCACAACACCGGCGGTGGCCGGCTGACGCACTTCACCTGCGTCGACCGCGAGGGCGACACGCTCGTCCCGTGCGGGCGCTGTCGCCAGCTGCTCCACGAGTTCGGCGGCCCGGACCTCCTGCTGGAGACCCCGGCGGGGATCCTGCCGCTGTCTCAGATGCTGCCCCAGGCCTTCGGCCCGGACCACCTCAGCAAGTAACTTCCGTGCGGCCCCTCTGAGTTGCTCACGCGACCGGCTCAGAGGGGCCGCGCGGCTTCTGGAACCATCGGAAGGAAGCCAAGCCATGGCCATGGACGTCATCTCCGTCATCCGCACCAAGCGGGACCGCGGCGAACTCAGCGACGAACAGATCGACTGGGTCATCGACGCGTACACCCGCGGGGAGGTCGCCGACGAGCAGATGTCCGCTCTCGCCATGGCGATCCTGCTGAACGGCATGAACCGCCGCGAGATCGCCCGCTGGACGGCCGCGATGATCGCCTCCGGCGAGCGCATGGACTTCTCGTCCCTGTCCCGCCCGACCGCCGACAAGCACTCCACGGGCGGCGTCGGCGACAAGATCACGCTGCCGCTGGCCCCCCTGGTCGCCGCCTGCGGCGCGGCCGTCCCCCAGCTGTCCGGCCGCGGCCTCGGCCACACCGGCGGAACCCTCGACAAGCTGGAGTCGATCCCCGGCTGGCGTGCGCTGCTGTCCAACGAGGAGATGCTGAACGTCCTCGACACCACCGGCGCGGTGATCTGCGCGGCGGGCGACGGCCTGGCCCCCGCCGACAAGAAGCTCTACGCCCTGCGGGACGTCACCGGCACCGTCGAGGCGATCCCGCTGATCGCCTCCTCGATCATGTCGAAGAAGATCGCCGAGGGCACGGGCTCGCTGGTCCTGGACGTGAAGGTCGGCACCGGCGCCTTCATGCGGACGCTCGAAGATGCCCGCGAACTGGCCTCCACGATGGTCGGCCTGGGCACCGACCACGGCGTGAAGACGGTCGCGCTCCTCACGGACATGGCCACGCCCCTCGGCCTGACCGCCGGAAACGCCCTGGAGGTCCGCGAGTCGGTGGAGGTCCTGGCGGGCGGCGGCCCCGCGGACGTGGTCGAGCTGACGATCGCCCTGGCCCGCGAGATGCTGGACGCGGCCGGCGTGAAGGACGCCGACCCGGCGAAGGCCCTGGCCGACGGCTCCGCGATGGACGTCTGGCGCCGCATGATCGCGGCCCAGGGCGGCGACCCGGACGCTGCGCTGCCGGTGGCCCGCGAACAACACGTGATCAAAGCCCCGGCCTCGGGCGTCCTGACCCGCCTCGACGCCTACGACATCGGCGTCGCCGCATGGCGCCTCGGCGCGGGCCGCGCCCGCAAGGAGGACCCGGTCCAGGCGGGCGCCGGCATCGAGATGCACGCCAAGCCCGGCGACACGGTCACCGAGGGCCAGCCCCTGCTGACCCTCCACACGGACACCCCCGAGCGCTTCGACTACGCCCTCCAGGCGGTCGAGGGCTCCTACGACGTGGCGGCCCCCGGCACGGACTTCACGCCGTCGCCGGTGGTGCTGGAACGTATCGCCTGACCAGGTGGTTCCCCTCTCGGGTGAACGGGACCGGTGGACCCCCGCCGGTCCCGTTCGGCATGCTGGGATCGGTGACGCACCGAAGGAGACCGCCATGAGCGCACTCACCGTGAGCCAGGACCCCGACCAGAACTGGGACGACCTCGTCCGGTTCTGGGAGGAGATGGAATGGCCCGAGGGCAGCAAGGTGGAGATCATCGAGGGGATCATCACCGTGTCACCTGCTCCCGCGTCCCGCCACAACGTGATCGCGGCCCGTATTCAGCGTCGCCTCTACTCCGCGATTCCCGAGGACTGGGAGATCTTCCAGACACAGGCGATCGCCGTGCCGTCCCGACTGGGCATGCTCATCCCGGACCTGCTGGTAGCGCCCGTGCGGGAATGCGCGGAGGCGGAGTCACACATCCCGGCGGCCCTGGCCGAACTGGTGGTCGAGGTGACCTCCAAATCCAACGCCCGCCACGACCGCGTCAGCAAGCCCGCCGCCTACGCCACTGCCGGGATTCCGCTCTACCTCCTCGTCGACCGCTGGGCTCCCGGGGGCCCGACGACGACGCTGTACGGGGAGCCGAAGGGCGAGGTCTACCGCGTCCTGAGCGCCGTGAAATTCGGTGATCCCATCAAGCTGCCGGACCCGTTCGACGTGACGATCGACACCGGTGAGTTTCCGGTCGACTGACCGTCACCCCAAAACCGCCGCCACCAGAACCGGCACCGCCGGCACCGTCGACAGCAGGATCGCCTCCCTCGCCAGCACCTCGCCCACCCGGTAGCCGCTCGCGTACGTGAAGAGGTTCCGGGCCGCCGGGAGTGCCGATGTCACCACCACGTCGAGCGGGGGCGCCCCGTGGAGGCCGAAGACGCCCGCCGCGAGGGCCCAGGCGTCCAGGGGCTGGACCGCCGGACTTGAGGGTCACGGCGAGGAGTCCAGGGGCCCGCTCGGCGCCCCGTAGGGGGAGGTGTGTTGCCCCGCAGGGGAGATGCCGAAGGCCAGGAGCACCGGCGGGCACCGACATGTCGCCGATCAGGGTCAGGGGGTCCATCAGCGGGCCCGGCACCGTGAGGCCCGACGCCGAGACGGCCACACCGGCCAGGGGGCCCAGCGCTATCGGATTGCGCAGCGGCGTGAGCAGCCGCTGCCACAGGGGCCGCTTCTCCCCGCCGCTCGCCAGGTCCAGGACCGTCAGCGCCACCGGTGTGACACCGACCAGCTGGAACAGCAGCACCGGCGCGACCAGGGACGCGTCGCCCAGCACGTACACGGCGATCGGGATGCCCAGGTTTCCGGAGTTGACATAGCTGGAGCACAGCGCGCCGATCGTCTTCCGGCCCACGCCCCAGCCACGCGCCACACCCACGAAGACACCCGCCGCCGCTGCCGTGCTCAACGCCGTGACCATCAGCCGGCCGGAGAAGATCACCGGCAGGTTCGCCGGGAGGTCCTGACCAGGCTCGCCTTCCATGTGGCGTCCCAGGCGCTGCTCTTCACGACCCTCGCACAGGCGGCCTCCGGGGGGCGCTGCCCCGGGTAGATGTGATCCTTCCGGCGCCGAACGATCCGCGCGGCGCCGACGGGGCGGACAGCCCCGATGAGTTACAGCCGCCCGCCGGGTCTACCGCTCGTGGACGCCATGACACCGCCCGTACTCGTACTGCCCGGTCCCGTCACCCAGGACGAGGCGAGAGGACTCAGCGACGATGTGCGGGCACTGCTGCACGGCAGCGGCGCCCGGGTCGTGGTGTGCGATGTCGCGGGCCTGGGGCCGCCGGGGCTCGCGGCCGTCGACCTGCTGGCGAGGCTCCAGCTGGCCGCCCGCCGGGCCGGGGGCCGGATCCGGCTGCGCGACCCGGACCCGGCCCTACGCGCCCTGCTCGACCTGGTCGGCATCCGCTTCGAGGTGGAGGGGGAGGTCGAAGAGCGGGAACCAGCGCTGAGTGTCGAGGAAACAGTGGAACCCGGTGATCCGGCCGTCTGAGATCTCCAGCACCTGGACCGCCCACGGCGTGAAGCCGCCCTTCTCCGGGTCCGGCTTGTACTGGGCGAACCCCGGCAGGCCGTTGACCTGCACCGGCACCAGCCGGGAACCCGCACAGGGCGCGCCGAGGGTGGTCATGAAGCCGGTGATGTCCTGCGTGCCGGTCAGCCACAGGTCGAACGGCGGCATCGTCATGACCGCGTCCTCGTGCAGCAGGGCCGTCAGTGCCGTCATGTCGTAGCCCTCGAAGGCCGCCACATAGCGGTCCAGAAGCTTCTGCTGGGCCTCGTCCAGCGGGTCGGAGACGGCCGCCGCGGCGCCCGGCTCCTGCCGCTCGGCCAGGGTGGCGCGGGCCCGCTGGAGGGCGCTGTTCACCGATGCCACCGAGGTGTCCAGCAGCTCGGCGACCTCGCTGGCCTTCCAGGCGAGGACCTCGCGCAGGATCAGCACGGCCCGCTGCTTGGCCGGGAGCTGCTGGAGGGCGGCCATGAAGGCGAGTCGCACGGACTCCTTGGCGACCGCCGCCTCCGCCGGGTCGTCGGTCGTGGGCAGCACACGGGCGTCCGGCATGGGCTCCAACCAGGTGTTGTCCGGTCGGGGGGAGAGGGCCGCCCGGGCGAGCGGGGTGGACTCCGTGAGGTCCATGGGCCGGGCGCGCTTGTTGCCCGCCGTGAGCATGTCCAGGCACACGTTGGTCGCGATCCGGTAGAGCCAGGAGCGCAGGCTGGAGCGGCCCTCGAACTTGTCGTAGCTGCGCCAGGCGCGGACCAGGGTGTCCTGCACCGCGTCCTCGGCCTCGAAGGAGGAGCCGAGCATCCGGTAGCAGTACCCCGTCAGCTCGGTGCGGTGTGCCTCCAGCCTGGTGTCCAGGTCCGTCGATGTCGCCGTGCCGTTCGTCATCTCCACCCACCCCTGTGGACGTTCTGTTCACGCGCCCTTGCGCATCAGCACTTCGGAAGCTACCGCAGCCCACTGACAACGGCCCCCCGAGCGCACGAAAGCGCAGGTCGAGCCCGGTGATGAGACCGGGTGCGCCAAGCCGGCGGGCCTTCACACGAGCTCCTTGACCGACATGAGCAGATGCCGGTGCTCCCCGGCCGGCGCCGCCGCACCCGCCTCCCCGCCGCCCGGCACGGCGTGCAGCAGCGCCCGCTGCCCGGACGGCACCCGTCCTCAGGCAGCCGGGGCCAGTCGCCGGCGTTGCAGCCGGGCCGCCCGGGTACCGAAGACGGTGATCGTCACGACGCCCAGGACCGCCAGCAGCCCGACCCCGACCGTCCCGGCCCAGCCGCCCGCGTGGAAGGCGATCGCGCCGACCGTGCTGCCCGTGCTGGAGCCGATGTAGTACGCCGACTGGTACAGCGCCGAGGCCTGGGCGCGGCCGTGCGTGGCCGTCTTGCTGACGGCCGAGGAGGCGACCGCGTGCCCCGCGAAGAAGCCCGCCGTGATCAGGACCAGGCCCAGCAGAACCAGGGGGAGGGAGCCGGCCAGGGACAGCAGCAGACCCGCCGCCGTCGTACCGCCGCCCACATAGAGCGCGCCCCGGCGGCCCAGCCGGCCGACCAGCCGGCCCGCCGTGGACGCCGACACCGTACCGACCAGGTACACCAGGAAGATCGAACCGATGATGCCCTGCGGCAGCGAGAACGGGGCCTCGGTCAGCCGGTAGCCGATGACCGTGTACACACCGCCGAACACCGTCATGAACAGCGCGCCGATCGCGTACAGCCGGCACAGCAGCGGGTTGGACAGGTGATCGCGGACCGTCCGGGCCAGGACGCGCGGCCGCAGCGAACCGGCCCTGAAGTGCTTCGGGGCGGGGAGCAGCAGCCGGAAGGCCACCGCACACACGACCGCGATCACGCCGATGACACCGACGGCGACCCGCCAGCCCCACTCCTGCGCGACCCAGCCGGTGATGACGCGGCCGCTCATCCCGCCGACGCTGTTGCCCGCGACGAACAGGCCGATCGCGGTGACCAGCGCCTTGGGGCTGACCTCCTCGGCGAGGTACGCGGTGGCCGACGCCGGCAGTCCGGCCAGGGCGGCGCCCTGCAGTGCGCGGAGCGCGATCAGCGCATCGAGGGAGGGAGCCAGCGGTACCAGCAGCCCGAGCGTCACGGCCACGGCCAGCGAGCCCGTCATGACCGCACGGCGTCCGAAGCGCTCCGACAGGGCGCTCATCGGCAGGACGAACAACGCCAGCCCGCCGGTCGCCGCCGCCACGGTCCAGCTCGCGTCGCTCGCGGCCACCCCGAACTCGCCGGAGATCAGCGGGAGGAGGGCCTGCGTGGAGTACAGCAGCGCGAAGGTCGCGACACCCGCGAGGAAGAGGGCGAAGCTCATCCGGCGGTAGCCGGGGCCACCCGGGGAGACGCGTGAGTCGGCGGCAGGGACAGAGGCAGCGGCGCCCACGACGGTGGACGCCCCGGTACTGGCGGGAGACATGCCTCGAACGTACGGACACCGCACTCATCCGTCCAATGCATGGAACGGTCATAATCGTTCCCATGGCGCATCAACCGAGTTCACAGGGCCGCCTGTCACCGAGCAGTGACACACAAGACAGGGCGGAGATGTCCAGAGTGCTGGCCCCGCGCCTCGCGTACTTCGCGGGTGTCGCCCGCACCGAGCACGTCACCCGCGCCGCCCAGGAGATGAACGTCCCGCAGTCGACGCTCTCGCGGTCCATGGCCCGCCTGGAGCAGGACCTGGGCGTCGCCCTGTTCGCCCGGCACGGCCGCACGGTCTCCCTCACCCCGGCCGGCCGCACCTTCCTCACTTCCGTCGAACGCGCCCTCGCCGAGGTCGAGCGTGCCGTCGAGGAGGTGCGCGCGGACGCCGACCCGACCACCGGCAAGGTCGCCTTCGGCTTCCTGCACACCATGGGCGCCGAGACCGTCCCGGGTCTTCTGCACGCCTTTCGCGCCGACCATCCGCGCGTCCGCTTCAGCCTCGTCCAGAACTACGGCGAGGCCATGCTGGAGCGCCTGCGCGCCGGCGAGCTCGACCTGTGCCTGACGTCCCCGGTGCCGGACGCGCCCGACCTGGTGGCCCGCCGCCTGGACGAGCAGAAGCTGTGCCTGGTCGTCCCCGCCGACCACTCCCTCGCCGGCCGCCGTCGCATCCGCCTCGCCGAGGCGGCCGACGAAACCTTCGTCACCCTGGAGCCCGGCTACGGCCTGCGCCGCATCACGGACGACCTCTGCAAGGAGGCCGGCTTCAAGCCCCGCATCGCCTTCGAGGGCGAGGAGGCGGAGACCCTGCGGGGCCTGGTGGCGGCGGGCCTGGGAGTGGCCCTCCTGCCCCCGCCGGCCGTCCCTCGCCCAGGAGTGGTGGAACTGACGGTCACGGCCCCCCGGGCGGCCCGCGAGATCGGCGTCGCCTGGCTGGAGGGCCACCCGGACACACCCCCGGTGGCGGCCTTCAAGAAGTTCCTGCTCTCGAGAAGGGGAAGTCTGTTGCCCTGAGCGGGGTCGCGGTGCGGTGCCGATGTGCGGCTCCGCCGCATGGGGGCGAGCACCCCCGCACCACCCGCGTCCCGGGAATCACGGGGTGCCGATGTGCGGCTCCGCCGCATGGGGGCGAGCACCCCGCACCACCCGCGTCCCGGGAATCACGGGGTGCCGATGTGCGGCTCCGCCGCGTGGGGGCGAGCACCCCCGCACCACCCGCGTCCCGGGAATCACGGCGTGGTGCCGATGTGCGGCTCCGCCGCGTGGGGGCGAGCACCCCTGCACCACCCGCGTCCCGGGAATCACGGCGACCCCGGACGGCGCTACCGCCGAGAAGGGCTGAACCCCGCGGCCAGCGGCATCCGCAACCCCAACGGCGGCGGCGCGGCGAACGCGTCCCGCACCGGTCGCGACACCGGCCGCCCGAACAGCGCCCCCATCACGAAGTCCTCCGCCAGCGACAGCACTTCGTCCCGGTACTGGCTCAACCCGTGCCCGTCCGCGTGCACTTCGAACCGGCACACGTCCCGGTTCGCCTTCTTCGCCCGCGCCGCCAGCCGGAACGACAGCTCCGGATCCGTCCGCCCGTCGTTCGTGCCGTGCACGATCAGCACCTGGCGGCCGACCAGCTGCTTCACCGGTTCGGGTGGCGTCGCGACATCCTCCTCCGGCAGCCACGGGGCAAGCGCGAGCACGGAGTTGACGGCTTCGTGCCCGGCCGCCCGCAGCCCCGCCCGGCCGCCCATCCCGAGGCCGACGAGGCAGACCGGGACGTCTCCGTACCGCCGTACGATCTCGTCGGCCGCCCAGGTCGCGTCCTGCGCGAGGTTGGCCTCGCCGCCGTTCCAGCCGCGGCAGCGGTAGTGCACCACGTGCGCGGCGAGACCCTCGTCCCGGCCCGCGCGGGCCAGGCGGCGCCCGACGCCGCGCATCGAGGCGGTCGCCAGTACGGGAGACGGTCTGCGGCCGGAGACCTCGTCGCCGCCCGGGAGCAGCAGCACCGCGCCGCTCACCGCTGTCGGCTCCGGCCCCAGTGCCCTGCCCAGCCGGGCCCTGCGAACCGGCGTCGCTTGGTGTGCCATGACAGAACAGTGTCAGAAGCGCGGGTGTACCCGACCTGTCCTTGCGGTCACCGTTACGTATCGACGAAAACGTACAGCAGTGGGGAACGCGCCATCTACGCGCGTAGGAGTTAGAGTGCGGAAATGACGAGCCAGACCATCGCGAACACCCCGACACCGGACCAGATCCGCCGGGCGCCCAAGGTTCTGCTGCACGACCACCTCGACGGCGGTCTGCGCCCCGGCACGATCGTCGAACTCGCCCGCGTCAGCGGCTACGCGCAGCTGCCCGACACCGACCCGGAGAAGCTCGGCGTCTGGTTCCGCGAGTCCGCCGACTCCGGTTCCCTGGAACGGTACTTGGAGACCTTCTCCCACACCGTCGCCGTCATGCAGACCCGTGACGCCCTGGTCCGGGTCGCCGCCGAGTGCGCCGAGGACCTGGCCGCGGACGGCGTCGTCTACGCCGAGGTGCGCTACGCCCCCGAGCAGCACCTGGAGGGCGGCCTGAGCCTCGAAGAGGTCGTCGAGGCCGTCAATGAGGGCTTCCGGGACGGGGAGCGGCGCGCCCGGGAGAACGGCCTGCGCATCCGGGTCGGCTCGCTGCTCACCGCCATGCGGCACGCGGCCCGCGCCCTGGAGATCGCCGAACTCGCCAACCGCTACCGCGATCTGGGCGTCGTCGGCTTCGACATCGCGGGTGCCGAGGCCGGCTACCCGCCCACCCGGCACCTCGACGCCTTCGAGTACCTCAAGCGCGAGAACAACCACTTCACCATCCACGCGGG
Organism: Streptomyces sp. NPDC092370; assembly: GCF_044755265.1. Lineage (NCBI taxonomy): Bacteria > Bacillati > Actinomycetota > Actinomycetes > Kitasatosporales > Streptomycetaceae > Streptomyces > Streptomyces sp. NPDC092370. The sequence goes on along the minus strand of NZ_JBIVQO010000004.1, from coordinate 516,729 downwards.
CGAGGCCTTCGGTCTGCCGTCCATCTGGCAGGCGCTCCAGTGGTGCGGCGCCGACCGGCTGGGGCACGGCGTGCGGATCGTCGACGACATCCAGGTGCACGACGACGGCCGCGTCGAACTCGGGCGGCTCGCCTCGTACGTCCGGGACAAGCGCATCCCGCTGGAGCTGTGCCCGAGCTCCAACCTCCAGACGGGGGCCGCGTCCTCGTACGCCGAGCACCCCATCGGGCTGCTGCGACGGCTGCATTTCCGTGCCACCGTCAATACGGACAATCGTCTCATGTCGCACACCAGCATGAGCCGGGAATTCGAGCACCTCGTCGAGGCATTCGGATACACGCTCGATGATATGCAGTGGTTCTCCGTCAATGCGATGAAATCAGCTTTCATTCCTTTCGATGAACGGCTGGCCATGATCAATGACGTGATCAAGCCCGGATATGCCGAGCTGAAATCCGAATGGCTGTTCCGTCAGACCGCTCCCACCAGCGATTCTGCCGTCACGGAGGACTGATTCGGGGGTCTTCGGTGCACAGCGAATGCGGGCGGTGTTCGCCATCCCGCCCGCCTTTCGATGTTTGCGGCGGGCGGGGCCGCGTGATTACGGTCGCTGAACCGCTCACACTCCGTCATCCCGTTACGAGGACGCATTTCATGAAGCAGTCTGCTGCCAAGACCCTCGGTGTCGCCGCTCTCGGTGCCGCCTTCGCCGCCGCCGGTGCGGGCGCCGCCAACGCCGCCCCGGCCCTCCCGGACACCGCCCAGACGCTGGAGACCGTCACCGCGGCGCTCCCGGCGGAGCAGCTCCAGACGCTGCCTGCCTCGGGCGAGGCGCTGAGCCAGGGGCAGACGGCGGCCGGTGCCGGTGCGGCCGCCGCCCAGCCGGTCGCCGAGCAGGTGCTCGCCAACGGCCCCACGGGCCCCGCCGCCGGCCTGCTGGGCGGCCTCCCGGTGCAGGGCCTGCCCACGCAGGGCCTGCCCACGCAGGGCCTGCCGGTCAACGGCGTGCCGGTCGGCTGACCTCCCGCCGAGGCGGACACACACCGATGGGGCGCCCCCGCAAAGGGGTGCGCCCCATCGGCGTTCGCGCATACGGGCCTCACCAGGCGGTCTGGGCCTTGCCGTGCGTCTTGTCCTCGGAGGGCAGCAGGATCCACAGCGCGATGTAGAGCAGGAACTGCGGGCCGGGCAGCAGGCACGAGACCAGGAAGATCACCCGCATCGTGGTCGCGGAGGTGCCGAAGCGCCGTGCCAGCGCGGCGCACACGCCGCCGATCATGCGGCCGTGGGTGGGGCGGGCGAGGCGGGACATGTGCGACTCCTTCGTGAGGGTGTGTGAGGCCTCTCGTCCGAGTACCCCATCCGCACTCCACGCTACGGAGACGAAGGGGGCAAAGCGTCACTCCACGGGGCGATCCCGACCCTGGGAATCGTCGGGGTCCGACCCTGAGCCGGTTCCTCCGCAGCAAGGGGCGCACGGAGCAGACGGGCGGTGGTGGTGTGGCGGCGCAGCCAGGAGCGGCCAGCCGGGACCAGCGCCAGGTGCGCGAGGGCCACGCCCGCGGTGTTCAGGAACAGCGAGTCGACGTCCACGACCTGACCGGGCACGCCGGTCTGCAGCAGTTCGATGCCCCACGACAGCAGCGCGCCGGCCGCGACGGTGCGCAGCAGGGACGCCAGCGGCGAGACGACCAGCCTGCCGCCCACCGCGGGCAGCAGCACACCCAGCGGGGCGAGCAGGGCCAGCCCCTGACCGATCCGGCGGGTCGCCTCGGGCCAGCCCAGGGCGAGATCGGCCCGGATACCGGCGAAGGGCCGCAAGTTGGCGGGCATCACCCAGGGCACGTCCAGCGGCCGCAGCGTGAACCAGGCGACGAACGCGAGGTGGGCGACGAGGAGGACACCTCCTGTCACACGGATGCGGGACGCGGCGCTGCCGCCGATGGAGCCTTGACGCTGCACGCCCCCCAAGACGCGGCCTCCGGCCGGATCGGTTCCGCAAGGGCCCCCGGAAGGCCGGTGAGGCATACGCCACAGCCCGGGCGGGTCACTCCCCGGCCACGTCCTTCGACGGCGGTTCCGTGCTGCCGGGCCGGGCTCGCACCTCGTCGGTGCACTCGTAGCGGCGCGGAGCCTCGGCGCCGGGTCCGCCCAGGACCACCGAGCCGTCCCCCTGGGCCGCCGCCGAGTCGGAGAAGGTGCAGACGATCTGCGCGAGGGCGTACGAGGTGAGTCCGGCCGGCGCCGTGCTCAACCGCAGCGCGTCCTCCGGGTCGCCGGGGCGCGGCCCGCCCACGGAGATGCCGCCGCGGACGTCCGTGCTGTAACCGGCCTCCTTCTCGGCGGTCGACGGGGGTGTGGCGAGCTGGTCCAGCAGACCCTGCGCGACGAGCATGCGCCGCTCGGAGTCGGCCGCGCCGTCCGGGACCCGCACCGTCCGGTCGACGGTCACCAGCGAGGACCCGCACAGCAGGAACACCTGCACCGGCAGTCCCCGGGCGGCCTGCGTCGACACGTCCGGCTCGGAGAGCGAGCACTGCACCCGCGACGGCGCGGGCCCGAAGTTGGTCGGCACCTCCGTGGCCCGGATCCCGCAGCCGGCCAGCAGCACGGCGAGCGCCAAAACGGCGAGCAGCCGAGGCACGGCCGCCAAACGCGCGGTCATCAGGCGTCCCCCTTCGAGTCCGCGCCCTGGGGCCGGTCGGTGTCGCTCCCGGGCCTCAGTTCGTCCTCGGCCGGCTGCTCCTCCTCCGGGGACGTGCCGCGCGGGAGCCGCAGCGTGAACACCGCCCCCGAGTCGGGCGAGTTGGCCGCGGTGATCTCACCGCCGTGGATGTGGGCGTTCTCCAGCGCGATGGACAGGCCCAGGCCGCTGCCCTCGGAGCGCGGCCGGGAGGCGCTGGCCTTGTAGAAGCGGTCGAAGACGTGCGGCAGGACGTCCTCCGGGATGCCGGGCCCGTGGTCCCGCACCTCGATGACGATGGAGTCGTCCGCCTCCCGCACGGACACCCGCACCGGGGAGCCACCGTGCTTGAGCGCGTTGCCGATGAGGTTGGCCAGGATGACGTCCAGGCGCCGCGGGTCCAGGCGGGCGTGCAGGCCGCGCTCGGCGTCCAGCTCCACCGCGTCCAGCCAGGCGCGGGCGTCGATGCAGGCGGTGATCTGGTCGGCGAGGTCCACGTCGTCCAGGACGAGCCGGGCGGTGCCCGCGTCGAAGCGGGTGACCTCCATCAGGTTCTCGACCAGGTCGTTCAGCCGCCGCGTCTCGCTGACCACCAGCCGCACGGCGGGCTCGATCATCGGGTCCATGCTGCCGGTCTCCGCCTCCAGCTCCTCCTCGAGCACCTCCGTCACGGCGGTGATCGCGGTGAGCGGCGTCCGCAGCTCATGGCTCATGTCCGCAACGAACCGCCGGGACGCCTCGTCGCGGGCGGCCATGTCGGCGACCCGTTTCTCCAGCGCCTCGGCCGCGTTGTTGAACGTCCGGGACAGATCGGCGAGTTCGTCGGTCCCGGACACCCGCAGCCGGGTGTCCAGCTTGCCCTCGCCGAGCCGCCGCGCGGCCGTCCCGAGCCGCTGCACCGGCTTCAGCACCGTCGTCGCCGCGGCCTGCGCGAGCAGCGCCGAGCCGATCAGCGCGAGCCCCGTGGCGATGCCCAGCGACCAGGCCAGCGAGTTGAGGTCCTTGGCCTCCGGCTCCAGCGACTTGAGCATGTAACCGGTCGGACCACCGCCGATCACACGCGTGCCCGCCACGAGGTACGGGGTGTCGTGGTCGACGATGCGCTGCCAGTACAGGTGGTACGGGTGCTTTTCGTCTCCGTCGACCTTCTGCGTCCGGTTCACCGCCGTGCGCAACGAGGCCGGCACGTCGCCCAGCGAGAAGCCGCTGAGCCCGCCGGAGCTGCCGTAGACGGTGCGGCCCTCGCTGTCACGGCCGACCAGCAGCACGCTGAAGCGCTGGTCGCTGCCCGCCATCTGGCCCGCGGTGTGCTGCAGCTCGTCCTGCGTCGGCCGCTCGGGCAGCGCGCCCGCCCGGTTCTGCATCTCCTGCTCGAAGTCGCGCAGCACGGCGTCCTGGGTGCGGGTGAGCACGGCCTCGCGGTTGAGCCAGTACGCGATCCCGGACGCGGACACGGCGGCCGTCAGGGCCACCAGGCCGAAGACCACGACCACTCGCAGCCGCAGGCTGGTGAAGCGCAGCCCCGACAGAACTCCCTTGCGCGCCCCGGTCCAGCCGTGGGCCCCCCCTTGGTGCGCCTGGGTCACTGAGGCGCGTCCAGCCGGTAGCCGACACCCCGCACGGTACGGATCAGCGTCGGGGACGAGGGCACGTCCTCGACCTTGGCGCGCAGCCGCTGGACGCACGCGTCCACGAGCCGCGAGTCGCCCAGGTAGTCGTGCTCCCACACCAGCCGCAGCAGCTGCTGCCGGGACAGCGCCTGGCCCGGCCGCCGGCTCAGCTCCAGCAGCAGCCGCAGCTCGGTCGGCGTGAGCTGGAGGTCCTCGCCGTTCTTCGTCACGGTCATCGCCGAACGGTCGATGACGAGGCTGCCGAAGCTCGCCGCGTCGTTCGACTCCCGCTCGCCGCGCCGCAGCACGGCCCGGATCCGGGCGTCGAGCACGCGCCCCTGCACCGGTTTGACGACATAGTCGTCGGCGCCGGACTCCAGCCCGACCACCACGTCGATGTCATCGCTGCGCGCGGTCAGCAGGATGATCGGCAACTGGTCCGTGCGCCGGATGCGCCGGCACACCTCGAACCCGTCGATGCCGGGCAGCATCACGTCCAGCACGATCAGATCCGGCCGCTGCTCGCGCAAGAGCTTCAGACCGTCCTCACCGCTGGCAGCGGTCGCCACGCGGTGACCCTGGCGCGTCAGTGAGAGCTCCAGGGCCGTCCGGATGGCGTCGTCGTCCTCGATCAGCAACAGGGAAGGCACGCGCTCATTCTGGCCCATGGAGGGGTCGAGGTTCGACCGGTGGGGCCCAGTCGTTGTGGCCGGCACCGCCGACGCGTGTGCGGGACCTGTCATCGAACTGTCGCCGGCCCCTGTGACAGGTCTGTGACAGTCGGCGGACACGGCCATGAAAGTGCGGCGGCAAGCTTCTCGGCACAGGCAGGGAGGCCCGCTCCACAGGCGGGCCGCACACCGGAAGTCCACGACGGGGGGCGCGAGATGAACACGCTGCACGGCATCAGCACCAGCGCAGTTGTCACGCGTCTGCACGACGTGCACCGGGGTTCCGAGAAGTCCGGTGCCGAGGGCCCCTCCCGCGCGAGCTCGTTCGAGCGTGGGGGAGGGCGGGGGTGCGCTCGTGGCACCGGGCGTCAGCACACCGCGTTCATGACGGTGGTTGACGCACCCACGGGGGAGATCAACAAGGGGTCCGCGGCGGCAGCCGCCACGGGCACCATCGGGGGAGCAGCGTACGGGGAGGGCTCGGGGGAGCGCCGTTCGCTGACGGAGGCGGAGTTCACCGCCTACGTCCAGGAGCGCCGCGCCTCCCTGTACGCAACCGCCTACCACCTCACCGGTGACCGCTTCGAGGCCGAGGACCTGTTGCAGAGCGCGCTGTTCTCGACCTACCGGGCGTGGGACCGGATCAGTGACAAGGCGGCGGTCGGCGGATACCTCCGCCGCACCATGACCAACCTGCACATCAGCGCCTGGCGGCGCCGCAAGCTCAACGAATACCCGACCGAGGAACTGCCGGAGACGCCCGGCGACACGGACGCGATGCGCGGCACCGAGCTGCGCGCGGTCCTGTGGCAGGCGCTGGCCCGGCTGCCCGAACTCCAGCGCACCATGCTGGTCCTGCGCTACTACGAGGGCCGCACGGACCCGGAGATCGCGGAGATCCTCGACATCAGTGTCGGCACGGTGAAGTCCAGCATCTGGCGGTCTCTCCGCCGGCTGCGCGAGGACGAGGTCCTCAGCTTCGGCCGTGACGAGGAGGACGCCTTCGGCGAGCTTGTCGCCTGAAGGTACGGGGGAGCACCACACGGGGCCCGCGGGGGAAACGCAGGGGGCCCACGGGGGAGCACCACACGGGGGCCATGGGGGAAACAAAGGGGGCCCACGGGGGAACTGTAGAGGCGCTGGGGGGCGTCTCCACAGGAGAGTGGGGGACTCGGGGGAGGACAACGGGGGAGCACCGAAGCGGGACTGGAGGGCCGGGGGGTCCGTCCAGTCCCGCTTTTTTCCGTGCCCGGCCGCCTAGGCCACCGTGTCGAGGCTCGCGCGCCGGCCGGCAGCCGCTGCCAGCCGGCCCAACGCCTCGTCCCGGTCGCAGGCGTACGCGCCCAGTGCCGTCTGGCGGGCGACGATCGTGCGCTCCTGACGCATCAGGCGCCAGCCGCGGCGCAGCAGGAACGGCACCGACTTGCGGCCCTCCCTGAGATCCCGCAGGAAGCGGCGGCGGAAGGTCTTCACCGGGCCGCGGCTCAGGCACAGCGCGTCAGCCAGGACGCCGAGTTCGCGGCAGCGCGTGACGATCTCCGCGGCGAAGATGCCCTCCGCGATGAACAGCGGGGTCCGTCCGATGTCGACGGTCTCCTCGCCGGTGCGGGCGCTGAGCGAGATGTCGTAGCGGGGGACTTCCGTACGGCCCGTGCGGCACAGCCGCATGATCGCGGCGACGGCCGTGTCCGCGTCCCACGACTCCGGGTGGTCCCAGTCGATGTCGGAGCTCTCCGCCACCAGGGGCAGCGTCGGGTCGTCGCCCTCCTTGTAGAAGTCGTCGAGCCGCAGCACCGGAAGGCCGGAGCGGGCCGCGAGGAGGGACTTGCCGGAGCCGGAAGGGCCGCAGAGCAGCACGACTCGCGTCGGGAGGGGCAGTGGAGAACTCACGGGACACCAGTGTGAGGCATCCATCGGGGGCCGTACGCCCCACGGGTCGGCTTTGATGCGCGCATCACACCTCAACTACCTCAGGTCATCGTTCGCTCACGCAGCGCATCAGGGGTGTGCCGGTGGTGGCGGGCGGCCGGGCCGCTCTCGGGCAGCGGCTCGGGATGTGAGGCGGAGCGAAACGCAAAGAAGCCCCGGGCCTCCTGGACGGAGGAGGGCCGGGGCTTCCGTATCGAGGGGTGGCGGGCTAGTACGAGGAACCCGACGCGCCCAGTGACCCCGTGGGGTGCCAGACCGTTTTCGTCTCCAGGAACGCCGTCAGACGGTCGATGCCGGGGGTCTCCGCGTAATCCACAGGCTGTGGACGGAGAACGCGCTTGAGGTTGTCGGCCGCCGCGATCTCCAGCTCCTTCGCCAGGACCTCGTCGGCGCCCGCGAGGTCGATCGCGTTGACGTCCTGGTGGGCGGCGAGCGGGGTGGCGATCTCCGCCGTACGGCCCGACAGGACGTTGACCACGCCGCCGGGGACGTCCGAGGTGGCCAGCACCTCGGCCAGGGACAGGGCGGGCAGGGGGGCCTTCTCGCTCGCCACCACGATCGCCGTGTTGCCCGTCGCGATCACCGGGGCCAGCACCGACACCAGGCCCAGGAAGGACGACTCCTGCGGCGCGAGGACCGCGACCACGCCAGTCGGCTCGGGGGAGGACAGGTTGAAGAACGGGCCCGCGACCGGATTGCCGCCGCCGACCACCTGGGCGATCTTGTCGGTCCAGCCCGCGTACCAGACCCAGCGGTCGATCGTGGCGTCCACGACCGCCGCCGCCTTGGACTTCGACAGCCCCTCCGCGTCGGCCACCTCACGGGTGAACTGGTCCCGGCGGCCTTCCAGCATCTCGGCGACGCGGTAGAGGACCTGGCCGCGGTTGTACGCCGTCGCCCCGGACCAGCCGCCGAACGCCTTGCGGGCCGCGACGACCGCGTCACGGGCGTCCTTGCGGGAGGACAGGGGCGCGTTCGCCATCCAGTTGCCCTTTGCGTCGGTCACCTCGTACACCCGGCCGCTCTCGGAACGCGGGAACTTGCCCCCCACGTACAGCTTGTAGGTCTTGAGGACACTGAGTCGCGCGTCAGACATCGAGGTATGCCTCCAGGCCGTGGCGGCCGCCCTCGCGGCCGAAGCCCGACTCCTTGTAACCGCCGAACGGCGACGTCGGGTCGAACTTGTTGAACGTGTTGGACCAGACGACACCCGCGCGGAGCTTGCTGGCGACCGCCAGGATGCGCGAGCCCTTCTCCGTCCAGATGCCGGCGGACAGGCCGTACGGCGTGTTGTTGGCCTTGGCGACCGCCTCGTCCGGCGTGCGGAAGGTCAGCACCGACAGCACCGGGCCGAAGATCTCGTCCCGGGCGATGCGGTGCGCCTGGGTGACGTTCGTGAACAGCGTCGGGGCGAACCAGTAGCCGCTTTCGGGCAGTTCGCACGCCGGTGACCAGCGCTCGGCGCCCTCCGCCTCACCCTGCTCGACGAGCGAGGTGATGCGCGTCAGCTGCTCCTCGGAGTTGATCGCGCCGATGTCGGTGTTCTTGTCCAGCGGATCACCGAGGCGCAGCGTGGACAGGCGGCGCTTCAGGGACTCCAGGAGCTCCTCCTGGATCGACTCCTGCACCAGCAGGCGGCTGCCGGCGCAGCAGACCTGGCCCTGGTTGAAGAAGATGCCGTTGACGATGCCCTCGACGGCCTGGTCGATCGGGGCGTCGTCGAAGACGATGTTGGCGCCCTTGCCGCCCAGTTCGAGCGTGACCTTCTTGCGCGTCCCGGCGACCGTGCGGCCGATCTCCTTGCCGACGGCCGTGGAGCCGGTGAAGGCGACCTTGTTCACGTCCGGGTGCGCGATCAGCGCGGCGCCCGCGTCGCCGTAGCCCGGGAGGATGTTGACGACGCCCTTGGGCAGGCCCGCCTGGCGGCAGATGTCCGCGAAGAACAGCGCCGAGAGCGGGGTGGTCTCGGCCGGCTTCAGCACCACGGTGTTGCCGGTGGCGAGCGCCGGGGCGATCTTCCACGCCAGCATGAGGAGGGGGAAGTTCCAGGGGATGACCTGGCCCGCGACGCCGAGCGGCCTGGGGTTCGCGCCGAAGCCGGCGTGGTCGAGCTTGTCGGCCCAGCCCGCGTAGTAGAAGAAGTGCGCGGCGACCAGGGGCAGGTCGGCGTCGCGCGTCTCCTTGATCGGCTTGCCGTTGTCCAGGGTCTCCAGGACGGCCAGCTCCCGGCTGCGCTCCTGGATGATCCGCGCGATGCGGAACAGGTACTTGGCGCGCTCCGAGCCGGGCAGCGCCGACCACTTCTCGAAGGCCCGGCGCGCGGCCTTCACCGCACGGTCGACGTCCTCGGAACCGGCCTGGGCGATCTCGGAGAGGACCTCCTCGGTGGACGGGGAGACGGTCTTGAAGACCTTGCCGTCCGCCGCTTCGACGAACTCGCCGTCGATGAACAGGCCGTACGAGGGCGCGATGTCGGCGATCGCGCGCGACTCGGGGGCCGGGGCGTATGCGAATACGGGTGCCATGGTGATCAGTCCACCGTCACGTAGTCGGGACCGGAGTAGCGGCCGGTGGCCAGCTTCTGGCGCTGCATCAACAGGTCGTTCAGCAGCGAGGAGGCGCCGAAGCGGAACCAGTGGTTGTCCAGCCAGTCCTCGCCTGCGGTCTCGTTGACCAGCACGAGGAACTTGATGGCGTCCTTGGAGGTCCGGATGCCGCCGGCCGGCTTCACACCCACCTGGATGCCGGTCTGCGCACGGAAGTCACGCACCGCCTCCAGCATGAGCAGGGTGTTCGCCGGGGTCGCGTTGACGGCGACCTTGCCGGTGGACGTCTTGATGAAGTCCGCGCCCGCCAGCATCCCGAGCCAGCTCGCGCGGCGGATGTTGTCGTACGTCGAGAGCTCGCCCGTCTCGAAGATGACCTTCAGGCGCGCGGAGGTCCCGCAGGCCTCCTTCACGGCGGTGATCTCGTCGTACACCTTCAAGTATCGACCCGAGAGGAACGCCCCGCGGTCGATGACCATGTCGATCTCGTCCGCGCCGGCGGCGACGGCGTCGCGCACGTCGGCCAGCTTGACCTCCAGCGCGGCGCGGCCGGCCGGGAACGCCGTGGCCACCGAGGCGACCTTCACGGCGGAGCCGGCGACGGCCTCCTTGGCCACGGCCACCATGTCGGGGTAGACGCACACCGCCGCCGTGGCGGGCGTCGTGCGGTCCGTCGGATCGGGCTGGACCGCCTTCGCGCCGAGGGCCCGGACCTTGCCCGGGGTGTCCGCGCCTTCCAGCGTCGTCAGGTCGACCATCGAGATGGCGAGGTCGATGGCGAACGCCTTCGCGGTCGTCTTGATCGAACGCGTGCCGAGGGAGGCCGCACGGCCTTCGAGCCCGACCGCGTCGACGCCGGGGAGCCCGTGGAGGAAGCGGCGCAGCGCGCTGTCGGACGCGGCGACGTCCTTGAGGGGGTGAGCTGCGGTGAGTGCAGAACTGGGCATGGTCACCAGACGAGCATATCTACGCGCGTAGCGGCTGTACAGCCCTCCGGTTCGTCCGGGCGGATGCCGGACCCGCGGGACCGGTCCGGCAGAATCGAGACATGACGAGCCCCGAGTCCCAGTCGCACGCGCCACAGCCTCCGGAGCCGGAGCCCCAGGACCGGGTGTACCGGTCCGTCCCGGCCATCGCCGGTGGTGTGCTGCTGCTCGCCATCGCCGGGTGGCTCGGTATCGACGCGGTGCTCTCCGGCCGGGAGCGCACACCGTGGCTGGCGCTCGCCGTGCTGCTTCTCGTCGTGCCGCTGGTCGTCGCCTTCACCCTGCGGCCCGCCGTGTACGCGGGCGACGACCGGCTGCGGATCCGCAACCCCTTCCGCGTCGTCGTCCTGCCCTGGGGACAGGTCGCCTCGCTGCGCTCCTCGTACTCGAACGAGGTCCTCACCCAGTCCGGTGCGAAGTACCAGCTGTGGGCCGTGCCGGTCTCGCTGCGTGCGCGCAAGAAGGCCGCGCGGCGCGAGATGCGGGCGACGGCGCAGGCACGGCGGGAGATGGGGCGGGACGAGAGCCGCGGCAGCGCGCTCGGGATGACCGCGGGGCTGGGCCAGGGCCTGAGCCGGGAGCCGATGTCGGACGGGCCCGTCCGGGCGGAGACCGACCGGATCATGGACGAGCTGCGGGCGCTGCGTGAGGCGCGGCACCAGGCGGAGTCGGCGCGGGGCGAGGTGACCGTGCGGTGGGCCTACGAGGTGCTGGCGCCGGCCCTCGCGGGGGCTGTGCTGGTGCTGATCCTGGTGGCGGCGGGCTGACGGGGCCGCGGCCCGACGCCCTGGTCGGGGGCCGACGCCGGGGTCCGCGGGGCTGCGGCTCGACGCCCTGGTCGGGGCCCGACGCCGTGGGCCGCGGGGCTGCGGCCTCTCGGGGCGGGGTGCGGGGCTGTGGCCTCTCCGCCTGCGCCGTGGGTTCGGGCATCCCGGTCCGTGTTGTGGAGGCCGGCCTCTCGACTGGGTGGTGGGGTCCCGGCTTCTCGTCTTTGCGGTGTGAGGTCTCGCTTCTCGACTGGGGGGTGAGGTCTCGGCCTCTCAGTCCGTGCGGTGAGATCCGGGCCCGCGATTCTGTGCCGTGGGCCCGGCCCTTTCCGGTTTGTGTCGCTGGGTTCCGGCCTTCCGTGCCGCCGGGCTCCGGCCTTCCCGGTTTGTGCCGCCGGGCCTCGGCCTCCCCGGTTTGTGTCGCTGGATTCCGGCCTTCCGTGCCGCCGGGCTCTGGCCTTCCCGGTCTGTGCCGCCGGGCCTCGGCCTCCCCGGTCTGTGCCGGTGGGCTCTGGCCTTCCCGGTCTGTGCCGCCGGCCCTCGGCCTCCCCGGTCTGTGCCGGTGGGCTCTGGCCTTCCCGGTCTGTGCCGGTGGGCTCTGGCCTTCCCGGTCTGTGCCGCCGGGCCTCGGCCTCCCCGGTCTGTGCCGCCGGCCTCGGCCCCTCGGAGCGTGCCGGAAATCCGGTGGCTGATCGAGGGGCTGCGCGCCTAGGTTCGGGGGATGAGCAGCCGCACCTTTCGTGTCACCGTCCGGGGCGTCTTCGACGGGCTGAGCGCCGCGCAGCGAACCGAGCTGCTGGAGCGGGCCGCGGAGCACGACGTGCTGCGCGCCGCCTTCACCCCCGAGGGGAGCCTCACGTACGACGTGGCCGTGCGGCCCGCCCTCACCTTCCGGTTCCTGGACTCCGGGGAGGCCGAGGAGGACATCCTGGAGGCCACCGAGCGGGCCGAGGAGTCGGCGCGGGCGTGGCTGGAGCAGCGCGGGTACGGCTACAAGAACCTCAGGTCCGCCGCCGAGGATCTCTCCCAGGCGCCTCTCGGCAAGCGGCAGCGGCGGGAAGCCGCCCGGAAGAGTTCCTGAGTCGTCGGCGGGGGCGGTGGTGCGGGGCCTCGGCCTCAGATGCCCGCGGCCGCCGACAGGTCGCGCTTGATCGACTCCAGCAGCGCCGTCGCCTTCGTGCGGGCCGCGGGGAGATCCTCGTGGGACCCGACCGGGATCACGACCTCCAGGTAGCACTTCAGCTTCGGCTCCGTGCCGCTCGGGCGGACGATCACCCGGGCGCCGTCGAGGGTGTAGCGCAGACCGTCCGTGGGCGGGAGTTCGGCCGTGCCCTGGGTGAGGTCGTCGGTGCGGGTGACCGGCAGGCCGGCCAGTTCCGTCGGGGGCTGTTCGCGCAGGCGGCGCATCGCCGCGGCGATGAGGGAGAGATCCTCCACGCGGGCGGAGAGCTGGTCCGTCGCGTGCAGGCCGTGCTCCACCGCCAGGTCGTCCAGCAGGTCGAGGAGCGTACGGCCCTCCTCCTTGAGCTGCGAGGCCAGTTCCGTGATCAGCAGCGCGGCCGTGATGCCGTCCTTGTCGCGCACGCCGTCGGGGTCGACGCAGTAGCCGAGGGCTTCCTCGTAGCCGAAGCGCAGGCCCTCGGCGCGGGCGATCCACTTGAAACCGGTCAGGGTCTCGACGTGGGGGAGACCCGCCTTTTCGGCGATCCGGCCGAGGAGGGACGACGAGACGATCGACTCCGCGAACGTGCCGGTCGCTCCGCGGCGGACCAGATGGGCGGCGAGCAGGGACCCGACCTCGTCGCCGCGCAGCATGCGCCAGTCGGTGCCGTCCTGAACGGCGACGGCGCAGCGGTCCGCGTCCGGGTCGTTGGCGATGATCAGGTCCGGGGCGGTCTCGCCGGCGCGGGCCGTCGCGAAGGCCAGGTCCATCGCGCCGGGCTCCTCCGGGTTGGGGAACGCGACGGTCGGGAACTCCGGGTCGGGCTCGGCCTGCTCGGTGACGAGGACCGGTTCCGGGAACCCGGCGCGGGCGAAGGCGGCCAGGAGGACGTCCTTGCCGACACCGTGCATCGCCGTGTACACCGTGCGGGCGGTGCGGGGGGAGTCCTCGGACAGGACGGCGTCCGTGCGGGCGAGGTAGGCGTCCAGGACACTGTCGTCGAGGATGTCCCAGCCTTCGGTGGGGCGCCGGACGGTGGTGAGGGACGGGACCGCGGCGATCTCCGCCGCGATGTCGATGTCGGCCGGGGGGACGATCTGCGAGCCGTCGCCGAGGTAGACCTTGTAGCCGTTGTCGCGGGGCGGGTTGTGGCTGGCGGTGACCTCCACACCGGCGACCGCGCCGAGATGCCTTATCGCGAAGGCGAGGACGGGGGTGGGCAGGGGGCGCGGGAGGATCGCCGCGCGCAGGCCGGCGCCGGTCATGACGGCGGCGGTGTCCTGGGCGAAGTCGTGCGACTTGTGGCGGGCGTCGTAGCCGATGACGACGAGGCCGTTGTCGTGCCCCTCCTTCTTGAGGTACGCCGCGAGGCCTGCGGCGGCGCGGATGACGACCGAGCGGTTCATGCGCATGGGGCCGGCGCCGAGTTCACCGCGGAGGCCGGCGGTGCCGAACTGGAGGGTGCCGCCGAAGCGTGCGGCGAGTTCCGTGTGGTCTCCGGCGTCGATGAGGCGGGCGAGCTCGGTGCGGGTCTCCGGGTCGGGGTCCTCGGTGAGCCACGCCTGGGCCTGTGCGATGAGTTCGTCGTGCACGGTCGGTGTCAGCCTCTCGCTTGTCTGTGATGCGGGGTGCCATGCCTGCGGCCTGCGGCCTGTGCTGGTCCGGTGAGGGTGCGCGAGCTTCGGTATGCCGGGTATGGGCCGGGCCGTTCCGGGGGTGTCCGTCCCCGGGACGGCCCGATGGGGTCGGGTACCGGCCGATCGTTCGTCGACGCGCCGACCGCTGCGGGCGGACACCCCCCGACACGTCCCCTTCCCGCCGTACGCGGGTGCGGGCACATGTCGGCTCGGCTGCCGGGGGCCGCCGCGCGCCCGGGCCTCGGGTCGTTTACAGGCGGCCCAGGACCTGGGCCAGGAGCGAGCCCATGCGGGTCGCGGAGTCGCGGCCGGCCTGGAGGACTTCCTCGTGGTTCAGGGGCTCGCCCGTCATGCCCGCGGCGAGGTTCGTGACGAGGGAGATGCCCAGGACCTCGGCGCCCGCCTCACGCGCGGCGATCGCCTCCAGGACCGTCGACATGCCCACCAGGTCCGCACCGATGACGCGGGCCATGCGGATCTCGGCCGGGGTCTCGTAGTGCGGGCCGGGGAACTGGGCGTAGACGCCCTCCTCCAGTGTGGCGTCGACCTCCTTGCACAGGGCCCGCAGGCGCGGGGAGTACAGGTCGGTCAGGTCGACGAAGTTCGCGCCGATGATGGGCGAGGTGGCCGTGAGGTTGATGTGGTCGCTGATGAGGACCGGCTGGCCGGGGCGCATGCCCTCGCGCAGACCGCCGCAACCGTTGGTGAGGACGATCGTCTTGCAGCCGGCCGCGACCGCGGTACGGACGCCGTGGGCGACCGCCGCCACTCCGCGGCCCTCGTAGTAGTGCGTGCGGCCCAGGAAGACCAGGACGCGCTTGTTGCCGATCCGGTACGAGCGGATCTTGCCCCCGTGGCCCTCCACCGCCGGCGGCGGGAAACCGGGGAGCTCGGTGACCTGGAACTCGGCCTCGGGGGCGCCCAGGGCGTCCACGGCCGGGGCCCAGCCGGAGCCCATCACGAGGGCGACGTCGTGGGTCTCGGCGCCCGTCAGTTCGCGCAGGCGGGCCGCGGCGGCGTCGGTGGCGGCGTGGGGGTCGCCCTGGATGTCGTCCGGAAGAAGAGATGCGTTCACGCCGAAGAGGGTAGCCGGTGAAAGCCTACGCGCGTAGATGGCAGAGCTCACGGGGTGGCGATCGTTGTCTTGTCGTTTCCGACGAAGGGGAGCGGGCGGGCGGCCGTCAGCAGGGGCGCTTGCGGAGCTCCATCACGTAGTCGTGCGGAGCGCCGGCCGACTCGGCGGCGTCGGCGATCTCGCCCAGGTGACGGGCGGAGGGCAGACCGCCCTCGTACGCGTTCAGAGCGAAGGCCCAGGCCGATTCCTCACCGTCCAGGGTGTGGACCCGTACGCGCGTACGGCGGTAGATGTCGAGGCCCACGCCCTCCCAGCGGTCGAGGGAATCCTCGTCCATCGGGGCGATGTCGTACAGGGAGACGAAGACCTGGGAGAGCGGGTCCTCCACGATCGTGGGCAGCGCGCCCTCCCAGCCCATGTGCTCACCGCCGAAGGTCAGTCGCCATCCGTTCAGCCAGCCGGTGGCGCGCAGCGGCGAGTGCGGGGCGCGGCGGGACATCAGCCGCGCGTCGAGGTTGCCGGCGTACGCGGCGTAGAGCGACATGGGGGAAGGGTACGGCAGGCGGCCCCGGCGTCACTGTCGTAACAACCGGCGCTGCGGCGGGGCCCCGGGGCGGTGGCACCGTGGGCGGTGCGGGACAATGGAGTACGTGACTCGGATCGTGATCATCGGTGGCGGACCCGGCGGATACGAAGCGGCCCTGGTGGCCGCTCAACTCGGCGCGGAGGTGACCGTCGTGGACAGCGACGGTCTGGGCGGGGCGTCGGTGCTCACCGACTGCGTGCCGTCGAAGACCCTGATCGCCACGGCCGAGGTGATGACCACCTTCGACTCCTCCTACGAGGAGCTGGGGATCATCGTCGCCGACGACACCCCGCACGTCGAGCAGGCCGCCCGGGTGGTGGGTGTGGACCTGGGCAAGGTCAACCGGCGTGTGAAGCGGCTGGCGCTCGCCCAGTCGCACGACATCACCGCCTCCGTGACCCGTGCGGGGGCGCGCGTCATGCGCGGGCGCGGGCGGCTGGAGGGCATGCAGGCGCTCGACGGGTCGCGCAAGGTCGTGGTGCGCACCGTCGACGGGAGCGAGGAGACGCTGACGGCTGACGCCGTGCTCATCGCCACCGGTGGGCACCCCCGTGAGCTGCCCGACGCCCTGCCCGACGGTGAGCGGATCCTGAACTGGACCCAGGTGTACGACCTCGACGAGCTCCCGGAGGAGCTGATCGTGGTCGGGTCCGGTGTGACGGGTGCCGAGTTCGCCGGTGCCTACCAGGCGCTGGGGTCGAGGGTGACGCTGGTGTCGTCGCGCGACCGCGTGCTGCCGGGCGAGGACCCGGACGCCGCCGCCGTGCTGGAGGACGTCTTCCGGCGGCGCGGCATGAACGTCATGGGGCGTTCCCGGGCGCAGTCCGCCAAGCGGGTCGGGGACCGGGTCGAGGTGACCCTCGCCGACGGGCGGGTCATCACCGGCTCGCACTGCCTCATGGCCGTCGGTGCCGTGCCCAACACCGCGGGCATGGGGCTGGAGGACGCCGGGGTCCGGCTGCGCGAGTCCGGTCACATCTGGACCGACAAGGTCTCGCGCACGACCGCTCCGGGCGTGTACGCGGCCGGTGACGTGACCGGCGTGTTCGCCCTCGCCTCCGTGGCCGCCATGCAGGGCCGCATCGCCATGTACCACTTCCTGGGCGACGCCGTGGCCCCGCTGAACCTCAAGACGGTCTCGTCGAACGTCTTCACCGACCCGGAGATCGCCACCGTCGGCTACACCCAGGCCGACGTCGACGGCGGGAAGATCGACGCCCGGTCCGTGAAGCTGCCGCTGCTGCGCAACCCGCGGGCGAAGATGCAGGGCATCCGCGACGGCTTCGTCAAGATTTTCTGCCGGCCGGGCACGGGCATCGTGGTGGGCGGTGTCGTCGTGGCGCCGCGCGCCTCGGAACTGATCCACCCGATCTCGATCGCGGTCGACAACAATCTGACAGTCGAACAGATCGCGAAGGCGTTCACCGTCTACCCCTCCCTGTCGGGCTCGATCGCCGAGGTGGCACGGCAGTTGCACACCCGTAAGGAGAGCGGCGAGGGCTGAGGCCGAAACCGGCTCCTCCCTGGTCGCGGGGAGTATTCGACCATGCGTACGGCATAGGCGGCGGAACTAGGCTCTATACCACTTCCTGCTACCCGGTGCGAACATCTTCTGCTATTCAGCGCAAACTGCTGAAAGCAGACGGTCGCTGGCGTTACTGTCAGTTTCGTGTTCGCTGCAGAACGTCGCCAATTGATCCTCGAAATGGTGCGAGCGAACGGGGCCGTGTCGCTCCGTGAGCTCGCCCGCGTCGTCCAGACCTCCGAAGTGACCGTACGGCGGGACGTGCGCGCGCTGGAGGCAGAAGGACTCCTCGACCGCCGGCACGGCGGTGCGGTACTGCCGGGCGGTTTCACGCGGGAGTCCGGCTTTCCGCAGAAGTCTCATCTCGCGACCGCCGAGAAGACCGCCATCGCCGACCTCGCCGCGAATTTCGTGGAAGAGGGGGAGGCCATCGTGGTCGGGGCGGGTACGACGACCCAGGAGCTGGCCCGAAGGCTCGCCCGGGTGCCCGGGCTCACCGTCGTCACCAACTCCCTCCTCGTCGCCCAGGCGTTGGCCCACGCCAACCGGGTCGAGGTCGTGATGACCGGCGGTACGCTCCGCGGTTCGAACTACGCCCTGGTCGGGAGTGGTGCGGAGCAGTCCCTGCACGGGCTGCGGGTGTCGCGGGCGTTCCTGTCCGGGAGCGGGCTGACCGCCGAACGCGGGCTGTCCACGTCCAACATGCTGTCGGCGTCCGTCGACCGGGCGCTGGTGCAGGCGGCGGCGGAGGTCGTGGTCCTCGCGGACCACACCAAGCTCGGCACCGACACCATGTTCCAGACCGTGCCGACGGATCTCATCACACGCCTGGTCACGGACGAGCCGCCCGCGCATGACGACCGTGCCGCCACGGAACTCCAGGCGCTCGCCGACCAGGGCGTACAGATCGCTGTCGCCGGGGGCCAAGGGGGCTCTGCCGGAGCGGGGGCGGGGGGCCCGGGGGGTGATTCCGTCCCGGCGCGCCAGCAGCGCCGGGACGTGCCGTTGCCCGGGCCTCGACGGCAGGTGCCAGGGACCGGGGGCCAGTTGCGGCCCGCCTCGATGCTGGGTGAGCAGAGTCCCGGGGCGGAGCGGGCGCGGGTGGCGGATCTCCGGCGGCGCTGACGCCGGCCGCCGGGCACTCGGCTTCGGGTGCTCGGGCGGGTGGGTGCGCACCCCGGCGCGAGGAGGCGCCGCCGCGCCCGCCCTCGCCCGGGCTCTCGGCACGGTCCGAGCAGCGGGGCACCCCATCGCCCCAGGACGACCCTCGACACGTCCCATCCGCGGTACACGGGTGCGGGCGTGTCGTGACGCCGACGGCGCGGCCCCGATCCGGGGCCGCGCCGTCGGTGTTGTCCGTCCGGACTCGGACGTCAGTCCTTGATCTCGCAGATGGCGGCGCCCGACGTCACCGACGCGCCGATCTCCGCGCTCAGGCCCTTGATGGTGCCCGACCTGTGCGCGTTCAGGGGCTGCTCCATCTTCATGGCCTCCAGGACGACGATCAGGTCACCCTCCTTGACCTCCTGGCCCTCCTCCACGGCGACCTTGACGATGGTGCCCTGCATCGGGGAGGTCAGGGTGTCACCGGACGCCACGGGGCCCGACTTCTTCGCCGCCCGGCGCTTCGGCTTGGCGCCCGCCGCGAGACCCGTACGGGCCAGGGACATGCCCAGCGACGACGGCAGGGAGACCTCCAGGCGCTTGCCGCCGACCTCGACGACGACCGTCTCGCGGCCCGGCTCCTCGTCCGCCTCCGCATCGGCCGGTGCGGTGAACGGCTTGATCTCGTTGACGAACTCCGTCTCGATCCAGCGGGTGTGCACCGTGAACGGGTCGGACGAGTCCGTGAGCTCGGGCGCGAACGCCGGGTCCTTCACCACCGCGCGGTGGAACGGGATCGCCGTCGCCATGCCCTCGACCTGGAACTCCTCCAGCGCGCGGGCGGCCCGCTGGAGGGCCTCCTTGCGGGTGCGGCCGGTGACGATCAGTTTGGCCAGCAGGGAGTCCCACGCCGGGCCGATGACCGAGCCGGACTCCACACCCGCGTCCAGACGAACACCCGGGCCGGACGGCGGGGCGAACGTCGTGACGGTGCCGGGAGCCGGGAGGAAGTTGCGGCCCGGGTCCTCGCCGTTGATGCGGAACTCGAAGGAGTGGCCGCGCAGCTCCGGGTCGCCGTAGCCGAGCTCCTCGCCGTCGGCGATGCGGAACATCTCCCGCACGAGGTCGATACCGGCGACCTCCTCGGTGACCGGGTGCTCCACCTGGAGACGGGTGTTGACCTCCAGGAAGGAGATCGTGCCGTCGAGGCCGACGAGGAACTCGACCGTGCCGGCGCCGACGTAGCCGGCCTCCTTCAGGATCGCTTTGGAGGCCGAGTACAGCTGCTCCACCTGCGCGTCGGACAGGAAGGGGGCCGGGGCCTCCTCCACCAGCTTCTGGTGCCGGCGCTGGAGGGAGCAGTCACGGGTGGAGACGACCACCACGTTGCCGTGCTGGTCGGCCAGGCACTGGGTCTCCACGTGCCGCGGCTTGTCCAGGTACCGCTCGACGAAGCACTCGCCCCGGCCGAAGGCGGCGACGGCCTCGCGGACCGCCGAGTCGTACAGCTCCGGCACCTCTTCGAGGGTGCGGGCGACCTTCAGACCACGACCGCCACCACCGAAGGCGGCCTTGATCGCGATCGGCAGGCCGTGCTCCTCTGCGAACGCGACGACCTCCTCGGCGCCGGACACCGGGTCGGGCGTGCCGGCCACCAGCGGGGCACCGGCACGCTGCGCGATGTGCCGGGCGGCGACCTTGTCGCCGAGGTCGCGGATCGCCTGCGGCGGCGGGCCGATCCAGATCAGGCCCGCGTCCAGGACCGCCTGCGCGAACTCGGCGTTCTCCGAGAGGAAGCCGTAGCCGGGGTGGATCGCGTCCGCGCCCGACTCGCGGGCGGCGCCCAGCACCTTCTCGATGTCGAGGTAGCTGGTGCCCGGGGTGTCACCGCCCAGGGCGAACGCCTCATCCGCCGCGCGGACATGCAGAGCGTCCCGGTCCGGGTCGGCGTAGACGGCCACGCTCGCGATACCGGCATCCCGGCAGGCCCGGGCCACGCGGACAGCGATTTCGCCACGGTTGGCGATGAGCACCTTGCGCACGATTGAGGCTCCCTCCTTGAAACAAGCCGAGTTTAGGGACTGCCGACACGGCACTACGACCCGTCCCCAGTGGTGAGCTTGCCCACACGGAGCGTGATGCGTGGCTCGCTCGACCCGCGTAATCCCTTGCCGCACCGCGGTACGCAGTACTCCTGCCGGAAACCCTAGCCTTCTCCTGTGGCCAAGGTCTCTGTCATCACGTGCTGCGGGCCACTCGGTTTCTTTGTCGAGTCCCTACGAATGGCCCAATGATTCTTTGCCCCCCGCCGGACTCTTGTCCCCACGTTTACCGGTTAGTAGCGTTCGCGATGTCTCGTACGTACGAGGGTAAGAGGGTGGGCCCGGTGATCCGCAGGCCGGTGGCGTGGGTCTTGGCGGTGGCGCTGTTCGCGGAGGCGTTCGGTGTCGCGGCACTCAACTGGTTCCTGGGGACGGTCGTGGACCGGCAGGACATGTCGCTGGCCGGACTGGACCCCCACGTGATGTCGGTGTCGTCGAAGATCGGCGGGATCGCCTTCGGCCTCTACTTCGCGCTGTGCGGCCTGGTCGCCCTGCTGGTGGCACTGCGGAACCGGCCCCCGGCGGGCTTCGGACGCGTGCTGCTGATCAGCGCGGCCGTCGTGCACGGGCTGCTGGGCGCGTTCACCTGGGGGCTCGTCGGCTGGACCGCGTTCCTGTTCATGGTGCTGTTGCTCGCCCTGATCGTGCTGCTGCTGATGGTGTACGACCGCCCGGCCGGGCCCGCCGACGCCGCGCCCGCGGGCGGCACGAGCGGCGACGGGTCCCCGGTCACTTCTCCGCCGGCGCCCACAACTCCGTGATGCCGACGCCCAGTTCGGCCAGCAGTCGCCGGACCAGGGGCAGGCTGATGCCGATGACGTTGCCGTGGTCGCCGTCGATGCCGTCGATGAACGGCGCCGAGCGGCCGTCCAGGGTGAACGCCCCGGCCACGTAGAGAGGTTCGCCGGAGGCGACGTAGGCGGCGATCTCCTCGTCGGTGGGCTCGCCGAAGTGGACGACCGTGGAGGCGGTGGCGGACACGTAGCGGCCGGTGAGCGTGTCGTAGACGCAGTGGCCGGTCTGGAGGGTGCCGGCCCGGCCGCGCATCGCCTTCCAGCGGGCGGTGGCCTCCTCGGCGTCCGCGGGCTTGCCGAGAGCCCGGCCGTCCAGGTCGAGCACCGAGTCGCAGCCGATCACGAGCGCGCCCTTGGTCTCCGGCCGGGCCGCCACGACGGAGGCCTTCGCCTCGGCCAGGGCCAGCGCGAGCTCGGCGGGGGTGGGGGCGGTGACGGCGTCCTCGTCGACGCCGCTCACGATCACCTCGGGGGCGAGGCCGGCCTGGCGGAGCAGTCCGAGCCGGGCGGGGGACTGGGAGGCGAGGACGAGTCGGCGACGCGGCTGATCTGTCATGCGTTCAGCGTATCGGCGTCACCCCGGGCGTCTCACCTCACGCCGATCACGATCATCGCCAGGACCATGGCCAGGGCCAGGAGAACGCTCAGCCGCCGCAGCATGTCCTGCGTGTCGCGCAGTTCTTCGGGCGGCTCGTTCTCGGGGTCGGACCACAGCATGACCCCAGCGTGCGGCCTGGCCCGGCGGGGCGCCTGAGTAGGGGTACTCAAATCGGCGCCCCGCGTGGTTGCGCAGGGCCGGTCTCACCCTGGCCAATAGGTGCGGCCCCACGCCGTCGGCCCCGGCTGGGGCAGGCGGTGGGCCGCGATGCGGGACGGGTCGGACCAGGAGTCGCGGGTGGCCGGCGCGCCGGGCGGCGCCGCCGCTGCCGCCGCGGCGCGGGCCCTGACCACCGCCAGGGCGGCGGCCAGCTCCTCGGGGGTCGGGTTGCCCCGTACGACCTTGATCGTCATGTGGGCCTCCTGGGCTCGCTGTCGGGCTAGAGGGGGATGTTGCCGTGCTTCTTCGGAGGCAGGGATTCCCGCTTCGTACGCAGTTGACGCAGTCCCCGTACGACGTGCCGACGGGTCTCGGACGGCAGGATCACGGCGTCGATGTAACCGCGCTCGGCCGCGACGTAGGGGTTGAGGAGGGCGTCCTCGTACTCCTGGATGAGCCGTGCCCGGACCGCCTCCAGGTCCTCCCCGGCCGCCTCGGCCTCGGCGATGGTGCGGCGGTGCAGGATGTTGACCGCGCCCTGGGCGCCCATGACGGCGATCTGGGCGGTGGGCCAGGCGAGGTTGAGGTCGGCGCCCAGGTGCTTGGAGCCCATGACGTCGTAGGCGCCGCCGAAGGCCTTGCGCGTGATGATCGTGATGAGCGGGACGGTCGCCTCGGCGTAGGCGTAGATCAGTTTGGCGCCGCGGCGGATGATGCCGTCGTGCTCCTGGTCGACGCCGGGCAGGAAGCCGGGGACGTCGACGAAGGTGATGACCGGGACGTTGAAGGCGTCGCAGGTCCGCACGAAGCGGGCGGCCTTCTCGCTGGCCTTGATGTCCAGGCAGCCGGCGAACTGCATCGGCTGGTTGGCGACGATGCCGACCGGGCGGCCCTCGACCCGGCCGAACCCGGTGACGATGTTCGGCGCGTACAGCGGCTGCGTCTCGAAGAACTCGGCGTCGTCCAGGACGTGCTCGATCACCGTGTGCATGTCGTACGGCTGGTTCGCGCTGTCCGGGACGATCGCGTCCAGCTCGCGGTCCTCGTCACCGACCTCCAGGTCCGCCTCCTCCGCGAAGACCGGCGCCTCGGAGAGGTTGTTGGACGGCAGGTACGACAGCAGCTGCTTGATGTACTCGATGGCGTCCTTCTCGTCGCCCGCCATGTGGTGGGCGACTCCCGAGGTCGCGTTGTGGGTCCTCGCGCCGCCCAGCTCCTCGAAGCCGACGTCCTCGCCGGTGACCGTCTTGATGACGTCGGGGCCGGTGATGAACATGTGCGAGGTCTGGTCGACCATGACCGTGAAGTCGGTGATGGCCGGGGAGTAGACCGCGCCGCCCGCGCACGGTCCGACGACCAGGCTGATCTGCGGGATCACGCCGGAGGCGTGGGTGTTGCGGCGGAAGATCTCGCCGTAGGCGCCCAGCGAGGCCACACCCTCCTGGATGCGGGCGCCGCCGGAGTCGTTGATGCCGATGACCGGGCAGCCGGTCTTCAGGGCGAAGTCCATGACCTTGACGATCTTCTGGCCGTAGACCTCGCCGAGGGCACCGCCGAAGACGGTGAAGTCCTGGGAGAACACGGCGACCGGGCGGCCGTCGACGGTGCCGTACCCGGTGACGACCCCGTCGCCGTACGGGCGGTTCTTGTCGAGGCCGAAGTTGCTGGAGCGGTGCCGGGCGAACTCGTCGAGTTCGACGAAGGAGCCCTCGTCGAGCAGGAGCTCGATCCGCTCACGGGCCGTCAGTTTGCCCTTGGCGTGCTGCTTCTCGACGGCACGTGCGGAGCCGGCGTGTGTCGCTTCCTCGATGCGTCGCTTCAGATCCGCGAGCTTGCCCGCGGTCGTGTGAATGTCGGGCTGCTGCTGCTCTTCCGGCTCGGACATCGGGATGTGGCTCCCTGCCTGCTCAAAAGGGGGGACGGTTACTCATCCGTAGAGTAGTGGGGTGCCTCCGCATCGGCAGTGCGGCGTTTACCACACCTAGGGTGGCTTGCATGACGCCGCGAGATGCATCAGAGCCGAACGGAAGCCGGTGGTCGGACCTGGACCGTCCGCCCCTCAACATCACCGCACTGCGCCGGGGTCTGGTACGGCAGGGAGGGCTGTGGTCGAAGGTGGACGTGGTGCAGCGCACCGGCTCCACCAACTCCGATCTGGTGGCGCGGGCGGCGAAGGGCGAGGCGGCCGAGGGCGCGGTGCTGGTCGCCGAGGAGCAGACGGCGGGCCGCGGCCGCCTCGACCGGCAGTGGACGGCACCGCCCCGCTCCGGCCTCTTCTTCTCCGTCCTGCTCGCGCCGAGCGAGGTGCCGGTGGCGCGCTGGGGGTGGCTGCCGCTGCTGACCGGGGTCGCGGTGGCGACGGGGCTGTCCCGGGCGGCGGGCGTGGACACGGCCCTGAAGTGGCCGAACGATCTGCTGGTCACGGTGAGGGGAGCCGAACGCAAGGCCGGCGGGATCCTGGCCGAGCGGGCCGGCGACGACGGGGTGGTCATCGGGGTCGGCGTCAACGTCTCCCTCAGGGACGACGAACTGCCCGTGCCGACGGCGGGTTCGCTGGCGCTGGCCGGGGCGGTGAGCACGGACCGGGACCCGCTGCTGCGGGGCGTGCTGCGCTCACTGGAGGACTGGTACGGCAAGTGGCGTGCCGCCGACGGCGACGCGGGGATCTGCGGGTTGCACGAGGCATATGCGGCCGGCTGTGCGACGCTCGGGCGAGTGGTGCGAGCGGAGTTGCCGGGGGACCGGGCGGTCGTGGGGGAGGCGGTGGCTGTGGACGGGGACGGGCGGTTGGTGCTCGCCACCGCGGAGGGAGTACAGGAGCCGGTCGGCGCCGGGGACATCGTGCACCTGAGGCCGGCGTGAGCTGAGGCCGGGTGGGGCCGGGACCCGGCGGCACGCATGCCCGCAGCTGCGGCTGAGACCGGACGAGGGCCGGGTGCCTCCAGGCCGTCCGGCGATCGAGCACGAGGCCGGTCGGGCCGAAGCGGGGGCCAGGGGCGGCAGCCCCCGGTGGGCCGCGGCACCGACGCCGGGCGGCCGGCAAACGCCGGGCATCTCACCCGTCGGCTCAACCAGCGGAGTGAGCTGGCGCACACCTGCCGTAGAGTTGAGGCCGGTCGATACATGACCGTGACAGATCGGAAGGGCAACACGCGTGACCGTCGACGACTCGGGTTCCGGCGAGGACGCGCAGGGCGCCGACTCCGGCGAGGATCCGCTCGCCCTGCGCCTCGAAGGGCTCATCCTGGGCGCCGAGCGCCGCTACACCCCGTTCCAGGCGGCCCGCAGCGCCGGCGTCTCCATGGAGCTGGCCTCCCGCTTCTGGCGGGCCATGGGCTTCGCCGACATCGGCCAGGCCAAGGCCCTCACCGAGGCGGACGTCCTCGCGCTGCGGCGTCTCGCCGGTCTCGTCGAGGCGGGGCTGCTGAGCGAGGCGATGGCCGTGCAGGTGGCCCGGTCCACGGGGCAGACCACCGCGCGGCTCGCCGAGTGGCAGATCGATTCCTTCCTGGAGGGCCTGACCGAGCCGCCCGAGCCGGGCATGACCCGCACCGAGGTGACGTACCCGATCGTCGAGCTGCTCCTGCCCGAGCTGGAGGAGTTCCTGGTCTACGTCTGGCGCCGGCAGCTCGCCGCGTCGGCCGGGCGGGTCGTGCAGGCGGCCGACGACGAGGAGATGGTCGACCGGCGTCTCGCCGTCGGCTTCGCCGACCTGGTCGGGTTCACGCGGCTGACCCGCCGCATGGAGGAGGAGGAGCTCGGCGAGCTGGTCGAGGCCTTCGAGACCACGGCCGCCGACCTGGTGGCCGCGAACGGCGGGCGGCTAATCAAGACCCTCGGCGACGAGGTGCTGTACGCCGCCGACGACGCGGGTACGGCCGCGGAGATCGCCCTGCGGCTGATCGAGACCATGGCGCACGACGAGACGATGCCGGAACTGCGTGTCGGCATGGCGTTCGGCACGGTGACCACCCGTATGGGCGATGTGTTCGGTACGACCGTGAACCTGGCCTCCCGGCTCACCTCGATAGCTCCGAAGGACGCCGTCCTCGTCGACACCGCCTTCGCCGAGGAGCTGATCCGTACGCAGGACGCCCCGACCTCGGAGGCGGAGGCGGCCGAGGAGGCCGCGGCGGCGGAGAAGGAAGGCGAGGAACCCCCCGTGTACCGGTTCGGGCTCCAGCCGATGTGGCAGCGGCCCGTGCGTGGGCTGGGCGTCGTGGAGCCGTGGCTGCTCACCCGGCGGGACGGCGCGCTGTAGCCGATGGTCCGAGGCGTCACCGGTGGCCGAGGGGCGAGTCCACACAGAGGCCGATGACCGGCACGCACAGGCCCGGGTCCTGCGGCTTCGCAGGAGCCTCGGGCCGGGGTGCCGGGGTGGGTGCGGTCCGGCTCGGCCGTGCGGACGGGGCTGGTGCCGGGCGTGGGGCGTCGCCCTGCGACGCCGTCGGCGCCGGGTCCGGGGTGTTGGGCGTGTCGGGAATGGTCGTGGGTGCGGGGCCGGTGGCCGGGGCGCCCGCGGAGGTGCCGGCCGTGGTGGACGGGGGCTGCTGTGGCCCCCCGGTGGCCGGGGAGGGGGGCAGGTCGCCCAGGGGTGTGGGTGACGAGGGGCTCGCCTCGGGCGCGGCCGGGAAGGCCGCGGCGGTGTGGGTGGTGTCATCGGGGGCGGTGGAGACCGGGTCCGGGCGGGGCCCGGCCGTGACGGGACCGGCGTCGGCGTCCGGACCGGAGGCCAGGCGCAGGAGGCTCAGGGCGCCGGTGGCCAAGGCGAGGCCGCCGACGGCGAGCAGGACCTTGCGGGGACGGGGCTTGCGGTGCCGGCCCCGGACGCGGGGAGCGAAGGGCCCGGTCTCGGCCGGGGCCGGGCCGAGGGGCCCGGGCGGCTCACGCCGGTGGGGTGCCGTGGTGCTCCCGATGTCTCCTCGCGGTCTCGCCGGCGTGTTCGTCGTCATCGTGTTCCCTCCCCGAAACGGTCCCTCCCCGAAGCACCTGCGCTCCCTGTGCGCCGTGGCGGACGCACGCTAAGCGCTCCCACGGGCGGTTGGGCCGGAGTCGGGGTGATGTCACTCGAACGGGTGGGCGGGGGCGGAAGGGGAACCGGACGCGTCCGGCCTTTCGCGGGTGAGGTGCGGCTGCGATGATCTGAGCGTCTTGTTAACCCGCGTTAACCGGAGGGTGTCATGAGTGAGGAACGGTTCGGGGAGTTCGTGGTGGTGCGGCGGCACGAGCAGGGGCATGTCGCGGAGCTCGTCCTCGACCGGCCCAAGGCCATGAACGCGGTGTCGACCCAGATGGCGCGGTCCATCGCCGAGGCGTGCACGGCCCTGGGGGAGGACCGGGACGTCCGGGTGGTCGTGCTCACCTCGACGCACGAGCGCGCCTTCTGTGTCGGGGCCGACCTGAAGGAGCGGAACTCGTTCAGCGACGCGGATCTGCTGCGCCAGCGGCCGGTGACGCGGGGGGCGTACACCGGGGTGCTGGAGCTGCCGGTGCCGACGGTGGCGGCGGTGCACGGGTTCGCGCTCGGCGGCGGATTCGAGCTGGCGCTGGCGTGTGACGTGATCGTGGCGGACCGGACGGCCGTGGTGGGGCTGCCGGAGGTCTCGGTCGGGGTGATTCCCGGGGGCGGGGGGACGCAGTTGCTGCCGCGACGGGTCGGGGCGGCCCGGGCGGCCGAGCTGATCTTCTCCGCGCGGCGGGTGGAGGCCGTGGAGGCGGGGGAGTTGGGGCTGGTCGACCAGGTGGTTCAGGAGGGACGCGACCGCGAGGAGGCGCTGGCGCTGGCGGCCCGGATCGCCGGGAACTCGCCGGTGGGGCTGCGGGCGGCGAAGCGGGCGTTGCGGCTCGGGCAGGGGCTGGACCTGCGGGCCGGGCTCGAGGTCGAGGACGCGGCGTGGCGGGCCACGGCGTTCTCGGGGGACCGGGCGGAGGGTGTCGCGGCCTTCAACGAGCGGCGCAAGCCGCAGTGGCCGGGAGAGTAGGGGACCGGAGCGGCGGCCCGGGCCGGAAAGGTCGTCCCCGTTCGCGTCGTAAACAGGTCAGTCTGGCTGGAAACTCCCTAGCCTGGAGTGATGGGTGAGGACAGACGGCTGGCGGCCGTCGTCGCATTGGCTCAGGGGATGGCGGCCGCGCACGGGTCGCGTGAGGCGTGGCGTGCGGCGGCCATCGGGGCGTGCCGGGCGCTGGGCGGGAGCTTCGCCGCGCTGTCGGTGTGGGAGCGGGAGCTCGGGCGGCTGAGGGTCCTCGTGAACGTCGGCGAACTGGCCGAGGGGGAGGAGGAGTTCCCCGAGGGCGAGGCCTATCCGGTGCACCAGTTCGCGGAGATCACCGAGTTCCTGCACGAGCAGTGGGCCGGTGGCGGGGAGCCCGACGCGTGGGTGGAGACCGCCGAGGGGCCCGCGGCCGGGCGGCGGCCCGGATACTGCCACCAGCGGGTGGCCGCCCTGCGGCGCCGGGGCCGCGGCTGCTGCGTGGTCGCGCCCATCGTGCTGCACGGGAGGGCCTGGGGCGAGCTGTACGTCGCCCGGCCGGTCGGCGAAGCCGTCTTCGGCCGGGGCGACGCCGACTTCGCCACCGTCCTGGCCTCCGTCGTGGCCGCCGGTATCGCCCAGACCGAGCGGCTGGAGGAGGTCCGGCGCCTCGCCTTCACCGACTCCCTCACCGGACTCGCCAACCGGCGTGCCGTGGACGTGCGCCTGGAGCAGGCGATCGAGCGGCATCGCGGTGACGGGGCCGTCGTCAGTCTCGTCGTCTGCGATCTGAACGGGCTCAAGCGGGTCAACGACACCCACGGGCACGCCGCCGGTGACCGGCTCCTGGAGCGGTTCGGCTCGGTGCTGTCACTGTGCGGGGCCATGCTGCCGGGGGCGCTGGCGGCGCGGCTCGGCGGGGACGAGTTCTGTCTGCTCGCGGTCGGGCCGCCCGCCGACCAGGTCGTGAAGGCAGCCGGCGAACTGTGCCGCCGGGCCGCCGAGCTGGAACTCGGGGACGGTGTGGCCTGCGGGGTCGCGTCCACCGGGGATCCGATCGGGCCCGTGCGCTCCGCCCGGCGGCTCTTCCGTCTCGCCGACGCCGCCCAGTACCGGGCCAAGGCCGAGCGGGCGAACCGGCCGGTCGTGGCCGGACGGGCCGGGCCGGACGATCCCGTCGTGCGGCTGGCGGACCAGCCGTCCCAGGAGGCGGGCGGTGAGCGCCGGAGGTTCCGGGGCCGGCAGGCGCCCTGACCGCGTGCCGGCGGTGTGACGCATTCGGTAAGGGGTGAACGCCGCCCCCAGTGGTGACATCATCGAATTCACTGCGTACGCTCCTGAATATGGATATGCACACTGTGGTGGTGGGGACGTCCGGGACGAGGGCCTCCGACGTGCTCGCCGTGGCGCGCGGCGGCGCCCGCGTCGAGCTCTCCGATGAGGCCGTGGCCGCCCTGGCCGCGGCCCGCGAGATCGTGGACGCACTGGCGGCCAAGCCGGACCCCGTGTACGGCGTGAGCACCGGCTTCGGCGCCCTGGCGACCCGGCACATCAACCCGGAGCTGCGCGCTCAGCTCCAGCGCAACATCGTCCGCTCGCACGCCGCCGGAATGGGTCCGGCCGTGGAGCGCGAAGTGGTCCGCGCCCTGATGTTCCTGCGGCTCAAGACCGTCTGCTCCGGGCACACCGGCGTACGGCCCGAGGTCGCGCAGACCATGGCCGACCTCCTCAACGCCCGGATCACCCCGGTCGTGCACGAGTACGGCTCCCTCGGCTGCTCCGGCGACCTCGCGCCGCTGTCCCACTGCGCCCTGGCGCTCATGGGCGAGGGCGACGCCGAGGGTCCCGACGGCGTCGTGCGCCCGGCCGCCGAACTCCTCGCCGCACACGGCATCCAGCCGGTCGAACTGCGCGAGAAGGAGGGCCTCGCCCTTCTCAACGGCACCGACGGCATGCTCGGCATGCTGGTGATGGCCGTGGCCGACCTGGAGAAGCTCTACCGGTCCGCCGACGTCACCGCCGCCCTGTCCCTGGAGGCCCTGCTCGGCACCGACAGGGTCCTCGCCCCCGAGCTGCACGCCATCCGCCCGCACCCGGGGCAGGCCGCCAGCGCCGCCAACATGCTGGCCGTGCTGAAGGGGTCGGGCCTGACCGGGCACCACCAGGACGACGCCCCGCGCGTCCAGGACGCCTACTCGGTGCGCTGCGCCCCGCAGGTCGCCGGCGCCGGGCGGGACACCATCACCCATGCCCGGCTGGTCGCCGACCGCGAGCTGGCGGCCGCCGTGGACAACCCCGTCGTCCTGCCCGACGGTCGGGTGGAGTCCAACGGCAACTTCCACGGGGCGCCCGTCGCCTACGTCCTGGACTTCCTCGCCATCGCCGCCGCCGACCTCGGCTCCATCGCCGAGCGGCGCACCGACCGGCTGCTCGACAAGAACCGCAGCCACGGCCTGCCGCCGTTCCTCGCCGACGACCCCGGTGTGGACTCGGGCCTGATGATCGCTCAGTACACACAGGCCGCGCTGGTGAGCGAACTGAAGCGGCTCGCCGTACCGGCGTCGGCCGACTCGATCCCGTCCTCCGCCATGCAGGAGGACCACGTCTCGATGGGCTGGTCGGCGGCGCGCAAGCTGCGCACGGCCGTCGACAACCTCACCCGCGTCATCGCCATCGAGCTCTACGCCGCCACGCGCGCCGTCGAGTTGCGCGAGGGGCTGACCCCGGCACCCGCGACGCGGGCGGTCGTCGACGCCCTACGGGAGGCGGGAGTTCAGGGCACCGGACCGGACCGGTTCCTCGCCCCCGACCTCGCCGCGGCGGACGCGTTCGTGCGGGACGGGCGGCTGCTGGCCGCCGTGGAGAAGATCACCGGGCCGCTCCAGTAGGGCGGCGGGGGCCCTGTCGCCGACGGGGCCCCGCGTCAACGACCGTCAGAAACCGAGCCGTTCCCGGCGGACCGAGTACACGACGAACCCGGCGCCCAGCGTCAGGCAGAAGGTCCCGCCGATCACGTACGGCGTGCTGTCGAAGCTGCCGGTGTCGGCGAGACGGGTGCCGGTGACGGAGGCGTCCGCGGTCGTGGCCGCGATCCGAGCCTGCTCCGTGACCTGCGGCGACGGGCTCGTCGAGACCGCGTCTCTCACCGGCGAGTCCGACGTCGCGTTCGCGGACGGGACGAACCACAGGGCGCCCAGCAGGGACGCCGCGGCGGTGGCGGTCAGCAACGGACGGCGAGCGGATGACACGGAATATCGATCCCCTTGTGGTACTGGCGAATTGGCCGTGTGGGGTGATGTTAGTGAAAGTCGCGGGTCACGGGAAAGTCACGGGAGGGCCTGGACGTACGCTCGCGCCATGAGCACTCCAGAGACATCACGTTATGTGCGGGTTCGGGTAGAAGTCGTTCTCGAGGTAGACGACGCGGACGCGGTCACCAAGGCCGCGCTGCGCCGGATCGCCGACGAGGCGGAGATGCCGGCGGCGGAACGGGCCCACGCCGAGGGCGCTGTGACGGAAGACACCGCGGAGGCCCTGGCGTACCTCGTGGACCCGTTCGACCTGGTCAGTCAGGTACCGGGGGTGGAGCTCCAGCAGGCCTCCTGGAGCAGCGAGCGGATCGACTACGACCCCGATTCGCCGGAGTGGGACCTCGACGAGGATGATGGCGACGACAACGACGGCTGAGCTGTTCGGGAAACTCGTGACCCCGGGCGGCAACCGCCGCCCGGGGTCTTCGCGTCTCAGGCGGCGCATCGACCGCACCGGTATCGACCGGCACCGTCCGTCACGGACGTGGTGATGCCCACACCTGCGCGACCTGGGGAACCGGTCGAACCGGTCGTAGCGTGGAACGTTCCGGACGAGGACTCATGGGTCCCCATGAGGGCACTCAGATGTGGCGGGGGCGCTCAGGTGTGACGGGGACACTCGGGGTTTTGGGGAAATCGGCAACGATGGAGAAGCGTGTGATGACGGTCAGTAAGCGGCGCAAGGGCCTGACGGTCGCGTCCGCACTGCTCGGCGGAGTGCTGATGCTCTCGGCCTGCTCCGGAGGCGACGACAGCGCCGGGAGCGACGGAGGCGACAGCTCCCAGTCGAAGGTCGACGAGGCGGCGGCGAAGAAGACCTCCGAGGCCCAGATCAAGATCACGCCCGAGGACGGTTCGGACAACGCCTCCATCAACAACTCCGCCACCGTCACCGTGAGCAAGGGCACGCTCACGGACGTGAAGATGACGACGTCGGAGGGCACCGAGGTCAGCGGCCAGATATCCGCCGACAAGACCAGCTGGAAGCCCACCACCCAGTTGGAGCGGTCCACCACCTACAAGCTGGCGGCCGAGGCGAAGGACTCCGACGGCCGCGTCGCCCATGAGAACGCCTCGTTCACCACGGTCTCCCCGGCCAACAGCTTCATCGGCAACTTCACGCCGGACGACGGCACCACCGTGGGCGTCGGCATGCCGGTCTCGATCAACTTCGACAAGGCGATCACCAACAAGGCCGCCGTCCAGAAGGGCGTCAAGGTCAGCACGACCGGCGGCCAGGAGGTCGCCTGTCACTGGTTCAACGCCAACCGCATGGACTGCCGGCCCGAGGACTACTGGAAGGAAGGCTCCACCGTCACGCTGAAGCTCGCGCTCGACGGTGTCGAGGGGGCCAAGGGCGTCTTCGGCGTCCAGCAGAAGACGGTCACCTTCAAGATCGGCCGCAACCAGGTCTCGTACGTGGACGCGAAGACCAAGCAGATGAAGATCACGCGGAACGGCAAGGTCGTCCGCACGATCCCGATCTCCGCCGGCTCGCCCGAGAACAAGACCTACGAGGGCATCATGGTGATGTCCGAGAAGTTCAAGGAGACGCGCATGAACGGCGCGACCGTGGGCTTCACGGACGACGACGGCAAGGGCGAGTACGACATCAAGGACGTGCCGCACGCCATCCGCCTCTCCAGCT
Source organism: Streptomyces sp. NPDC092370 (assembly GCF_044755265.1). Lineage (NCBI taxonomy): Bacteria > Bacillati > Actinomycetota > Actinomycetes > Kitasatosporales > Streptomycetaceae > Streptomyces > Streptomyces sp. NPDC092370. The sequence continues at coordinate 483,867 of NZ_JBIVQO010000004.1, read as the reverse complement.
CGGGCACGTTCATCCACGGCAACTACTGGGGCGCGAAGTCCATCTTCGGCAGCGTCAACACGAGCCACGGCTGCGTGGGCCTGCAGGACGCCAAGGGTGCCAACGACCCGAACACACCGGGCGCGTGGTTCTACAACAACTCGATCCTCGGTGACGTCGTGGTCGTCGAGAACACCGGCGACAAGACGATCGCGCCGGACAACGGTCTCAACGGCTGGAACATGAGCTGGGCCGACTGGAAGGCCGGCTCGGCGGTCTGACCACTCGCCGGTTCCACTGACGAAAGGGCCGCCGCCCACCCCCGCCGGGGGGTGGGCGGCGGCCCTTTCGTCTCTTCTCGTCCGGCTTCGTGCGCGGTTCAATCCCTTGCACGAAGGCCGCGCGTCCGGCGGCGATCCGCAAGGGCCGGAGCGGCGTCAAGGGGAACACGCGTGCGCAACGCCCCGGCCCTGTAACGGAGTTCCGACGACCGTGTAACAGTCGGCCGACGGAATTCTTACCTTCCTCTCGTCTATTGAGCACCTGATCACCCCTCGGCATACTGCGTATTCCGGGGGGTGTACGGGCATGCGTACGAGACCACCCCCGGCCGGGTGAACGGGGAATTCACCCGGTTCTTCTGCAAGGGGGAAACTTGCGCAGACAAGTGAAAAGGGCGTACGCCGCCACAGTCGCCACCGCGGCGGCCGTGGCCCTGGCGGCGGGCATGACCAGCCCGGCGTCGGCCAACGGCGAGCAGGCGGCAGCAGCCGCCAAGCCGGCGTCCCTGACCGCCAAGCACCGCGTCACACTGATCACCGGCGACCGCGTCGTCCTGGACGCCAAGGGCCGTGTCATCGGCCTGGAGCACGCCAAGGGCCGGGAGCACGTCCCCGTCCAGATCCGCAAGCGCGACGGCCACACCCTCGTCATCCCGGCCGACGCGGCCCGCCTGGTCGCCACCGGCAAGCTGGACCAGCGGCTCTTCGACGTCACCGAGCTGAACAAGTCCACCACCCGCAAGGCCCAGAAGAAGGGCCTGAAGGTCATCGTCGGCTACCGCGGCAGCGCCGCGGCCACCAAGGCCGACGTCCGCGACGCCGGCACCCTGAGCCACGCGCTGAAGTCCGTGAACGCGGACGCGGTGCAGACACCGCAGAAGGACACGCCCGAGCTCTGGGACGCGCTCACCAACGGCGAGAACACCGCCTCCGGTATCGCGCACGTCTGGCTCGACGGCGTCCGCAAGGCCAGCCTCGACAAGTCCGTCCCGCAGATCGGCGCGCCCAAGGCGTGGTCGGCCGGTTACGACGGCAAGGGCGTCAAGATCGCCGTCCTGGACACCGGTGTCGACGCCACCCACGACGACCTCAAGGGCCAGGTGATCGGCGCCAAGAACTTCACCACCGCGCCCGACGCCTCCGACAAGGTCGGCCACGGCACGCACGTCGCCTCCATCGCGGCCGGCACCGGAAAGAAGTCCGGCGGCACGTACAAGGGCGTCGCGCCCGGCGCCAAGATCCTCAACGGCAAGGTCCTCGACGACGGCGGATTCGGCAGCGACTCCGAAGTCCTCGCCGGCATCGAGTGGGCCGCCGCCGAGGGCGCCGACGTCGTCAACCTGAGCCTGGGCGGCGGCGACACGCCCGAGATCGACCCGCTGGAAGCGGCGGTGAACAAGCTGTCCGAGGAGAAGGGCATCCTGTTCGCCATCGCGGCCGGCAACGAGGGCGACTTCGGCGAGCAGACCGTCGGCTCCCCGGGCAGCGCCGCCGCGGCCCTGACCGTCGGCGCGGTCGACGACAAGGACAAGCTGGCCGACTTCTCCAGCCGCGGCCCCGGCATGGACGGCGCCCTCAAGCCCGACGTGACCGCGCCCGGCGTGGACATCACCGCGGCCTCCGCCCCGGGCAACCAGATAGCCCAGGAGGTCGGCGAGAAGCCGGCCGGCTACATGTCGATCTCCGGTACGTCGATGGCGACCCCGCATGTCGCGGGCGCGGCGGCGATCCTCAAGCAGCAGCACCCGGACTGGAAGTACGCCGAACTGAAGGGCGCCCTCACCGGCTCCACCAAGGGCGGCAAGTACACCCCCTTCCAGCAGGGTTCGGGCCGCATCCAGGTCGACAAGGCCATCAAGCAGTCCGTGATCGCCGAGCCGGGCTCGGTGAGCTTCGGGGTGCAGCAGTGGCCGCACACCGACGACAAGCCGGTCACCAAGGAACTGACGTACCGCAACCTCGGCGCGAAGGACGTCACGCTGAAGCTGACGTCGACGGCCACCAACCCGAAGGGCCAGGCCGCCCCGGCCGGCTTCTTCAAGCTCGGCGCCACCTCGGTGACGGTCCCGGCCGGCGGCAAGGCCTCCGTGCCGTTCACGGTCGACACCAAGCTCGGCGGCACGGTCGACGGCGCCTACTCGGCGTACGTGACGGCGACGGGCGGCGGCCAGACCGTCCGCACGGCGGCGGCGGTGCAGCGCGAGGTCGAGTCGTACGACGTCACCCTGAAGTTCCTGGACCGCGACGGCAAGGCGGCGAAGTACTACAGCGCCGACCTGATGGGGATCGCGGGCCTGGGCGAGGGCAAGGGTGCCATGCCGTACGACGAGGACGGCACCGTCACCGCCCGTGTCCCCAAGGGCACCTACATCCTCAACACGAGCGTCTACGCGGGCGACGACCCGGAGAACTTCGAGGGCGCCGACTGGCTCGCCCAGCCCAAGCTGAACGTCGGCAAGAACACGACGATCACGCTGGACGCCCGCAAGGCCAAGCCGGTGGACATCACCGTTCCGGCCACAGGCGTCAAGTCGGAGTTCGCCTCGGCCGACTACACGGTGGAAGCCGGTGACAGCAGCTACGGCTTCGGCTGGTGGCTGGAGTCGTACGACAACTTCCGCACCGCCCACGTCGGCCCGCAGATCACCGACGGTTCGGTGACCCAGCAGTGGGACGGTCACTGGTCCAAGGGCGACAAGGAGGAGTACGACGTCGTCGCCGGCGGTCCGGTCAAGCAGCTCGCCACCGGTTTCACCAAGCACTACAAGGCGAGTGAGCTCGCCACGGTGAAGGCCGGCCTCGGCGCCGCGGCGAGCGGCAAGAAGGGCGCGATCAACGCGGTGGGCTGGATGCCGTGGAGCTCCGGCGCCTCCTCGATCGGCATGGTGCAGACCCTGCCCGGTACGCGCACGCTCCACCTGTCCGCCCAGGGCGGCGTGAAGTGGCAGCTGGAGTTCAGCCAGTACGGCGGCGCGGACGCGGACGGCTTCCCGATGGACGATGCCGCCTACACCCTGGGCACGCACAAGTTCGCCGCCGGCAAGAGCTACTCGAAGACCGTCAACACGGCCGTCTTCGGACCGCGCCTGACCAGCGACTTCGGGGTCATCCGTGAAGGCAACGAGATCTACGGTTCCCTGCCGCTGTTCGCCGACGGCAAGGGCAACGTGGGCTACTCGAAGTTCTCGTCGGTCAACACGACCCTGTACCGCAACGGCACCAAGGTCGGCAGCAACGACGACCCGCTGTTCGGCGAGAAGCAGTTCAAGGTCCCGTCCGCCGACGCCGAGTACAAGCTGACCACGTCGGTCAAGCGCAGCGTCAAGGTCGCCGCGGCCTCCACCCGCGTCGACGCCAGCTGGACGTTCCGCTCGAAGAAGACCAGCGGCATCACGAAGCTGCCCGTCTCCACGGCCCGCTTCCTCGCGACCACCGGCCTGGACAGCAAGGTCCCGGCCGACAAGACCGTCAAGATCCCGGTCACCGTCGAGGGCGCGGCCAAGGGCAGCAACCTGAAGTCGCTGTCGGTGTACGCGTCGTACGACTACGGCAAGACCTGGAAGAAGCTCACCGTCAAGGACGGCAAGGTGAGCGTCAAGAACCCGGCGAAGGGGAAGGCCATCTCCTTCCACGCCAAGATCGCCGACAAGAAGGGCAACAAGTCGACGATCTCGATCTACAACGCGTACTACGGCAAGTAAGCGGTAGCGCACACGTGCGACGGCCCGTCGGAAGCTCCGGCTTCCGGCGGGCCGTACGCGTCCGCGGGCGAGTGGAGGACCGGGCCTGACGAGCGGCGCGCTGATGTGGGGCGACCTCGCCGTTCGCGACCGAGGGGCGGTGGCCCTCACTCCGACGGCGTCGAAGCCCTCGTGCCGGAGCGGGTCGCGTCCGCGCCCCAGCTCGCCAGCAGGCGCAGGGCCTCCGCCGACGGTGTGCCCGGCTCCGCGTGGTACGTGATCAGGGACTGCTCGGCGTCGTCGACGAGGCGGAACGTCTCGAAGGACAGGGTCAGCTCACCGGCCAGGGGGTGGCGCATGCGCTTGACGCCGTAACTCTTCTCCTTGACGTCGTGGGCGGCCCACAGGCGGCGGAACTCCTCGCTCTTCACGGAAAGCTCGCCCACCAGGGCCGACAACCGCGGGTCGTCCGGGTGACACCCCGCGTCCATACGCAGATAGCCGACCATGTCGGCCGCCTTCTGCTCCCACTCCAGGTACAGCTCGCGGTACTCCGGCCGGAGGAACACCATCCGCGCCCAGTTCCGCTCCTGCGCCGGCACCTGCGCCCAGTCGCCGAACAGCGCCGCCGCCATCCGGTTCCAGGCCAGGATGTCCGAGCGGCGGCCGACGATGTACGCCGGGACGCCGTCGATCGAGTCCAGCAGATGCCGCAGCGCCGGCCGCACCTGCCGGCTGCGTGCCACCGTCTTCTTCTTGTGCTGCTTCGGTTTCGCCAGATGCATCAGGTGCGTGTGTTCGGCGTCACTCAGCCGCAGGGCGCGCGCGATCGCGTCCAGCACCTCCGCCGAGACGTTGCGGCCGTTGCCCTGTTCCAGCCGTGTGTAGTACGCCACGGACACTCCGGCCAGCTGCGACAGTTCCTCCCGGCGCAGTCCGGGCACCCGCCGCCGCCCGAAGTCGGGCAGGCCCACGTCCTCGGGCTTCAGCCGGGCCCGCCGGGTGCGCAGGAACTCACTGAGCTCGGCGCGCCGGTCCAGGCCGCCACCGGCCGCCTGTGCGGGTTCGGGCTGTTCGTCCATGCCGTCCAGTATTCACGGTCGTACGCACACGAGCCTGACCCCGGCAGTGGTACGCACCGTGTGCGTACGCAAAAGCGTGGTCTGGGTGAGTGCTCGCGTATCGGGCACGCTGGTGATCGTGCCCGGCCAGAAGATCCAGAAGGCAGCCGGGCGCACGACCCCCGCTAGGAGAACCCCCGGCATGACCACTGCTGCTGCGTACGCCGCTCCCGCTCCCAAGGCTCCGCTGGAGCGCACCACCATCGAGCGCCGCGACGTCGGCGAGTTCGACGTCCTGATCGACATCAAGTTCGCCGGCATCTGTCACTCCGACATCCACCAGGTCCAGGAGGGCTGGGGTGAGGCGATCTTCCCGATGGTCCCCGGCCACGAGATCGCCGGTGTCGTCTCCGCGGTCGGCCCGGGCGTCACGAGGTTCGCCGTCGGCGACCGCGTGGGCGTGGGCTGCATGGTCGACTCCTGCCGCGAGTGCGAGAACTGCGAGGCCGGCCGGGAGCAGTACTGCGTGCAGGGCAACGTCCCGACGTACAACGGCATCGGCAAGGACGGCGAGCCCACGTACGGCGGCTACTCGGAGAACGTCGTCGTCGACGAGAACTTCGTCGTCCGCATCCCCGACGGCCTGTCGCTCGACGTCGCGGCCCCGCTGCTGTGCGCCGGCATCACCCTCTACTCCCCGCTCAAGCGCTTCGGCGCCGGTCCCGGCAAGAAGGTCGCGATCGTCGGCCTGGGCGGCCTCGGCCACATGGGCGTCAAGATCGCCCACGCGCTGGGCGCCGAGGTGACCGTGCTGTCGCAGTCCCTGCGCAAGCAGGAGGACGGCCTGCGGCTGGGCGCCGACCACTACTACGCCACCAGCGACCCGAAGACCTTCGAGGAGCTGGCCGGCACGTTCGACCTGATCGTGTCCACGGTGTCCGCCCCGCTCGACTTCAACGCCTACCTGTCGCTGCTGAGGACCGAGGGCACGCTGGCCAACGTCGGCGCCCCCGAGGAGCCCGTCTCCCTCAACCTGTTCTCGGTGATCGGCGGCGGCAAGACCCTCGCCGGCTCCATGATCGGCGGCATCGCCGAGACCCAGGAGATGCTGGACTTCTGCGCCGAGCACGGCCTCGGCGCCGAGATCGAGCTCATCGGCGGTGACCAGATCAACGAGGCGTACGAGCGGGTCCAGGCCAGCGACGTGCGCTACCGGTTCGTGATCGACACGGCGACGATCTGACGCCCGGCCTCTCGTGCAGCAGCCCTGAGGGCCCCGGCCGCGCGCCGGGTCCCTCAGGGCATTCCCGGTGCACGACGGGGCGCACGCGGGGTACACGTGGGGGAGTGCACGTAAGGGTTCCGCCAGGTACGTCAGGGGAGGCCCACCATGACCGTGCAGCTGAACCACACCATCGTCGCCGCACACGACAAGCGAGCGTCCGCCCGCTTCTTCGCCGATCTCCTGGGCCTCGACGTGAGTCCGCCCTACGGCCCGTTCCTCCCGGTCGAGATCTCCAACGGCGTGACCCTCGACTTCATGGACAGCTCCGAAGCCATCTCGCCGCAGCACTACGCCTTCCTCGTCTCGGAGGAGGAGTTCGACGAGATCCTGGGCCGCGTCCAGAAGGCCGGCCTGACGTACTGGGCGGACCCGTTCCACAGCCGGCCGGGCGAGATCAACCACAACGACGGCGGCCGCGGAGCCTACTTCAACGACCCCGACGGCCACCGCCTGGAGATCATCACGCGGCCCTACGGCAGCGGCGGCTGAGCCTGCGCACCCCCCTCGTCGCGCCGCCGCGGGTCATACCGGCGAAAGCGACACCACCGACGCGGAGCGGGGAGCAGACACGGCAGCACCGAGCCTGGTGACCGGCAGCACCGAGCCTGGTGACCGGCGGCACCGAGCCTGGTGACCGGCAGCACCGAGCCTGGTCACCGGCGTCACCGGCGTCACGGGCGCCCTGGGCGGCCACGTCGTCCCGCCGCTGCGCCTGCGGCCACGACGTCCGGATCCTCACCAGGCCCCCTGCGCGGCAGCCGCCGCGCAGGGGGCCTGGTGAGAATCCCGGGCAGGAAACGCCTCCGCTGCCCATGGCGCCCTGCGCGAGGTCAGGTCTTGGTCATCGGGGAGGCCGGTGGCGGTGCCGGTGGAGACGCCGCCGGCGGTTCCTGCCCGCCCTGGTCGAGCCGGAACGGGGGGTACTGATCCGTCAGCAGCGCGGCGTAGGCCGTCACCCGGGCCGCCCAGCGGGCCAGCCCGATCAGGAAGTCGAAGAGGTGCCGCGGGTAACGGGCGGTGAAGAGCAGGACGACGACGGCGACCAGGGAGAGGAAGGGGATCAGCCCGCCCCGCCAGCCGTCCCGGCTGCCCCAGCCGCCCCCGGTGAACAGCGCGACGACGATGTACTGCGGGATCGCCAGCAGCCACCACTTCACCAGGACCAGTCCCCGGGACAGCCGCTCGGGATAGACGACGTCGAAGCGCGCCGGGTAGCCGGGCACCTCGGCGAGGGTGAACGGCGGGTACCGGTCGGTGCCGAGCGCGGTGTGCGCGTAGTAGCCGACCCGCCAGTTCCAGCGCAGTACACCGACGTTGAAGTCGAAGAGGGCCCGCGGGTAGCGGGCGCTGAACAGGATGGCGAAGAAGGCGATCACGGTCACGACGACGAACGCGATCCACAGGAACATCAGCACGATGTAGTGCGGGAGGGCGAGCAGCCACTTCACCAGCCACATCCACCGGGACAGGCCGGGATCGACGGACGCCTCGAGACGCACGGGTGACGCGGCGACAGGATTCATGGGCGGCTTCCTCCTCGCCTGCAGACTCGCAAGCGAGGAGGAGTCCCGCGACCGGGGCGGGGCCGTTCGCGTATCAGCCGCCTTCGAAGGCCATCACGACGGGACGGCGCCTCGGGAGCCCGGCTCGTCGGTCTCCGGTCCGCCCGCTCCCGGTCCGCCCGCTCCCGGTCCGCCGGATTTCGGTCCGCCCGCTCCCGGTCCGCCCGCCGGATCGGCGAGCTGCTCGCGCGCGTAGTTCCACACCACCGCGATCAACGCGGCCACGGGCACGGCGAGCAGGCTGCCCACGATGCCGGCCAGGCTGCCGCCCAGGGTCACCGCCAGCAGCACGACCGCCGCGTGCAGGCCGAGGCCACGGCTCTGGATCATGGGCTGGAAGACGTTGCCCTCCAGCTGCTGCACCACGATGATGATCACCAGCACGATCAGCGCGTCCGCCAGGCCGTTGTAGACCAGGGCGATGAGGACCGCGACGAAACCGGCGAACAGGGCGCCGACGATCGGCACGAACGCCGAGACGAAGGTCAGCACCGCCAGCGGAAGCACCAGCGGCACGCCCAGGATCCACAGCCCCAGACCGATCAGGACGGCGTCGAGCAGGCCGACGGCCGCCTGGGACCGCACGAAGGCGCCCAGGGTGTCCCAGCCGCGGGCGCACACGATCGGCACGTCGGTGGCGAGCCGGCCGGGCAGCTGCCGGGACAGCCACGGCAGGAACCGGGTGCCGTCCTTGAGGAAGAAGAACATCAGGAAGAGCGCGAGGACAGCGGTGACGACGCCGTTCACCACGGTGCTCACCCCGGTGACGACGGCGCCCACCATGCTGCCGAGACCCTCCTGGGCGCGGGAGACCGCACTGTCGAAGGCCTTGTTGATCTGCGCGTCCCCGATGTTCAACGGCGGCCCGGCGGCCCACTCGCGCAGCCGCTGGATGCCCTCCACGACACCGTCGGTCAACTCCCCGGACTGGGAGGCCACCGGCACGGCGATCAGTGCCACGACACCGGCGGCGACCAGCAGGAACACCACGGTCACGACCGACGCGGCCAGCGCGGGCGGCCACCCGCGTCGGCGCAGGAACCGGGCCGCGGGCCAGGTCAGGGTGGTCAACAACAGCCCGACCACGAGCGGCCACACCACCGGCCACATGCGGCCCAGCAACCACAACGCCACGGCGGACATGGCGAACACCAGCAGCAACTCGGCGGAGACCCGCGCGGTTATCCGCAACGCGGCACGGGACCTCTCGGTACTCAAGGGCGCAGTCACGCAGGCACCCTATGGGCTGAGAGCCCGCCCCGGGCAGCCCGGCCCCCGAAGAACGCACCTGTCAGCGGACGATGTACGCGCTGAAGAGGTACAGGACCGTTTCGATCCGCGTCCGCGTACGGTCGTCGAGTTCCCCCCGTGAGCCGCACGAAGACGACGGACGAGCCGGGATCGTCCGCGACCAGCAGGGTCAGCGGCGTCCGGCCCGGCAGCGGGTAGTCGTACCAGCCGTCGGACTTCTCCACGTCCGTGCCGGCAGGGCGTTCTCGACGGCCCGCCAGTGCGAGTCGTCGAAGTCGTCGCCCGAGAACTGTGCGACCGACTCGCGGAACGGCCGCAGATTCTCCGCGAAGATCCACCCTCCGCCCAGGGAGGCGGCAGACCCCGAGGGCGCAGCCACCGGCCCTGGCCACGCCGATCGGGCAGGACACTCCTGTGCCGGCGAGCCTGTGCTGCCATGTGACCCATCGCCGTTCGGCTTGCGGATCACTCCGGGAAGCGGAGCGAGTACTCCCGGAAGATGCTCCGTAGCCCGTCCCGCTGCTCGTCACGGTCACGAAGGAAGCCCTCCAGGAACTGGAACAGCGCATCGACAGCCACCTGGCTCTGTTCTTGATCCAGGTTTCTGTAATCGAAGGCCCGGGATGCTCCTGGCAGCGCCAGCTCCGTCACGAGGGCTGACCATACGAAGCTGCTCTCATGCCCGAGCTTGAGGAGCAGCCACTCCCGGAAGCCCAGGAGTGCGCTGTCTCGTGAGCCTGCGTCGTAACCGTGTAGGTAGGTCACGTAGTCGCCGTAGGAGCCGTCCAGGCCGTACATGCCGGGCCGCGTCCGGATGAGCTCCAGGTGTTCCCTGAAGCTGAACTCGCCGATGCGGCGATCCCCGAATACGGACACCGGTGTGCGGTCAGTCATCCGTCGGAGCCGGGGTAAGGCCCGTCGGGCAGGACGCCCCCCAGTTCGTCTCGAACGGGTCACTTAGCTTGACCCCCGTCCCGCCGATGCCGCAGTAGCCCGCCGGGTTCTTGTCCAGGTACTGCTGGTGGTAGCCCTCCGCCGGGTAGAAGGGACGGCCCTGTGCCGTCACGATCTCCGTGGTGATGCCGTCGTAGCCGGACGACGTGAGGACCTTCTGGTACGCCTCGCGGGAAGCCTTGGCGGCGGCCTCCTGCTCGGGGGTGTGGGTGTAGATCGCCGAGCGGTACTGCGTGCCCCGGTCGTTGCCCTGGCGGTAGCCCTGTGTGGGGTCGTGGGACTCCCAGAAGGTCTTCAGCAGGCGCTCGTACGAGATCTGCTCCGAATCGAAGACCACGCGCACGACCTCCGTGTGGCCGGTCAGGCCCGAGCAGACCTCCTCGTACGTGGGGTTCTCGGTGTGGCCGCCCTGGTAGCCGACGAGGGTCGTCCAGACACCGGCCGGGAGCTGCCAGAACGTGCGCTCGGCGCCCCAGAAGCAGCCCAGGCCGAAGTCGGCGGTCTGCAGGCCCTCGGGGTAGGGGCCGAGCAGCGGGTTGCCGAGGACGGTGTGGCGGTCGGGGACCGTGAACGCCGGCTGCGGGCGGCCGGGCAGCGCCTGCTCGGGAGTCGGCAGCTGGGGCGTACGACTGTGCAGGAACATGCGGTCTCCAATCGGGGCGACTGCCCTGTCAACGTGCCCGGACCCCTTGGAATTCCGGTGGGCTCCCGGCACGGACGGAGCTCAGTGCGGCAGGCTCGCCGGGCTGCCGCCGTTCGCCTCGTAGCCCGCCACCGCCAGTGCCCGGTACACCGCGAACTCCGCCGCAGGGTCGGCGGACAGCGTCCAGGGCAGGGCGCCCACATGGCCGTCGATGTGTATCAGCTGGTTCATGGCCTCCGACCAGCGCTCACCGCGGACCAGGAAGAACACCAGCATGTGCCGCACGTGGGCGAGCATCGGGTCGTCGGGGCGGGCCGAGTGCACCGCGTGCAGCGCGCCGTGGACCGCCTTCGTGACGACCTCGCTCTGCCAGAAGTTCGCCACGAGGGTCACCTCGGGGAGGTGCTCGAACACCGCGAAGAGGGGCATCGCCGACAGGAGGGAGCCCCGGGGGGCCCGGGCCGCCGCGGCCTCGGCGAACGCGTACGCCTCGGCGCGCGAGCCGTGCCACTTCTCGCACCAGTAGTGCAGCGCGGCCAGGTGTGCCCCCATGTGGGCCGGGGCGCGGTCCAGGATCTTCAGCCAGATCTGCTCGAAGTCCTTCTGGGAGTAGCCGAGACCGCGGGCCACCGACAGCTCGACGATGTACGGGATCGGGTCACCGGGGGCGAGCAGCGCCGCCTCGCCACACGCCGTCCGCGCCTCCTCCATGATGATCCGGAACTCGTCCGTCCCCGGAGTCGCCGTCCGCCACGCCTGCTGCACCAGGAACTCGGCGTGCACCGCCGCACCGCCCGCGTCCTTGGGCGCCTCGGCCCGCCACACCCGCAGCCACTGCCCACCCGGTGCCTCGCTCACCCCGCCGGGGCGCCGGGCGAGCTCCAGCGAGGCCGCGCCCGCGAAGGCCTGCACGCGCTGCCAGCGCCGCTCGCCCTCCGTCTCGGTGCCCGCCAGGAGCTGCTGTGCCGCTCGGTAGTCCTGCGTGCGCTGCACCACGTCCAGGACGTCCAACAGGTCCTGGTCGGGGCCGGGCATGCGGATGTCGAGCTCCTCCTCCTGGACGAAGCCGTAGTTCGCCGGGTCGGCCGCGTCCGGGTGGTCGGGCGAGACCAGCCCTATCGCACCGCGCCTGCGCCGCAGGAAGGGGAGCAGCACGAAGCCCAGCATGACCAGCGCGATCAGGACCCAGAGAATCTCCATACGACAAGCGAACCAGACGGCGCCGACAATTGGCCAACCTGCTCCCACAACCTGTGGAAAACCCCGGGCTCGCCCCGCCCCCGGGCACTCGCCGCGTCGGCGCACTACCCTCGGTGCTCATGAGCGACAGGCACATCAGTCAGCACTTCGAGACGCTCGCGATCCACGCGGGCAACACCGCCGACCCCTTGACGGGCGCGGTCGTCCCGCCGATCTACCAGGTCTCCACCTACAAGCAGGACGGTGTCGGCGGGCTGCGCGGCGGCTACGAGTACAGCCGCAGCGCCAATCCCACCAGGACCGCGCTGGAGGAGAACCTCGCCGCCCTGGAGGGCGGCCGCCGCGGTCTCGCGTTCGCGTCCGGGCTGGCGGCCGAGGACTGCCTGCTGCGTACGCTGCTCACCCCGGGCGATCACGTGGTCATCCCTAACGACGCGTACGGCGGCACGTTCCGCCTGTTCGCCAAGGTCGTCGCCCGCTGGGGCGTGGAGTGGTCGGTCGCCGACACCAGCGACCCGGCCGCCGTCCGGGCCGCCCTCACCCCGAAGACCAAGGTCGTCTGGGTGGAAACCCCCTCCAACCCGCTGCTCGGCATCACCGACATCGCCGCCGTCGCCCAGGTCGCCCGGGACGCGGGCGCCCGCCTCGTCGTCGACAACACCTTCGCCACGCCCTACCTCCAGCAGCCGCTGGCGCTGGGCGCGGACGTCGTCGTGCACTCGCTGACGAAGTACATGGGCGGTCACTCCGACGTCGTCGGCGGCGCCCTGATCACCGCCGACGCCGCCCTGGGCGAGGAGCTGGCCTTCCACCAGAACGCGATGGGCGCGGTCGCCGGGCCGTTCGACTCCTGGCTGGTGCTGCGCGGCACCAAGACCCTCTCCGTGCGCATGGACCGGCACAGCGAGAACGCCGTCAAGATCGCCGACATGCTCACCCGGCACGCGCGCGTGAGCAGCGTGCTGTACCCGGGCCTGCCGGAGCACCCGGGGCACGAGGTCGCCGCCAAGCAGATGAAGTCGTTCGGCGGCATGGTCTCCTTCCGCGTCGAGGGCGGCGAGGAAGCGGCCGTCGAGGTCTGCAACCGGGCCCAGATCTTCACGCTGGGCGAGTCCCTGGGCGGCGTCGAGTCCCTGATCGAGCACCCCGGCCGTATGACGCACGCCTCCGTGGCCGGTTCGGCGCTGGAGGTCCCGGCCGACCTGGTGCGTCTGTCGGTGGGCATCGAGAACGCCGACGACCTGCTGGAGGACCTCCAGCAGGCGCTGGGCTAGCACCTGTTGTCCGGATCAGGCCGGCTGTGAGGCTCGGGCTCGTGTCGGCCGATCCGAGCGGGGCCGCGTGCGTCCAGCCGCAAGGCGGAGAAGGGCGCCCACGGGATGGGGCCCTGCTCGAGCGGAGTCGAGAGCTCGGTGGAGTCGGCAACCGACTGACCACGCCGAGACGGGCGTGCCGGGCCCGGCGACGTCGGGGTGATCCGAACGGCAGGCCCTGGCAGGCCCTCGGCGGGATCACCAGCCGGTGAGGGGTGGAGTCGTGTCGGACGGCGGCTCCACCCACGGGCGGGCCGTCAGCGCCCACACGGTGAAGGCCACGGCGGCCGCGAAGAGCAGCAGCCACATCGCGCGGCGGGCGAGTGTCCTGCGCCGCAGGGCGCGGGCGCCCCGGCGCACCGCCTCCGTGTGGATCTCCGGCGGCAGGGGCCGCGGCGACTGCTCCAGCAGCCGCCGTACGGCCGCGTCGCGGTCGTTCTCCCTCATCGCGCCCTCCGGTCGCCGGCCGTTCTCATGACGGCACCGCCTTCGCGGCCGTCACCGCGGGCGCCGGGCCTCGCTGCCGGTGCAACAGGGTCGAGGTCGCCCGGTGGCAGATCGCGCGTACGCGTTCCGGGGACAGGCCGAGCAGGGCCGCCGTCTGCTCCTCGGCGACGCCCTCGTAGAGCCTGAGCACCAGGATCAGCCGTTCCTGGGGGGTCAGCGGGGCCATCGGGTTCGCGGGGTGCGGCCGGGAGCGGCCGAGTCCGCCGAAGGGGTGCCACACGCCGCGTGCGAAGCGGGCGGTCAGGTGCGAGCGGGTGCGGTCGTAGGGGTCCTCGCCGCGCAGCCGGTCCCAGCGCGCGTACGTGTGAGCCAGTGACAGCGTCAGCAGGCGCCGCGCGCGGGGGTTGTCGTCCGGGGCCTCCGCGGTGAGCAGCGTGGCGGCGTGCAGCAGCCGCCCGGCCGCGCCCGCGACGAACGCCTCGAACTCCCGGGCGCGACGGGTGGCCCGGGACGCATGCCGCTCCAGCACAGCACCTCCCGCCTGACGGCGACCCTGAGGATGCGGGCCCCGGCCGCGCACGAACGGGGACCCGGTCTCATATCAGGCCAAGGACGGCCCCGGGGTCAAGAGCCGCGCACGGCCTGGGCGGCGCCACGGGCGCGTGGTGTCCCCGCCGTCGTGCCGAAGTCGTACGGAATCGGCGCCGCGTGGCACTCAGGTCGTCGGCTGCGCCTCCGGCGCCGGGACCCCCTGCACAGCCATCCGGGAGGACAGCGCGGTGTTGAAGCGCGTGAGGAGGCCGCAGAACGCCTCGCGCTCCTCCGGCTGCCAGTCGTGGGTGAGCTCGGCCATCAACTGCCTCCGGGAGGAGCGCACTTCCTCCAGGCGGGACTGTCCGCGCGGAGACAGCTGCAGCACCACCGCGCGCCCGTCCTCGGGGTGGGAGGTGCGCTTGACCAGACCGGTGTCGACGAGCGGAGCCACCTGCCGGGTGACCGTCGAGGAGTCGATCCCCATGCTCGCGGCGAGCGCCTTGACGCCCATCGGGCCTTCCTTGTCGAGGCGGTTGAGCAGCAGATACGCGGCGCGGTCCATGGAGTTGCGCACCTGCCCGACGCCGCCGAGCCGGGTCTGTTCGGCACGGCGGGCGAACAGCGCCACCTCGTGCTGCAGCGTGTCGAGAAGACCGGTGTCACCGACGGTCGTCATGTCCATCGACATTTCAGGTGTTGTGGGCATGGCCGGGGGCTCACTTCGTGAAGGGCTGGCAGATTGGGGGACAGGGTACGCGGCCGGAAGGCGGGCCGTACCGGCGCTGCGCAAAGCGGGTCTCGGAGGTTGGTCACAACGGTCGTTCCCGCCTGTGAACTGCGATGCTGGAGTCATGAGCTACAGCACGGCTGACTCCTTTCGGCCCGTCACCCTCGACGACGTGCGCGGCGCGCAGAAGATGCTCTCGGGTGTGGCACGGGTGACGGCGATGGAGGGCAGCAGGCACCTGTCCCAGATGGTCGGTTCGCCGGTGCATCTCAAGTGCGAGAACCTCCAGCGGACGGGTTCGTTCAAACTGCGCGGCGCGTATGTCCGGATCGCCGGTCTGCTGCCGGAGGAGCGCGCCGCCGGTGTCGTGGCCGCGAGCGCCGGCAACCACGCGCAGGGCGTCGCCCTGGCGTCCTCCCTGCTCGGCGTGCGCTCCACGGTGTTCATGCCGAACGGCGCGCCACTGCCCAAGGTCAGCGCCACCCGGGACTACGGGGCCGAGGTGCGGCTGCACGGCCAGGTGGTCGACGAGACGCTGGCCGCCGCCCAGGAGTACGCGGCCGAGACGGGTGCGGTGTTCATCCACCCCTTCGACCATCCCGACGTCATCGCCGGCCAGGGCACCGTGGGCCTGGAGATCCTGGAGCAGTGCCCCGAGGCGCGCACGATCCTGGTCGGGATCGGCGGCGGCGGGCTGGCCGCCGGGATCGCGGTGGCGGTGAAGTCCGTACGGCCGGACGTGCGGATCGTGGGTGTGCAGGCGGCGGGCGCGGCGGCCTACCCGCCCTCGCTGGCGGCGGGGCGGCCGGTGACGGTCGAGAACCCGGCGACGATGGCCGACGGCATCAAGGTCGGGCGGCCCGGCGACGTGCCGTTCGGGATCGTCGGCGAGCTGGTGGACGAGGTGCGCACGGTCAGCGAGGACGAGCTGTCCGCCGCGCTGCTGCTGTGCCTGGAACGGGCCAAGCTGGTCGTGGAGCCGGCCGGGGCGAGCCCGGTCGCGGCGCTGCTGAGCGATCCCGGCACCTTCGAGGGCCCGGTCGTCGCGGTGCTGTCCGGCGGCAACGTCGATCCTGTGCTGATGGAGCGGGTGCTGCGGCACGGCATGGCCGCGCAGGGCCGCTATCTCGCGGTCCGGCTGCGGCTGACGGACCGGCCCGGCGCTCTCGCCACTCTTCTGGGCGTGTTGTCAGTGGTCGACGCTAACGTGCTCGATGTGAGCCATGTGCGGACCGACCCACGGCTCGGGCTCACGGAGGCGGAGGTCGAGCTGCACCTGGAGACGAAGGGTCCGGCGCACTGCGCCGAGGTGGGTCAGGCGCTGCGCGAGGCGGGCTACACGGTCATCGGCTGAGCGCCCCCCGAGTCGGCCGAAGATCCTTTCCGCCTCATGCGGAGCAACGCGCCAAAAACGCATCGCGAGACGCGATACATCGCGTTATGGTGTGTTGGTGGAAAGCCTAGCCGGACGTCTGTCCGGTCATCTACGAAGACGTGGAGACTCATATGCCAGGCGCCATCTACGCCGAAGGGCTGGTCAAGACCTTCGGTGACGTCAAGGCCTTGGACGGCGTCGACCTCGACGTGCCCGAAGGCACGGTCCTCGGCCTGCTCGGGCCGAACGGCGCGGGCAAGACGACCACCGTCCGCTGCCTGACCACCCTGCTGCGGCCCGACGCCGGACGCGCGGTCGTCGCGGGCATCGACGTGCTCAAACAGCCCGACGCGGTCCGCCGCTCCATCGGCCTGTCCGGCCAGTTCGCGGCCGTCGACGAATACCTCACCGGCCGGGAGAACCTCCAGATGGTCGGCCAGCTCTACCAGATGCGGGCGAAAGCGGCGAAGGAGCGTGCGGCCGAACTGCTGGAGCAGTTCCACCTCGCGGACGCCGCCGACCGCCCCACCAAGACCTACTCGGGCGGCATGCGCCGCCGCCTCGACCTCGCGGCGGCCCTGGTCGTCTCACCCCCCGTGATGTTCATGGACGAGCCGACGACCGGCCTCGACCCCCGCAACCGCCAGCAGCTGTGGGAGGTCATCAAGCAACTGGTCTCGGGCGGCACCACACTGCTGCTCACCACGCAGTACCTGGAGGAGGCCGACCACCTGGCGCACGACATCGCGGTGGTCGACCACGGCAAGGTCATCGCCCAGGGCACCTCCGACCAGCTCAAGGCGCGCACCGGCGGCGAGCGCGTCGAGGTCGTCGTCCACGAGCGCGAACACATCCAGGCCGCCGCCGAGGTCCTCGCCGGCTTCGGCAAGGGCGAGACCAAGGTCGAGGAGCACATGCGCAAGCTCACCGCGCCCGTGACCGGCGGCGCCAAGCTCCTCGCCGAGGTCATCCGCGAACTGGACACGCGGGGCATCGAGATCGACGACATCGGCCTGCGCAGGCCGACTCTCGACGACGTCTTCCTGTCCCTGACGGGACACGCGGCCGAGGTCAAGGACCAGGAGAACGACAAGGAGGCCGCCCAGTGAGCGCCGTCACCGACACCGTGCGGGTCGCGCCGGCCGCGAACCCGGTCAGCCAGTCGATCCGGGACTCGCTGGTCGTCGCCAAACGCAACCTGATCCGCATGTCCCGGATCCCCGAAATGATCATCTACGGGCTGATCCAGCCGATCATGTTCGTGGTGCTGTTCACCTACGTCTTCGGCGGATCCATGCAGATCGGCGACAGCACCAGCGCCGCCGACTACAAGAACTTCCTGATGGCGGGCATCTTCGCGCAGACGGTCACGTTCGCCACCGCCAGCTCCGGCGCGGGCATCGCCGACGACATGCACAAGGGCCTCATCGACCGGTTCCGCTCCCTGCCCATGGCGCGCGGCGCCGTACTCACCGGCCGCACCCTCGCCGACTCCGTGCAGACGGCCCTGACCCTGGTCGTCCTCGCGGTGGTCGCCCTGCTGGTCGGCTGGCGCGTCGGGTCGGACGGCAGCACCAACGCCGCCAAGGTCCTCGCGGCCTTCGGCCTGCTGCTTCTGCTCGGCTACGCGTTCACCTGGATCGGCGCCCTGATCGGCATGTCCGTGAAGACGCCCGAGGCGGCCACCTCCAGCGGCCTGATCTGGCTCTTCCCGGTCACCTTCATCTCGAACGCCTTCGTGGACACCAGCCACATGACCCCGTGGCTGCGTCACGTCGCCGAGTGGAACCCGTTCAGCGCCACGGTTCAGGCCTGCCGCGTGCTGTTCGCCAACCCCGGCCAGTCACCGTCGGACGCCTGGCCCATGCAGCACCCCGTCTGGGCCTCGCTGATCTACTCGATCCTGATCCTGGTGGTGTTCCGGACGCTGGCGGTGCGCAAGTACCGGTCGGCGACGGCATGACAGTGCCCCCGGTGCCGATGCGGCGCCGGGGGCGGATGAAGGCTCGGAAGGCCGCGGGTCAGCCCTCGTACGGCTCGGCCTTGAGGATCTTGACCAGAGCCTTCTTGCCGTTCGGCAGCTCGTACTGGGCGTCCTCGCCGACCTTGTGGCCGATCACGCCGGTGCCCAGCGGGGACTGCGGCGAGTACGTCTCGATGTCGGAGCTCGCGTACTCGCGGGAGGCGAGCAGGAACGTCAGCGTGTCGTCCTCGTCGCCGTCGAACGCGATCGTGACGACCATGCCGGGCGCCACCGCGCCGTCCGCCGCGGGCGCCTCACCGACCTTGGCGCTCTCCAGGAGCTGGGTGAGCTGGCGCACACGGAGCTCCTGCTTGCCCTGCTCCTCCTTGGCCGCGTGGTACCCGCCGTTCTCACGCAGGTCGCCCTCCTCGCGCGCCGCGGCGATCTTCGCGGAGATCTCCGCCCGCGCGGGACCAGTAAGGTACTCAAGCTCAGCCTTGAGCTTGTTGTACGCCTCCTGGGTCAGCCAGGTGACGTTCTCGCTGGTCTGGGTCACAGGTGCTCCTCGTAGGTACTGGGAATACAAAGCATCGCCCTACCCAGAAGAATGTTCCTTCACGGAAGGGCGAAACCACGAGCCTAACAATTCAGGGGCCCAAGGGGGAGGACATAAGCGACCAGAATCACGTCAATGCAGGTCAGGTAGTACGTATTCCAGGTGCCGCTCGTTGTGGTCAGCCGGCGTGGCAGCCCAGCAGCTGGGCCGTCGTCCCCGGGGAGGTCGTACGGAGCGTGACGACCTTGTCGATGCGGGTGTCGTCCCCGTCGAAGCGGAAGTCGGCCCGGCCCACCTCGGCCCCGTTCTCGGCCTGCGAGCGCACGGTGCAGTAGCCGTCGGTGCCGGCGTCCTTGCGGACCTCCAGATGCACCCGCACCGACTCCTTGCCCGGCTCGAAGCTGATCACCTCGGCGCTGATCTCGTTCTGGGCGACGTAGTGGTAGCCGAACCAGCCGACGAGCCCCAGCAGCGCCACCGCGAGCACGACCCCCACGACCTTGAGCGTGCGATCGGCGCGCTCGTCCGAGGAGCGGCCGTATCGGCCCTCGGGTAGTCGCGTGCTCGCCGTACTCATGATCGTCCTCCAGACCGGGCCGGGACGAAGGTCCCGGAAGGGGCTCCAGGGCCGGGCCCCGGAATTATTCGCCCCCCGATTCGGTCACTATAGAAGCCGCTGATTGCGCCGAGGCACACAGGGCGCCGACTTACTGAGGATTGAGTCTTGACTGACCAGTTGCGACTGATGGCCGTTCACGCCCACCCCGACGACGAGTCGAGCAAGGGCGCCGCGACCATGGCGAAGTACGTGTCCGAGGGGGTGGACGTGCTGGTCGTGACCTGCACGGGCGGGGAACGCGGCTCCATCCTCAATCCCAAGCTCCAGGGCGACGCGTACATCGAGGAGCACATCCACGAGGTGCGCAAGAAGGAGATGGACGAGGCCCGGGAGATCCTGGGCGTCAAGCAGGAGTGGCTCGGCTTCGTCGACTCCGGGCTGCCCGAGGGCGACCCGCTGCCGCCGCTGCCGGAGGGCTGCTTCGCCCTGGAGGACGTGGACCACGCGGCCGGCGAGCTGGTGCGCAAGATCCGTGTGTTCCGCCCCCAGGTGATCACCACCTATGACGAGAACGGCGGCTACCCGCACCCCGACCACATCATGACCCACAAGATCTCGATGGTGGCGTTCGAGTCGGCGGCGGACACCGAGAAGTACCCGGAGGCGGAGTACGGGCCCGCCTACCAGCCGCAGAAGCTCTACTACAACCAGGGCTTCAACCGGCCGCGCACCGAGGCCCTGCACCAGGCGATGCTCGACCGCGGCCTGGAGTCCCCCTACGGGGACTGGCTCAAGCGCTGGGAGGAGTTCGGCATGAAGCAGCGCACGCTCACCACTCACATCCCGTGCGCCGAGTTCTACGAGATCCGCGACAAGGCGCTCATCGCCCACGCCACCCAGATCGACCCGGACGGCGGCTGGTTCAAGGTCCCGATGGAGATCCAGAAGGAGGTCTGGCCGACGGAGGAGTACGAGCTGGCGAAGGCCCTCGTCGATACCTCCCTCCCCGAGGACGACCTGTTTGCGGGCATCCGCGACAATGCCTGACATGAGCGCAAGCGCAAGCCTGGCAATGACGCACCTCGTCTCCTTCGCCAAGGAGGTCGACGAGGACAAGGTCACCCCCGGCGTCCTCGGCTTCATCGTCTTCGCGGCGATGGCCCTGGCGGTGTGGGCCCTGATGAAGTCCATGAGCCGGCACATGAACCGGGTCGACTTCCCCCAGGCCCCCGACCCGAAGGCCGAGCAGCCGGAACCTTCCCCGGCGGACCCGTCGGGGGCGGACACGGAAACCGCGGAAGCCGAGCCCTCCGGCCAGGGCGGCAAGAAGCAAGGCTGACCCCCGAGGGAGCGCCACCCGTCGGTGGCCGGCACCACGCGCCGCCGACGGGTGCGCCGCGCGCAGCGAGGAGCGCCCTGACAGGTGCTCGGGCCGCGCTGAAGAGCGCCGCGGGCGGGCCCCGCGCGCACTTGCGAGGTGCGCCGCCGCGGACCGAGGCCCCATGCATCTGCGAGGTGCGCCCGCCGCGGACCGGAGGCTCACGCGTGTGCGAGGAGCGTCGCGAACCGAAAGGCCCACGCCTCTGCGAGGAGCGTCGCCGACGGGTACCCGGCGAGGAGCGCCGCCGACGGGGGCCCGTGCTTACTCCTTCGACTCCACGGCCACGCCCATCACCTCACGCGCATGGCGGTTCGGAACCATGCCCAGACGCCATGCCTGCCAGCCCGCCTCCAGGGTCACCCCGCGCTCCAGCAGCAGCTGGTACGCGTCGAGGTAGTCGTCCAGCTTCTGGTCGCGCAGACCGTGGCCGGCGCGGGACAACTGCGCCAGTTCCTCCTGGGCCACCGCCGTGCCGATCTCCATGCCGCCCGGGGCGGCGTAGGGGAGCAGGGTGCAGCGCAGGAAGCGGGCCCAGTCCTCGCCCCGGCGGTCGCCGTACGAAGCGAACAGTTCCACCGCCTCGTCGCACAGGCCGAGAGCCTGCTGCGTGCGGGCGTTGCCCGCGTCCACGATCGCCAGCTCCAGGCAGGTCCACGCCTCGCCATGGGCGACACCGATGCGCTGGAAGTCCGCCCGGGCGTCGACCAGCAGCTGCCGCGCGAAGCCCGAGTTGCGCAGGGAACCCGTCTGGGCCGCTCGCTGATCGCGGGTGACACGGGCCGAGTGGTGCCGGGCACAGGCCAGGCCGTACACATCGCGCATCCGCGAGAACATCGTGCGGGCGCGTTCCAGTTCACGGACCGCCTGGTCGAGGTTGCCCGTCTCCTCCAGGGCCTGGCCCAGGTAGTACAGCGTCCAGGCCTCGCCGCGCGCGTCCTCGTTGTCACGGTGGCGGGCGGCAGCCCCGCGCAGCTCCTCCACCGCCGGCGACGCGTCCCCGGCGACCAGCAGCGCCCGGGCCAGCTGCGTCAGAGCCCAGGCCTCACCACGGGCGTCACGGGTCCGGCCGTACAGTTCGAGAGCCGCCCGCAGCTCCGCCTCGGCACGCGGGACGTCCCCCATGCGCAGACCCAGCTGACCGAGCTGGAAGTGCGCCCACGCCTGGCCGTGCACCGACTCGCCCCGGCGATGCAGGACCAGCGACTCGGTCAGCAGCTCCAGCGCCTCCGCCAGCCGGGCCCGGTCCCGCTCCACCGCCGCGAGCGCGTGCATCGTCCACGCCCGGTCCACTGCCAGCGCGGGCGAGGCCTGCAGCGCGAGGGCCTCACGCAGCTTCTCCGACGCCTCGCTCAGGTTGCCCTGGTGGTGCAGGGTGATGCCGAGGGAGCACAGGGCGCGGGCCGCACCGGCGTCGTGATGGGCCTCCCGGTAGAGGTCCACGACCGACGTGAGCGTCGTGCGGGCCTTGTCCAGCTCGCCCAGCTGCCGCGCCGCGATACCCGTACGCCACTGCACCGAGCGGACCAGCAGGCCCTCGTCCACCGCCTGGGCCAGCTCGCTGATCTCGCCCAGGCGGTAGAGGTCACCCCGCAGCAGGCAGTAGTCGCACAGGGCGCCCAGCAGGTTCAGCACCGCCCCCTGGTCCACGCCCTCGGCATGCCGCAGCGCCGCCGTGATGAAGCTCGACTCGTCGTCCAGCCAGCGCAGCGCCTCGTCGAGGGACGTGAAACCGTACGGGCTGAAGCGGTTGGTGCGGGTCGACATGTTGCCGTCGACCATCCGCAGCACCGAGTCGGCCAGCTCGGCGTAGTTGACGATCAGCCGCTCCTGCGCCGCCGTGCGCTCGGCCGGCTCCTCCTCGTCGAGAAGGCGGGCCTGGGCGAAGGAACGCACCAGGTCGTGCAGCCGGTAGCGATCGCCCCGGACGTGGTCGATCAGGCCGGCGCCGGTCAGGGCCTGAAGGTGGCGCTTCGCCTCCGCCTCGTCGGTCGCCAGCAGCGCGGCGGCAGCGGCGGCGCCCAGCGAGGCCCGCCCGGCCAGGGCCAGCCGGCGCAGCAGCCGCCGTACCGTCTCCGACTGGTCCGTGTAGCGCAGCCACAGAGCACGCTCCACCGGCTCCACCGGGCCGTACGCGGCCAGGTCGGTGGCCAGCACGCGCGGGGAGCGCGGACCCAGGCACGAGCCGGCGATGCGCAGCGCCAGCGGCAGCCCGCCGCACAGCTCCCGGACCCGGTCCGCGGACTCGGCGTCGTACGGTCCCGAACGGTCCTGCGCCACCGCCCCCAGCAATTCCTCCGCACCGGCGGCGTCCAGCGGCGCCACCGCCAGCTGATGCACCCGCGCGGGCAGCCCCGCCCACTCCAGCGGGCCCCGCGCGGTCACCAGCACCAGACTGTCGGACCGCTCCGGGACCAGGGCACGGATCTGCTCGGCGTCGGCGGCGTCATCGAGGACGACCGTCACCGGCAGGCCGGTCAGATGCTGGTGGTACAGCTCGCTCAGCCGCTTGACCTGCTGGCCGGGGGAGGAGCGCTCACGGAACAGCAGCTGCTCACGGGGCGCGCCGAGCCGGTTCAGCAGATGCAGCAGGGCGTCACGGGTGGACAGCGGGGACTCGCCCGGTCCGTCCGCGCGCAGGTCGACGACGCAGGCACCGCGGAAGTAGTCCTTCAGATCGTGCGTCGCGTGCACCGCGAGCGTCGTGCGGCCGCTGCCGGGCGTGCCGTGCAGCACGACGACCGTCGGCTGCGTCTCCGTGCTCGCCCGGGCCGCCTGCACCCACTGCCGGATCTGCGCCAGCTCGTGCCGCCGCCCCGCGAACGGCTCCGCCGGTTCCGGGAGCTGCCCGAAGGACTGCTCCAGCACGTTGCGCCCGCGCGCCGCCGCGCTCTTGTCGGCGCCCCGCAGCCGCGGCCCCGTCTTCTTCGGCCCTGTCGAAGCCGCGAGCACCCGCTGCTGGTCCAGGAACGGGCGGATGCCCCGCACCTCAAGCGCGGTCAGCCACTGCAGTCGCAACTGTTCGGGACCGCCCGGCTGACTCGCGGCCCCGGCGCGACGGCTCGCGGCCGGCAGATGCGAGCCGACCACCTTCACCACCGTCGCCGCCGCCCCTGCGGCACCCACCGTCACACCCGCCCCGAGAGCGGTGCCGGTCCCCGTGCCCAGCGCCATGTCCGCGGCCACGGCCGCGACCGCCGCCACCCCGGCCACCAGCAGCGCCGTCCCGGCGCCCTCCCGGGCGTAGCGCTGCCCGAAGGTGAGCTGACCGGCCGCCGCCTCGTCCAGGGCGCTCGTGTAGGCCTCGTACTCCTCGGACGCGCTCCGCGCCATCACGTCGAGCGCCCCGCGCGCCCGCGCAAGCAGCACCTTCCCGTCGCTGCGGCCGCCCGAGCGGCGCACCTCCTCCTCGACGGCCCGCGCCAACAGCCGCTCGGCCTCCGCCCGATGACTGTCCCGCATGTCATGTCCCCCTCCGGCGGCAACGGCGTTCTCTCCGTCGTCCAGGTCGTTCCTCGGTCGTTCCCTTGGTCAAGTGTGCTGTGGACGGCGCATCGGGGCGAGGGGGCGTACCCGGCCCGATTGTGTGAAGAGCAGGGCGGGTTGGTGTGCCGCGCGCCCGGTGCCCGTGCCGGCTGGGGCAGCGAAAGCGGCGTCCGCGGGACGCCTGACAGGTGAGGGGCCGGGTACTGCGGCAGGATGGACACCATGCCGAACCGACTGGCGCACGAGACGTCCCCCTACCTCCTTCAGCACGCCGACAACCCCGTCGACTGGTGGCCCTGGTCGGAAGGGGCCTTCGAAGAGGCGCGTCGACGGGGTGTCCCGGTGCACCTGAGTGTCGGCTACTCGAGTTGCCACTGGTGCCACGTCCTGGCGAAGGAGAGCTTCCAGGACGAGGTGACGGCCGCCGTGATGAACGAGCACTTCGTCAACATCAAGGTCGACCGCGAAGAGCGCCCCGACGTCGACGCCGTGTACATGGAGGCCGTGCAGGCGGCGACCGGGCAGGGTGGCTGGCCCATGACCGTCTTTCTCACCCCGGACGCCGAGCCGTTCTACTTCGGTACGTACTTCCCGCCCGTCCCCCGCCAGGGCATGCCCTCGTTCCGGCAGGTGCTCCAGGGGGTGCATCAGGCGTGGGACGAGCGGCGGGACGAGGTGACCGAGGTCGCCGGGAAGATCGTCCGGGATCTGGCGGGGCGGGAGATCTCCTACGGCGACGCGCGGACCCCGGGCGAGGAGGAGCTCGCGCAGGCGCTGCTCGGGCTCACCCGGGAGTACGACCCGCAGCGCGGCGGTTTCGGCGGGGCGCCGAAGTTCCCGCCGTCCATGGTGCTGGAGTTCCTGCTGCGTCACCACGCCCGCACCGGTGCCGAGGGGGCTCTGCAGATGGCGCGGGACACCTGTGAGCGCATGGCCCGGGGCGGTCTGTACGACCAGCTCGGGGGCGGCTTCGCCCGCTACTCCGTCGACCGTGACTGGGTCGTGCCGCACTTCGAGAAGATGCTGTACGACAACGCCCTGCTGTGCCGGGTGTACGCCCATCTCTGGCGCGCCACCGGCTCGGAGCTCGCGCGCCGGGTCGCCCTGCAGACCGCCGACTTCATGGTGCGTGAACTGCGTACGAGTGAGGGCGGGTTCGCCTCGGCGCTGGACGCCGACAGCGATGACGGCACCGGTAAGCACGTCGAGGGCGCCTACTACGTGTGGACGCCCGAGCAGTTGCGGGAGGTTCTCGGCGAGGAGGACGCCGAGCTGGCGGCCCAGCACTTCGGTGTGACCGAGGAGGGCACGTTCGAGGAAGGCGCATCCGTTCTCCAACTGCCGGTGCGGGAAGGCGTGTTCGACGCGGAGAAGATCGCCTCGATCTCGGAGCGGCTGCTGGCGAAGCGGGCCGAGCGGCCCGCGCCCGGCCGGGACGACAAGGTGGTGGCGGCCTGGAACGGGCTGGCGATCGCCGCGCTCGCCGAGACGGGTGCCTACTTCGACCGGCCCGATCTGGTCGAGGCCGCCGTCGCGGCCGCCGACCTCCTGGTCCGGCTGCATCTGGACGAGCAGGCCCGGCTCACCCGTACCAGCAAGGACGGTCACGCCGGCGCCAACGCGGGTGTCCTGGAGGACTACGCGGATGTGGCGGAGGGTTTCCTCGCGCTCGCGTCCGTCACGGGCGAGGGCGTGTGGCTGGAATTCGCCGGGTTCCTCCTCGATCACGTCCTGGCGCGTTTCACGGACACCGAGTCGGGCTCGCTGTACGACACCGCGGCCGATGCCGAGCGGCTGATCCGCCGTCCGCAGGACCCGACCGACAACGCCGCTCCGTCGGGGTGGACGGCGGCCGCGGGCGCCCTGTTGAGCTATGCCGCGCACACCGGGTCCGAGCCGCACCGCGCCGCCGCGCACAGGGCGCTCGGGGTCGTCAAGGCGCTCGGGCCGCGGGTGCCGCGCTTCATCGGCTGGGGGCTCGCCGTGGCGGAGGCCGTGCTGGACGGGCCGCGTGAGGTGGCGATCGTGGGTCCGTCCCTCGACCACGAGGCCACAAGGGCCTTGCACCGTACGGCACTTCTGGGCACCGCACCCGGTGCGGTGGTCGCCGTCGGCGCCCCGGAGAGCGACGAGTTCCCGCTGCTCGCGGACCGTCCGCTGGTCGGCGGTGAACCGTCCGCGTACGTCTGCCGCAACTTCACGTGTGATGCCCCGACGACCGAGCCTGACCGGCTGCGTACGGCCTTGAGTGGCTGACGTCACGTATCGACGGAAACATGGTCTTTATCTGAACAGCCCTCAGGCTTCACGGTTCCCCCCTACTCTCTGCACAGTGACGTGGCGGATGGGGCCGCATCGGCCCGCCGTCGCGACGGGGGGTTCTGGGATCTGGGGGGATCTGTTTGCTGACGTCTGTCTTCATCGCGGCCGTTTCACTTGCTCTGTTCTGGATGGCGGCGTTCACCCTGTGGTGGCAGATGCACGCCTGGCGTACGCCGAAAGTGCTCGCCTCCACCCGGTTCAGCAGTCCGGACGGGGACGAGCACGTCTCCTTCTCGCTGTTATTACCCGCGCGGCACGAACAGGCCGTGCTGGATCACACGATCCAGCGGCTGCTGGAGTCGAGCCACACCGACTTCGAGATCATCGTGATCGTCGGGCACGACGACCCGGAGACCACCGCGGTGGCCGAGCAGGCCGCCGCGCGTGATGCACGGGTCCGGGTCGTCGTCGACACGCACGAGAGGAAGAACAAGCCGAAGGCCATGAACACGGCGCTGCCGCACTGCCGCGGCGACGTCGTCGGGGTCTTCGACGCGGAGGACCAGGTCCATCCCGAGCTCCTCGCGCACGTCGACCACGCCTTCCGCACCACCGGCGCGGACGTCGTCCAAGGCGGCGTGCAGCTGATCAACTTCCACTCCAGCTGGTACAGCCTGCGCAACTGCCTGGAGTACTTCTTCTGGTTCCGCTCGCGGCTCCACCTGCACGCGCAGAAAGGTTTCATTCCGCTCGGCGGCAACACCGTGTTCGTCCGGACCGACGTTCTCAGGGAAGCCGGCGGCTGGGACCCGAACTGCCTGGCCGAGGACTGTGACCTGGGCGTACGCCTGTCCAGCGTCGGCAAGAAGGTGGTCGTCGCCTACGACTCCGACATGGTGACCCGGGAGGAGACCCCGGGCTCGCTGATGTCCCTGCTGAAACAGCGCACCCGCTGGAACCAGGGCTTCCTCCAGGTGTACCGGAAGAAGGACTGGAAGCAACTGCCCACCCTCGGGCAGCGGCTGCTCGCCCGCTACACCCTGATGACGCCGTTCATGCAGGCCTTCACCGGTCTAATCATCCCGCTGAACGTGGCGATCGCGCTGTTCCTGGACGTGCCCGTCGGCATCGCCTTCATCACCTTCCTGCCGGCCGTCACCGCCCTGGTCACCTTCGTCTTCGAGGTCGTCGGACTGCACGACTTCGGCAAGCAGTACGGCCTGCGCGTCCGCTTCGCGCACTACCTGAAACTGATCCTGGGCGGCCCCTTCTACCAGGTCCTCCTCGCCGGTGCGGCCGTCCGGGCCGTGTGGCGTGAGCAGCGTGGTCGCAACGACTGGGAGCTGACGACCCATGTGGGCGCGCATCTCGGCGAGACGGCCGTGCCCCGGCAGGACGTTCCCGTCACCCGAGAGGACGTTCCCGCGTGACCTCCACCCTTCCCGCGGTGACCCCTTCGAGGACCCCCGCGCAGCGCCGGCCCGCGCCCCGCACCGGTGGGCACCGACGGCCACAACCGCCGAGCCGGCTGCGCTCCTCCCGGTCCGACCTGATCCTGTGCGGCGTGCTGCTCGTGGCGATCCTCGTCGTGCAGGGCTGGAACATCGCCGACTACCCGGCCCTCAGCGACGACGAGGGCACCTACCTCGCCCAGGCCTGGTCCGTGCAGCAGGGCGACGGCCTCGCCCACTACACCTACTGGTACGACCACCCGCCGCTCGGCTGGATCCAGATCGCCGTGCTGACCTGGATCCCCGCGCTGATCAGCCCCGAATCGATGACGGTGGGCAGCATGCGCGCGGCGATGCTCGTGATCAGCGGCATCAGCGCGGTCCTGGTCTACGTCCTGGGCCGGCGCCTGGCGCTGCCCCGCTGGGCGGCCGCGCTCGGCATGGTGTTGTTCGGGCTCTCGCCGCTGTCGGTCATCCTCCAGCGGGAGATCTTCCTCGACAACCTCGCGGTGATGTGGACGCTGCTGGCCTTCACGCTGGCCGCCTCCCCGAGCCGCCACCTCTGGCACCACTTCGGTGCGGGCATCGCGGCCGCCACGGCCGTGCTCACCAAGGAGACGATGCTCCTCGTCCTGCCCGCCCTGTTCGTCACCATGTGGCGGCACAGCCACAAGGACACCCGCAAGTTCGCCCTCACCGGAGCCGTCACGGCCTGCGTCCTGATCGGCTTCGCATACCCCCTGTTCGCCCTGCTCAAGGGCGAATTGCTGCCGGGCAGCGGGCACGTGTCCCTGTGGGACGGCGTCACGTACCAGATGACCAGACCCGGTTCGGGCTTCATCCTGGACCAGGGCTCCGGCTCCTGGGGCGTGCTCCAGTCGTGGCTGTACTACGACAAGATCCTGCCCCTCGGCGGCCTCGCGGGCGCCCTGCTCCTGCTCGTCACCTGGCGCTGGTCGGTCACCGCCCGCGCCCTGGCCGGACCCGCCCTGGCCGTGGCGATCTTCGCCGCTCTGGCCCTGCGCCCCAACGGCTACCTGCCCGCGATGTACGTCATCCAGGCCCTGCCGTTCCTCGCGCTCGTCCTCGCCGGAGGAACCGCCTCGGTCGCCCACGCGGTGCTGAGCCGCTGGCGCTCCGAGACGGAGAAGCCGTACGTCAGCGTGGGCCGGTACGCGCTCGCCGCCGCCCTCGCCCTGGCCGCCGGTGCCTACGTCGTACCGCGCTGGTACGACGGCGCCCGCACGGCCGTCACCACCGACGCCAACGCCCCTTACAAGGCAGCCTCCAGGTGGCTGGCCACCGAGGTCGAGGACCCGGAACGCACCCGCGTGCTGGTCGACGACGCGCTCTGGCTGGACCTGGTGCACCAGGGGTACCGGCCGGGCCTCGGCGTCATCTGGTTCTACAAGGCCGACCTCGACCCGGCGGTCACGAAGACGATGCCGCGCGGCTGGAAGGACCTCGACTACGTCGTCGCCTCGCCGACCGTGCGGCGTGACGCGGCCGACCTGCCCAACGTCAAGGCAGCCATGGAACACTCGGACCCGGTCGCCACCTTCGGCACCGGCGAGGACCGTATCGAGATCCGCCAGATCCAGACGTCCGCCGGAGGCGCGCGATGAGCCAGGAGTCCACCGTCCCGGGCGAGGTCGTCGAGACCGCCGAGATCCCCGAGCCGGGCGCCGTCACCATCGTCGTACCGACGTTCAACGAGGCGGCGAACGTACGGCAGCTGCTGCGCCAGATCACCGAAGCCGTCCCGGCCCGGCTGCCCTGCGAGGTCGTCTTCGTGGACGACTCCACCGACGACACCCCCGAGGTCATCGAGAAGGCGGCCCAGGACTGCCCGTTCCCCGTGACCGTCCTGCACCGCGAGGAGCCGGTGGGCGGGCTCGGCGGCGCCGTCGTCGAAGGGCTGAAGGCGGCCACGTCCGACTGGATCGTCGTCATGGACGGCGACTGCCAGCACCCGCCGTCCCTGGTGCCCGACCTGGTCGCCACCGGCGAGCGGGCGAACGCCGGGCTGGTCGTCGCCTCCCGGTACCTCAAGGGCGGCAGCCGCGCCGGACTGGCGGGCAGCTACCGGGTGTTCGTCTCACGCGGGGCGACCTGGCTGACCAAGGCGTTGTTCCCGCGCCGGCTGAGCGGCATCAGCGACCCGATGAGCGGCTTCTTCGCGATCCGCCGCAGCGCGGTCACCGCCGACGTCCTCCAGCCGCTCGGCTACAAGATCCTGCTCGAACTCGCCGTCCGCAGCCGTCCGCGCGGGGTCACCGAGGTGCCCTTCGTCTTCCAGGACCGGTTCGCCGGGGAGTCCAAGTCCACCGCGCAGGAGGGCTTCCGGTTCCTGCGCCATCTGGCCGGCCTGCGTGCCGCCTCACCGGTCGCGCGCATGGTCGGTTTCGGCCTGATCGGGCTCACCGGCTTCGTGCCGAACCTGGTCGGCCTGTGGGGGCTGACCGCCGTCGGCATGCACTACGTACCGGCGGAGGTCCTCGCCAACCAGCTCGGCGTCGCCTGGAACTTCCTGCTCATCGAGCACCTGCTGTTCCGCGAGCGGCGCCGGCACCAGCGCTGGTGGGACCGGGCCGGGCGGTTCGCGCTGCTCGCCAACGCCGACCTGGTGCTGCGCATCCCGTTGATCGCCCTGTTCATGCACCAGTTCCAGCTGGGCGTGCTGTCGGCCACCGCGCTCGCGCTGGTGACGACGTTCGTCCTGCGCTTCGCCGGGACCGAAGCGCTGGTCTACCTGCCGCGCCGGGGACGCGAGAAGCCCGGGCGCGACAGCCGCACCGCGAGGAGATCCGTGTGAACAAGTACCGGAGAAGAACCGCGCTCGCCGGCGTGGGCGCGCTCACGGCCGGCCTCCTGATGGCCGCGCCCCAGCCCGCGTCCGCCGCCAACCTCGTCAAGAACCCGGGCTTCGAGACCGCCGGAGCCGGCGACATGCCGTACTGCTGGGAGAAGTCCGGCTGGGGCGACAACGACTTCACCTTCACCACCACGGCCGACGCGCACTCCGGCTCCCAGGCCATGAAGGTCGAGCTGACCCGCCGGGTCGAGGGCGACCGCA
This sequence comes from Streptomyces sp. NPDC092370, assembly GCF_044755265.1. Classification (NCBI taxonomy): domain Bacteria; kingdom Bacillati; phylum Actinomycetota; class Actinomycetes; order Kitasatosporales; family Streptomycetaceae; genus Streptomyces; species Streptomyces sp. NPDC092370. Next base: position 452,844 of record NZ_JBIVQO010000004.1, on the reverse strand, counting down.
AGGCCCTGATCACCGAGTCCGACGCGTGCGCGCCGGTGGTGACGCCGGGCAAGCAGTACGACCTCGGGCTCTGGTACAAGACGACGACCCCGGACGCGGCGATCACCCTGTTCCGGCACGACACCACGGCCGGCTGGCAGTACTGGACCGACCTCAAGACCCTGGACATGGCCGGGAACTGGACCGAGGCCACCGTCCGTACCCCCGAGGTCCCGGCCGGCACCGACCGCATCTCCTGGGGCGTCTCCGTCCACGGCACCGGCTCCGCCACCACCGACGACTACACGATGGATCAGGTGCCCGACCCGGTCCTGCCCCCGGAGTGCACCGGCACCGCCGAGCAGTGCGCGAACGGCAAGTGGGACGTGCTGCCCACGCGGAACCCGGTCCGCTCGATGCACTCCGTGGTCCTCCACAACGGCAAGGTGCTGCTGATCGCGGGCTCCGGCAACGACGAGTCGATGTTCGAGGCCGGCACCTTCACCTCGGCGGTGTACGACCCGGCGAACGGCTCCTACAAGGTCGTCCCCACGCCCAAGGACATGTTCTGCGCCGGGCACGTCCAGCTCCAAGACGGGCGCGTGCTGGTGATGAGCGGCAACAAGGGCTATCCGTCCGCCGACGGCCGCGTCGGCTACCAGGGCTACAGGGACTCGTACGTCTTCGACCCGGAGACCGAGACCTTCTCCAAGACCAACGACATGAACGACGGCCACTGGTACCCGTCGGCGACGATCCTCGGCAACGGCGACGTCATCTCCTTCGGCGGCCTGAAGGAGGACTCCACCGGATCGGTCACCGCCGAGCTGTTCTCCCAGGCCGAGCAGCAGTGGCAGCCGCTGTGGAAGGTCAACCAGACCTGGTCGTACTGGGGTCTGTACCCGTCGATGATCCTGATGCAGGACGGCCGCCTCTTCTACTCGGGCAGCCACGTCTTCGGCAACAACATCCCCGGCACGGGCTCGGCGATCTACGACTACGGCGCCAACACCATCACGCAGGTACCGGGCCTGCGGAACAAGGACGAGCGCGACCAGTCGGCCAGCGTGCTGCTGCCCCCGGCGCAGGACCAGAAGGTCCTCACCCTCGGCGGCGGCAACATCGACTCCAACCCGGAGGCGAACCGCCTGACCGACATCATCGACCTCAAGCAGCCGAACCCGTCGTACGTGGCCGGTCCGCCGATCCCGCAGGGCACGGTCGACCTCGGCAACGGCGCGGTCCCGCAGACCGGGAACCAGGGCAAGATGTACGTCTCGGCGGTGCTCCTGCCCGACGGCAAGGTGCTGGAGACGGGTGGCGCCCTGCACAACCGCGCCAACCCGGTGTACGAGACCTCGCTCTTCGACCCCGCGTCGGAGACGTTCGACCCGGTGGCCGTCGACCCCGAGGCACACGGTTACCACTCCTCGGCGTTCCTGCTGCCCGACGGCCGGGTGATGACCACCGGCGACAACCCGGGCAACGGTTCCTGGAACCACGACGTGTCGGTCTACAGCCCGCCCTACCTGTTCAAGGGCCCGCGTCCGCAGATCACCTCGGTCATCGACACCGAGTGGAACTACGGCGACACCCAGCGGATCACCGTCGACCGGCCCATCGCCAAGGCCGAGCTGATCCGCCCGGCCGCCGTCACGCACTCCTCGGACCCGAACCAGCGGTTCGTGGACCTGCCGCTGTCCGTCGACGGCGACAACGTCGACCTGAACGTGACGAGCAACCCCAGTCTGGCCCCGCCCGGCTGGTACATGCTCTTCGCGGTCGACGCGAACGGGGTGCCGTCGGTGGCGAAGTGGGTGCATCTGCGGGGCCCGCAGGCACTCAAGGCGACAGATGCCTCGGCCCATGTCCACGACTTCGCGGACGCCCCGAAGGGCAAGGTCACGGGGCCCGGCAAGAAGCGGAACTCCCAGAAGGTCAGCCCGACGATCTCCGGCTGCGACCGGCACTACGGCTCGATCAACGTCTGCGTGCCGACGGACTTCCCGGCTGAGGTGAAGAGGACGACGGCCGCCCGCTGCGAATGGCTCAAGGCCAACGACTACGGCCGTCTGAAGGTCAACGGCAAGCACGACCCGCTGGGCCTGGACCGGAACCGGGACGGGACCGCCTGCGGCAAGGGCGACGCCAAACGCCCTTAGCCGTTGCTGCGCGACTCCGCCAGGGCGCGCTCCACGATGGCCTCCAGCTGCTCGTGGTGCGCGCCCTTCCAGTACGCCCGGCCGCACGCCGTGCACTGCGCGAACACGTCGTACGTGGCATGCGTGCCGTGCTTGAGCTGATCGGCGACCTCGTCCTTGGTCGCCTTGCGGAGCAGCCCGTTGCAGGCCGTGCAGCGCGTCCAGGGGAGCAGCACGGGACGGAAGCGGTCGAGGATGTCGCGGAGTTGCTCCTCGGGCCGGGTGCTGTAGACGAACGCCCCCGCCCACAGCTCCCGGCGCCGCAGCAGTCCCCGGTCGCGGCTCAGCATCACCCGCTGCTCGGCCGCCGAGCGCGCCGCGAGGGCCGGGTCACCGATGTCGGTCGACTCGTAGGCCGTGTCCACGCCGAGCAGGCGCAGCCGGCGGGCCAGCGTGCCGAGGTGCACGTCGAGGAGGAAGCGCAGGGATGCGCCCGGGACCTGCTGGGGGCGTGCGACGGCCCGTACGGTCACCGCCTGGCCGGCCGACGGGACGTGCGCGAAGGGGACCTCGCGGCCGTCCACGACCAGGGCGCCCACCTCGGTCAGCGGCACGCCCAGCGACTCGACGACATGGCCGAGGCTGGAGACGCCGTCGGTGGCTGCCCGCACGGTGCCCGTCCCTCGGGCCCGGGGCACGAACACCGTCAGTTCGGGGGCGAACTCGACCTGGATCTCGGGACCGTTCACCCGGTCAGGATGCCACGGGGGCCTCTGAAGAGGGTGGCCGTTTCGGCAGGTCCTTGAGGGTGTCGAGGGTGCGGTCGACCAGTTCCGGCAGGTCGTCCCGGAAGTCCCGTTCGACCCAGTAGATCATCGCCTCCAGCAGGGCACCCATCAGTCCCATCGCGTAGACCCGCACTTCGAGCTCGTCCTCGTCGCGGCCGCTGCGTTCCGCCAGCGCCCGGCACAGCAGGCGGCCGGTGAGGGACATGCTCTCCATCATCCGCGCGCGCAGCGCGGGAACCTCGACCATCAGCCGGATGCGCAGGATCATGTCGTCTTGCTTTGAGTCCGCGGTGTCGGCGATGGCCATGGTCATTCCCTGACGGATCGACCAGCGCAGCGATTCCAGGACCGGTTCGTCCTGGGGCCGCGCCCGCAGCAGGTCCTCCACCAAGGGGTCGTACTCGTCCGTCAGGACGATGTCCTCCTTGGTGGGGAAGTAGCGGAAGACGGTGCTCGGCGAGACCTCGGCGCGCTCCGCGATCTGCTCGACCGTGGTGGCCTCGTAGCCCTGCTCCTTGATGAGGGCGTACGTGGCGTCCCTGATCGCGATCCGCGTCTTGATCTTCTTGCGCTCCCGCAGGCCCAGATGCCGCGCGGCCTCGGGAACAGGGGTCCGTGCCGTGGTCATACGGCTCATTGTCGGTCATCGGCCTCCACCCGGGCCACGTCCGGTCCCGAGGCCACCTCGGCCTGCGGCTCCCCGGGCTTCCCGCGTTCGCCGGGTTCCCCGGGTCCGCCGGCTTTCCCGGGTCCGCCGGGCTTCCCGGGTCCGCCGGGGTCCCCGGCTTTCCCGGGGCCGTCGAGTTTCCCGCGTTCGCCGGGTTCCCCGGCTTTGCCGGCTTTCCCGGGTCCGCCGGGCTTTCCGGGTCCGCCGGGCTTCCCGGGTTCCCCGGGCCTCCCGGGCCTCCCGGGGTCCCAGGCTTCCCCAGGTCGGCCGGGTCCGCCGGGCCCTCCGGGCTGCCGAGGTTCCCCGGGCCTCCCGGCCTTCCCGGCCTCCTCGGGTCCGCCGGGCTTTCCGGTCCTCCCGAGCTTCCCGGCTTTCCCGAGTTCCCAGGCTTCCCCAGGTCGGCCGGGTCCGCCGGGCCCTCCGGGCTGCCGAGGTTCCCCTGGCCTCCCGGACTCCCCGGCCTCCTCGGGTCCGCCGAGTTTCCCTGCCTGTCCCGCCGGAGCGGTGACCCGCGGGTCGGGCAGCAGCAGTGCCGTCAGCGCGGCCGTCACCAGGGCGGCGATGCCGCAGACCACGAGGACCGTGGACATGCCGTCCACATACGCGGCGTCGGCGGAGCGGGCGAGCGCCGGCAGTCCCAGCTGCTCGGCCACGGCGTGGGCGCCGCTGACCGAGTCGCGTGCCGCGTCCGCCGCCCCCCGGGGCAGACCGGCGGTGTCGAGGCGGTCGTCGTAGGCGCCGGCGACGAGGCTGCCGAGCAGCGCGATGCCGATGGCGCCGCCCACTTGGCGGAGCGTCATCAGCAGTCCGGAGCCGCTGCCCGCCTCCTCGGCGGGGATGCCGCCGAGCGCCGCGTCCATCGCGGGCACCATCGCCAGGCCGAATCCCAGGCCCGCGATCGTCAGCCACAGGGCGGTGAAGCCGTAGCCGGAGCCGGGCTCCGTGCGGGAGCCGAGCAGCGCGGCGAAGCACAGCACCACCAGGCCCGTGGTGACCACCGGGCGTGGTCCCGCGCGCCGCACCAGCAGGGTGCTCAGCCGCGCGGAGACCATCAGCCCGCCCATCATCGGCAGCAGCCGCAGCCCGGTGCCGAAGGCGTCGCTGCCGCCGACCTCCTGCAGATATGTCGGCAGCATGAACAGCAGCCCGGAGAAGACGAACGTGCCGAGCGTCGCGGCCAGACTGTTGAACAGGAACCCCCGGTGGCCGAGCAGTTTCAGGTCCAGCATGGGCCGCATCGCGCGGCGCTCCCGTGCGACGAGGACGGCGAGCAGCACGGCGGACGCCGTGAACGAGCCGAGCACCAGGCCGCTGCCCCAGCCGCGCTCGGGCGCCTCGATGATGCCGAAGACCAGGGCACCGAGCCCCAGCGCGCTGGACGCGGTCGACAGGGCGTCCACGCGGGGTGAGGACGGGTCGCGGGACTCGGGCAGCAGGAGCAGACAGGCGGCGATGCCGATCGCGGCCATGGGGATGTTGATCAGGAAGATCGAGCCCCACCAGTAGCGGTCCAGCAGCAGCCCGCCGATCAGCGGCCCGAGCGGCATCCCCGCGGCCATGGACGCGGTGACGGCGGCGACGGCCTTGCCGCGCTCCTCCTCGCCGAACATCGACGGCAGTACGGACAGGCCGAGCGGAATCACCAGCGCGGCGCCGAGACCCATCAGGGAGCGCGCCGCGATCACCAGCTCCGCGGTGTCGACCACCGTGCCGGCCAGCGATCCGGCGAGGAACACCACCAGGCCCGTGACCAGCATCCGGCGCCGCCCGAACCGGTCGCCGAGCAGTCCGGCGGGCAGCATCAGCGCCGCGAACACGACGACGTAGGAGTCGACGATCCACTGGAGCTCGCCGGTGGTCGCGTCCAGCTGCGCGGCCATCGTCGGCAGCGCCACGTTGAGGATCGTCAGATCGAAACCGAGCACCAGCATGCTCGCGACGAGGGCACCGAGCGCCCACCAGCGGCGGGGGTCCCTGGGCCTCGGGCCCCGCTGAGTGACAGTAGCCATGAAATGAAAGTAACTCTCAAAAGAGTCTTACTGTCAACGTGGAGGGACATGAGAAAGGGCCACGGCGCGGAAGCCGTGGCCCTGTGCTGCGCGGCAGCTGCTACCCGTGCTGGTACGCCACCAGCGAGATCCCCACGTAGTGCGCGATGAAGGCCGCCAGGGTGAAGGAGTGGAACACCTCGTGGAAGCCGAACCAGCGCGGCGAGGGATTCGGCCGCTGGATCCCGTAGATCACGCCGCCCGCGCTGTAGAGCAGGCCGCCGACGACGACCAGGACGAGGACGGCCACACCGCCGGTGCGCATGAAGTCGGGCAGGTAGAAGACGGCCGCCCAGCCCATCGCGATGTAGCACGGGGTGTAGAGCCAGCGCGGGGCGCCGACCCAGAAGACGCGGAAGAGGATGCCGGCCACGGCCGCGCTCCAGATGCCCCACAGCAGCCACCGGCCCTTGGAGTCCGGCAGGAGCAGCATGGTCAGCGGCGTGTAGGTGCCCGCGATGATCAGGAAGATGTTGGCGTGGTCCAGCCGGCGCAGGACGCCGTCCATGCGCGGGCTCCAGTCGCCCCGGTGGTACAGCGCGCTCACGCCGAACAGCAGGCATGCGGTCAGGGCGAAGACACCGCAGGCGATGCGCCCTCTGGAGGTGTCGGCGAGGGCGGTCAGCACCAGCCCCGCGATCAGAACCGCCGGGAACATGCCGAGGTGCAGCCAGCCACGCAGTTTCGGCTTCACCGGGTGAGGCAGGGGGAGCGCCTGTGGACCGTGGCCGTCGGCCGCCGAGTCCGAGGGCGCGTCGGGGACGAACGCAGTCATGGCCGAATGGTAGCTACGGAACCGTAAGTGACGTATCAGCGCCTCGGCTTGACCGGCGAAGAGTGGCCATCCTCTCACTTCGGCCCGGCAATGGTTACGCAAATGAGCGGTCAGGTTAACGCAACGTGCGGGTAAAGCGGCGCGAGAAACCGTGGCGAGCCTCACGTTGCTCACCTGTGCGCTCCTCTGGACAGATGGGCGCGAGCATCGGATGATCAAATGAGTGCGGTCGGCACCGGATGAGCGCCCAAGATCCTCCGTGAAGCATCCGGGTCGCAGCCCCCACGGGGCCTCCACATCACAAAAAATCCCTCATTTAGGAGCAATCGTGGCGCGCGACATCGCGGCTCCCACCGTCCCCACCACTCATCAGGGGCTGATCTCGTGGGTCAACGAGATCGCAGAACTGACGCAGCCGGACAACGTGGTCTGGTGTGACGGATCCGAGGCCGAGTACGAGCGACTGTGCGAAGAGCTCGTGGAGAAGGGCACCTTCCGGAAACTCGACCCGATCAAGCGCCCCCACTCCTACTACGCGGCCTCCGACCCCACCGACGTCGCCCGCGTGGAGGACCGGACCTTCATCTGCTCCGAGAAGGAGGCGGACGCCGGCCCGACCAACCACTGGAAGGCCCCCGCCGAGATGCGGGAGGTCTTCCAGGGCTCCGGAGGGCAGGGCGGTCTGTTCCGCGGCTCGATGCGCGGCCGGACCATGTACGTCGTGCCCTTCTGCATGGGCCCGCTCGGCTCGCCGCTGTCCGCCCTCGGCGTGGAGATCACCGACTCGGCGTACGTCGCCGTCTCCATGCGCACCATGACGCGCATGGGCCAGGCCGTCCTCGACGAGCTCGGCTCCGACGGCTTCTTCGTCAAGGCCGTGCACACCCTGGGCGCCCCGCTGGAGCCCGGCCAGGAAGACGTCCCCTGGCCCTGCAACCAGACCAAGTACATCTCGCACTTCCCCGAGGACCGCGAGATCTGGTCCTACGGCTCCGGCTACGGCGGCAACGCCCTGCTCGGCAAGAAGTGCTACGCCCTGCGCATCGCCTCCGTCATGGCCCGTGACGAGGGCTGGCTGGCCGAGCACATGCTCGTGCTGAAGCTCACCCCGCCGCGCGGCGAGGCCAAGTACGTCGCCGCCGCCTTCCCGAGCGCCTGCGGCAAGACCAACCTCGCCATGCTGGAGCCGACCATCCCCGGCTGGACGGTCGAGACCATCGGCGACGACATCGCCTGGATGCGCTTCGGCGAGGACGGCCGCCTCTACGCCATCAACCCCGAGGCCGGCTTCTTCGGCGTCGCGCCCGGCACCGGCGAGCACACCAACGCCAACGCCATGAAGACCCTCTGGGGCAACTCCGTCTTCACCAACGTCGCCCTCACCGACGACAACGACGTGTGGTGGGAGGGCATGACGGAGGAGACCCCGGCCCACCTGACGGACTGGAAGGGCAATGACTGGACGCCCGAGTCCGGCGTCCCGGCCGCCCACCCCAACGCCCGCTTCACCGTCCCGGCCTCGCAGTGCCCGATCATCGCGCCCGAGTGGGAGGACCCCAAGGGCGTGCCGATCTCGGCGATCCTCTTCGGCGGCCGCCGCGCCACCGCCGTACCGCTGGTGACGGAGTCCTTCGACTGGAACCACGGCGTCTTCCTCGGCGCCAACGTCGCCTCCGAGAAGACCGCCGCCGCCGAGGGCAAGGTCGGCGAGCTGCGCCGCGACCCCTTCGCGATGCTGCCCTTCTGCGGCTACAACATGGGCGACTACATGGCCCACTGGATCGACGTGGCCAAGGACAAGGACCAGTCCAAGCTGCCGAAGATCTACTACGTCAACTGGTTCCGCAAGGACGACGAGGGCAAGTTCGTCTGGCCCGGCTTCGGCGAGAACTCCCGCGTCCTGAAGTGGATCGTGGAGCGCCTGGAGGGCACCGCCGAGGGCGTCGAGACCCCGATCGGCGTCCTGCCGACGAAGGACGCCCTCGACACCGAAGGCCTGGAACTGGCCGAGTCCGACCTGGAGTTCCTGCTCACGGTCGACAAGGAGGTCTGGCGCGAGGAGGCCGCCCTGGTCCCCGAGCACCTCAACACCTTCGGCGACCACACGCCGAAGGAGCTGTGGGACGAGTACCGCGCCCTGGTGGAGCGCCTCGGCTGATCCCACCCCCCTGTACTCCGCGGCCGGCTGGAACCGACAGTGCCCTGACCAGCAACATCGTCACGGCCGGCCGCGGAACCGACTGGCGGGGCCCGCACAACGGCGTGCGGGGTTCCGGGCCCGCCGCCGCCCTCCGTCCGCCCCGACGGAACCTGGCGGCGACAGGCCCACTCCCGCCCGCTTCGGCGCGGCCCGCCCCGCGGGCTCACGAACGTGCCGATGAATGACCGAGCGCTCCGGCCGACGGCCTACGTCGACCGGGGCGCTCGGGCGTTTTCGGTGTGTCGGTGTCGGGCGAGAACTCCGGCGAGGCAGGTGAAAGCAGCGTGACCGATGACAAGCAGCCGGCTGTCACGAGTTCTGCGTTTCACCGACTCCCCCTTGAGCGCCGAGCAGCTCCGGCCGTGCAAGGAAAGCGAGCAACAGGCCTCCTGCTGCGTGCCCGCGCCCCGGACGAGAGCCTGACGCGCGGCTTCACGATCGATCCGGAGACGGGCGCCCCGGTGCGGGCAAAGACGGAGGCGGACGGCCGGGTGGTTTTCCGCCACGTCGTCACCGCTCTCGGCACTCCGGCCGACCCGGTCGTTCCCGGCCGCGCGTAGCCGCAACCGGCCGACGGTCGGGGACGATCGGGTGATCGCGGTCCGTAACAGGCGTGACGTGCTTCGGGTGCGGGTACCCGAGGGTCCTCACAGAGGGGTTAGTGGCGCCCGGTCCGCGCGTCGCTGCGGGTGCGCGCGGACCGGGGCCGTCGAGGGAGCCCCGCGGGGCTCAGCGGGACGCGAGTGGACGCGGCTCCAGGGCCGCCGTGTGGGCGTCCATCCGCTCGGCGGCCAGGATCGCGGCCGCGGTGTCGGCGCGGGAGGCGGCGACGACCAGCGCGCGGCCCGCCAGGGCGTGCGCCCGCCGGTGCAGGGCGGTGGCGCCCTGCTCGGGCCGGCCGCTCATCGGCGCACGCACCGGGGCGCGCCCTCCCCGCAACCTGCCCACCTGCTTCGCGAGCCGCTCCGCCGCCGTGTCCAAGTCGGCCGAGGCCTGCGTCGCACGCAGCTCGTCCGTGACGGCGAGCAGGGCGGCGAGATAGCCCGCGAGCTGGATGTCCAGCTCTTCCTCACGGGAACGGTGGGGGAAGTCCGGGTTGGGGCCGTCCACCGTGCTGTGGACCGACTTGGTGCGGATCGGTTCGTACATGGGAAGGCCTCCTGAGGTCTTTCAGGAAGCCATCCTAGCTTAGATTTCGTCTAAAGTTGAGTCGCTCACAAAATCAGACTGCCCGCGCACGTAGGGTGAGCGGGCAGGCCGGCGGGGTTCGTCTTCCGTCGGATCAGGGATGGATCAGGGCTGGCTGTAGCCGTCCAGGAAGTGACCGATCCGCCCCACCGCGTCGGTCAGGTCCCCGACCGTCGGCAGGGTCACCACCCGGAAGTGGTCCGGCTCCGGCCAGTTGAAGCCCGTACCCTGCACGACCATGATCTTCTCGCGCCGGAGCAGGTCCAAGACCATCCGCCGGTCGTCCTTGATCTTGAAGACCTTGGGGTCGAGGCGTGGGAAGAGGTACAGCGCGCCCTTGGGTTTCACGCAGGTCACACCGGGGATCTGGGTCAGCAGCTCGTAGGCGGTGTCCCGCTGCTCGCGCAGTCGCCCGCCCGGCAGCACCAGGTCGTTGATCGTCTGGCGTCCGCTGAGCGCGGCGACGACCCCGTGCTGTCCGGGCATGTTCGCGCACAGGCGCATGTTCGCCAGGATCGTCAGACCCTCGATGTAGGAGTCGGCATGGGCGCGCGGCCCGGAGATCGACATCCAGCCGACCCGGTAACCGGCCACCCGGTAGGCCTTCGACATGCCGTTGAAGGTGAGGGTGAGCAGGTCGGGGGCGACGGAGGCGGTCGGGGTGTGGGTGGCCTCGTCGTAGAGGATCTTGTCGTAGATCTCGTCGGAGCAGATGAGCAGATTGTGCCGGCGCGCGATATCGGTCAGGCCCTTGATCATCGCCTCGTCGTAGACGGCCCCCGTCGGGTTGTTGGGGTTGATGATCACGAGCGCCTTGGTCCGGTCGGTGACCTTGCGCTCGATGTCGGCGAGGTCCGGCATCCAGTCGGCCTGCTCGTCGCAGCGGTAGTGCACGGCGGTGCCGCCGGACAGGGAGACGGCGGCCGTCCACAGCGGGTAGTCGGGCGCGGGCACGAGGACCTCGTCGCCGTCGTCCAGCAGGCCCTGCATCGCCATCACGATCAGCTCGGACACGCCGTTGCCGATGAACACGTGCTCGACGTCCGTCTCGATGCCGAGCGTCTGGTTGTGCATGACCACGGCCCGGCGGGCCGCCAGCAGCCCCTTGGCGTCGCCGTAGCCGTGCGCCGACGACACGTTCCGGAGGATGTCCTCCAGGATCTCGGGAGGGCACTCGAAGCCGAACGCCGCCGGGTTGCCGGTGTTGAGCTTGAGGATCCGGTGACCGGCCGCTTCCAGCCGCATCGCCTCCTCGAGCACCGGGCCCCGGATCTCGTAACAGACGTTGGCGAGCTTGGTCGACTGGATCACCTGCATGTCTGGGAGCTTACGGCCCGGTAACGCCTCGCGGGTCGTGTTTTCCGCCACGTGAGACGCGGCGGTTTGGGTGGATATCGCCGTCCGCTGTCCCATCAGCACCTCAGGTCCCTAGAATTCGCCGCCATGTCCAAGCCATTCGAGTACGCCGACGGAGTGACGGGCAGCGGTCCCCAGGGAACGCCGAACGTCTACGTGCCGCAGGGCGCCCCGCCCCCGGAGTACGACGCCTACGCCGACCCGGCCGCGGCCCACGGATGGCAGGACGTCTACGACGGCACGGCTGCCGCGGACGGTGGGGATGGCCTGCGCGACGGGGGGCGCGCGGACGGCGTGGGTGACACGCGTGAGCTTCCAGCGGTGCCGGCACGGGCCCGGTCCGCCCGGGGCCACCGCTCCCGGCGCAAGCCCCCTCCGTGGCGGACGCGCCGGGCGGCGGTGGCGGCCGGGGCCGTGGGCGCCGTCTCCGCGGTCGCGCTGATCGCCGGGTTCTCCTTCTCGGGCACGTCCTCCGACGGGACGGACGGGACGGGGGGCGGTAAAAGCGGCCGTACGGCTCCGACGGCGGGGGAGACGCCGACGGCGCCGCCCTCGGGCAGTGTGCGCGCGACCACCCCGGGCGCACCGCTCGACGGCGTACCGGTGGGTGACGGCGAGGCCTCCGGCGGCCTCTCCGCCGATCCGTCGGGCCCGGCGAGCGGCACCTCGTCGGCCGGTGGCGCGGACACGCCCGGGTCCTCGGAGAGCAGCCCCACGGTCGCCACCCCGACGACGTCGGCCCCGGCCGCCAACACGCCACCGGGGCGCTCGGACGGGAAGCCCGGCCGTGGGCCGGGCGGCACGAAGGGGCCCAAGTAGCCCCGGGTGCCGGGGGGTGTTCACCGCTGACCCCGGCTTGCTCCGGTGGGTGTCCGGTCTCGGTGTCCGGGCGGCCGAAGGCCACCCGCCCGCACGCAGTAGGGCGGTCGGCCGGTAGGGAGGTATACCGTCTGCCGGGCGGTAGAGGATTCCGGATGGGTGCGCGCCGCCCCAAGTGACCGGCCGTTCTGGCCCGTTGAGTAGGGTCGGTCGGGACGCCGAGATTCCGGTTCTGGAACGGGTTCTTGTGCCGCCCCCCTTGTGACGATCACAATGCACATGACAACAGTGCAGGCGGCCGGAAGATTTCCGGCCGCCTCGTCGCAAGAGGGGACCCCCCATGAGAAAACCTCTCGCCGCCGCGTTCTGCGCCCTGGCGATAGCCGGAGCCGGCGCGGCTCCCGCGACCGCCGCCGACGCCGCCCCCACGGGCGTCGGCAAGGTCGCGGACACGGGCTCGGCCACGTCCGCCGTCTCGGGCGTGGTCACGTCCGTGGAGCAGACGCTGTCCGGGCTCGCCAACCCGTCCGCCAAGGCCGTGAACTTCGCCGGCACCGTCGCCCTCAGCAACTGCTCCGGCTCGGTCGTCCGGATGCCGGACTCCGAGGCCGACGACCCGGCGCTCGTGATGACCAACGGCCACTGCCTGGAGTCCGGCTTCCCCGGCCCCGGCCAGGTCCTCGTCGACAAGGCCTCCAGCCGCACCTTCAGCCTGCTCAATGCCTCCGGCTCACGCGTCGCCACCCTGCGCGCCGCCAAGCTCGCCTACGGCACGATGACCGACACGGACGTCGCGCTGTACCAGCTCACCACCACGTACGCGCAGATCAAGAGCTCGTACAACATCAACGCGCTGACACTGAACGACACCCACCCGGTGGCCGGCACCGCCATCAGCATCCCCTCCGGCTACTGGAAGCGGATCTACAGCTGCTCCATCGACGGGTTCGCGTACCGCCTGAAGGAGGGCGACTGGACCTGGAAGGACTCGGTCCGTTACACCTCCGCCTGCAACACCATCGGCGGCACGTCCGGCTCGCCCGTCGTCGACCAGGCCACCAACAAGGTCGTCGCCATCAACAACACCGGCAACGAGGACGGTGAACGCTGCACGGTGAACAACCCGTGCGAGGTCGACGCGAACGGCACCGTGACCGTCCGCAAGGGCATCAACTACGCCCAGGAGACCTACGGGATCCCGGCCTGCTTCGGGATCGACAGCAAACTCGACCTGAGCGCGAGTGGCTGCACCCTGCCCAAGCCGTAAGACTGAGTGCCGGCCGGGCGGTCACGCGGGAGGAGTCCTGCGGACCGCCCGGCCCGCCAGCACGTCCGTGCGCCGGCCGTCCTCGATGACGAACCGGCCGTCGACCAGGACGTACGGGAGGCCCGTCGGGAGCCTGCGGGGTTCCGCGAACGTGGAGCCCGCCGCGACCGTCGCCGGGTCGAAGAGCACCAGATCGGCCCGGTAACCCTCGCGTACCAGGCCCCGGTCGGGCAGCCGCAGCCGCGCGGCCGGGCGCGAGGTGAGGTGCGCGACGCACTCCTCGAGCGACAGCACCCCCAACTCCCTGACGTAGTGCCCGAGATAGTGCGGGAAGGTGCCGTAGGCGCGCGGGTGCGGCTTGGCGCCCCGGAGGATGCCGTCCGAGCCGCCCGTGTGCACCCGGTGGCGCATGATCGCCCGGACGTTCTCCTCATGGCCCACGTGCTGGAGGATCGTCGGAGCCAGCCGGTCCGCCAGCAGCAGGCCGCGCGCGGTCACCCAGGGCTTCTCGCGCCGCCGGTCCGCCGACTCCCGGACCGTCCGGCCGACGAAATCGGCCAGGGCCGGATCGTTCACGCCGGAGATCTCGATGGTGTCCCATTCGATCGGCACGCCGTGGCAGCCGTCGGACCCGGTGACCTCCAGGTGGTGGCGGATGCGTTCCGCGGTCTCCTCGTCCGCCAGCCGCCTGAGGGTCTCCTCCGGGCCGCCCTCGCTCGCCCAGCTCGGCAGCACGGCCGCCAGCGTCGTACAGCCCGGGGTGTACGGGTAGGTGTCGAGGCTGATGTCGGACCCGGCCGCCAGCGCCTCGTCCAGCAGGGCCAGCAGTTCTGGTGCCCGGCCCTTGTTCACGCCGAAGTTCATGGTGGCGTGGGCGAGATGGAGGGAACAGCCCGCCTCCCGGGTCAGGGCGACCATCTCCTCGTAGGCCTGAAGGGCCCCGGCGCCGTAGGAGCGGTGGTGCGGGCAGTAGTAGCCGCCGTAGGAGGCCACCACCCGGCACAGTTCGGTCAGTTCGGCGTCCCGCGCGTACATGCCGGGCGGGTACGTCAGCCCCGACGACATGCCGACGGCGCCCTGCTCCAGGCCCTCGGCGACCAGCCGGCGCATCCGCTCCAGCTCGGCGGGTGTGGCCGCGCGGTCCTCCCAGCCGACGACGAGCGCCCGGACCGTGCCCTGCGGGATCAGGTAGGCCGCGTTCACAGCGATCCCCCGGTCCAGCCGGTCCAGGTACTCACCGACCGTGCGCCAGTCGAAGTCGATGTCGTCGCCCGGGCCGTTCCACCCGGCGATCGCCCGCCGCACCTCACCGAGCGTGCGGTCGTCGACCGGCGCGTACGACAGGCCGTCCTGGCCGATGACCTCCAGGGTCACGCCCTGCGCGGCCTTGGCGCTGTGGTCGGGGTCGCGCAGCAGCGCCAGGTCGCTGTGCGCGTGCATGTCGACGAAGCCGGGGGAGAGGACCAGGCCCTCGGCGTCCAGCTCCCGGCGCGCCTTCGGCCGCTGACAGCCGGCCGCCGCCGCCTCCTTGACGATGGAGACGATCCGGCCGCCGTCGACCACCACATCGGCCCGGTACGCGTCCGCGCCGGAACCGTCGACGACGTCGGCGTCCCGGATGACGAGCTCCTCCATCGCGCCCGGCCTCCTAGAAGAAGGTGCGGACGTAGTCGACGACCGTGCCGTCCGCCTCCGCGACCGGGATCAGCTGCCACTTGTCGAACGAGGTACACGGGTGGGACAGGCCGAGGCCCACCCAGTCGCCGACCTCCAGATCCGCCTCCGGGGTGGTGGCGAGCCAGGCGTGCTGGTCGGACAGTGCCGTCACCGACACGCCGGTGGCCGGGCGCTCGACGCCGCCTCGGCGGATCACCTGGGCGAAGGGCAGATCGAGGTCGTGGGCCGCGTCCCGCTTGCCCGCGTTGACGAAGGCCTGCTCGGCCGACGGCCGCGAGACCACCTGGGTCCACAGGCGGAACGCCGGCTCCAGCGCGCCCTCCTCGGGGACCCGGTTGAACGGGGTCAGCTTGCGGTAATGCCCGTCGTCGTGCGAGACGTAGGCGCCGGAGCGGAGCAACTTCAGGACGGGGAGCGACAGTTCGGGGATCTCCGCGAAGACCTCGGCGACCGCGTCGAACCAGGCGCTGCCGCCCGCGCTGACCACGATCTCGTCCAGTCCGGTGAACCGCCCCGCCTCGTCGAACTCGGCGGCGAGCGCTACCAGCCGCCGCAGCCACGCCGTCACCCGCCCGGTGTCGGCCTTCGGCACCTCGCCCTCGTAGCCCGCGACACCGACCAGCCGCAGTGTCCGCGTGCCCGCCACCGCGTCCGCGACCGCCGCGCACTCCGCCTCCGTACGCACCCCGGTCCGGGCGCCCTCGCCGGCCGCGAGTTCGACGACGACGTCCAGGGGCCGCGTGGCGTCCCGGAGGGCTGCGTCCATCAGCTCGACGCCGCGCACGGAGTCGACGTAGCAGACGAACCGGAAGTCCGGGTCGGCGCCGAGCTCGCGGGCGATCCAGCGCAGGGCCGCCGCGTCGACCAGCTCGTTCGCGAGGAACACGCGCCGCATCCCGAAGGCGCGCGCCACCCGCACCTGGTGCGGCACGGCCAGGGTGATGCCCCACGCCCCGTGCTCGATCTGCCGCTGGAACAGCCGTGGCGCCATGGAGGTCTTGCCGTGCGGCGCGAAGGCCAGGCCGTGCCGGGCCGCGTACGTCTCCATGAGCCTCAGGTTGTGCTCCAGGCGCTCGGCGGACAGCGCGAGCACGGGCGTGGCGAAGTCGCCGGTGAAGAGGTTGCGGCGCTGGCCGGCCAGCTCGCCGACCGTCAGGCCGTCGGCGTCCGGCGGGAGGCCCTTGAACCGGTGGTCGACGCGCTCTGCGGCGAGCCGGGCGAGGGACTCGGCTGCGGGGTCGGCTGGCATGGAGCCTCCTGATCAGCACTGTTGCACTATTTGCAACTATCATTGCGTATATCGCTCGACGCTGTCTAACATCTCGGCCACCGCCGGTCAATGAAGCCGCCGCCCACCGACCTCGCCGAGGAGCTACGAGCATCGTGACCCTCACCGGACCCTGCAACGCCCCCGACGTCGTGGACGTCGTCGCGCTCGGCGAGTCCATGGTCACGTTCCTGCCCTCCCGGCCGGGGCGTCTCGCCGACGTGCCGTCCTTCGAGCGGGGCATCGGCGGGGCGGAGTCCAACGTGGCGTGCGTGCTGGCTGCGGCGGGGCACTCCGTGCGGTGGGTCGGAGCCGTCGGCGCCGACGGCTTCGGCGACCACCTCGTCGAGGAGATCGGGTCCTACGGCGTCGACGTCGCGTCCGTACGGCGCGATCCGGCTCGTCCGACCGGCATCTACTTCCGCACGGCGGGGGACCGGGCCACCGGCGCCCACGAGGTGGCCTACTACCGGGCCGGATCGGCCGCCTCGGCGATGTCCACCGACACCGTGGACCTCGCGGCCGTCCGGGCCGCCCGCGTGCTGCACCTGTCGGGGATCACGGCGGCGCTCTCCGGCAGCTGCCTCGACCTGCTGTGGGAACTGACCGAACCGGGCCCGCGGCGGCCGCTCGTCTCCTTCGACGTCAACCACCGGCCGGGGCTGTGGCCCGACCCCGACGGATGCCGGGTCCTGCTGGACCTCGCCCGCCGCGCGGACCTCGTCTTCGTCGGGTCCGACGAGGCCCTCGACGCGTGGGGCCTGAACGGCCCGTCCGCCGTCCGGGACGCGCTGCCCGAGCCCGAGCTCGTGGTCGTCAAGATGGGCCCGGGCGGCGCCGTCGCCCTCGACAAGGACCCCCGCGACGCGCAGGACGCGGACGGCACGGCCACCCTCGCCCGCGCCCCCCGCGTGGACGTCGTCGCCGCCGTCGGCGCCGGAGACGCCTTCGCCGCCGGGTTCCTCTCCGCCACCCTGCGTGCGCTGCCCGTCCGGGACCGGCTGCGGCACGGGCATCTGATGGCCGCCGCCGCCCTCACCGTGCCCGGCGATCTCGCGACACCGCCCGGGCGCGAGCACGCCGACCGGCTCGTCGCCCTGGACGACGCGGCATGGGGGAGACTGCGACTCGGCCCGGGCTGGACCGAGCGGACACAGCGGGCCGACGAGGAGGTACGTACGCCATGAGCCAGACCGTCGACCGCGCGCTCAGCATCCTGCCGTTGCTCGCCGAGGGCCCCGCCGACCTGGGGCAGGTCGCCGACCGCCTCGGGGTGCACAAGTCCACGGCCCTGCGGCTGCTGCGCACCCTGCACGAGCACGGGCTCGTCTACCGCCAGTCCGACCAGCGCTACCGCCTGGGCGCACGGCTCTTCGCCCTCGCCCAGGAGGCGATGGAGAACCTCGACGTCCGCGAGATCGCCCACCCCCACCTGGTCCGCCTCAACGAGGACTGCGGGCACACCGTGCACCTCGCCGTGTACGAGGAGAACGAGGTCCTCTACATCGACAAGGTCGAGAGCCGCTACCCGGTGCGGATGTACTCCCGCATCGGCAAGCCCGTGGCCATCACCGTCGCCGCGGTCGCCAAGCTGCTGCTGGCCGACCTGCCCGAGCACGAGCGGCGGGCGGTCGCGAAGAAGCTCGACTACCCCACCTACACGTCCCGTTCGACCCCCGACGCCGACGCGTTCCTGCGTGAGCTGGAGAAGGTACGCGAACAGGGCTGGGCCACCGACCTCGGCGGCCACGAAGAGTCCATCAACTGCGTCGCGGCGCCCATCCGCGGCGCCGACGGCCGGGTCGTCGCCGCGATGTCCGTCTCCGCGCCGAACGTGGTCGTCACCGCCGACGAACTCCTCACCCTCCTGCCGCTGGTGCGCCGTACGGCGGACGCCATCAGCGGCGAGTACTCCGGCAGGACACCAGTGAAGGGCACCGTATGACGGACAAGGTCGCACTCACCCCGAAGACCCACACCACCCCGCCGGCGAAGTTCTCGCACGGCGTGCGGAAGGGCAACATCCTCCAGGTCGCCGGCCAGGTCGGCTTCCTGCCCGCCGAGGAGGGCAAGGCGCCCACGCCCGCCGGGCCCACCCTGCGTGAGCAGACCCTGCAGACCCTCGCCAACGTCAAGGCGATCCTGGAGGAGGGCGGCGCCTCCTGGGACGACGTGATGATGATCCGCGTCTACCTGACGGACGTGGCCCACTTCGCCGAGATGAACGAGATCTACAACGCGTACTTCGAGGAGCAGGAGCTGACCCAGCCGCCCGCCGCGCGCACGACGGTCTACGTCGGCCTGCCCGCGGGTCTCCTCGTCGAGATCGACGCGCTGGCCGTCCTCGGCTGACCCACCCCACCCCGCCCTCTTCGAGGCGCGGCGCCTTCGACGGGCCGCGCCGCGCTCCGCCCTGTCTCGGCCGGCTCCATCTTCGCCTCGCACCTCAACGACGGGGCCCGCGCGCGCAGTGCGCTGACGGATGCGGCTGGACGGCCGCGAAGTACTTCGGCATCAGCGAGCGCGACACGCCCAAGACCTGGACCGTCCTGGACAGCGTGCTGCCGGTGGCGGGGTGCGCGGTGGCGGCGGTTTTGAGTCTGTTCGTGTAGGCGTCTCATAACGATGCCGGGGTCGACTGTGTGCCGCACAGGTTTGTCGACCATACTGCTCCGCTGTGGAGCAGCGCATAGGTTCGAGCAGCCAGCCCCTGGAAGGCGCCGGATTCGACCCGGCCTTCATCCCCGGGCTCACGTCACCCGCGTCCCGACCCACGGAGGAGGACGAGCCGGAGCAGAAGCCTGAGGTCGCGGAAACCGAGGAGGCCGGCACCGCATCGGCGGACACGGCGGAGGCGGCCCCCTCCGAGCAGGAGGAGGACACCGAGGTCGACGGCCCCGTCTTCGAGGCGTCCGACCGCCGCGCCAGGCTGGTCGCCGACCACAGAGGCGTACGACTGTCCCTGGACGACCAGGAATGCGAGTTCCGCTGGGACGAGATCGGCGCGGTGGAGACGGAGACGGCCCGCTTCGGCAAGCGGTACACCGTCACCGTCCACACCCCTGACCGGCGCTGGTACCCGATCGAGATCGAGGCGCCGGCCAGGAGCCACTTCAAGGAGTGGGACGCGCAGTTGGACGCGGTGCTGGACGCCTACTTCGAGGAAGACGCCGGCTAGGCGCAGTACTGGCTCTCCTTGCCGATCGACCGGTACATGCAGTCCGCGTTCTCCAGCAGTTGCAGCACCGCATCGCGGTTACGGGAGGTCTCCCGCTCGATCACCTCGTCGGGCGGGTAGAACCCACCCCCGCCGGACCGGGGGTACATCTCGAAGGTGTACCCGAAGATCTTGTGCGCGCCCCAGAGATAGTCGTCGATCGACCCGTCGGTGATGTACAGGTCGCTGGACTGCTCCGCCGTGTACCCGTTGCTCGCGGCCATCTTCCGCCCGACCGCCTTGAACGCCGCGTTGTCGTCCGCGGTCATCCCGGTCGCCGTGTCGGAGTACGTGTAGCCGAACGGCCACAGCACCAGCTCGCTGTAGGTGTGGAAGTCCACCCCCGCCTTGATCTGCTGCGTGCCGCCGACGACCCGGCTGCGCACGAAGTCCGCCACGACCTTCACCTCGGGTGCGGACTCGGCCGACGGCCCCCGGTAGGTGTCGGACGACGTGGAGCCCGAGGAGCCGCCGCAGCAGCCCCAGCGGTAGTTCCAGTTGCGGTTCAGGTCGGTACCGACGTACGACGAGCCGGAGTTGGGCTGCCGGTTCTTGCGCCAGGAGCGGTACGAGCCGGTGGCGATGTCGTACTCGCCGCCGTCCGGGTTGATGTCGGGGACGATCCAGATCTCACGGTTGTTCACCATGCCGGTGACGCGTGAGTCGGAACCGTAGTCGGAGGTCAGCTCGCGCAGCAGGTAGAGCGCCATCTCGACGGTCAGGTGCTCGCGGGCGTGCTGGTGGTGCGTGAACAGCACCTCCGGTTCGGACTCGTCGGAGCCGACGTTGTCGCTGATCTTGATGGCGACGATGTTCCGGCCCTGGTACGACTTGCCGATCACGCGCTGGCTCGCGATGGACGGGTTGGCCGAGACGATCGCGTTGATCTCGCTCGTCATCTCCGCGTAGTTGTGGTACTTCGAGTCGCCCGAGGGGAAGTCGAAGAGCCGGACGTCGTCCTCCCCCGCGGAACGGTCGGGCACCGCGCCGAGCGGGGCGACCTCATAGCCCAGCGCGCGCAGTTTCCTGACCTGGTCGGCGCGGCCGGAGACCACGACACCGTGGCCGTGGACCTCGTCCACGGTCACGCCCGTACGCTGAAGTGCCGTGCGGTCCTCGGCCGTCGAGTGCAGATGGACCTCGTACTGGCGGATGTCGTCGGCCGTGGCGGCCGCTTGACGGGCGCCGTCGGCGGTGGCGTCGGTCGTCGTCGCGGACAGAGGCGCCGCGAGGGCGAACGCGAGGAGGCCGGCGAGGGCGGCGGTGCGTCTGCCGGTGCGGGCACCGGAGCCTCGTATGCGAAGTCGCATGAAATCTCCTTGTGGGAGGTGGGGTTGTTCCGTGCGACGTGCTTGGTGCGGGTGGCGCACATCGTTCTGCTAATGCCATGAGCGGGTCAAGACTGAAAGTGGCCGTGCAGTGTACGCGTGCGCCGCCGCGATCGAGGTGCCCCGGCGGAAGTGCACCCGCAGGAGTGGCCGCGGCGTGCATGTATGGACGGAGCGGGGGAGGGTGGGGGTCCGCGCAAGGGGGAGCCGGAGTGTCCCGGTCCCCGGACGACACCCCTCAGAGGACTGGCTGATCATGGGCGGATCAGCGCCACGACGGGACCACCACCTGCCGACCGAGACGACCAGCTTCGTCGACCGGCGTGGCGAACTGACCCAGGGCCGCGAACTGCTGGCCCGCGCGCGACTGGTGACGCTGACCGGGCCGGGCGGCGTCGGCAAGACCCGGCTCGCCGGGCGCATCGCGGCCCGGGTGCGGCGGGCCTTCCCGGACGGCGTGCGCTTCGTACACCTGTCCGGACTGCACGACCCGGCCCTCGTCCCGCTCGCCGCCGCCGACGCGCTCGGGCTCCACGACCACTCCGCCCAACCGCCCCTGGACGCCCTCGTCGAGCAGGTGAGGGACCGGCGGCTGCTCCTCGTCGTCGACAACTGCGAGCACCTGGCCGGTGCGTGCGCCCAGCTCGCCGCGGCCCTGCTGCACGGCACCGAGGGCGTCCGGATCCTCGCCACCAGCCGGCACCGCCTCGGCCTCACCGAGGAACACCTGCTGGAGGTACGGCCGCTGCCGGTGCCCGACCCGGACGGCGACCTGTCCGCCGCCGAGAGCTACCCGGCCCTCACCCTCTTCGCCGACCGGGCCGCCGCCGTCGTCCCCGGCTTCCGCCTCACCGCCGCCAACCGCGCCTTGGTCGCCCGGCTGTGCCACCGCCTGGACGGTCTGCCCCTCGCCATCGAACTGGCCGCCGTTCGCATGCGTGTCCTCGACGTCGACCAGCTCCTCGACCGCCTCGACCGCCTCGACGACCGTTACCGCTTCCTCACCACCGGCAGCCCCACCGCCCTGCCCCGCCACCAGACCCTGCGGGCGGCGGTCGCCTGGAGCCACGACCTGTGCACCACCCCCGAGCAGACGGTGTGGGCCCGGCTGTCGGTCCTGGCGG
This sequence comes from Streptomyces sp. NPDC092370, assembly GCF_044755265.1. Lineage (NCBI taxonomy): Bacteria > Bacillati > Actinomycetota > Actinomycetes > Kitasatosporales > Streptomycetaceae > Streptomyces > Streptomyces sp. NPDC092370. The sequence continues at coordinate 431,003 of NZ_JBIVQO010000004.1, read as the reverse complement.
GCAGCTTCGACCTGGAGACGGCGGAGGCGGTGTGCGCGGACGGCATTCCCGAGGGCCCGGCCCCTGGGCCCACAGAGGGTTCCCGGCCACCGGAGGCTCCCTGTGTGCCAGGAGTCTGCCGGTCCTTGGAGGCTCCCTGTGTGCCGGGAGTCTGTCGGTCTCCGGAGGGCTCCCGACTGCCGGAGGACCGCCGGTCTCCGGAGGTCCCCCAACCCCCGGAGGGCTCCCGACTGCCGGAGGACCGCCGGTCTCCGGAGGCCCCCCAACCCCCGGAGGGCTTCCTACCCCCGGAGGTCCCCCGACCGCCGGAGGCCCTCCGCTCGCCGGAGGGCTCCCAACCGCCGGAGGGCTCCCAACCGCCGGAACTCCCCCGACCGCCGGAGGGCTCCCAACCGCCGGAACTCCCCCGACCGCCGGAGGGCTCCCGACCGCCGGAGGGCTCCCAACCGCCGGAGGTCCCCCGATCCCCGTATGTCTCCCGGTCCCCGGAGGGCGCCGGCTTGCCTCCGGAAGGCGGGGAGCGGCTCGTCGTGCTTCCGGCCCCGGACCTGACGGCGTTTCCGCCCGCTCGCCCGGCCGCGCTCCCTGCGCGGCTCGCGGACGCCCCGGGGTCGCAGGCGCGGCTCACGGAGGCACCGGGGCCGCATGCGCGGCTCACGGAGGCACCGGGGCCGCATGCGCGGCTCATGGAGGCACCGGGGCCGCAGGCGCGGCCCTCCGCGGCGCCCACGAGGGCTCTGGCTCCGACCCCCCGCCTGCGTGCCGACGACGTTCTGGAAGCCGTCGCCGGGCTCGTGGACAAGTCCGTGCTCAGCCGTGAGCCCGGGCCCGGCGGGGTGCGCTACCGACTGCTCGACACCCTGCGGCAGTACGGGCTGGAGCAGTTGCGGCGGGACGCGGGGGAGGAGGAGGCCGCCCGGCGGCAGCGGGACTGGATGCTGCGGCGGGCCGAGGAGTGCGAGCGCGGCTGGTTCGGGCCGGGGCAGCCGGAAACCGTCGCCCGGCTGCGCGCCGACCGGGACAACCTGCGCGCCGCCCTCGACTTCAGCCTCTCCACGCCCGGCGAGGCACCCGCCGCCCTCCGCCTCGCCGGCACGCTCTGGTTCTACTGGCATGCCTGCGGCGCCTCCCGCGAGGGCCTGTACTGGCTCGACCGGGCCCTGAACGCCACCCCCGAACCCACCCGGGAACGGGCCCGCGGCCTCTGGGTCGCCGGGCTGCTGGCCGCCGCCACCCGGGACTTCCCCCGGGGCCGCCGCCACGCCACCGAGGCCCTCACCCTCGCCCGCGCCATCGGTGACACCGCCGAGGGCGCCCACGCCGAGTACGTCATCGGCGTCATCCGGCTGTTCGGCGGCGACCTGCCCGGAGCGCTGAGGCACTTCGAGACCACCGTCGCCCGCGGCCCCGTGCCCGGCCAGCACCTCAGCCTCGTCGGCCTCGACCAGGTCGAACTCGCCTGCGCGCTGGGCTTCCTGGGGGAGGCCGAACGGGCCGTGCAGATCTGCGAGCGGGCCCTGCGGCTGTGCGAGCGGCACGGCGAGCAATGGGTGCGGTCGTACGTGCTGCGGATGCTCGCCCTCGCGCACACCGCGCGCGGCGACTGGCCCCGGGCCGAACGGCACGCCCGCGAGGCCCTGCGGCTCAAGCTCGCCGTCCACGACGTCATCGGCATCGCCCTCACCCTCGACCTGCTCGCGTCCGTCGCGGCGGCACGCGACGCCCACCGGCACGCCGCTTTGCTGCTGGGCGGCGCCGACCGCGTCTGGGCCGACATCGACACCGGCCGCTGGGGCGCCCACGTCCTCACCTCCGTACGCCGGGACAGCGAGGAGCGGGCCGTCCGGGCCCTGGGGCGCGAGGCGTTCGAGCGGGCCCACCGGCGCGGCGCGGCGCTCGGTCTCGGGGAGCTGGCCGGCCACGCGCTCCAGGAGCCCGGCCGCCCGCTCCCCTCGGAGCCCGCCGCACCGCCGCAGGACGACACCGCGGTGCCTCTGACCCGCCGCGAGACCGAAGTCGCCCGGCTCGTCGCCGAGGGACTCGCCAACCAGCAGATCGCGGACCGCCTGGTGATCGCCCGCCGCACCGCCGAAGGCCACGTGGAACGCATCCTCAGCAAGCTCGGCTTCAGCAACCGCAGCCAGATCGCCGCCTGGATGACGGCACAGCGACGACCCGCCCCCCACGCCCTCCACGCACACCCACCCGAGGGGATCGCATGATCACCGGACCACTCAGCGCCTTCGACCACCGCATGGCCGTCTTCGACTCCGACGACGGATTCGTCGCCGCCGCCCTGCCCTTCCTCGGTGAAGGACTCGGCGCCTGCGGGGAACCACCGCCGGTGGCCATCGCCGCCCCGCACAACCTGGACCTCCTGCGGGACGCCCTCGGCCGCGACGCGAAGGACGTCACCTGCATCCCGCACACCGACTGGTACACCGGCTCCGCCGCCAACGCCGTCGCCCGGGCCGCCGCGTACCTCACCGCGCACGCCGGCCCCGGCGGCCGGATCCACCTCGTCATGGAGCCCGTCTGGAGCGGCCGTGCCGGCCGTTCGGCCCGCGAGACCACCGAGTGGATCCGCTACGAGGCCTTCGCCAACCTCCTGTTCGCGCCCCAGGCCACGACCGCTCTGTGCGCGTACGACACCCGCACCGCCGGGCCCGCCGTCGTCGCCGCGGCCCGCCGGACCCACCCCGACACGGAGGTGTACGAGGACCCGCTGCGCCTCGCGGCCGAACTCGACGCCGTGCCCCTGCCGTCGCCTCCGGCCGGTGCGTGGCCCCTGAGGGAGCCGCACGCCGCGGCCGTGCAGCGCTGGGCGGCGGCCAGGGGACTGGCCGCCGCGGACGCCGAGCTGTTCGCCGCCGCCGTGGCGGAGACCGCGGTGGCCCTCGCGCCCCTCGCGGATGACGCCCTGCTGTGGGGCGAGGCGCCCGCCTGCGTCTGCGAACTGCGCTCGGTCCGCCGTCTCGACGACCCGCTCGCCGGTTTCGTCCCGCCCACAGCCTCCGCCGCGGGCCCGGGGCTCTGGTACGCGCGTCAGGTCTGCGCCTACGTGGACATCCGCGACGACGCCGACGGAGCGACGGTCCGTCTCCAGTTCGCATGACACCCCACCTGCGCGAACAGGTAGAGGATCGGGTAGTCCTCCCCCTGCGCCGGACCACCCCCGCGGATCACCCTTGACGCATGCTGCAACTCTCCGGGCGGCACCTCCCGGACCCCGACGCCCCCTGTGGCCCGTTCCCGCAACCACCCCTGGGAGCAGGCCACCTGAGTGTCGAGTACGCACCGCGGCCCTCCGCCGTCCGCGAGGCACGCGCGGAGGTCCGCAGGCAGCTGGAGGCCTGGGGACTCGCCGAGCGCGGTGAGGTGACCGACGTGGCCGAACTGCTCGTCGGTGAACTGGCAGCGAACGCCGTGGTGCACGCCGGGAGTCGTTTCCGGCTCACGCTCTTCGCGGCGCACGGCGTGCTGCGCTGCGAGGTCGTCGACAGCGAACGCCGCGTGCCGCGGGTGCTGGACGCGGGCACGGGGGAGAGCGGCCGCGGAATGTTCCTGGTGGACGCACTCGCCCAGCGGTGGGGCTGCCACCGGGACGGGCCGGGCAAGACCGTGTGGTTCGAGCTCGGCACGTGCGGATCGGACGGCTGTGGTCGGCGACAGCCGTGACGCTCCGCCTGCCGGGTCTCGGCGGTGCTCCAGCCGCCCGGGCCCGGCTCCGGTCCGCTCGTTCATCGTGGTGGTTTCGCGCAGGTCTCGCACCTCCGGGGTGATTCCGTTCAGGCCCTCTTGTCGGCCCGGCCGCATTGCGGTTTCTTGACTTTCATGGCGGACACCACGGGAAACACCACGAAAAGCGCGGCCACACATCCCCCACAGCCCCGGAAGGCGAGCTGGAAGTACATCGGGCCGGGCATCGTCGTCGCGGCGACCGGCGTCGGGGCCGGCGACCTGGTCGCCACACTCATCGCGGGCAGCAACTTCGGCTACACCCTCCTGTGGGCCGCGATCATCGGCTGTCTGGTGAAGATCTCCCTGGCCGAGGCGGCGGGCCGCTGGCATCTGTCCACCGGCCGCACCCTGTTCGACGGCTGGGCGAGCCTCGGCCGCTGGACCACGTGGTTCTTCGCGGTCTACGTCGTGGTCTGGGGGTTCGTCTACGGCGCGGCGGCGATGTCGTCGAGCGCGCTGCCGCTGCAGGCGTTGTTCCCGGACGTGATGGACCTCAAGTGGTGGGGCATCGCCAGTGGTCTGGTCGGACTGGTCTTCGTCTGGTTCAACAAGTACGCGGTGTTCGAGAAGGTCATGACGGTCCTGGTGGGCGTCATGTTCGTGGTGACGGTGTACCTGGCGATCCGTGTCACGCCGAACATCCCCGACGCCTTCGCCGGGCTCCTGCCGGTGCTGCCGGACGAGAAGGACTCGATCCTCAACACGCTGGGTCTGATCGGCGGTGTGGGCGGCACGATCACGCTCGCGGCGTACGGCTACTGGGTCAACGCCAAGGGCTGGACCGACACCGGCTGGATGAAGGTCATGCGGCTGGACAACCGCGTCGCCTACGCCACGACCGGCATCTTCGTCATCGCCATGCTGTTCGTCGGTGCGGAGCTGCTGCACTCGGCGAACATCGCGATCGCCAGCGGTGACAAGGGCCTGATCCAGCTCGGGGACATCCTGGAGGACCAGTACGGCCCGGCGACGGCGAAGTTCTTCCTGATCGGCTTCTTCGCCACGTCCTTCACCTCGCTGATCGGCGTCTGGCACGGTGTGAGCCTGATGTTCGCCGACTTCGTGGCCCGCCTGTCGGGCAAGGGCCAGGCCAAGGGCGCGGAGGTCGCCTCGGGTGAACGCGAGCGTTCCTGGCCGTTCCGCGCGTATCTGCTCTGGCTGACCTTCCCGCCGATGATCCTGCTCTTCGAGGGCCAGCCCTTCCGTCTGATCATCGTCTACGGCGTCCTCGGCGCGGCCTTCCTCCCCTTCCTCGCCGCCACCTTGATCTGGCTCCTCAACTCCTCCCGCACGCCCCGCGAGTGGCGCAGCGGCCCCCTCAGCAACGCGATGCTGGCCGTGGCGGGCCTGCTGTTCCTGGTCCTGTGCGTGAAGCAGATCTGGGACCAGCCGTGGGGGGAGTTCTTCTAGAGCGGCGGGCGGGGTGAGGAAAGTTCCGCCCTTCACCCCGCCGGCCTCGTCGTCCTCGGCTACGGCAGACCGTGCACGTGCGGCCCCACCGCGCTGGACCACGCGTTGCCCGCCGCCGCGTCCCAGTTGGTCGACCAGGTCATCGCGCCGCGCAGGTCGGGGTAGGTCCGGGGCGGTGTGAAGGTGCCGCAGTTCGTGGCCCTGGTCAGGCAGTCCAGGGCCTTGTTCACCACGGCCGGGGAGACGTAGCCGCTGCCCGCTCCCCGGGGGGAGGCCGGGAGGCCCAGACCCACCTGGGAGGGGGCGAGGCCGTTCTCCAGCTGGATGCAGGCCAGGGCCGTGAGGAAGTCGACCGAGCCCTGGCTGTAGACCTTGCCGTCGCAGCCGAGCATGGAACCGCTGTTGTAGTACTGCATGTTGACGACCGTGAGGATGTCCTTCACGTTCAGCGCGGTCCGGAAGTACGCGTCGGACGTCGACTGCATGTCGATGGTCTGGGGAGCCATCGTGAGGACGAGCGACGGGCCCGCCTTCGCCGACAGCGCGCGCAGCGCCTGCGTCATGTACGTCGCGTCGAGGCCGTTCTCCAGGTCGATGTCGACCCCGTCGAAGCCGTACGTCTGCATCACGGAGTACACGCTGTTCGCGAAGTTGGCCGCCGACGTCGCGTCGTTGACCGACACCGTGCCGCGCTCTCCGCCCACCGAGATGACGACCTTCTTGCCCGCGGCCTGCTTGGCGCGCACGTCCGCCTTGAACTGGTCGACCGTGTAGCCCTTCAGCCCGGCCGAGTCCAGGGTGAAGGACACCGCCCCCGGCGTGCCCGTCGCGTCCGCGAAGGCCACGGCGATGATGTCGTAGGCGGCGGGGACCTCCGAGATGCGCTGGACCGTCGCGCCGTTGTCGAAGTTCTGCCAGTAACCGGTCACCGCGTGCTTGGGGAGCGCGGGGCCCGGGCCGTTCGGCTGGTTCGTCGTTCCCGTCACCGCCGCCGACTTCGGCGACTCACCGGCCCCGTTCGTCGCCGTGACCTGGAAGGAGTACGACGTCGAGGCGGCGAGTCCGGTCACCGTCGCCGAGGTGCCGGAGACGGCCGTCACCTTCGTGCCGTCGCGGTAGACGGTGTAACCCGTCGCTCCGGAGACCGCGTTCCAGGCGAGGGAGACCGACGAGGACGTCGTGCCGGAGACGTTCAGGCCGCTCGGCGCGGACGGGACCGTGGGACCCGGGTCCGTGCCCCCGCCGCCGTCGGGGCCGAACACCGACACGTCGTCCGCGTGATACGCCGCCTGCCCGTACCAGCCGTGCGTGTACACGGTCACCGAGGTCGTGGACGAACCCGTCCTGAAGCTCGTGGACAGCTGCTTCCAGGAGGAGGAGTCCGGCGTCCAGGTGGACACGTCCGTGGTGCCCGTGCCCGTCACGCCGAGGTAGGCGTATCCGCCCCGCACCCACGCGCCCAGCGTGTAGGTGGAGTTCGGTTTCACCGCCACCGTCTGACTGCACCGCGCGTTGTCCTGCCCCGCCGGGGTCGCCCGCAGCGCGGCCGACCCGGAGCGCACCGGGGAGGAGACCGTCGTGCCGCTGCCCCCCGAGCAGGTCCAGTCGCTCAGGCCCGACTCGAAGCCGGCGTTCCTGACGTTGTTGACGTCGGCGGCGTTCGCCTGGCCGACGGTCGTGACAGTGAGGGCCAGGGCAGCCGTGACGGCACCCGACCACAGCCGCAGGGATCGTCTGTGTCTGGACATGACAAGAAAATGGTCCAGACTAGAGGTGGTGTCAAGAGGTCCAGACCAACCTGTCGAGCGGCAGTCCCACCGCGCACCCCGCCGGCAGCGTGCCCGCGGACATCCACAACGCGGCACCCGCCGGGTCCGGCACCCCGGCCGCGACACCGGCAACAACACTGGGCCGCCGCCGCGCGCACGCCGCCGCCAGATGCCGCCTGAGCGGGAACGCCGCGGGCGCGCGCGACGTACGCGACGGCCCCGAGCGGGACCGGCATCCGGCGGCCGCGGCTCCGAACGCACCCACGCCGCCGCCCAGGCGCGCCGATCCGGCGGTGGTCGACCAGATGTGGTGGCGCGGGAAACCCGGCGCGGCGTCGATCCGGATCGCGAAGGTGGTGCCGGCCGAGTCCGGCCCGGTGAGGGTCGCGCCCTCGACCGGGGTGCCCGTGGCCGGGCCGCCGTTCTCGCCGGTCGTCTCGAAGGTGAAGTCGATCCGCTTCGCCTCGTCCCCCCGGCCGGCTCCATGCCCTTCTGCCTCTCGATGAAGGCCGCCGTCAGCACTGGCCTCCCGGCCTCATCGCCCGGGACCGCCGGAGCTCGACGCTGGACCGGCAAGATGCTCAACCTGCCCCGTTTTGACGCATCTTGTGCAACGGCAGTTGCTCTCCAGCTACACAAACGCTGTTCTCCGGTCACAGAGCCGTGGATACAGTGCTGAGGTAGTCACGCAGTGAAGTCGAAACGGTGCGCCGGAGTGACACCCGGCGTTCCGACGGGCATGGGGAAAACGGGGAGCTGCGCGTGCCAACTGCCATTGCCGTGACCAGTGCTGACATGGCACTGCCGCCACAGGACGAACGGACCCTGCCCGCCGTCGTGCTCAGGGACATCGACCGACGCCCCCTGGAGCAGGCGCTCGCGGAGATGCAGGCCCTGGTCGAGCACCACGGCCATGTGATCGTGGTCTGCTCGCAGGCCGCGCCCACCGCGGTGCAGCGACGGCTGCACACCCTGCGCTCCCTCATGGAGAGCGACCGGATCGCCCTGTTCCGGCCGGAACTGCCACCGCTCGGACTCGCCGTCCTGGCCCGCCAGTTACGGCAGCTCGCCTCCTGCGACATCAGCCCCGGCGTGCTCGCCTCGGCCGGCCGGCTGCTCGTCCACTACATCCACGCCGGCGCGCTCCTCAACTCCGTCACCCGGCTCGACCGCGTCCCCGTCGGCCTGAAATCGCACGCCAAGTCCTGGGTGCCCGGCAGTCAGTTCGGCGTCCTCGCCCACCCCGAGCCGCACCTCGTCAGGATCACCCCCGAAGCAGGGCTCCCCGGCCCCGAGTTCGGCACCTGGATGCTCGTCGCCAAGGGACAGCTCCAGTCCGACTGGGTCACCGGCACCCTCGCCCCCTCCTGGAAGGTGCAGGGGCTGCGCGAGACCCCGCTCCCGGCCGAGTCGCCCGCCTGGTGGGGCACCGGCAAGCTCATCGAGTTCTGCAGCTACCTGCCCGACCTGTCCGTCCTCTACCAGCTGGTCACGTCCGTACGTCGAGGTCAGTGCCACTGGTGCGGCATCGACGTCATCGGCGACCGCTGCGTGTTCTGCTCGGCCACGCCGCCCGTCCACGACAGCCCGCCCAGCCGGCAGCTCGAGAACCGGACGGCCGTCGGGTGAGGCCCGGCACCGCTCGTCAGCACTGTTCCGATCCCGCTCGACCGATATACCCAACGAGGTTGTACGGTTCATGAACTCCCGTCAGCGCCGCGGCGTGATTCTCCTGCTCCTGTCGGTCGTCTGCGCCCTCGGCGCCTTCGCCGGCGTGCTCTCCGTCATCAGTGACGTGAAGTCGAAAGTCGGCCCCGAGGTCACCGCCTACCGGCTCACATCGGACGTGCCGCCCTACACCACCCTCAGCACGGGCCAGTTCGAGAAGATCAAGATGCCCGAACGGTGGCTGTCCGGCAACGCGGTCACCGATCTGCGGGAGATCCGGGGCAAGATCGCCGTGACCACGCTGCGCGCGGGCTCCCTGCTCCAGTCCGACATGATCGTCCGCCAGCCGGCCCTCCAGCCCGGCCAGCAGGAGGTCGCCATCATGATCGACGCGGCCACCGGCGTGGCCGGCAAGATCACGCCCGGCGCCTCGGTCAACGTCTACGCCACCTTCGAGGGCGCACGCGAGGGCGACCCCGACCAGTCGAAGATCATCGTCACCAACGCCAAGGTCCTCGACGTCGGCCGGCTCACCGCCCTGAAGCCCGACGAGGGCAACCGCACCCAGCAGCCCACCGACGCCGTCCCGATCACGTTCGCGCTGTCCGCCCTAGACGCCCAGCGCATCACCTACGCCGAGTCGTTCGCCAAGCGGGTCCGGCTCGCCCTCGTCGCGCCCGGCAGCGACACCACCGTCCCCGAGCGGGACCGGACGTACGAACTCGCGAAGGACAAGTGAGAGGCTGCCATGCCCACGAGGATCCTCCCGGCAGTCGGTGACACGGACGCGGTCCGGTCCATCACGACGCTGCTCAGCCAGCTCCCGGACGCCGAGCCCGTCGCCCCGGTGGTCGACTCCACCCAGCTCATCGACACCCTCGCCCGGCTGGCCGCCGAGTCCGTCGACGAGCTGCCCGAGGTCGTGGTCGTGCACGAGCGGATCGGTCCCGTCCCCGCGCTGGAGCTGATCCGCGAAGTGGCCCTGCGCTTCCCGGCCGTCGGCGTCATCCTCGTCACCTCCGACGCGAGCCCCGGCCTCTTCCAGGCCGCCATGGACTACGGCGCCCGCGGCCTGGTCGCCCTGCCGCTCAGCTACGAGGAACTCGCCAGCCGCGTCCAGGCGGTCGCCCAGTGGTCCGTCGGCGTACGACGGCACCTGGGTGCCGGGGGCGACGTCTTCACCGGCGTCGGCGGTACCGTCGTCACGGTCAGCGGCGCCAAGGGCGGGGCCGGGACCACTCTGACCGCGATCCAGCTGGCGCTGGCCGCCCAGGCCTCCGGCCGCAGCACCGCCCTGGTCGACATGGACCTCCAGACCGGCGACGTCGCCTCCTACCTGGACGTCCAGTTCCGCCGCTCCGTCGTCGACCTGGCCGCCATCACCGACATCTCCCCCCGCGTCCTCGCCGACGCCGTCTTCCGCCACGACACCGGCCTCGCCCTGCTGCTCGCCCCCGCCGAAGGCGAACGCGGCGAGGACGTCACCGACCGCGCCGCCCGGCAGATCGTCAGCGCCCTGCGCTCCCGCTACGAGGTCGTCGTCATCGACTGCGGCGCCCAGCTCGGCGGCGCCGGGGCGGCGGCCGTGGAGATGGCCGACCGGGCCCTGCTGGTCACCACCCCGGACGTGGTCGCCGTCCGGGGCGCCAAACGGGCCGTGCGGATGTGGGACCGGCTGCAGATCCGCAAGGCCGAGGAGACGACCGTCGTCGTCAACCGGCACTCGCGCGCCACCGAGATCCAGCCGCCCCTGATCCAGAAGATCACCGGCACGACGGTCGCGGCCACCGTGGTCCCCGCCAACTTCAAGGAACTCCAGAGCGTCGTCGACGCGGGCCGCGTCCACGAACTGGAGAGCAAGAGCTCGGTGAAGCAGGCCCTGTGGGGCCTGGCCGGGGAACTGGGCCTGGTCAAGGCCGCGGACGGCGCCCACAAGGGGGGCCGGGGGCCGGTGAGCTTTCGGCGGAGGAGGGAGGGGTGACGGTGCTGTCAAGGGAGCGGGACCGGGGCCAGGTGACCATCGAGTTCCTGGGCATGACACCGACGATCATCGTGACGCTGATCGCGCTGTGGCAGGTCGTCCTCGTCGGCTACACCTTCATCCTCGCGGGCAACGCCGCCGACGAGGCCGTACGGCAGGCCACGGCCGCGGAACCGGGCGCCCGGCAGGGCGCGTGCGAGGAGGCCGGCCGCAAGCACCTGTCGGAGGCGTGGCGATCCGACGCCACCGTGACCTGCGGCGGCTCCGGCTATGTGACGGCCGACGTCCGGCTGGAGGTGCCGATCCTCTTCCCGGGCACGCTGTCCTTCCCGTACGCCGTCGAGGGCCACGCCGGCGCGGTCGAGGAGGCGGACTGACATGGCTCGTAGCCGAGGGATCCGAGGGGTCCGAGAGATCGGTGAGATCCGGGAGATCGGTGAGGTCCGAGAGATCCATGAGCTCTGGGAGATCCGTGAAGTCCCAGAGATCGGTGAGCTCCGAGAAGTCCGTAGAGTCCGCGACCGCGGCCAGGTCGCCATCGAGTTCATCGGCTTCCTGCCGATCCTGCTGCTCGTCGCCCTGGCGGCCGTACAGCTCGGACTGATCGCCTACACCGCCCAGCAGGCCGGCACGGCGGCCCGTACGGGGGCGCGCAGCGCGTCGCTGGAGGGACCGTACGAGGCGGACTGCCGCGCGGCCGTGAGCAGTTGGCTGGCCGACGGGACCAGTTGCCTGTCGGCGCCGGGCGGGGACGAGGTAACGGTCACGGCCACCGTGCAGATCCCGTCCGTCGTGCCGGGCTGGGACTTCGACCCCGCCGTCAAGACCGCCACGATGCCGCGCGATCACTGAGCAACGAGCGAGGAGCACCGCACTCATGAGCCTTCGAGCACGCATCAACACCCCCGAGGAGAACGGCAACCGGGGCGAGGACGGCCACATGGTCGCCTCCTACCGGGCCAAGCTCCTGGAGGAGATCGACCTCGCGGAGATGAGTTCGCTGGCCGCCGCCGAGCGCAGGGCCCGCCTGGAGCGGGTGCTCGGGCACATCATCAGCCGCGAGGGCCCGGTCCTGTCGACGGTGGAGCGCTCGCAGCTGATCCGCAGGGTGGTCGACGAGGCGCTCGGCCTGGGCATCCTGGAGCCCCTCCTCGAAGACGCGTCCATCACCGAGATCATGGTCAACGGCCCGGACGCGATCTTCGTCGAGCGCGGTGGCCGGGTCGAGCAACTGCCGTTGCGCTTCGCCTCCAACGACCAGCTCATGCAGACGATCGAGCGGATCGTCTCCACGGTCAACCGCCGCGTGGACGAGTCGAACCCGATGGTCGACGCCCGCCTGCCCTCCGGCGAGCGCGTCAACGTCATCATCCCGCCGCTGTCCCTGACCGGCGCCACCCTCACCATCCGCCGCTTCCCGCGCTCCTTCACGCTCCACGAACTGATCGGCCTCGGCTCGCTCGACGAGCACATGCTGTACCTGCTGGCGGGCCTGGTTCAGGCGAAGTTCAACATCATCGTCTCGGGCGCGACCGGCACCGGCAAGACGACGCTGCTCAACGCCCTCTCCGGCCTCATCCCCGAGGGCGAACGCATCATCACCATCGAGGACTCCGCCGAACTCCAGCTCCAGCAGCCGCACGTGATCCGCCTGGAGTCACGCCCCCCGAACGTCGAGGGAAAGGGGCAGATCACCATCCGCGACCTCGTGCGCAACTCCCTGCGCATGCGCCCCGACCGGATCGTCGTCGGTGAGGTCCGCGGCGGCGAGTCCCTCGACATGCTCCAGGCGATGTCGACCGGCCACGACGGCTCGCTGGCCACCGTCCACGCCAACAGCGCCGAGGACGCCCTGATGCGGCTCCAGACCCTGGCGTCCATGTCGGACGTGGAGATCCCCTTCGTGGCGCTGCACGACCAGATCAACAGCGCGGTGGACGTCATCGTGCAGCTGACGAGGTTCGCGGACGGCGCCCGCCGCATCACCGAGATCGCGCTGATGGACAGCCACGGCAGCGATCCGTACCGCCTGGTCACGGCCGCCCGCTTCGCCGCACAGCCCATGACCTCCGACGGACGCATCCACGGCGCCTTCGAGTACTTCCCGCTGCCGCGCCGCACCGCCGACCGCCTCTACATGGCGAGCCAGCCCCTCCCGCAGGCGTTCGGCATCGCGGGGTCCGCGGACCAGCTAGCCACCCGAGAAGCCAGGTAGGACCGACCGATGGAACTGCAACAGCTCATCACGCTCACCACCGGCATCACCCTGCTGACCTGCGTCCTCGCGGTCGTCGGCCTGCACTCCTACGCCACGGGCAAGGCGCAGCGACAGGCCCTGGTGGACCGGCTGTCCGCCACCGGCCAGATCCAGGCCGGCGGCCGGCGCCGCAACTTCCGGGGCATCGACCGCCGTCTGCGGCGCACCAGGCTCGGCAAGAAGCTGGAGCTCCGCCTGGCGGCGACCGGCCTGGACATCACCCCGGGTGAGTTCTTCGTCTACATGCTCGCCACGGTCGCGGGCCTGTGGCTGATCGGCCAGGCGGCCCTGGCCCCGTTCTTCGGCCCGCTGGCGGGTCTGCTCGGCATCGGCGTCGCCGTCCAGTTCCTCAACTGGCAACGGCAGAAGCGCATCGAGAAGTTCATCAACCAGCTCCCCGAAATGGCCCGGATCCTCGCCAACGCCACCCAGGCGGGCCTCGCCCTGCGCACGGCGATCGGCATGGCCGCGGAGGAGATGGAAGCCCCCGCGGGTGAGGAACTGGGCAAGGTGTCGAACCAGTTGGCGGTCGGCGCCTCGATGGACGACGCGCTCGGCGAACTGGCCGACCGCCTTCCCTCCCGCGAGCTGGTCGTGCTCGTCACCACGCTGGTCCTGTCGAACCGGGCCGGTGGGCAGGTGGTGAGCGCCCTGCGCAACCTCACGGAGACGCTGGAGGAACGCAAGGAGACCCGGCGCGAGGTCCGCACCCAGCTCTCCCAGGTGAACATGACGTCGTACGCCGTCCCGGTCCTGGGCGTCGGGTCCCTGTTCCTGATGAACGGGGTGAAGGACGGCGCCCTGGACCGCATGACCGGCTCCCCCTTCGGCCAGGCGGCGGTCATCATCGCCTTCTCGCTCTACGCCGTCGGCTTCCTGCTCATCCGCCGCCTGTCCCGCATCGACGTCTGAGAGCCCGGAGGCAACCATGGGACTGCTCCTCGCCCTGCTGATGGGCCTCAGCGTCTGGGGCGTGTTCGCCGGCCTTCGCATGTACCGCGCGGAGGCCAAACTGCCCGGCGACCTCGCCCTGGCCCTGGAGGTCGGCTCCACCCGCACCGGCGCCGTCGACTCGCTCGTCGACCGCCTCGGCATGCGCTACGCCCCCGCGGTGCTGCGCCTGATGGGCCCCAAGCAGGTGGCCAAGTACCGCCGCAAGATCGACCTCGCAGGCAACCCCGGCGGCCTGACGATCGACAGGTACGGGGCGCGCCGGGCGGTCTACGGCTTCCTCGGGGCCGTGGGCTTCCTGGTCTTCCTCATGCGCGGCCAGCTGTTCGTCGCCCTGCTCCTGCTGGCCTTCGGCGCGTTCTGGACGGAGGTCGGCATCTGGTCGGCGATCCGCATCCGCAGGGACGTCATCGAACGGACCCTGCCGGACTTCCTGGACGTCCTGGCGGTCGTGGTGAGCGCCGGTCTCGGTTTCCGCCAGGCACTGGACCGGGTCGCCTCCCGGTACGAGGGCCCCTGGGCGGACGAACTGCGCATCACCCTGCGCCAGATGGACCTCGGCATGAGCCGCCGCCAGGCCTTCGCGGAACTGCGCCGCCGTAACGACTCCGAGCAGGTGGCGATGTTCGTGACCGCCCTGCAGCAGGGGGAGGAACTGGGCGCGCCGATCGTCGACACGCTGGTGTCCCTCGCCAAGGACATGCGCCGTACGGACGCCCAGAACGCCCGCCGCAAAGCCGCCCGGGCCGTCCCCAAGGCCACGATGATGATCACGACCTTCATGGTCCCGGCCACGATGCTGCTGCTCGGCGCGGGCCTGATCCTCGGCTCGGGCACGGACTTCGGCTCGGTGACGGGGAAGTAGGGAAGGGGGCGGAGGTATGGCGATGACAGGGGAACGGACGGGGCCGCTGAGGCGGCGCCGCCGCCGAGCCGAGCGGACACCGGAGATCACCACACCTCCGGCGGGGACGGTGCTGCCCGCGTATGTCCGCACGGGCGCGCCGGACGTACCGGTGACATCGGTGACGCCCGCGCTGCCGCCCGGGTGGGAGGCGGCCGGGGCCCTTGCCGGCGGGGGACCGATCCTGCGGATCAAGGGCGGCGGGCGCCGGAAAGCGGAGCCGCCTCGCGCGGAGGCGGCAACCTCTGCGCAGAGCCCGGTGCCGACGGCCGGGAACGGCGAACCGGGCGACGGGACACGTGGTCCGGCAGGACGGCCGAAGGACGATCGCGCACCGCGGGCCGGCACCGGGCCGCAAGGACCTGCGGACGGCCGGTGGGCCGGCGCCGCGGCCTCGCAGGGGCCGGCCGCACCCGACGACGACGGCTACGCCGTCGGTGCGGCCGGGAACCCCCTCCCGGCCGAAGCCAGGGCACCCGGCGTGCCCGCCCACCCCGCGATCGACATCCAGATCAACGCCCTCCAGGCCATGTGCCGGCAGGTGTTCGGCTTCCGCCTGGCCATGATCGCCCTGGCCACCCCCACCGCCCTGGTCAACGCGAACGACGGCCTCCCCACCCGCCTCGTCGGCGCAGCCGTGGTCGTCACCTTCATGACCTCCTACGTCCTCTTCAGGGACTGGGAGCGCTTCGGCCCGCTCCTCCTCCGCCACCCCTCCCTCCTCGCCGCGGACACCCTCTTCGGGTCACTCCTCCTCATCGCCGCGGGCCCCGACAGCACCCTCGCCTACGTCAGCGTCTGCACCCCCCTCCTGGCAGGGCTCGTCTACGGCTGGCGGGGAGCCGCGGTCTTCGCCTCCGTCCAAGCGCTCCTGCTGCTCCTCATCCACGCGGCACAGGAGAACCCGGCCCCCGGCCTCACCGAGTCGGCCCTGCTGCCCGGCCTCTGCGTCATCGCCGGAGCCGTCGGCTCCAGCCTCCGCAACCTCATGCTCCGCTTCGGCGCGGCCACCCAGGCCCTCACCACCGTCCAGGCCCGACTCGCCGTGACGGAAGCGGTCAGCGCCGAGCGAGCCCGCCTGGCCCGCGAGATGCACGACTCCGTCGCCAAGACCCTGCACGGCGTGGCCCTGGCCGCCGACGGTCTGACCACCTCGGCGAACGCCGACCGCATGGACCCGGCCCTGGTCAGGCAACAGGCGGCCCTCGTCGCCCGTTCGGCCCGCCGGGCCGCCGCCGAATCCCGCGAGCTCCTGGCCGACCTGCGCCGCGAGTCGGACCCCGGCCAGGGCACGGACGTCCTGGTGGAACTGGCCGCCCGGACCCGCGACTTCAGCACCCGCACCGGCCTCCCCGCGGTCTACCGCCCCACCGGCGCAAACGCCGTGCCCCCCGTCCCGCCGGCGGTGGCCCGCCAGCTTCTCACCATCGCCTCGGAAGCCATGGAGAACGCCCACCGCCACGCACACCCGACCCGCGTCGACGTCCGCGCGGGGGTCCACGGCGACCTGCTCCGCATCAGCGTCCACGACGACGGACGCGGCCTCCCACCCGGCACCACCCTCGAACAGCTGCGCCGCGCGGGCCACTTCGGTCTCGTCGGCATGGTCGAACGCGCGGCCTCCGTGGGCGCCCGCATCCGCATAGGCCGCGGCGGCCACCCCCAGGGCACGGAGGTCCGCCTGGAACTCCCCCTGGCCGCCCTGACCACACCCACCGCATGACCCCACGACCCGAGAGGAGGCCCCTGATGCCGGACCACACGCCCCACCCCACCGGCGCCCCGCAGCCGCCGCCGCACGACCCGTTCGCCGACCTCCCACAACCGGCCCGGCCGACCCGCCGTCTCCGGGTCGTCGTGGCGGACGACAACCCCGTCGTCCGCGCCGGCCTGACCGCCCTGCTCTCCGGCCGCGCGGACATCGAGGTCGTGGCGGAGGCCGCCGACGGCCGCCAGGCCTACCAGGCCACCCACCGGCACCGCCCGGACGTCGTGCTCCTCGACGTCCGTATGCCCGGCGTGGACGGCATCTCGGCCCTCCCGTACCTGGTGCAGATCGCCCCGGTGGTGATGCTCACCTACAGCAGGGAGTCGGAGATCGTCCAGGAGGCCCTGCGACGGGGAGCGGGCGGCTACCTGGTCCACGGCGAATTCACGGCCGACCAACTGGTCGAGGCCGTACGGGACATCAAGGAGGGCCGGGCCCATTTCACCGCCACGGCGGCGGGCGCCCTGCTGGCCCAACTCCGCCAGGACCGGACCTCCGCACCACCCCTCCCCGAGGGCCTGGGTCAGTCGTCAAGTGCGACTGCATACGGACTTTCCACTTCCGCCCAGTCGTATATGCAGACCCAATCACCCTCTCCACCAGTGCACTTCAACACGCCGCCACCTTCTTCTCCAGAAAACCTTTCGCAAGTGCAACCGCATGTGGGACAGTCTTCGTCTGGGTGGACGAGTGGCCGTCCGGCCGCTCCCGACAGGTCGCGGTTCCAACTGAGCACGAGGGAGGCGGAGATCATGGACCTCATCGCGTCCGGCATGAACAACCAGCAGATCGCCGCCACGTGCTTCATCAGCGAGAAGACCGTCAAGAACCACATCAACCGCATCTTCGCCAAGCTCCACAGCACCAGCCGCTCCGAGGCCGCCGCGAAGTGGATCGGCACGGCGCCGGACGCACACCGGGGACGGGGGTGACCGTCGGTGACACCAAGGGGGAACAGCCGGTCGTGCCCGATCGATTGGGCCCGGAATTGGGCCCAGGGGCCCTCTGGCGGACTGGTCGATTCGCCGTACGTTCCTCGTGTCGAAAGCGACACAGCCGAACCCGGAGGGGAACACCATGAGCGACCTGATGCTGAAGACCGCCGTCGCGACCAAGGTCCGCGTGAACGGCTGGAAGAACACGACGGTCGAGGCGATGCAGCGCCGCGCCGACGACAAGGGACAGACGGCGGTCGAGTACCTGGGCATCATCGCGGTGGTGGTGGCGATCGTGCTGGCGATCACGGGTACGAACATCGGTCAGACGATCCTCACCAAGATCCAGGCGCAGATCGCCAAGGTCGCTCCTTGACGCGACCCCGCCGGTACGGCGACGCAGGGCAGGCTTTCCCCATCTACATCGTGGTGGTGGGGGGCCTGCTCTTTCTCGCGCTCGCGTATTTCGCGGTCGGCCAGGCCGCGGCGAACAGGAACGGCGCCCAGACAGCCGCGGACGCGGCGGCTCTCGCTGCAGCGCAGGACAGGCGGGACCAACTCGCCGGCGCGTGGGTGAAGGACGTACTCGATCCGGCCAAGTGGCCGGCGATCTTCGAGGGCACCACTGACGGTCTCGGCCCGTCCTGCTGGCGTGCGTATCAGCTCGCCGAGCAGAACGACGCCAGGGTGAACACTTGCGGACCCGAGGGTCCCCTGGGTTTCACGGTCGAGGTCGAGACCAACAAATCCGTCGGTGAGTCCGTCGTTCCCGGAACGGCGGCCCGGAAGTCCGACGCGACCGCCACCGCCGTGATCGAGCCCCGCTGCGACTTCGACCCGCCCGCCGGGGACGCCGGTCCCGACGTTCTGCCGACGCTCACATGCGAAGACGACGTGGTCTGGGAGCTGGACCCGGACGATCTCGATGTTCTGCCGGAACCCGAGGACCTCTTCGACGTCCACCTGGCCGAGCCACAAGCGAACGACGAGTGATGAAGGAAGCAGAGAGATGAGCATTCGGTTCACTGCGAAGGCCCGCAGGGGAACGGTCGCGTTGACCCTTGCGGCCGGACTGGCCCTCGGCGTGGCCGGCTGCGGCGGCGGTGGCGGCGACGATGACAAGCCGACCCCGCCGGCATCCGCCTCCAAGGACAGCGGATCCAAGCCGAGTGCTCAGGAAGGGCAGTCGGAGACACCGCTCGCCGAGCTCAAGGGAACGGACGGACTTTTCCTGCAAGTCACCTCCGCCCAACGGGACGCTGGAGGCTTCGTCACGGTGAGCGGTAGCTTGAAGAACGACGGGGCGGAGTCGGTGGCCATCCCCGCCCAGACGAGTGGCGACGAGACCGAGGTCATCAAGCACGGTCAGTCGCTCGGCGGTGCCACTCTCGTGGACTCCAAGGGGAAGAAGCGCTACTACGTCTTGCGTGACACCGACGGGCGTCCGCTGACGACGACGGGTCTCACAACCCTTGAGGCCGGGCAGGCGCTCCCCGTGTTCATGCAGTTCCCCGCTCCACCGACCGACACGGCTGACGTCGCCCTGCAACTGCCGACGTTCTCCAGCGGCACCATCAAGATCTCCGGGTGAGGCCGGCCATGGAAACCCGCATGCGCACCCGACCGGCGACTCCACGCCTCGCCCTGGTCCTCACCGCCGCCGGCCTCATGGTCGCCGCGAACCTCTGTGGAGCCGTCGCGGCCCACGCCGACGAGACACCCGGCGTACCCCCCGGCACCGAGGCCTCCGCCGCCGCTCCCGTCGAGGTCGACGCCAACGACCCCGACCTCAAGCTGCCCGAAGGCGCCACCCTCGCCGAAGCCAAGGTCCTCGACATCAAACAGGTCGTCGAAGACCAAAGCGGTGATGAACGCCGCGAAGACACCAACGCGGACGTCAAGTTCGCCCTCCAGGCCGAGGTCCTCTTCGGCAAGGACAGCGCGAAACTGAGCGGTGAGGCGAAGGCCCGTATCTCCGCGATCGCCGAGGAGATCAAGACGCAGAACGCCACGAAGATCCGCGTCTTCGGCTTCACGGACAACCTCGGCTCCTCCGCCCACGGTGACGTCCTGTCCCGGAAGCGAGCCGACGCCGTCCAGAACGTCCTCGACCAGGAATTGACCGACTCCAATGCCACGTACGAGGTGCGCGGCTACGGCGAGCAGTACCCGATCGCCGACAACTCCACGGAGACCGGCCGCAAGAAGAACCGCCGGGTCGAGGTCTCCTTCCCGCGCACGGAGGGTTGAGCCACAGAAAGTGGGCCCGGCGTTGGGGCCACGGGCCCATGTGTGAGTGATCGACGTTCCTTAGCCTCGGCTCGGTGTCCGTTTTGAACGGCCGTTCATCGAGCTGAGCTGAGGTCGCGCATGTCCCCTGCCGGTGACTCGATACCCCCGAGCGGGATGTGGGGTGCACGAAACAGCCCTTCCTGGAGCCGGCATTCGCCGTTGCCGAGGGAGCTGGGCTGGGCGCAGGTACTGCTGTGGGTGCAGTTCGCGCTGACGGTGCTGTACGTGGTCACCGTGCTGTCGGTGGTGACGTACTACTCCGGGGAGATCTTCGGGATCCTGGCGTACGACTCGCTGCCCAGCGTGGCCGGGGTCTACCTGGCCCGTCGCCTGTGGCGGGGAGGGGCGTGGACGAGCCGCACACTGATCGCCGTACAGGCGTGGATCGTGTGGCTGTCGTTCGGCACGCTGTTGCACGGTGATCTGCGGGGCATCACGCAGGCGGCGATGCCGGTGGCGGTCATCGTGCTGTTGCGCCGGGCCCGGTCGCGCGAGTGGTTCGAGATCGCTCCCCAGGACAGGGAGGAGCGCCGGGCGTTCAGCCTGGCGAGGATGATCCGCTGGCGGCGGGACGAGGGCCAGACCGCGGTGGAGTACGCGGGGCTCATCGCCGTAGTCGCGGTGATCATCGTCGCACTGTCGGTGGGCGGCCTCGGCGGGCGTATCGCAGACGGCATCCAGTCGGCGGTCTGCTCGGTGACGGGCACGGCCTGCCCCGCTTCGCAGGGCGACGGTACGGAGACGGGGGCGGCCGGGGACAACGACGCCGGCCGGCCGGGTGGTGCGGACGCCGATGCCGACGGCGGCAACGGCGCCGACCCGGACGGCGGTGAGGAAGCCGACGGCGGCGCGAGCGCGGACGGCGGTGCGGAAGCCGACGGTGGCGCGAGCGCGGACGGCGGTGCGGAAGCCGACGGTGGCGCGGAAGCCGACGGTGGCGCGGCGGCAGTCGGTGGTGCGGGCGCGGACGGCGAGGCGGGTACCGAAGGCGACTCGGGCACCGAGGGCGAGGCGGGTGGCCAGGGACGCACGGGTGCCGGTGGTGGTACGGGCGGTGACAACAGCGGCGGAGGCCCGTCCTGGTCGGCTCGGATCATCACCTACGAGGGTGCGGGGACGAACGACACGGTCCCACTCGCTCCGGGGCCGTTCGAAGAGAGGTCGCTCTGGGACGAGGTGCATGACCAGGAACGCCACGACAGGTCGTTCATGGACCATGTCCGGGGCTTCTTCGTGGCCCCGGCCAAGAGTTTTCTGGCCGGCACCATGGACGTGGTCAGCGACCCCGTCGGCTCGATCAAGGACACCTGGAACGGTCTGAAGGGCTACACCACGAACTGGTGGGGCGACAAGGCCGACGAACTGGGCGAGGAGTGGGACAAGGGGAACTACGTCTCCTCCGTGTGGGGCTGGGTCAACTCGCCCGAGGATTTCGTGTCCGACCTGGCGATCGACACGTTCGTCGACAAGGAGAACTGGGAGAAGGGCAACTACGGCGCCTCCATCGGTAACACCGTGGTCAACGTCGTCGGCATCTTCAGCCCGAAGACCATCACGAAGTTCACCAAGTTCAAGGAACTGGCCGAGGTCGGCGAATCCCTCGACAAGGCGGCGGACGCGGCGGAGAAGGCCCGCGAGGCTGCCAAGACGGGCGATGCCGAGGGCGCTCGGAAGGCGGCGAAGGACGCCGACGAGGCGGCGGACGCGGCCGAGAAGCAAGCCCGGGAGACGGGCTGCACCATCGCGGGGCCGGCCCGCCGGATCCCGTACGGCGGAAACCTACCCGGGACCAGCCCTGGCCTCCTCACCGGCTCCTCCGGCACAGGCACCACGATCCTCGCCGCCGGCCCGTCCGACTCCCGGTACGTCGTCCTCGCCGAGGACGGCTGCGATGAGGAGGCCGAACAGCAGGCCCAGGAAGCCCGCAAACAGGCCGACGAGGCGCAGCAACAGGCGCTGGAGGCGCAGGCGGAGGCTGCGAAGGCCGCCATCAGGCAGGGCAGGCTCAGTATTGACGAGCGCAACATCGACGACTTCGTCGGGAACGCCAAGAAGACCCCTGGCAAGAAAGAGATCGGCAAAGACCAGGCGGCGGCCGCGCTGGACGAGCTCACTGATCTCGCTCGACGCAAGAACGTCGACCGGGCGGGCGCGAGCAAGCTCGGCTCCGAAGTGACCAACGCGCGTACTGCCAGCAGGCTTGAGGAGATGCTTGCTGAGGTGCGCGGTGTGCGGCGCGCCTCGGAGGACGCGGCACCCGACAGCACCGTGCACACCGCCGTCGGCTCGGAACACAACCGGCGTCAGGTCGAGGTCGCGCCGGGAGAAGCCGTGGATGTGTCGAACGTGCCGGACGCCGATGTTCTGTACAAGGGGCGTGACGGCAGGGTGCACCTGGTCGAGGTGAAGAACACGGTGAACCCGACGCGTCAGCCGGAATTCGTCGGGAAGATCAAAACACTCTCCGAGTGGAAGAATGCGAATCCAGGCAGAGCGACTCGAGTTGAGATCGACAAGCCTGACAAGTGGACCGAGGTTTTCCGGCCCATCAAGGGACAGAAGGTCTCTCCGGCCCAGCTCATGAATGAGAAGGGAGTTGACGCTCGTATCGGTGATGCGAACTTCACGGCCAAGCAGCTGGGTGACATGCAGCGGGCGCTGGAGGCGAAGTACAGTCGAGGTGAGGAAATCGACTGGAATCGGTTGAACGATGACCCCAAGGGGGCGTTGGAGTACCTGGGGCTGGAATGACAGCAGGGCCGGGGTGAAGACGAGAAGGAGGGTGACGGCTCGGAAGCCGTCACCCCGTGACGCACGACTGATGCCCCCAGGTTTCCGTTCAGCCGCCGAACCAGACGACGAGGCGGACGTTGTCCTCACCATGGAGTTCGGACAGCGTGCCCATCACATTCCACACCGGTTGCCATGGTCCGTCGGCCGGCACCAGGTCGCGATAGGCAGGGGAGACAGGGCGGTACACCTCGTCGCCCAGCAGGAGCTCTCCGTCGGCGGGCCACCGGGACGGAGCGATGTTTCCTTCCCCGAACTTGGCAGCGGCCGAGTCGTACAGCTCGTCCGGGAGTGCGGCCAATCCCTCGGGCACGAGGGATCCTTCAGGAGCACGGGACCAGCGACGGACCCAGTACCGAGACGGGCCGTCGGTGCAGGGGGCATTCCAGTCGACAGCTGACAGTTCACTCCACGAGAACCACGAATGACTGTGCCCCTCGAATTCGTCCACATCCCTTCGTGCCGTGTCCGAAATATCTACAGGAGCTCCGCGGTCAGGGAACAGAGCTCTGACAGGCTCCACGCTCCGGACGTCAAAGAGTGCTGACCATGACATGTAATCACGGGCCCAGTAAAGATGCCTGAGTTCCGAGAAGGGCTCCCACGGCACATGTTCAGTGCCATAGCGTCCAGGCTTGGGCCTGCATTCCAGCCATCCATGCAAGTCGGTGCTCATAATGGCGACTCTAGCCAATGCGAACGTTGAGTGCGCTATGAGCTCGTAACACGATCACCATCCGGGCTTCTTGAGGCGTGTCCACGCACACGCGGGTCGTTGGCGGTGCGCGCCCCGAAGGCGCGATGTCCTTCGGAGCGCGCGGCAGGGGTTCGGGTTCAAGCGTTGTAGCCGCCGTGGGCGTCCAGCACTGCGCCCGTGATGTATGACGCGGCGGGGCTCGCCAGGAAGGCGATCGCCGCGGCGATTTCGTCGGGGTGTCCCATGCGTTGCAGGGACAGCGAGCTGACCAGGGCCTTGAGCGTCTCGGGGTCCGGCGGTTGCATGCCGCCCTCCATCAGTCCGGCCTCCACGACGTTGGCCGTGATGTTCCGGGGCCCGAGGTCGCGTGCGACGCCCATGGTGTACCTCTCGATCCCGGACTTGGTCGCCGAGTAGTCGGCAAGACCGGGGGCGCCGACCCGGGAGCCCAGTCCGGAACTCACTGTGATGATGCGGCCGCCCGCGCGCAGCACTCGGGAGGCGGCCCGGATGACGGCGATCACGCCGAGGTAGTTGGTGGCGTGCATCCGGTCCAGTGCGGCGGTGTCGGCATCCGGGTCGTCCACCGTGCCAGCCACGGAGATCGCCGCGTTGTTGACGAGGATGTCCAGGCCGCCGAAGTGCGCGACCACGTCGTCGATCAGTGCCGGCGCCCGGCTCGTGTCCGCCTGGTCGGACTGGAAGGCGACGGCCTTGGCTCCCTTGCCGTGCACCTCGTCCACGACGGTCTGCGCCTGTTTCTCGGAGCTGACGTAGGTGAGGGCGACGTCGGCGCCCTGCTCGGCCAGCAGTCGTACGGTCGCGGCTCCCAGTCCGCGCGACCCCCCGGTGACCAGGGCGACTTTGCCCGTGAGTGGCTTGCTCATTCTTCTCACCTCGTTGATTGACCCTTCCGGCCAGTCGCAACGTTAATTGTTACGACAGGCTGTTGCAACCTTCACTGTTACGACTGCATTGTCGTAACATAAAGCGTTGCGGCCGAGAGGAGGAGTCCATGAGCGCCAACAGCAGGCTGACCATCGCCGCCCACGCGCTGGCCTGGATCGGCCTCTACCAGCGCCAAGGCCATGAGGTCGCCACCTCCGAGCAGATCGCGACCAGCGCGAACACCAACCCAGTGGTGATCAGACGGCTGCTCGGCGAGCTGCGCAGGGCCGGGCTCGTGGACTCCCGGCGGGGCGTGGGTGCGGGCTGGTCGCTGGCACGCGAGCTGGACTCGATGACCCTGCTCGACGTGTACGAGGCAGTGGAACCCGGCCCGCTGTTCGCGATGCACCGCACCACCCCGGACCAGGGATGCGTGGTGGGTCACGGCATCCAGCCGGCGATGCAGAGCATCTACGAGGGCATCGAGAAGACCCTGAGACACGAACTGGCCCGCGTCACGCTCGAGAATGTACTCCGGGACGTACTCGCGGCACCTCGCTAGCCTCCCCGTTACGTCCTGACATCACCAAGACTCCCATCCATGCCCAGGCCGGCGATCAGCCGGGCAACCAGTCACGCCGAAGACCGTTGCGGTATCAGGCCGTGTCCTACGAGCTCGTAACTTGATCTTGTTGTAGTGGCAGACCCTCGCGCTGCTCCACCAGTTCAAACGCCTTACCGTCCGTTGGGAACGCCGAACCGAACTCCACGACACCTTCGTCTCGTTGGCCTGCAGCCTCATCTGCTGGAGACGTCTCAAGAAGGCCCACCCATGATCGTGTTACGAGCTCTACCGCTGAACGCCGGTGACGTTCGCCGACACCACCGACGAACCACCGCTCCGCTTCACGCCACTTCAGCCACGCCGTCGTCCGCTATGTCCTGACCCGCAAGGACACCCGCAGAGTTCGAGCCGGCCCGGCACGACGAGCCGGTCAGGATGAGCGACCCGGCCAGTGCCAAGGCGTACCCGGGCATCAACTGAGCGGACGGCGGAGACGAGACACGGGTGGGACACGGGGTTGCGTGAGCCGGGCACGGAGTCGCAGGCCGAGGAGACGTGGGATCGGCGGGTCGTGCGCCGGCGCGGTCGGGCCGCCGGTAGACCCTGACCTCCCGACATCGACACGACTACACCGACCCGACGACCTCCACCCGCGCCCCTTTCCGGACCCCCCACTCACCCATCGCCCCGGCCCCCGCCTCCACGACATGCCGGGCGCGCAGCCGAGGCATCCCCAGCCGGCCGGGCCGCATGGTGCGGACGGCGATGACGCGAAGGTTCCGGTCGAGATAGGCGACATCGATCGGCATGCGCATACGAAAGGTGTGCACGCTGTTGGCGGGGGAGAGCAGGATCGCCCCGTCGATGGAGTCCCGCCCCAACAACCCCTTCGTACGGGCTCGATACGAGGTGGCGATCTCTAAAGGCACTGTCACAGACGGCTCGTCACCATCCGTGCGCACCATCAGTTGCCCACGCCCGTCTCCCCAACGCCGCCCCATCCGGGTCCCCTTCGATCGTGTCACCCGCCCCATGCTCTCCGTCCCGAACGTATCCGCAGCGGTCAGCCCGTCACACGGGTCCACTGGCCCATGCCAAGTCGACGCCGGACGGCCTGCGTTTGCTTGTTCCTGACTGGAACGCCCCGCGCCGCGTCCGTGTTGTGCACCCCATTGACGCGTTATGCAACCGTTACGACCCGAACGGGTCGATGGATCGTCGATTCCTCCCCATACACCCCGCCTGTTGACAACCATCACCCTGGTGCGGCCGCACCCCGCTGTATAGCTTTGGTTCGCTCGAGAGAAGCCTCGCCTCTGACCGGGAGCCGACCGTGAACCGCCGCCCCACCCTCCTCGCAGCGCTCACGCTGACCGCCGCTGCGGCCCTGACGCTGTCCGCGTGCGGGAGCGATGACAGCTCCAAGGACAAGGACAACGACAAGATCGCGGGAGCCGACACGGGGGAAAAGGCGTCGCCCTCCTCCAGCCCGAGCGAGCCGGGTGCGGCGGGTCGACCGAAGATCGAACTCCCGTCGGACGTGACCTACGAGTTCGAATGGAAGAAGACCGGCGACGCCCAGAAGGACGCCGTGCTCAACGATGCCGAGCAGCGCATCAGGGCCGTGGACATGGCGATTGCCAAACAGGATCCGCTCGACAAGGCCTACCGCTTCTACTCCGAAGGCGCGGCGGCCGCCGGAAGTCAGAAGTACATCAAGGAGTTTGTCGACCACAAAGCACGCACCACTGGTCTGACCCGCTACTACAACGAGAGTCTGACCCTCAAGGAAGACGGCACGGCCGCACTCGTGTACTGCGAGGACCAGAGCAAGGCGTACAACAAGTTCCTGAAGACCGGGAAGACCGACGTCACGCCGGTGACCAAGGACAGTTACGTCGTCTACGCCGGAACCCTGCGCAAGAACGACAAGGGCGTATGGGTCACCGAGCGACTGATCTCGCAGCGGGGGAGCGCGAAGTGCCAGCCTTGAGTCGTACCGGACGCATACTGCTCACTTCGTGCGTCGTGACTGCAGCCCTGACCTTGGCCGGTCCCGCTCACGCCGAAAAGGGGTTCGGCGGCACGGATGGGGAAACGCAACAAGCAAACGCAGGCAAAGACGGCACCGTCTCCGTCACCGTCGGCGGTGTCGTCTTCGACCGTTCCAAGAACGGCAGCGGCAACTCCGCCGGAGCGCTCACCTCCTCCACCTCCTGGACCCCGCCGCCCTGCTGGTACGCCCCGAAGTACACCCCGGAACAGCTCCAGAAGGCCATGGAGCCGGTCTGGGAGGCCGGTTCGACGGGCTACGAGTGGGACGCCAAGCAGCGCGACCGGTATGTCAACGGGAAGCCGTACAAGGACTTCAACAAGGACAAGACCGGCGAGGGCTACTTCTGGGACTCGTTCGTCGACGAGGACTTCCCCCCGGGGTGGGACGCCTGCACGAAGGAACCCTTCTGGGTGGACCAGGGCGACCCGCCGCCCGCCGACATCCAGAATGCCGTCACGCCCGAGATTCTCGCCGAACTGGCCTACGCCGAGGTCCGTGTCCCCAGCACCAAGGTGACCCTGGCCCCCGCCGCGCAGACCAAGGTCAACCTCCCGACCTGGGCCTGGCTGGACGCCGCCGACTTCAAGCCGGTTTCTGTCACCGCTTCCGTGCCCGTGATCGGCATCGCGGCGACCGCGACCGCGGAACCCGTGTCGCTCCGCATCGAACCTGGCACGAAGGACGCTGTCACCTACCCGGCCTCCGGCGTCTGCGCCATCAACAACGGCCGCATCGGCGAGCCCTACGCCAAGGGCAAGGCGGACCGCACGCCGCCCTGTGGAGTGAGGTACCTGCGCTCCTCCGGCGACGGCACGTACCCCCTCCAGGCCACCGTCACCTGGAAAATCCAGTGGACCGGCACCGGCGGCACCGGCGGCGATCTTCCCGACGGCACGTTCGGCGCGACCCAGGACGTGACCGTGCAGGAGATCCAGGCCGTCAACCGCTGAGCCGCGCTTCGAAGCCGATCCGACAGGGCGGCCACTCGTGAGGGTGGCCGCTCCGCCCTCCGAAGATCGTGCCCGGATCATCGGGCGGGGCAAGGGCAGCGACGACGCGGCGCACAAAGGTGTTGTCCGGCTCCCGCACTCCTGGGTAGGAAGACCCCATGACCTCACTAGGTGCAGTCTTCCGTCCCCAGTTGGCCCCCGAGCGTCTGCGGTCGGTCTGCGAAGCCGCCGAAGATGCCGGGCTCGAAGAGCTCTGGCTCTGGGAGGACTGTTTCAGAGAGGGAGGTATCTCCACCGCCGCCGCTGCCCTCGCGTGGACCGAGCGGGTGCGGGTCGGGGTGGGGCTGTTGCCCGTGCCCCTGCGGAACGTCGCCATCACGGCCATGGAGATCGCCTCGCTGCACCGGATGTTCCCGGGGCGGGCGGGCGGTCGTCGGCGTGGGGCACGGCGTGCAGGACTGGATGGGGCAGGTCGGGGCCCGGGTCGAGTCGCCCGTCACCCTGCTGCGGGAGTATCTCCTCGCGCTGCGCGCCCTGTTGGGCGGAGAGCGGCTCTCCGTCGACGGCCGGTACGTCAAGCTCGACGACGTCGCTCTCGACTGGCCGCCTCAGGGTGCCCAGGGCGGGGTGCTGGCCGGGGCCACCGGTCCTCGATCGCTGCGGCTCAGCGGCGAGGCCGCCGACGGGACCATTCTCACCGCATCCACCAGCGCCGACGGTGTGCGCGAGGCGCGCCGGCTCGTGGAGGAGGGGCGGACGGCGGCCGGTCGCGCGGCCGGGCCGCACCGCGTCGTCGTCTATCTGCTCACCGCCACCGGGCCCGACGCCGACGCCCGGCTGCGCGCGGAGCTGGCCGCCGAGGGGCTCGACCCCGCTGCGGACGTCGGGGTCGCCGGGGACGCCGGCGCCGTGGCCAAGGCCGTCGAGCGGCTGGTCGAGGCCGGCGCCGACAGCGTCGTACTGCAGCCGACCGCGGACGAGCCCGACCCGGAGGGGTTCGTGCGGTTCGCGGCCGAGGAGGTGCGTCCCCTGGTTCCCTGAGGCCCGTTGTCAGTGGTGGTTGCCACACCGGGGTATGAGGGACGACGACGTGGACGTACGTCTGCGAGACGTGGTGGAAGCCGACCCGGAGTTCGTCCTGGCGTACGAGCACGATCCGGAAGCCGTGCGGCGGCCGAGGTTCACGCCTGGACCGCGCGAGGCGTTCCTGCGGCACTGGAAGGCCGAAGCTCCGTACGCCTGCTCGGGAAACACGGCTTCCTCCGGTCCGGCACCGTCCGGCACGGTGACAGGCGAGCATGTCGTGTTCGTCCTCACGTGAGGCGCACCCGGTGAGGTCCCGCCCCGGGTCCGTCGACCGCCCTTCGAGTTCGGTGGAGACGTCCGCACGCCACCGGCGTGAAAATACCGAGCGCCCCCGCACGGCCCCTGCCATCATCTGCCCATGGCAGTGCATCAGGAACCACACCCCCCACAGCCCGCCACCTTCGAAGAGCTCCTCGCCGAGGGCGCCTCCGTCCCGACGGAAGGCTGGGACTTCTCCTGGTTCGAAGGGCGGGCGACGGAAGCACGCCCCTCCTGGGGTTACGCCGTGTCGATGGCCGAGCGGCTGGGCCGGGCGACCGCGGCGCTGGACGTGCAGACCGGGGGAGGGGAGGTGCTGGACTTCGCCCTCGCGAGGGTCAGCGACGGTGCTTCCGCCCCCACCGGCGCCCCCACCTCGAAGCCACCCCGGCTCACCATCGCCACCGAAGGATGGCCCCCCAACGTCGCGAAGGCCACCGCCCTGCTCCGCCGGCGCGGCGTCGCCGTCGTGGCCGCTGCCGACGACGATCCGCTGCCCTTCGCCGATGGTGCCTTCGACCTGGTCGTCAGCCGCCATCCCGTCCGCCCGCACTGGCAGGAGATCGCCCGCGTCCTCCAGCCCGGCGGGACCTACTTCGCCCAGCATGTGGGCCCGGGGAGCGTCTTCGAAGTCGTCGAGTACTTCCTCGGGCCTCAGCCGGACGACGTCCGCAGCGCCCGCCACCCCGACCGTGAGCGTGCCGATGCCGAGGCCGCCGGGCTCGATGTCGTCGATCTGCGGGCGGAGCGGCTGCGCATGGAGTTCCACGACATCGGCGCGGTCGTGCACTTCCTGCGCAAGGTGGTCTGGATGGTCCCCGGCTTCACCGTCGAGGCGTACGAACCGCGGCTGCGGGAGCTGCACGAGCGCATCCAGGCCGATGGCCCCTTCGTCGCCCACAGCACCCGCCACCTCGTCGAGGCACGCAAGCCGGGCGGACGCACGCCGGCCGCCTGATCACGCGTGCGGACCCACCGTCACCTCTCCCACCACCAGCTCCGCCGCAGCCTCCAGCACCTCACCCACCCGCTCCGCCTGCTCGCCCAGCTCCCGCTTCTGCCGTGCCGTCAGCCGGACGAGCGGCTCGACCGTGACGGTCGTACGACGGCCCCGGCGCCGCTGGTGCCACACTCCCGCCACCACACCGTCGACCAGCAGCACCGGGTAGTTGCCCGCCTGGCCGCCACCGAGGGCGCGCTGGTACGCCGTCCCGGGGAACAGCCGCTCGCGGGGCTGCCCGGCGATGACGTACGCGTCGAAGTAGGGCAGCAGGCGCACACCCCGCGGCGGACCGTCCGGGAAGTCCGTGTCGCCCGCCGCCACCCACGCCGGTGTCCCTTCGAAGTCGACCTCCTCGATACGGCCCGCGGCGGCCAGTTCGCCGAACAGGGCCGTCGCCCAGCCGGGCGGCGCCGCCAGCCAGCGGGCGAAGTGCTGCGGGGCGGCGGGGCCGTACGCGTACAGATAGCGATGGACGAAAGCGACCGGCACGCCCCCCACGCTCTCCCCGTGCTCGCCGCCCGGCACGGGCCGGTCGCCCCCGTCGCCGTCCCCGCCCCCGGCGCTCGGCACGGGCCGCGTGTCCCCCGCCCCGCCGTCCCCCCGCGGTGGGCGGGTGTACGTCGCCTTGCGGCCGCGGTTCGGGCCGAAGCACAGCGTGCCCGCCCATCCGGCCCGGTGCATCACCTGGCGCCAGCGCGGCCACAGGTCCTGAAAGGCCGGCATCACGCGGTCACCGGCCCAGGGGCCCGTACGGGCGACGACCTCCTCGGACAGCTCGTCGAGGGTCAGGCACCTGCCGTCGAGCGCGTCACCGATCGCCGTCACGACCTGGCGGGCCTGTCCCTCGGTGAGTCGCACGTCGGGCGGGAACGGGCTCGGCCCGCTCGGGACCGCGCTCAAGGCCGCAGAGAAGAGAGGCATTTCGCGGGCCGGGAGGAGATGGACCGTGCCGCGCGGGCCGTATGTCTTGATCAAGGACCGTTCGTCCCAGAGCGCGGTCCGTACGTCCGCCCGCGTCACGCCGTCCGTCCGCATCCCCACCGAGACCTCGGCCGCGGAGAGTACCTGCGCGTGGGCGCCCCGCATCGCCCCGACCACCTCGGCGACCGGCGTGCCGGACCCGGCCGGTCCGGCCAGGAACTGCCGCTCCGCCCGGCGCGCGTTCGCCGCGTCCCACGTGATCCTCAGCGTCGTCGTCATGATGTGACGCTAGAGGGGAATGAGGACGAATCCTGTCCTAGTGAGAAGGTCGAGTCCCCATGGCCGACCTGCATCCAGGTGCGAGCACGGATGATCGGCGTCACCGGCCGCCGCGGGTCACTCGTCTCCCTCACCACACTTGCGCATCTTCCGACGACAGTTTTCACATCGTTATCGCTTGCGCCTCGCCTCTCGGACACCCCTCACGTACATTCGGACCAAGGGAATTCGCGTGAGCAAAGCTGCGCGGGAGGTACCGCGCAGCGGAGGGGGCTGCGCGGTGCCCGGTCCCCGCCGAGCCGGTGCGGCGGCTGCTGCTCCAGGGGCGGGCATCCCCCTGGAGCGGCAGCGCGCCCCCTATCGCGAGGTACTCAGCGACTGGGTGGAGGGGGGCGTGGTGGCAAGGAGACGGTCCGGGTGGCGACTCGAGGTCAAGCGGCCGTGCGCGGCCGGTTCACCCGTCGGGGGGATACCGGGACACGTCACCCGAGTGGTCCCCAAGGTGCGGCAATTCCCCCGGACTCTGTCCCGGAGTGCCTGATCTCCCCTGTGCGGGGGCCCTGTTTCGGCCAGGAGCCCGCCCTGAACGAGGGCTTCCGTGAGCATCGCCGCGTCGCCGGGTGGCTCCGGAGAGTAGTTGTGACACGCCGATGCGCGCGGCATCACTTACAAAGGGTTATGGTGGAAACCCCCCCTCGGGCCGGTCCGTCTCCCCCCCACGGACCGGCCCGTTTTTCTTTGCCTGCCGGGCGGCTCGAACCACCGGCCGGAACCGTTCGTTCCGCCCCTGTTGGCGGCCCACGGCCGCAGCGGGGGTAGGCTTCGCCTCCGGGGACTGCCATACGGGCAGGGACCGCCCGCGGGCCACGACCGGGCCGCACGCCGCGGCCTGTCCGATCCGTACGGAGGGGCTGACAATCACGTGAACCTGCGCGACAAGCTGCGTGGCCTGCTGGTCAGGCTGTACGCACGCCGGGTGGAAGGCCACCTGGACCACGCTCAGGTGCCCAAGCACATCGGCGTCATCATGGACGGCAACCGGCGCTGGGCGAAGGCCGCCGGTTCCAGCACCGTCCACGGCCACCGGGCCGGTGCCGAGAAAATCGAGGAGTTCCTCGGCTGGTGCAGTGAGACCGACGTCGAGGTCGTCACCCTCTGGCTCCTGTCCACGGACAACTTCGACCGGCCGCAGGAGGAACTCGGCCCGCTGCTCGGCATCATCGAGGACGTCGTCCGCACCCTGGCCGCCGACGGCCGCTGGCGCGTGCACCACGTCGGCACGCCCGACCTGCTGCCCTCCGGGATGCAGACGGTCCTCAAGGAGGCCGAGGAGGCCACCGCCCACGTCGACGGGATAGTGGTCAACGTGGCCATCGGCTACGGCGGCCGCCAGGAGATCGCCGACGCCGTGCGGTCGATGCTGCTCGACGCCCGGGACAAGGGCACCTCGATGGAGGAGCTCGCCGAGGCCGTCGACATCGACATGATCGGACGTCACCTCTACACGAGCGACCAGCCCGACCCCGACCTGGTGATCCGCACCAGCGGCGAGCAGCGGCTGTCCGGATTCATGCTCTGGCAGACCGCGCACTCCGAGTACTACTTCTGTGACGTGTTCTGGCCGGCGTTCCGCAAGGTCGACTTCCTGCGCGCCATGCGGGACTACGCGGCCCGCCACCGGCGGTTCGGCGGCTGACGCACCCGTCACCGGACCCCCGGACGCGGGACGTCCCACGTCAGAACACCTCCCGGTACCCCGCCGAGGGCGCGCGTAACACGGAGTTCACCGGTTCGCCGTCATATGCCGTGGCATGGCGACGCTCGTTCGAGGGCATAACCCAGTCAGGTCGACGCCCGAACCACGGGTGTCGGATCTCAGCGGACGGCACGGGGCCGTCCGCCCGGGAGGCCCTTTGCACCAGCCCGATCGTGCGGTCACAGCACGGACGAAGAGGCGGAGGGCCGGTTTTCGGCCCGCGCAGGGCGGCCGACGACCGGTCCAGCTCCATACCGTCGCTCCCCGACCTCATCCGAGGGGGTACGTCCTTCCGTGGTGACCAGCGCAAAGCGCCACAAGCCAGACCGGCGCACCTATGTTCTCGACACCAGCGTCCTGCTGGCCGACCCGAACGCCCTGAACCGCTTCGACGAGCACGAGGTCGTGCTCCCCATCGTCGTGGTCACGGAGCTGGAGGCCAAGCGGCACCATCCCGAGCTCGGCTACTTCGCCCGGCAGGCCCTGCGCCTGCTCGACGAGTTCCGGGTCCGGCACGGTCGCCTCGACGCCCCCATCCCGATCGGGGATCTGGGCGGGACCGTCCGTGTCGAGCTCAACCACTCGGACCCCAGTGTGCTGCCCAGCGGCTACCGCCTGGGGGACAACGACTCCCGCATCCTCGCGGTCGCCCGCAATTTGCAGGCCGAGGGGTTCGATGTCACCGTCGTGTCCAAGGACCTCCCGCTCAGGATCAAGGCGTCCTCCGTCGGACTCCTCGCCGAGGAGTACCGCGCGGAACTCGCCATCACGGACTCCTCCGGCTGGACCGGCATGTCCGAACTGACCCTGCCCGGCGAGCAGGTGGACATCCTCTTCGAGGAGGGCCACGTCTACGTCCCCGAGGCCGCCGACCTGCCGGTGCACACGGGCCTGATGATCCAGTCGGAGCGCGGCAAGGCGCTCGGACGGGTCACGCCGGAGGGCACCATCCGTGTCGTACGCGGGGATCGTGAGGTGTTCGGCATCAAGGGCCGCAGCGCCGAGCAGCGGATCGCGCTCGACCTGCTGCTCGACCCGGACGTCGGGATCGTGTCGATGGGCGGCCGGGCCGGCACCGGCAAGTCGGCGCTGGCGCTGTGCGCGGGTCTGGAGGCGGTGCTGGAGCGCCGTCAGCACCAGAAAGTGATGGTCTTCCGTCCGCTGTACGCGGTGGGCGGGCAGGAGCTGGGCTATCTGCCGGGCTCCGAGGCCGAGAAGATGAGCCCCTGGGCCCAGGCCGTCTTCGACACCCTCTCGGCGGTCACGTCCCGCGAGGTCATCGAGGAGGTCACCGCGCGCGGGATGCTGGAGGTCCTGCCGCTCACTCACATCCGCGGCCGTTCGCTGCACGACGCGTTCGTGATCGTGGACGAGGCGCAGTCGCTGGAACGGAATGTGCTTCTCACCGTTCTGTCCCGGATCGGGGCCAATTCGCGGGTGGTTCTCACCCATGACGTGGCCCAGCGGGACAACCTCAGAGTCGGCCGGTACGACGGTGTCGTCGCCGTCGTCGAGAAGCTGAAGGGGCATCCGCTCTTCGCGCACGTGACCCTGGCGCGGTCCGAGAGGTCTCAGATCGCAGCTCTTGTGACCGAAATGCTCGAAGACGGGCAGATCTGACCGTCCCCAGTAAGTAGGGTCGGTTATGCGATAGTTGGCGCCGTTCGGAAAAGGCAAAGAGCCTAGCCGGACGGCGCCTTCGCATGTGGGCGTTCCTGTGAATCCCCCGCGCGAAACGGGATGTGAGCTTTCACACGCAACTCAGAATTGCCTTGCCCCGTCGGGTTACGGCAGAGTCTCAGTCCTGTCAGGCCCCGCATACGACACACCTGTACCCCCAGCGGTACGGCACCACCAAAGCAACAGCATCAACTGCATAGCGATGTCGTATGCCGCCCGAGCAACACGCGGCGCTCCCTCGCGGGAGTTGCCCACCGGGCCCGCGCCTCCCGTGACCCCGCAGTTGGGGAGGCCAGTGCCAGGGGCACGATTGCGTCCGCGAGGGTCACCGAAGCGGGCGATGCTGGAAGGAAAACCGTGTGAGCCGGATCTCGGTCCGGGGATTCGCAGTGGCCTCGGCCACGGCGGTCACCGCTGTCGGAAGCGTCGTCGGAGTTGCCTCGGGCAGCACCGCGCAGAACAACGACGCCGAAGCGACGGCCAGCGGCGCCACCCTGCTCGCGGACATCCCCGCGGGCCAGCAGGCCCAGGTGCAGACCGCGTCCCTGACGCAGCAGGCCGACGCGCAGGCCATCCAGGCGGACGCGAGCGCCAAGAAGGACGCCGAGGAGGCCGCCCGCAAGGCCGCCGCCGAGACGGCCATCGCCAAGAAGGAAGCCGCCGAGAAGGCCGCCAAGGCCGCCGAGGCGGCAGCCAAGGAGCGCGCGGAGGTCAAGGCCGCCGCCAGCCGTTCCAAGGACTCCTCCGACTTCCCCGTCGCGAGCTCCTACAGCATCGCCCAGATCCAGGCGATGGCACGCCAGATGGTGCCGTCGGGTCAGTTCCAGTGCTTCAGCAACATCGTGGACCACGAGTCCGACTGGAACTACAAGGCCGTCAACCCCTCCTCGGGGGCCTACGGCATGTTCCAGGCGCTGCCCGCTTCCAAGATGTCGTCTGCCGGCGCCGACTGGCGGACCAACCCGGCCACCCAGATCAAGTGGGGCCTCAGCTACATGAACGACCGCTACGGCAGCCCCTGTGAGGCCTGGACGTTCTGGCAGGCCAACCACTGGTACTGAGCCGACCGGCCGCACGGCCGATCCCGCTGCCTCACGAGAGCCCCGCACCGTCGCCGGTGCGGGGTTCTCGCCATGTACGGTCGGACGGGACCGACTCCAGGGGGAGTGGTGCGCTGAGACGGGGGAAAAGGACGGATCATGTCGCGAGTGCCAGGGTGGCTCGGTCGGCTCGGTGCCGGGCTGACCGAGATCAGCGAGCGTTACAACGAACGCCGTGCCGAGGCCGAGCGGGAGCGGGACGACTCCGAATCCCCGGTCCTCTCCGACGAGTACGTGCCGCCGCCCCCGGACTACGCGCCCGACGTCGCCGCCCGGCCCGATCCGGCACAGGCCGTGCCGTGGGGGGTGCGGGTCGCCGCCGAGGCCGGCTGGCGGCTCCTCATCCTCGCGGGCACCGTCTGGGTGCTGATGCGGATCATCAGCGCCGTCCAGCTCGTGGTGCTCTCGTTCGTGATCGCGCTGCTCATCACGGCGATCCTGCAGCCGACGGTGGCGCGTCTGCGGCGCCACGGCGTGCCGCGCGGGCCGGCGACGGCACTGACGGCCATCCTCGGCTTCGTCGTCATCGGCCTCATCGGCTGGTTCGTGACCTGGCAGGTCATGGAGAACATCGACGACCTCTCGGGCCAGATTCAGGACGGCATCGACGAGTTGCGGAACTGGCTGCTGAACAGCCCCTTCCACGTCACGGACAAGCAGATCAACGAGATCGCCAAGAACCTGCGCGAAGCGGTCGGGGCGAACACGGACCAGATCACCTCGGCGGGCCTGGAAGGCGTGACGGTCGTCGTCGAGGCGCTCGCCGGGATCCTGCTGGCGATCTTCTCGACGTTGTTCCTGCTCTACGACGGCAAGCGGATCTGGGAGTGGACGCTGAAGCTGGTGCCGGCGGCGGCGCGGCCGGGGGTGGCCGGGGCCGGTCCGGCGGCGTGGCGGACGCTGACGGCGTATGTGCGGGGCACGGTCGTCGTCGCGCTGATCGACGCGATCTTCATCGGGCTGGGCATCTACTTCCTCGATGTGCCGATGGCGGTGCCGCTGGCGGTGTTCATCTTCCTGTTCGCGTTCATCCCGCTGGTCGGTGCGGTGGTCTCCGGTGCGCTCGCCGTGGTCGTCGCGCTGGTCACCCAGGGGGTGTTCACGGCCGTGATGACGCTGGTGGTGGTGCTCGCGGTGCAGCAGATCGAGGGGCACATCCTGCAGCCGTTCATCCTGGGACGGGCCGTGCGGGTGCATCCCCTGGCGGTCGTGCTGTCGGTCGCGGCGGGGGGCATGGTGGCCGGGATCGGCGGTGCGGTCGTCGCCGTGCCGCTGGTGGCGGTGACCAACACGGTCGCCGGATATCTGCGCTCCTACTCGCAGAAGGCGGCGCTACGGCATTCGGTGCGGCCCCGCGGGGCCACGGCGGTGAGTGCGGAGCCCGCCCCGAAGACGCCCCCGGAGTAGCCGGGACCCGACACACCAGCAGGGCCCCGTCCACCGGTCAGGTGGGCGGGGCCCTGCGGTACGAGGCGTCCGGCCGGGGATTACTCGGCCAGGACCGCCTCGGCGTCCAGCGTGACGCCGACCGCCTGGATCACGGAAGCGATCTTGAAGGCCTCCTGGACGACCTCGCGGTCGAGACCGGCCTTGCGCAGAACCTGCTCGTGGGAGTCCAGGCACATGCCGCAGCCGTTGATGGCGGAGACCGCGAACGACCACAGCTCGAAGTCGACCTTGTCGACACCCGGGTTGCCGATGACGTTCATCCGCAGGCCCGCGCGCAGCGTGCCGTACTCGTGGTCCGAGAGGAGGTGACGGGTGCGGTAGAAGACGTTGTTCATCGCCATCACCGCGGCGGCGGCCTTGGCCGCCGTGTACGCCTCCGGCGACAGGTTCGCCTTCGCCTCCGGCTCCAGCTCGCGCAGCACGATCGGGGAGCGCGAGGCGATCGCCGTCGACAGCACCGTGCCCCACAGCTGCTGGGCCGGCAGATCGGAGTTGCCGATGACCGAGCCCAGGTTGAGCTTCAGGTCCTTGGCGTAGTCCGGTATGGCGGACTTCAGGGCGTCCAGCGACATGTCAGATCACTCCCCGGAGAGCAGCGCGACCGGGTCGAGAGTCTCGTCGCCCTTCGACCAGTTGCAGGGGCACAGCTCGTCCGTCTGGAGCGCGTCCAGGACCCGGAGGACCTCCTTCGGGTTACGGCCGACCGAGCCCGCGGTCACCATCGAGAACTGGATCTCGTTGTTCTGGTCCACGATGAACACGGCGCGCTTGGCGAAGCCGTCCTCGCCCTCGATGCCGAGGTCGCGCATCAGCTCGTGCTTGGAGTCGGCCATCATCGGGAACGGCAGGTCACGCAGGTCGTCGTGGTCCTTGCGCCAGGCGTGGTGGACGAACTCGGAGTCGCCGGAGAAGCCGAGGACCTGGGCGTCGCGGTCGGCGAACTCGTCGTTCAGCTTGCCGAAGGCGGCGATCTCGGTCGGGCACACGAAGGTGAAGTCCTTGGGCCACGCGAAGATGACCTTCCACTGACCCTCGTAGGTCTTGTGGTTGATCTGCTGGAACTCCTTGCCCTTCTCCAGCGAGACGCAGGCGGTCAGGTCGAACTCGGGGAACTTGTCACCGACGGTGAGCACACACACTCCTTGCAGCGAAGAAACACCCGGATTGCGGGCGTTTCCCATGGGTTGGACTGTGTTGATGTTGGCACAGGCTCGATTGATTACGGAAATAGCTACACTCGGTCGAGTTGATCGGAGGTAGCTATCAGTGACGGTCGGTAATAAGCGCAGGCAGCCCAGCCTCGCCCAGCTCCGGGCCTTCGCGGCGGTGGCCGAGCACCTTCATTTCCGGGACGCGGCCGCGGCGATCGGCATGAGCCAGCCCGCCCTCTCGGGTGCGGTGTCGGCCCTGGAGGAGACACTCGGAGTGACGCTCCTCGAGCGTACGACGCGCAAAGTGCTGCTCTCACCCGAGGGTGAGCGGATCGCCGTACGGGCCAAGGCGGTCCTGGGGGAGGTGGGCGCCCTCATGGAGGAGGCCGAGGCGGTCAGGGCGCCCTTCACCGGGGTGCTGCGGCTCGGGGTGATCCCGACGGTCGCGCCCTATCTGCTGCCGACGGTCCTGCGGCTCGTCCACGAGCGGTATCCGCACCTCGACCTCCAGGTGCACGAGGAGCAGACCGCCAACCTCCTCGACGGTCTCGCCTGCGGCCGGCTCGATCTGCTGCTGCTCGCCGTGCCGCTGGGCGTGCCGGGCGTGGCGGAACTTCCGCTGTTCGACGAGGACTTCGTGCTCGTCACCCCGCTCGGCCACCGGCTCGGCGGACGCGAGGGCATCGCGCGTGAGGCGCTGCGCGAGCTGAATCTGCTGCTGCTGGACGAAGGACACTGCCTGCGCGACCAGGCCCTCGACATCTGCCGGGAGGCCGGCCGCGACGACGTGCCGGTCACCACGACCGCCGCCGGGCTGTCCACACTGGTGCAGCTCGTGGCGGGCGGGCTGGGAGTCACCCTGCTGCCGCGCACCGCCCTGAAGGTCGAGACCTCCCGCAGCAATCAGCTCCTCACCGGGTACTTCGCCGATCCGGCCCCCACCCGGAGGGTCGCCCTGGCGATGCGGGTGGGGGCCGCGCGCGGCGCGGAGTACGAGGAGCTCGCGGCCGCCCTGCGACAGGCGCTGCGCCCGCTGCCCGTACGGGTGCTGGAGCAGGACGCCTGACGACCCGTACGGTCCGCGCGGTCCCGCTACTCGGTGCGCAGCCCGTCCGGACGCACCAGCTTCAGCAGGGGCGGCAGGCTCAGCAGCGTCACCACGAGGACGACCCCGGCGCCGATGCCCGTCATCGACAGCACGCTCGGCCAGTCCACCCTGACCGACGTGTTGGTCATCCGCAGCAGGACCGCGCCCAGGGCCATGCCCACGATCGCGGCCAGCAGCAGACCCAGCCCGATCGGGATCGCCGTCTGCCACAGCACCGACAGGCCGAGGGTGCGGCGCCGGGTGCCGAAGGCCACCAGGGCCGACAGCAGCTTGCGGCGTTCGCGCAACTGCTCCAGCTGCGAGACCAGCAGGCTCGCCCCGATCAGCGCGAGCACGCAGGCGGCGCCGACGGACAGGCCGGTGCGGATGGCGGCGTAACGGTCGTTGCTCTCGATGCTGTGCCAGGTCATGGGCTGGACCGCCGGGTCGATTCGCGCGGCCGTGTTGCGCGCGTGGTCGTAGGCGTCCGGCACCGAGAGGTCCAGGCTCAGGAAGAGCCGCGCCGAGGTGACCGCCGCCAGCTTCCCGGGCAGCGCGCCGGGCGTGACCAGGATGCCGCCGCGCTCGTATCCGGTGGGGTCCTCGCGGGACTGGGCCTGCCGGATGTTCCGCGGCACGGTCCAGGAGACCGGGCGCTCGCCCGAACGTGCGGTGTCGCCGTCCGGTTCGGGCGTCCACAGGGTCGTGCCGGGCTCGGCCAGATGGTCGCTCGCGCTGTCGTACTCCGAGCCCTTGGCCGCGAAGACGTCCCCGTCGCGGCAGGAGGGGAGCGTGGCCACCTCCCGCAGTGACGCGCAGTCGGCCAGGGTGATCTGGACGGAGGAGTCCTCGCTGCGCCGTTCGTGGAGATAGACGTCGGACAGGGCGGTGACCTTGCGCACGCCCTCGGTGTCGCGGTACTTGCCGATGACGGCCGAGGGGTCGGAGCCGTCTGGCACGTCCACGCTCATCTGGGCTCGGGAGACGTCGTACCGCGACGCCCGGGTGTAGTTGCCGTCCACCCCGGCGAACAACATCTGCAGGGCGATCGCCCCGGCCACCGCCACCGCGATGCCGTTGACCATCCGGGCCGCCGCGCCACTGCTCAACTGAAGTCGCCGGATGGCCAGTTGCCAGGCGACCCCGCCCGAGCCGAGGCGGGCCACGACCGTCTCCACCACCCAGGGGAGCAGGGCCGTGACGCCGACCAGAAGGAGCATCACGCCGCCGACGACGAGGTACTGATTGAACTCCCCACCGTCCTTGCCCTGCCCGATCATCGGGTAGAGCAGCGCGAGTCCGCCCAGCGGCAGCAGCAGCCGCCACCACAGCCGGCGCCGTGCGGGCTTGGCCGTGCGCACCACGCCGAGCGGCTCGATGACCACCCCGCGCAGGGCGAGGATCGTCACCAGGACCGCCGCCGCCGGCACCGCCAGCGCGACCAGGACGGCCAGCACGGGGGAGGGGTTCAGATAGCTCGGGAACACGCTGACGTGGAACACCTCGGCGGAGGCCGCCAGTTCGCGTCCGAGCAGGAAGAACCCGGTGCCGAGGACGAGCCCCAGCAGCGAACCCGCGAGCGCTTCGCCGGCGGCTATCCGCCGGGTCATCCGGCTGTCGGAGCCGACCAGTCGCAGTGCCGCCAGCCTGCGGTCACGCCGCTCGCCGCCGAACCGTACGGCCGCGGCGATGAACACGGCGACCGGCATCAGCAGCACCACGAAGACGACCAGGATCAGCAGGAGCAGCACCGGGTCCCAGGCATCGGAAGACCCCAGGTCGTCGTTGCCGAAGCCGTCGATCCGGGCGCCGCTCGCGGGGCCCTCCAGTACCTTCTCCAGCCCCTTGCCGCCCGCGAAGTAGGCCAGTTCCCGC
The DNA here is from genome assembly GCF_044755265.1 of Streptomyces sp. NPDC092370. Taxonomy (NCBI): domain Bacteria; kingdom Bacillati; phylum Actinomycetota; class Actinomycetes; order Kitasatosporales; family Streptomycetaceae; genus Streptomyces; species Streptomyces sp. NPDC092370. Next base: position 389,736 of record NZ_JBIVQO010000004.1, on the reverse strand, counting down.
GAGCCGACGAGCCCCTGCTCGCCGATGGTGCCGGCGATGCGGTAGTCCAGCCGCTCCCGCAGCAGCTTGCCGTCGTCGGAGGCGAGCAGCTCCTTCAGCGCGGGGGAGACGACCATCTCGCCCGCCGCCGGGAACTCGGCGACCCCCGGTGGCAGCGGGGCGCGCGGGCCCTCCGGCTCCACCAGCCTGCCGCGCACGTCCAGGTCCCGGAACGTGGTGTCCGCGTCCACGATCACCAGCGTGTCGTCGGCCTTCGGGATCTTCTGCTGGCCGAACGTGTGGTCGCTGCGCGCCTCCTCGCGCCGGTCCCGTTCCGCCAGGGCGTTCGGGATGGCGGTGGTGAGCAGCAGCAGCGCCACCCCGAGCCCGACCCCGACGGCCGTCAGCAGCGCCCGGGTCCACCCCTCGCGTCCGCCGGCGAAGGCGAACCGTGCCCCCATGGCCAGGTCCCGGGCCCACTGCCTGACGCTCATACGACGCGCTCCATGTCCCGCGACCTGCCGTCCCGGACGACGATCTCGCGGTCGGAGTACGCGGCCACCCGCGCCTCGTGCGTGACGAGCACCACGGCGGCGTTGGCCGACCGGGCGGCGTCGGTGAGCAGCTCCATCACGCGCTCGCCGTTGAACGAGTCGAGTGCGCCGGTCGGCTCGTCGGCGAACACCACCCGGGGGTTCGTCACCAGCGAGCGGGCGACGGCGACCCGCTGCCCCTGACCGCCGGACACCTCGCCGGGCCGCTTCTTGCGGAGGTCGTCGACCTCCAGCCGTTCCATCCAGGCCAGCGCGGCCCGCTCGGCCTCCTTGCGGGACGACCCGTTCAGCCGCAGGGGCAACGCGACGTTCTCCACGCAGGTGAGTTCCGGCACGAGCTGCCCGAACTGGAACACGAACCCGAACTCCGAGCGCCGCAACGCACTGCGCTCGGCATCGCTCATCGCGGTCACCTCGCGCCCGTTGTACGTGATCGAGCCCGAGTCGGGCATGACGATCCCGGCGAGGCAGTGCAGCAGCGTCGACTTGCCCGACCCGGACGGGCCCATCACGGCGACGACCTCGCCCGGGTGGATGGAGAACCCGGCGCCGTCGAGCGCGGTCGTCGGCCCGTACACCTTGCGCAGGTCCTGGGCGGTGAGGAGCGAACCAGCGGGAATCGTCACCGGGCCACCGCCTCACGGAGCTTGTCCAGACGCGCCGCGGTCAGCTCCAGCCAGCGCAGGTCCGCCTCCAGGTGGAACAGCGCGTGATCGCAGATGAGCTGGTCGGCGAGATCGCCCTTGCGTTTGCGGTCGGTGAGGATGCGCATGCTGCGCAGGTGCTCCGAGCGCTGGGTGTCGAGGATGTCGCCGGCGTCGCGGTGGGTGAGCAGCGCGAGGACGATCTTGGTGTAGAGGGTCGACTGGAGATACGGCTCCGGCTTCTCCGGCGTGGCGAGCCAGCGCGCGACGTCGGTGATGCCGGCCTCGGTGATCGCGTAGCGCTTGCGCTCGGGCCCGCCGCCCGCCTCGATGCCGTCGACCTCGACGAGCCCGTTCTTCAGCAGGCGGGACATCGTCGAGTAGACCTGGCCGTAGTGGAGCGGCCGGTCGTGACCGAACTTCTCGTCGAAGGCCCGCTTCAGGTCGTAACCGTGCCGCGGACCGGACTCCAGGAGTCCCAGAAGAGTGTGACCGATGGACATGCCATGACTCTACACACCGTGTATACGCCGGATGTATACGCCGAGTGTGTAGCTCATGGCGGGCCGTACCGCTGTGCAGGTCGGGCCGGGTTGTCACGGTTCCGCAACAGCCCCGGAGCCGGTTCGTTCAGGCCGGCGGGGGGCCGGAGGGCGGGGGGCCGGGAGGCCCGGGCGGCCGTCCCCGCCGGGGCAGCGGCCCGGTCTCCCGCGGCAGCCGACCCGCCTCCGCCAGCGCCCTGCGCAGCAGGAACTCGATCTGCGCGTTGGCCGATCGCAGCTCGTCCCCGGCCCACCGCGCGAGCGCCTCGTACACCGCCGGGTCCAGCCGCAGCAGCACCTGCTTGCGCTGCTGCTGCGGCCGGCGCTGAGAACCCGGACCCTCGGGAGGGACCGTCACTGGTAGAGGGACCCGGTGTTGAGGACCGGCTGCGCGGCACGGTCACCGCACAGCACGACCATGAGGTTGGAGACCATCGCCGCCTTCCGCTCGGAGTCCAGTTCCACGATGTCCCGCTCGGTGATGCGGGCGATCGCGGCCTCCACCATGCCCACCGCGCCGTCCACGATCTGCCGCCGCGCCGCGACCACCGCTCCGGCCTGCTGCCGCTGGAGCATCGCCGAGGCGATCTCGGGGGCGTAGGCGAGGTGCGTGAAGCGGGACTCGATGATCTGCACGCCGGCCGCCTCCACGCGCGCGTGCAGTTCGACGGCGAGCTTCTCGGTGATCTCCTCGGCGTTGCCGCGCAGCGAGAGGCCGTCCTCCTCGTGGGCGTCGTAGGGGTACTCGATGGCGATGTGCCGCACGGCCGCCTCGGTCTGGGTGGAGACGAACTCGATGTAGTCGTCGACCTCGAAGGTGGCCTGGGCGGTGTCCTCGACGCGCCACACCACGACCGCGGCGAGCTCGATCGGGTTGCCGTAGGCGTCGTTGACCTTCAGGACCGCCGTCTCGTGGTTGCGTACGCGCGTCGAGATCTTGGTGCGTGAGGTGAAGGGGTTCACCCAGCGCAGGCCGTCCTCCCGGATCGTGCCCCGGTAGCGGCCGAACAGCTGGACGACCCGAGCCTCGCCCGGCGCCACCATGTTCAGCCCGCACATGGCGAGGAACGCCGCTAGCGCGATCAGGATGCCACCGATGATCAGCCCGGCCTTCGCGCCGGTCGCGTCCACCGTGGTGGCGCCCGCGATCAGCCCGGCGCCGGCCAGCAGTCCGAGGAGGCCGAGCAGCAGGGCGAGCCCGCCGCCGATGCTGTGTGCGGTGAACTCCCGCACCCGTGGCGCCGGCATCTCGGGCACGTCGGCCGTGACCTGCGTGTCGTGTGTGGACATGGGTGGTCCCCCGTTCTTCGGTCGAAGCCACTCCTGCATAGCTTCTGTCTAGCTAAGTGATATCACTTTATCGCGCCCTGGCAACCCTGCGCGTGTCTCGTACGTCGGTTCCGTTGGGATGGGTGCTGATTGTCACGTCCGCAAAGGGCCGGATCGGCAGCCCTATCTCTTATCTCCCGGTGTTAGCTTTCTGAGCTGACCTGAGCGGCGAACCTGTGTGACATGTGAGCACACATGAACGAAGCGGAGCGGATCGGACCCATGGGACGAGCGGAAGAAAGACGCGCCCGACAGCGCGGTGGGCGCCGGGCGGCACCCAAGCGCCGCCGTTCGTCGGAAGCGGCCGGGAAGAGCGGCATACGCAGGCTCTTCACCTGGAAGAAGATCCTCGGCACCTTCTTCGGCCTGTGCCTGCTCGGCATGGGCGCCTTCGTCGTGCTGTACATGGTGATCGGCATCCCCGAGGGGAACGCCGACGCCAAACGGCAGAGCAACATCTACAAGTACAGCGACGGCTCGATCATGGCCCGCGACGGCAAGGTCAACCGCGAGGTCGTCGACCTGTCCAGGGTCCCCAAGGGCGTGCGGCTCACCTTCGTGGCCGCCGAGAACAAGACCTTCTACAAGGACTCCGGCGTCGACCTCAAGGGCACCGCCCGAGGCGTGTTCAACACGCTGGCCGGCCGGGGCGCGCAGGGCGGTTCGACGATCACCCAGCAGTACGTCAAGAACTACTACCTGACGCAGGAACAGACCGTCTCCCGCAAGCTGAAGGAACTGGTCATCTCGCTGAAGCTGGACCGGGAGAAGTCCAAGGACTACATCCTCGCCGGCTACATCAACACCAGTTACTACGGCCGCAACGCCTACGGCATCCAGGCCGCCGCCCAGGCCTACTACCACACCGACGCCGAGAAGCTCACCGTCGCCCAGGGCGCCTACCTCGCCGCGCTGCTCCAGGCCCCCAGCCAGTACGACTGGGCCGTCGCCTCCGAGGGCGGCAAGAAGCTGGTGAAGGCGCGCTGGAACTACGTCCTGGACAACATGGTCGACGAGGGCTGGCTGAGCCGGTCGGAGCGATCGGGCATGAAGTTCCCGGTGCCGAAGGAGCCCAAGCCCGCCCCCGGCATGGAGGGCCAGAAGGGCTACCTGGTCAACTCGGCCAACGCGGCGCTGGAGAGGCAGCTCGTCGCCGACGGCACCGCCGACAGCGCCAAGGAAGCCGAGGCGCTGGTCAAGGCCGGCGGCTGGACCGTCACGCTCAACATCGACAAGAAGAAGCAGGCGGCGCTGGAGAAGTCCGTCAAACAGCAGCTGACCGGCAAGCTCGACCCCGAGAAGCGCAAGGTCGACGCGAACGTCCAGGCCGGCGCCGCGTCCGTGAACCCCAAGACCGGCGCGGTGGTCGCGATGTACGGCGGCGAGGACTACTTCAAGCACTACACCAACAACGCCACCCGCTCCGACTACCAGCCGGCCTCCACCTTCAAGCCGGTCATCCTGGCCGCGGCCCTGGAGACGCAGGCGAAGACGCAGGACGGCAAGCCGATCACCGCGAGCACGATCTACGACGGCACGAGCAAGCGCCCGGTCGTGGAGGACGGCCGCAAAGTCGGCTTCGCCCCCGAGAACGAGGACGACCGGAACTACGGACCGATCTCCGTCCAGACGGCCATGAACAAGTCCGTCAACTCCGTCTTCGCGCAGATGGGCGTCGACGTCGGCATGTCCGAGGTGGTGAAGGTCGCCGGCAAGCTCGGCATGGACACCGAGAACATGGAGGCCGTACCCGCCCAGACACTGGGCAGCATGGGCGCGAGCCCTCTGCAGATGGCCGGGGTCTACGCGACCCTCGACAACCACGGCAAGAAGGTCACCCCCGCCCTCGTGAAGAAGGCGGAGCACCTGAACCAAAACGTCACCATGCCCGAGCCGATCGGCGAGCAGGTCATCAGCCGCGAGGCCGCCGACTCCGTCACCTCGGTGCTGACCGGCGTGGTCGACGACGGCACCGCCCAGGCATCCGTGGCCAACAACCCCCGTCGCGACGGCCAGCAGGTCGCGGGCAAGACGGGAACGTCCGACAACAACAAGTCGGCCTGGTTCACCGGCTACACGCCCGGCCTGGTCACCTCGGTGGGACTGTTCGGCGAGGACGCCAAGACCCACGCCCAGGTCCCGATGTACAAGGCGGGCGGCGAACCCCGGGTCAACGGCGGCGGGTTCCCGGCGCAGATCTGGGCGGCGTACACCTTCGGTGTGATGGGCGACGTCAGCACGTTCGACCTGGAGACCCAGCAGGGCGCGGCCGTCCAGCCGACCTGGACGCCGTCGCCGTCGCCGACGCCGACCAAGGAGCCGACGCAGGAGCCGACGACCGAGGAACCGTCGTCGTCCCCGCCGCCCACCTCCGAGAAGCCGTCGTCGTCCCCGCCGCCGAGCCCGTCGACGACACCGCCCACCATCACCCCGCCCACGGCCCCGTCCACGACACCGCCGGGCGACAACGGGGGCGGAGGCGGCCCGTTCGACCCGATCAAGCCGGGCGACGACGAGTAGGAGAAGCCGAAGGGGCGCCCGGTGCACACCGGGCGCCCCTTCGCCTTGTTCGTACGGCTCCGCTCCCCACGGCTCCGTCAGCCGTGGTTGAGCTCGAACCACACCACCTTGCCGGTACTGAGCCGGGTCGCGCCCCAGCGCCGGGCCAGCCGGTTCACCAGGTACAGCCCGCGCCCGCCCTCGTCGGTGGCGCGAGCCTGGCGCAGCCGCGGCAGCTGCGGCACGTCGTCGCCGACCTCGCACCGCAGCACGTCCGTGCGCAGCAGCCGCAGGGTCACCGGCCGGGACGCGTAGCGCACGGCATTGGTCACGACCTCGCTGACGAGCAGCTCGACGGAGTCGCTGAGCTCCTCCAGGCCCCAGCGCTGCAACGCGCGGCGGGCCAGGCGGCGGGCCCGGCCGGGGGCGGCGTCCTCCGGCTCCAGGAACCAGTACGCCACGTCGCTGGGCGCGATCCCGTCGAAGCGGGCGGCGAGCAGCGCGATGTCGTCGTCCCGGTCGCCGGGGCCGAGCATGTCGAGCACCTCGTCGCACAGCGCTTCCAGGGGCGGCGGATGGTCCGGCCCGGTGAGCTGCGCGACCGCGGCGAGCTTCTCCCGCAGCTGCTCGATGCCGGTCCACACATCGCGCAGCCGGGACTCGACCAGCCCGTCGGTGTAGAGGAGCAGGGTCGCGCCGGCGGGCGCGTCCAGCTCCACGGCCTCGAAGTCCACGCCGCCGACCCCGATCGGGGCACCGGCGGGCACGCGCAGGACCTCGGCGCGGCCGCCCAGGTGGAGCAGGACGGGCGGCGGATGGCCGGCGTTGGCGATGGTGATGCGGTGCGATACCGGGTCGTAGACCGCGTAGAGGCAGGTCGCCATGCGGTCCACGCCGAGACGCTGGGCCTGTTCGTCGAGGTGGTGCAGGACCTCCTGCGGCGGCAGGTCCAGGCCGGCGAGGGTCTGGGCCGTGGTGCGCAGCTGGCCCATGATGGCGGCCGAGGTCATGGAGTGGCCCATGACGTCACCGACGACCAGCGCGACCCGGCTGCCGGGCAGCGGGATCGCGTCGTACCAGTCGCCGCCGACCCGGGCCGTCTCCGCGGCCGGCAGGTAGCGGGAGGCCAGCCGCACACCCGTCGGGCGGGGCAGCGTCTCGGGCAGCATGGTGCGCTGCAACTCGTCCGCGATGTAGGCCTCGCGGCCGTACAGCACGGCCTTGTCGATGCCGAGGGCGCTGTGCGTGGCGAGCTGGGCGGCCACCAGCAGGTCGTCCGGCTCGAACGCGATGCGCTCGGGACGGCGCAGGAACAGGGCGGCGCCGATCACCCGGCGCCGGCCCCGCAGCGGGGCGAGGATCGCCCGTTGTCCGCCCGGAACGGCGAACTCGCCGCCGTCGCCGAGCAGTTCAGGCAGTGCGGCGCGGGCCGCGGGGGCGTCGGTGAACACCGGGCGCACACCCCGCAGGACCTCGGCGAGCGCACTGCCGGGCCGCACCTCGCACAGCTCGGCGCCGACCGTGTCCAGCTCGTTCGGCTCGGGCTGCGCGGCCGGCAGGAAGCCGTTCTCGGTGTCGCGCTCCGCCGGTATCCGGTCGGTGCGGCGCAGCCGCAGCAGCAGTGGGCCGGTGGGCCGCTCGTCCCCGACGGGCAGCGGGTCGCGCAGATAGACCAGGATCGCGTCGGAGAAGGTCGGCACGGTGGCCCGGCACAGCCCCATCACGATCTCGTCGAGGTCGATGCCGCGGGCGATCCGCCGGGTGGCGGCCCCCACGAACCGGAGCCGGTCGCCGTCCCGCCGCATGGGCGTGGGCCGGCCGGGCGGCAGGCTCTGGCCGCTGCGGCGCTCCTGCCCGTCGGCGTTCGCCCCCGGCAGGTCCTGCTCGTCGGCCGGCTGGAGCGGAATGGCCTCGGGGACGGGGCGCGGCCGAGGGGTCTCGCGCTCGGTGGTCTGCTCGGCACCCGGCTGGGAGTGCTCGGATGCGGGGTCGCTCACGGTGTCCTTGCCCTTGCCGAACGGCGTGGAGGTGCCCGGCTCCGACGTGCCCGGTGTGCTGTGTGCCGTCGTGACCGGAACGGTGACGTCGCCGCCGGGGCGGCCCTGTACCGGTAAGGTGCCCGCGCCCGGCGCTCGCGCCGGTGTCGGGGTATGCACGAACGCCCCGCGGGGATCCGCGGGGTCGGCGCCCCCCTGGGGGCGTTCGAACGAGGTCGGCTGCTCCGTCACGCGTGTCGAATCCATCCGTCCGGGGCTGCGCGCCGCGCGCGCAGTTGGTCCCGCCGAAACTCCGATACCCGGAATACGTGCCCCAGGAACGGAATTCCCGCGTGGTCAGAGGTTGTTCCTGTGCCACCGGAAGGCCGTCTGCGGCCTGCGGCGCAGGCCCTGCCGGTGTTGCCCTCGTACCCCTCGCTCACGTCCTGCCGCCCCTCGGTGACGATCGGTCAAGCCCAGCGCGTGCTCAGGTGGTTGCCGCCGCGCGTCTTTGCGGAGGACGATCCTACGTTTCTTGCCCGGGGGCGCATCAAGGGTCTCATGAGGACACATGCGCAGGCGTACGATCCCAGTCCTCCGGCAGTGACGGTACCGCCCAGGACGGATCCGGGCGCCAGTGCTGCCAGCCTTCCGAGAACGGCGGTCCCCAGGCACGGATCACCCGCACCGCCTCCCGCCCCGCGGCCCGTACCTTCTCGGCCTGCCGGTCGTCCATCAGCCCGTCCCGGCGGGCCTGGGCGAACTCGTCCTCGTCCCGCCAGTGCCAGCTGCGATCGGGGTGCACGGAGATGTCCAGGAAGTGATCGACGGAGTCGACCCCGCCCGTCCAACGGGCCAGCGGTTCCTCCAGGTTCACGTACCAGTTCTTGAACTGCCAGCCGGGCTCCCAGAACAGCCACACCGACCAGGGCTCGCCGGGCCGGGCCAGCTTCAGCACGCCCGTGCCGAACCATCGGTCGCGCTGCACGGTCCGCGGCTTGGTGTAACGCGACTCCAGCGGCTCCAGGTGCACGGGTGTGCCGTCGGCGAGCACGGGCTTCACGCACTCGGTGCCGGGCGCCAGCCACACGGCGAGCAGGTCGGCGTCGTCCCGGACGACGGTGACGGGACGCGCGATGTGCACCTGCGTGCCGCCGTTCTCCCGGTACCGCCACAGGACCCGGCTCCCGGGCGCCCAGAAGCCCGCCGCACCACCCGTCTCCACGCGTCTCATCGCTTCACCCTCTGCCATGAACAGATATTAGGTGCCGTAGGCATACGACGCTGCGGCGCGTGTCACGGTTCACCCGCCGGGCACACGCCTGGGTCCCCCTGTCACGGATGCGTCATCCGCAGGACATCCAGCGCCTCGTCGAGCTGCTCCGCGGTCAGGTCCCCGCGCTCCACGTACCCGCCCTCCAGGACGACCTGACGGATCGTCCTCCGTTCGGCCAGCGCCTTCTTGGCGACCTTCGCGGCCTCCTCGTAGCCGATGTACTTGTTGAGCGGCGTGACGACGGAGGGGGAGGACTCGGCGTACTCCCGCGCCCGCTCGCGGTCGGCGGTGATGCCGTCCACCGTCCGGTCGGCGAGCAGCCGCGTCGCGTTGGCGAGCAGCCGGATCGACTCCAGCACGTTCTTGGCGATGACGGGCAGCATCACGTTGAGCTCGAAGTTCCCGGCGGCACCCGCTGTGGCGACGGTGGCGTCGTTGCCGACGACCTGCGCGGCGACCATGAGCACGGCCTCCGGGATGACCGGGTTCACCTTGCCCGGCATGATCGAGGAGCCGGGCTGGAGGTCGGGCAGGGCGATCTCGGCGAGGCCGGTGCGCGGCCCGGAGGACATCCACCGCAGATCGTTGGCGATCTTCGTCAGGCCGACCGCGATGGTCCGCAGCTGTCCGCTGGTCTCGACGATGCCGTCCCGGGCGCCCTGCGCCTCGAAGTGGTTCCGGGCCTCTGTGAGGGGCAGCCCGGTCGTACGGGCGACCTCCTGGATCACGGCGGCGGAGAACCCCGGCGGGGTGTTGATGCCGGTGCCGACGGCCGTACCGCCGAGGGGCAGTTCCGCGAGCCGGGGCAGGGAGGCCTCCAGACGCTCGATGCCGTACCGCACCTGGGCGGCGTACCCGCCGAACTCCTGACCCAGCGTCACCGGCGTGGCGTCCATCAGGTGGGTCCGCCCGGACTTCACGACGTCCGCGAACTCCTCGGCCTTGCGCTCCAGGGAGGCGGCGAGGTGCTCCAGGGCCGGCACGAGGTCGCGCGTCACGGCGGCGGTGGCGGCGATGTGGATCGAGGAGGGGAAGACGTCGTTGGACGACTGGGAGGCGTTGACGTGGTCGTTCGGGTGCACGGGCCGCCCGAGCCGCTCACTGGCGAGCGTGGCGATGACCTCGTTGGTGTTCATGTTGGACGAGGTCCCGGACCCGGTCTGGAACACGTCGACCGGGAAGTGCTCGTCCCACTCGCCCTCGGCGACCTCCCGGGCCGCCTCCTGGATCGCCCCGGCGATGTCCTGGTCGAGGACCCCCAGCCCGGCGTTGACCTTGGCCGCCGCGCCCTTGATCCGGGCCAGCGCCTCGATGTGCGCCCGTTCGATGCGCTGCCCGGAGACCGGGAAGTTCTCCACGGCGCGCTGGGTCTGGGCACGCCACTTGGCGTGGACGGGCACCCGCACCTCGCCCATGGAGTCGTGCTCGGTGCGGTACTCGGTCCTGTCCTGCTCGTCGGTCATCGACGATCACCTCCACGTGTCACAGCGTCAGCGCCGCGACCACTGTTCCCCGTGGAGGCGAATCGTCACCGCCCTTCTCAGGCGAGTCCGGGACCGCGTACCGGAATGGAGGTGAACGTCGGCGCCGGCGCCGGGTCCTGGAAGAAGTCGTTGCCCTTGTCGTCGACGACGATGAAGGCGGGGAAGTCCTCGACCTCGATCTTCCAGACGGCCTCCATGCCGAGCTCCTCGTACTCGACGACCTCGACCTTCTTGATGCAGTCCTGGGCGAGGCGTGCGGCCGGGCCGCCGATGGAGCCGAGGTAGAAGCCGCCGTGGGCGTCGCAGGCGGCCGTGACCTGCTTGCTGCGGTTGCCCTTGGCCAGCATCACCTTGGAACCGCCCGCCGCCTGGAACTGCTCGACGTAGGAGTCCATCCGGCCGGCCGTGGTCGGGCCGAAGGAACCCGACGCGTAGCCCTCGGGCGTCTTGGCCGGACCGGCGTAGTACACCGGGTGGTCCTTCAGGTACTGCGGCATCTCCTCGCCCGCGTCCAGCCGCTCCTTGATCTTGGCGTGCGCGATGTCGCGGGCCACGACCAGCGGGCCGGTCAGGGACAGGCGGGTCTTCACCGGGTACTTGGTGAGCTCGGCGAGGATCGTGTCCATCGGCTGGTTCAGGTCGATCCTGACGACGTCGCTCTCGTCGAGGTGCTCGTCCGTCGTCTCCGGAAGGAAGCGCGCCGGGTCCGTCTCCAGCTGCTCCAGGAAGACGCCCTCGGCGGTGATCTTCGCGACGGCCTGGCGGTCGGCGGAGCAGGACACGGCGATGGCGACCGGGCAGGAGGCGCCGTGCCGGGGCAGGCGCACCACGCGCACGTCGTGGCAGAAGTACTTGCCGCCGAACTGCGCGCCGATGCCGATCTTCTGCGTCAGCTCGAAGACCTTCTGCTCCAGCTCCTTGTCCCGGAAGCCGTGCCCGAGCTCGGAGCCCTCGGCCGGGATCTCGTCCAGGTAATGCGCGGAGGCGTACTTGGCGGTCTTCAGCGCGTACTCGGCGGACGTGCCGCCGACCACGATCGCCAGGTGGTAGGGCGGGCAGGCCGCGGTGCCCAGCGAGCGGATCTTCTCCTCCAGGAACTTCATCATGGAGGACTCGTTCAGGACGGCCTTCGTCTCCTGGTAGAGGAACGACTTGTTGGCCGAGCCGCCGCCCTTGGCCATGAACAGGAACTTGTAGGCGCCGCCGTCGGTCGCGTACAGCTCGATCTGAGCGGGGAGGTTGGAGCCGGTGTTCTTCTCCTCCCACATGGTGAGCGGAGCCATCTGCGAGTAGCGCAGGTTCAGGTTCTTGTACGCGTCGTAGATGCCGTGGCTGAGGGCCTCCTCGTCGCGGCCCCGCGTCAGCACGTTCTGCCCGCGCTTGCCCATCACGATCGCGGTGCCCGTGTCCTGGCACATGGGCAGCACGCCGGCCGCCGCGATGTTGGCGTTCTTCAGCAGGTCCAGCGCCACGAACTTGTCGTTGCCCGACGCCTCGGGGTCGTCGATGATCCGGCGCAGCTGCGCGAGGTGGGCCGGGCGCAGGTAGTGCTGGATGTCGTGGATGGCCTCCTCGGCGAGCTTGCGCAGCGCCTCCGGCTCCACCTGCAGGAAGGTCCGCCCGTCCGGCCCCTCGACCGTGGAGACACCCTCGGAGGTAACCAGCCGGTAAGGGGTGGTGTCCTCTCCCTGGGGGAGCAGATCGGTGTACGCGAACTCAGGCATCTCAGCCCATTCCTCACTCGACGGACGGCGGCCCGCCTCCGTTGGCGAGCGCCCACCAGCGTAGAACCTGCCGCCGACGGCGAGCTTGTGAGGTAAGGCTCAGTTCGTCACACTCGGGCGCGATCCCAGGGGTGTCGCGATCTATCGTGTTTCGGTACGCTGCTGCCGTGGACCTTCAGAAGCAGGACCTTCACGCACAGGCCGCGCCCGCCGGCTCCGAGCTCCGCGCCTCCGACGCCGAGCGCGACCGCATCGCCGACATCCTGCACGAGGCCCTGGCCGAGGGCCGCCTCACCGCGGAGGAGCACGCCGAGCGCGTCGAGGGGGTGCTGTGCGCCAAGACGGTCGGCGAGCTGGAGGTCTTCATCCGGGACCTGCCCGCTGCGCACCGCCGGGCCCCCGGCCCGTCCCACACCCCGGCACCCCGGCGCCCCACGGCCGGGGCGATCCCGATCGACCCCGACGACAACGTGGTCGCGGTCTTCAGCAGCGCCGTCCGCAAGGGCCGCTGGCGCGCGGGCCGCCGCATCCACGCGTACGCGATCTTCGGCAGTGTCGAGATAGACCTCAGCGAGGCCCTCTTCGACCACCAGCAGGTCGTCGTCAAGTCGTTCGCGGTCTTCGGCAGCGTCGAGATCCGCGTCCCGGAGAACGTGTCGCTGCGCGGCATGGGCGGCGGCGTCCTCGGCAGCTTCGAGGTGGCCACTCTCGACTCGGGCGAACCGGAGGCCCCCATCGTCTACGTCGACGGCTGGGCCGTCCTGGGCAGCGTCGAGGCGCGGCCCCGGCGGGGCAAGGTCGTCGCGGACATCCTGGACCGGGTGCAGCGCAAGGTCGACAAGAGTTTGCGCAAACACCTGGGTCATTGACAGTCGCGAAGCCTCCGGAACCGGCGGTTGGGAACTCAGTGCATAGGCGCGCGTACAGCGGGTAGGCCTTGCTGCATCGTCTCTCGCTCGCGAAGCCGTCGTCAGGAGTAGACCGTGCTGCAACCGCCGCATTCGTCCCTGCAGGTCGCTGCCGTTCCGGCCCCGCGGGTGCCAGCGCGAGACAGGGACCAAGACGCCCCGTGGCACACCGAGGCGGTGTGCCGGCGTGACGAGGCCGGCCTGTTCTTCGCCCCCTCCAAGGAGCCCACCGCCGCGAGGCTCTCCCGGGAGGAAGCGGCGAAGCGGGTCTGTGCCCGATGCCCGGTGATGGTCGAATGCCGCGAGCACGCCCTGCTCCAGCCCGAGCCCTACGGCGTCTGGGGCGGGCTCACCGCCGCGGAGCGCCGGGTGGTCCTCGCCCGGCGCCGCCGGCGGGAGCTGGAACTGAAGAAGGCGGTCCGTCCGGAGAACCGGATAGCGGCGGCAGGCTGACGGCCGAGCACAAGGGCGTACGAGAACGGCACAGCGAAAGGGGCGTCCCCACCGCACCGGGGACGCCCTTTTCGCTGTGCGGGTCCGCTCCGTCTCGGGGCTACTTCCCCTTGTCGAAGTCGATCGCGCTGTAGGCACGCAGCTTGCTCAGCCGGTGCTCGGAGTCGATCCGGCGCACCGTGCCCGACCGCGACCGCATCACGATCGAGTCGGTCGTGGCGGTCTCGGCCCGGTAGCGAACCCCCCGCAGCAGCTCCCCGTCGGTGATCCCGGTGGCCACGAAGAACACGTTCTCCCCGGTGACGAGGTCCTCGGTCGTGAGCACCCGGTCGAGGTCATGCCCCGCGTCGATCGCCCGCTGCCGCTCCTCGTCGTCCTTGGGCCACAGCTTGCCCTGGATCGTGCCACCCAGGCACTTCACCGCGCAGGCCGAGATGATGCCCTCCGGCGTACCGCCGATGCCGAGCAGCAGATCGACGCCGGTGCCCTCGCGCAGCGCCAGGATCGAGCCGGCCACATCGCCGTCGGAGATCAGCCTGATGCGCGCCCCGGTTTCCCGGATCTCCTTGATGATGCCCTCGTGCCGTGGCCGGTCGAGGATCACCACCGTCACGTCCTCCGGCGCGGACCGCTTCGCCTTGGCGACCCGGCGGATGTTCACCGACACCGGCGCGTTGATGTCGACGAAGTCGGCCGCCTCCGGTCCGGTGACCAGCTTGTCCATGTAGAACACGGCGGACGGGTCGAACATGGACCCGCGCTCGGCGGCGGCCAGCACCGCGATCGCGTTCGTCATGCCCTTCGCGGTCAGCGTGGTGCCGTCGATCGGGTCGACGGCGATGTCGCACTCGGGCCCGGTGCCGTCGCCCACGCGCTCCCCGTTGAACAGCATCGGGGCTTCGTCCTTCTCGCCCTCGCCGATGACGACGACGCCGTTCATCGAGACGGTGGAAACGAGGGTGCGCATGGCGCGCACCGCGGCACCGTCGGCGCCGTTCTTGTCTCCCCGCCCGACCCAACGGCCCGCGGCCATCGCCGCGGCCTCGGTGACCCGGACGAGTTCCAGGGCGAGGTTGCGGTCGGGGGCCTCGGAGGGCACATCGAGTTCGGACGGCAAGTGATGATGCTCGGTCATCGGAGCGCACCTTTCTGTACGACGACGGCCGGATGAGGGTGTTGTTCGCCCGACTCTATCGCCGAGCCCGCAAAATGAGCAGGGGCCCCCACGGATGAGCGCGGCAGGGACCTGCGACGATGGGGGGCGTGGCAGGCAAGAACGGCAAGCAGAAGACGGCGCGGGACATGATTCTCTCCATGGGAGTCATCGTCCTGGTGGCGGGCTTCATGTACCTCTTCATCCCGCACGACGACAGCGCGCCCGACGTCAAGGCCGTCGACTACCGCGTCGAGCTGCTCACGGCGCGCCGCGCCGCCTCGTACCCCGTGGCCGCGCCCCAGGGCCTGCCCGACGCGTGGAAGGCCACCTCCGTCCGTTTCCGGGGGGACGAGTTCGACGCCTGGCACCTCGGTTTCCACGATCCCGAGGGGGAGTACGTGGCGGTCGAGCAGTCCACTCAGCGGCGCCCGGTCTTCCTCGACGAGGCGACGCAGGGTGCGCGGGAGACCGGGAAGACGGAGAAGATCGACGGCAAGACGTGGACCCGCTACGAGGGCGGCCGGTACGATGCGCTGGTCCTCGAGGGCACCAAGGGCTCGACCACGGTCGTGACGGGCACCGCGTCGTTCGCGCAGCTGACGAAGATGGCGGAGGCGCTGGAGACGAAGTGAGCGCGCACGAGGAAGGCCCCCTGGCGCGAATTCCAGGGGGCCTTCCTCATGTCCGAGGGGGCGCTCAGACCGTCGTGACGACCTGGTCGAACTCCAGGCGCGGGGAGCGCGGGTACCAGGCGTCCGGACCGGGGCGGCCGATGTTGACGACCATCAGCGGCGTGTGGTCGTCGTCCAGGAACTCCTTGCGGACACCCTCGAAGTCGAAACCGGTCATGGGGCCGGCGGCGAGACCGGCGGCGCGTACGCCGACGATGAAGTACGCCGCCTGCAGGGCGGCGTTCATCGCCGCGGCGCTCTCCCGCGCGGGGCGCTCGGCGAAGAAGGCGTCCTTGGCCTGCGGGAAGGCCGGGAACAGGTGCGGCAGCTCCTCGTGGAACTCGTTGTCCGCGGAGAGGATCGCCACCAGCGGGGCGCTCGCCGTCTTGGCCCGGTTGCCTTCGGCCATGTGCGCGACCAGGCGCTCGCGGGCCTCCGGCGAGCGGACCAGGGTGATGCGCAGCGGGGTCTGGTTGAAGGCGGTCGGACCGTACTTGACCAGGTCGTAGATCGCCTGCACCTGCTCGTCGGTCACCGGCTCGTCGGTGAAGGTGTTGGCGGTGCGGGCCTCACGGAACAGGAGGTCCTGGGCGGCGGGGTCAAGAACGAGGGACATCGATGCACCTTCTCGCGTCTGGTCCGGGAGATCGGCTGACATCTTCGACCGTACGCGAATGAAGTTCAACGTTCAACTAACGTGAGGGTGTCGTACGTCACCCGAACCCGAACGGTCCCGGCTACTCCGCGTCCTCGCCCTCCGCGGCCTCCTCCGCCAGCGCCGCGTCCAGCCGCGCCCGGGCCCCGTCGAGCCAGCGCCGGCACACCTTGGCCAGCTCCTCGCCGCGCTCCCAGAGCGCGAGGGACTCCTCCAATGTCGTGCCGCCCGCCTCCAGGCGCCGGACGACCTCGATCAGCTCGTCCCGCGCCTGTTCATAGCCGAGCGCCTCGCTCATGCCCGGTGTCACATCAACCTCGCTGGTCATCCACCCACCCTATGTGTCCACTCGTACGGAGAACTCGCCCTCGGAGACCCGTGCCCGCAGGGCCTCGCCGGCCGTCACCTCGCCGGGATCGCGGACGGCGTGCCCGTCCGCCCTCTGCAGTACGGCGTACCCGCGCTTGAGGGTCGCGGCGGGGGAGAGGGCCACCACGCGCGCGTGCGTGTGGGTCAGCTCCGAGTCGGCCCGGTCGAGCTGGTGCCGCAGGCAGCGCCGGCCCCGGTCGAGCAGGTTCGCCACCTGGTCGGCGCGCTCGTCGATCATCCGGTGCGGATCCTCTATCGACGGCCGCGCGAGCGCGTGCGCCAGCCCCCGCTCCTCACGCTCCACCAGCGCCGCCACACACCGCCGCGCCCGGTCCCGCAGCTGCCGCACCCGCTCGTACTCCTCGCCGACGTCCGGCACGACCTTCTTGGCGGCGTCGGTCGGAGTGGAGGCGCGCAGGTCGGCGACGTGGTCCAGCAGCGGGTTGTCCGGCTCGTGCCCGATGGCGGACACCACGGGCGTACGGCACTGCGCGACCGTGCGGATCAGCTGCTCGTCGGAGAACGGCAGCAGGTCCTCCACGCTGCCGCCGCCCCGGGCGACGATGATCACGTCCACGTCGTCGATCGCGTCGAGCTCCTTCACGGCCTGCACGACCTGCGGCACGGCGTGCACGCCCTGCACGGCGACATTGCGCACCTCGAAGCGCACGGCGGGCCAGCGGTGCCGGGCGTTCTCCAGGACGTCCCGCTCGGCGGCCGAGGCCCGGCCGCAGACCAACCCCACCAGTTGCGGCAGGAACGGCAGCGGCTTCTTGCGCTCCGGCGCGAACAGCCCCTCCCGCGTGAGGGCCTTCTTCAGCTGCTCCAGACGCGCGAGCAGTTCACCGACCCCGACGGGCCGTATCTCGGCGGCCCGCAAGGACAACTGCCCCCGGGGGGCGTACCACTCGGGCTTCGCCAGGACGACGACCCGGGCACCCTCGCTCACCACGTCCGCGACGGCGTCGAAGACCTGCCGGTAGCAGGTGACGCTCACGGAGATGTCGTACGACGGGTCCCGCAGCGTCAGGAACACCACGCCGGCGCCCGGCCGCCGCGACAACTGCGTGATCTGCCCCTCGACCCACACCGCCCCGAGCCGATCGATCCAGCCCCCGATGAGCCGCGACACCTCACCGACGGGCAACGGGGCTTCCGGGGTCGTGTTCACAGCCATGCCCGCGAGCGTAGTGGCCACCGCCGACAACACGGCCCACCCCGGTGGCCGCAGAGGCCGCCGGTCCGGTCTCGGACATCGCGCCTCGCCCTCCGCTCCGCTTCACTCGCCTCGCGCCGCGTCAGCCTTCCCGGGGACTCCACGGGCAGGCGATCTTCGACCCGCCGGACGCGGCCTTACGATGGGACGCATGTCTGCTTCGCCTGGCCGCCGTGTCCTGCTCGCCGCCCCCCGTGGCTACTGCGCGGGTGTGGACCGCGCCGTGATCGCCGTCGAGAAAGCCCTGGAGCAGTACGGCGCTCCGGTGTACGTCCGCCACGAGATCGTCCACAACAAGTACGTCGTGCAGACCCTGGAGAAGAAGGGCGCGATCTTCGTCGAGCGGACGGAGGAGGTCCCCCCGGGCAACATCGTGATGTTCTCGGCGCACGGGGTCGCCCCCGTCGTGCACCAGGAGGCCGAGCGCGGCAAGCTCGCCACCATCGACGCCACCTGCCCGCTGGTCACCAAGGTCCACAAGGAAGCCGTCCGCTTCGCGAGCGAGGACTACGACATCCTCCTGATCGGGCACGAGGGCCACGAAGAGGTCATCGGCACCTCCGGCGAGGCCCCCGACCACATCCAGCTCGTCGACGGCCCCGGCGATGTGGCGAAGGTCGAGGTCCGCGACCCGTCCAAGGTCGTCTGGCTCTCCCAGACCACGCTCTCCGTCGACGAGACCATGGAGACCGTCGACGCCCTGAAGGACAAGTTCCCGCAGCTCATCTCCCCGCCCAGCGACGACATCTGCTATGCCACCCAGAACCGTCAGCTGGCCGTGAAGCAGATGGGCGCCGAGTCGGACCTGGTCATCGTGGTCGGCTCGCGCAACTCCTCCAACTCCAAGCGGCTCGTCGAGGTCGCCAAGATCGCGGGCGCCCGCGAGGCGTACCTCGTGGACTTCGCCGAGGAGATCGACGAGGCCTGGCTGGAGGGCGTGAACACGGTCGGCGTCACCTCGGGCGCCTCCGTCCCGGAGATCCTGGTCGAGCAGGTCCTGGAGTTCCTCTCCCAGCGCGGCTTCGAGGACGTCGAGCTCGTCAAGGCGGCCGAGGAGTCCATCACCTTCTCCCTGCCGAAGGAGCTGCGCCGCGACCTGCGCGAGGAGGCGGCGGCCCTGGTCGCCGAGCGCGGCGGCGCCGGGTCCGGTGAACATTCCGGGGAGTGATCGGGTACAGGCCGGGCAGCACCGCCGTCCGGCCTGTGACCGTCAGTCGTTCGTCGTAACGTAGGGCCATGCAGATCTTCGGAGTGGACATCGGCGGATCCGGGATCAAGGGCGCCCCGGTGGACCTGGACAAGGGCGACCTGGCCCAGGAGCGTCACAAGGTCCTCACCCCGCACCCGGCCACGCCCGACGCGGTGGCCGACGGCGTCAAGCAGGTCGTCGACCACTTCGGCTGGACGGGCCCGGTCGGGGTCACGTTCCCGGGCGTGGTCACCGACGGAGCCACGATCCGCACGGCGGCCAACGTCGACGACAGCTGGATCGACACCGACGCGCGTGCGCTGCTCGGCGAGCGGCTGGGCGGACTGCCGGTGACGGTGGTCAACGACGCGGACGCGGCGGGCGTCGCCGAGATGAACTTCGGCGCGGGCCGCGGCCGCCAGGGCACGGTGATCCTGCTGACCTTCGGCACCGGCATCGGCAGCGCGGTCTTCGTCGACGGCGTCCTCGTCCCCAACACCGAGCTGGGCCACCTCGAGCTCCACGGGCACGACGCGGAGAAGCGGGCCTCCAGCAAGGCCCGTGAGGACCACGACATGACGTGGGAGCACTGGGCGGTGCACCGCGTGCGCACGTACCTCGCCCATGTCGAGATGCTGTTCTCGCCCGAACTGTTCATCATCGGCGGCGGCGTCAGCCGCAAGTCCCACAAGTTCCTGCCCTACATCGAGGGCATCAAGGCCGAGATCGTCCCGGCGCAGCTGCAGAACAACGCGGGAATCGTGGGCGCGGCGATGCGGGCGGCCGGACACTAGGGCGGTCGGACGCTCGGGCGCCCGGGCGGCCGGACACTAGGGCGGTCGGACCTTCGGACGCTCGGACGGTCGGGCGGTCGGGCGCCCGGGGCGGCCGGACACTAGGGCGGTCGGACCTTCGGACGCCCGGACACTAGGGCGGTCGGACGTTCGGGCGTACGGACCGAGAGTTGTCACACCGGTGGCCGGGCCCCTGCCGCCCGCCGCCGGTGCACCAGCCGGATCCGCCGGACGATCACGATCAGACCGGCGATGAGCGTCCCTCCGTACAGCCAGCCGGCCTGTGTGGCGAGTCCTGTCACCAGGCCCATCAGCTTGCCGACCGTCCCGCCCTCGCCGTCGGTGGCCGGCAGCAGCCCCACGGCGAACGCGATCGGCACGACCACGGGCGCGCTCATCAGATCCCCCGGGCGCACCCAGAGGGCGGTCAGCACGCACACCGGCAGGAACAGCACGCCGTATGCCGTCAGGGACGCCCCGAACAGCGCCGTGCAGAGCGCGCCGAGCAGGAACATCACCGCCGCGCAGAACAGCCCGCTGCCCAGGCCGGTCAGCCGGGGGTTGGGCAGCCGGAGGTTGGGCAGCCGGGCCGCGCCGGACGCCGGTGCGGGGCGTGCGGGGCGTGCCGGGCCTCGTACCGGGCCTCGTACCGGCGCCGGGCGGGGCTGCGGCCCGGGCGGCCGGGCCGCGCGCACGGGCTCGCCCCCCGCTCCCCGCCCCGCCTGGGACGGGACGGGTTGCCGGGGCGGCCTGGGCCGGTCCCGTCGCGGTCCGTACTGGGGAGATCGCGTCCTGTATTGCTCCACCGCACCAACTTAGGTCGTTCTATATGCCGAATAGCCCGTCAGACACGCCGATGACCGCTGCTTGGCCAAGCGTTCGATACGTCGCCTGGGTGGATCCGGACACGCCGTAGACTGGTGGATCGGCCGGTCCCCTGGCCCTCTGGCCCTCCACTCACGGGAAGTCGCAACGTGTCGCTCACGATCGGAATCGTCGGTCTGCCGAATGTCGGCAAGTCGACCCTGTTCAACGCCCTGACCAAGAACGACGTGCTGGCGGCCAACTACCCGTTCGCCACCATCGAGCCGAACGTAGGCGTGGTCGGCGTCCCGGACCCGCGCCTCACGAAGCTGGCCGAGATCTTCTCCTCCCAGCGCGTCCTGCCCGCGACCGTCGACTTCGTGGACATCGCCGGCATCGTGCGCGGTGCCTCCGAGGGCGAGGGCCTGGGCAACAAGTTCCTCGCGAACATCCGCGAGTCCGACGCGATCTGCCAGGTCATCCGCGCCTTCAAGGACGAGAACGTCGTGCACGTCGACGGCAAGGTCTCGCCCAAGGACGACATCGAGACGATCAACACCGAGCTGATCCTCGCTGACCTGCAGACCATCGAGAAGGTCCTGCCGCGCCTCCAGAAGGAGTCGCGCATCAAGAAGGACATCGCGCCGAAGGTCAAGGCCGTCGAGGAGGCCAAGGAGATCCTGGAGAAGGGCGACACGCTCTTCGCGCACGGCCTCGTCCAGGGCAGCGAGCGCGCGGAGCTCCTGCACGACCTGCACCTGCTCACCACCAAGCCGTTCCTCTACGTCTTCAACGTCGACGAGGACGAGCTGACCGACGAGGACTTCAAGAACGAGCAGCGTGCCCTGGTCGCCCCCGCCGAGGCGATCTTCCTCAACGCCAAGCTGGAGGCGGACCTCGCCGAGCTCGACGAGGAGGAGGCGCTGGAACTCCTCCAGTCCGTCGGCCAGGAGGAGCCGGGTCTCGCCACCCTCGCCCACGTCGGCTTCCGCACGCTGGGCCTCCAGACGTACCTGACGGCCGGCCCCAAGGAATCCCGCGCCTGGACCATCAAGAAGGGCGCGACGGCCCCCGAGGCCGCCGGTGTCATCCACACCGACTTCCAGAAGGGCTTCATCAAGGCGGAGGTCATCTCCTTCGACGACCTGGTGGAGACGGGCTCGGTCGCGGAGGCCCGCGCCAAGGGGAAGGCCCGCATGGAGGGCAAGGAGTACGTCATGCAGGACGGGGACGTGGTGGAGTTCCGCTTCAACGTCTGATCGCCTCACCACGAAAGGCCCGGCCTGCGAGGACGCGGGTCGGGCCGTTGTGCTGTCCAACAGTCCGCAGAACCGCTCCGCCGGCCGGCGGGAGCGGCTATGCGCCGTGGGGCGGTGTCCGAGGTGTACGGCCCACACTCTCGGTTCCCTGTTGTCGATGGCGCAGACGACACGGTGGTCGCCGACCCGTAGGCGGCGGCGCTTCGAAGCGCGATGTCACGCGGGATCTCGCGCAGCTCGGCCTGGGCCTCGGGCCGGAACACCGTGCGGGCGGCGCTGAAGCCGATCGCGATACGGCGGCGGAACCGGGGCTGGACGCCGTCCCGCCCCGCGCTACCCGGACTTCGAGCGCTGGTGTCGGGACCAGCGGGCGGCGAGGCCGGTGACCGCGGTCACGGCGGCGGCGAGCAGGGCGAGGAGGGCTCGCTTTCCGCGGTCGCGGACGTGTGAGGGCGGTCGGGGCGGGGCCGTGTCGTGGGAGATGTCCCGGGAGATGACCCGCCAGACGTGCTCCGGGGGTGCCGCCGGCAGGTCCACCAGGTGCGCGGTGCGGGCCGCCGTGACCACGCGGAGCAGCACGCGGAGTTCGTCGCGGCAGCGCTCGCACTCCTCGACGTGCCGCAGCGCCTCGGCGTCGGCGTCGGTCGGGGTGGCGTTGCGCAGCGCCAGTTCCACCAGGTGCGCGGGTTCTACGTGGGCCACTGCGCCCTCCCGACGGGTTCCGCCGTGACGACGAGGTTGGACAGGTAGCCGCCCCGCTCGGGGGCGTACGGGGGTGCGCAGGTGAGGAGCGTGAGGACGGGGGCGCCGGTCCGGCGGAACGCCGAGGGGGGCGGTTCGTCCTTCGGCACGGTGACGCGTGAGACGAGGCGGCAGCGCACCGGCTCGTCCTCCGCACGGCGCACCTCGACGCGGACCCCGCGCCGTACGTCGTACAGCGCCAGGAACTCGCCGAGGTCGCCGGTGTCGGTGTCGGTGTGTCCGACCGGCACCGCCGAGCACCGGGCACTGCCCGGCGCGGGGCCGTGGCGGTACCAGCCGGCCACGTCGGGGCCGTCGGGGAGGGTCGTGCTCCCTCGGTCCGTCACGCACACGGGGCTGGCCCGGGCGTCGAGACCGGCACGGGGTACGAGCACGCGCCGGGACGGCGGATTGCGCACCGTGCCGGCCGCGGGTGCTGCCGCCGCGGCCACCGCGGCCCCGCGCTCCGACTGCGCGGCCGCGAAGTCCGGCGCGGAGCGGCCGGTTGCGACGGACGGTCCGGAAAACCGAGGACGGCTGCCAGGGCGGCAGCCGCCACGATCGGTCCCGTCAGCCGTCGCGTGCCCTCAGCCACGCCGGCCGGCGACCCGGCGGGCCACCAGCAGGCCCGTCACCGCGACCGCTCCGGCCGCCGCGGCCCAGGCCGGCCCCAAGTCGGAGGAGTTCGGGGTGGCGGCGGCAGCACTGACGCCCGCGGGGACACCGCGGGGCGACGACGCCATGCCGCTGAACGACTGGGTCGCCAGGGCCAGGTTCTTGTCCTCGGCGCTGCCCCAGGCGTAGACGACGGTGCCGGTGCCTTCCGAGAGCTTCAGGTCGGCCGGGCCGATGGCCACGGTGTCCGTGCCGGCGAGCACCACATCGGTGTTGAGGGTGCCCGCGTCGACCTCGGCGGTGTCCTCCTTCGGGTTGGTGAGGTTGTTGAAGACCGGCTGTCCGCCCGCCCGGACGTCGACGGCGGGTGCCGCCGCGACATGGCGGACCGTCAGACGTGCCTTGCCGGCGTCGACCTGGGAGACGTCGTTGGTGAAGGCCGTGAGCCGCGGTGTGCCGTCGGCGGAGAGGTGGGCGGCGACCGTGGCGTTCGCGCCCTCGGGTACCCGGATCTTCTTCTCCAGGGCCGGAGTTCCGCCGGGCCCCTTGCCCGCCTCGAAGATCTGGATGTCGTAGGTTCCGGCGTCGAGGGACTGCGGGTCCGTCACCGTGCCGGGCTCGAAGTCGCCGATGAGTTCGTCGCCGTTGGCGTACACGTCCACGGTCATGCCGGGGATGCCGTGGAAGACGGACACCATGGCCTTGGTCTGCTGGGCGGCCAGGGCGGGAGCGGAAACGCCGAGGGCCAGGGCACAGGCTCCGGTCGAGGCGGCGATGGCGAGTCGGGTGTGGGAGGTCATGGGGATCATCCCTTCGAATTCCCTGTGAGGGGGTCTCCGTACGGTGCGGAGTCTCGGTCCTGTTTCAGGCGCGGGGACCGCCGTGGATGCGGACGGCCGCACCCGCTAGAGGTCCGTGTCGGGGACCGGGGGCTGCTCGATCACCATCCGCAGCCGGTGCAGGCCACGGCGGGCGTGACTCTTGACGGTGCCCAGGGGCATGCCGGTCCGTTCCGCGATCTGCGCCTGGGTCAGGTCCTCGTAGAAGGCCATGCACAGCACCTCCCGCTGGTGGCGCGGCAGCCGCGCCAGGGCGTCGATGAGCAGGACCCGGTCCAGGACGCGGTCCGGTGCCGTCTCGTCGGGTCCGCCGGTGTCCGCGTCGCGGCCGGCCGAGTCGACGAGTGCCAGGCGCCGTGTCCTGGCCGCCAGCGCGTCGACGATCTTGCGGCGGGTGATGCCGACCAGCCAGGCGCCGAGCGGGCCCCGTTCGGGGCGGAATCCGGCCCGGCCGTGCCAGGCGCCGAGGAAGACCTGCTGGGTCACGTCCTCCGCCTCGTAGGTGTCACCGAGCAGTCGGGTGGCCATGGTGTGAACGAGTGAGCCCCAACGCCGGTAGATCGCGGCGAACGCCTCCTCGTCGGCGGCGACGAGGCCACGGGCCAGCTCCTCCTCGTACCGAGTCTCCTCCGCGGGCGCGGTGGGGGCGGTGAGTCGCGTATTCGTGATCATGGCCTGGTTCCTCCTGCAGTGCGTCGTGCGGGGACGGAAGGCCGTCTGCCGAACCGCACCGGTCGCGCCGTGCCGAGCCGCGACCATGCGCTCGAAAGCCAGTGTTCGGTGCACAAACGACGCACCTCAACATGCGTCGTTTGTGCGTCGTACAGTCGGAGGTATGGGTGTACACGAACGAGACAGCGAGGACCGCGGACGCGAGGGCTCGCCGCTCGGTGGCGGGCTGACCACCGGGGAGGTGGCCAGGCGCCTGGGGGTGGCGCCCACCACGGTCCGGACGTGGGACCGGCGCTACGGCCTCGGGCCGGAGGCGCACACCGGCGGGCGGCACCGGCGGTGGACCCCCGTGGACGTGGCACGGCTGGAGCGGATGTGCGCCCTGACGGCGACCGGGATACCGCCCGCCGAGGCGGCGCGCACGGTGCTCGGCGAAGCGACGCAGGAGGCCGGTTCGGCCGGGCACGCAGCCCCGGCGGCACCGGAGGCGGCCCAGGCGGGACAGGCTGCCCCAGCGCCTGTGGAAGCGGGCCCGGCCCGGCGGGCGGCCGAGGGGACACCGGGGCCCGCTTTCCACGCCCGGGTCGCCGGCGCGCCACCACGGTCCTCCGCCCCCGCCCGCAGCCGGGCGGGCAGTGGGCTGCGCCTCGGTGATGTGCGCCAGGAATGCAAGGGCATCGCCCGTGCCGCGCTGCGTCTCGACGCCGCCGCGCTGGACGACCTGCTGCAGACCGCGATCGCGGAGCACGGGCTGGTCGCCGCCTGGACCGAGGTCATCATGCCGACCCTCCAGGCGGTCGGCCGCAAGTGGGAGAGCTCGGGCGAGAAGTACGTCGAGGTCGAGCACTTCCTGTCCTGGCACGTCTCGGGCGCCCTGCGTCGCGGCGCCCCGCCCGCGGCCGCCGACCGCCCGGGCGCGACCGTCGTGCTCGCCTGTGTGCCGGGGGAGAACCACACGCTGCCCCTGGAGGTGCTGGCCGCCGCGCTCGCCGAACGCGGCCTGCCGGTGCGGATGTTCGGTGGTGCCCTGCCCGTGGAGTCACTCGTGACGGCCGTACGCAGAACGGGGCCGGCGGCGGTGGGGCTGTGGGCGCAGTCCCGGACCACCGCCAGCCGGCCGCTCGCCCAGCACGTGGCCGCGATGGAGTGGGGCGTGCGGGGTGCCCGCCGCAAGCCGGTCGTCCTGACGATCGGGCCGGGCTGGACCGGCCGGACCGTCGCCGGCCTGCCGCGGCCGACGGGACTAGCCGAGGCCGTCGCGGTTCTGGAGTCGGTCGTGTCGCGGTAGCTCCGGTATCGCTGCATCCGAACACGGCCGTCCGCCCGAAGCGGTGAACGGACAGACACAGTCGACCGGGTGGCCGGGAGCGAGCGTGGTGTGCGGATGAGCGGCGCGTGGTGGACGCGGTGACCCGGTGGCCCGCCGGCACTCCGGACGTGGTGGTGGTCGGGGGCGGCGCGGCCGGCCTCAGCCTCGCGAACCGGCTGGTCGGGACCGGTGCCGCGACCGTGACCGTGGTGGAGCCGCCGGAGGGTCCCGCGCGTCCGGCGGAGCGTACCTGGTGCTACTGGGGCCAGGACGGCGACGACCTCGGCGAAGCGGTCACCGCGACCTGGCCCCTGCTGCGGGTGCACGGCCCCGACGGCAGCCCGCTCACCGTCGACCCGGCCCCCTCGCGCTACCGCATGGTGCGCTCCACGGCCTTCGAACGGCTGGTACACGCGCGGCTGGCGGATTCGCCCGGCGGGCGGCTGCTGCGCGCGACGGCCGACACGGTGCGGGACGTGCCCGGGGGCGCCGAGGTCCGCTGCACGGCACCCGGCGGCCGCACGCTGACCCTGCGCTCCCGGTACGTGTTCGACTCGCGGCCGCTGCCCGCCCTGCCCCCGGCCAGGACGCAACTGCTCCAGCACTTCCGCGGCTGGTTCGTGCGCACCCGCACCGGCCGGTTCGACCCGGCGGTCGCCGACCTCATGGACTTCCGGGTGCCCCAGCCGCGACACGGGCTCGCCTTCGGCTACGTCCTCCCGCTGGCCCCGGACCGGGCGCTCGTCGAGTACACCGAGTTCTCCCGAACCCCCCTGACCACCCTGGAGTACGAGGCGGCGCTCGGCCACTACGCCCGCACGGTGCTGCGCCTGGGCGAGTTCACCGTGGACTCCGCCGAGCAGGGCGTCATCCCCATGACCGACGCCCGCTTCCCCCGGCGAACGGGAGCGTCGGTCTTCCGCATCGGGACGGCGGGCGGCGCCACCCGCCCCGCCACCGGCTACACCTTCGCGGCCGTACAGCGGCACAGCCGGGCCATCGCCGCCACCCTGCGCGACGGCCGCGCCACCGTGCCCCGGCCGCACGGGCGGCGGGCACTCGCCATGGACGCGGTCTCACCGGCCTCAACCCCGGCTACCGCACCGACCTGCTGCGCTCGGCCCGCCGGCTGCGGCTGCCCGGGGACGGGGCCGGTCTGCACCTGCTCGATCTCGGGTGCGGCACGGGCGCCTCCACGCGGGCCCTGCTGCGGACCGCGCCCCGGGCGCGGATCACCGCGGTGGACTCCTCCGCCGGCATGCTGCGGCGGGCGCTGGCCAAGCCGTGGCCCGACGGTGTGCGCTTCCTGCACCTGAGCGCCGAGGAACTGCCGACGGCCGGCGAGGGCCCGTTCGACGCGGTCTTCGCCGCCTACCTGTTCCGCAACGTCTCCGACCCGGACGGCGTCCTCGCCACCGTGCGGTCCCTGCTGCGGCCGGGCGGGCGCCTCGCCGTCCACGAATACAGCCTCGGCGGCTCGCCCGTGCACCGCGCCCTGTGGACGGCCGTGTGCCAGGGGGTGATCATCCCGGCGGGCACGCTCACCGGCGACCGGGCCCTGTACCGGCACCTGTGGCGCAGCGTCCTGGAGTTCGACACCGCACCCGTCTTCACCGGCCGGCTGACGCGGGCGGGGTTCACGCGTGTCCGCGCCCTTCCCCTCGCCGGGTGGCAGACCGGCATCACCCACACGTTCGTCGCCCGCAACGGCGTCACCGAGACGACGGAGGCCGCCCGGTGAGCACCCGCACCACCGGCCGTAAAAGCGAGGGAAGCCACCCGACGGGCCCCGGTCCCACCGTCCGCCGCGGCCGGGACCGCAAAGCCGAGGTGCTGATGCCCGAGCCCGGCCGGGACCGGTTCGGGCCGGCGGACGCGCCGTCCGTCGCCGTGGTGGGCGGCGGCATCGCCGGACTCGCCGCGGCCACCGGCCTGGCCGAGCGCGGCGCCCGGGTGACCCTCTACGAACGGCAGGAGTCCCTGGGCGGCCGTCTCGCCGGCCACCGCACCCTGCTGGCGGACGGCTCCGAGGTGACCATGAGCCGGGGCTTCCACGCCTTCTTCCGCCAGTACTACAACCTGCGCGGCCTGCTGCGGCGCACCGACCCCGCCCTCGCCCGCCTCACCCCACTGCCCGACTACCCCCTGCGGCACAGCGGCGGACTGACCGACAGCTTCGCCCGCGTCCCGCGCACCCCGCCCCTCAGCGCCCTCGGTTTCGTCGCCCTCAGCCCCACCTTCGGCTGGCGCGACCTCACCGCCCTGGACGCCCGGGCGGCACTGCCGCTGCTGGACGTGCGCGTCCCCGAGGTGTACGCCCGCTTCGACCAGGTCGGCGCGAGCGACTTCCTGGAACGCCTCCGCTTCCCCGAGGCCGCGCACCACCTCGCCTTCGAGGTGTTCTCGCGCAGCTTCTTCGCCGACCCGCGCGAACTCTCCGCCGCCGAACTGCTGCTGATGTTCCACATCTACTTCCTCGGCTCCTCGGAGGGGCTGCTCTTCGACGTGCCCGACGAGCCCTTTCCCCAGGCCCTGTGGGAGCCGCTCTGCGGCTACCTCCAGCGCCTCGGCACGACCGTCCGCACCGGCACACCCGTCCACGGCGTGGACCCCGCCGACGCCGGGGGAGCGGAGGTGCGCACCGGCACCGGCACCGACCGGCACGACGCGGTGGTGCTCGCCCTGGACACCGGGGGACTGCGCCAGGTCGTCGCCGCCTCGGCCCGCCTGGGCACCGCCCCCTGGCGCGCGGACATCGCCGCCCTGCGCACCGCCCCGCCGTTCCTCGTCTCGCGGCTCTGGCTCGACCGGCCGGTCCGCGCCGACCGCCCCGGCTTCCTCGGTACCAGCGGCTACGACGGCCTCGACAACATCAGCGTCCTGGAACGCTACGAGGGCGAGGCCGCCCGCTGGGCCGCGAAGACGGGCGGTTCGGTCGTGGAACTGCACGCCTATGCCGTCGGCCCCGGCGCGAACCGGAAGAGTGTGCAGGACGCGCTGCTCGGGCAGGCGCGGCGGGTCTACCCGGAGATCGGTGAGGCGCGGGTCGTCGATGCCCGGCACGAATGGCGCGCGGACTGCCCCCTCTTCCCGGCCGGTACCCACCACCGGCGCCCCACCGTACGAACCCCTCACCCCTGGCTGACGCTGGCCGGTGACGGATTGCGCTGCGACCTGC
The DNA here is from genome assembly GCF_044755265.1 of Streptomyces sp. NPDC092370. NCBI lineage: Bacteria > Bacillati > Actinomycetota > Actinomycetes > Kitasatosporales > Streptomycetaceae > Streptomyces > Streptomyces sp. NPDC092370. The sequence goes on along the minus strand of NZ_JBIVQO010000004.1, from coordinate 360,901 downwards.
CCGTGGCGTTGATGGAACGCGCCGCCACCACCGGCTTTCTGGCGTCCAACGCCCTGCTCGCCGGGTGGGGGGTGCGCGGCCAGGTGCTGTGGACCGTGCCGCGGGCCGGCCGCTCCCCGGTGCTGCGGGCACTCGGCGCGCTCGCGGGACCTCCGGCGCACCGGTGACGCCGGAGGTCCGGACCGACCCGGGACGATCTGCGCGGGTCCGTCCGGTGCCGTCGTCTCACCCGGGGAAACGCCCGGTGCTGCGCAGCGCCCAGCGCCTCTCGGCGTAGGCGAGGTCGTCGCGCCACAGACGCCCGGCGGTGCGCACCTCCGGCGCACCGGTGACGCCGGAGGGCCGGACCGACCCGGGACGATCCGCGCGGGCTCGTCCGGTGCCGTCCTCTCACCCGGGGAAACGCCCGGTGCTGCGCAGCGCCCAGCGCCTCTCGGCGTAGGCGAGGTCGTCGCGCCACAGACGCCCGGCGGTGCGCCGCATCAGGGGGCGCAGCACGGGGGCGGCGGCCCGGGCCAGGGCGAAGCCGCGCCGGTCCGAAGCGGCGACGACCGCCTCGATCACGGCCGTCCGCGGCCGTTGCGCGTCCGCGGCGGTCAGCGGCGTGGCATGGGTCTCCACCACGGACGTGGCGCCCTCGCCATCGGTGATGCGCATGACGACGGTACGCGGCTCCGGCGCGGTGAACTCGGCCCGGACGGGCACCACCAGACGGCCCGCCACCCGGAAGGACACATCGACCACGAAGGCGTCGTCCGTGTCCCCCTGCGGTTCCCGGGCCACCGTCAGATCGACGAAGGAGTACGGGTGGAACCAGGACCCGTGCCACGGATCGAGACGGTTGGCCACCACGTCCTGCGGTTCGCACCGCCCGGCCGCCGTGAACACGGCGTCCACCCCGGTCGCCGTCGCCGGACGCGCGGGAACCACCGGCTGGTCCGAGGGCTCCTCCCCGCCGACCGCGTCCAGCCGGACCCACACCAGCACCCCGTCGTCGTGGGCGGGGTACGGCTGCCAGCCGGCGAACGGCGAGCCGTCCAGCGCCAGTCCGTGCCAGTGGCACACCAGCGTGCCGCACACCACCCGGCTGTCCCGCAGGGGAGCACCGAGGTGCGGGCAGACACCGGACCCCGCCCGGAGGTCACCCGACCGCGAGCGCCACAGCACCACCTCGACGCCGCCGACGGTCCTGCCGCAGGGGCTGCCGGGCCGCACGTCCCGGGAGGCGCCGACCACGAACCAGTTGCCGGAGGGCCGGGCGGACGCCCGTTTGAGGGCGTCGGCGATCAGCGCCGGCCGGGCCGCGCGCCAGGTCGGCGTCTGCTCCGCCCAGCCGGGGCCGCGGCGCCGCCGCAGCGGCGCGGTCCAGCGTGTCCTGTCCGCTCGGTCAGCCACGGCCCGGTCCTTTCCGTTCCCGTGCGGCGCGGTCCGCCGCGGGCGCCGCGCGCCACCGCGCGCGGGCCACCTTCAGGACACCTGCCGCGGCGGTGGCCGCCCGCCGGCGGCGGGGCACCACCGCACGGTGAAGCAGCACGGTGTAGTCCTGCCGCGCGATCGCGTCGAGGATGCCGCCGTACAGCGTGAAGGCGGTGCCGACGCAGGGGCGCACCCTCGGGTCGAGCATCGCGATGCCCGGCCGGGCCGTCCGGTACACGTCCCTCGTCATGGCCTCGGCCGCGACCAGTGCCGCCCGGATGCGCGGGTCACCGCGGCCGGTCCGCCGGCTCCAGAGCAGCAGCGAGCGGTCCACGCCGTGCGCGGCGAGCAGGTCGGCGGGCAGGTAGACGCGCCCGCGGTCAAGGTCCTCGCCCACGTCCCGCAGGAAGTTGGTGAGCTGGAACGCCACCCCGAGGGCCGCCGCGTGCGGCGCCGCCTCCTCACGCGGGACGACCGTGCCGAGCACGGGCAGCATCTGCAGGCCGATCACCGCGGCCGAGCCGTGCATGTAGGCCCGCAGATCGGCATAGGTCGGGTAGTCCGTGACCGTCAGGTCGGCGCGCATCGAGGCGAGGAAGTCGGCGAACAGGTCCACGTCGATGCCGTAACGGCCGGCGGTGTCCGCCACGGCCCGGACCACCGGCTCGGTTCCGCCGCCGGTGCGCAGCGCGTGCCCGAGGTCGCCCTCCAGCCGCTTCAGCAGCAGGTCCCGCTCGTCGGGGGTCAGACGCCGGTCCAGGTCGTCGACGATGTCGTCGGCCCAGCGGGCGAAACCGTACAGCGCGTGCACCGCCGCACGGCGTTCCAGCGGCAGCAGGCGCGTGGCCAGGAAGTAGGTCCGGCCGTGCCGGGCGTTGAGCTGCCGGCACCGGCCGTAGGCGGCACGCAGGCCCGGGTCGGTGATCCCGGCGGCGTCCAGTTCACGACGGGTCATGGGCACCTGCTCCGGTCGGGGTGGACGGGAGGCGGTCCGCGGGCCGGACCGCCCGGGCCGGCCGGGTGCGGCCCCCGGTGACGCGGGCGGCGGCGAGCTTCCCGCTGATGAGCACGGTCGGTACGCCGACTCCGGGTGTGGTCCCGCAGCCCGCGAGCACCACGTTGTCCAGTCCGCGTACGAGGTTGCGCGGCCGGAAGGGGCCGGTCTGGGCGAAGGTGTGGGAGACGGAGAAGGGACTGCCCGCCGCGTGGCCCTGGGCCGTCCAGTCGAGCGGGGTCACCAGCAGTTCCTCCTCGACGCTGTCCGCGAAACCGTCGAGGCCGCGGCGTTCCAGCTCGGCGAGCAGGCTGTCGCGGTAGCGCGGGCCCAGGTCCCGCCAGGCGGCGGCGGAGGGGCCGACGGCGGTGTTGGGGCAGGGCGCCAGGACGTAGTGGAGGTGACGGCCCGGCGGCGCCAGCGAGGCGTCGTGCGTGGTCGGGCGGGTGATCAGCAGGGACGGGTCGCTCATCAGCGCCCCCGAGCGGGTCAGTTCGTCGAAGGTGCGCTCCCACGCGGCGCCGAAGGACAGCGTGTGGTGGGCGAGCTGGGGCCAGGTGCGGTCGGTCCCGGCGTGCAGCACCACCGCGGACGGCGAGTGCCGCAGCGGCACCGGACGCCGCGGTGCCCGGCCCAGCAGCCGGTGCGCGGTAGGCAGTTCGCAGGTCAGCACCACCGCGTCGCACGGGATGCGCTCACCCGAGGCGAGCCGGACGGCCCGCACCCGGCCCGCCGGGCGTTCCAGCGCGCTCACCTCGGCCGACCAGCGCAGCTCGGCACCGGCACCGGCCGCCACGTCCGCCATCGCCCGGGGCAGGGCGTGCATGCCGCCCCTGGGGAACCAGACACCGGCCACGGTGTCCATGTAGGCGATCACCGCGTAGGCCGCGAGTGCCCGGGCCGGTGCCACCCCGGCGTACAGGGCCTGGAAGGAGAAGACCCGGCGCAGCCGGGCGTCGGAGAGGAAGCGGCCGATCCGGCCGTCGAGACGCCCGAAGCCGCCCAGCGCCGCCAGCCGGGCCAGATCCGGGTGGGCCAGCTGGAGGGGCGAGTCGAAGTTGGTGTCGATGAAACGGCGCATCTGCGCCCGGTACAGCCGCTCCAGCCACTGGCGCAGCCTGCGGTAGCCCGCCGCCTCCGCCGGTCCGGCGAAGCGCCGCACCTCCGCCTCCATGGCGTCTCCGTCGGTGTGCACGTCGAGCGAGGTCCCGTCCGCGAAGCCCGCCCGGTAGGCGGGGTGCAGGGGCACCAGCTCGACGTGCCGTTCGAGACTCTCGCCGACGGCCGCGAACGCCTCGTCGGCCAGGTGCGGCATCGTCAGCACGGTCGGCCCGGTGTCCACCAGGTAGTCGCCGAGTCGTACCCGCCCGGCCCGGCCGCCCGGGCCGGCGTCCCGCTCGACGAGCGTGACCCGGCGGCCGGCGCCCAGCAGATGCAGGGCACACGCCAGACCGGACAGGCCGGCGCCCACCACGACGACATGGTCCGTCGGCCCCGTCACCGTCCTCATACCAGCTCCTCGGTGGGCTGCGGGGCGACGCCCGAGGCCCGTTCGACCAGGGCGGCGAACTCCCGCCGTACGACGGGCGCGGCACCGGTCGCCTCGAAGTGCCGCAGGCCGGCGGACGCCAGCTCCGCGATCCGTGCCTCGATCTCGGCCCGGGCGCCCGTCCGTTCCAGCACCGCCCGCATCCGCTCGACGCTGTGCTCCGGGCGGGCGCCCGCACCCGGGGCGAGCACGGCGGCGGCCTCCTGGTCACCGGTGTCGTCGGCGAGCCGGACGGCGGCGGCGAGGAGCGGCGTGAGCTTGCGGGAGCGCAGATCGTCGTCGGAGGGTTTGCCGGTCAGCTCCGGGTCGCCGAAGGCACCGATGAGGTCGTCGCGCAGCTGGAAGGCCAGCCCCGCGCAGCGACCCGCCGCCCGCAGCGCGTCCAGGACGGGCACGTCCGCACCGGCCAGCAACGCGCCCAGCGCCAAGGGCCGCGCGACGGTGTACCGGGCGCTCTTCAGCACGGCGATGGTCCGGGCCTCCTCGGCGTCGGACGAGCCGCTCGCCTGCGCACGCAGGTCGCGGTACTGACCGGCGACCATCTCGGTGCGCATGGCCCGCCATTCGTCGTACAGCCGCGCGCCGTGCGGTGCGGCGAGCGCCGTCTCCGTCAGCAGGTCGTCCGCCCACGCGAGCGCCAGGTCGCCCGCGAGCACGGCGGCCGACGTCCCGAACGCGTCGGCGGATCCGGCCGCGCGGCCGGCCCGGGGGTCCCGGGCGAAGTCCACGTGCATCGCGGGCGCGCCCCGGCGCAGCGGTGATCCGTCCATCACGTCGTCGTGGATGAGCGCGCAGGCCTGGAGCAGTTCGAGGGCGGCCCCCGTGCGCAGGACCGCCCCGGGGTCGCCCGAGCCGCCCGCGGCCCGCCAGCCGCACCACACGAACGCCGTGCGCAGCCGCTTGCCGCCCCGCCGGACGAACCCGGCGACGCGGTCGGCCATGTCCTGGGCGAACACCGCGTCGGTCTCGCGGGCCTGCCGCAGTCGCGTCTCCAGCACCCGCTCCAAGACGCGCTCCACGGCGCGCGTGGCCCCGGGAGCGGTGAGCGGGGCGTGGTTCGTCTCCGCCGGTCCGGCCGGCGTCGGCCACGGTCCAAGCATGCACAACCCCTTCTCGCTTCCGGTCATCCGCACATCAGTGCTTCCACCGGGGGCGGTGTTTCGGATGCGCGCGGTGTCGTGCTGTCAGCCGCGGCTGCGGGCCTGCCGGAAACGGGCCAGTCCCTCCCCGAGGTCGAGGAGCGGCGCGGGATAGCGGAGCCGGGCCCGTTCGTCCGCCGGGAGCCGCCAGGGCTCGTGCACCGCCGCGCCGCCGACGTCCGCCAGTTCGGGCACCCACCGGCGTACGTAGGTGCCGTCCGGGTCGTGGCGCTTGCCCTGGAGCACGGGGTTGAGGACGCGGTGCGGACGGGTGTCGGTGCCGGTGCCGGCGACCCACTGCCAGTTCAGCTGGTTGTTGACGATGTCGCCGTCCACCAGGTACCGGAGGAAGTACCGGGCGCCGATCCGCCAGTCCACGTACAGCGTCTTGGTCAGGAAGCTCGCCACCAGCAGCCGGGCCCGGTTGTGCATCCATCCCTCGTGGCGCAGCTGGCGCATGCCCGCGTCGACCACCGGGTAGCCGGTGCGGCCCTCCCGCCACGCGGCGATGTCCTCGGCGGCCTCGTCCTCGCCGCGCCACCGGTCGCCCCGGGCGCGGTAGTCCCGCACGGCCGCCTCGGGCCGGGCCGCGAGGACCTGGTAGTGGAAGTCGCGCCAGCACAGCTGGCGGACGAAGGCCTCGGCGCCGGCGCCGCCCTTCTCCCGGGCCCGCCGTACGACCTCCACCGGCGACAGCGCCCCGAAGTGGAGGTACGGCGACAGGCGCGAGGTCGCGTCACCGGCCAGGTCGTCGTGCCGTTCCTCGTACCGCGACAGACCGGTGTCCGCCCATCGCGCCAGCCGCTCGCGCCCGGCCGTCTCACCGCCGTCCGGAAGCCGCGGTGACAGGTCCGCCAGGCCCGTCCGGGACGGCGGCTCCTCGCCGCGCGCGGCGTCGGGGACCCGCACCGCGCGCGGCGCGGGCAGCGGGGCGCGCAGCCGTTGCTCGGACCAGCGGCGCATGTAGGGCGTGAACACGGCGAAGTGGTCGGAGCCGAACGGTGTCACGGCCCCCGGCGCGACGGCGGTGACCACGGCGTCGTGCACTCGCAGGGCGACACCGTCGGCGCCGAGTTCCCCGCGCAGCCGCTCCTCACGGCGGTGGGCGTAGCCGGTGACGCCCGCGGCCATGTGGACCTCCGTGGCGCCGCAGGCGGCGGCGACCGCGCGGACCTCCCGGGCGACCGGCCCGGTGCGCACCACCAGCCGTCCGCCGCGCCGGCGCAGCGCCGAGCCGAGGTCGGCCAGGCAGTCGGCGAGGAAGGCTGCCCGGTTGGGCACGACGAACCCGGCGGCGTGCACGGCGGGGTCGCGGACGAACAGGGGCACCACCTCGTCCGCCGAGTTCAGCGCGGCGTGCAGGGGCGGATGGTCGTGCAGGCGCAGGTCCGAGGTGAACAGGACGACCGCGGCGGTCATGGCGTCACTCCTGGTGCGGTGGTGCGGATTGCGTTCGTTGCTCCCGGACACTTCGCCGCCGGCGGGCTCGTCGGGTGCGCGCGGCACTCCGGCGTCCGCTCGTGCCCTCGGACGCGGCCCGCGCGATGTTGCGGGCCATGCCGCCGAACACGACGGAGTGGAACGGGGCGACGCTCCACCAGTAGGCGTGGCCCAGCAGACCGCGCGGATGGAACAGGGCCCGCTGCCGGTAGCGGGTGCGGCCCTCCTCGTCGGTCTCGGCGTACATCTCCAGCCAGGCGAGGCCGGGCAGCCGCATCTCGGCCCGCAGCCGCAGCAGACGACCCGGTTCGATCTCCTCCACCCGCCAGAAGTCCAGTGAGTCGCCGACCCGCAGACGCTCGGTGTCACGCCGTCCGCGGCGCAGTCCCACACCGCCCGCGAACCGGTCCAGCCAGCCCCTCACCGCCCAGGCCACAGGGGAGGAGTACCAGCCGTTGTCGCCGCCGATGCCCTCGACCACCCTCCACAGCGCCTCCCGGGAGGCGTCGACCGGCCGTTGCCGTTCGTCCTGGTAGAGGCTGCCGCCCGCCCAGTCGGGGTCCGTGGGCAGCGGGTCGCTGGGCGCTCCGGGCACCGAGGCCGAGGACCAGCGCGTGGTGACCTGCGCTTCCCGCACCCGGCGCAGTGCCAGGGCCAACGCCTCGTCGAAGGGCAGTGGCCGGCCCGGGGTGTCCGGAACGTAGCGGGCGATGTCGTGCTCGTGGCACACGACCTCGTGCCGCAGCGACTCGGTAAGCGGCCGGGCGAGGGAGGCGGGCACCGGGGTGACGAGGCCGACCCAGTGGCTGGACAGCCGTGGTGTGAGCACCGGGACCGGCACGATGAACCGCCGCCGCAGCCCGGCCACGGCGGCGTAGCGCAGCATCATGTCGCGGTAGGTGAGGACGTCCGGCCCGCCGATGTCGAAGGCCCGGTCGACGTCGGCCGGCATGGTCGCGGACCCGACGAGATAGCGCAGCACGTCCCGTACCCCGATGGGCTGGGTGCGGGTGTGCACCCAGCTGGGGGTGACCATGACGGGCAGGCGTTCGGTGAGGTAGCGCAGCATCTCGAACGACGCCGAGCCCGAGCCGATGACGACGGCGGCGCGCAGCACCGTCGCGGGCACGGGCGAGTCGAGGAAGATCTGCCCCACCTCGGCCCGGGACCGCAGATGCGGGGAGAGTGAGTCCTCGGGGACGCCGCGCGGCGTGAGCCCGCCCAGGTAGACGATCCGCCGCACGCCGGCGGCCCGGGCCTGCTCGGCGAAGGTCCGGGCGGCGGCGCGGTCGGTGTCCTCGAAGCGGGAGCCGGAGCCGAGGGCGTGCACCAGGTAATAGGCGACGTCGATGCCGCGCATCGCGGACGCCAGCGACCGCGGGTCGGTGACGTCCCCCCGGACGGCCTCGGAGCGCGCCGCCCAGGGGTGGTCGCGGAGCTTGGCGGGGGAGCGGGCGAGGCACCGGACGCGGTGGCCTTCCTGCAGCAGCTCGGGCACCAGTCGCCCCCCGATGTAGCCGGACGCCCCGGTGACCAGGCAGTGCAGCCCCTGCCCGTCCGTCGTCATGGTCGTGCCTCCGTCCGCCGACGCCGTCGCCGTCCTGTCGGTTCGCGGCCGGCCCTGACGCGAACACTTCCCGCCCGGCGCCCGCGGCGGATGCACGACACGGGCGTCGGTGACGGTTCAGCCGGAGGGTGTACGGCCGTCCGGCCCTCGTGGGGCCGTTGGGGCCGGGGCGTTCGGCCATCTCGCCCGCGGGCCGAGGTCGATGATGCCGTCGCCGTCCTGTCGGTTCGCGGCGGGCCCTGACGCGAACACTTCCCGCCCGGCGCCCGCGGCGGATGCACGACACGGGCGTCGGTGACGGTTCAGCCGGAGGGTGTACGGCCGTCCGGCCCTCGTGGGGCCGTTGGGGCCGGGGCGTTCGGCCATCTCGCCCGCGGGCCGAGGTCGATGACGCCGTCGCCGTCCTGTCGGTTCGCGGCGGGCCCTGACGCGAACATTTCCCGCCCATCAGTGCGCCGGTGCCCGGTTCGCCCAGGAGCAGGGCCTGCACCGGCACGCAGGCGCTGATCGCGCCCCCGGTCGCCGACTCCGCCCCGGACACATGCGATGGGCCCATCACGCCCGGCCGGTTGATCCGCATCGCGTCCGAGCCGCAGATGCCGTGCGCGCAGGAACGGCGGAACGTCAGCGTGCCGCATGAAGTTGACGTCGTCGCGGTTCGGGTAGTCCTCGTGGACGGCAGTCGAGAGGCCGGCCGGCCCACGGCGTGGCAGGACGAGTTCCGCGATCGTCTCGGCGGGGAACCGGACGACCACCTCCAGTTCCTCGGGACTACTTCCGGCCCCTGGCCGCCTCGGTACTCCGGGCCGGGGGCCGGAAGTAGTCCCGGGCCAGGCCTTTGGCCGCGTCGCCCGTAGCACGGCGCACCACGCGGCGGTCCCCGGCGTCCCGGACCCGGCGGATGTGACCGGCCGTCGCTATCCGGTGAGGCACGCCGTCACCGCGCCGGACGTGAGATTGCCGTGTTCGGCCCACCGGCGCAGCCGGTCCCGGTCGACCCAGTGCACCTGGTGGCGTTCGCGGAGCTGCCCGCGCAGGCGGTGAGGGCCGCGTGACCAAACGGCGGGGGCCGGGCCGTCGCCGGCCCGGCCCCCCTTTTTTCCGCGGTACCGGTCAGAACTGGAGCGCCCAGGCGTCGATCCGCCCGGTGTCGTAGCGGGCGTTGTCGCTCACCCGCAGCTTCCACGTGCCGTTCGCGGCCTCCGAGGACGCGTTCACGGTGTACGTGGTGTCGATGTTGTCCGCGCTGCCGCCGGTGCCGTACGACTTCAGCGTGTACGCCGTGCCGTCGGGGGCGATCAGCTGGACCTGAAGGTCACCGATGTAGGTGTGGACGATGTGCACCTCGACGGCCAGGGCCGAGGGCGCGTTGCCGGAGACACCGGAGACCGTCACGGGGGACTCGGCGGTGGCGTTGTCGGCGATGGCCTGGTCGGCGGTGTTCTCGAAGCGCGGGCCGGGCGGGGTGGTCGTGCCGCCGCCGACGTACAGCAGCCGGTTGGGTGATCCGGTGCCGGGGCTGGTGACGACGCCGGTGGTGGCGGCGGACGTCAGCGCGGCGGACACCTGCGCGGGCGTGGCAGCGGGGTTGGCGGCCAGATGCAGGGCGGCGGCGCCGGCGACGTGCGGGCTCGCCATCGACGTACCGGAGATGGTGTTGGTCGCCGAGTCGCTCGTGCTCCACGCCGAGGTGATCGACGAGCCGGGCGCGAACAGGTCGAGGACGGTGCCGTAGTTGGAGTAGCCGGCCTTCGCGTCGCTCGACGTCGTCGCGCCGACCGTGACGGCCTCGCTCACGCGGGCCGGGGACCGGGTGGAGGCGTTGGTGGACTCGTTGCCGGCCGCGACCACGAAGGTGACGCCCGAGGTGATGGCGTTGCGCACGGCCGTGTCGATGGCGGTGTCACCCGGGCCGCCGAGCGACATGTTGGCGACGGCCGGTTTGACCGCGTTCCGGGCGACCCAGTCGATGCCGGCGACGACCTGGGCGGTGGTGCCCTGGCCGGAGTTGTTCAGCACGCGGACGCCGACGACCTTGGCCTTCTTGGCGACGCCGTAGGCGCTTCCGGCGGCAGTGCCGGCGACGTGCGTGCCATGGCCGTGGCCGTCCTGGGCGGTGTTGTCGTTGTCGACGGCGTCGTAGCCGTAGGAGGCGCGGCCGCCGAAGTCGCCGTGCGTGATGCGGACGCCGGTGTCGATGACGTACGCCGTGACGCCCTCGCCGGCCGAGTCCGGGTAGGTGTACGAGCTGTTCAGCGGCAGGCTCTTCTGGTCGATGCGGTCCAGGCCCCAGGACGGCGGGCTGGGCTGCGTCCCGGTGATGGAGAACGTCCGGTTCTGCACGACGGAGGAGACGGCCGGGTCGGCGGCGAGACGCTTCGCCTCGGACTCGGATGCCTCGACCTCGTAGCCGTTCAGGGCCTTGGTGTACGTCCGCTCGATGTCGGCGCCGTACTTGTGCGCGAGTGCGCGGCCCGCGGCGGAACCGGCCTTCTCGGTCTTCAGGGTGACGACGTAGCTGCCGGCGACGGAGTTCGCGGCGTCCTCGTACTGGATACGCCCTTCGGCCGCGGCCGGGGCCGCGCCGGCGGGGAGGGCGGAGACGAGGCTCGCGACGAGTGCCGCGGTGGCCGTCGCGCCGAGCGCGGCCAGTCTTCGCCGGGAGGTTCTGTGGGGAGTACGCATCACTGCCATCTGAGGGGTCCTCCTCATCGGTGGTGCGCTGTGGGGTGTGGTGCACGCCCGTCGGTCGCCGCCGATGAGGGCCAATAGGTCATGACCATGTCAAGATGGCGGCTACTCCTGTGCGTCAGCGAAAGATTGAGGCCTCCACAGGAATTGCACAAGGGCCCTGCACGGACCGGAAGGGGCCGGGTGACGGTCCGTCAGCCACCGAAGCCGCTCCGCCGGCGGCAGCCCGCCGATCAGCCGGACGGCGAGGCGGAGCGCGACCCCGTGCCGCCGGCGGCAGACCCGGCACACGCCCCTGCCCCGGATCCACGGGTGGCGCCGGGCTCGCGCTGGGGCCGACCGCGCCGCGGCAAGATCCAAAGGCCCGGGCAGAGCGGGCGGGGCACGGCGATCGCCGGCGTGGTCCTGTCGGCCGTCGGGATCGTGCTGTGGGCGGTGGTGCTGTCCACCGGCGCCGTGTCCCAGGGCTAAAAGGGGTTCAAGGACGGCACGCGGGGCAACGAGAGCCTGTCGCTGGACAAGAGGGCGACGGCTTCGACGCGCCCGGCGGGCTGGAGGGCGACACCTGCGACCTCGACAGCGTGCCCTGCGGGGGCGTACACGACGGCGAGGTGTCCGCGGTCGTCACGCTGCCCGGCGCCTTCCCGGGCGGCACCAGGATCACCGGCGTCACCGGCGTCACCGGCATCGCCGACGAGAAGTGCTACGCCCTCCAGGGCCAGTACGCCCGGGACACCTGGGCGATGCCGACCGACGTCGGCGCGTACTCCCTGATGCCGTCCCGGGACGGCCGACGCTACGGCGACCGCGCGATCACCCGTCTCTTCGGCGGCACCGGGGCCGCGGCCGAGCCGACCGGCTCCCTGGCGGCGGCCCCACCGCCCTCGACACCGATCAGGTCGTCCTCCTGCCGACGGTCGACGTTCGATGGCCGGCGGCGACGCCCTCGACGCGGTGCTCTGTGAGGAGCCCGGGAAGACCCCCGAGGAGGACCTCGCCGCGCACCGGGCCCGGGCCGCTCAGGTCCACGACGTGCTCGGCAGCAGATCGGGGTCATGCGCGTCCCCTGGCCGTCCGGTGCCCGCAGGCCCCTCGCCGGCCCGGTCGAGGACCTGGAGGACGCCCGCGAGGAGTGGAAGGGGCGAGCGCCGCCGATGTGCGCGGACCATCCGCACGCGCACTACGACAAGGCGTACGCGCCCGTGGAGGGGCCGGCGACCGTCACGGCGCGCAAGGTCCTCGGGCCGGCGGCGGCCGGACCGGCCTCCGGGGAGGGCGAGTGGGCGGACTCCGGCGCGCAGGTGTGACGGCGCCTATAGCGGGGAGAAAGCGCCTGCGTAAAGCCTTCAGGGCCGCCATGTCATCACATCGAGTGATTCTCTGGCCTTTGCTTGCACCACACAACCTACGGTTGCCACGCTGTCGCTGTCTGTACAACCTGATGGGAGCGGCCAGTGACATTCGGTGAGCAGCCGGCGTACCTGCGCGTCGCGGGTGATCTCCGCCAGAAGATCGTCGACGGTCAGCTGCCACCCCACACCCGTCTCCCCTCCCAGGCCAGAATCCGCCAGGAGTACGGGGTCTCGGACACCGTCGCGCTGGAGGCCCGCAAGGTGCTCATGGCGGAAGGCCTGGTCGAGGGCCGCTCCGGCTCGGGCACGTATGTGCGCGAGCGGCCGGTGCCCCGGCGCATCTCCCGCTCCGGCTTCCGCCCGACCGGTGGGGCCACCGCGTTCCGGCAGGAGCAGGCCGACGGCGAGGGGCGCGGCACCTGGGAGTCCAGCAGCGAGCAGTCCGAGGCGAGCGTGGCGGTCGCCGAGCGGCTGGGCGTCGAGCCGGGCGAGCGGGTCATGTGCACGAGGTATCTCTACCGCGAGGGCGGTGAGGCGATGATGCTCTCCACGTCCTGGGAGCCCCTCGCCGTGACGGGGCGTACGCCCGTGATGCTGCCGGAGGAGGGGCCGGTCGGCGGCATGGGTGTCGTCGAGCGTATGCGTGCCATCGACGTGATCGTGGACAACGTCACGGAGGAGGTCGGCGCCCGGCCCGGCCTCGCCGAGGAGCTGCTCGTCCTGGGCGGCGTCCCGGGGCACGTGGTCCTGGTCATCCAGCGCACGTTCTACGCCTCCGGCCGCCCGGTGGAGACGGCCGACGTGGTCATCCCGGCCGATCGGTACCGGGTCGCCTACCACCTTCCGGTCAAGTAGCGAACGCTCACATCCGTCCCGCGGCGCGCTCCCCGCGCGCCCCGCTCACATGGTCACCGTGCGGCCCGGCACGGGCCGGGGGCGTGCGCGTCCCGTGGCCAGCTGTCGTTCACGCAGGTCGAAGCCTGTGTATGCGGTATCCGTGCGGCTGGTTGCGCGGAGGTGCGCGGACGGCGCGTTCACAGGCGTGCGCCCCCTGCGTTCTGGCTGGTTGCGTACCTCTTTGTGAAAAGCCGTATTCGCTGCGTAAAGGTTAGGCGTACGCTCGGGCATATGCGCATTGCGGTTTCCTTGGCGGGTGGGGCACGGCACAGGCCGCGGGTGGGAAGTGGAGGGGCGCGATGAACGACAGCACGGTCACTCTGCCCTGGCTCGTGATACGAGAGGACGGCAACGGCAACCGCTACCGAGTGGGCCGGTACGCGACCCGGGCCGAGGCCCAGAAGATCGCGGACAGCCTCGACGGTCGCGGCCACAAGCAGCTGTACTGGGTCGAGCGGCTCGGTCAGAACGGGTCGGCCGTGATGCATGACTGACCGCCGCCGGGCCGCCCCGGGAGGGGCCCCGGCGATCGACGGGCTCCCGTAGGCTCCCCGCATGGGTGAGCGGATCGTCGTAGGTGCCGCGCTGGTCGAGGACGGGCGGCTGCTGGCCGCGCGGCGCAGCGCCCCCACCGAGCTGGCCGGGCGCTGGGAGCTGCCCGGCGGCAAGGTCGAACCCGGGGAGACGGCCGACGCCGCGCTCGTGCGGGAACTGCGCGAGGAACTCGGCGTCGACGCCGAGGTGGGCGGGCGCGTCCCGGTGGAGTGGCCCCTGAGGCCGCCCTACGTCCTGCAGGTGTGGACCGCCCGGCTGCGGCCCGGCTCCGCCGCTCCCGCACCCCTGGAGGACCACGACGAGCTGCGCTGGCTCGGTCCCCACGAGATCTGGGACGTGAACTGGCTCGACCAGGACGTCCCGGCCGTACGGCAGACCCTCGCGCACCTGGGAGTCGCGGACGGCCTCGCATCCGGCCACCCTGTCTCCGGCAGGCCGCAAGAGCCCGGCGCCTGAAGCCGGCCGAGGGCGCGCGGCCTCGACACAGTGCCGCACGAGCCGCTCCCTACGCCTTCTGTGCCACTGTGCGCCGCCCCGCGCGGTACTACGTCCCGGATATCGGGTATGTGCCCATTAACCCCATGAAACCGGACGTGGGCGGGGCTCTTGCCTGGGAAGTGATCGGCGTGATCGACACCGAAGGTGACTGCGCCGGGTGGACCTTTCCCGCCGAGCCGGGCGCCGTGCGCACCGCCCGGCAGGCCGTCCGCGGCCAACTCCGCGCCTGGGGCCTCGACAGCCTCGCGGATCTCGCGGCACTGCTGGTCAGCGAACTGGTCACGAACGCCCTGCGGCACGCCACCGGCCCCATCGGAGTCCGTCTGGTCCGCCCCTCCGGCCTGGGCGCCGTCCTCCTGGTCGAAGTCTCCGACCCGCTGCCGGACCCGCCCCGCGAGCGCGCCGCCCGCCCCGAGGACGAGAGCGGCCGCGGACTGCACCTGGTGGCCTCCTCCTCCCGCCGCTGGGGCACCCGTCCGGGCGCCACGGGCAAGACGGTGTGGTTCGAACTCGCGCTGCCGGAGTGAAAATCCGGTGTACGTACGTCTGACCGCTGTAGAGCGATTGGTTCAGGCCAGTGGCGGTTGCCGGCCGACGGGATTCGACGACGTGTCCCCTGGTTAGAAGAGTGGAAGTGTTGTCACGGTCCGGACCGAAAACCATCGGGACCGTGCTGTGATCGTGAACACCGTGTTGTGCGGCACCGTAGTGCTGGATACTGCGGGCAGCCGCCCCCGGTGACCGGTGCCGGGCGCGGTGAGCTGGAGGGGACGGTTCGCGTGAGCGAGATACCAGCGAAGGCCACGGAGTCCGAGGACCCGTCGGCGGGCGCGAGGGCGAGGGCCGTCGACGGCCTGGCCTCCGCGGTGGGAGGCGCGCTCGCTGCCGACGGGGTGCGCTCCGGGGACGCCATGTGGCAGAGCAGTCCCCCCGGATCCATCTACGACTACATCAAGGTCGCGTCCTTCTCCATCGGCCCCGACGGGCTGGTCGAGCAGTGGAGCCTGCGTGCCGAGCACCTCTTCGGCATCTCCGCCGACAAGGCCGTCGGCATGGACCCCATCGAGGCGTTCATCGACCCGCGCCACCGCGAGCGCGGCATGCGCAAGATGGCCGAGATCCTCGACGGCCGCGAGTGGACCGGCGTGGTGCCCTTCCGGATGCCGAAGGGCGTCGAGGGGGAGTGCGGCCACGAAGGGCTCGCCGAGGTGTACGTCATGCCGACGCGCACCGAGGAAGGCGACCAAGCAGCCGTCTGCATCGTCGTCGACGTGCGCACCCTGCGCAGCATCGAGACCGATCTCGCCGCCTCGCAGGCCATTTTCAGTCAATCCCCGTTCGGTTTCCTGTTGATCGACCCCGACCTGCGGGTCCGCCGCGCCAACCAGCGGTTCGCGTCCATCTTCGGCGGCACGCCCGACGACCACCGCGGCAAGGGCGTCCACGACTACCTCCAGCGCGGCGAGGCCGAGCGGGTCGCCGCGACCCTGCGCCGCGTGCTGGAGAGCGGCAACTCCATCACGGACATGCACGTCACCGGCTTCGTGCCGGGATCCGACGAGCGCCGTCACTGGTCCGTCAACCTCTACCGCGTGCACAGCGGTTCGGGCCGCCCCATCGGCATCGCCTGGCTCGGCACCGACATCACCGCCCGGCGCGCCGCGGCGCGCGAGGCGGCCGCCGCCCGGCGCAATCTCGCCCTGCTGAACGAGGCGGGCGCCCGCATCGGCAACTCCCTCGACCTGGAGACCACCGCCCGCCAGCTCCTGGACGTCGTCGTCCCCGGCTTCTGCGACCTGGCCACCGTCGACCTTTACCAGGGCCTGCTGGTCGGCGACGAGACCCCGCCCGGGCTCGCCGACGGCAGCGGCGAACTGCGCCGCGTGGCCTTCGCCAGCGCCGTGTCCGACGCGCCCTTCGCCGGCACCGGCGTGCCCGTCGCGGTCGGTGCCGTCCACCACTACCCCTTCAACTCGCCCTGCGCGGACGCCCTGCGCACGGCCCGCCCCCAGACCGTCCCGGGTGAGGACGGCGGGCTCGTGCAGTCCACGCTCGCAGTGCCGATGGTCGCCCACGACACCGTCGTAGGACTCGTGCAGTTCGCCCGCACGAAGGGCAGCGAGCCGTTCGGCGACCGGGACCGGGACCTGGCCGTCGAACTCGCCGCCCGTGCCGCGGTCTGCATCGACAACGCCCGCCTCTACCGGCGCGAACACGAACGCGCGTTGATACTGCAACGGTCCCTGCTCCCGCCCGGCGACCCGGAGGCCTCCGGCCTCGACATCGCCTGCCGCTATCTGCCCGGCAACGTCAACACCGGCCGGCCCAGCGAGGTCGGCGGGGACTGGTTCGACGTCATCGAACTCCCCGGGCACCGCACCGCGCTGGTCGTCGGCGACGTCATGGGCCGCGGCCTGCGCGCCGCCGTCGCCATGGGCGAACTCCGCACGGCGGTCCGCACCCTGGCCCAGCTCGACCTGGAACCGGCCGAGGTCCTCTCCCAGCTGGACGAGATCGCCCGCGGCCTCGGCGCCCCCGGCGGTCCCTCCCAGGCATTCGGCACGGGGGGAGGTGTGCAGCAGGCGACCCGGGCGGCCCGCCGCCCCCGGGAGGCGGACCTCTCGGAGGTGTATCTCGCCACCTGCGTCTACGCCGTCTACGACTCCGTCACCCGGCGCTGCACCTTCGCCAACGCGGGTCATCTGCCGCCCGTCCTGGTCGAGCCGGGCGAGCCGGCGCTGATGCTCGACGTGCCGCCGGGCATGCCGCTCGGCGTCGGCGGCGAGCCCTTCGAGGAGGTCGAGGTCGAACTCCCCGAAGGCGCGCTGCTCGCGCTCTACACGGATGGACTGGTCGAAAGTCGCGATCACCCTCTGGACGAGGGCTTGCAGGCTTTCGTCAGCGCGCTCTCCGACCCGACCCAGCCGCTGGAGGACGTCTGCGACCACGTCCTCAACACCCTCGACACCCATCACGGCGAGGACGACATCGCGCTGCTGATGGCACGTGTACAGGGGCTGCCCACGGATTCCGTGGGGGACTGGACCCTGCCGCGCGAGCCGCGCAGCGTGGGCCGGGCCCGCGAGTACGCGCGTGCCCAACTGCTCGCCTGGGGCATGGAGCCCCTGGTCGACACCACGGAGCTCCTGGTCAGCGAGCTGGTCACCAACGCCCTGCGCTACGGCGAGGGCGAGATCCGCCTGCGCCTCCTGCTCGACCGCACCCTGGTCTGCGAGGTCTGGGACTCCGGCCTGGTCCAGCCCCGCCGCCGCCGTGCCCGCGACACCGACGAGGGCGGCCGAGGCCTCCAGCTCGTCGGCCTCCTCAGCGCGGCGTGGGGCTCCCGCCGCACGCCCCGCGGCAAGACGGTGTGGTTCGAACTGCCCCTCCCCGGAGGCGACACGAGACTGACGGACCCGGCGGAGGCACTGCTGAGCCTGTTCTGAGAGCGGGCCGGCCCGCCACCGTACGATCGGCCCGTGCCCGACATCACGACCCGGCTCCTGGCCGAGGCGACACCGACGGCCCCCGCCCTGGTCCCGCGCCCCTGAGATGCCGCGGACGCGGCCGGGCCGGCCGCGCTGAGCGGGGACGAGGCCCTGCGCCGCTGGACATCGTTCGCCGTCCACGACGAGTCGAGCGCGGCGCGGTGGCTGCGGGAGCAGCGGCATGGCGGGGAGCAGGGCCGCCGCTGCGGGTTCGCCGTCGAGGAGGCCGACCCCTCCCGCGCCGGTGGGCCGCCGGTCGGCCATGCGGTCCTCAAGGAGGTCGTCGCGGGCGGCCCGTCCGCCGAGGTCGGCTACTGGCCGGTGGCGCGCGCACGCGGCCGGGGCGTCGCGCCGCGCACCCTGCGCGCACTGTCCGACCGGGCCGTCGCGACCTTCGCCCGCGACGGCCTGACCCGCCTCCTGCTGCGCCGTCAGGCCGCCGACACCGCCTCCTGCCGCGTGGCGGAGAAGAGCCGTCACGACCTCGCCGCCGTCCTGCCGGCGAAGCCGCCCGCCTGCCCGTGAAGGGCCATCTGCACGTACGGCACCTGGCCGGAGGCCCCGGCTGACCGCAACCGAACGTCCGTGCTGATCGTCCTTCCCGGCAACACCAGCCGCACCACCGAGGGGAGACGGCATGGAGCGCGCGGAAGCCGGCGACGACGAGAACTCCCCACCACCACAGGCGGATCCCCCACCCGGCCCTGGCAGCGGCACGAGACGCCGGCGCTGGGTCAGACGCACGGCCGTCGCCCTCCCCCTGCTCCTCCTGCTCCCGCTCCTGTCCGTACTGACGGCCCTGCGCATCAACTACATGGGCGACCCGGCCGACGGCACTCGCACCCGCGACCGGGACGCCCTCTGGCTGGGCCACGCCTGGGTCGACGGGCGCAAGAAGGACGCCGACGTCACCGCCCTCGCCCGCCGCCTCCAAGGCACCGGCATCCGCGACCTGTACGTCCACTCGGGCCCGCTGGAACACGACGGCACGCTCCCCGAGGCGGTCCATCCGAGGGCCCGATGGTTCATCGACGCCGTGCACGAGAAACTGCCCGGCGTCCGCGTCCAGGCCTTCCTCGGTGACGTCCTGGCCACCGAGGGCCCCGACGGCATGCGCCTGGCGGACCCGGACACCCGCGCCGCCGTCGTCCGCTCCGCCCGCCAGGTCCTGGCCACCGGCTACGAGGGCATCCACCTCGACCTGGAGCCCATGCCGTCCGGCGACCGCGACTACCTCGCCCTCCTGGACTTGCTGCGCCGCGAGACCCGCTCCCGTGACGCGCGACTCTCCGTCGCCGCCCACCAGATCGACCCGCTCCCGGCCCTCCACACCGTCTGGGGCCGCCTCACCGGTCACCCCAAGTGGTGGTCGCAGGAGTTCTTCGGCCAGGTCGCCCGCCGCGTCGACCAGATCGCCGTCATGTCGTACGACACCATGCAGCCGCTGGAGAGCACCTACGGCGGCTACGTGGCCCAGCAGACCTCCCTCGCCCTGGAGGTCACCCCGCCCTCCACCGACCTGCTGATGGGTCTGCCCTTCTTCCACGAGAACCGCTTCGGCCACTGGAACCACGCCGAGACCGTGCCCGCGGCGGTCCGGGGCGTCCGTCTGGGCCTGTCCCGCACGGACGCGGACCGGGCCCGTTTCGGCGTCGCGCTGTACATCGATTTCGCCGCCACCGAGGCCGACTGGCGCTCCTACAAAGAGGACTGGGTGCGGTGACCGGGGCCGAGCCGCCCTCTCACCCCGCCGAGGAGCGCCTGCGGATCTTCGAACCCAGCCACACCAGCGGGTCGTACTTGCGGTCGACCGCCCGCTCCTTCAGGGGGATCAGCGCATTGTCCGTGATCTTGATGCCCTCGGGGCAGACCTCCGTGCAGCACTTGGTGATGTTGCAGTAGCCCAGGCCGTGCTCGTCCTGGGCGGTGGTCTTGCGGTCCAGGCCCGACTCCGCCGCCGCGTCCAGCGGATGCATGTCCAGCTCCGCCACCCGCATCAGGAAACGGGGCCCGGCGAACGCCTGCTTGTTCTCCTCGTGGTCGCGGACCACATGGCAGGTGTCCTGGCACAGGAAGCACTCGATGCACTTGCGGAACTCCTGCGGCCGGTCCACGTCCTCCTGCATCATGCGGTACTCGCCCGGGGCGAGTCCGGCCGGCGGGACGAAGGCCGGGACCTCTCTCGCCTTCTGGTAGTTGAAGCCGACATCGGTGACCAGGTCGCGGACGACCGGGAACGCCCGCAGCGGCGTCACCGTGATCGTCTCCTGACGCTCGAAGACCGACATGCGCGTCATGCACATCAGCCGTGGCCGGCCGTTGATCTCCGCCGAGCAGGAACCGCACTTGCCGGCCTTGCAGTTCCAGCGCACGGCGAGGTCGGGCGTCTGGGTGGCCTGGAGGCGGTGGATGATGTCGAGCACCACCTCACCCTCGTTGACCTCGACCTCGAAGTCCTCCAGGCCGCCGCCGCTCACGTCCCCGCGCCACACCTTGAAGTGGGCCGTGTAGCCGCTCATTCGTAGAGCTCCTCTTCGGAGAGGTACTTGACCAGCTCCTCCTTGTCGAACAGGGCGAGCAGGTCGGCACGGACGGGTTCGGTGGTCTCGCGGGTGAGGGCGATCTGGCCACGGACGGGGTCCGTCGCCGCCAGGCCGCCCGTCGGGTCGGTGAGCGCGCACAGCAGGTTGATCCGGCGCCACTCGCGGTCCATGCCCGGATGGTCCTCGCGCGTGTGACCGCCGCGCGACTCGGTGCGCTCCAGCGCTGCCCGCGCCACGCACTCGCTGACCAGCAGCATGTTCCTGAGGTCGAGGGCGAGGTGCCAGCCCGGGTTGAACTGCCGGTGCCCCTCGACCCCGGCCCTGCGCGCCCGGACCCGCAGTTCGGCCAGTTTCCGCAGGGCCTGCTCCATCTCCGGCTCGCGGCGGATGATGCCGACCAGGTCGTTCATCGTCTGCTGGAGTTCCTGGTGGAGGGTGTAGGGGTTCTCCGGCGGCCCGCCCGCCGGTTCCTCGGTCTCCGCCTCGGCCGAGAAGGGCCGCAGGGCTTCGGCGGCGGCGGCATCGATCTGGACGTCGTCCACGACGGGCCGCCGCGCCCCGGCCGGCCCCGCCGCGTACTCGGCGGCGTGCCAGCCTGCCCGGCGGCCGAACACCAGCAGGTCGGACAGGGAGTTGCCGCCGAGCCGGTTGGAGCCGTGCATGCCGCCGGCGACCTCACCGGCCGCGTACAGCCCGGGCACCCCGCGCGCCGCCGCCGTGTCGGACTCGACCGCGACCCCGCCCATCACGTAGTGGCAGGTGGGCCCGACCTCCATCGCCTCGGCCGTGATGTCGACGTCCGCCAGCTCCTTGAACTGGTGGTACATCGACGGCAGCCGCCGCTTGATGACCTCGGCGGGCATCCTGGTCGACACGTCGAGGAACACGCCCCCGTGCGGGGAGCCGCGTCCCTCCTTCACCTCGGCGTTGATCGCCCGCGCGACCTCGTCGCGGGGGAGCAGCTCGGGCGGGCGCCGGTTGTGGTCCGGATCGTCGTACCAGCGGTCGCCCTCCTCCTCCGTCTCGGCGTACTTGTCCTTGAAGACGTCGGGGATGTAGTCGAACATGAACCGCTTGCCGTCGGAGTTGCGCAGCACACCGCCGTCGCCGCGCACCGACTCGGTGACGAGGATGCCCTTCACCGACGGCGGCCAGACCATGCCGGTCGGGTGGAACTGCACGAACTCCATGTTCAGCAGGGGAGCGCCCGCGAGGAGGGCCAGCGCGTGGCCGTCGCCGGTGTACTCCCAGGAGTTCGACGTCACCTTGAAGGACTTGCCGATGCCGCCGGTGGCGATCACCACGGCGGGTGCCTCCAGGACGAAGAAGCGGCCCGACTCGCGCTCGTAGCCGAACACGCCGCAGACGCGGCCGCCCTCCTTGAGGACACGCGTGACCGTGCACTCCTGGAAGACCTTCAGCCGGGACTCGTAGTCGCCGGTCTCGCGGAAGTCCTCCTGCTGGAGCGAGACGATCTTCTGCTGGAGGGTGCGGATCAGCTCCAGGCCCGTGCGGTCACCGACGTGCGCGAGGCGCGGGTACTCGTGGCCGCCGAAGTTGCGCTGGGAGATCCGGCCGTCCTCGGTGCGGTCGAACAGCGCTCCCCAGGTCTCCAGCTCCCATACCCGCTGCGGCGCCTCCTGGGCGTGCAGCTCGGCCATCCGCCACTGGTTGAGGAACTTCCCGCCGCGCATGGTGTCGCGGAAGTGCACCTGCCAGGTGTCGCCGCTGTTGACGTTGGCCATCGCGGCGGCGATGCCGCCCTCCGCCATCACCGTGTGCGCCTTGCCGAACAGCGACTTGCAGATCACGGCCGTACGGGCGCCCCGCTCGCGGGCCTCGATGGCGGCGCGCAGCCCGGCACCGCCCGCCCCCACCACGACGACGTCCCATTCCTGCCGGTCGACCACGGACATCGATAAGGCCCCATCCCTCTAGAAGAAGCGCGGATCGTCGAAGGCGCCGGACGCGACCAGGTAGACGTAGAAGTCGGCGAGCGCCACGCTCACCAGCGACGCCCAGGCCAGCTGCATGTGCCGGGCATTGAGCCTCCCCGCCCACTGCCACATCCGGTAGCGCACGGGGTGTTTGGAGAAGTGCTTGAGCTTGCCGCCGACGATGTGCCGGCAGGAGTGGCAGGAGATCGTGTACGCCCAGATCAGCACGATGTTGACCAGGAACACGAGCGTGCCGAGGCCCATGTGGCCCCATGCGTAGGTCTCGTCGCGGAAGGCCAGCACGGTGTCGTAGGTCAGGATCCCGGCCACCACGATGGCGGCGTAGAAGAAGTACCGGTGGATGTTCTGCAGGATCAGCGGGAAGCGGGTCTCACCGGTGTACTTCTTGTGCGGCTCGGCGACCGCGCAGGCCGGCGGGGACGCCCAGAAGCCCCGGTAGTAGGCCTTGCGGTAGTAGTAGCAGGTCAGGCGGAAGCCGAGCGGGAAGATCAGGATGATGATCGCGGGCGAGATGCCCCACCAGCTCCCGAAGATCTCCCAGTTCGGTCCGGACCTCATCGGCTCGCACCGCTCCGCCAGGCAGGGGGAGTAGAAGGGCGAGACGTACGGCGCCGCGTAGTAGTCGGCGTCGGCGAAGGCCCGCCAGGTCGAGTAGACGATGAACGCGAGCAGGCCCGCGGCCGTGCCGGCCGGGGCCAGCCACCAGCGGTCGGTGCGCAGGTGCGGGGCGGCGATCGCGGCGCGCGTACCGCCCCGCACTCCGCCGCTCGGGTGATGGGGTTCGGTGGCAGGGGGTTCCGTACCAGTGGCCACGTGACGACTCCGCTCGGGTTCGGGGGAGGTGCCGGTCGCGCTCGACTCCTCCCCGGGTCAGGGAGCGCGCCGGTCCCGGGCGCCGAGCCCCTCGTCGTCCGAGTCGCTCCACAGGGCGGAGTCGTACGGCGTGTCGGAGATGGTGACCAGCTCGGGGCGCTGCGGCGCGGCCGGTGACGCTGCGGCGTCGCGCAGCAGGGCGACGCTCTCGCGCAGGTGGTTGGCGTCGGCACGGACGCGGCGCATCTCCAGGCCGCCGGTGCCGAGCTGCTTCTCCAGGCGTCCCAGCGATCGGAGCACCTCGTCGAGATTGCGCTGGACTGACGTCAGTTCGTCGTGAACGGACATGACTTGCCCTCACTTCCGCGGGTCCTTCGTGGCCCAAGGCGGCAACGTTCATGCGCCTGCGAGTGTTGCGCGTCACACCTTGTGCTGTGAAGGGATGTGCATCGATTGGCCGAGGTGTGTGGGTGCACCCTGCGGTGCGCTGCGCCGCACGGGTGGCTTCCCGTCCGTGACCGCCGTGTCGCCCTGTGTTGCCGAACCCTTTCCTCTTCAGTGGCCGCATACATCAGATGAACTCCAAATACCGCCAAAAGTGATCATAACGCCCGCGGCTTCCCGGAGGTAGCACAGATGTCCCAGCACGGTGTCGGCCCGCGTGCGGTCACGCGCTCGGTCGCCTTTCTCACCGCGGGCGTGCTCGCGGTGCCCGCGCTCGCCGGATGCAGCTCGGACGACCCGTCCGGCAAGCCGCTCGCCGGGCAGGACATCCAGCCCGCACCCCGCGACCGGATCACCGACGGCGGCACCCTGCGCTGGGCCGTGGACTCCGTGCCGGACACCCTGAACACGTTCCAGTCGGACGCCGACGCCACCACCACCCGCGTCGCCCAGGCCGTCCTGCCGTCGATGTTCCGCATGAACGCCTCCGGCCGCCCGGAGCGCAACCCCGACTACCTGGAGTCCGCCGAGGTCGTCGACACCGAGCCCAAGCAGGTCGTGCTGTACAAGCTCAACCAGCAGGCCGTCTGGAGCGACGGCCGGGAGATCAGCGCCGCCGATTTCGCCGCCCAGTGGCGTGCCCTGTCCGGCAAGGACACCGCCTACTGGACCGCCCGCAACGCCGGCTACGAACGCATCCAGAAGATCGAGCGCGGCAACAGCGCCCTGGAGGTCCGGGTCACCTTCAGCCGCCCCTACGCGGACTGGCGCTCGCTGTTCTCGCCGCTGTACCCGAAGGACGTCATGGGCACCCCGGACTCCTTCAACGACGGGGCCCGCAAGAAGCTCGAGGTCACCGCCGGACCCTTCACCGTGCAGAAGGTCGACCGCGGCGACGAGCGCGTCACCCTCACCCGCAACCCGCGCTGGTGGGGCGAGCCCGCCAAGCTCTCCGAGATCGAGCTGCGCACCGTCCCGCGCGACAAGCGGGCCGCCGAGCTGGCCGCCGGCACCCTCGACCTGGCCGAGATCGACCCCGCCGCGGCCCGCCGCATCACCGTCGCCGCCCGCCCCCACAGTTCCAGCAGCCCTCTGATGGGCCCGGGCGCCGACCGGTCCGCCGCGGACTCCCTGCGCTCCTGGGCCGTCGCCAACGGCTCCGACGAGGACGCCGCCGACGAGGAGACCGTCGCCCGCAAGAAGCTGCGCAAGGCGGCCGCCAAGTACGCCCGGCAGCAGCGGGCCCTCAGCGGCTTCGAGGTGCGCAAGTCCCTGGAGCCGGCCTACACCCAGCTCGCCCTGAACGGTGCCGAGGGCCCGCTCACGGACGAACGCGTCCGCAGGGCCGTCGCCCGTGCCCTGGACCGCAAGGAACTGGCCAAGGCCGTCCTCGAACCCCTCGGCCTGCCCGCCGTGCCGGTCGGCAGCCACCTGGCCCTGTCCGGCCAGGCCGCCTACGCCGACAACAGCGGCGCCCTCGGCGGCCAGGACACCAAGGAGGCCCAGGCGCTGCTCACGGAGGCCGGATGGGTGCGCGGCGGCCCGGTCAAGGAACAGAAGAAGGAGAAGGCGGCCGGCTCCGAGGGGGAGAAGGCGGCCGGCTCCGAGAGCGAGAAGGCCGACGGCTCCGAGGAGGAGAAGGCCGACGGCTCCGAGGGCGAGAAGGGTGACGGCTCCGAGAGTGAGAAGGGCGACGGCGCCGACGGCTCCGAGGGTGAGAAGGCCGACGGCTCCGAGGGCGAGAAGGGCGACGGGGCCGACGGCTCCGAGGGTGAGAAGGCCGACGGCTCCGAGGGCGAGAAGGGCGACGGCGACTCCGGGGAGAAGTCGGACGACGACGGCACGTACATCGTCGGCGAGGACAACAAGGCGCACCGCGGACCGGACCCCGCCGGACGCGTCGCCCAGGACGGCAAGCAGCACGTGCCCCCGCACCGGGGAGGCGCCCCCGGGGCGTACGCGCCCCGGGGCACCGCCGCCCCGGCGAACCAGGAGGCCGCCCCGCTCGCCAAGAACGGCAAGGTCCTCACCCTGCGCTTCGTGCTCCCCTCCGGCCCCGGCTCCCAGACGCTGCGCACGGTCGCGGACCGCATCTCCCGCATGCTGGAGCGCGTCGGCATCAGCACCGAGATCTCCAAGGTTTCCGACGAGTCCTACTTCAAGGACCACATCGCCTCCGGCCAGTACGACCTCGCCCTGTACTCCTGGCCCGCCACGGCGTTCCCCGCCACCGACGCCCGGCCCGTCTACGCCAAGCCCGTCCCGGCCGCCGACGGTTCGCTGAACATCGAGCAGAACTACACGCGCGTCGGCACCGACCAGGTCGACCAGCTCTTCGACGAGGCGGTGGCCACCCTCGACGAGGGCGCGTCCCGCTCCCTGATCCGCAAGGCGGACTCCCGCATCTGGGCGGCGGCCGGCTCGATCCCCCTCTTCCAGCGCCCCCAGCTCCTGGCGGCCCGCAAGAACCTGGTCAACACCGGCGCCTTCGGCTTCGCCACACCGGTCTACGAGGACATGGGCTTCCTGAAGAAGGGCGCGAAGCCGGCGTCGGGCCCGTCGGCGAAGGGCTCCGCCGCTCCGTAGCTCTGGTAACGCTCAAACGCCTTGCCGCCCCCCGCCCGGCGTCCGCACCATGAGGTCAGCGCGATCATGGTGCGGGCGCCGGGCGTCCGTGCACGGGGGACGGGAGCCGGCGAATGCGCGGCACGGTACGGCGCTACTGCACAGCGGGACTGATCGCCGGGGCCCTGGTGACGGGGCTGACGGCGTGCACGGGGGACGCGGGCGGTGACGGCAAGGCCGAGGCCTGCACGAACGGCACCTACGCCTGGTCCGGCGTGCGGCGGACGGAGAAGCTGACCGAGATGAGCGACCCGATCACGTTCAAGAAGCGGACCGCCTCCTACTCGGCCAGGCTCAAGCCAGTGGATGACAAGGTCTACCGGCCCTCGGTGACCGGCGCGCCCCGGGGTATCGGCGCGGCCGCCGTGATCACGGCGCTGGGCACGCATCTGGCGGTCGAGGAACCGCTGGCTGGTCCGTCCGAGAAGGAGCCCCCGGAGGTGGGCCACTACTTCGAGGCGGCGACCGGCGACCTCAAGGGCGACTACTACTCCTGGGGCTACATCAAAATGGTCACGGCCGACTTCGCGTACACCTGCGGAAACGGCGAGCCCGTCAAGGGGCAGGTGCTGACCTGGGAGGGCACCGGCAGCGGATTCATGCCCTGTTCCGAGGAACTGCCCGAAGGAGTGGGCGCCCGTGCGGCGGCCCGTGCACTGTGCCCGGCGGACTCCCGAGCCGCGAGGGCGGCGGACTGAGCCGAGCCGTCCCAGAGCGCCCCGGCGGCCCGCCCCGGCCGCCGGGTGCCGTGGAGGGTGCCGTGGAACCCCCGCCACCTGCGTTTATGTCTCCCGGCACAGCCCAACGGCAGCGCACCCGTACCATGGGGTGAGGCCGAGGCACGTTCAGCCCGGCAGGGCCCGCGCTCCACCGATGTACGCGCAGGGCATTCCTCACACTCCGGGAGTACGCCTTTTATGGCCACGCGCCACGACATCCGCAACGTCGCCATCGTCGCCCACGTCGACCACGGCAAGACCACCATCGTCGACGGCATGCTGAAGCAGGCCGGCGCCTTCGCCGCGCACCAGCTCGACTCGGTCGACGACCGCATGATGGACTCGAACGACCTGGAGCGTGAGAAGGGCATCACGATCCTGGCCAAGAACACGGCGGTGAAGTACCACCCCAAGGACGGGGGGGACGTCATCACCATCAACATCATCGACACCCCCGGCCACGCCGACTTCGGCGGCGAGGTGGAGCGCGGTCTGTCGATGGTCGACGGCGTCGTCCTGCTCGTGGACGCTTCGGAGGGCCCGCTCCCGCAGACCCGCTTCGTGCTGCGCAAGGCGCTCCAGCAGCGCCTGCCCGTCATCCTGTGCATCAACAAGACGGACCGCCCGGACTCCCGGATCGACGAGGTCGTCAACGAGACGTACGACCTCTTCCTCGACCTGGACGCCGACGAGGAGCAGATCGAGTTCCCGATCGTCTACGCCTGTGGCCGTGACGGCATCGCCTCGCTGACCAAGCCGGAGAACGGCACGGTCCCGGCCGACTCCACCAGCCTGGAGCCGTTCTTCTCCACGATCCTGGAGCACATCCCGGCGCCGACCTACGACGAGGACGCCCCGCTCCAGGCCCACGTCACCAACCTGGACGCCGACAACTTCCTCGGCCGTATCGCGCTGCTGCGCGTCGAGCAGGGCGAGCTGCGCAAGGGGCAGACGGTCGCGTGGATGAAGCGTGACGGGTCCGTCAGCAGCGTCCGCATCTCCGAGCTGATGATGACCGAGGCGCTCACCCGCAAGCCGGCGGAGATGGCCGGCCCCGGTGACATCTGCGCCGTGGCCGGTATCCCGGACATCATGATCGGCGAGACCCTGGCCGACCCGGAGAACCCGGTCGCGCTGCCGCTGATCACGGTCGACGAGCCCGCGATCTCCATGGTCATCGGCACCAACACCTCCCCGCTGGTCGGCCGCGGCGCCACCGGCAAGGGCGCCGACAACAAGGCGGCCGTCAAGGACCGCAAGGTCACCGCCCGCCAGGTCAAGGACCGCCTCGACCGCGAGCTGATCGGTAACGTCAGCCTCCGGGTGCTGGACACCGAGCGGCCGGACGCCTGGGAGGTGCAGGGCCGTGGTGAGCTGGCGCTGGCCATCCTGGTCGAGACGATGCGCCGGGAGGGCTTCGAGCTGACCATCGGCAAGCCGCAGGTCGTCACCAAGGAGGTCGACGGCAAGGTCTACGAGCCGGTCGAGCGCATGACGATCGACGTGCCCGAGGAGCACATGGGTGCCGTCACGCAGCTCATGGGCGTCCGCAAGGGCCGCATGGACAACATGTCCAACCACGGATCCGGCTGGGTCCGCATGGAGTTCGTCGTGCCCTCGCGCGGTCTCATCGGCTTCCGGACCGAGTTCCTGACCCAGACCCGCGGCACGGGCATCGGCCACTCCATCCACGAGGGCTTCGAGCCCTGGTTCGGCACGCTCCAGACCCGTAACAACGGCTCCCTGGTCGCCGACCGCGCCGGCGCGGTCACCGCGTTCGCGATGACCAACCTCCAGGAGCGCGGCGTGCTGTTCGTGGAGCCGGGCACCGAGGTGTACGAGGGCATGATCGTCGGCGAGAACTCCCGCTCCGACGACATGGACGTCAACATCACCAAGGAGAAGAAGCTCACCAACATGCGGTCGTCGACGGCCGACGTGACCGAGTCGATCGTCCCGCCGCGCAAGCTGTCGCTGGAGCAGTCCCTGGAGTTCTGCCGGGACGACGAGTGCGTGGAGGTCACCCCGGAGGCCGTGCGCATCCGCAAGGTGAACCTGGACGCCCGCGAGCGCGCCCGCGCCGCGAGCCGCGCCAAGCACGGCTGACGCCCCCTCTGACGACACCGGGCACCCCGCATGGGCGGGGTGCCCGGTGTCG
The DNA here is from genome assembly GCF_044755265.1 of Streptomyces sp. NPDC092370. Taxonomy (NCBI): domain Bacteria; kingdom Bacillati; phylum Actinomycetota; class Actinomycetes; order Kitasatosporales; family Streptomycetaceae; genus Streptomyces; species Streptomyces sp. NPDC092370. The sequence goes on along the minus strand of NZ_JBIVQO010000004.1, from coordinate 332,055 downwards.
TTCCTTGCACGTGGGGTCCAAGGGGCGGTTGCGCAGAGGAAAGGGTGAGGGAAAACCCTCGATTTGCCGGTGGCGGCCGTCGGGGGTGGATTTCTGCCACTACCCTGCTGCGCAAGTGCCGCGTTTCCCCGTGCCCCGGGGAAACGCACAACGGCCTTGCCGCACAAGCTTCTTGAGCGCGCGACAGACTCCGGTGGCACCCTGCACGGGACCCACGGTACGCCGCAAGCGGTTTATTTCACTCTCGCGTCCGGAATGCGGACAGTCGACCCCGATAGATGTGTAACAAGTCCGTTTCGCAGGGATCTCTCACCAAACCCTTTGTCCGGATTTTGGAAGATGTATACGCGAGCTGTGATCGAACCGAGACCTCGAGAGTGTGGTTCGGTCCTGACGTTTGGCAGATAGTTAGGCGCGTAGAGCTCGGATGAACGGGTCACTCGCTGGAGGCGGCGCCGACTCACGAGCGCGGGGGCACCTGACGATTTCCGGTCACCGGCGACGGGCGGTGGCGGTGGTCTGTCTGTGCTCCCTTTGCGGTGAACCAATGACTTCATAGGAGGAACCCATGCGCGGTGCCAAGAGCGCCAAGTGGGTCGCGGGGGCGATAGTCGTCGCCCTGGCCGCCACCGCCTGCGGCGGCAACGGTGATGGTGAGGGGAAGAGCAAGGGTTCCGGCCCTGCGGGATACGTCTCGATCGACGTCGGCGAGCCGCAGAAGCCGCTGATCCCGGCTGACACCAACGAGTCCAACGGCTCGTACGTCATCCAGTCCATCTTCACCCAGCTGCTGGACTTCGACTCCAAGGGCGACATCGTCTACACGAACGCGGAGTCGGTCACCACCGACGACTCCAAGACGTGGACGGTCAAGCTCAAGAAGGGCTGGAAGTTCCACAACGGCGAAGAAGTCACCTCCAAGTCGTACATAGACGCTTGGAACTGGTACGCCAACATCAAGAACAACCAGCAGAACTCCTTCTGGTTCCAGGACATCAAGGGCTACGACGATGTCCACCCGGAGAAGGGTGACCCGAAGGCCGAGACCATGTCCGGTCTGAAGGCCGTGGACGACCACACCTTCACCATCGAGCTGAAGTACACGATGCCGTACTTCAACTACAAGCTGGGCTACACCACGTGGGCCCCGCTGCCCAAGGTCTTCTACGACGACCCGAAGGCCTTCGGCCAGAAGCCGGTCGGCAACGGTCCCTACAAGTTCGAGAAGTGGGACCACAAGAAGCTCATCCAGGTCAAGGCCTGGGATGACTACCAGGGCCCGAACAAGGCGAAGAACAAGGGCGTCCAGTTCAAGGCCTACACGACGCTCGAGGCCGCCTACAAGGACGTCGTCTCCGGCAACCTGGACATGATCCGCCAGGTCGGCCCGACGGACCTGCCGAAGTACAAGCAGGACCTGGGCGACGGCGCCATCGAGCAGCCGTACGCGGCCCTCCAGACGCTGACCCCGGCGTTCTACTCCAAGACCTTCAAGGACATCGACCCGAAGGTCCTGCAGGGTCTGTCGATGGCGATCGACCGTGACACGATCACCAAGACGGTTCTGAACAACACCCGCACGCCGGCCAAGGGCTTCACGCCGCCTGGCGTCAAGGGCAACCAGAACCTGGACACCGACGTGTTCACGTTCAACCCGGCGAAGGCCAAGCAGCTCGTCAAGGAGGGTGGCGGCGTTCCGGGCAACAAGTTCACCATCCAGTACAACACCGACGGTGGACACAAGGAGTGGGTGACCGCGGTCTGCGAGTCCATCCGCAAGGCCACCGGTGTCGACTGCACCGGCGACCCCAAGCCGGACTTCGCCACGGACCTCGAGGCCCGTGACAACGACCAGGTGAAGGGCATGTACCGCGGTGGCTGGGTCGCCGACTACCCGGTCAACGCCAACTTCATGAAGGAGCTCTACCACACCACCGCCGAGGCCAACAACGGTCGCTTCTCCAACAAGGAGATCGACTCGCTGATGAACAAGGCCGACAACGCCAAGTCCCTCGACGAGTCGGTGAAGGCCTTCCAGGAGGTCGAGAAGAAGCTGGTCGACCACATGCCGGCCATCCCGCTCTGGTACTACCGCATCAACGGCGGCCACGGTAAGAACGTCGACAACGTCAACGTCGACTTCCACGGTGACCTCGAAGTGTGGGCCGTCACCACCAAGTAAGAGGAGCCCTGCGGGCTCTTCCCACTCGGCCGTAAGCCCGCCGCCATTCAGGGGCGGTGGGAGGTGCGTGGGGCCGTCTCGTCACCAGGAGACGGCCCCCGCACCTGCGTTAACCCCTCACGGAGGCACCTATGGGGCGCTATGTCGCACGACGACTGCTCCAGATGATCCCGGTGTTCATCGGGTCAACTCTGCTCATCTTCTGCATGATGTACGCCCTGCCCGGCGATCCCGTCCGGGCGATGATGGGGGATCAGGCGTACGACCCGACGGTGGTCGCGAACATCAAGAAGGACCTGGGCCTCGATCAGCCGCTCCTTCAGCAGTACGTCAATTACATGACCGGGCTGCTCCAGGGCGACTTCGGCACCCAGATCGCCAGCCAGCGGCCCATCGCGGACGTCATCGCCGATGCGTTCCCGGTGACGATCCGGCTGACGCTCTTCGCCTTCACCTTCGTCACGCTCGTGGGCATCGGCCTCGGTGTCGTCGCCGGTCTGCGCCCCGACACGCTGCGGGACCGCGGACTGCTGACGCTGACGCTGTTCCTCGTCTCGATGCCGTCCTTCGTGCTGGGCTTCCTGCTGCAGTACCAGTTCGCGTTCAAGTGGCAGGTCACCACGCCCACCGTGACCGACTCGACGGACTTCTCCCAGCTCGTGCTTCCCGCCACCGTGCTGGCATCGCTCTCACTCGCCTACGTCGCCCGGCTGACCCGCACGTCGATCGCGGAGAACCTGCGATCCGACTACATGCGCACCGCCGTGGCCAAGGGGCTGCCGCGCCGCCGTGTCATCGGTGTGCACCTGATGCGCAACTCGCTGATCCCCGTGGTCACCTTCCTCGGTATCGAGATCGGCAGTCTGATGACCGGAGCCATCGTGACCGAGGGCATCTTCAACGTGCGGGGTATCGGCCTCGAGATCTACGACGCGCTCACCCGGCGTGAGGGTGCCACGGTCGTGGGAATCGCCTCGCTGATGGTGCTCATCTACCTCGCCGCCAGCTTGATCGTCGACCTGCTCTACGCGGTCCTGGACCCGAGGATCCGGTATGCCTGACAAGACCGTCGAGAAGAAGGTCGAAGCCCTTCCCGGTGACACCGTGAGCACCGCGGGCGTCGTCGTGACCGACGCCGGCCCGGCTCCGGAGAAGGCGCGCAGCCTGTGGTCCGACGCCTGGCACGACCTGCGGCGCAACCCGCTGTTCCTGGTCTCGGCCGTGCTGATCGTGTTCCTGCTGGTGATGTCGCTCTGGCCAGGGCTGTTCACCAGCGCCTCGCCGCGCGACGCCGATCTGGCCAAGCACTATCTGGGCAAGCCGAACTGGGGTCACTTCTTCGCTCCGGACTGGCTCGGCTATGACGTCCAGGGCCGTTCGATCTACGCACGTGTCGTCTACGGTGCCCGCGCCTCGATCACCGTCGGTGTGGGTGTCACCATCGCCGTCACCCTTCTCGGCACGGTCATCGGCATGATCGCCGGCTACTTCGGCGGCTGGACCGACACCCTGCTCTCGCGGATGACGGACATCTTCCTCGGCATCCCGTTCCTGCTCGGTGCGCTGGTGGTGCTCAACTCCTTCGACGACCGCACCGTCTGGGTCGTCATCATGGCCCTCGCCTTCCTGGGCTGGACCCAGATCGCCCGTGTCGCCCGCGGTGCCGTGATCACCATCAAGCAGGCGGACTACGTCGTGGCTGCCAGGGCACTCGGCGCCTCGACGTCCCGGATCCTGTTCCGGCACATCCTGCCCAACGCGCTCGCTCCCATCATCGTCGTGGCGACCATCGCGCTCGGCGGCTACATCGCGGCCGAAGCCACCCTGTCCTTCCTGGGCGTGGGTCTCGGTGACGCGGCGGTATCGTGGGGTGGCGACGTGGCGCGAGGACGTGAGCAGCTCCGTATCGCGCCCCACACCCTGATCATCCCGTCGGTGATGGTCTCGGTCACGGTGCTCTCGTTCCTGATGTTCGGCGATGCGGTACGCAACGCCCTCGACCCCAAGCTGCGCTGAGGGAGGCGTACGTGACCATCATCGAAGAAGTGGCGGGAAGCCCCGCACCGGACGGTTCGGCGGACACGAGCCGCCCGCTGCTCGAAGTCCGTGACCTGCACGTGGAGTTCCGCACCCGCGACGGGGTCGCCAAGGCCGTCAACGGCGTCAACTACTCCGTCGCCGCGGGCGAGACACTCGCCGTCCTCGGCGAGTCCGGCTCCGGCAAGTCCGTCACCGCCCAGGCCATCATGGGCATCCTCGACATGCCGCCCGGCCGCATCCCCAAGGGAGAGATCCTCTTCCGCGGCCAGGACATGCTGACGATGTCCAGCGAAGACCGCCGCAAGATCCGTGGCAACAAGATCGCGATGATCTTCCAGGACGCGCTGTCCTCGCTGAACCCGGTTCTCTCGGTCGGCTACCAGCTCGGCGAGATGTTCCGCGTCCACCAGGGCCTGAGCAAGAAGGACGCCAAGGCCAAGGCCATCGAGCTGATGGACCGCGTGAAGATCCCGGCCGCGAGGGAACGCGTCGGCGACTATCCGCACCAGTTCTCCGGCGGTATGCGCCAGCGCATCATGATCGCCATGGCGCTCGCGCTGGAGCCCGACCTGATCATCGCCGACGAGCCGACCACGGCCCTCGACGTGACGGTCCAGGCCCAGGTCATGGACCTGCTCGCGGAGCTGCAGCGCGAGTACAACATGGGCCTGATCCTGATCACCCACGACCTCGGCGTGGTCGCCGACGTCGCGGACAAGATCGCGGTGATGTACGCCGGCCGGATCGTGGAGACCGCGCCGGTGCACGAGCTGTACAAGCGGCCCGCGCACCCCTACACCAAGGGTCTGCTCGCCTCGATCCCGCGCCTGGACCAGAAGGGCCAGGACCTGTACGCGATCAAGGGCCTGCCGCCCAACCTGACACGCATCCCGTCGGGTTGCGCCTTCAACCCGAGGTGCCCGCAGGCGCGGGACATCTGCCGTACGGACGTCCCGCTGCTGCACCCGGTCACCGAGCGGGACGGCGGCGAGCTGGCCGGCCGCGGCAGCGCGTGTCACTTCTGGAAGGAGACGATCCATGGCTGAGCTGAACAAGGCGGACGAGTCCATGGACGCCACCCCCAACGTCACCGAGGTCGAGACGGTCGAGGCGGCCACCGACGAAGAGGCCGTTGCGGCGATCGAGGCGCCGGTCGAGCGCGGTGAACCGATCCTTCAGGTCCGCAACCTGGTCAAGCACTTCCCGCTGACCCAGGGCATCCTGTTCAAGCGCCAGATCGGCGCGGTCAAGGCCGTGGACGGGATCTCCTTCGACCTCTACCAGGGCGAGACACTCGGCATCGTGGGCGAGTCCGGCTGTGGCAAGTCCACCGTCGCGAAGCTGCTGATGATGCTGGAGAAGGCGACCGCGGGCGAGATCTTCTACAAGGGCCAGGACATCACCAAGCTGTCCGGGCGTGCGCTGAAGGCGGTCCGCCGCAACATCCAGATGGTGTTCCAGGACCCGTACACCTCGCTCAACCCCCGTATGACGGTGGGTGACATCATCGGGGAGCCGTTCGACATCCACCCCGAGGTGGCGCCGAAGGGCGACCGTCGCCGCAAGGTCCAGGAGCTGCTGGACGTGGTCGGTCTCAACCCGGAGTACATCAACCGCTACCCGCACCAGTTCTCGGGCGGTCAGCGCCAGCGCATCGGCATCGCCCGCGGCCTGGCCCTCAACCCCGAAATCATCATCTGCGACGAGCCGGTCTCCGCGCTGGACGTGTCCGTCCAGGCGCAGGTCATCAACCTGATGGAGAAGCTGCAGGACGAGTTCAACCTCTCGTACCTCTTCATCGCGCACGACCTGTCGATCGTCCGGCACATCTCGGACCGTGTGGGTGTGATGTACCTCGGCAAGATGGCCGAGATCGGCACGGACACGGAGATCTACGACCACCCGACGCACCCCTATACCCAGGCGCTGCTGTCGGCTGTCCCGGTCCCCGACCCGGAGTCCCGCGAGGGCCGCGAGCGGATCATCCTCACCGGCGACGTCCCGTCCCCGGCCAACCCGCCCTCGGGCTGCCGCTTCCGCACCCGGTGCTGGAAGGCCCAGGACAAGTGCGCCCAGGAGGTCCCCCTCCTGGCCATCCCGGAGCGCTTCCAGAGCACGGACACCCCGGCGGCCCACGAGTCGGCCTGCCACTTCGCGGAGGAAAAGGACGTGGTCCACGCGGCCTGAACGTCCATGTGACGTCCGTTCCGGTTCCCGGCGCCCCTCTGGAGGGGTGCCGGGAACCGGGCTGTCCGGCCCCAGTGCCGGCAGTCGTGCCGCTGGGGCGGCACGGGTGGGCGCAGCGGCACCCCGCAGCGCCGGGTTGCGCACCCCCAGCCGGGCACCGTCCCACTGGGCGCCCGAAACCCCGCAAACCCCCGCCAACTGCGTTAACACGCAGGCAACTTCGCCGACCCGGTTCCGATATACGGACGCGTCAGGCTGGTCGGCGTACGGCCGTGCGGGTGCCGTAAACGGGCCGGGGTGCTGTGAGGCGTCCCGGCCCGTTGCCGTGCGCTCAGGTGCCGGTGATGCCCAGGGAGCGCTTCAGGAAGTCGACCTGGAGGAGGAGCAGGTTCTCGGCGACCTGTTCCTGGGGGGTCATGTGGGTGACGCCGGACAGCGGCAGCACCTCGTGGGGGCGGCCGGCGGCCAGCAGGGCCGAGGACAGGCGCAGGGCGTGGGCGACCACGACGTTGTCGTCGGCGAGGCCGTGCACGACCATCAGGGGCCGGTGCGGCTCGGCCGGGGAGGACAGGCCCTCGGAGGTGACCAGGGAACTCTTCGCGTAGGCCTCGGGGTGCTCCTCGGGTGTGCCCAGGTAGCGCTCGGTGTAGTGGGTGTCGTACAGGCTCCAGTCCGTCACCGGCGCGCCCGCGATGCCCGCGTGGAAGACGTCCGGGCGGCGCAGGACCGCCAGGCCCGCCAGCCAGCCGCCGAAGGACCAGCCGCGGATCGCGACCCGGGAGAGGTCGAGGGGATGGCGCTTCGCGAGGTCCTCCAGCGCTTCCACCTGGTCGTCCAGCGACAGCGTGAAGTCCTGGTGGATCGCCTTCTCCCAGGCGGGCGAGCGGCCCGGGGTGCCACGGCCGTCCGCGACGATCACCGCGAAGCCCTGGTCCGCGAACCACTGGGACGTTAGGTGGGCGTTGTGCGCGGCGACCACCCGCTGCCCGTGCGGTCCTCCGTACGGGTCCATGAGCACCGGCAGGGGGGTGTCACCGTCGTAGTCCCGAGGCATAAGCACGGCGCACGGGACGCGGCGTGCGCCCCCCTCGGTGAGCGTCACGCGGGGGGACATACCCGGATCTTCGGCGTACGACGGGACAGTTGTGGTCGGTTTTCCGTCGCGCAGGACCTGGACCCGCGAACCTGGCCGGTTCAGCGTCGCCGAGACCAGAACCGTCACCTCCCCGGCCCGCACCGCCGCGTGCACGCCCGGCTCCTGGGACAGCCGCTCCACACCCAGCTCGTTCACCCGGTACACATGCACCTGGCCCGTCTCCGCCTCAGTGGCCTCCGCCCCCGCCGACGCGGAGATCAGTACGTCCTGCTCCGAGACGTCCAGCACGGCCCGGACGTGCAACTGCGCCCCGGTGAGCGGCCGCCCCCCGACCGCCAGCACCCGCGCACCCCCCTCGTCCGCGATCCGCACCAACTGCCCGGACGGGCTCCAGCACGGCACCCCGGGGAAAAGATCAAGCCATGTTCGGTCTTCGTCGGCGTGCACCATCCGTGTCGCGCCGGTGTCCGGATCCACAGCCAGGATCAGCTGACTGCGCTGGTTGCGCGCCTGGACGAGCAGCAGGGGCGCACCCGCCGCTGACCAGTGGACATGCGCCAGATACGGGTACCGCTCCCGGTCCCAGGCGACCTCCGTGCGCGGCCCGTCCAGCCCGATCACGAACAGCCGCACCTCCGCGTTGCCCGTGCCGGCCGCCGGATACGGCACCCGCTGCGGCTCCCGTTCCGGATGCGCGGGATCGGCGATCCACCACCGCCGCACCGGCGTGTCGTCCACGCGCGCCACGAGCAGCCGGTCCGACTCCGGAGCCCACCAGAAGCCCCGCGAACGCCCCATCTCCTCGGCCGCGATGAACTCGGCCAGTCCGTATGAGACATTCTCCGACTCCGGCTCGGCGAGCGCCCGGTCGCCCTCTCCCTCGGCGCCCATCACCCGCAGCGCACCCTGCGCGGCGTACGCGATGTGCCGCCCGTCGGGCGACGGACGCGGGTCGATCACCGGCCCGGGCGCGGGCAGTCCACGCGCCGTCCCGGCCCGCAGCTCGGCCGCGAAAAGCCGCCCCGACAAGGCGAAAGAGGCCAACTCGACAGCCGTGTCGGTGGCGTACCCGACGATGCCGGCCCCGCCTTCACGGCTGCGTTCGCGCCGGGCCCTTTCCTCGGGCGAGAGGTCCTCCGAGGCGCCGCCCAGCAGGGTGCGCGGGTCGGCGGCGACGCGCTCCCCGCCCTCCTCCATGTCGAGGACCCAGAGCGAATTCGCCCGGTCCGTACCGGAACCGGAGCGCAGGAACACGACACGCGAACCGTCGGGCGCCACGGTGAACGAACGCGGCGCGCCGAGCGTGAAGCGCTGGGTACGGGCGTGCCGTCGGGGGAAGGAGTGAGGCTCGGTCGTCATGCCCTGACCATATTGGCCATGCGCCCCCTTGTGCGGCCGTGCGCCGATCGATGCGCGCGGACGGATAGTTATGATCAATGTCGCATAGTGGGTATGAACCTGCTGGCTGCTGTACGGATTTGATGCCCCCATAGTCCGACCCCCCCGCGCCCTCGTGGATCTTTGGAGGTGAGCCGCCGTGGCACTCTCGATTTCGGCGGTGGTGCTGCTGGCGATCATCGTCTTCCTGCTCGTGAAGAAGTCGGGGTTGAAGGCGGGGCATGCGATCGTCTGCATGCTGCTCGGCTTCTACCTCGCCTCCTCGACCGTCGCTCCCACGATCAGCGAGCTGACGACGAACATCGCGGGCATGATCGGCAGCATCAAGTTCTGAGCGACGTGCGTCCAGGCCCGGACCGAGGAGCGATCCGGGCCTGAGCGGAGGCGTCGCCGGATCAGCTCCCGACCGCGTACGGCACGAAACCGGCCCACGCGGCGGGAGCGAAGGCCAACTGGGGACCTTCGGCGTTCTTGGAGTCACGGACGTGGACGATGCCGGGTTCTGTGGCGACCTCGACGCAGGAGTCGGTCTCCGCCCCGCTGCTGTGACTGCTCTTGAACCACGCCAGGTCGGAGGCGTCCCCGGACAAAGCCTTGCGGATCATGTCTCCCCCAGCAGTTGCTCGATGAAAGCGGTTGTTTCACGCGGTGTGAGGGCCTGCGCCCGGATGATGCCATACCGCAGTTCCAGGATACGGAGCTGCCTTGGATCGGTGACCGGTCGGCCGTTGGCCACTCCCGGCGAACGGCCCACCGCCGTTCCGTCGTCGAACTTCAGCACTTCGATGCTCCCGTCCACGCCGGCGTGCTCTTCACGGTCCATCGGCATCACCTGGATCTCGACGTTCGGCAACTGGGCAATCGTGAGCAGATGTTCGAGCTGCTGACGCATCACCGTTGCTCCTCCGAGTCGCCGCCGGAGGGCCCACTCGTCCTGGACGAAGCTGAGTTCAGGCGCCGAAGCGCGTTCGAACACGGCTCTGCGGGCCATGCGAGCGGCGACACCCCCCTCGACCTCCTCGCCGGCATAGCGAGGGCGTCGCATGCGAAACAGGGCCTGCGCGTACTCCGCCGTCTGCAAGAGCCCGTGGACGTTCAGCGGATCGTAGAGCTGAAGCTCCACCGCCCGCGCCTCCATCTGCGCCAGATCCCGGACCTTCTTCGGGTACCGGACCCTCTTCACGTCCTCCTTCATCGCCGCGATGAGCCCACCGGCGTCCAGCACCTCGTCCGCCGTGTCCAGGTACTCGGGCCGGGGGATCCGCTTGCCGCTCTCGATCTTGTAGACGAGGTCCTCGCCGTAACCGACCGCCACCGCGAACTCCCCGACCCGCATCCCCACAGCCTCACGGCGGAGCCTCAACTGCCTGCCCACCGTGGTCACTACGGCGAGCGCCCAGTCGTCGTCCGGGTCCACCTCCCAGCCCGGCTCGTCGGTCTGCTCCGCCTCGGTCCTGACCCGCACCGCCTCGCCGTTCACCGACATGCGTGCTCCTCCGTAGTGCCGCGTCGTACCGTCGCGCCCTGTCCGTGGGAGCCGCGTCGACAGTCCGGACAGCACCGGACAAGCCTTGGGTGGTAGCTCTACGTAGCAGGGCAATCACACATCACGGTAGGTCCGGTCGGCCACGCGGAGTGACGTGAATCAGGAAACTGCCCAGACCGGGCCCCAACCCGACAGCAGCGTCCGTAACTTCCGCGTGCTGCTGCCCTCCGCCCCACGTGGTGCCCGCCTCGCCCGCCTGCTCGCGGTGGACGCGCTCCGGAGCGGCCACGCACGGCCGTCTCCCCGGCCGCAGCTTCCGCCTCACGATCCAGGCGGTCGGCGCCAAGCTCCGCATCGAGGTCACCGACCCGCGCGGTCACCGGCTGCTCGCACCCCGGACGCCCGATGCCGTAGCCGAGTCGGGCCGGGGTCTGCTGCTCGTCGAGGCGCCGGCGGACCGCTGGAGGGTGATCGAAGGGCGGTTCCCGCGCAAGGCGGTGTGGGCCGAACTGGGCTTCACGCCGCCGGAACCCGCACTTTCGCGCTCCGGTGCCGTCGGCGGCTGAAGACAAAGAACTCCGGGGGAAAGCACCCCGCCAAGCCCCACCCCTCCCGCCCGTGGTCCACGCTCACTCGGGCGGGTGAACATCCCCGAACCGGCTGGATTTCGCGGCCCCCGAGGCCCGACGCTCAGCGCAACGCACCATCACAACCGCAGACATGAAACGGCCCCCGCCGGGACGGCAATCCCAGTGCGAGGGCCTGACCACCGAGGAAGAGGAAGCTTCCCGATGGGTACCCAGAACCCTAGCGTGCCCCCGTACGCCCAGGCCCGTATCGCGGGCAACAAGCACCCGGACCGGCGGCTCGGCGCGGCCCACCGCACCGGCGGGCTCCAGCACGACAACACCCGCCACACCACCCGCTTCACGGTGATCGGCAACCATCTGGCACAGCACCGGGAGCTCTCGCTCCTCGCCATCGGGCTCGCCACGCACCTCCAGTCACTGCCGAAGGGCGCCCCGGCCGACATCAAGACCCTCGCCGCCCGGTTCCCCGAGGGAGCCCCCCGGATCGCCGCCGCCCTGCGCGAACTGGAGGCCCACGGCTACCTGCGCCGCGAACGCGTCCGCACCCCCATAGGCCGCATCGTCACCCGCACGACGTCCTGCAACCAGCCGACGGCGGCCCTCGAACGCCCCGGGGCCGGGACCACGGCGGCACCGCAGCGGCGTGAGGCGTACGAGGACAGGGGGACGCACCACACCCCGGCGGCGCGTGAGAAGCGAGCGCCCCGCAAGCCCCTCCCGGCCGTACCGGCCCCCGCGTACCCCGCCCCCGCCCTCCTCCAAGCCGCCACCGACCTCCTCGGGGACCTCCACCGCCACGACCCCCGGTTGCTCCTCTCCGCATGCGACACCGACCACCTGGCCCCCGGCGTCGCCGCCTGGCTGGAACGGGACGTCGCCCCCGTCGCCGTACGCCGCGCGCTGACCGCCGACCTGCCGCCCGAGGGTGTACGCCGTCCCGCGGCTCTCCTGGCCCACCGCCTCGCCGACCGGCTCCCGTCCCCGGCCCCATTCCGGGCACCGGCCACCGCCCCGCCGCCCGCACGGCACCCGATGCAGAACTGCGACGGCTGCGACCGCGGCTTCCGGGCGCCCCGCCCCGGCCGCTGCCGTGACTGCCGCCCCGACCTCCAGGAAGCCGCCTAGCATGAACGTGACGATCCTTGCCCCTGGGCACAGACGACGAGGAGCGAGCGCCATGACCATCGCATCCGGCAACGCGCGGCGGGACGGCTCCCATCTGTACCGGGCCATGAGGGATGTCGTGCAGTCGATGGACGACACCCTCCCCGGGAAGTTCGAAGTCACCAAGGAAGGGATCGTGCACGACATGATGTCGCCGGGAGGCCCGCACGAGGTCACGGCCGCGCACGTCAGCCGCCGTCTGGAGAAGGTCATGCCGGACGAACTGCTGGCCCACAACGGCACGCCCGACGTGGAAGACGTACCCGAGGGCATCATGCGGCACCCGGACGTGATGGTGATCGCCTGGGCCGACCTCGACGTCGAAGGCTCCATCGACCCCCGTACGGTCCTCGCCGCCATCGAAATCGTCTCCCGGTCCAACCCGGAGAACGACTGGGTGGGCAAGATGCGCGACTATCCGCTGCTCGGTATTCCGATCTACGTGATCTTCGACCCCCGTACCGGCAGCGGTGCTGTCTTCACCGACATCCACTCCACCCCGGAGGGTCCTCGCTACGCGGTGCGCAAGAGCTTCGTCTACGGCGAGGACGTCACCATCGGTGAGTGGACCATCCCCACGAGCGGCCTGCCGCGCTACCAGGACGATGCGGGAGAGATGGCCCACGTGGCCGACGACGAGGGCTGACGGGGGCCGGGGCGTGACGAACAGTGGTCCGGTGCCTCGTAGGGTGGTCCCATGACGGAACTGCCCGGCCGTCGTCTGCTGCTGGTGCACGCGCACCCGGACGACGAGTCGATCAACAACGGCGCGACCATGGCCCGGTACGCGGCGGAGGGTGCCCACGTCACCCTGGTCACCTGCACCCTCGGCGAGCGCGGTGAGGTCATCCCGCCCGAGCTCGCGCACCTGACGGGCGCCGCCCTGGGCCAGCACCGCCGCCGTGAGCTCACCGCCGCCATGGCCGAGCTCGGCGTGACGGACTTCCGCCTGCTCGGCGGCGCCGGCCGCTACAGCGACTCCGGGATGATGGGCCTGCCCGACAACGACGACCCCGCCTGCTTCTGGCAGGCCGACGTCGACGAGGCCGCCGCACACCTCGTCCGGGTGATCCACGAGGTGCGCCCCCAAGTCCTCGTCACCTACGACGACCACGGCGGCTACGGCCATCCCGACCACATCCAGGCCCACCGCGTCGCGATGCGCGCCGCGGAGCTGGCCGCCGAGTCGGGCTGGACGATCCCCAAGGTCTACTGGAACCGGGTCCCCCGGCCGGTTGTGGAGCAGTCCTTCGCCCGGCTCCACGAGGACCTGCCCGGTACGCCCTTCACCAAGGCGGCCGACATCGACGACGTCCCGGGGGTCGTGGCCGAGGAGCGGATCACCACCGTCGTCGACGGCACCGCCCACGCCGCCGCCAAGACCGCCGCGATGCGCGCCCACGCCACCCAGATCACCGTGGCCGAGCCGTACTTCGTGCTGTCCAACGAACTCGCCCAGCCGATCCTCACGACCGAGTACTACGAGCTCGTGCGGGGCGAACGGGGCCCGGGCGAGCGGGAGACGGACCTGTTCGCCGGTGTCGAGGAGGCCTCGTGAGCGACCGGACGCCGATCCTCGCCCAGCCGATGCGGCCGCCCACCGCCGGGCGGGCCGCCGCCTGCCTCGGGTTCTTCGTGCTCGGTGCCGTGGTCGGCGTGGCCGGGGCGCTGGTACAGCCCGGGTGGTTCCCGGGCGGACTGCTGCTCGCCCTCGCCGGTGAGGCCGGAGCCGTCCTGGGTGCCGCGCGCGTCGTACGGGGCCGGGCCGGGGGTGTCGCGGCCGCGGCCGGCTGGATGCTGGCCGTCATCCTGCTCACCGCCAGCCGTCCCGAGGGCGACTTCCTCTTCGCCGCGGGGAGCGGCTCCTATCTCTTCCTGCTCGGGGGCATCGCCGTCGCTGTGATCTGTGCCACCTTCGCCCCGGGGCGGCAACCGGACGGTGAGCCCGTCCGACTTGGCAAGTGACGTACCACTTCGCCGGGACACGCCGGTGGGGGTCCGGTGTGACTTTCCCCAGTGGTCCTGGGATACGGCTGAGAAGTGGCCAGTATGGTGGTGCGCGCCGCCGAGCTGCCCGCGTGAGGTTGTGTCGGGCGGCGGAGCCAACCGGGAGAACCTGCCTTGAGTCGTGAAACTGACACTCCGTCCTCCGGGCCCAACGGGCGCGGCGGAGCCGCCTACCCGTCGGGCACGCCGCCGTACGGGACCCCGACGGTCTCCGACGCCGGTACGGACGCGGGCCGTTCCGCCACGCGGCCGGAGGAACGCAAGACCGAGACCACGCTGACGACCCGGATCCGGATCAACATCCCCGGGTCCCGGCCCATTCCGCCGGTCGTGGTGCGCAAGCCCGTCGCGGAGGCGGAGGGCTCCGCCGACACCGACACGCGCGGTGAGACGTCGACGGCGTCGGGCACCGCCCCGGCCCCGGTCGAGCCTCCTGCCGAGTCCCCGCAGCCCGGCGACGACAAGCCGACCAGTGACTGGTTCGCGCCCCGCAAGTCGGGCGGAGGCAAGGGCGGTCCGGGCAGCGGCTCCACCAACGGGGCCGGGCTGCCGGGCGGTTCGGCTCCGGCGGCGGGCAGCCCCGGTGCGCCGGGCTCCGGTGCCGGTGCGTCCGGTGGCGCGCGTCCGGGTACCGGGCGGCCCGGAGGCGTGGTCGGCTCCATGGGCGCGCCGGGCGGTTCCCGCTCCGGCGGCACGAACGGTGCCGGGCTGCCGGGCGGCGCCACCGGCGGTCCTGTCGCGCCCGGGCACGGCGGCGGCACCGGCTCTTTCGACGTCACCGAAGCCCTGGCGGCGGGCCCGCTGGGCAACGGCTCGCGTTCGGCGGGCAACGGCTCCCGTCCCGCCCCGGGCGACGGCGGCGAACCGCGCCGCGACGACCTGCCGTACTTCGCCGAGAACGGGCAGGGCGGTTACGACGGTCAGAACGGCGGTCCGAGCGCTGCCGACGGCTTCGGCGAGCCCGCCACGCCCGGGTCCCGGGGCCCGGCCGGCCCGACCGGCGGACCGGTCACCGGCGACGGCCCGATGGTGCCGCAGGCCGGTGGCCCGGGCGGCTTCACCGCGCCCGGCGGCGCCGGCCAGGGTGACCCCGGTGCCTTCGACGCGCCGGGTGGCCCTGGGGCCCCCGGCGGTTTCGGCCACGAGCCGGGCGGTTCCGGCACCTTCAGCGCCCCGGGCGGCCCCGGGAGCTTCGGTGACCCGGGCCGGCCCGGCGGCCCCGAGTCCTTCAACGAGCCCGGTCCCCCCGGCGGCTTCGGTGGCCCGGGCCGGCCCGGCGCCCCCGAGTCCTTCAACGAGCCCGGCCGCTCCGGTGCCCCTGGCGGCCCCGGTGCCTTCAACGCCCCCGGAGCCATAGGCGGCGGCTCCGGTGGCCCTGGCGCCCCCGGCGGTCCCGCCGGTACGGGCGTATCCGGACCCGGCGGCCCCGCGGGCCCGGGTGCCCAGGGCGGCACCCCCGGCGCCACGGGCCCCGGCCCCGGTGGTGGCATGAGCGACGACACCGCCATCCTCACCCCGCAGAAGCCGGCCCCCGAACCGTCGGACGGCCAGGGCTACGGCCCCCGGCACGACAACGTCTCCGGGCACACCGTCACCAGCGGCATCCCCGTCGTACCGCCCGGCACGGCCTCTCCGTTCGGCCCGGGTGCGCCCGGCGACGGCCCGGTGCCGCACACGGCCCCGAAGCTGCCCGAGCCGGTCTCCCCGCCTCCGGCGAGCTCCTCGAAGGCGCCGAAGAAGAAGGGCCGCAACAAGCTCGTGCTGCTCGCGGTCGCCGTGGTCGTGGGCGCCGGCGGCGTCTACGGCGCCGGGCTGCTGATGAACCGCACCGACGTGCCCAAGGGCACCACCGTGCTCGGCGTCGACATCGGCGGCACGACCCGCGACGGCGCCGTCAAGAAGCTCGACGAGGCCTTCGACAAGAACGTCGGCAAGGAGATGAAGCTGTCGGTGGGCGGCAAGACCGTCGCCCTCGACCCGGACAACGCGGGCCTGCAGTTCGACATGGACGCCACGGCCGACGCGGCGGCGAAGAGCGACTACAACCCGGTCTCCGTGATCGGCTCCCTCTTCGGCAACCACCGTGTCGTCACGCCGGTCATGCCCGTCGACGAGGAGAAGCTGCACGCCTCCCTGGAGGACGCGGCGGGCGGCTCCGGCGCGTCGACCGACGGCACGATCGAGTTCAAGGACGGCAAGGCCGTCCCGGTGTACGGCAAGGTGGGCAAGGGCATCGACCTCGCCAAGGCGACGCCGACGGTGGAGGAGGCGTACCGCACCCAGGTGGAGACCGGCACGGCCGGCACGGTGAACCTGCCGACCACCTCTCGTCAGCCGACGGTCTCCAACGCCGAGGTCGACCGGGTCCTGAAGGACTTCGCGCAGCCCGCGATGTCGGCCAAGGTCATCGTGCAGACCGACGCGGCGCACAGCATTCCGTTCGGGGCGCTGTCGCTGCCGAAGATCCTCGGATTCAAGGCCGTCGACGGCAAGCTCGTGGACACCTACGACCTGAAGGCGCTCAAGGAGGCCTACGGCACGACCTTCGACGGCGTGCAGATCGAGACCGCCACCGGGAAGCGTGACGTACTCCCGCAGGACGTCGTCACCGCACTGCGCAAGGCGCTGCGCGGCAAGACGGCGGCGGAGCGCACCGTGGTCATCGACACCACCCCGAACTGATCGCCGCGCGAACGACGGAGCCCCTGCCCGCACGGCAGGGGCTCCGTCGTTCGCGCGGCGTACGGAATTCACGGGTGAACGCCTGCGCCCGGCCAGGGACCCGCACGGTCTGCCCGGCCACTCGCTGTCCCTGCGGCGCCCGCCGCCGCACGGTCGAGCTGCCGCGCGGCCCTGCGCCAGGGCCGCCGCGATGAAGCCGGCCTGCCTGGGGGCGCGGGGAACTGCGCGATCAGCCCCGGACGACCCGCACCCGCCCGGCGGCGGGACCGGCACGGCGAGCAGGCGGGCGAGCAGGCGGGCGAGCAGGCGTCAGTTGAGCATCGCCCTGGCCGCGGAAGCCTCCCCCCGCACCCGCTCGGCAGCCGCCTCGTCCACCGCCGAGACCACGTCCGCATAGGCCTCCAACTCCGCGGCCCCGCCGAGGAACTCTCCCCGCTGGACGAGCAACCGGGCCCGCTCGTACCGCAACCGAGCCGGACGTGACGGCAGCAGCAACGACAACTCGACCGCCCACAACGCCACATCCGACCGCTCGGGCCGGGCGGCGGCCCACGCCCGCACGTTGTTCAGGATCCGCAGCACCACATCCAGCGGATCCGCCGGCCGCAACATCGCCGCGTCCAGCCGCGCCCCCGTCGCCCCGGCCACCAGCAACTCCGCGTCGGCCCCGCTCAGCACCCGCCCCCCGCCGAACGGATCCGCGAGCACCTGCCCCTCCTCCGGCCCGAACCCGACCACGAAGTGCCCCGGCAGGGCGACCCCGTACACCGGCGCTCCCGCCCGCCGTGCCACCTCCATCCACACCACGGACAGCAGGATGGGCAGTCCCCTGCGCCGCACCAGCACCTCGTGCAGCAGCGACGACTCCAGACGCTGGTAGTCGGCCGGCGTGCCGTGGAAGCCCGTTCGCTCACCGAGCAGCTCCCGCAGGGCGACCGCCCAGGCCCGCGGCCCGCCGGGCTTGTACGGCAGCAGCCCCGCCAGCCGGTCCAGCTCGACCTGTGCGGCGTCCAGGCCCGCCTCGTCCAGCTCCCCGTCCGCCTCCGCGCCGACCAGCAGGCACAGCGTCGACAGATCGGGCCGCTCGGAACGGGCCTCTTCGGCGAACCGCCGCCGCAGCTCGGCGGAACGCTCGGGGGACGGGGGATACGGGGGACGCATAGCTGGCTCGTGCCCTTCGACGATGATCGTTTACCGGCCGGTGCCGTCGGCCTCCGGCTCCCGGTAGTGGTGGTAGGCGTGATGCGTTGCGAAGCCCATCCCGGCGTACAGCGCCCGCGCTCCCGCGTTCTCGGCCTCCACCTGGAGCCACGCGGCCGACGCGCCCTCGTCGAGCGCCTGACGGGCCAGCGCGGCCATCACGGCCGTGCCGAGCCCCTGCCGCCGCAGCGCCGGATCGACCTCGACGGCGGCGAACCCGGCCCATCGCCCGTCGACGACACACCGCCCGATGGCGGCCGGAGGCGCCCCCTCGGCCGCACCGGGCACGGTCGCGAACCACACCGACGGCCCGCCCCCGAGCACCCGCAGCGCCACCTCGCTCACACCCTTGCGCTGATACCGGGCCAGCCAGCCCTCACCGGCCTCCCGGGACAGCACGACCCCGGCGGGGTCGCCCCGGTCGGCGATCGGCGCCAGCGGCCCGATCCACAGCTCGGCGGTCACCTCCCGCTCCCAGCCCCGCTCCTCCAGCTCGGCACAGAGCAGCTCCTGCGTGCCCTCGGCGCCGGTCGCGGCCTGGACGTAGGCGGGCAGTCCGCGCTCCGCGTACCACCGCCGTACGGCGCCCAGGGCCTCGTCGAGCGGCACGCCCGGCGTGCCAAGCGGCAATACCGAGTTGGCCCGCCGCGTGAACCCGGACGCCGCCCGCAGCTCCCACTCCCCGAGCCGTTCGCTCTCCACGGGCCGCCAGGCCCGCGCGGTGACCCGGGCCAGCTCCTCGTAGGAGGCGGCGGGACCGCGGCGACGCGCCGGTGCGGAGGGTACGACCTTGCCCGCGACCAGCGCCGATTCCGCGATTCGGACGCTCTCGCCACTCTTGCGTGTGATCAGCAGCACACCGTTGTCCCATGATGTGAGAACACCGACCGTGTCGGTGAACTTCTCCGCCGGAGCCGGACGTTCGATCAAGCTCCGCACGGAGACCCGTTTGCCCACGTCAGCAGCGGTGATACGGACCTCGAGTCGCCCGGCGGCAGAGATTTCCACAGGTCAGTTCACCCCTCCTGTTCGGATCATGCCCAGGAACGGAGATACTAGGGGCGGGCATCGACGACGCCGCGCTCCCGCGCGCCAGGCGGCGGAGCCTGAGGAGGCCCGCCAGCGCCCTATCGAGGAGGAACGACAGCGTGACCTACGTCATCGCGCAGCCTTGTGTCGACGTCAAGGACAAGGCGTGCATCGAGGAGTGCCCGGTCGACTGCATCTACGAGGGCCAGCGGTCCTTGTACATCCACCCGGACGAATGCGTCGACTGTGGTGCCTGTGAGCCGGTCTGCCCGGTCGAGGCGATCTTCTACGAGGACGACACTCCCGAGGAGTGGAAGGACTACTACAAGGCGAACGTCGAGTTCTTCGACGAGCTCGGTTCGCCCGGCGGCGCCAGCAAGCTGGGGCTGATCGAGCGCGACCATCCCTTCGTCGCCGCGCTGCCGCCGCAGAACCAGTAAGAGCGGCCCGCACCAGCGCCGCCTCGGTCCCGTACGGCCCGATCAGCACGCTGATCGCCGTACGGGACCGAGGCGTTTGCCGTAGCCCGGCTCGTACGTGCCAGAAAGTGAGCCAGAACCCGTGTCCGCAGTCTCCGACCGCCTCCCCACGTTTCCCTGGGACAAGCTGGCCCCGTACAAGGCCACGGCCGCCGCCCACCCGGACGGCATCGTCGACCTGTCCGTCGGCACCCCGGTCGACCCGGTCCCCGAGCTGATCCAGAAAGCGCTGGTCGCGGCTGCGGACTCGCCGGGCTATCCGACGGTCTGGGGCACGCCCGAGCTGCGCGACGCGATCACCGGCTGGGTCGAGCGCCGCCTCGGCGCTCGTGGGGTCACCCACCGCCACGTGCTGCCGGTCGTCGGCTCCAAGGAACTCGTCGCCTGGCTCCCGACCCAGCTGGGCCTCGGCCCCGGCGACCGGGTGGCCTACCCGCGCCTGGCCTACCCGACGTACGAGGTCGGTGCCCGGCTGGCGTGCGCCGGGTACGAGGCCTACGACGACCCGACGGAACTGGACCCCGAGGGCCTGAAGCTCCTCTGGCTGAACTCCCCGTCGAACCCCACGGGCAAGGTGCTCTCCAAGGAGGAGCTGACCCGGATCGTGGCCTGGGCCCGCTCGCACGGCATCCTGCTCTTCTCCGACGAGTGCTATCTGGAGCTGGGCTGGGAGGCCGATCCGGTCTCGGTGCTGCACCCGGACGTCAACGGCGGCTCGTACGACGGCATCGTCTCCGTCCACTCCCTCTCCAAGCGCTCGAACCTCGCGGGCTACCGCGCGGCCTTCCTGGCCGGCGACCCGGCGGTCCTCGGGCCGCTGCTGGAGATCCGCAAGCACGGCGGCATGATGACGTCGGCTCCGACGCAGGCGGCCGTCGTCGCGGCCCTCGGCGACGACGACCACGTGCGCGTCCAGCGCGAGCGCTACGCCTCCCGCCGCGAGCTCCTGCGCGAGGCCCTCCACACCCACGGCTTCCGCATCGAGCACAGCGAGGCCAGCCTGTACCTGTGGGCCACGAGGGGCGAGTCCTGCTGGGACACGGTCGCCCACCTCGCACAGCGCGGCATCCTCGTCGCACCGGGCGACTTCTACGGCCCGGCGGGCGCGGAGTTCGTCCGCGTGGCGCTGACGGCGACCGACGAAAGGGTCGCGGCGGCCGTACGGCGTCTGTGAGCGCCGCCGAGCACATGGCGAAGGGGTCCGGGAAAGCTCCCCGGACCCCTTCGGCGTCACAGCACCGGTGCGTCAGCCGACCGGCAGGCCCGTCACCTGCAGGGAGTCGGCGGACGGCACGCCGCCCTTGGCGAGGGAGTCCGTCGGCAGGCCGCCCTGGGCCGAACCGGCCGTGTCGCCGACGAGCTGCCCGGCGGAGTCCGCCGCGTCACCGGCCGCCTTGTGCGGCACGGGCGTGGTCTTCTTGCCCGCCTTGCCACCGGTCTTGCCCGGGGCCGGCGTCGCCTTCTTGACGCTCTTGCCGCCGGTGTCACCCGCGGACTCGGTGACCTTCTGCGCCGCGCCGTCGACGGTGTTGCCGACGTTCGCCCCGTCCAGGGCGGTCAGGCCCCCGAGGTTCGGGGTGGCGGGCAGCTCGGGGGCCGCGCTGGCGGAGCCGGCCGCACCGACCCCGGCAGCCGCTCCCGCAGCGACGATCAGCGCGGCACGGGCGATCCGGCGGGTCAAGGGGAGGGACATGGTGCTCCTTCGACGGGAGAGAACAGTGAGCTTCGTGAAGTGCCCGGCCGCGGTGGGGCAGTTGATCGACTGGCTGAGGATCACCCCGGCTCGGACGCAGTGACTACCGCTCGAAGCCCGCGAAGGTTGCGGCGCCGCAACGTAAAGAGTTGGCAATGTGTCGCATTATCGGCTGCGGATAAAAGCGGTCAAAGAGGCTGTTGCGGGAAACGCCGCCGAATCCTTCCAGCCCTGTGTTCCCAAGGGATTCCACGGTTTCCCGGAGGGGTGCGAAAACCTGCGCACCCCGTCGCCACCGAGTCGTGCGGGTAACCCCCTCGGGTGAGTCCCCGCACCCCTGCGCGATCTAGCCCATCGTGACGATACGGACCGCGTCCGCGGCCCGTTCCGCGCCCGCGGTGCCCTTCGCCGGGGAATCCCGCCACTGGCTGGCGGTGTTCCCGGCGACCCACTCGCGCCCCGCGTAGGTGACGCGCTCGATGTGCAGCTCGGAGGCGTTGGCCACGGCCCAGTGCGCCAGCTGCCAGCCGCGCCGGTCCGGGCCCCGCCCGGCCGCCGTACCCGGGTCGGCGGTCACCGGCAGGGTCACCGTCCGCCCGCCGGTCCCGCCCGTACCGCTCGGGGACGGCGCCGGTGTGGCCGCCGACGGGCCGCCCACCGCGGCGCCGGCCGGCTCCAGCACATCCCGCCCGAAGTCCCGCACGAGCGCGGCCCGCACGCCGTCCGGGCCCGAGGCCCGGGTCGCGGCCGGGCGGCCTTCGCAGGTCAGCGTGGCCGCGGACTGCCCGGTGAGGGCCGCGGCGAGCAGCGCGGCGTCGGGCTCGTGCTTGGCGTAGGCCTGCGGGAAGCCGCTGCGCTGCACGCGCTGGGCGGCGACCGTGAGCGGCAGCCGGGTGTAGCCGGGCACCTTGACCAGGTGTTCGTAGAACTCACCGGCCGAGTACGTCGGGTCCATGATCTCCTTCGGCGTGCCCCAGCCCTGCGAGGGCCGTTGCTGGAACAGGCCGAGGGAGTCCCGGTCACCGTGGCTGATGTTGCGCAGGGCCGACTCCTGCAACGCGGTCGCCAGCGCGATGGTCACGGCCCGTTCGGGCAGCCCGCGCGCGGTCCCCACGGCGGTGATCGTCGCGGCGTTCACCGCCTGCTCGGGTGTGAACTCGTACGACGCCCCGTCGCCCTTGCCGGAGACGACCTTGCAGCCCGGTCCGCCGGAGCCCCCGGTGACGTACTGCACGACGAGGTAACCGGCGACCGCGAGCAGGGCCACGAAGGCGGCCCCGCATCGGAAGAGGCGGCCACGACGCTTGGGAGAGGACGGCTCTGGCACGCCGTACAAGGTACTGGAGAGTAGGGAGTGGTATGAGCCGGGTGGGGACAGTGAGGCGACGGCCTGGCGCGTTAGGGTCGACGGCATGGCCGACACCTCACTTGACCTCACGCTGGACGCCGCGGAGCTGACCGCCCGGCTCGTCGACTTCCGTTCCGAGAGCGGCACCGAGAAGCCCCTCGCGGACGCCGTCGAGACGGCGCTGCGCGCGCTGCCCCACCTGACGGTCGACCGGTACGGCAACAATGTCGTGGCCCGCACGAACCTGGGCCGCCCGGAGCGGGTGATCCTGGCCGGCCACATCGACACCGTGCCGATCGCGGACAACGTCCCCTCCCGGCTCGACGAGGACGGCGTCCTGTGGGGCTGCGGCACCTGCGACATGAAGTCGGGCGTCGCCGTGCAGCTGCGCATCGCCGCCACGGTCCCGGCCCCCAACCGCGACCTGACCTTCGTCTTCTACGACAACGAGGAGGTCGCCGCGGAGCTGAACGGCCTCAAGCACGTCTCCGAGACGCACCCCGAGTGGCTGGAGGGCGACTTCGCGGTCCTGCTCGAACCGTCGGACGGCCAGGTCGAGGGCGGCTGCCAGGGAACCCTGCGGGTGCTGCTGAAGACCACCGGCGAGCGGGCCCACTCGGCGCGCGGCTGGATGGGCTCGAACGCGATCCACGCCGCGGCCCCGATCCTCGCCCGCCTGGCCTCCTACGAACCCCGCCGGCCGGTCATCGACGGCCTGGAGTACCGCGAGGGCCTGAACGCGGTCGGCATCGGCGGGGGAGTGGCCGGCAACGTCATCCCCGACGAGTGCGTGGTCACCGTCAACTTCCGCTACGCGCCCGACCGCACGCCCGAGGAGGCCGTCGCCCACGTCCGGGAGGTCTTCGCGGACTGCGGAGTCGACGAGTTCGAGGTCGTCGACCACAGCGGCGCGGCGATGCCCGGTCTGTCCCATCCGGCGGCCAAGGCCTTCATCGAGGCGGTCGGCGGCACCCCCATGCCCAAGTACGGCTGGACGGACGTCTCCCGGTTCTCCGCGCTCGGCGTCCCGGCGGTCAACTACGGCCCCGGCAACCCCCACTTGGCGCACAAGCGGGACGAGCGCGTGGAGATCGCCAAGATCCTCGCGGGTGAGGAGCGCCTGAGGAACTGGCTGACCGCCTGACCCCGCCGGGACGCCTTCGTGTTTACGGCGCTTCATCGCGGACATGCTCACGTCCCTCGTTCGTAACCCGCGTAGATCTACGCTGAGGTGGAAAGACAGGCACGACGGAGGGAGCGCACATGGCGACCGGCAACCCCGAGGGGAAGAAGCAGCCGCCGGATGAACAGCGCCTGGGCCCGGTCCTCCGGAGGCGGGATCAGGTGCAGGCCAGCACCACGGACCAGCGGCTGCTGGACGAGCGTGCCCCCTCCGACTGGGTCCACACCGACCCGTGGCGCGTGCTGCGCATCCAGTCGGAGTTCATCGAGGGTTTCGGTGCGCTGGCCGAACTCCCGCCCGCCATCAGTGTGTTCGGCTCGGCCCGGACTCCGGTGGACTCACTCGAGTACGAGGCGGGCGTCCGGCTGGGCCGGGGCCTGGTGGAGGCGGGCTTCGCCGTCATCACGGGCGGCGGTCCGGGTGCGATGGAGGCGGCCAACAAGGGGGCCCTGGAGGCGAAGGGCATCTCGGTCGGCCTCGGCATCGAGCTGCCGTTCGAGCAGGGGCTCAACCCGTATGTCGACATCGGCCTCAACTTCCGCTACTTCTTCGTGCGGAAGATGATGTTCGTCAAGTACGCCCAGGGCTTCGTCGTCCTGCCCGGCGGTCTCGGCACCCTCGACGAACTCTTCGAGGCCCTCACCCTCGTCCAGACGCAGAAGGTCACGCGCTTCCCGATCGTCCTCTTCGGCAGCGACTACTGGGGCGGCCTGGTCGACTGGCTCCGCGGCACGGTGATCGCCCAGGGCAAGGCGGCGGACAAGGACCTGCTGCTGTTCCACGTGACGGACGACGTGGACGAGGCGGTGGCCCTGGTCTCGAAGGAAGCCGGCCGCTGAAAGGACTCCGCGAGGCAGAGGACCCTGGCCGGGGATCCCCGGCCAGGGTCCTTCGTTCGGACCAGGGCCGGCTGCGAGGCCCGGCTCCTGTCAGCCGCTCCGGGCCCCGCGGCGCCGGGATGATCCAACGACAGGCCCTGCACTAGACCAGCCCACGCCGGGCGACGGCAGGGCTCCGATGCCCCGCGATCGCCGAGACCATCTCCAGCACCTGCCGGGTCTCGGCGACCTCGTGCACCCGGTACACCCGCGCCCCCAGCCACGCGGACACCGCCGTGGTCGCCAGCGTCCCCACGACCCGCTCCTTGACCGGCCGGTCCAGCGTCTCCCCGACGAAGTCCTTGTTGGACAGCGACACCAGCACTGGCCACCCCGTGGCGACCATCTCGTCCAGCCTCCGCGTCGCCTCCAGGCTGTGCCGGGTGTTCTTCCCGAAGTCATGGCCGGGGTCGATCATGATCGACTCCCGCGGCACCCCGAGCGCCAGCGCCCGCTCGGCCAGCGCGACCGTGACGTCCAGGATGTCCGCCATGACGTCGTCGTACTCGATCCGGTGCGGCCGCGTCCGCGGCTGCGCCCCGCCGGCGTGCGTGCACACCAGCCCCACCCGGTACCGCGCGGCGACCTCCGCCAGGCCCGGATCGACACCGCCCCACGCGTCGTTCAGCAGATCGGCCCCGGCCTCGCACACGGCCCGGCCGACCTCGGCCCGCCAGGTGTCCACGCTGATGATCACGTCCGGGAAACGCCGTCGCACCTCCGCCACGAACCCGACCGTCCGCCGGGCCTCCTCCTCGGCCGTGACCTCCTCGCCCGGCCCGGCCTTGACCCCGCCGATGTCGATGATCGCGGCGCCCTCGGCCACGGCCCGCTCCACACGCGCGAGGGCCGGCTCGTCGCGGAAGGTGGCGCCCCGGTCGTAGAAGGAGTCCGGGGTCCGGTTCACGATCGCCATGATCACCGGCTCGTGCGTCCCGAATTCCCGCTTGCCCAGCCTGAGCATCCCCTGTGACCTTTCCTGGTACATCCCGTCCTCCGCCGCCTGCGACCCTAACCGGCGGACTCGCATGGCACGATCGGAGCCTGACAACATCGACTCGGAGGACTTCCGAAGAGTCCGATCCATCCGACCGTGGGGGCCCCGCGATGGTTATGTTCCTGTTCCTGGTCGTCGCGCTCGCCGTCGTGGTCGGCGCGGTGACTATCGCCGTGGTGGGCGGCGGCGACAACGGCCCGCTGCCCGAGGCCTCCCCGGAGCGGCTGCGCGACCAGCTGCCCCCGGACCGCCCGCTCGACCGCGCGGACGTGGAGGGCCTGCGTTTCCCGCTCGCCGTCCGCGGCTACCGCATGGCGGACGTGGACGACGCCCTGAGCCGCCTGGGCGCCGAGCTCGCCGAGCGCGACGCCCGCATCGCCGACCTGGAGTCGGCCCTGGCCGGCGCCCGGTCGGCCCCCACCCACGGGCCGGTGCGCACGGCCGGGGAGAAGCACGTGTCCACGGACAAGCCCGATCCCCGGCCGGAGGACCGGCCGTGAGCGACGGCGCCGCCCTGCCCGGTCCCGACGGCGCGCTGCGCTGCCCCTGGGCCCTGTCCGCCCCGGAGTACGTGGCCTACCACGACGAGGAGTGGGGCCGCCCGGTCCACGGGGACGACGCGCTCTTCGAGCGACTCAGCCTGGAGGCCTTCCAGTCCGGCCTGTCCTGGATCACCATCCTGCGCCGCCGCCCCGGCTTCCGGGCCGCCTTCGCCGACTTCAAGATCGCCTCGGTGGCCGCCTTCACCGACGAGGACCGCGAGCGCCTCCTGGCCGACGCCGGCATCATCCGCAACCGCGCCAAGATCGACGCCACCCTCGCCAACGCGCGTGCGCTGACCGAGTGGTCCCCCGGCGAACTGGACGACCTGATCTGGTCCCACGCCCCGGACCCGGCCACCCGTCCGGCTCCGCGGACCCTCTCGGACGTCCCGCCCCTCACCCCCGAGTCGACGGCGCTGTCCAAGGCCCTCAAGAAGCGGGGCCTGCGTTTCGTGGGGCCGACGACGGCGTACGCCCTGATGCAGGCGTGCGGTCTGGTGGACGACCACCTGGAGGCGTGCGTGACGAGAAGCGCCCCGTAGGGGCGCCCCGGGGTCTACCGGCCCAGATACTTGGGCTTCTCCTTGTTGACGAAGGCCTGCACCGCGATCGCGTGGTCCTCGGAGGAGCCGGCCCGGGTCTGGAGCTCGTCCTCCTTCTCCAGGGCCTCCTCCAGGGAGTGCGTCAGCCCGTACGCCACCGACTCCTTCAGTGCCGCGTACGCCACCGTCGGCCCCTCGGCCAGCGCCCGCGCCACCTTCTCGGCCTCCGCCCGCAGCTCACCGGCCGGCACCAGCCGGTTGGCGACACCCAGCTCGTACGCCTCCTGCGCACTGATGCTGCGCGGGAAGAGCAGCAGGTCAGCGGCGCGCCCCGGGCCGACCACCCGCGGCAGCGTCCAGGAGATCCCCGAGTCGGCGGTCAGCGCGACCCCGGCGAACGAGGTGTTGAACGCGGCGGTGTCCGCCACGATCCGGTAGTCCGCGGCGAGCGCGAAGCCGAAGCCCGCCCCGGCCGCGACCCCGTTCACGGCGGCGACGACCGGCTTCGCCGCCCCGGCCAGCGCCCGCACGATCGGGTTGTAGTGCTCCCGTACCGTGCTCATGGTCTGCCCCGACCCGGCCTCCCGGTCCGCGGCCAGCAGCCCGATGTGCTCCTTGAGGTCCTGGCCGACGCAGAACGCCCGGTCACCGGCGGCGGTCAGCAGCACCGCCCGCACGGCCCCGTCGTCCGCCGCGGACCGGACCGCCTCCCGCAGGGCGACCTTGGTCTCCACGTTCAGCGCGTTCATCGCCTCCGGGCGGTTCAGCGTGATCGTCGCGAGTCCGTCGCTCACCTCGTAGAGCACGGTGTCGGTCATGGCGTATCCCCTCCGGGTCGCGGATCGGTGACGTACCGGCCGGTACGTCACGGGTCTGCAGGACAGCATGACGGAGATCGCCGACGTCGAACCGGACCGGACGTGTGACCTGCGTCAAAGAATTCTCGCCCGGATTCGTTCGGCGGATGCGTGTGCGGGGGCGGAGTATCGCAGCCTCATCGCCGAATTGAGTGGTTTTGCTCGCGTGCGTTGCCCAAGCGATGCCGACCGATGTTGGTCATCGGGTCCTGAGATGCGGGATAATGGCCTGGAAGCAATGTGTTCGATGCCGGTGTCGCGTGTCCTGCCACAAGGACCGCACGTGTGCCCTTCTTCAGGGCCGTCGGCTTTGACGATGAGCTGGGTTTCAGGAAGGGGAACGAGCATGGCGGCCATGAAGCCGCGAACGGGTGATGGCCCGCTCGAGGTGACCAAGGAGGGGCGGGGCATCGTCATGCGCGTTCCGCTCGAAGGCGGCGGTCGGCTCGTCGTCGAGCTGACCCCGGACGAGGCCGACGCGCTCGGCGACGCCCTCAAGAAGGTCGTCGGCTGACGGGCAAGCGACCATACCCTTTCAGTTGCCCCGGCATCACATGTGGTGCCGGGGCGGCTGTTTTCACCGCTGACACTCGCCTGCCCCGGCTCCCGCCGCCCTAACGCGCGACCCGGCTAGCGTTTCACCGCGCACAGCAGCCCGTCGCCCACCGGCAGCAGGGACGGCAACAGCTCCTGGCTCTCGCGTACCGCGCGCAGCAGCTCCCGCAGGCGCAGCACCTCCGTCGGCTGGGGACCGGAGTCCACCGTCCGGCCGTTCGCGAAGGCGCCCTCGAAGACGACGAGCCCGCCGGTGCGCAGCAGACGCAACGATTCAGCGAGGTAGTCCATGACCTCCAGGCGGTCGCCGTCGCAGAAGACCAGGTCGTAACCGGCGTCCGCGAGGCGGGGCAGCACGTCCAGGGCGCGGCCCGGGATGAAGCGGGCCCGGTTGCTGGCGAAGCCGGAGGCGCGGAAGGCCTGCCGGGCGAACTGCTGGTGCTCCGGCTCGGGGTCCACGGTCGTCAGCACACCGTCGGGCCGCATACCGTGCAGGAGGTGGATCCCGGAGACACCGCATCCGGTCCCGATCTCCGCGACGGCCTTCGCGTCTACGGACGCGGCCAGCAACCGCAGCGCGGCGCCCGTGCCGGGCGTCACCGAGCGCAGCCCTGCCTCACGGGCCCGGTCCCGGGCCCAGTGCAGCGCTTCGTCCTCGGCGACATAGGCGTCGGCGAACGCCCAGCTCGTCTGCCGGTTGCCGGTAATGACCCTCTCCTGTCCCCGTGAATGCCTGGGCGTGACTGTATCCGTTGGGCACGGGAACCCGCAGATGGGACCGGTCGTTGAAAGGGGAGAGCAAACGGCGCGGGCCGGGACGGGGGGGCGGACGGTGGATCAGGACGCCGAGCAAGTGCCAACGCAGCAGTACGAGGCGTATCAGCCCAGATCAAATTCTCGTAAAACCGCTTATCCGGTCCTAACGGGCGAGGTGGCTATGGTAGGGGCTCCACTGGACACCACCAGAGCTGACAGGGGAGGTGCGGCTGCGTCTGTGGATCGCGCAGGAGTGCTTCGGCGCTTCCTCGGATCGGCGGGCAGGCCGACATCCGTGAACGACACCGCTGCTGACCACAGTCACGCCGCTGACTTCGCCCAGACCGCGACCTTCACCACCGACGCGGACGGGCAGGCGTGGACTCCGCCCACGTGGGAGGAGATCGTCAGCACGCACAGCGGCCGGGTCTACCGGCTCGCCTACCGCCTGACCGGCAACCAGCACGACGCGGAGGACCTCACGCAGGAGGTCTTCGTCCGCGTCTTCCGCTCCCTGTCGACCTACACGCCCGGCACCTTCGAGGGCTGGCTGCACCGCATCACCACGAACCTCTTCCTGGACATGGTCCGCCGCAAGCAGCGCATCCGCTTCGACGCGCTCGGCGAGGACGCGGCCGAGCGGCTGCCCAGCAAGGAGCCCACGCCGCAGCAGGTCTTCAACGACGCGCATTTCGACGCGGACGTGCAGCAGGCCCTCGACACCCTCGCCCCCGAATTCCGCGCCGCGGTCGTCCTGTGCGACATCGAAGGACTGTCGTACGAGGAGATCGCCGCGACCCTCGGCGTCAAGCTCGGCACGGTCCGCTCGCGGATCCACCGCGGCCGGTCCCAGCTGCGCAAGGCCCTCGCGCACCGCTCACCGCAGGCGCGCGCCGAGCGCCGCTCCTTCGTGCCCCGTGTCCCCGCCCTGGGAGGAGGGGGCGCGAGCGCGTGAGCGGATCACGGCCGAAGGCTTCCGAGGGTCACCTCGCAGAGCAGCATCTGGGAGACCGCCTTTCCGCCCTGGTGGACGGAGAGCTCGGTCATGACGCGCGCGAGCGCGTACTGGCGCACGTGGCCACCTGCCCGAAGTGCAAGGCGGAGGTGGACGCCCAGCGCCGGCTGAAGAACGTCTTCGCGGAGGCGGCCCCGCCGCCCCCCTCCGAGAGTTTCCTGGCCCGCCTGCAGGGACTACCCGCGGGCGGCGGCCCGGACGGTGATGCCACGCCGCCGGGCGCAGGAGGGCTGCCCGGGGGACTGCCCGGACGGTTCGGATCGTCCGGGGCCTTCGCAGTGAAGCGCGGCGAGCGCTTCGAGTTCGGGTACGCCCCGTCCCGCCCGCACCTGCCCGCACTGCCCGCCTCCCCGGGCAGCCGGGGCCTCCCCTCCGGCAGGAGCGGTCTGCCGTCCGGCCACCGCGGCCTGCCCGCGGGGAAGGGCTTCCGCATTCACGACGTCGGCCGGTCCGACACCGACCGGTCCTCCTCGCGGCTGCGGTTCGCGTTCGTCGCCGCCGGTGCCGTCTCCCTCGCCGCGATCGCGCTGGGCGGGGTCACCACCGGCGCCCCGGCCGACGCGGAGGCCCGCGGCGGTCAGGGCACGGGCAGCAACGTGACACCGATGCGCACCCAGGGCAGCGGTGCCGCGGCGGCGCCCGAGTCCCAGCGCCGCCGGACGGCGCCGCTGCTCGGGCAGGTGCACGGCCAGAGCATGGTCGGCCACGCCCCGGTCGCCCCGACCGAGGTGTCCGCACCGCTGCTGCCCGGCGTACCGCCCTCCGCCCGGCACCAGGCGATGCACGCCCTGACCGCTCCGGTGGTGGCCGGTGCCGCCGCCATGTCCCCGCTGATACGTCCGCTCGAGGCGGCCGCACCGGCCGCCCTGACCTCGTGGTCCTCGGTCCCCGAGATCACCGCTCCCCTGTTCGCCGTGCCGCTTCCGGACACGACCTCGTCCCCCTCGCCCCCCGCCTCCTCGCGTACGGCTCGCTGACCGCCTCTGCGCACCGGACCGCGAACCTGATTGAATCCGGGGGTTGCCCGCGGCCGAGGTGTGGCCGGGCGCATTCGACGAACTGCGGCCACCGCGACGAGCCGTGCCGCTGCTGTGGGGAGAGCATGAACGAGGGGAAGCCCACGAAGGCGAAGTGGTGGAGCCGTCCGCGTCCGCAGTCCCTTGCGGGGGAGCCGGAGGGTCCGGACGGGGGCGTCGGGGAAGAACGGGCCGCGAGCGGGGCGCACGGGCCGGCGACCGCCCCGGCGGGCGTGACCGACAGCGACGGGGATTTCGAGCTGGCGCGTCCCGCTCCTCGGCGCGACCAAGACGGCGACTACGAGTTGAGGCGTCCCGAGGAGGTGCCGTCCGGCGGCGTCCCCGTCACGACCGCCTCCGGCGAGGCACCCGCCGAGGACGCCGCTTCGGTGCCCGCTGCCCGGGGAACCGACCAGGGCCAGGACACCCCTGTCGCCTCCGCTTCGCACACCGGGCGGGCCGAGGGCGCTCCCCGGCCGCTGCACGACCCCGACCCCTACAGCACCCCGCCCTACGGCGAACCCGGCCCCTGGGCGCCGGCCCCGCCCGTCCAGCACCCGGCGGCGGTCCCCGCGCAGGGCGTGGCGACACCGGGCGGGCCGGCCGTGCCGGGCACCCCGGCCGTTGTGCCGCCGCAGCACGGCACACCACCCGCACCGGCCCCCGGCAGCCCCGCGCCCGCCGTTCACACGTCGGCCGGGATGCCGGCCCCCCGGAGCCCCGCGCCTGCCGCTCACACGCCCGCCGGGATGCCGGCCCCCACTCCCGCCCTCACCCCCGCCCCCACTCCCGACCCCTGGCAGCGTTACGACCCCTGGGCGGCTCCCACGGTCGCCGGGGGGCACGGGGCCCTCCAGCACAACGGTGCCGCCGTGCTCAGCACCGACCAGCGGCGCAAGCGGGGCAGGAAGTCGCTGGCACTCGCCGCCGTGCTGATCGCGCTCGTGTCCGGGGGTGTCGGCGGTGCGGTGGGTACGTACCTGGAGCGGAACGGGGGCGTCGGGTCCGTCGAGTTGCCGCAGGCGGGAAAGGAGGCCTCCGCGCGGGACGCGGACAGTGTGGCCGGGATAGCCGGGCGGGCCCTGCCCAGCGTCGTCACCCTGCATGTCAGCGGCGCCGGCGAGCAGGGCACGGGCACCGGCTTCGTGCTCGACACCCGCGGGCACATCCTCACCAACAACCACGTCGTGCAGCCCGCCGGATCGGGCGGTGAGATCACCGTGACGTTCGACGGCGGGGAGACGGCGCAGGCCGAGGTCGTCGGCCGGGACAGCGGCTACGATCTCGCCGTGGTGCGGGTGAAGGGCGTCAGCGGACTCACCCCGCTGCCCCTCGGCAACTCGGACAACGTGCAGGTCGGTGACCCGGTAGTGGCCATCGGAGCCCCCTTCGACCTGGCCGGCACGGTCACCTCCGGCATCATCAGCGCCAAGCAACGGCCCATCACGGCCGGTGGCGAGAAGGGCGACGGCAGCGATGTGTCGTACGTCGACGCGCTGCAGACCGACGCCCCCATCAACCCCGGCAACTCCGGCGGGCCGCTGCTCGACGCCCGGGCCCGGGTCATCGGCATCAACTCGGCCATCCGCTCGGCGGAGAGCGGCTCCACGCAGGACAGCGGCCGGTCCGGTTCCATAGGCCTCGGCTTCGCCATCCCCATCAACCAGGGCAAACGAGTCGCCGAGGAGCTGATCAACACCGGGAAGGCGACCCACCCGGTCATCGGCATCACCCTGGACATGGACTACACGGGCGACGGCGCCCGCGTGGCCGCCGAGGGCAGCCAGGGCGGGCCGCCGGTCACCGTGGGCGGCCCGGGCGCCAAGGCCGGGATCAAGGCGGGTGACGTCATCCGGGAGGTCGACGGCCGGCGGGTGCACTCCGGCGAGGAACTGATCGTCAAGACGCGGGCGCACCGCCCCGGCGACCGGCTGGAGCTGGCCGTGGAGCGAGCCGGCAAGGAACGGACCGTCTCCCTCGTCCTCGGATCGTCCGGTGGCTGAGACATGATGTCCGCGACCCGCCAAGACGTCCCGTCCGGCCCCCCAAGGGGCCGACAAGGCAAACAATCGGGAAAGCGCTCCCACCTCCCGCACTCGGAGGCCCCGGGACGGTACCGGTCGGACAGGATCGCCGGGTACCGTGGATCCGGCCCGGACCACGGCAGGACCCGCACCGACCACGAGGGCCGAGGACCGAGGACATCGCTAGGAGCTTCAGGTGTTCAATGACATAGGACCACTCGAGCTGGTGACGCTCATCGTCCTCGCCGTGCTCGTCTTCGGTCCGGACAAGCTCCCCAAGGTCATCCAGGACGTGACGCGCACGATCCGGAAGATCCGTGAGTTCTCGGAGAGCGCCAAGAACGACATCCGGGAGGAACTCGGCCCGGAGTTCAAGGACTTCGAGTTCGAGGACCTCAACCCCAAGACGTTCATCCGCAAGCAGCTGGACAACGAGGACCTGGGGCTCAAGGAGATCCGCAACGGCTTCGACCTCAAGAAGGAGATGGCCGAGGTCACCGACGCCGTCCACAGCCGTGACTCCGACACGTCCTCCGCGTCGTCCTCCGGCGCCGCCGGTTCGTCCGGTGGCCGTATCGACATGACGAAGAAGCCGGAGACGCCCGACCCGGATGACCGGCCGCCTTTCGACGCGGACGCCACCTGAGCGACACGACCAGGGGCGTACGCCCCCGGGCGCGTGACGCGTTTCATACTCCGGTCGGGCTGTGTACGGCCTGAACCGGGCGCCGTGCGGCCCACGCACCGGGCGGTTTCCCTGCTGCTCGCAGCGGTGTGGCTATGCTGCCGAGTTGTTGTGCGGACCGTGACGAGTACGCCCGAAGGGGGGCGGGCCGTTCCGGTCCGACTAGAGCGAGGAGGCGTCCGGGCACATGGAGACGACGAGTCGGGCAGTCGCGCAGACGCCGGCCGCGGAGGGTGGGCAACAGCTCCCCTCCGCCCGGCGTACCGTCGACGACTACCTGCGTGCGCCCTTCCCGTGGTACAGCCTCGACGAGGCTTTCACGGGACCGCGCTGGCTGATGCAGGTCGGTACGACGGCCGACGGGGCCGTGGAACACGGGTCCATCGGGCACGGTGACGAGCCCACAGTGCGCAACGAGCGTGCCGCCGGCGGCGATCAGGAGGCCAAGGAGAAGTTCGCGGTCGTGGTGACCGTGGCGGCCAGTCCCTCCCGGCGCACGGCGGACGGGACGGGGCTGCTGGAGGCCACGTCCGTGTCCTCCGCCGCGTGGCTGGCCGGGGTGGGGCTGCTGTCCTTCACCTGGCCCGGGCAGATGGACCACGCGCTGCGGGACGACTGGCTGGAGCAGCAGACGGAGACGGCGTGGGTGCTGGCGGACGACCTGGACGGGTCCGACTGGTCGACGCTGTCGCTTCCCGTGGACGGGGTGCCCACGGCGTTCCACTACCGGGAGTCCGAGTTCGGCTGGGTGCTCGCCGGTTCCACCTCGGCCGGGGTGCACGTCGGGGCGTACGGGAGGGGCATAAGCGCCTACGGGCTCGGCTTCGCCGTGGTGAAGGACATCGCCGCGTACGCGTGAGTTCCGGGGCGCCGGTGGGTTTCGGCGCCCCATCGCCACAGGGCCTCGGCCGTGTGGGGCGGCTGTGGGTGCGATGTGGTCGCTCGCGCCCGCGCGGCGGAGCCGCACATCGCCACGGCCCCGCGCTCCTGAGTCAGTTCAGAACTTGTTCCTCGGAGTGATACCGAGCGACAGGCCCGACAGCCCGCGCTGCCGTCCTCCCAGCTTGCCCGCGATCGCCCGGAGCGCCGAGCCCGCCGGGGAGTCCGGGTCCGTCAGGACGACCGGCCTGCCGTCGTCGCCGCCCTCGCGGAGACGGACGTCGATGGGGATGCTGCCGAGGACCGGGACGTTCGTGCCGGTCGTGCGGGTCAGGCCGTCGGCGACCGTCTGGCCGCCGCCCGTGCCGAAGACGTCGACCATCTCGTCGCAGTGCGGGCAGGGCAGGCCGGACATGTTCTCGACCACGCCGACGATCTTCTGGTGGGTCTGGACGGCGATGGAGCCCGCGCGCTCGGCGACCTCGGCAGCCGCCTGCTGAGGCGTCGTCACGACCAGGATCTCGGCGTTCGGGACCAGCTGGGCCACGGAGATCGCGATGTCACCGGTGCCGGGCGGCAGGTCCAGGAGCAGCACGTCCAGGTCGCCCCAGTACACGTCCGCCAGGAACTGCTGGAGGGCTCGGTGGAGCATCGGGCCGCGCCAGACGACCGGGGCGTTGCCCGGGGTGAACATGCCGATCGAGATGACCTTCACGCCGTTCGCCGACGGCGGCATGATCATGTTCTCGACCTGGGTGGGACGGCCGTCGGCGCCCAGCATGCGGGGCACGGAGTGGCCGTAGATGTCGGCGTCGACGACACCGACCTTGAGGCCGTCGGCGGCCATCGCCGCCGCCAGGTTGACCGTCACCGAGGACTTGCCGACGCCGCCCTTGCCGGAGGCGACCGCGTAGACGCGGGTCAGGCTGCCGGGCTTGGCGAAGGGGACCTCGCGCTCGGTCTGGCCGCCGCGCAGGGCGGACGCCAGCTCGCGGCGCTGCTCGTCGCTCATCACGTCGAGCGTGACGTCGACGCGGGTGACGCCCTCGACCGCGCAGACGGCGTCGGTCACGCGCTGCGTGATCGTGTCCCGCATCGGGCAGCCCGAGACCGTGAGGTACACGGTGACCGCGACCGCCCCGTCCGCGCCGATCTCCACGGATTTGACCATCCCGAGTTCGGTGATGGGCTTGTGGATCTCGGGGTCGTTCACCGTCGCCAGTGCCTCGCGCACCGCGTCTTCCATAGCCATAGGACGATGGTACGGCGCCGTACCGGGGCGTAGGAAAGCGTCTCAGCGGTCGTCTGCGTCACGTCCCCGTGACCGTTCCGCCGGGAATACGACGGGGTCGTGACGGTGGCCGTTGTGCCGTTCCTCCATTTCCTTGACCATGTCCTGCAGCTCCGAGCGGATCCAGTCGCGGGTGGCGACCTCGCCCAGGCCGATGCGCAGGGCGGCGATCTCGCGGGTCAGGTACTCGGTGTCCGCGATGGACCGCTCGTTCTGCTTGCGGTCCTGCTCCAGATTGACCCGGTCGCGGTCGTCCTGCCGGTTCTGCGCGAGCAGGATCAGCGGGGCGGCGTAGGAGGCCTGGAGCGACAGCATCAGCGTCAGGAAGATGAACGGGTACTCGTCGAAGCGCAGGCCGCTCGGCGCGAAGATGTTCCACACCACCCACAGGATGATGACGACCGTCATCCAGACGATGAACCGCCCGGTGCCCAGGAAGCGCGCGATGCGCTCCGACAGCCGCCCGAAGGCCTCCGGGTCGTACTCGGGCAGGAACCGGCGCCGGCGCGGGAGCGGCTGGTCGAGACGGGTGATACGCGGCCGGGAGGCGGCCGTGGCGCCCGCCGGGGTGCGTTCGCGCAGGCTCTCGCGCTCAGGAACCATCGGTGGCCACCTCCTCGTCCAGGTGGAACTCCGTCTCCCGCCAGTCCTCCGGGAGCATGTGGTCGAGCACGTCGTCCACGGTCACCGCGCCCAGCAACGCGCCGGACTCGTCGACGACGGGTGCCGCGACCATGTCGTACGTGGCGAAGAATCCGGCGATGGCGGGCAGCTCCGCCTCGGGGTCGAGCGGCTGGAGGTCGTTGTCCAGGATGGAGCTGACCAGGGAGGGCGGTGGCTCGCGCAGCAGGCGCTGGAAGTGGACCGTGCCCAGGTACTTGCCGGTCGGTGTGTCGTCCGGGGGCCGGCAGACGTACACCTGGGCGGCGAGAGCGGGGGAGAGGTCGCGGTTGCGGACCCGCGCCAGGGCGTCGGCGACGGTGGCGTCCGGGCGCAGCACGATCGGCTCGGTGGTCATCAGACCGCCCGCCGTGCGGTCCTCGTACGACATCAGGCGCCGCATGTCGGCCGCGTCGCCGGGCTGCATCAGACTCAGCAGCCGCTCCTGGTCGTCCGTCGGCAGCTCGCCCAGCAGGTCGGCCGCGTCGTCCGGGTCCATGGCCTCCAGGACGTCGGCGGCGCGCTCCTCCTTCAACTTGCCGAGGATCTCGATCTGGTCGTCCTCCGGCAGCTCTTCCAGTACATCGGCCAGCCGGTCGTCGTCGAGGGCGGCGGCGACCTCGGCCCGGCGCTTGGGGGAGAGGTGGTGCAGGACGTTGGCCAGGTCGGCGGGGCGTAGCTGCTCGAAGGTGGCCAGCAGATTCTCGGCGCCCTGTCCCTGCTCCTCCAGGGAGAAGCCGGTGACGGCCGTCCATTCGACGGTCAGCGCCTCGCCCTTGGCGCGCCGGAAGGCACTGCCCTTCCTGCCCTTGCGGACGAAGACCCGGTCGATCTCCCACTCCCTGCGGGCCGGCAGCTGATGAACCGACAGGTCGAGGACGGTGACCTCCTCGCCGGTCTCGGTGAGCGTCACGCGGCGGTCCAGCAGCTCCCCGAAGACCAGGCGCTCGGTGGGCCGCTGCTCGAAGCGCCGGACGTTGAGCACGCCGGTGGTGATGATCTGGCCCGACTGGATGGCGGTGACACGGGTCATCGGCAGGAAGATGCGGCGGCGGGTGGCGAGTTCGACGACGAGGCCGAGCAGCCTCGGTGGTCGCTGCCCCACCCGCAGCATGACGACCAGATCGCGCACCCGCCCCACCTGGTCACCGGCTGGGTCGAAGACGGCGACGCCTTGGAGGTGCGATACGAAGATCCGGGGGGCGCCCGCTGCCATGGCCGCGGCTCCTTTACGTGCGGGGTGGTTCGTGGTGGCTGTCTGTGCGGCTGTCCTTGTGCCTGTGTCTTCCGAATTGCCCGCTCGGGTGGGCTTCAGGCTAGCCCGTCCCGATCGGGACCGCGTCGGCGGGCGGTCCGGACGGACTGGCTCCGACCTGCCCGCACGACCCCGGTACCCTGCGGTACGCCGTTCAGGTCTCCCGTCAGAGAGGCAGCCCCACCTGTGACTCCGATTCGCCAGAACCGCAGCCGCAGCCGCAGTGCCGCACTCGCCAGCGCGACGTGCGCGCTGCTCGTGACGGGAACGGTGCTCACCGGCTGCGCGGAGGATCCGAACGAGGGCACCAACGGGGTCGGCAGACTCCCCGCCGCCAAGATCCAGAACAAGACCCGGTCGGCCGCCGAGACCGCCGGGGCGGTCCGGGTGCACGGCAACGTCGTCAGCGGCGAGCGGACGTACGCCCTCGACATGCGGCTGAAGGACGACGGCGGTGACGGCTCGGTCACCACCCAGGGCGCTACCTTCAAGCTGCTGCGCATCGGCGAGCAGCTCTACGTCAAGGCGGACGCCGGGTTCTGGGCTCATGGCAGCGGCCAGGGCGAGGACGGCGAGGGGGACGCGGCGGCGGCCTCCAAGCTCGGCGGCAAGTTCGTGAAGGTGCCGCAGGGCGACCCCTCGTACAAGAAGTTCAGCGGTTTCACGGACAAGGCTCTCCTCCTCGACGGTCTGCTCACCCTGCACGGGACGCTCGCGACGGACGGCCACGACGAGGAGGCGGGCGTCCGCACCATCCGCGTCACCGGTGACAAGGGCTCCGGCGGCACCCTGGAGGTCTCCTTGGAGGGCAAGCCGTATCCGCTGCGCCTGGAGCGGGCCGGCGGGGCGGGCACCCTCACGTTCTCCGCCTGGGGTCAGGACTTCTCCCTCAGGGAGCCGGAGAGGAACGAGACGGTGGACTACGGCAAGCAGCTGCCGGCGTCGTAGGCCGTCAGGCCCGTTTGCGCCGCTTCAGCAGCAGGCGGGGCAGCCCCGCCGGGATCGGCCGGCGGGTGATCGCCGGGGACGGCAGGGGCGGCTCGGACAGGGAGCCGTCGGGCAGCGGCGCCGTCTGCCCGGTCGGCTCCAGACGCAGCACCCGGCACTCGCGGGCCCAGCGCTCCGGCACCCCCTCGCCGTCGGGCGCGTTCAGCCGTTTGCCCTTGAGCTCGGCGACCGCCGCGTCCCATGCCTCGGAGCCCGGTGCGAGCTGGGTGATCCGGGCCGTCCAGGTGACGAGCCGACCGCCCTTGTCCTTGCTGCGGACCGTCACCTTCGCCTCGGCGCCGTCCGCCAGCCCCGGCAGCGGCTGCTCGCCGGGCCCGTCGCCGACCAGGCACGCGGCACCCTCGTGCCACACGTGCCACAGCGCGCGCGCCGGTCCGTCGTAGCCCTGGACCCAGACGAGGCCGGACTTCTTCGTGGCCTCCTCGACGAGGGCCTGGTCGAGCAGCTGGCTTGTCATGGCCCCCAGCCTAACCAGGCTGCTCACAGCCACCCGTTCCGCTTCAGCGTGCGGTGGATGCCGAGACAGACGACCACGGTGAAACCGAGGATCACCGGATAGCCGTAGCGCCAGTGCAGCTCCGGCATGTGGTCGAAGTTCATGCCGTACACCCCGCACACCATCGTCGGCACGGCGATGATCGCGGCCCACGAGGTGATCTTGCGCATGTCCTCGTTCTGGGCGACGGACGCCTGAGCGAGGTTGGCCTGGAGGATGGAGTTCAGCAGCTCGTCGAAGCCGAGGACCTGCTCCTGGACGCGGGCCAGGTGGTCGGCGACGTCCCGGAAGTACTTCTGGATGTCCGGGTCGATCAGCCGCATCGGCCGCTCGCTCAGCAGCTGCATGGGCCGCAGCAGCGGCGACACGGCCCGCTTGAACTCCAGCACCTCGCGCTTGAGTTGGTAGATCCGGCCGGCGTCCGAACCGCGCGGCGCGCCCTTGCGCCCCGGGGAGAACACCTCGGTCTCGACCTCGTCGATGTCGTCCTGCACCGCGTCGGCGACGGCGATGTAGCCGTCGACGACGTGGTCCGCGATGGCGTGCAGCACGGCCGAGGGGCCCTTGGCGAGCAGCTCGGGGTCGTCCTGGAGGCGGTGCCTGAGGGCCCGCAGGGAGCCCTGCCCGCCGTGCCGGACGGTGATGAAGAAGTCCCGTCCGGTGAAGCACATGACCTCGCCGGACTCGACGACCTCGCTGTTGGCGTCGAGCTGGTCGTGCTCGACGTAGTGGATGGTCTTGAAGACCGTGAACAGGGAGTCGTCGTAGCGCTCCAGCTTGGGTCGCTGGTGGGCCTGGACGGCGTCCTCCACGGCCAGCGGGTGCAGCCCGAACTCACCGGCGATGCCGGAGAATTCGGCCTCCGTCGGCTCGTGCAGGCCGATCCACACGAAACCCCCGTCGCGGCGCACCAGGCGGACCGCCTCGTGCGGGGTCAGCGCGGTCCCGGTCTCGATGCGGCGGCCGTCGCGGTAGACGGCGCAGTCGACGACGGCGGAGGACGCGGCGGGGCTGCGGGTGGCGTCGTAGGTGCCGCCGTCCTTGCGCAGCGAGACACGGGACGGACGGACGGCTGCGCGCAGGTCGCGGATCATCGACATGGCGGGCTCCTTCGCGGGCGGGCAACGAACGGCGCCGGCGACGGGTGGAACCACCCGGAATGAGGACGTAGTGACTACGGATGTTTGGCACGTCCACAAAGCGGGGAGCACCGCACCGTCGCGGTGGCCGGTTTCGTTACTGATTCAGCTACTGAGGCAGATCAGGCAAAGCGAAACGAAGCGCTCTTCCGCGGTGAGGCGAGTGCGAGAGGTGGCAGCCAGAGAGAGCAGCTACATCGGCGGCGCGAAGAGCGTGGTGCTACTGCACGGTCGACTTCGATCCATTGCAGCCCCACCTCCTCCGGCCGGTCCCTCGTAAGGGAGTTCCTTCGGCGTCGGGGCTTGATCGCGACGCTTCTGCGTGCTGCCCCGAACCACCGGGCCAGAGTAGCAGCCGACACAACTGTCAAGGTGCTGCTTTGCCCGCTACCGACGAGTTCTATGCTCGCCGCATGGCAGATGTTCTTCCTCTGGTCGAAGCCCGGTTGCGTACCGCGCTGGGCGAACCGGACGCGCGCGCGGCGGTCACCTTCCTGGGCACGGACCGCATCGAGGTGCTCCGCTTCCAGGGGGGCGGCATCGTCTGCTACGCCACGCTCGGCATGTCCGCGCACCCCATGGCGGACCCCACGGCCGTGGTCGCCGACCCCGTCGAGGGTCCGCGTGCGGAGCTGATCCTGTCGGTCCGTGCCGGGATCGCCGACACCGACAAAGCGCTCCGGCCGCTCGCCGTGCTCGCGGCGTCTCCACAGGTGGAGGGCCTGGTCGTGGCTCCCGGCGCGTCCCTCGACGTCGGTGAGCCGCTGTGGCCGGGCGCCCCGTTCACCTCGGTCCTGGTCGCCGAGCCGGGCGGGCTGGTCGAGGACCTGGAGCTCGACGAGCCCCTCGACCCCGTACGGTTCCTGCCGCTGCTGCCGATGACCCCGAACGAGGCCGCCTGGAAGCGCGTGCACGGCGCGCAGGCGCTTCACGAACGATGGCTGAACCAGGAAACGGACCTGCGGGATCCGTCCCGGAAGTCCGTCCCGCTGGAGTGAGGAAGCTCACCGACGCCGAGCCGCACGGCGTCAGTTGGCGAAGACGGTGACGCCGTCCTGGGCCGCGTGCCGCGGCTCCGGCTCCTCCGTTTCATGGGTGAGGGCCTTGCGCCGGACGACGACCACGGCCGCGCCCGCCACCGCGGTGACCGCCGCCACCACGAACGGAATGTGGGTGTCCGTCCACTCCTCGATCTTCGGCGCGACGTACGGAGCGGCCGCCGCCGCGAACCAGCGCACGAAGTTGTAGCCCACGCTCGCCACCGGCCGGGGCGCGTCCGAGACGCCGAGGGCCAGCTCGGTGTAGACGGTGTTGTTCACGCCGATGAAGGCGCCGGACAGGATCGTGCAGAGGACCGCGGTCGGGTGGGAGCCGTAGCCGAGCACCAGCACGTCGGCCGCGAGCAGCACCAGGGAGCCGCCGAGCACCTTCAGCGAACCGAACCGCTTCTGGAGCCGGGGCGCCACGATCACCGAGAAGACGGCGAGCAGCACACCCCAGGCGAAGAACACCGCCCCCGACCTGTAGGGGCTCATGTTCAGCACGAACGGCGTGAAGGCCAGCACGGTGAAGAACGTGTAGTTGTAGAAGAACGCCGAGACCGCCGTGGAGGCGAGGCCGCCGTGGCCGAGGGCCCTGATCGGGTCCAGCAGCGAGGTCTTGCGGGCCGGCTTCGGCTGCTCCTTCAGGAACACCGTGATGCACAGGAAGCCGACGGCCATCAGGAACGCGGTGCCGAAGAACGGGTAGCGCCAGCAGGCGTCGCCGAACAGGGCACCCAGCAGCGGGCCGCAGGCCATGCCGAGGCCGAGGGCCGACTCGTACAGCAGGATCGCCGCCGCACTGCCGCCGGCCGCCGCGCCGACGATGAC
Source organism: Streptomyces sp. NPDC092370 (assembly GCF_044755265.1). Taxonomy (NCBI): domain Bacteria; kingdom Bacillati; phylum Actinomycetota; class Actinomycetes; order Kitasatosporales; family Streptomycetaceae; genus Streptomyces; species Streptomyces sp. NPDC092370. Next base: position 289,825 of record NZ_JBIVQO010000004.1, on the reverse strand, counting down.
CGCGAGGGCCGTCGAGACGAACAGCGCGTTGCCGAGGCCCCATCCGGCCCGGAACCCGACCAGTTCGCCGACGGATCCGGAGGTGCCCGCGAGCCCGGCGAACACCACGACGAACGCGAGGCCGAGCAGCAGGGTCCTGCGGCCGCCGATCCGGCTGGAGATGAAGCCGGTCGCCGGCATCGCGACGGCGGTGATGAGGAAGTACGAGGTGAAGAGCAGGGAGACCTGGCCGGCCGTGGCGTCCAGGCCCTGGGCGATGGACGGCAGGATCGGGTCGACGAGCCCGATGCCCATGAAGGCGACGACCGACGCTCCGGCGGTCGCCCACACGGACTTGGGCTGCTTCAGGAGGCCGCCCGCTCCGGCGTCGAAGGGGTTGCTTGCCGCCTTTCCCGGAACGGAGGTAGTTGGTATATACACGCACTAAGTTAGCAAGGTTAATTAATGCAGGTTACATCTAGTGTGGGTGGTGAAGGGTTCCGTCCGGATGGGTGATCGTCCTTGACGCGGCGCGGCGGCGGTAGGACCGTGGGGCCCTATGAGGGGCGAACCCAGTTGCCCGAAGTGCGGTGGCCGGGTCAGGGCTCCCGGCCTCTTCTCGGACTCGTGGCAGTGTGATGTGCACGGCACCGTCCATCCGGTGCAGCCCGTGATACCGCCCAGCGTCGACGCCCTCAACGTCGTGGTGCACCGCACTCAGGTGCCGTTGTGGATGCCGTGGCCGCTGCCGGTGGGGTGGCTGTTCACGGGTGTGGCCTGCGCGGGCGACGACCGCACGGGCGGCCGTGCGACCGCCGTCGCCTGCACGGGGCCCGGGCCGCTCGGCGGGATGGGCGAGCTGATCCTGGTGGCCGAGGAGCTCGGCGTCGGGCTCGGGGCGCGGTACGCGGGCATGGACGGTCCCGACCCGGGGCCGCATATGAACGTCGAGAAGCCGCCCCAGGCGAAGGTGCTGGCCGCCGGGCGTCCCACGCCGTTGTGGCATGTGGCCGGGGCGCCCGATGATCGTGCCGTCTTCGCCGGTGAGGCGCTGGGGGTGTGGCTGTGGGCCGTGGTGTGGCCGGTGCAGTCGGGGCTGCTGATGTACGACGAGCTGGTGCTGACGGATCTGCGGGACGCCGGGGCGGAGGTCGAGCTGGTTCCCTGCGGCGCCCTGTCCCCGCGGTTGCTGGGGACCTGAGGTCTGTAGGGGGTGCCCACGCAGTTCGGGTGTGACATCGGATGCTGAGAAGCCGGTTATCCTGGAGCGGCCCTGTTCGTGTCGTTCGTGTCTGGAGTCCGTGTCGTGCGCATCGATCTGCACACCCACTCCACCGCTTCCGACGGTACGGACACCCCTGCCGAGCTGGTGCGCAAGGCCGCCGCGGCCGGGCTGGACGTCGTCGCGCTGACCGATCACGACACCACCCGCGGGCATGCCGAGGCGATCGCCGCGCTGCCCGAGGGGGTCACGCTGGTCACCGGGGCCGAACTGTCCTGCCGGCTCGACGGGATCAGCATGCACATGCTGGCCTACCTCTTCGACGCCGAGGAGCCGCGGCTGCTCGCCGAGCGGGAGCTCGTCCGGGACGACCGGGTGCCGCGCGCCCAGGGCATGATCGCAAAGCTCCAGGGGCTGGGCGTGCCCGTGACGTGGGAGCAAGTGGCACGGATCGCCGGTGACGGGTCCGTGGGGCGTCCGCACGTGGCGAGCGCGCTCGTCGAGCTGGGCGTCGTGCCGACCGTGAACGACGCCTTCACGCGGGAGTGGCTGGCCGACGGAGGCAGGGTCTTCGTGGAGAAGCACGAGACCGACCCCTTCGAGGCGATCCGGCTGATCAAGGGCGCCGGCGGGGTCGCCGTGTTCGCGCATCCCGGGGCGAGCAAGCGGGGGCGCACGGTACCGGAGGCCGCCATCGCGGAGATGGCCGCTGCCGGGCTGGACGGTGTCGAAATCGACCACATGGACCACGACGCGGACACCCGCGCGCGACTGCGAGGGCTGGCGAAGGAGCTCGGGCTCCTCGTCACCGGGTCGTCGGACTACCACGGCAGCCGCAAGACGTGCGTGCTCGGGGAGTACACGACGGATCCCGAGGTCTACGGGGAGATCACACGACGGGCCTTCGGGGCGTTTCCCGTGCCGGGTGCCGGCGGAGCCGTCTGAGGTTCCTCTTCCCCGGCAGGTCCGTTTCCTCTTTTCTCACTCGGCGCTGCCCGCTGTGTTCGCCTTCCCTCCAAGCTCTCCACTGCGTTCGAGCAGGGCGGTGCCCCCATCGCCGTGCGGAACGCCGGAACACAGCGGCAGCTTTCTGCGCAAGGCTCACCATGTTCGACGTCGCCGTCTTCGGCTCCCTCTTCCTGACCCTCTTCGTGATCATGGATCCTCCGGGGATCACACCGATCTTCCTCGCGCTCACCGCCGGCAGGCCCGGCAAGGTGCAGAAGCGGATGGCCTTCCAGGCCGTCTGTGTCGCGGGCGGTGTGATCACCGTGTTCGGGCTTCTCGGGCACCAGATCCTGAACTACCTGCACGTGTCCGTGCCCGCGCTGATGATCGCGGGCGGTCTGCTGCTCCTGCTGATCGCGCTGGATCTGCTCACCGGCAAGACCGACGAGCCGAAGCAGACCAAGGACGTGAACGTCGCCCTCGTTCCGCTGGGCATGCCGCTGCTGGCCGGGCCCGGGGCGATCGTGTCGGTCATCCTCGCCGTGCAGAAGGCCCACAGCGTCGCCACCCAGGTGTCGGTGTGGGCGGCGATCCTCGCCATCCATGTCGTGCTGTGGATGGTGATGCGCTACTCCCTGGTGATCATCCGGATCATCAAGGACGGCGGAGTGGTCCTCGTGACCCGGCTCGCGGGCATGATGCTCTCCGCCATCGCCGTGCAGCAGATCATCAACGGCGTCACCCAGGTGATCCAGGGGAGCTGAGGGGCCGCGTCAGGCCTGGAGCGTCAGGACGCCGCGGTCTCCCCGGCCGCTTTCGGGATACGGAGGTGCACGTCCCTCTTGTGCGGCTCGCGGCCGCTGGACGATCCGGGGGACCGTGGTCCCGGCCCTGACCCGGCGGGGCAGAAGCTCCAGGCCTGGAGCTCGTGGGGCAGGTCGATGATCCGCTCGTCGGCGTCGGGCAGGTTCATGGCCTCGCGGTGGATGTCCGCCACCACCGCCGAGGGTGACGGACCGCCCCGGCCGAGGATCCGGTCGGCGCGGACGGCGAGCACGTCCGGGGGGTCCGGGAACCGCATCCCGGCCGCCGGCCTGGCCTCGACTGGCTCGGGCTCGGCGGCGGAGTCCTCCTCACGCCGGGCGGCCTCGGCGGCGGCCCGCTCGTGCGGTTCCCCCGTGCGACCGGTCCGTTCCGGCACGCTCCACCGTCCTGTTCTGGCGCCCGCCGTGCCCCCCAGCCAGTACGCCCCCGGCCGCCGAGGTCCGCAACGGCGAAGCCCCCGCGCGGCCGATGCCGGGCGGGGGCTGCGAAGTCTGGGAGAACTGCGCGCGTTATGAGGCCGCGGTCTCGGCCGGGCGGATCCAGAGGCGCTGCCCTATGGCGGCCGCCTGCTGAACGATGCGGTTGACGGAGGCGGCGTCCACGACGGTCGTGTCCACAGGTGTGCCGTCGACGTCGTCGAGTCGCATGATTTCGAAGCGCAAGGGCTTCTCCCTTCGTCTGGTCATCCTCCTGAGGAGAACTACTCGGTGGTGCGGCCCACCGGGCTCGTGCCCGGTGTTCCATATGGGTCAACAGAGGAGCACGGGTCAAACATTCCCTACGCTAAGGAAATTTTTCGAACGGCTAATTACTGTGCCGTAAGAATGTGGTTACGGGACCGACCGGGACCGGTTGTGTTCGCAGCGTGACCGCCGGGACAATGGACGTGATGAACGACGACCTCGCGGCCCTCCATGCCCGCATCGACCGCACCAACGAGCTGCTCCAGCGCATGCTCGCCGAGGTGGCGAAGACGCCCTCGACCCACGCGATCTTCGTCGATGCCGGGTACCTGTACGCGGCCGCCGGACGCCTCGTCGCCGGCACGGAGGACCGCCGCGCCGTCGACCTCGACGCCGAAGGGCTGATCGACGCGCTCATCGACAAGGCCCGCACGATCTTCGCGGACAGCCGGCTGCTGCGGGTCTACTGGTACGACGGCGCCCGGCGCCGCATCCACACGAGCGAGCAGCAGACCATCGCGGAACTGCCGGACGTCAAGGTGCGCCTGGGCAACCTCAACGCCAACAACCAGCAGAAGGGCGTCGACTCCCTCATCCGGTCCGACCTGGAGTCCCTCGCCCGGCACCGCGCCATCAGCGACGCGGCCCTGCTCGGCGGCGACGAGGACCTGGTGTCGGCGGTGGAGGCGGCCCAGGGGTACGGCGCCCGGGTCCACCTCTGGGGCATCGAGGCGCCGGAGGGCCGCAACCAGGCGGAGCCCCTCCTGTGGGAGGTCGACAGCCAGCGCACCTTCGACCTCGACTTCTTCAAGCCGTACGTCTCCCGCCGCACGGCCCAGGTCCACGAGTCGGCCGCGGGCCGGCCCAGTCGGGAGGACGTGCGCTTCGTGGGCGCCCAGATCGCCGCGAAGTGGCTGGCGGCACGCGGCCGGGACACCCTGGTGGAGCTGCTGCCCGGCCACCCCTATCTGCCCGGCTCGGTCGACCAGGACCTGCTCGTGGAGGCGGAGGGCCTCCTGCAGTACTCGCTGCGTGGCCAGGCGGACCTGCGGCGAGCCCTGCGCGACGGCTTCTGGGAGCACTTGCGGACGCAGTACTAGGCGCCCCGGCGCCCTGCCGGACGGCGAGGACCGGCCCGAAGCCGGACACCCCTAGGCCGTTCCGATGCCGTCCCAGAAGTCCGCGAGGGCGTGGGCCGTCGGCAGGGGGCGGTCGGCGTTGGGGGAGTGCTCCGCTCCCGTGACCACCGTGCGGTGCGCGCCCAGCCGCAGAGCCATGTCGTCGAGGATCGCCACCGGCCAGGTGTCGTCGTGCGCGCCAGACAGGACGTGGAACGGCAGCGGGACCGCTGCCAGTTCGGCGACGCGGTCCGGCTCGGTGCACAACTGACGCCCGGTGGCCAGCAGTTGGGCAGGGCTGTGGCCCAGCCAGCGGCGGCGCAACTGCTCCTGGTCACCGAGGCCGCGGGCGGGCCCCCCGACCTCCTCCGGCGGCCCCATGGCCCGGATGGCCTCCCACACCTCCTCCATCGACAGCACGGCGAGCGCGTCCCGCAGCAGCTTCACGCGCTCCTGCTGGGAGACGGAGATCTCCGCCGGGCCGGACGAGACCAGGGTGAAGGAGAGGAAGGGGGAGTGGTCGAGCAGCACGGCCGCACGGGCGATCTGCCCGCCCAGCGAGTGCCCGACGAGATGCAGGGGTGCGCCGAGGGCCTCGGCCTGCGCGAGCACGTCCCGCGCCAGTTCCCGCTGCGCGTAGGCCGATTCGTCCTCCAGGGGGCCGCCCGACTCGTGCTGTCCCCGCCCGTCCACGGCGACGACCCGGTATCCCCGCTGTGCGAGCGGCTCGTGCAGCAGCCTGAAGTCCTCTTTGCTTCCGGTGAACCCGGGCAGCATCAGGACGGCTCCCTTGCCCTCCACGCCCGCCGCCGGCGCCGAGTCGACGACGGCGAACTCGCCGCGTGCGGTGCGCAGGCGGTAGGCACGGGCGCCCGGGGGCGGGGGGAAGGCGGGGTGGCTCGTCACGGGGTGAGGGTAGCGGGTGGGGACCGGCCCCGTGGCCCCAGGCGAACGCCGACGGCCCGGCCCCCGTGCGAGGGGGCCGGGCCGTCCGGGAGGGGGTGTCAGCCCTCCGTGGGCTCCGCGGCGGCCGTGGCCTTGCGGGTGCGGCGGGCCCGAGGCTTCGCCTCCGCCGTGTCCTCCGAAACCGGGGCGGCCGCGGTCACCTTGCGCGCCCGGCGCGGCTTGGCGGCGGTCTTCGGCTCCTGATCCGCCTGGGCGGGGATCTCGGTGGGCTCGGCGGCCTTGCGGGTGCGGCGGCGCGGCGTGGCCTCCGTACCCGCGGCCGTGTCGACAGCGGTCTCGGCCGCTGCGGCGGTCTTCCGCGTCCGACGCGGCTTGGCCTCCGCGGCCTCCGCCTCCACAGCGGCGGCAGCCGTCTTCCGCGCGCGCCGGGGCTTGGCCTCGGTCGCCTCCGCCGTGTCGACGCTCGCCTCCGCCTTGGCGGCGCTCGCCTTGCGCGTGCGGCGCGGCTTGGCCTCGGCGGTCTCCGGCTCCTGAGTCGACTGGGCCGGGATCTCGGCGACGGCAGGCGCGGCCTCGGCGGTCTTGCGGGTGCGGCGGCGCGGCGTGGCCTCCGTGCCCTCGGCCGTGTCGACGGCGGTCTCGGCCGCCGCGGCGGTCTTCCGCGTGCGGCGCGGCTTGGCCGCCTCGACGGCCTCCGGCGCCTCCGCCGTGGGCTCGGCGGTCTTGCGGGTACGGCGGCGCGGCGCGGCTTCGGTGGCTTCCACCGTGTCGACGGCGGTCTCGGCCGCCGTGGCCTTGCGCGTACGCCGGGGCTTGGCTTCGGCCGGCTCGGCGGTGTCCGCCGACGCGGCGGTCTTGCGGGTGCGCCGGGGCTTGGCCTCGGCCGCCTCGGCCGTGTCCACGCTCGCCTCGGCCTTCGCGGCCGTCTTGCGCGTCCGGCGCGGCTTCGTCTCCGAAGGCTCCGGCGCGGACTCGGTGAGCCCCTCGGCCGTGTCGACCGCCGACTCGGCCGCGGGGGCGGCCGTGGCCTTGCGGGTGCGGGTGCGGCGGCGCGGCGCGGCGGCGGCAGCCTCGGGCGACGCGGCGTCCGTGGCTTCGGCGACGACCGTCGTCTCCGGGGCCGACGGCGTCACCGCGGCCTCGGTCTCGACCGCCGACGTCTCCGACCGGCGCGTGCGGCGGCGACGCGACGTCGGGGCGGCCTCAGGCGCCCCTGCGGTCGTGCCCTCGGCCGACGCGACGGCGTTCACCGCCTGCTCGGACGCGAGGGTCTCGACCGCCGCGACCGGAGCCGACTCGGACTGGGCCCCGCCGCGGGTGCGGCGACGGCGACGCGGGGTGCGAGGAGCCGTGACGGCATCCGCCCCGGTGGCGCCGCCGGTGGCCGTGGTCTCCGGCGCGGTGCCGCCGGCGGACTCGGGCGCCCCGTCCAGTACGGCCCCGCCGCGCGTACGGCGGCGGCTGCGCGGCGTACGCGGCGACCGCTCGCGGTCGGCCGAGCGGGACTCGTCCCGGTCGCCGCGACCGGGACGGCCGCCGCGCCCGCGCGGCCCACGGCCGCCCGGCTCGCCCAGGTCCTCCAGCTCCTCCGCTTCCAGCCCGGCACGCGTACGCTCCGAGCGCGGCAGGACGCCCTTGGTGCCCTCGGGGATGCCGAGGTCCGTGTACAGGTGCGGGGAGGTGGAGTACGTCTCCGGCGGGTCGCTGAAGCCCAGGTCCAGCGCCTTGTTGATCAGCTGCCAGCGCGGGATGTCGTCCCAGTCGACGAGCGTGATCGCCGTACCCTTCGCACCCGCGCGGCCGGTCCGGCCGATGCGGTGCAGGTACGTCTTCTCCTCTTCCGGCGACTGGTAGTTGATGACGTGCGTGACGCCCTCGACGTCGATGCCACGGGCGGCGACGTCGGTGCAGACGAGCACATCGACCTTGCCGTTGCGGAAGGCGCGCAGGGCCTGCTCGCGAGCGCCCTGGCCGAGGTCGCCGTGGACGGCCCCGGAGGCGAAGCCGCGCTGCTTGAGCTGGTCGGCGAGGTCGGCCGCGGTGCGCTTGGTGCGGCAGAACACCATGACCAGTCCCCGGCTCTCGGCCTGGAGGATGCGCGCGACCATCTCGGGCTTGTCCATGTTGTGCGCGCGGTAGACGAACTGCTTCGTGTTCGCGACCGTCGCGCCCGCGTCGTCCGGGGACGTGGCGCTGATGTGTGTGGGCTGCGACATGTAGCGGCGGGCCAGGCCGATGACCGCGCCCGGCATGGTGGCCGAGAACAGCATCGTCTGTCGCCGCACCGGAAGCATGTTGATGATCTTCTCGACGTCGGGCAGGAAGCCCAGGTCGAGCATCTCGTCTGCCTCGTCGAGGACCAGGCACCTCACGTGCTTCAGGTCCAGCTTCTTCTGCCCGGCGAGGTCGAGCAGCCGGCCCGGGGTGCCGACGACCACGTCGATGCCCTTCTTCAGGGCCTCGACCTGGGGCTCGTAGGCCCTGCCGCCGTAGATGGCGAGGACGCGCACGTTGCGTGCCTTGCCCGCGGTCAGCAGGTCGTTGGTGACCTGCGTGCACAGCTCGCGCGTGGGGACGACGATGAGTGCCTGCGGGGCGTCCGTGAGGTCCTCGGGCTTGGCGCGTCCGGCCTCCACGTCCGCGGGGACGGTGACGCGCTCGAGGAGCGGGAGCCCGAAGCCCAGCGTCTTGCCGGTGCCGGTCTTGGCCTGGCCGATGACGTCCTTGCCCGAGAGGGCGACGGGAAGCGTCATCTCCTGGATGGGGAAGGGGGTGATGATGCCGACGGCCTCCAGGGCCTCGGCGGTCTCGGGGAGGATTCCGAGCTCTCGGAACGTAGTCAGGGTGCTGCCTCTTCTGTGTGGGCGGCGCGAGGCGAGCGCGGGGTCGTGTCAGACCGTGCCGGGGACGTCGGCTGCTTACGGGCGGGCCGAAAAGCACAGGACCGCGCCGACGCTCTAGCGCTCGTGCCGCTGAGGGTGTCCCCCTCCGGGTCTCGTACGCACTGAGGCGGACGGCCGGGGAGGGCTGTCGGGTCGGAGCCGATCGGGCCACCGACCGGGCATCCTCATACGTGCGGCCTGTCGAGGTACGTCAACGTACCAGCAGGCGCATTACCACCATACCCCGGAATCCCGCACATGTGATGGCCGATTCGGTCACGTAGTCGTCGTCACAGTGATTGACCAGGGCCTTACGCCTCCCGGCGGGCGGGCTATTGTGCGCTTCATGACGAGCTCTGACAAGCCTGAGAACGCCAAGGACACCGACGCCGCCGCACCCACCTCGGTCGCCGCCCGGGACTGGGCGACGGCCTCCGCCGACCCTCAGTACCGTGCCGCGGTCGTGGACCTGCTCGGCGCGCTCGCGTACGGCGAACTCGCGGCGTTCGAGCGGCTCGCGGAGGACGCCAAGCTGGCGCCGACGCTGGCGGACAAGGCGGCACTGGCGAAGATGGCGTCGGCGGAGTTCCACCACTTCGAGAGGCTGCGCGACCGGCTCGCCGAGATCGGGGAGGAACCGACGCGGGCGATGGAGCCGTTCGTCGCCGCGTACGACGGGTTCCACAAGCAGACCGCCCCTTCCGACTGGCTGGAGGGACTCGTCAAGGCCTACGTCGGCGACTCGATCGCCAGCGACTTCTACCGGGAGGTCGCCGCCCGGCTGGACTCCGACTCCCGCAAGCTGGTGCTGGCCGTCCTCGACGACACGGGCCACGGCGGTTTCGCCGTGGAGAAGGTGCGGGCCGCGATCGACGCCGACCCGCGTGTGGGCGGACGGCTCGCGCTGTGGGCGCGGCGGTTGATGGGTGAGGCCCTGTCGCAGTCCCAGCGGGTGGTCGCCGACCGGGACGCGCTGTCGACCATGCTGGTGGGCGGCGTCGCGGACGGCTTCGACCTCGCCGAGGTGGGAAAGATGTTCTCCCGGATCACCGAGGCCCACACCAAGCGGATGGCCGCGCTGGGGCTGGCCGCCTAGGGGCGTTGGTGTCCGCGAAGTCGCGTCGTCCGCCCGGAGGGCGGGTGCTGCGGCGTCATGAGGGTGCGCCCTCCGGGCGGAGTCGAGGGCTTGGGGGAGCGTGCCGGGCGTCGCGGGGGAGACGGGACTTGGCGGACCCACCCTGGCTTTCCGCCGTCCGGCCGGGCCGCGTCGTCATCGGAGCCGCCACCGTCGGCGACCCCTCAGGCGGTCGCCGACCGGCGGCGCAGTCTTCCCGCGGGGCGCAGCAGCAGTGACAGCGAGGCCACCGAGACGATCATCGCGCCGAGCAGGACGAGCAGCACGTGCCCGGCGTCCAGCGCACTGTGCATGACGAAGGCTCCGAAGAGGGCGCCGGCGACACCGGTCGACAGGACCAGGGAGCGGGCTGGAAGCCGGTGCGGCAGGCGGTGTGCGGCCGCCCATGCCAGAGCCAGGCCGAGGATCGCGGAGCTCAGCGCTTCCAGGAGCATGTCGGGGTCCCTCCCACACGGCCGGCCTGCCCAAATCGGTCGTAGCCCGTCTTACCCCTGACCTGCGGATTCCAACCACCCCTGGGGGCGACTTGTGCTCCATCCGTGAAGGAACCGGTGTACCGCAAGGAGAAGCGGAGGCTACGTGGAAGGGGTGTCCGAGGGAGGGCAAACCAAACGGGGCGAGACGGCCGACAGCCGTCCCGCCCCGTTTCGCGTATGCGCTTACAGCGCGCCAAAGCCCACCTTGCGCGGGGCCGGCTCACCGATCTCGACGTACGCGAGACGGTCGGCCGGGACGAGGAGCTTGCGGCCGTGCTCGTCCACGAGGCTCAGCAGCTGCGACTTCCCGGCCAGTGCCTCGGCGACCACGCGCTCGACCTCCTCGGCAGTCTGACCGCTCTCCAGAACGATCTCGCGGGGCGCGTGCTGCACGCCGATCTTGACCTCCACGGCTTTGTCCCTCCGACGGTCAGTGATGTGCGCGACCTTCCGCGCCGTACGCAGCACACATTAGCCCGGTGAGGGGACGTACATGCTCCGCCCGAGAACGCCACGAGCGAACATCGGGCGGGAACAAAGCGCCCGTCAGTGGTGCGGCTGGTCCATGCCGTGCAGCGGGAAGCCCGCGATACCGCGCCACGCCAGCGAGGTGAGCAGCTGCACCGCTTGGTCGCGCGGCACGCTGCGGTCGCTGTGCAGCCAGGATCGTGCCACCACCTGGGCGAGGCCGCCCAGCCCCGAGGCGAGCAGCATCGACTCCGCGCGCGACAGGCCGGTGTCCTCGGCGATGACGTCGCAGATCGCCTCGGCGCACTCGTTCGTGACCTTGTCGACGCGCTCGCGCACGGCGGGCTCGTTCGTCAGGTCCGACTCGAAGACCAGGCGGAAGGCGCCGCCGTCGTCCTCGACGTAGGCGAAGTAGGCGTCCATCGTCGCCCGGACGCGCTGTTTGTTGTCGGTCGTCGACGCGAGCGCGTTCCGTACGGACTGGATGAGCGACTCGCAGTGCTGGTCCAGCAGTGCGAGATAGAGGTCGAGCTTGCCCGGGAAGTGCTGGTAGAGCACCGGCTTGCTGACGCCGGCACGCTCCGCGATGTCGTCCATCGCGGCCGCGTGGTAGCCCTGGGCCACGAAGACCTCCTGGGCGGCGCCCAGAAGCTGGTTGCGTCGGGCACGGCGCGGCAGGCGTGTGCCCCGCGGGCGAACCGCCTCTGTCTGCTCGATGGCTGTCACGCCGCCTCCCATAGTCGTCCACATGCGGATCTGGCCGCGTCGCCATCGTACTTTTCGGTAACCGTGGTGTGCGCGGTGAGAGCGCAGAATTTCACGGACCGGACGGTTACGAAAGCGGTTGCGAAGGTTTCAAACAGGGTCAGAGCGGGCAAAATTCTGCCCCTTTCCCGTTCTCTGGAGCTGCTCGTCGCCCGTCGGCGGCGAACGTCACCGGTAGTCGTCCTCGTCGAGCGTGACGATCCTGGTCTGCTCCACCAGGTCGGCCTCGTTGGCGCGGTCCGGGTCGACGGCGGTCAGCGGGTCGTCGCGATGGGGCGTGATGTCCGCCCGCTGCTCGGCCGCGTCGACCTCGGGTGCCTCGACGTCGAACTCCTGCACCTCCTGCGCGTCCTCGGCCTCGAACGTCTCCGGGTCGGTGGGGTCTACGGCCATGATGGGCTCCCTTCCTACGAACGTCCCTGGGAATGCAGGGGCCACACGCGGGTGCCCTCTGTACGAGCCTAGGAGACACCCGTTCCGGACGCTATGCGATCCGCGTCCGGAACGTGACGCGCTGCTCATCCCGTCGACTGCTACCCACGAGTGCTCGGGTGCCTTCTCTTCCATCCCCTCAACAGGCCGAATCCTGTGACGGCGAACACAGGCGAACGTATGAGTCACTGCGTGATCGTCTCGTAACATTGCCGCATGTCTTCGACCGAGCTGCCGTTCGTGCCGCCCGCCAATGTGCTGCCGAAGGTGGGGACCGTCCGGGTCGCGGAGGGCGAGCGCCTGCGGTCGGTCGAGCTCCCCGGGGTCACGCTGACGGTCCGGTCGCGGCCTCCCGCCCGCGAGGGGCTGCCTCCCGCGCTGTACGTGCACGGGCTCGGCGGTTCCTCGCAGAACTGGTCGGCGCTGATGGCGCTGCTGGACGACTTCGTCGACAGCGAGGCCCTCGACCTGCCGGGTTTCGGGGACTCCCCGCCCCCGGACGACGGCGACTACTCCGTCACGGGGCACGCGCGCGCGGTCATCCGTTACCTCGACGCCTCCGGGCGCGGCCCCGTGCACCTGTTCGGGAACTCGCTCGGCGGCGCGGTCGCCACCCGTGTCGCCGCGGTTCGGCCCGATCTGGTCCGTACGCTCACGCTTGTGTCTCCCGCCCTGCCGGAAATCCGAGTGCAGCGCGCCGCCGTGCCCACGGGGTTGCTGGCGGTGCCCGGTGTCGCCCTGCTCTTCACCCGGCTCACCCGGCAGTGGACGGCGGAACAGCGCGTCCGCGGCGTGATGGCGCTGTGTTACGGGGATCCCGGGCGGGTGACGCCGGAAGGATTCAGCAACGCCGTGCAGGAGATGGAGCGGCGGCTGCGGCTGCCGTACTTCTGGGACGCGATGGCACGCTCGGCGCGCGGGATCGTCAACGCGTACACCTTGGGCGGCCAGCAGGGGCTGTGGCGTCAGGCCGAACGGGTTCTCGCGCCCACTCTCCTCGTCTACGGCGGCCGTGACCAGCTCGTCGGCTTCCGAATGGCCCAGAAGGCGGCCCGGGCCTTCCGTGACTCGCGGCTCATGACGTTGCCGGATGCCGGGCACGTGGCGATGATGGAGTACCCGGAGACGGTGGCCATGGCGTTTCGTGAACTGCTCCAAGATGCGGGAGAGTTGGGCGCGCAGCGGGCAAGGCGGGCCGGCCGGGCGGATTCCGGGGGCGACGCCGTCGACGGAGAAGGCACCGACGAAAGCATGGGGGGCTGAGGCGCGACGTGGGACGCCACAGCCGCCGCGGGCCGGTCGTCAAGGGCGACAGCGCGGACACAATCGCAGAGCGGGACCGCCAGGACGGCCGGGTCGGGTCCGAGCGGGCTCAGGGACCAGCCAGGGGCCAGGCGCCGGACGGGAGCCGTGGTGGTCGTACGGCATCGCCGCCTGGACCACTCAGACTGCCGGGGCCCCGGCCCGCCCCTGCGGACGGAACACCGCCGCACGGCCTGCCACGCCTCCCGGACGGCTGGCTTCCGGACGGCACGCCCGCGCGTGGCGTTCCCCGGCTGCCTGACGGCGCTCCGGCGCGTGGCGTTCCGCGGCTGCCGGACGGGACTCCCTCACAGGGGGTTCCTCGTCTGCCGGACGGTACGCCGGGGCGTGGAGTACCCCGCTTCTCCGAGGGCACTCCTGCGCGTGGCGTTCCGCGGCTGCCGGACGGGACTCCCTCACAGGGGGTTCCTCGTCTGCCGGACGGTACGCCGGGGCGTGGAGTACCCCGCTTCTCCGAGGGCACTCCTGCGCGTGGCGTTCCGCGGCTGCCGGACGGGACTCCCGCTCACGGGGCTCCGCGCATGCCCGACGGCACTCCGGCGCACGGAATGCCGCGGTTGCCCGATGGGACGCCCGCACGCGGAATGCGCGTTCCGGACGGGACGCCCGCGCATGGGGCTCCGCGCATGCCTGACGGCACTCCGGCGCACGGAATGCCGCGGACGCCTGACGGGACGCCCGCGCGTGGGATGCCCCGGGTGCCCGGGGGCACGACCGCGCACGGCTTTGGGCAGGCCCGGGGCGGGCACCCCGAGCAGCGGGAAGCCGGAGGCGGCTGGGGCGAGTCGAGGGGGCCGGGCGGGGGACCCGCCGGTGCCGGTGTTCCCATACCGAGGCAGCGCCGGGCCTCCGTGCCCGGGCCGCGACAGGACTATCTCGACGCCTTCGTCGAAGAGGAGGACGACGTCTTCGCGCCCCGTACGCCCGCCTCCGCGCATGCCGCGGACGCCCGCACCTCCGTCACGGACTGGAACGTCGGCACGCCGGCCGATTCCGGGTCCGGGCACGACGACGCGGGGCCCACCGGCACGCCCGTGTCGGCCAGGGGCGGCAAGGGCCGTACCTTCACCGGCATCGCGGCCGCGGCCATCACGACCGTGCTGGCCGTCGTCGTCGCCGGCCAGGTCACCGACGACCACGCCGGTGCCGAGGTGCAGTCACAGTCGGCCACCGACCAGGCCCGCGACATCCGGGACACCGCGTCCCGCGCCGACGGCCGGGGCCCGGCCCCGGCGGCCGCGCCGCCGACCTACGACGAGAAGATGGGCCGGACGTACCCGCTCGGCGTCGAGCTCAAGGGCTCGGGGAAGTTCGACGCCGTTCCCGGGATCGCCAAGGCCCCGGGCGCCGGGCAGAAGTTCACCTACCGCGTGGACGTGGAGCAGGGACTCGGGCTGGATGGCGCGTTGTTCGCCGAGGCCGTGCAGAAGACGCTCAACGACCGGCGCAGCTGGGCCCACAACGGCGCGCGCACCTTCGAGCGCATCTACTCCGGCAAGCCCGACTTCGTGATCACTCTCGCCAGCCCCGGCACGACCGCCGACTGGTGTGCCAAGTCCGGTCTGGACACCACCGAGGACAACGTCTCCTGCGACTCGGCCGCGACCGAGCGGGTGATGATCAACGCCTACCGGTGGGCGCAGGGCTCGGAGACCTACGGCGCCGACAAGATCCACGCCTACCGGCAGATGCTGATCAACCACGAGGTCGGCCACCGCCTCGGTTACGGTCACGTCACCTGCGACAAGGACGGCGACCTCGCGCCGGTCATGCAGCAGCAGACCAAGTTCCTCGCTCACGACGGCATCCGATGCCGCCCCAACCCCTGGGCGTATCCCGGGAGTTGACGGACCTCACAGGAGGTGTGGCGCGGCTCGCGTCGACATGCTCGGAAAGTTCGTTCGTTCAGTCCGGGCATGTCGCCCCGTCCCGCCTCCGTTCGCGCCGCCATCGAGCGGGCGCTCATCGGCGTGACCCCGTCGTGCGTGGCCGTTATCCGCTGTTGCCGACGCCTGCCCCAGGGGAGGCCCGCATGGGCCTGTTGCCGGTCACGCGCGACGTGGGTGTCGCCGTCGAGAGCGTCGGCGAGGTGCTGGTGATGCGGCACGGCCGGGCGGTCGGGCACGGCCCGGTCGCCGGTGGCGCCCCGGCCCAGCCGGTACACCCGGGACCTGCCGGCCGCCGTCCCCCGGCTGGACGCGCCGCGCAAGGGCTCGTCGGCCCCCGAGGAGGCAGTTCTGAGGCAACCGGCCTCGGACACGAGTTCGGCCGTGGTGAAGGGGTGGCCTCGGCCGTGGGTGACGTGTCGCAGACCTTGCGTCGTGGTGAGACCTTCGGGATCGCCGGCGAGAGCGGCAGCGGCAAACGACCCTCGGGCGCATGTTTGTCGGACTGCTGAACCGACGTCGGGGTCGCTGACCTTCGACGGCCGCGCGCACCCCTGGGTGAACCCGGCGGTGCGGATGGTCTTGC
The DNA here is from genome assembly GCF_044755265.1 of Streptomyces sp. NPDC092370. NCBI lineage: Bacteria > Bacillati > Actinomycetota > Actinomycetes > Kitasatosporales > Streptomycetaceae > Streptomyces > Streptomyces sp. NPDC092370. The sequence continues at coordinate 274,191 of NZ_JBIVQO010000004.1, read as the reverse complement.
GGGACCCCGTCTCCTCCCTCGATGCCCCCGTAGCGCGGGCGAGGCCGGCGCCGACCCGCTGGGCGAGCGGCAGGAGAAGCGCATCCGGGAGCGCGTGGGGCAACTGCGGGAGCGCGTGGGCTCGAAGCGGTGCCCGGCCACACCCGCACCAGGCAGCTGCTGGCCGTAGTACCGGCGCTCGGCCGGGAGGCCCCCGCGCGACGCCGGGCGCAGCGACGGGAGTCGGCCGCAGCGTGACGATCCGTGCCTGTTTGATCTCCTAGCGCGACAGAACGCGACCCGCACGGGAAAGTTACGACCGTTCACCCCTTTTGGTGGGGGGGGGGGCCCCCCGCCCCCCCCCCCCCCCCCCCCCCCCACCACAAACACCACCCCCCCCCCCCCCCCCCCAAAAAAAAAAAAAAAAAACCCCACCCCCACAACACCCCCAAAAGGACGCGCACAAAAAA